>NZ_QUOU01000001.1:1200000-2400000 GCF_003390335.1 Thalassotalea euphylliae
TCAAGTAAGTTAGTAGAAGCTATTTTGGCAATTGGTGAAAATACTGATTTCAATATCTTGATACAAGATCTGCAAACTTGGCTTGAACAACTTTTAGCAATTAGTGAACAAAATAATTTATCTATTTCTGAGGCACTCAGGGACTTTTGCCAAACCTTAGCCTTTTGGCAAAAGACAGGGAAATTAGCCACTGAATTGACTGAATTCTCGCCTTGGTTTGGTCGAGGTCAACAGTATCTTAGCTTTATTCGCGATAGTGAGCTGACATTTATATAGGCTTGAGAACTGAGATAATTTTTCCTTTTCCTTGTTGCTAGTGCTTGCAACAAGGAAATAGGTCTGAATTATCTAAGCTTTACTTGCTCAGGTGCTTGTTGTTAGTTTTTATTTGAGCAATTGAACGGTCTGGTTTTTATCCTGTTAATTAGTCGAATAATTCGCTCATTGCTTTCATATTAAAATTAGCCCTGTACTTAATTAAGTTCTCTATAAATTTAGGGTATTCATCAGCGCGCTTGCGAATTGTTTCATTTAAATGGGGTAACTCATTTTCTGATATAACTATCCCTAAATTATGTTCGATGACTAGCTGACTGACAGACTTAAAGTTATCGACCACAATGATGGGCAAACCTGCTTCTATATAGGTAAATAGCTTGGACGGTAAGATCCTTTCATAGTGAGTTGGGTTAATCACTAACTCTTCAGTAGCAGAATGTAAAACGGTGCCAAAATCAAAGTTTGCTACTTGTTCTTTTAAGTGCCATGGCATAAAGCCATCTTTAAACGTAAAGTTTGAAAACTCATTCATTAAGTCATAAAAGTACCGATATTTTTCTTTCAGCATTTTATTGTCTAATGCTTTTGTGTGCTGAGGGTTATTGAAGATAGTCAATGACAAGCCTTGCTTTAGTATCGTTTTTACTGGCTTTTGTAATTTTGCATCAGAAAATACGATGTCTGGGCGGTCGTCAAAAGGGATCATAGCTGTATAAAGTAAACGCGGCTTCTCACTTAGTTTTCGTGTCTGTTTGGAAGAAAATTGTGAGAGAGGGTAGGTTGGAAACGTTACTATATTCTTGCCAAGCTTATTGTTTTTAATAGGTAACTTTTCTAGCGCTTCTGAGGTATAAGGCATTGTTACCAGTTGGGCATTTTCCAACATCATTAATTCAAAGGCTAAGTCAGCTTTAGCCTCTAAATGTGGTAGGTTGATGAGGTCAAAATATTTAATATCTTTAAGCAGAAGGTTTGACAAGTCATTGACATTACAATAGATAGGTTGCTTTGTTAGGCTACTAATATAAGCGTGCAGAAAATTCCAGCCAACCCAGGTTTGAACGAAAAACTGGCAATTTTGAGCCGGTGAAATCGCCTTTAAATCGGCAAACTTGTCGTAAAGAATGATGCTAGTAAAAAAGCTATTTTGCTCTTCAGGCACACCCCACCGAGTCAAAAGGATGGTTTCTCTGCCTTTTTCCATGAGTGCTTTGCTAACTCTTAAAAAGTGGTAATTGGGGCGATCAGAGATAAAGATTACTTTTTGTGAAAGGGCCTGTTCAACATTTATATCTAAGATTTTTGGGCTATGCAAAGCGCCAATATTTTCTCGGTATGTTGCTAAGTAATTATAAGGAGGCTTTTTATTCTCTATATACTCAGCAATGTGCTGTTCAATATTATTCATCTTTTTACTGCCTATAGCTATCTGCTAATCCTTGACCTTGCACACATTGCTTGGTTCTGTCCGGTATTCTCTTTTGAAATCTGCAAGGTACTGCGAATTTTTTGCTCAATTTTTTTTAAGAAGGCGCTAGCATGTGTATCGGCTTTGATATTTGTTAAGTCTTTATCGCTATAACAAGTCTTTTTCAGCTGCTGCTTGAGCTGTCTTGGTGAATTAAAATAACAAATAGCTTCCTGATAATAAGGCGGTTTAATCCTAGCTGAAGAACGGTTATCAAACGCGAGGGGAATACAGCCACTACTTATGGCTTCGATCACTCTTAGTTGCAGAATATAGCCGCCAGCAGGTACAAGCGAGAACTGAGCCTCATTATATTTTTTACTTATCTCTTCACCGTATTTAACACTCCCTTTATGGTAGGGGCTAAGAAGCTGATTATCGCGCCAGCCATCACCATAAATTTCGAGTTCGTATCCGTCTATATGCTTAACGATTTCCTCTAACAGGAGGTCTCGGTTGAAATAGTCTAGTAGTTCGTTAACATGAAAATCAGGAACCGCCAAAAAATCCGCTTCATTAAGTTCAATTGAGGATAACAGCTGATTTAATTTAGATTCTGTAACGTTCCAGTCTTGTTTAAATAGCTCAAGCAGCTCGTTGGTCAATATTTTTAAGTTATTTGTTCTCGAATACTTTTCCAAGCGGCTTTTATAAGAACTGCCAACAAAAACAATTTTCTTGTTAGAACGAGCTACATCGGAGCGCTCTTTGAAAACGTCTGAGTTTAAGAAAAAGTCTTGTCGGTTTGCCTTTACCCCTTTAGCAATAAGGCAGTCGTTAATCTCTTGGGTAAGGTAATACACATTGTCACGCTCCCTTAACCTTATCTTCGAATCATCGACTAGCACTAGGGTATGATCTTGAAACCAAATAACGTTAAACGTAGCTTCATTAAGAAAATGGTTTCTGACGCGATTAATGTTGAATGTAATATGAGGATTAAACTGGGCGATGGTTTTGACTCGCCGGTAATCGTCCATTAGTTCAACATCAGAGTTTTCGTCGTACAGTACCTCATAGCCCATTGCCTTTGCGGCATCTCTGATAATTCGATAGTTGTTAAGGACGACTTTTCCGCCATAATCGGCCCCAATATATATTCTTAACTTCTCATTAAAATCTAGCGGGTTACTGCGAACTTTAATGAGCAATTGTTGATAATGTATTTCTTTAAGCTGCTCATACTCATTTAGTTTATCAATAATGCACTGACTAAATTGGCAAATGTCGCCACTAGTGGCTCTGGTTTTTGGCTTTAGATTTTGTACATATGGTTTGGGTAGCAGTACAACACTGCCATTTTTCTTGACTATCTTGGTTGGCGGGCGAGTCCCTAATTCAAGTAAGTGTGCGGCAAAATCAGAGGGTAGATGAATAAGGTTTTCATCGGCTGTAATTATTTTACTACCAGTATAATAGCAAATTTGCAGGTGCTGATATGGCCCGATTAAGCTTTGCTGTTTTGCCGCTTTTTGCGCGTCTTGAGGCGATTCAAAGAAGCTGTCTTCAGTTAAGTTATGGTCAATATTCATGTGTCGTATCAAGCTAAATTGGCAAATTATTCGCTTTTTCAAGCATCTCTGGTGTCCCTATATCCAGATAAGGTAAGTCGCTTTGCCAACCGTTTAAGTGATCTACCATTTGGGGAATTATGTCGATAGACAACTCTCGATAAACTGAGTTGTCTAAGTTTTGAAAATATTTGGAGTAGACATTCGGTGAAAAAATAAAGAGTGCCCCACTGGCTAATTTACCGGGTGGATTGGGCACTTTTTCGTGAAACTCAACGATAACATTGTCTTGATTCAATTTTACTATGCCACAAGCGCTGGGTTGCTCTGTTTCAAAAAGTAACAAGCTAGCGTCAGTTTGGTTGATTCTTTTCTGGTGGTCTTTAACAAACGCTTGTAAGTCACTCATGCAAAAATTATCGGCGTGTATGACTAAGGTTTCTTCATTCTGCCAAAACTCCTTATTAGCGACTAAGGTGCCGGCAGTGCCGAGCAATTTATCTTCTTTGATCAAGGTTACTTTGCTTTTATAGGGCGATGTAGCGATAAACGCCGCTACTTTTTCTGACAAATAATGAAGATTAATTAAGATCTCAGTTACGCCCAAGGCATCGAGTTTTTCTAGCCAATACGCCAATAACGGCTTACCTTTTATCGGCACTAGACATTTTGGCATAGTATCCGTTAACGGCTTTAAACGAGTGCCTAAACCTGCGGCCAGCAGTATTGCTTTCATTAACTAAACGACTCTTTAACGGCTTGCACTAAGTTACTTTTAGCAAGTGGCGTGTTGCCTAGAGTGTCTACTTGGCAAGCGGCAGCAATACTGGCTATGTAAAAGGCTTGCCACGGAGATGCGCCAGCAGCGATTGCCAACGAACTGGTCGCTAAAAAGCAATCGCCTGCGCCAGCAGGGTCGGCGGCATTTTTGTTAATTGCAGGGATTCTGTCGTTAACCCAGTTGTCGTTTTTATAATCTGGAATATGGATAAATATACCTTCATCAGCTAGCGTGATGACAAGGTTATCAGGTGTTGATTTATCACAGAGCTTTTTCGCGAGAATGACTAAACCATCGTCTGAATTGTTTAACGCGACCCGAACTTCTTTCTCTGTCGGGGTCACTAATAAGGTATTTTTGTAGCGTGAAATATCGCCAACCTGCGATGAAGTCTGGCTATCGGCAACAACTCTAATGCTGTGTGTGCGGCACAGCTCCATTAGTCTCTCAACCAATGTTTGTGGTAATACGCCATAGTTAAAGTCAGAAAAAACCATAACGTCAGTATGTTCAGCTAATGTGTTAAATTGGTTAACTATTGCCTCTTGAAGCTCTTGTGAAATCTTGTGGTGGCGAACTTGATTGACTCTTAACAGCGTTTTTTTATCAACCCGATAACGAGTCTTTAATGGCGTAGGGCGGCTGTTATCTGAAAAAATATGGTGAGCTATCTTATAGTTTGCGATGTTTTGTTTAACATATTGTGCTTTTTCATCATTACCTGTTACCGAAAGTAAGGTTACAGTGTTTGCTCCGATGGCTTTTATGTGGCCAGCGGTTATCGCCGCACCACCAAGAAACATATCTTTGCTAGTAGGTGTCATCACTATGGTCGGATCTTCCTGAGATAGTCCTACGGCGGAACCTTGCACATACTCATCAACAATCACCTCACCAATAACAACGACATTAAGCCGTTTCATTTTTTCGATGGTATTTAAAATTGAGTGCTCATCGATTTGATGACGCTGCGCATACTGGCTAATTTCGGAAAAGTCGAAGCTTCTACCTATCTGGTGTCGAGATGAAAAATATAGCTCTGTTGCCCGTTCAAATTCACCCGAACCAAAAATGAGCTTACCGCCATAGGTAGCTAATGCAGATTCTTCGGGGTTATCAACTGATTCAAATTCTTTGCCTTTGACCACGACTTCAGGTTGTAACTCTTGAATGATGGCTGAAGCCGGCTTTGAAGTTAAAAAGGCTTGGTCAACTGACTCAAGTGATTTAACTAGCTCTAATCGATCTTTTTCATTGATTTGACAACAATTATTAGTACTTTCATCGCTGTTCACTGCAACAACTAATCGCTGTCCACATTCTTTGGCAAATTTTAAAAGCCTGACATGGCCTGGGTGCAAAATGTCAAATTTGCCTGTGACTAATACTGTTTGCATCTGGTTGAAGCGTGCCTTTTTGCGTTAGATAAAGTTCAAGTGTTGAGGCGGTGTGCCTGTTGGCTTTTCTAGTTTGATTATGCCTTTTTCCACCTTGTCGAGAAACTCGTTGGGTTTGTGCTGTAAACACAAGGAGCCACACATGGTTTGGGCATCAAAGTTCATTGACGCTAAGTGCCTCATTATTTCCCAGTATTTTTCACTTTTTACGATGTCTTTAAAGCGCTGTGTGGTGATATTACCAATATGGAATCGTTTATATTTCTCGTTAAATAACATACCGCAGGGGGCAATTAGCCCTGAGCCAGATATTTGTATTTGAAACGGGGCACCGTAACAACGTTGATAACTTCGTTTACCTTCCGCGTTAATTTTTGACCACTTCACTGATACTTGATAGGTATCATCACTATATGATTCTGCCTCTTCTAAAATATGAGTAAGCTCCGCATACTTAGAGTAGTCTACGCCTAGTTGACCTTCTTCATTGTCACTAGTGTGCTTAACAACAACATAGTCAGGGCGAATTTCTTTGCCTAATTTGGCTAATGGAACGACTTGGTCGGCATCTTCTGGCATTAATACCATTTGCAGACCAATGGTTACGTCGAGATTATCGCGTTTTTTAATTTCAACCATGTCTTTTACATTCTGAACAACGCGATGAAAATGCTTCTCCTTGACTCCCATAATTTCAGCGTAGCGCTTTGGCTCGCCGGCAGAAAAATTCAACCTTAGATAAGTCAGGTGTGGCAGAATTCGCTCTAGCATTTCATATTTAAAATTGTAACCATGACTGGCAACCGCCATTGAAATACCGAGTTCAGCGCCTTTAATAATAGTATGTTCAAAGTGCGGAGAGAGTGTACTTTCGCCATCGCTCACTAGCGAGATGGCTTTTACGCCTAGCTCTTTGCAGTCTTCTAAAAAATGATCGATATGCTCTTTGGTGATATCGAATCGATCATTTTCTTGTAGTCTGGCATAACAGAAATGACAACCATAATTACATGCACGAGTCAGCGCCATATCGATAGTAATAGGTGGGATCTGCTTACCTTCTTTCCAGTCTAAAATTCGGTCGTGATGCCATGCGATTTTAGTTTCGTCTAATATCAGTTTATTTTCTTTTGGTGTTGGCATCTTTAATCTCCTCAAGAACAAAAATAACGGGAACGCCGTTGAGTTTTACTCGGGTCTGTGCCTCAAGCTCAATTAACGTATGGTGAAATTGGCTTTTTGGCATCAAGCTGCTCAGATCTACTTTGATACAAGTACCTTTACAGTTAATAAATACTTTTTTGTAATCGTAAAGCGTGTTGCCATCAAAAAAGCGATCCAATACTGTTTTTATGGCGCTTTCTTTTGCTGAGTCATTTAAGTTAGCCCACGCTTGATAGCTTGTACTTGTATAGCGAGCGCTATCTGGCTGCTTCGACAAGTTGAACACTTCCTTGATGAGTGTGTCCATTGTTGCCAGCGAAGGAATTGAGCTGACAAACAAAATTCCCTTATTTTGTGTATGCGTTTTGGTGGTGTTTGCTTCAAGTACCATTTTGGCACCATAGTAGGCGGCATCAGCTACCTTCATTTTTGTAATCGTTTGGCAGAAGGCATCGACATATTTATCTTCTTTATTAGCAGAAGCATGCTCAATATGTTCCCCCGTTAAATGTATTGTTAACGAGATATCACCGTCTGTGACTTTGTATGTATTTTCCATTTTTTAGCTTGTTTTGGTTAACGAGAGCGCATATAAACTGGCCCACTGTGTGAGAGCATTGAGGCGACATCTTGTGTCAAGGTTTTTGGCGTTGGCGAGAATATTTTTACATTCTTTAATATTGAAATAAGTGCAATATCATCGTCATCCATGCAGTGGCTTCGCCCGAGCGGAGAAAAATAATTATCCGCACCTACACCGATAACTTTCACATTTAAATTGTGTTCATTGATGTCGTAGCGGAATTGTTCAAATGCTCTCATTGTAATGAAAGGGATCTGTGAATAAACAATCGGTGACATCCCCGTCATTGCAAGCCCTGCTGCGATACTCAGCGTAGCTTGTTCATTGATACCTGTGTTGAATGCTCTATTGGCATGGTTATCAAAGAATTCATCGAGTACAGCAAAACCCATATCGCCAGCTAAAAGCACCTTTTTTTCATCTTGTTCAAAAAACGGGTAAATGGCATTCATTACCTCTTTTTTTGATACTAATTCAGTCATTTTGTCGCCCTTGGTAAACATAGCCATCTTCCGTTGGGCAACGATAATGATGCTTTGCGGAGTTTTCTATCAAGTCAATACCTTTGCCTTTGATGGTACGAGCAAAAATCACGGAAAAATTATCGCGACTCTGGTTAAAAAATTTATCAAAGGCTTGTTTTATTTGTCCCTCGTTATGTCCGTCAATATCGTCGATCGGTTGCTCGGTAAAGCCATTTAAAATGTGCAGTAATTTGTTATTACTAACGGTAACATCTTCTACTTTTCCCATTGCTTGAAAGTCATTGGCATCGACAATGATCAAGAGGTTGTCTAAGTTAAAGCGATGGGCTAACAGTAGGGCTTCATAGTTACTGCCTTCTTGCATTTCACCGTCACCCACTAAACACACGACTTTGTTGGGTTTATTTTGCAGCTTCATGGAAAGCGCCATACCAACGGCTATCGGTAAGCCATGACCCAGCGAGCCTGTTGATGCCTCAATCATGTAGTCTGAATTTTCGGTCAGACAACCTTTCAGTGTTGATTTTTCTGTATTGAAATGATCAAGCTCCCAGTTAGGGATATAACCTAGCTCATTTAAAATAATATAATAGGCATAAGCACCATGACCTTTGCTCAAAATAAACCTATCTCTGGTTTCGTCTTTAGCGTCATTTAGGTTGTAGTTTAAATAATCACGGTAAAGTACCGTTAACAGCTCTACTGTTGATAGTGCAGGTGCGAGATGACCTGCTTTAGTATTGCAGGAAAAAGCAATGGTTTTGTCACGAACAGATTCTGAATTTAACATTGTTATTTACTCAAATGCTTAAACCAGTCTTTAGTGGCTTCCTCTATGCTAGATTCGTTCCAGACTGGAGCATCACTCCATAAGTGGATATTTTCTAGCATAATTTTGACGCCTTCTTCTATGCTGACTTTGGGGGACCAATGTAACTTTGTGTTTATTTTGGTAATATCTGCGAAGGTGCAATCTGGTTCGCCGGGGCGTCGGGGAATATAGGTTTTATCACCACCAAGCAACTCAGCTAAATAGTTAATACTGTAGGTATTGCCGCTACCAACATTAAACACTTCATTGCGATATTCACTCTTACTGGCGGTAAAGCAGGCGTCAACCACGTCTGTTACATAAGTAAAGTCGCGTGTTTGTTCGCCATTACCAACAATGGTGAGTGGCTTGTTGTTGAGTATTTGTGCCAAAAATACACCAAAAACTGCGCCATAAGCGCCAGAAGTTCTATGCCTTAAACCATAAACGTTGAAAAAACGCATAGAGATAACAGGTAAGTCATATACTTGACCCCAATGCAGAGCGTATTGCTCACCAATATTTTTCGTTAATGCGTAAGGGTATTCAGGCTTTATCGCTGTATTTTCGGGGGTTGGATAAACATCAGGAATACCATAGCAAGAGCTTGAGGCGGCATAGATAAACTTTTTTAATGCTGTTGAGTGTCTGCTCGCTTCAAGGATATTCAGTGTGCCATTAACATTGGCGTCATGGTATTTGCCTGGTGATTGGATCGAAGGAACGATATCGGCAAGCGCTGCAAAGTGAAAAACATAGTCAACGTCTTCTAGTAATTGCACCAAATCTATATTCGGGTTGGCAATATCGGTTTCAATAAACTCTATATCTTGTTTTACATGCGCTAAGTTACTGAGCCGGCCATTGACTAAATTATCAACTACTATCACGTCAAAGTTATTGGCAACGAGTAAATCGACCATATGTGAGCCAATAAAACCCGCTCCTCCTGTTACTACTGCTTTCATTAAATACCTCTAAATAAAGTTATCATGGGCTTGTGGGTGGGCCAATCGGTCTAAATAGCGATTAACTTCATCCATACGGCAATTAACGCGACAATTTTTGATGTCTAGCTTTTCTTTGATAAATTCATAAGATTGTTTGCGCTTTTCACTTTCCCAAATTTCTTCGAAGTTCTGCTCATATATATTTCCGTAGCAAAAGTCTTCATTACCTAAATAAGCACTACAGCCAAATACTTTGCCGTCGGTGGCAATGTATGCCCAGAAAAAAGGTGTTGAATTACATTGTTTATAAGGTTGCTTTTGGGCTATGTGTTTTTTCATAGTGTTCGCGCGAAAAACAACCTGAAAATCTCGGGTGTTAAATGCTGTAAGTTCTTTTTCCAGGTCGAGCATTTTTGTGTAATCAATACACTCGTACTTATGAGTAATACTTGATAGGTGCTGGGAGTAGGGTTTAATCACTAAATAATCTAGCCCAATCTCTTTGCATGTTTGAGCCAAAATTTTGGCATCATTCATGTTGTCGGGAAGCAATACCATTTGAGCGCCAAGCGTACATTTGAGGTTGTTGTCATTTCGGTGCTGGATGGCTATTTTTAAGTTGTTGATAACCGTTTCAAAGTCACGCTCTTTTGTTTGGTGTATTTGGGCGTAGTTTTCAGCAGTCCCCGCATTCAAACTTACTTTTATCCATGAGCAATGTTCCATTAATGTTTCAATATTTTGCTTTCTAAGTGGTACAAAGTTAGTGGTAAGTGCGGTATCTATACCAACGTTTGATGCATGTTCGCAGATTTTATCCAGATTCTTAAAAAGCAGCGGCTCACCTTCACCGGCAAACATCACGCTTTTAACCCCCTTATCCGCCATATTGGTTATCGTGTTTTTCAGTACATCATAGTCAATACTGATGTTTTTATAGCCCATATAGTCAAGTGCACAAAAGGTACAGCGATGGTTACAGCCACCAAAAGGAGATATTTCGACATAAACAGGGTATATTTTCTTTAATTTTTCCCAATTGTTTTGTTGGCGGCCCTCGTACCAACTCGCCACTCTTACGGGGTGTAATATCAGTTTATGTGAGTCAATTGCATATTTATCTGTCATCGTGAGCAAGCCTTTTGGGATGGTTATTTATGTTCATCAGCACTGTGTAAAGCAACCGCATCTCTAAGTGATTGCATGATGATATGACCTAAAATTACCTGAGTATCTTCAGAGATTTGCATATCGTCAATATTGAAATGGAACGCCAGATCAACTAAGTTTTTCGCTTTGCCACCGTCAAATCCAAGAATCGCGATTGTTTGCATTTCTTTTTGCTTAGCTTCTTCTATTGCTTTGATAATATTTTCTGAGTTGCCACTGCCTGACAGCACTAATAATATATCACCCGTTTGGCCTTTGACCTTTAGCTGATGAGAGAATATATTCTCATAACCAATATCATTACCCAGGCAAGTGAGCACTGAACTGTTGGCCGCCAATGCCTCTACATTTAGGGCGTTGCCTTGAGGGTTTACGCCAAAGGTATAGTCATTTGCTAAATGAATAGCATTAGCTGCACTGCCGCCGTTACCACATATAAACAAAGTTCTATTGTTACTTTTCAGGTTTAATAGCATTGCTACCATCAAATCGACATCTTGATGGTTTAATTGTGTTAAAACTTTGGTTAAGTTTTTGGTGTAACGAGTAACGAGTAATTCAGTGCTACTGTGTTTTACTGCGTTATCGAGGCTGCCTTTCATGCATTATTTCCTGTTGTTAAATGTTGCGCCTAATGAATCTAATAGCGCCTACCTGTATAAGGCTTTAAGTTTAGCTTCCAAGGTTTCGTTCTTAGGTGAGATTAGGCTGCGTATTTGTATCGGCAATTAATAAGATTGATTTAATTTGCCAACTCATATTGACGATATGGAGGCATTTTTTATCTATATTATTAGACTGAAAAAGATAACACTGAAGGTATATAAATCCTATAGCAATATCTTAAATTAGCGGTTATTAGCTTAATCTCTGTACACTTACCCAAATTTAAGCATTTTTCTGCTCAACATGACGATTAATCTCTGCAATTTCTGGATGAGCCAATAGGACTTTTTCTAGTGCAGGGTAATCAAAGTCGGTCTGGTAGTTCATCAATTGGAATACTCGCTCAATGGCTTTAAAATCATCGGCTTCATCTAAGGTTAAACGAAAATGCGTGAGATCTTGCTCGGCGTACAATACCCGATTGTTTATCGTTTGAACTTTGCCCATACCCAGAGTGACGTGCTCTCTGTCGGCTGCTGATGTGGCAATCAAATGGGTTTTTTCCAATAACTCAAAGCCAAAGATGCAGGCATCAAGCCCCCTTGGATAACCAGAATGAGGGCCTAAACTGACCATATCATACTGCCCCGTGTTAAATTCGTTCACGGACTGTTGCACCAGCTTTACATCAACTAAGGGGCAATCGCTGGTAATTCTTATCACTGCGGTCTCTTTTGTCGCACCATGGGCTTTGGCGGCAAAGTAGTAGCGACCAAGTACATCATCTGTACTCCCTTGAAAATAGCCAACGCCAAGCTTTTGACAAAGCGCTACAATAGGCGCTTCGCTACCATCATTTGTGGTGGCAACAATGATATGCTGTTTTAATGGCGCTAAACGTTCAATGAGCCACTCAAGCATCGGCTTGTTCGCCATTTTCATCATCACTTTTTCGGGGAGCCGAGTTGACGTCATTCGCGCTTGAATAATTATTTGCAGTGACTGCAGAGCATTGCTCGCATCCAATGATTTTGGTGTTTGTGAGCAAGGCAAAGGATTATAGTCTGGCATTATTCGTACTAATTAGCCTGAAAATGTTAAAGTCCTGCAAACTTTACACTAACTGTGCTTTGGTCACTAGCGGCATAAGCCAAACTTTATCGGTTTGCGCATGATTCTTGCTGTACTTTGTTTGTTGTCTTTGCAGCTAGCAGATTCCATTAGTTGTGTGAAACATAGTTCTATGAAAAAATTAGTTTTCTTGCTAATGCGAGTAAAGTTAGCAAGTGCTGTCGAGTTTAGGAGTTGTTGTGACATTTAATGCTGAAATCACCATAGCGGGTCGTCCTATTGGCCCCAATCAGCCGACATATATTATTGCAGAAATGTCTGCCAACCATGGTCAAGACCTAAACAAGGCTAAAGAGTTAGTGTATGCCGCTAAAGAAGCTGGCGCTGATGCCATAAAGTTACAAACTTACACGGCTGATACACTGACGCTCGATTGTAAGCTTCCTCACTTTGCAGCTCAGGGTGCATGGCAAGGTCAATATCTGCATGATCTATACACAGGCGCTTATATGCCTTGGGATTTTCATGCGCCACTATTCGAACTTGCTAACAAACTGGGCCTCACTTGCTTCTCTTCGCCATTTGACAACAGTGCCGTTGATTTATTGGAATCGTTGCACGCACCAGCTTATAAAATTGCTTCTCCTGAATTGATAGACCATCAACTGATTGAGTGTACAGCGAATACAGGTAAGCCTGTGATTATGTCAACAGGAGGTGCCACACTCAACGAAATCACCGAGGCGGTAGCTGTCGCACGTCGTGCTGGGGTTACGGAATTGTGCTTGTTAAAATGTACAAGTACTTACCCAGCACCGCCAGAGAGTATTAACTTGAGAACGATTAAGCATCTCGCTGACTCTTTTGGTTGCCCAGTGGGTCTCTCTGATCACACTTTAGGTAACAGTGTGCCGATTGCCTCTGTTGCCTGTGGGGCTCAAGTAATTGAGAAGCACTTTGTAATGAGTAAAGATGATGACACGGCTGATAGCTTTTTTTCCATGACGCCTGATGAGTTATCTGAATTGGTGATTGGGGTTAGGCAAGTGGAAAAAGCACTGGGTAAAATTCACTACCCTAGCGAACCATCGCCGCATCGACGTTGTTTATACGTTACAAAAAATGTTAGGGCTGGCGAGCGATTAACAGCAGATAATGTCGCTAACCTTCGACCAGGTGGTGGCAGCATGATGCCCAAAGACATTCATCATGCGATAGGGCGCAGCGCGGTGCGAGATTTAGCGCGCGGTACTCAGTTAGATTGGCAAGACTTTATATAAATCTCGTTTTGGTTATCAAAGGGCACTTTTGTGATATCTACACTATCATTACAAACATTTTTTATTGATTTTCTCACAGAGCGCGGCATAAGCAGTTCGCTAGATGAGATAGATAACTTCAATTTTATGGCATCAGGGTTATTGGACTCCTTTGAACTATTAAGCATGTTTATTCAGTTAGAAATGAGCTTTGGTATTAAATTGACACCGGAAGAGATCAGTGACGAGGCTAATGCTGATGTCTGCGGTTTAGTTAACACGCTATTGGCTAAGGCTCAATGATAAATTTTGCAATCAGGGTGGCTAGCCAGCAAGGCATCGGCCACCTAATGCGAATGAAGTGGCTCGCTCATGCACTCATTCAGCGAGGCTGTCAGGTTATTTTTATTCTTGATGAGTGCACTCAAGCAAGTTGGCAGAATATTACCGATGTCGCGGAGCAGCTTTACTTTGTCAATATAGGAAATAGTCGTTATAGCCAGCATTCGGATGCTTTTTTTACCAATGAAATATTGGTAAAGCATCAATGTCAGCGGCTGATCATTGACAGCTACCAGTTGGGAGTCGAATATGAACGAGCCATCGACAAGCAAGTGAATATTACGGTTTTTGATGACTTAGCTCGCGAGCATCATTGTCATCAATTGTTTGATATGAAGTGGTGTGCTGAGCACACAGATAAGCGTTATAAAGATAAGTTACCTGATGAGTGTCAACGTTATTTAGGGCCTGCATTTGCTTTATTAGCGCCGGGTTATCGCCAACAGAATTTCAACACTAAAAGTCGCGGTGTGCACAGTAATCACACTATTCGTCAAACAATTCACCCAAGCGCTAGCAAAAATCAAAATTTGTTGATTTCACTTGGTGGTGGTGGTGACTTGTCACTGTTAGAGCCGTTTATTTATCACTTGGTTGAGCGAGCGCCTGCGTTACAAATTAACTTGGTTGTTGGCCCTCAAGCCATTAATCATCAAAGTGTTGAGTGTGTTGCTGCGGAACATACGAATTTAACGTTAATCAATCACCCTAAATCGCTTATTTCCTATTACGAACAGGCTGATCTGTTCGTTGGGGCGCTCGGTACTTCTTTGTACGAATTAGCAGCGTGTCAGCTACCTGCGATAACCTTTAGCATTGCTGACAATCAAGAAAATGATATTTTGGCACTTGAAGATCTCGGTCATTATTTTCATTTGGATAGCTATTACGCTGCGCAAGGTGAAAAGCTCGCTGCTCTTACTCAGTTGGTACTACAGCAATTGCCCAGAGTGAATACACTTCGAACATCGGCAAAATTGACCGTAGATGGTTGCGGAGCTGAGCGAGTGGCTGAAGTTTTGCTCGCGCCGAACTCAGCACAGCATGAACTGACACGCGATCACGTTAAATACGATAAAGATCAATTAGAAAGTAATAAAAAACAAGCCTCTAGAGGCTACAGTAGCGAGCCTCTGACTGACAAAGTTGCGATTCGGCAGGTTGATGATCAAGATATTAATCGCTATTTGAACGCTCGAAATCTACCTGTTAATGCGCAACGTATGACAATCAACGAAGAAATACCGCGCCTGTCACATTATCACTGGTGGTTTACGACTGATCGCGTTTCCTATTTATTGTCAGAAAACGGGCAGGACAGACTTTATATTTGGGATAGTAAACAACAAATAAATGGGCAAGATTACTTATACGGTGGTTGGTTTACCGCAGCTGGAGAAGTACCGTTTAATTTGGCAATGCTGGCGTTAAAGTGGCAGTTATCTCGCAGTAAGACCGAACACACCGCAACTTGGTTGGCCGTTATTCATAAAGAGAACAAGTTTGTGAATTTACTTAACCAATATATGGGCTTCAAAGAGACAAGGTGCGAGCAGGCGATAGCGGCGACACAAGTACTATTTCCTTGTGCAACGGCTGCCCAATTTAACTATGTTAGCCTCGCCTGTAAGGATATTCATCTTTGAGTACTATTTATCAATTAGTTAACCAACATCGACTGAACACCCCCACGAAAACCGCAATTACTTATCAAGGTCTAACGACTAGCTATCAATCGCTGCTTGATGACGTTGATGCTTTCACCAACGGCCTGCTCTCAATTGGGATTAAGCGAGGTAGTAAGGTCGCATTGTTTTGTGGTAACAATACTGAGTTCGTCATTGCGCTTTTGGCAGCGGCCAAATTGGGCGCTGCGATAGCACCATTGCCACTGACATTGAAAGGAAAGGCTCTAGCGACAGCGCTGACAACAATTGATTGCGAATACGTTATTGCTTGGCAACATATCAGCCAGCTATTGCTTTCTCAATCGTTAATCTCAAACAAGCATTTGGTGACGATTGGCAGTAAAGCGGCAAACGAGCATAGCTTTACTGAACTAATGGAAAGCGACATAAAGCCTCTTTTGGGTAATGATGAGGTATCTGCTGATGACGATTTTATTTATACGTTAACCTCTGGGTCTACAGGGGTGCCTAAACCGATAGTCTTTAGTCAACAAACCAAAATCAATCGTGCATTTGGAGCGACGGTCGATTATTACCAGCTAAGCGCCGAAGATGTCGTATTAGTGGCTACGCCGCTGTATCACTCCCTAGCTCAGCGCTCAGTGTTAATGCCACTTATGCTTGGCGCTAGCGCAGTTCTCCTACCAAAATTTTCTGTGCCTGCTTGGTTATCTGCTGTAGAGCAACAACAAGTATCCTTTCTGTTTGCCGTTGCCAGTCAATTGACGGCTTTGTTGCCTGAGTTGGATAAAGCAAAGCTAAGCTCTGTGCGCGTGATGGTTTCATCGTCAGCAACGCTATCAGCCGAAGACAAACAATTGCTCCTCGATAAGCTAGATTGTCAATTTCATGAGTGTTACGGCGCATCGGAGCTTGGTGTTGTCACTGATTTTGATATTACATTTAAAAATCAACCGCTTGCTAGTGTTGGCAAAGCACTACCTTTCGTTGATATCAAAGTGACTGATGAGCAGCGAAAAGAGTTGCCTACAGGTCAGGTAGGGGAAATTGTGTGCCGCTCTTCAACTTGTTTTAAAGGGTATTACAAGCTTCCTCTGCAAACCGCCGAAAGTTTGGATGAACAAGGTTACTTTTACACTGGCGACTTAGGTTATCTTGATGAGGCTGGTTACTTATACTATGTCGGCAGGAAAAAAGAAGTTATCTCTTCTGGTGGCATAAACGTTTATCCCAGCGACATTGAGTCAGTTATTAAAACTCACCCTTTGGTTAGTGAGTGCGTAGCGTTCGGAGTTCCCGATAAAAAGTTCGGCGAGATGATTAAAGTGGTTTTTGAAACACTAGATAAAACGACATGCATTAATGAGATGGAGCTTCGAAAGCTCTGTTTTGAGCAATTAACAGATTACCAACAACCTAAGTATATTCTTCAAGTTGAACACTTAGAACGTAATAATTTAGGTAAGCTTTTGAGAAACAATATTAAATTAGCGTACCAAGCATCAGAAGACGAGCGTTAAATGTGTATGCAGCGAATTAATTATTCAACATTTAACACCTAAACCAAATTCAATTTAGCTCAGGTTGGCTTGGCTTAGCTTAATCTAGCGGCGAACTACCGAGATGTAGCTAACTCTAATTAGCCTGAGTTTACTTACAAGGCAATCGGCGAGTAATTGACGTTGCCTATTCCAGCCCTTAGCTGCCAGCCCAGTTTACTTGATGCTTAGCGATATTTTCCCACTCACCTGAAGTATCTGACGCTTGTGCCGCAGCAAATAATGCCAAGCCCTGAGTTGCATGGTCTAAGCCATAAACATAGGGAGAGTCATAGGATTCATTTCGTTTGAAAGCTGATAGGCTATCGGCAATATCCGCATAAAGGTTAGCAAATGCTTCTACAAAACCTGTTGGGTGTCCCGGCTTCATGCGGTTGTAACGGAACTCATTGGCCACTATGCACTGAGTTGCGCGATCAATAATTTTTCGAGTACCATCGTTATAGCTAATGTCTAATTCATCTGGGTTAAGCTGATACCAGCTTGCACTGCCGAGTTCACCATAAACTCTTACTTGTAGACCATTTCTATGACCTATTGCGGTTTTCGACATCCACATGCTGCCCTTAATGTCATTTGGGTATTTAAGCAACATATTTACGTCATCAATGAGCCTGTCGTATTGAGAGTGATTGGCGAACTGAGCAACGGTAGCGATAGGTTCGTGGCCGATAAGTAGGCTGGATAGGTGGTGTAAATGAACGCCAAGGTCTAAACAGATTGTCGGCACCTCTTCATCGTGTAAACGCCACGCTTGAGGTTGTGCTGCTTTGCCCGCAATATCCGGTGGTCTGCGAAATCCCTCTTGTGGCATTTCTAAGTGAATTTTCTGTATTTTACCCAGCTCACCTTGGGCAATACGCTGTTGTAACTCGCGAACCATAGGATAACCGCTGTAATTATAGGTCACGGCAAGAAATTGTTTTTCAGGATCGTAAATTTTACCTAGCACTGCTGCCTCTTTCGGGCCGCAAACGAGTGATTTTTCACAAATTACATTGGCACCAGCGTTAAGCAGGACTTCGAGCATTGGCAAATGATCAGGTGTTGGTGTTAATAGAACAAAAGCGTCAACTTTGTCTTGCTCATTTTCAATTAATACTTGCCAATCATTATAGGTACGCTCAAGGCTCACCCCCCATTGTCTTGCCGTAGCTTGATTGTGCTCAACGTCACGACAAAAAGCGCCTGCCACCACTTGAAAACGGTTATCCATTTGGCTGGCACAAAAGTGCACATAGCCAACAACGGAAGTTTCACCACCGCCGATAAAGGCAAGCTGAAGTGGTGTAGTTGATGAGTTTGTCATCTTGTTTTAATTCCTGTGGTCTGTCGACAAAAGTGAGTCGCATAAGTTGAATTTGCAATTTTCACACTTTGACAAGCGCAAGGCCTTTTATTCAAAGCATTTAGTCTAAAGTAATTAGCCAAAAGCACTTAGCTTAATAGCTTTTTTACAGTTTCGATAATTTGAGTTTGACTTACCTTGTCAAGGCCAGGAAATAGAGGGAGCGAGATACAAGTTTGATAGTATTGCTCGGCAACAGGGAAGTCTCCTTGGCGATAACCAAGCTGTTGAAAGTAGGGCTGTAAATGAATCGGGATATAGTGAATCTGGCAGCCAATATCTTGTGCTCGTAAAGTATTAAACAATGCGTCTCTGTCTAATTTGGACTTTGATTCAACTTGGCACAACATCAAGTGATAAGCACTCAGTGTCAGGTCGTTTTGCTGCTGACATTTTATTGGGAGGCCTGCAAAGGCGTTACGATAGTTTTGCGCCAATGCATTTCGCTGCGCGACAAAATCATCAAGTTTATTTAGTTGACTCAAACCTAATGCCGCATGTAAATCACTCATTCGGTAATTAAAGCCGAGTAGCTGCTGCTCATAGCGCCAAGGCTCGTTTGGCGAGAACTGTTGGAATTGCGTTGTATCTTTGGTAATGCCGTGTGAGCGGTACATTTCCATTTTATGCGCTAACGTTTCACAGTTGGTAAGCGCCATGCCACCTTCTGCGCTGGTAATGACTTTAACGGGGTGAAAACTAAAGACGCAAATATCACTGAACTGACAATTACCGACAGGTGTGTATTGATATGCACCGCCAATAGCGTGACTGGCATCTTCAATTATTTTGACTTGGTATTGACGAGCAAGCGCGCCAATTTTCGCCATATCACAACTCAAACCTGCCATATGAACGACAATAATAGCCTTTGGAAGCTTACCCTGTATCTTTGCGAGCGCTAATTTCTCTGCTAAAGCGCTGGTCGACATATTGGCGGTATTGCGTTCGATATCAACAAAATCAATGTCTGCGCCGCAATATAAGGCACAGTTTGCCGATGCAACAAAAGAAATTGGGCTCGTCCAAACGATATCACCTTGGCCAATATCTAAGGCTAAGCAAGCAATGTGCAAAGCAGATGTCGCGCTATTGGTTGCTAAGGCGAACTTAGCTTGGCATTTTCCCGCAACAGCTTGCTCGAAGCGATTAACGATTGGCCCTTGGGTGAGAAAGTCGGATTTTAAAACATTAACAACGGCGTCAATATCTTGCTCGGTAATTTGCTGCTTACCGTAAGGGATCATAAACAGGCCTGTGAGTTGAAGGCTTGTATCTGTTCAATACTCATAAAATCTGGGTTGTCTCTCGAGCTGTATTCAAAGCCGTGCTCAACCGGTTTACCATGCTCGCCAATGGCATTAACGGTAAAGTCGTTACTGCGACTAGAAAAAATAATCGTTGGTGCAATGACAAAATGATCGCTGTATTCATAAGTATGATATGAATCATCAGCAGGACACATAATTTCGTGCAACTTTTCACCGGGGCGAATGCCAATTTCTTTTTGTGGCATTGAAGGGTCAAGAGCTGTTGCTAAGTCAGGAATTCTAATTGATGGAATTTTAGGGACAAATATTTCGCCGCCTAGCATACGCTCGAAATTCTTTAAAACAAAGTCGACACCTTGCTGCAAGCTGATCCAAAAGCGGGTCATCTGATTGTGCGTGATAGGCAAGTGTTCAGTGCCTTCTGCGATTAACTTCTGGAAGAAAGGTAAAACAGAGCCACGGGAGCCAACCACGTTACCATAGCGAACTACTGAGAAGAGCGTTTTTTGATCACCCGAGATATTGTTGGCGGCAACGAATAACTTGTCAGAGGCAAGCTTAGTGGCACCGTATAGATTGATAGGGTTAGCGGCTTTATCAGTCGACAAGGCAATCACTTTTTCTACTTTGTTGTCGAGTGCTGCCTCAATGACATTTTCAGCGCCATCAATGTTGGTTTTAATACACTCCATTGGGTTGTATTCTGCCGCAGGTACTTGTTTTAATGCTGCTGCGTGAATCACATAATCAACCCCACGCATTGCGCGACGCAATCGATTTTGATCTCTTACGTCACCAATAAAGTAGCGCATACAGTCATCGTTGAAAACTTGCTGCATTTCGAACTGTTTTAGCTCATCACGTGAGTAGATGATAATCTTTTTAGGTTTATAGCGAGACAGCAGAGTTTGAACATATTTTTTACCAAACGAGCCTGTGCCACCCGTAATTAAAATACTCTTGTTGTCAAACATTCGAACGCCCTTTAACACTGATTCTCAAAGAGAAAGCAAATAATATTCCCAAAATACCAAATTCACTGTGAGAAGAGAATAACTATATGAATCAACAGCACTGATTGTTCAAATAAGCTGCTAAGCATAGTGTTTTTAACCTGAGTGACGTATTTTTGACTAACTAAGCGTCAATTTTTTGTTGCTTATTTTAATGACCTCGTTAGAATCGATGCATCATTATTATAAGTGGCAGTACAAATACTTATGCATGGTCAAAAGCAAATTCTTGTCGTCGATAACGACGTGACAAGACGGCAGCAAATTGAAACGGTTCTTGCCTTTGTTGGCGAGCATTTTTTATCTTGCGCTGAAGATGAACTGATTAACGTTTTTAAGCAAACGGCTAATGTGTTAACCGTGATTTTTGCCGGTAATGTTTCACACTCGTCTGCACAGTTGATCGCTAATAATCCGCGCTGCCCATTTGTGCTGCATGATGTGTTGGATCAAAACGCGGTTGCTAGTTACGCCAACGTCATTGGCGAGCTTTCTGTACCGCTAAATTATGCGCAGTTAACTGAGCAGATTCACCATTGCCATCAATACCACAACAAACTGCCGACCAAAGGTCAATCGAAACCTGGCAGCACTAAGCTGTTTCGCTCACTTATTGGTGTGAGTAAGCCGATGCAGCAAGTACGGTTCTTAATTGAACAAGTAGCGCCTACTGCGGCGAACGTGCTGGTACTGGGTGAGTCGGGTACAGGTAAAGAAGTGGTTGCTCGCAACATTCACAATTTATCTGAGCGTGCTAATGCGCCGTTTGTACCCGTAAACTGTGGGGCGATTCCGGGAGAATTACTTGAAAGTGAGCTTTTTGGTCATGAAAAGGGCGCTTTTACGGGGGCGATTTCAAGCCGAAAAGGGCGTTTTGAATTAGCGGAAGGCGGTACGCTATTTCTTGATGAAATTGGCGATATGCCACAGCCAATGCAAGTCAAACTGTTACGCGTACTCCAAGAGCGCACGTTTGAGCGTGTTGGGGGGAGTAAAAGCATTAAGGCCAATGTGCGTGTTATTGCCGCAACTCATCAAAACCTTGAAAATATGATCAAAACGGGCGATTTCCGTGAAGATTTATTTTATCGCCTCAATGTTTTCCCGATTGAAACCCCGGCACTGCGCGAGCGCAAAGAAGATGTGCCATTACTGTTACAAGAGCTAATCTCGCGTTTTGAAGCTGAGCAAAGTGGTAGTGTTCGCTTTACCGAGAAAGCGATTGAGTCACTCATGGAACACCCGTGGGCGGGCAACGTCCGCGAGCTTTCGAATCTTATCGAGCGCATGATTATCATGTATGGCGATCAAGTGGTTAACGTTAGTGAACTGCCAACTAAGTATCAGCATATCGACGTTGAAGAATACGAACCCGAATACCCGGAAGAGTTACAAGAACGCGAAGCAATTAATGAGCTTTTTGCCGGTTTCGATTATGACGATGATGATGTGCTTGACGAGAATGAAGCTCAAAGCTTAGTTAGTGAAGAGGCTGCTCAAGAGGGGAATGCTGCCAATGTTGGCGTGCTACCAAGTGAAGGTATCAACCTGAAAGAGTACCTTGCTGATCTGGAAGTCTCTTTAATTAATCAAGCATTAGCGCAGCACCAAGGGGTCGTCGCGAGAGCCGCTGAACTGCTGGGTATGAGACGTACAACACTCGTTGAGAAGATGAAAAAATACGACTTACAGAAAGACAAGTAGGCTAAGTTAGTTGGTTAAGTAAGTTAGTTGTTTAAACGACATAAAATATAAGAGGGTGAGCTGATTAAAATCAGCTCACCCTTTTCAGTATTTGTAGATAAATCGGCGAGTGTTTAAGATAACGGTACGTGGTGAACAATGCCAGCCATACCGTCATTTTTTGCCGCTAAAATTGCTTCAGCTACCACTTCGTGATTCACATCTTCGGCTTCGTTAAGCAAGCTTTGTTCTTCAATCATAATATTGTCCCAGCCTTTTTTCATCATGTACTCTTCAATTGACGCTAGTTGCTCGTCAAGGCTTTCATTCTGGGTGAATAGACTAAAGCTGTAGCGTTTAC
The DNA here is from genome assembly GCF_003390335.1 of Thalassotalea euphylliae. Taxonomy (NCBI): domain Bacteria; kingdom Pseudomonadati; phylum Pseudomonadota; class Gammaproteobacteria; order Alteromonadales; family Colwelliaceae; genus Thalassotalea; species Thalassotalea euphylliae. The sequence goes on from NZ_QUOU01000001.1 coordinate 1,222,762, forward strand.
CTTTAACGAAGCTACTGCTGTTTTCTGCATGGTTTGATTCTGCACTTCCACCAAGTACTAACATATAAATACCTTACTTTTATCCAAAAAATTGTCGTTATTGAGACAATGACTTGCAAGCACGTAAGATGCCAACTTTGCTTTACTAGTTATACTTATAATTTTAATGCTTTTATTTGTATTGTTGTGTATGCCTTGAGCGAAATTGACGGTTTAACTTTGTCTAGCTGTAAGCCGCTGACAGAAATTTGGCATCTCAGCTTTTTGTGGTTTAACTACTTGAATATTAAGGTGTATTTGTTATTGGCATTATTAGTGCTTTAGCCTTGCCATCTAGCTTATTTTATCGTTTTGTTAGTGTTTCGAAGCCGATGCCTTGAAACGGATGCCAAGCACGGCATCTTATTCGCACAGCACAAGGTATTCGCAAACATCAAATAAAGCGGGGCTTATCAAGCATTGAGGAAGTATTATGGCGACAGCACTGAATTCACATGTTGACATTAGCACAGCTAATAACATTTTGAACCAAGGTGGCTTTGCATTTGAAGATCATCAAGCGGGCACTATTCGAAGTGTTAGTAGCCAGGATGGTTTAGGCAAAGAAGCATACGTTGGTGAGTTAGCGTATTTACGTCAGCAAAGTAGCCAGCTAAGTCAGCTTATTGATGTTATGCCGACAGGCGTGATAATTCTCGACGGCAATGGCATTGTCGTGCGTGTTAACGAGTTTGCAAAACAGCTGCTTGATGAGCCAATTTTGGGGCAGGCTTGGTTTGATGTCATTAAGCGCTCGTTTAAACCGCGTGCCGATGACTGGCATGAGGTTTCCTTAAAAGACGGGCGCCGCGTAAAACTTGAAATCAGTGCACTTGGTCACCAGCCGGGTCAACTTATTATGATCACTGACTTGACGGAAACCCGTTTACTGCAAGACAAACTGGGCCAATTACAACGTTTGTCTTCGCTGGGGCGCATGGTGTCAAAATTAGCACATCAAATTCGCACACCTTTGTCTGCCGCGATGCTATACGGTGCAAACCTCGCTAACGAAAATTTGCCTGAAACCTCTAAATCAGGATTTCAAGAAAAGCTCATGTCTCGCCTTACCGATTTAGAGCAGCAAGTTAACGATATGCTACTGTTTGCCAAAAGTGGCAACCAACAAGTGGTCACGACATTAACTGTTAATGATCTTGTTGAGAAATCAGTGGCGGCGATGGAAGCGCTCATCAATAAGTCAAACAGTGAAGTGATCTTGAACTTAACCAATACTCATTGTCAGGTACTAGGTAATGAAAGTGCGCTATCTGGCGCTTTGCAAAACCTTATTCACAACAGTTTAGAAGTCATCAAGCACAACGCAAAAATCGTATTGTCGGTTGAAGCACATGAGCAACATGTGTTTATCAGTGTCAAAGATAACGGCCAGGGGATTGACCCAGCACTCGCCGAAAAAATCTTCGAACCTTTCTTTACGTCGCGTGCGCAAGGTACTGGCCTAGGGTTAGCGGTGGTCAAATCGGTCGCAAATGCCCATCAAGGTGATGTCAAACTGATCAGTGGCTCGAATGAAGGGGCGAACTTTTGTATTAAGTTACCACTGCTAGTGGGTGGTAATCACACTTCAACTCACAGCTCAACTTACACCTCAACTCACACCTCAACTCACACCTCAATTAAAAAGCAGTATAACGCGACAGAAGCAGATTTAACGCAGCAGTTTCAGGAGGCTAACCATGGTTAATAGTAAGGTTAATAGTAAAATTCTCGTTGTCGAAGATGACGCAGGTTTACGTGAAGCACTTGTTGATACTTTATTATTGGCTGGGTACGAATGCCTCGAAGCAGACTCTGGTGAACAGGCGTTAATGACACTCAAGCAACAAACGGTTGATTTGATCGTTAGCGATGTGCAGATGGGCGGTATGTCGGGGTTGTCGCTACTGAAAAGTGTCAAAGCGCAGTACCCGAATTTACCGATGTTGCTGATGACGGCGTATGGCACTATTGATGACGCTGTTCAAGCCATGAAAGATGGTGCAAGTAACTACATGTCAAAGCCATTCGCTCCTGAAGTGCTACTCAATATGGTCAGCCAATATGCGCCATTGTCAGCAGTGAGCAAACAAGACCCCATCGTCGCTGATAGCAAAAGTGTTGAATTATTGACGCTGGCGCGAAAAGTGGCGACAACCGATGCCTCTGTAATGGTGCTTGGGCCAAGTGGCTCAGGTAAAGAAGTGCTGGCGCAATACGTTCACAATCACTCGGCGCGTAAAGACGCCCCTTTTGTTGCCATTAACTGCGCCGCGATCCCTGAAAATATGTTGGAAGCGACGCTGTTTGGCTATGAAAAAGGGGCTTTTACGGGCGCGATTTCTGCCTGCCCAGGTAAATTCGAACAAGCACAGGGCGGCACTATATTACTCGATGAAATTACCGAGATGGATTTAGGCTTACAAGCTAAAATTCTGCGGGTTCTGCAAGAGCGGGAAGTCGAGCGTCTTGGCGGTCGTAAAACAATTGCACTCGATGTGCGTGTCATTGCCACCAGTAACCGAGATTTAAAAGACGCTGTGCGCGATGGCGTATTCCGCGAAGATTTATACTATCGCTTAAACGTTTTCCCACTCACTTGGCTGCCATTGGCTGAGCGCCGTGATGATATATTGCCACTGGCAAAGCACTTGGCGCAAATTCACAGCCAGCGCAATGGTCAACCTATGCCTGAGTTTAGTGCCTGTGCGCGCAGTAAAATGTTGGCCTACCAATGGCCAGGCAATGTACGTGAGCTGGATAATGTGATGCAGCGAGCGTTAATTTTACACGCTGAGCAAATGATCAATGCTGGCGATATTCTGATTGAAAACTTTGACACGCAAATTCAAGTGACGAGCGATGTTGAGCAGGAAAAAGAAGAAAAGCTGGGCAATGAGTTAAAACAGCAAGAGCACCAAATTATTTTGGATACCTTGCAAGCGTGCCAAGGTAGCCGCAAGGCTGTTGCCGAGCGACTGGGGATCAGTCCACGGACACTGCGCTATAAAATTGCCAAAATGCGTGATTGTGGTATCGACATTCCGGCTTAATGATCATAATGACTCGTTAGCAGTTAGTCGTTGGTAAAAACTGTTTATGGGGGGCTCGGTTGTTATCGCCGTCATAAGACTCGACGGCGAACATCAAGGTCTAAAGATTCACACCTTAATTATTCCACCTGTCACGCTAGGTTTATTCCATCGCCTAGTGTGACATCCTCTTTTTATTCCCTTAAACCTTTCATTAATGTCATAATAAACAAGTGGTTATCGCTTAGTTAAAAAGGCTGTGTTCATTGGCACTATGCTTGCTTTACAAGGTAAGTAAGTGGTTGGTGATATAAACAACAGTTTTTTGACAGAGGTGAATCGTCATGGATATCAAAGCAAATTCTTTATTGGCACAAATGCAAGCTATGTCTGTAGAAGCAACAGGCAATCGCGCCATGCCAATGGAGTCAATGCAGAAGGTCAACTCCTCGTCATCTGATTTTGGCAATGTGTTTAAACAAGCGATAGACACAGTGAACGGTTTACAGCAAGATGCAGGGCAAAAGCGCACGGCTTTTGAAATGGGTGACGATCGCGTGACCTTAGCCGAAACCATGATTGCTGCGCAAAAATCGAGCGTTGCATTTGAAGCAACAGTACAAGTTCGAAATAAGTTTGTCGAAGCCTATAAAGAAATCATGAGTATGCCAGTATAATGCGCGCTGAATTTGCAAAACGCATTCACAAAGTCAATTAGCGGAGAAGTAGAGTGGCTGACAATAATTCAACAGCAATGGCAACTACAGATGGCTCAGATCTGGTCGCACAAGACAACGATTTAGTCGAAGAGCAGAAGTCTGGGTTTGCCGCGTCGCTTGGTAATGTCGACGTACTGCGTCAGTTGACTTTGATCATGGCATTGGCGATTTGTTTAGCGATTGCCGTGTTTGTAATTATGTGGGCCAATCAGCCGGAATACCGCATTTTATCAAAGCTGCCGACACAACAACTGATTGAAACCATGGATTTTCTCGATGCCAATCAAGTTGACTACAAACAAGCGAATAACACTATCTCTGTACCAGCCGACGAATACCAAGACATTAAATTATTACTTGCTCGCCAAGGCTTAACCGATGAGCCGTCTGAAGGTACAGACATCATCATGAAAGACATGGGCTTTGGGGTCAGCCAACGACTTGAAAGCGAACGCTTAAAACACAGCCGCGAAAAACAGCTTGCTTATACCATTGAACAACTGCAATCTATCCAACGCGCGAAAGTCTTATTGGCAATCCCTCGTGAAAACGTTTTCGCGCGTAAACAAAAATCACCCTCTGCGACCGTTGTTTTAACCTTGGCCCGTGGCCGCGTCTTGTCAGAAGAAGAAGTTGACTCTGTGGTCGATATTATCGCCTCCGCAGTACAAGGCATGTCGCCAAATCGGGTCACGGTAACCGATCAAAACGGCCGCTTGCTCAACTCTGGTAGTCAAGATTCTGTCTCTTCACGTTCGCGCAAAGAGTTTGAAATCGAGCAAAAGCGCGAAACCGAATACATGGAGAAGATTGACTCCATCCTCATTCCTGTGGTGGGCTTAGGTAATTACACCGCGCAAGTTGACGTGACCATGGATTTCACCAACACTGAAGAAACGTCACGCCGTTACAACCCAGATTTACCCGCGCTGCGCAGTGAAATGCAAGTCGAAGACACGTCGATTGGCGGTTCATTGGGGGGGATTCCCGGGGCGCTAACAAACCAGCCGCCACTAGCCTCTGATATTCCTGAAAATGCGACCGGTAATGGTGACCAACCCGTAGCGCCATCGCGCAAACATTCTGAGTCAACGAAAAACTACGAGCTTGACGAGTCAATCAGCTACGTTAAACAACAAACGGGGGTTATTCGTCGCATCAGTGTATCGGTTGCGCTTGATTATATTTCATCAACCAATGCGGAAGGTGAAACTGCTCAAGCCCCTCGCTCGGTGTCAGAGTTAGCGAACATTCGCCGTTTATTGCAAGGCAGTATAGGTTTTGACCTGCAACGTGGTGATACCTTAGAGGTGGTCACACTGCCATTCTCGCGTATTGATTTAGGTGAAGAAGAAGAGGTGCCAATTTACGAACAACCCTGGTTTATGCAGGCGTTAAAATTGGTGATGGGGGCATTAGTGATTATCGTGTTGATTGTGGCTGTGGTTCGCCCAATGCTGAAACGCCTAATCTACCCAGATCAAACACCAGCAGATTACGGCGATAAGTCACTAGACAGTCATGTTGACCTAGGTGATGAAACCATGGATATGCTAACATCAGATTTTGATGCTGAAGCAGTCGGTTTTGCACCTGACGGTAGCTTGCAATTACCTGACTTGCATCGCGATGAAGATATTTTGAAAGCAGTTCGAGCGCTTGTTGCAAACGAGCCAGAGCTGTCATCCCAAGTAGTGAAAAGTTGGTTGAGCGAAGATGAGTGATGAAGGCCAAGAACTAGCCCCCGCTGGCGGTGGTGCTGGTGGTTTTGATGTTGAAAAGCTAGACGGTGCTGAAAAAGCGTCAATTCTACTGTTGAGTTTGTCGGAAGAAGACGCCGCACAAATTCTCAAGCACTTAGAGCCTAAACAAGTACAACAAGTCGGTATGATTATGGCGGGTATGGAAGACTTTACCCAAGAGAAAATCACCGCCGTACACAAGGTGTTTATCAATGAGATTCAAAACTTCTCAACCATAGGTTTCCAAAGTGAAGAATTTGTTCGCAAGGCATTAACTGCGGCGCTTGGTGAAGATAAAGCGGGTAACCTTATCGATCAAATCGTGATGGGCGGTGGTGCGAAAGGCTTAGATTCATTGAAATGGATGGACTCAAAGCAGGTGGCCAACATTATCCGCAATGAGCATCCGCAGATCCAAACCATTGTTTTATCTTACCTAGAGCCTGAGCAGTCAGCAGAAATCATGGGGCAGTTCTCTGAAAAGGTACGCCTAGATCTGATGATGCGCATTGCCAATCTTGAAGAAGTTCAACCGGCAGCATTGCAAGAGTTGAACGAAATCATGGAGAAACAGTTTGCCGGTCAAGCAGGTGCGCAAGCGGCGAAAATGGGCGGCTTGAAAGCAGCTGCCGATATCATGAATTACCTAGACACGAATGTGGAAGGTATGTTGATGGACTCAATTCGCGAGCACGACGAAGAGATGAGCCAACAAATTCAAGATCTGATGTTTGTCTTTGAAAACTTGGCGGATGTTGACGATCGCGGTATTCAAGCAATCCTCAAAGAAGTACAGCAAGACGCACTAATGAAGGCCATCAAAGGTGCCGACGAAGCCTTGAAAGAAAAAATCCTTGGCAATATGTCAAAACGTGCGGCAGAGATGTTGGCAGATGACCTTGAAGCCATGGGACCTGTGCGTATCAGTGAAGTCGAGGCCGCGCAAAAAGAAATTCTTTCTGTCGCTCGTCGATTATCAGACGCGGGTGAAATTATGCTTGGCGGCGGTGGCGGTGGCGATGAATTCTTATAGTCGCGACCCGATGAGTCTGCTTGTTAAGCAGTCATGACGTTTTGATGATGGCTGCTGATACGTATGAGTAAATTGATAAAATCGCCCGTTGGTCAACAAGTGTTAAAGCAGAGCGAGCAAGAATCCTCGCTTTGGCATTTGCCTGATGTTGAAAAGCAAGCAAGCGCACAAGAGCTTGAACAAACCAATGCACTGGGTAAACCGCGCAATTGGCGCTACGAGCCCCCCCCTGAGCCAGAACCCGAGCCAGTTCCTTTAACTGCGGAAGAGATTGAAGAAATTCGCCAAGCGGCTTACGAAGAAGGGTTTAACCAAGGCAAAGAAGAAGGCTTTGCCAAAGGCTATGAAGAGGGTAAAGCGCAAGGTCACCAAGAGGGTGAGCAAGCCGGGCGCGAACAAGGTCATGCCGAAGGTTTTGCCTCGGGTGAGCAAGCAATTAATGAACTCGCTGCGCAGTGGCAGCAGCAAGTCGAACAGCTACACCAACCACTGGCGGTGGTTGAAAAAAATATCGAGCACCAGTTGTTAGTGTTGGTGGCGCAGTTAACCGAAGCTGTTGTGCTGAGCGAAGCCAAAACGAATCCCGATATTTTAACGGCCGCGATCAGTGAAGGTATCAAAGCGCTACCCAGCCAAGAATCACAGGTGCAAATTTTATTACACCCGAGTGATATTACGCGGGTTACAGAGCAATTTGGTGACAGCTATATTCAAGAGCAGGGCTGGCGTTTATTGCCGGCACCGCAATTCGATCCCGGTAGTTGTCAAATCGAAAACAGCACCTCGAGTATCGATCTCACGTTAAAATCACGTATCAAACAAGTTGTGGAATCATTTTTGCAAGAAGCCCTACATAAGTAGTTTGTTGTCAAAATTCCAACATGATTGAAAGTGCTCATTTGGCAGAGCGCCTAGCGCAATGCCAACCTATTATTAAGCCATTTCACCAAGCCGTGGCCGGTCGACTGATCCGAGTGGTCGGCCTAACCTTGGAAGCGGTTGGGGTGAAAGCACATGTTGGCAGCCAGTGCTTAGTTGAAACCGCCCACGGTGAACTTATCGCTGAAGTTGTCGGCTTTGCCGAAGACAAAACCTATCTGATGCCAGAGCAAAGCCTGACTGGCGTATTACCTGGTGCACGAGTGCTGCCCTTGTCGGCCAAGGCAAGATTGCCAATGTCGATGGATCTGCTCGGGCGAGTGATTGATGGTGTTGGTAATCCGTTAGATGGCAAAGGGCCCATTGAATCTGACGAGCAGTATCGTCACGACAGCACGCCGCTCAACCCGCTGGCTCGTCGCGCTATTTCTGAGCCTTTAGATGTTGGCGTTCGCTCAATTAACGGATTTATTACCGTTGGACAAGGCCAGCGTATGGGATTATTTGCTGGCTCTGGTGTCGGTAAATCTGTACTGCTGGGGATGATGACGCGCGGCACGAGTGCTGACGTTATTGTGGTTGGGCTAGTAGGTGAGCGTGGCCGTGAGGTGAAAGAATTTATCGAAGAGATTTTAGGTGAAGAAGGGCGTCGACGCTCGGTGGTTGTTGCAGCCCCCGCAGATTGCTCGCCCCTAATGCGTTTAAAAGGCTGTGAAACCGCCGTACAAATTTCTGAATACTTCCGCGATCAAGGCTTAAATGTCCTGCTATTACTCGATTCATTAACGCGCTACGCGCAAGCGCAGCGTGAAATTGCCTTGGCTGTGGGTGAGCCGCCAGCAACTAAGGGGTATCCGCCTTCGGTGTTCTCAAAATTACCTCAGTTGGTTGAACGCGCAGGCAATGGTGGTGAAGGGCAAGGCTCTGTGACCGCTTTCTATACGGTATTAACTGAGGGGGATGATTTGCAAGACCCCATTGCGGATGCCGCACGAGCGATTCTCGATGGTCATATCGTACTTTCGCGTGCCTTAGCGGACGGTGGTCATTATCCAGCGATTGACGTTGAAGCGTCAATTTCCCGTGTTATGCCGATGGTGACCAGCCCTGAACACCAGCAACTGGCTCGTAATCTCAAGCAAATCTATTCACTGTATCAGCAAAACAAAGACTTGATTGCCATTGGCGCATATACCAAAGGCAGTGATCCGCGTATTGATCAGGCGATTAATATGCTGCCGGTTATCGAGTTTTACTTACAACAGCAGATGAAAGAAGTGATCCCCTACGATCAGAGCTTAACTCAGCTCAATGAAATTATTGCCGCAGCGCAAGCGCAACAAGGCCAACAAGCGCAGCAGAATATGGTCGCGGCGCGCTAGATTGACGAGTCATCATGCCTGCCGCTAATCGCAAAGGATAACACCATGTCTTCGAAGCAGCTCGATATTTTGTATCGATTCGAAAAGGAAAAAGAAAGTAAGGCCGCTCAGCAGTTGCAAGCGGCGGAGCTTGATTACCAACAAAATTTGCAGCGCATGCAAGGGGTGAGCGATTACCGCTTGGAATACATGCGCAGGCTAAGTGAGCGGTCACGTCAGGGGATTGATAGCGCCACGTTTAATCACTTTCACGCCTTTGTGAAAAAACTAGATCAGGCGGCGGAGCAAGTATCTATCGCTATCAATCAAGCGAAAGCCTTAACGGAGCAGCGCAAACGCCAATGGTTAGCACAACGCCAGAAAGTACAGGCAGTAGAGCACCTGAGAGAATTGAAATTAAAAGAGCTGGCAAAGCAGGAAGCGAGAAAAGAGCAAAAAATGTTTGATGAAATCGCGACCCAACAATTTGTTAGAAAACAGCGCTAACACTTGAATTTTATCGCTAATGACACAGTTAATGACATTGTTCTCTATATGTGCTGGCGTAATAATTGCTTATTTTTTAATTGGTTTCACCTGAACGTGGGCAACCCTTGCATGTAAAAGGCTTATGACTACGTGGATTCTAGCCTATTGTCGAGATGAGCCGTGAAGTTGCGGTGAAACAGGTACAGGTTGGAAAAAGGCGTATTAATTGCCTCTGCGTAAACGCAAGCGACCAAAGATTACCGCACAGCGGCGCAGTGCTGCCAACTTTAGGTTTTTGCTCAGCCACTGCGTTTGGTTTATGTCTAACCCGCATCAGGGGCGTTGCGGCTAAGCAAGGGCGAGTTTAAAAAGTGGCGAGGACAGTAAGTAGGTATTGTTGTTCAAAAATAAAGACAGCTAATTGATTGGCTGAATATCACTACGGATAAAGTTGTATTGGAATTGTTATGACACGAGTAAATGTATTGTCGGTAGACAGGCTACAAACGACAGACTTGGTTGCTGAGGCTCCTGCCAGTAATAACAAAGCAACGGGTAATGGCGAGTTTTCTCGGCTTGTTGATGATCAAGTGCAATCGCAACAAGCGAATGCTAATAAAGTTGCCAATGTTAGTGCGCGAGAGCAACGCAGCTCGCTCAAGCGAGACGACCAACAATCGGCGAGTAACTCCAATGAAATTACGCAAAATGAGCAAACTGCGGCAAGTGCGAGTGAACAGAGCCGTGACAAATTAAGTGGCGAAACGAGTGACGACGCCAGTAGTAATAGCTCAGCACCGTCAGCGAGCAAGCATAGCGGTGATGATCAAAGTGCTAGCGAGGTGGAATCGACAGATGAGCTATCTGACGAAGCAACGAAAAACGCTGAAATAGCCAATACGCAAACCGATAAATTGGCAACGTCGACAGGTGAGGCGGCATTAAAGCCAAAAGCGCAGGCTAAGCCTGACGACTTTATGACGCTACTGGCTAAGTCTGAGCAATTGCTGAGTAGCAAGATGACTGAAAACAGCACTGATGAATCAACGGCGGACACAGCAGTGACTAGTCGTGAAGATGTTGTGGTTAACATAAAAGGTGGTTCAGAGAGTACTAACCAAGCCGCAGGCACTTCGCAAGCCAAGAATCATACACTTGCACAGCAAGTTGCATCACATTTAACTGACGAGAGCTCAGAAGAGTGTGACGGCGAGACAACAGAGTCGAATAAACACAATAGTAAACTTATTGAAGTGGGCTTAGCTCAATCTAAAGCTGACGCAAGCAATGTTGCGCAAAACGCTAAATCACAGGTAGTGACGCCCAGTTCGGATGCCACGTTAAGTGACGTGCGCTTTTCAGGAGCTGAGCAGGCGGAAGCTGAGCAGGCAGGAAGTGAGCTAACGGAAGAGCAGATTGCCAATGCACGATTAGTGACCAGTGATGAAGCTGAGCGTGAAGCACTTGCAGGTGGTTCAGCAAATGGTTTATCAACCAACAATCAGAGCGCGGGTAACCCGTCTCTGGGTAATCAATCGACAAGCAACCAAGCAAATTCACCACAAAGTGGTAAGGCGCAAAGTGATGCTAATAGCACAGTGGCAGGTCAAACGCCGAGTGTCCCTAATCAAAATGGTGTGGTTGATGAAAACACAGAACAAGTGCTTGATGCAGAGCAAAGCGGCAGTCGTGAAAGTGATGTACAACTGGCCGCAAGCCAGCAAACCAGCACTCAGCAAACCATCAATCAGCAAAAAAGTACAAATAATTCAGGCAGTCAACCATCGGCACATGTTCAGCAATTAAATGCGATTGCCAATGATGGGGCAGAAGAGCAATTAGCACAGGGTTTTAGTGAGGCAGAGCAGCAAGCCGCTGAACTGGCAAAGCAGTCAGAAGTGGCCGATCAGCAAGCACAACTTTCGGGTCAACCCCCTCGTTCCAGTTTTGCTGAAAGCTTGATAGCAGCAAATGCAGGTCAACCTACTGCAACCTCGACTATTGCTAATAGTGACAGTTTAACCGCTGAGCAAATTGAGCGCTTAGAAGCGGTTAGCAGCAAAGTGATTGACAGTAATTTGGACATTAAAAAAGCCCAGCAGCTGCAAACTGAAACCATTAATATTTATCGCCGCGACTTTGCCGAAGCGGTTAAAGATAAAGTGATGGTGCTGGTTAATCAAAAGCTTCAGCAAGTAGATATTCAACTTGACCCACCTGAGTTAGGTAATGTTCACGTACGCGTTAACTTGCAAGGGGATCAGGCGGCAGTGAATTTCACCGTGCAAAATCCACAGGCGAAAGATGCACTAGAGCAGCATATGGATAAATTACGCGATATGCTGCAAGAAAGCGGTGTCGATGTTGGTGATGCAAATGTTGCGCAACAACAGCAAGGTAATGGTCAGCAGCAAGGGCGAATGACTCAAGGGCATGGGGCAGTGGATGAGGTGACCGCGATACCTGATAATATTGCGCAGTTGGTTAAAGGTTCGGCAACTGGTATTGATTTCTACGCTTAAAACACTAAAAGCATTGGCGTGAACAGTTATCGACGATATAGTTTAGCAAAGCGATTGAACTGCTGAAAAAATAGGGTGTTTTATGGCAGACGAAAAAGAATTGGAAGTCGATAACGGCGGTGGTGGCAAAAAGAAAATGATGATCATCATCATTGCTGTGGTCGTGCTGTTAGCTGCTGGTGGTGGTGTGTTCTTTTTTATGGGCGGTGAGCCTTCTGAGGAAGAAGTTGCCACAGCCTTGGAGAGCGGTGAAATGGAAAAGGCTGATGGCGAAGCCGCGCCCCAAGCAGCAGGTGCTTCTGCTGGCAGTGCACTCTATGTTCCAATGCCAAGGCCGTTTAGATTTAACGTACCAGGTGCAGCTCGTGACCGTTTTGTCGAAATTCGCGTGCAATTATTAGTGCGCGGTAGTGACAATGAAGAAGAAGCTAAGAAGCATGTGCCGCTAATTGAAAGCACGTTACTGGCGACTTTTTCACTGGCAAACGCCGATGATTTAGCAACGAGTGCTGGTAAAGCGTCATTGAAACAAAAAGCCTTGGCTGAAGTGCAAAAAGTGTTAAGCGAAATCTCTGGCAAAAAAATTGTCGAGAAGGTGTTGTTTACCGGCTTTGTGATGCAATAAGCACAAGTCCATAGACTGAAAAATAAAAGAGTAATTTCAAGTGAGTGACTTACTTTCACAAGACGAGATTGATGCGCTACTCCACGGTGTCGATGAGGTCGAAGAAGATGAGATTGTCGAGGAGCTAGAGCCCCAGGAAGGGATGTCTGACTACGACTTTTCGTCGCAAGACCGAATCGTTCGTGGTCGTATGCCGACACTTGAAATGGTTAACGAACGCTTTGCGCGCCACATGCGCATTAGTTTGTTCAATATGATGCGACGCACTGCGGAAGTATCAATTAACGGCATTCAGATGATCAAGTTTGGTGAGTACGTACATACCTTGTTCGTACCAACTAGCTTGAATATGGTTCGTTTTAGACCGCTAAAAGGTACTGCGCTAATTACCATGGAAGCGCGCTTGGTCTTTATTTTGGTGGATAACTTCTTTGGTGGTGATGGTCGTTATCACGCCAAAATTGAAGGCCGTGAGTTCACACCCACCGAGCGTCGTATTATTCAAATGTTACTCAAGCTGATTTTTGAAGACTACAAAGAAGCTTGGTCGCCTGTGATGGATGTTTCATTTGAATACCTCGATTCAGAAGTTAACCCCTCAATGGCAAACATCGTCAGCCCGACGGAAGTTGTGGTGATCAGCTCTTTCCATATTGAACTGGATGGCGGTGGCGGTGATTTCCATGTCGCTTTGCCGTATTCGATGCTTGAGCCTATTCGCGAGCTGCTCGATGCCGGTGTACAAAGTGATAAAGAAGATACCGACATGCGCTGGTCGAAAGCGTTACGCGATGAGATTCTCGATGTACCTGTAGAGCTGACCACTAAGTTTATCGAGGTGGATTTGTCGCTGCAAAAGGTGATGGAGTTGCAGGCAGGTGACATTATCCCGGTAGAAATCCCAGACCACGTCACTGTCTTGATTGAAGAGTTACCGACCTTTAGGGCCAAGTTAGGACGCAGTCGCGATAACTTAGCACTGCAAATCCAAGAGAAGATCAAGCGTCCGGAATCTGTGAAGTCTGAACTAACCATATTAACCAAGGGCGGTAAGCGCCTAGATAGTGATGCTGAATTGCATATGCTAGAAGATGATTTAGAGTATTAAATAGAGGCAGTTATGAGTACTGATAACGATGATTTAAGTATGTGGGACGAGGCCTTGAATGAACAGGCTGAAGCTCGCGAAGCTGCTGAGGGCGCTGAAAAAGTTGAACTGGAAGAGCTCGAAGAAAGAGACACGCCTATTTCTGGCGAAGAGAAACGCAAGCTAGATGCCATTCTTGATATTCCCGTGACTATTTCGATGGAAGTGGGGCGCTCAAATATTTCTATTCGCAACTTGCTACAGCTCAACCAAGGCTCGGTTGTTGAACTTGATCGCGTTGCCGGTGAAGCGTTAGACGTGCTGGTCAATGGCACACTTATCGCACACGGTGAGGTTGTGGTTGTGAACGATAAGTTTGGTATTCGCTTAACCGACGTTATTAGTCAGGTTGAACGGATTAAGAAGCTCAAGTAACTTATATAACTCAAGTGACTTCATGACTTTGGTGACCAGATTTATCATAAATATTGCTTGTTGCGCGTTGCTGCTGTTAACGTCATCTTCGGTGATTGCGCAGCAGATAAGCAATGAACATGACAGTGCGCCAGCAGTAAAAGAGTTGCCAGTAAAAGCGGAAACTAGTGCTCAGCAACCCGATTTACAGGTTGCTCAAGCTCATCAAGATACAGCATATCAAAACACCGCATATCAAAAAAAAGATTCCCCCAATAAGGCAAATCAAGCGCAAGCTGCTCAAGCGAGCACAGATCAAGATACCTCGTTAGACAACTCATCTGCTATCTCAAAAAAGTCCACGCCAGCACAACAAAATTTGGAAGTAGGCCGCCACGTCGCCACGAACAATCTGGAATTGTCGAGCATGCTGTTATCCCTATTAGCTGTCTTGGCGATGATATTTCTTGCTGCGAGTGTCCTTAAAAAATTCAAACTAGGCACGCAGCTAGGTGGCGAATTAAAAGTGATTACGTCATTGCACATTGGTACCAAAGAGCGGCTCGTTGTGGTCGAAGTTGCTGGTAAACAACTGCTGCTTGGGGTGACGGCAAATAATATTTCGATATTACAAGAGCTTGCAGAGCCGTTAAGTCACCAGCAGCGTATGCCTGTGGATCTTGGTGCCAGCCTTAGCAAGTTACTTAAAAAATAGTGTTGTAAAAAACGATGAAAAAGACGCTGATATTTGTTTTCTCACTGATTGTTCTCTTTGCTTCTAGTCAAGTGTTGGCTGCCGATGATTTATCAATGTCGGCGCTCAAGCTAACAACCAATCCTGATGGCTCGCAAGAGTACTCAGTGACATTACAAATCTTAATTTTTATGACTGCACTGGGTTTTATTCCCGCAGCGGTCATTATGATGACATCATTTACGCGCATCGTAGTGGTGATGGCCATTCTGAGGCAGGCTTTTGGTTTACAGCAAACGCCGTCAAATCAGGTGATCATTGGTCTAACCTTGTTTATGACCATTTTTATTATGACGCCGGTGTACAACCAAATCGATAAAGTGGCGATCCAGCCCTATTTGTCTGAGCAATTAACCTCTGTTGACGCGCTCAGCGAAGCAAAAGTGCCACTGCGCGCCTTTATGCTAGAGCAAACCCGGGTTAAAGATTTAGCAACACTTGCTGAAATGGCTGGCATAGGGCAGGTCGATCAGCCAACCGATTTACCAATGACGGTTATCATCCCTGCCTTTGTCATTAGTGAGCTAAAAACCGCCTTTCAAATTGGCTTTATGCTGTTTATTCCTTTTCTTATCATTGATTTAGTTGTAGCGAGTGTCTTGATGGCGATGGGGATGATGATGCTCTCGCCCATGATTGTTTCACTCCCCTTTAAGTTGATGCTTTTCGTGCTGGTCGATGGCTGGAACCTTGTTATTGGTACCATAGCCGCCAGCTATGGGTTGGGGACTTAGCGATGTCTCCCGAGGTTTTTGTCGATGTACTAAGAGACTCAATGTTTCTGGTAATTTTGCTGGTCTCGGCAATTGTTGTTCCCAGCTTAATTGTGGGTCTTATCGTTGCTGTTTTCCAAGCGGCCACTTCGATTAACGAGCAAACACTGAGCTTTTTACCGCGTTTAATTGTCACTTTATTGGCGCTGATCTTTGGTGGCCATTGGCTCGTGGAAAAGCTGATGGATTACACCATCAGGCTCGTTAGCAGTATTCCGAGTGTCGTTAGCTAATGGAGTTTACCGAGTCAGTCATTAACCAATTTATGGCTGATTTATTGCTGCCGCTGACCCGTGTATCGGCCTTGATTATGTCGATGATTGGTTTAGGGGCGCAGACGATTCCCATGCGCATCAAACTGTTACTCTCTATCGCCATTACCTTCGCGATTATGCCTGCCATCCCACCTGTCGGTGTCGACAACTTATTTGCCTTTGACACTTTTTTATTGGTCGTTGAGCAAATTCTGATCGGGGTGTTAATTGGCTTTGTCACTGTTTTGGTGGTCAATACTTTTACCCTTGCCGGGCAAATTATCGCGATGCAAACGGGTTTGGGGTTTGCCTCACTAGTTGACCCGGCCAGTGGCACTAGTGTACCGGCTGTTGGTCAGTTTTTTCTGATCTTATCAACGCTACTGTTCTGGTCGCTTGATGGGCATTTAACGTTTTTACAATTTATTGTCGTGAGTTTTGAAACCATCCCAATCCCCGGTCAGGGGCTTGAAGCCATGAAGTATAAGGAAACCGTCGAGTGGGCTGGCTGGATGTTTACTACTGCATTGTCATTGGCACTTGCGCCGCTAACGGCGATGCTGCTGATTAACTTTTCGTTTGGTATTATGACGCGTGCCGCGCCTCAACTTAATATATTTTCTGTCGGTTTTCCGATTACGATGACGGGTGGCTTGATTATTATGTGGCTAACACTTGGTAATTTTCTTCTTCACTTTGAGCAGCAGTGGCAAAGGGCGATCGATTTTACGTGTTACCTTGTCGATTGTGGGGGGAGTTAACCTATGTTCATTCACCGCTTGTTTCAATTGCTGATAACTATGGCTAGCAATTATGGTTAAAAACGATGGCTGATTCAGATTCAGGCGAACGCACTGAAGAGCCGACGGCGAAAAAGCTGTCGGAGGCTCGACAGAAAGGGCAAATTCCTCGCTCGAAAGACTTAGGTACCATGTTTGTACTTATCAGTAGTGCCTGTGCCTTGTTGATGGTTGGCGACTATTTAGTGCTTAGCCTGTCGCAAATGATGAAGCGCATGTTTACATTTACGCGCGAAGAGGTCATGGATACTCAGAATATCTTCAATATCGTTGGCGAGGTTTTCGCCGGTGTGATGTATCCCATGTTATGGATTTTTGCGATTATCACGCTCGCAGCCTTTGTCGGGAATACCTTGTTAGGCGGTATGAATTTTTCCTGGGAGGCGATGGCGCCCAAGGCAAATAAGCTCTCACCGCTGCAAGGCTTCAAGCGAATGTTGGGCGTACAAGCAGGGGTTGAGCTAATTAAATCACTACTCAAATTTTTCGTTGTCTTTTTTGTCGCGATCACTTTGTTGACGGTTTTGTTTGAAGAAATTATCAGCCTGAGTTTAGAGTCCGCCCCCACTAACTTCGGTCACGCGGTAGAAATGTTGCTGTGGATGTTTTTGGCATTGGCGTCATCATTAGCGATCATCGCGGCCATTGATGCGCCATACCAAGTGTGGAACCACACTCGCCAGCTAAAAATGACGAAGCAAGAAGTCAAAGATGAGATGAAAAATACCGAGGGTAGCCCGGAAATTAAAGGGCGTATTAGGCGAGCACAGTATGAAATGTCGCAGCGCCGCATGATGCAAGACGTGCCTCAAGCTGACGTTGTTATCACGAACCCCACTCATTATTCTGTTGCTCTAAAGTACGATGCTGAGCAAGGTGGAGCGCCGATGATGATTGCCAAAGGGGCGGATCAAATGGCGATTCATATTCGCACTATTGCCAAAGAACATGAAGTTGAAATATTACAATCACCTGCGCTGGCGCGTTCTTTGTATTACACCGCTGAGGTGAACGAAGAAATTCCAGAAGCACTGTTTGCCGCAGTTGCCCAGGTACTTGCGTTTATTTTTCAGCTTAGGGCACACCGCTCAGGTAAGGGGCGGCGTCCTGTGGCGTTGGCAAAAAATCTTCCCATTCCAGACGATTATCGATACTAGCTCAGAAGTGACTAGCCGAAAAGTGACTGGCGGACAAATTATCAGCGGTTAAGTAAGCAGGCTAGCGTTGTGGCTTGCTTATTGCTTTTGCTGTTAGTAATCCAGTAATCGTCAAAACTTTATCACTAATTTGAAATGCAGTTATTAGCGAAATTCTCCCAATTTGACAAAAGTAAAGTAAGCCATTTATCTGGCTTGGGCACACCGTTCCTGGTTATGGCGGCACTTGGTATGATCGTTTTACCCATGCCGGCAATGCTGCTAGATATCTTATTCTCATTCAACATTGCGTTATCACTCATTGTCTTGCTGATTACTGTCTACACCTTAAAGCCGTTAGATTTCGGCGCTTTCCCGTCGGTATTGCTAATTGCCACCATATTGCGACTGTCGCTTAATGTTGCCAGTACCCGTGTGGTTTTACTGGAAGGTCACGAGGGACCTGATGCTGCGGGGGCTGTTATTGAAGCGTTTGGCTCTGTGGTAATTGGTGGCAACTATGCGGTGGGTTTAGTTGTTTTCCTCATTCTGATCATTATTAACTTTGTCGTAGTCACCAAAGGTGCTGGCCGTATTTCAGAAGTAACCGCGCGCTTTACCCTTGATGCCATGCCGGGTAAGCAAATGGCGATTGACGCCGACCTTAACGCGGGCTTTATTACGCAAGACCAAGCGCGTGAGCGCCGCCAAGAAATTACCAGTGAAGCTGATTTTTACGGTTCAATGGATGGTGCCAGTAAATTCGTCAAAGGGGATGCGATTGCGGGTATTTTGATCCTGTTCATTAATATCATCGGTGGTTTAGTGATTGGCATGGTACAGCATGACTTAACGTTTGATGCGGCTGTTGAAATTTATACGCTATTAACCATTGGTGATGGCTTAGTTGCACAGATCCCTGGCCTATTGCTTTCCGTCGGTACCGCAATCGTGGTTACGCGTCAAAATACGTCTGAAGAAATGGGCAAGCAGGTTAGCAGTCAGTTAGGGCAAGCACGTTCGCTCTACATCGCTGCAAGTGTGATGTTTGTCATGGGGATTGTCCCGGGTATGCCGCACTTTGCCTTCTTGACGTTTGCTGCGTTAATTGCCGCTATCGCTTACTTTGGCGAGAAAATGAAAACCCAAAAAGCTGACGAAGCGCAACAAAAAGCACAAGAAGAGCAAGTGCAAACGCAGCAAAAAGAAGAGGAAACCAAAGATCTTAGCTGGGATGATGTTAATCACGTTGACGTCATTGGCCTAGAGATTGGTTATCGCCTGATCCCGCTAGTGGATAAAGCACAAGGTGGTGAATTACTTAATCGCATTAAAGGGGTGAGAAAGAAACTTTCTCAGGAGTTTGGCTTTTTGGTGCCAGCGGTACATATTCGCGATAACTTGGATCTTGAGCCAAACACGTATCAAATTTCATTAATGGGCGTAGCGGTCGGCGAGGCGGAAATCCGCCACGATCACGACCTTGCCATTAATCCGGGTCAAGTTTTTGGTCAACTTGACGGTATTCCAACCAAAGACCCTGCGTTCGGTTTAGACGCTGTGTGGATCAAGCAAAATCAGCGTGAGCAGGCACAATCACTTGGCTATACCGTGGTTGACGCCGCAACGGTATTGGCAACGCACCTAAGTCAAATTTTAAGTAATAACGCCGCGCAGTTAATCGGCCATGAAGAAGTACAAAACTTACTAGACCGTTTAGGCCAAAATTATCCGAAACTTGTCGAAGGACTGATTCCTGACGTTCTACCATTAGGCAGCGTGGTTAAAGTACTGCAAAACTTAATGAATGAAGGCGTTGCGGTGCGTGATATGCGCAGCATCATTCAGACCTTGGTCGAGTATGGTCCTAAGAGCCAAGACCCAGAGGTACTAACGGCTGCAGTACGCATTAGCTTACGTAAATTCATTATCCAAGACATGGTAGGTTCAGCAAGTGAAGTGCCTGTCATAACATTGGCGCCAGAGTTGGAACAGATGTTGCATCAGTCTATGCAGATGGCTGGTGATGACGGTGCAGGTATTGAACCTGGCCTAGCAGAAAGACTGCAAAAATCATTAACCGATGGCGCACAACAGCAAGAATTAAGCGGTGAAACACCTATCTTGCTAACGTCAGGCATACTGAGAACGGTATTAGCGAAGTTTGTTAAGTACACGATTCCAGGCCTGCGAGTGATTTCTTATCAAGAAGTTCCAGATGATAAGCAAATCAAGATTGTCAGCGCGATCGGTAACTAAACCACCAGCACAAACGTAAGAATTGAATGCTATCTGCTGAATTAAGGGGTTATCAGTGAAGATTAAACGTTATGTTGCTAAAGATATGAGAACCGCGTTGGCACAAATCAAAGAAGAGTTAGGTGCTGACGCTGTCATTATGTCGAACAAGAAGATTCCAGAAGGTGTTGAATTAATGGCGGCGCAAGACAATAGCACGCCAGTTGAGCCGAAAATGGGCGGTGTGAGCCAAGGCGCTAACACTAAACGCGATCTTGCTGATGATGTTGTCAACTTATCGACACCAGCTGCACCAACAAGTACTCTGGGCAATCACACCGAAATGACAGGCGCAGAGCAGCCGCAACAACGCATTGAACCACACTTATCTTCACTTAACGGCGTTGCGCCGCAAGAAGCCCCTTCTTCAGCTGAAAGCTCTCCAGCGGATAGTTTAAGTGCGTTATTAGCACGCAATGTTCAACAACAACCAGCAATGAGCCAGCCTAGCCCAACGGCTGCGCCAGTGCATGACGCTGCACCTGATTTAGAGCTGCAATTAAAACAATTCACCGACAAATTACAGCAACAGCAAGCGAGTAATGAGTCGAGTCAAAACTTTGACTTGCCACAAGTAGAAGACGACGGCTTTGATATGCCAGTTAATGCGACCCCTGCGATGCACGCTGCCAATACCCCAGCAGCTCATCACAGCGCAGACGCAAGCGTTGTTAGTATGGATGCATTCAATCAAATGAAAGCGGAAATGGCCTCTATTCGTCAGCTATTAGAACACCAAGTGTCAGGCCTAATGTGGCAAGACATGGCGCAAAAAGACCCCAATCGCGCGATGTTAATTGACCGCTTAACAGCACTCGGCCTAAACGACCAGTTAGCCGACCAAGTTGCCGGGTTTGTGCCTGCGCATTTAGATGAAGAGCAAAGCTGGCAAAGTGCACTACAACTCTTAACCAGTCAAATCAACACAACCAACAATGATATTATCCACCGTGGCGGTGTGGTATCGCTAGTTGGGCCAACAGGTGTTGGTAAAACAACGACATTGGCAAAGTTAGCTGCGCGTTTCGCACAGGTGCACGGCGCCGATAGCATTTTATTAATTTCGACTGATACCTACCGTATTGGCGGTTTTGAGCAATTAGAAACTTACGGCAAGATTATTGGCTGCCCAGTTAAACTGGCAAAAGACAGCGAAGCGTTAGAGCAACTGATCCAGCAATACAGCAGTAAAAAGCTGATTTTGATCGATACAGCTGGTATGGGTCAACGTGATATGCGTTTGGCAGAGAACTTATCAGGCTTAGTGGCTAACTCACGTATTCGTATTAGAAACTACTTAGTATTAGCGGCTAATACCCAACAAGCGGTCATGCAGGAAAACGTTGAACGCTTCAAGAAAATTCCATTGTGCGGTTGTATTTTTACCAAGCTAGATGAAAGCTTGAGCATGGGTGAAATCTTATCAACGGCTATCCAAAATGGTTTACCAATTGGTTATCTAACAGACGGTCAACGCGTACCGGAAGATATTAAAGTTGCAAATGCTGAAAAATTGGTTAGTCTTGCAGAGAAAATAGCAAACAAATCAGCGGTAAGATTCAATTTTAGCGCTAATCGACAACCAATGGCCTCTGCGGCTTTTGGTTAACCTTTGAGATGTAGTAGATGATTGACCAAGCAAGCGGCTTACGAAAAATGCAAGATTTAAGACAAATCAAAGTAATCGCAGTTTCCGGAGGCAAAGGCGGTGTAGGTAAAACCAATGTTTCGCTTAACACTGCAATCGCACTAGCAAAGCAAGGCAAAAAAGTATTGGTTTTAGATGCTGATTTGGGCTTAGCTAATGTCGATGTCATGCTCGGCCTTCGCGTTCAGAAAAACATTGCTCATGTACTTAGCGGCGATTGCGAACTTGACGACATTATTATTGAAGGCCCTGCAGGGATTAAAATTATTCCTGCGACCTCTGGCACTCAATCAATGGTTGATTTAACGCCGTCTGAACACGCCGGCCTGATTCGCGCCTTCAGTGATATGCAAACTGAGTTTGACGTTCTGATTGTCGATACCGCAGCTGGCATCTCTGATATGGTATTGAGCTTTGCACGCGCAGCACAAGATGTGATGTTAGTGGTTTGTGATGAACCCACGTCAATCACTGACTGCTACGCGCTGATGAAGTTGCTGAGCCGTGATCACGGTGTATTTAAATTTAAAGTTGTTGCCAATATGGTACGTTCGCCAAAAGAAGGGCAGCAATTGTTTGCTAAACTAACCAAAGTGACGGATCGATTCTTAGATGTGGCCATCGAGCTAGTAGCTGTCGTGCCATTCGATGAGAATATTCGCAAGGCGGTGCGCAAACAAAAAGCAATTGTTGATGCATTTCCAGAGTCACCTGCGGCTAAGGCATTTACTAGCCTAGCCAAGAAAGTGAACAGCTGGCCTATCCCCAATCGACCATCAGGTCATTTAGAGTTCTTTATCGAACAATTGCTTGAGCAATAGCACTTCATAGGGAGTTATAGTGGTTAAAGCTAATGCTTACACTAGCTATCTAGACAAATCAACGCTAATCGAACAGCATAGCGTGCTGGTTAAGCGTATTGCCTATCACTTGTTGGCGAGGCTGCCAGCCAGTGTTATCGTCGACGACTTAATTCAATCCGGCATGATTGGTCTGTTGGAAGCGGCCAATAATTTTGACGGTAGTAAAGGTGCTAGCTTTGAAACCTTCGCTGGTATCCGCATTCGCGGCGCGATGCTCGACGAAATTCGCAAAGGCGATTGGACACCGCGCTCTGTCCACAAAAATAGCCGTATGGTTAGCGATGCGATAAAAGCACTTGAAGCTGAGTTGGGACGTGATGTTACCGACTCAGAAGTCGCAGCTAAACTAAATCTCTCCCTCAACGAATATCATCATATTCTCAACGAAGTAAGTACTGGCAAAATCATTGGCATTGAAGATTTAGGTGTCACTGACGATGTCATCAGCTTTGATGAAGAATTTCAAGAAGATGATCCATATCATGCGATTGAACAAGTAACCTTCAAAAAAACGTTAACAGAGTGTATTTCGACTTTACCTGAGCGAGAAGCTTTAGTACTGTCCCTCTATTATGACGAAGAATTAAATTTGAAAGAAATCGGGCAAGTTCTTGACGTAAGTGAGTCAAGAGTAAGCCAGATTCACAGTCAAGCGATGCATCGATTAAAAGCACGTATGCAATCTTGGCAAAGTTAAGTAGAATATATAGAAATTTATTGGTTTATTTCACCGGAGGGTGCCTTGGATAAAAATATGAAAGTACTTGTTGTTGATGATTTTTCAACAATGAGACGAATTGTTAAGAACTTATTACGCGATTTAGGCTTTACTAATATTCAAGAAGCGGATGACGGCAGTACAGCGCTGCCTATGTTACAAGGCGGTGATTTTGATTTTGTTGTTACCGACTGGAACATGCCGGGTATGCAAGGTATCGATCTATTGAAAGCGATTCGCGCTGATGAGAACTTAGCACATATTCCGGTATTGCTGATTACCGCAGAAGCGAAAAAAGAGCAGATCGTTATGGCGGCGCAAGCGGGTGTTAACGGATACATTGTTAAGCCGTTTACTGCTGCGACGCTAAAAGAGAAATTAGACAAAATTTTTGAGCGTTTGGGATAAACGATCTGAACGCGAGGAAATTTCATGAGTAAACTGTCTACTGGAAAGATTAGTTTAGAACAGGCAAAGTCATTAGTGGCGTTTATCGAAAATGGCGAGCAAGAAAAGGCTGATACTTTACTTGCTGAGATCCAAAACCCGATAAACTCTGAGTTATTTGCAGAGATTGGTAAATTAACCCGTCAGCTGCATGATTCGATGATGAATTTTCAATTGGATTCTCGATTGAATGACTTGGCCAATGCTGATATTCCTGATGCCAAAGAGCGTTTAAATTATGTTATTAGCCGCACGGAAGACGCGGCTAATAAAACCATGGACGCGGTCGAATCCATTTTCCCTGTCGTTGACACCATTCAAGAGCAAGTCAAAGCGGTTAATCCGCTTTGGCAAAAGCTGATGCACAACGAGCTGAATTTGGGGGAGTTTAAAGCGCTTTGTAAAGACATTGACAAGCTGCTGAAAACGACATCATCAGAAACAGAACACATGCATGCGTTAATGACAGACGTATTAATGGCGCAAGACTTCCAAGACTTAACGGGTCAAGTCATCAGAAAAGTGATCGACCTCGTGCGAGAAGTGGAAGAAAGCCTCATTAATATGCTGACTGCTTTTGGTGTGACGGAAGATGAGCAAAAAGATAAAGCAACCCTGAAAACAGGTGAGAACCTAGTTGAAGGGCCGATTGTAAATACTGACGAGAGAGACGACGTTGTATCAGGTCAAGATGACGTTGATGATCTCTTATCTAGCCTAGGATTTTAGCGGGAGTTTGGTGCATGTCC
This sequence comes from Thalassotalea euphylliae, assembly GCF_003390335.1. Lineage (NCBI taxonomy): Bacteria > Pseudomonadati > Pseudomonadota > Gammaproteobacteria > Alteromonadales > Colwelliaceae > Thalassotalea > Thalassotalea euphylliae. Next base: position 1,247,144 of record NZ_QUOU01000001.1, read on the forward strand.
TTTGAAGCGGATGAAGAAATTCTACAGGATTTTTTGATAGAAGCAGGCGAAATTTTAGAAGCGTTGTCAGAACAGCTGGTCGAATTGGAAAATGACCCAGACAATGCTGATTTACTAAATGCCATATTTAGAGGCTTTCATACCGTCAAAGGTGGTGCCGGATTTTTATCACTGACAGAGCTTGTGGATGCTTGTCATGGTGCCGAAAACGTTTTTGACATTCTTCGAAATGGTCAACGTGCGGTAACGCCAGAGTTAATGGATGTTATTTTACAGGCGCTTGATACCATCAATGAAATGTTTGCCATGGTCCAAAACCGTGAGCAACCAGAGCCAGCAGACCCTGCGTTACTTGCCGAGTTACATCGATTAAGTGAACCTGAAGGTGCAGAGCCAACGGCAGCACCAGTGGCGGCTCAGCCTGAACCAGAAATCTTCCAAGAAGTTGAAATTGAAACTTCAGCTTCTAGCAGTGATGAAGAAATGACGGAAGACGAGTTTGAAGCACTACTTGACGAGTTACATGGCCCAAGCAATGGCCCAGCTGCAAGTAATGCACCGCAAGCGTCGACGCCAGCGGGCAATAGCGATGAAATTACCGATGACGAATTTGAGTCGTTACTCGATGAACTTCACGGCCAAGGTGCCTTTAAAACGACTGCTGCAGATACTGCACCTGCACCAGCGGCTTCTTCAGATGAGATCAACGACAGCGAATTTGAAGCGTTACTAGATGAACTGCACGGTAAGGGTAAAGCTCCTAGTGCTGCCCAACCTGCGGCAACACCTGTGGCCGCAGCGCCAGCAGCTAAAGCGGAACCAGCCAAGCCTGCCGCTAAACCTGTTGCCGCAAAACCGGCTGCTAAAGCGCCAGCAAAACCTGCTGCAAAAGACAAAAAGCCAGCTGCTCCAGCTGCGCCACAAGCAGAAACAACGGTACGTGTTGATACGAAACGCTTAGACCAAATCATGAATATGGTGGGTGAGCTCGTATTGGTGCGCAATCGTTTAACTAGCCTAGGTTTGACGAAAGAAGATGAAGAGTTAACCAAAGCCGTTTCTAACCTTGATGCGGTAACCACAGATCTTCAAGGTGCGGTAATGAAAACCCGCATGCAGCCAATCAAAAAGGTCTTTGGCCGATTCCCTCGCGTTGTTCGTGACTTGGCGCGTAGCTTAAACAAAGAAATTAAGCTTATCCTTGAAGGTGAAGAGACCGACTTAGATAAGAACTTAGTTGAAGCGCTTGCCGATCCGCTAGTTCACTTGGTGCGCAACTCTGTTGACCACGGTATTGAAGAGCCAAATGTGCGTGAAGCCAATGGCAAGCCACGTGAAGGTACTGTGATATTATCGGCATCGCAAGAAGGTGATCATATCTTACTCACCATCCGAGATGATGGCGCTGGCATGAATGCAGAGAAACTCAAGCAAATTGCCATTGATCGCGGTGTATTAGATGCTGAAGCGGCGGCGCGTATGCCGGAGAAAGAGGCATTCAACCTAATTTTCGCACCTGGTTTCTCAACCAAAACCGAGATCTCAGAAGTCTCTGGTCGCGGCGTTGGTATGGACGTTGTTAAAACCAAAATCACTCAATTAAATGGTACGGTAAATATCGATTCTGAATTGGGTGTCGGTACGGTTTTAGAGATCAAAGTACCGTTAACACTTGCTATTTTACCAACCTTAATGGTTGTTGTTGGCGAGCAGATTTTTGCTTTACCGCTGGCGGGTGTTAACGAAATATTCCACCTTGATTTGACGAACACGAACGTGGTTGATGGGCAACTAACGATTATCGTCCGTGAAAAAGCGATCCCGTTGTTCTATTTAGATCAGTGGTTGGTAAAAGGCGGTGAAGAAAAACCACGCGATAAAGGCCATGTTGTTATTGTGCAGTTAGGCACACAGCAAGTTGGCTTTGTGGTTGATAGCTTGATTGGTCAAGAAGAGGTGGTGATCAAACCATTAGATCGACTGCTTCACGGCACACCAGGCATGGCCGGTGCGACGATTACCAGTGATGGCGGTATTGCGTTGATTTTAGACGTGCCGAGCATGTTAAAGCACTACGCTAAAAAAGCTTTGGTTCACAAAAAGCTGCGTGGTTAACGCGCAGCTCTCCCTCCGAGCGCCAGCATTAGAGAATTTACATGGCATATAAAGTATTGGTTGTTGATGATTCGAGTTTTTTTAGACGCCGAGTTACCGACATATTAAACCAAGACTCCAACATCGAAGTGATTGACGTTGCTGTTAATGGGCAAGAAGCTGTCGACAAAGCTGCAACATTGAAGCCCGATGTGATAACCATGGATATCGAGATGCCAGTACTCAATGGCATTGAGGCGGTTAAGGCGATAATGGCGAAATCGCCGACCGCGATATTAATGTTTTCTTCGTTAACCCATGAGGGAGCAAAGGCAACATTTGAAGCACTTGACGCAGGCGCACTAGACTTTTTACCTAAGAAGTTCAACGAGATTGCCAAAAATAACGAAGACGCTGGTGGCTTGTTACGCCAGCGCGTTTTAGAGCTAGCGCGCAAAAGCGGCTCAGTTAAACGCGGTGTTACTCGTCGTCCAACCCCGACTTTCACGCCTAAAAGTAAGGCTACCAGTACCGCGAGCACTTTGAGCCCTTCGACACGCTCGAGGTTCGAGCGAAAGCCTCCGGTATCGCCAGTTTTATCAAAATCGCCAGTGGTATCAAAAAACTTTGCCAAACCAATTGACGGCACTGATAAATCATCAGCACCAATGCCAGAGACGAAACTGAGAAAGAGCTCAGGTAAGAAGTACAAATTACTCGCAATTGGTACGTCAACTGGCGGGCCCGTCGCACTTCAACAAATTCTAACGCAATTACCCGCTAACTTTCCTTTGCCAATCGTCATGGTTCAGCACATGCCTGCGGCATTTACTGAAGCCTTTGCCAATCGACTCAACTCACTGTGTCAAATTTCCGTCAAAGAAGCGAAAGACGGTGATCGCTTACAAGCCGGTCATGCCTACCTAGCACCTGGTGGTATGCAAATGCTTATAGATGGTACAGAAAATGCAGCAAAAATCAGGGTGATGGAAGACAACTCGGCACGAGTTGCTTACAAACCAAGTGTAGATATTAGTTTTGGCTCTGCTGCGAAAATATATGCGGGTGATGTATTAGGTATCATATTGACCGGTATGGGCGCTGACGGAAGGGAAGGCTCTCGTATGTTAAAAAATAAAGGTGCCACTATTTGGGCGCAAGATGAGGCCAGCTGCGTGGTGTACGGTATGCCACAAGCAGTGACTAAAGCAGGCTTGTCTGAGTTATCACTACCTCTTGAGCAAGTAGCAGGTACCATCCTAAGGGAGATAGGACATGGATAAGCTCAGTATTGCTGGGCTTGTTGTCGCGCTATTCGCGATTTATTTAGGATTTAGTATAGAAGGTGGCGCAATCGCCACCTTGTTTGAGCTACCAGCATTTATTATTGTCTTTGGCGGCACGGTTGGAGCTGTGTTGCTGCAATCCTCGAAACAACAGTTTAGCCATGCCATTTCATTGCTTGGTTGGGTAATTCATCCACCTAAATTTGATATTGAACAGGGCATTGATGATGTCGTGACTTGGGCGCAACAAGCGCGAGAGTCAGGCTATTTGGTACTGGAAAATGTCGCCATGGATGTCGAAGATCGCTTCGTTAACAAAGGGTTAAATTTTCTTGCCGATGGCGTTGAAACAGAGCAGTTAATCACGTCTATTGAGCTCGATATCGAATTGTACCGAGACCACAGTTTACGCTCTGCCAAAATATTTGAGTCGATGGGCGGCTATAGCCCAACCATCGGTATTTTGGGAGCGGTACTCGGTTTGATCCAAGCAATGGGAAACCTGTCAGACCCGGATATGCTGGGGCAAGGTATATCTACAGCGTTTGTCGCCACTATCTACGGCGTTGGTTTTGCAAACCTCATCTATATTCCTATCGCTAATAAAATTCGCGCGATTGTTCACCAACAAACCATGTACCGGGAAATGATGGCGCAAGGTTTAATTGCGATTTCGCAAGGTGAAAACCCACACGCGATTGAAAATCGTTTATCTGCGTTTAGGTTACAAGAATGAGTCGCCTCAGAATAAAGCGACACGAAGTGGAACATGATGATGTGCATCGTTGGTTGGTGTCTTATGCCGATTACATGACGCTATTATTTGCCTTGTTTGTGGTCTTGTATGCGATGGCGATGATCCACGAAGAGCCATTTGAAACAATGACAGATTCAATTGGTCGCGTGTTTCAGGCGAACGAAGAGCTACCTAAAAATCGCGGCCACGGTGAAGATATCTTACCCGTAAATTCGAGCAAAACGAATAAGCGCCTATATGGTGACGGCATTAAAGATGATGCCGGGCCAGAGTTAACGGATGGCCAGCCGGTATTATCTAATATCGCTGATAGTGATGTTGGTACAAATTTAACTTCACTAGAGCGAAAGTTACACACGGCACTGTACGATATTATTGAGTCAGGCTATGCCCAACTTCAGGTTGACGGCGACTGGCTCGAAATAGAACTCAATAGCGCCTTGCTGTTTCCGAGCGGCTCTTCATCACCTACGCGCTCAGCCGATGCTATTTTAACGGTTATTCATCAAGTACTGATCGATGTGTCGAACTTTATACGGGTTCGCGGTTACACTGACAATCAACCCATTAACAACGAAATATTTTCCTCGAATTGGGAGCTATCTGTTGCCAGAGCCACAGCCATTCTTAGGTTATTAGAGAATTTAGGTATTTTGCCAGCGCGAATGGCAATTGAAGGGTATGGACAGTATTACCCAAGTGCAGACAACGAAACCTCAGAAGGGCGAGCGCAAAATCGTAAAGTGGTTATCGCCATTTCAAAATATGGTCTAGATCAAGAAAGTTTACTTGATACACCAACGATCAGTGTTAAGGACGTAGCAACCATTAAGGAAGTGGTTGATTCTACAGATGAAGACAATAAAATTAGAATCATTCGCTTAGATAACGGTGGTATCCGTATCACGACGCGAAGTGATGAAAACATTAATAACTCAAATAAATAGGTGCTCTATTGGTCGTTTGGACAATTGCTAATCAAAAAGGTGGCGTAGGCAAAACTACGACGACTATTTCACTGGGAGGGTTACTGGCTGAACGCGGACACAAAGTGTTACTGGTCGATACCGACCCTCATGCGTCATTAAGCTATTACTTTGGCATCGAATCTGAAGATTTAGAGCTGAGTGTATACGACCTTTTTGTTCAAGTATCGACGCAGGAGCAAATTGAGCAAACGCTATGCCCGACTCAGTACAAGAATATTGATATTTTGCCTGCAACGATGGGCTTGGCGACACTTGATCGCTCGCTTGGCAGCAAAGGTGGCATGGGCTTAGTGCTTAAAAAAGCAATTCAGAAGCTCGAAGGGCAGTATGATTATGTATTAATGGATTGCCCACCAGTACTTGGTGTTTTAATGGTGAATGCGCTAGCCGCTTCTGATAGAATCATCGTGCCTGTGCAAACAGAGTTTCTCGCTTTAAAAGGTTTAGATCGTATGATGAAAACGATGGAGATCATGCAAGGCGAGCAGCAGGAGCCATTCACGTATACCATAGTGCCAACGATGTTCGATAAGCGCACTAAGGCATCACTGATTGCTTATCAAAAGCTTCAAGAGCTATACGGTGATACGGTTTGGCCTGGCGTAGTGCCAGTAGATACTAATTTTCGCAATGCCAGTGTTTCACAAAAAGTACCTTCTGATTATGCAGGTGCTTCGCGTGGTGTTTACGCCTACAAAAGCTTGTTGAAACATTTAATTAAACTTACCGCAGTAAAGAAATAGGTTAATCAATGTCAAAGTCGCTAGCCGCTAGCCAAAAAGTGATGAGGTCTTATTTATCAGAGCTTTTGACTGATGATGCTGAGTCACTCGAGCAAGCGCCATCAACGCAAAGTGTGCTCACACACAAAGAGCCGGATAGTGAAAAGCTTGAAAAGCTGCTTGAAAATGTTGCAAAACCAAGTTTATCGGTGACGGATAAAGTGACATCAACTCGCGCTCAAGCGCGTGCGATAACAGCGGACGCTAAACCTGTAAAAAGCAAAGTTACGCAAGCACCCAAGGCACCAGCCAAACCAGCAGCTGCGCAAGTAAAGACTGATGTACCAGTAAAAACGACTGCGATTTCGACGACGAAAAGTGAACAAACGGTTCATGTTAAGCCGCAAAAAGACTATCGCGAAGGCAGCTTCCAGGCGATGTTTTTTGACGTCGCCGGGCTTACCATTGCCGTGCCTTTGATTGAGTTAGGCGGTATCCATAACGTGGAAAGCATTAATAACTTAATGGGGAAGCCTGACTGGTTTAAAGGTGTGATGTTACACCGTGAGGAAAAAATTAATGTCGTTGATACGGCGTTATGGGTGATGCCGGAAAAATGTGATCAACAATTAATGGATTCATTACATTATCAATATATTATAATGTTGAGTAATAGCCAGTGGGGGTTAATGGCTGAGCAGCTAGTTGATACCGTAACGTTAGAGCAAAGTGACGTTAAGTGGATGGATAATAACCCTAAACGTCCATGGTTAGCTGGGCTGGTGAAAGAGCGTATGTGTGCGCTATTAGATATCGAAGCTTTGATTAAAATGCTTGATCAAGGCTTAAACGTATACCCAAATTAAGCGTATATCCAAATAATCATTATTGCTGCTGGTGCGGCAATAGTTAACAACTTTGAGGACAAGAAGTATGTCTGACGAAAGACGTAGTGCGAACGATTCAGTTGATACTAATGATGAAGTGTTACAGTGGGTAACCTTTAAGTTAGAGCAAGAGACTTATGGCATCAATGTAATGCAAGTGCAAGAAGTGTTGCGTTACACTGAAATTGCGCCAGTGCCAGGTGCCCCTGATTATGTATTGGGTATTATTAACTTGCGTGGCAATGTCGTGACCGTTATCGATACGCGCTCTCGCTTTGGCTTAGCAGCCGCAGAAATTACTGACAATACGCGTATTGTGATTATTGAAGCAGAAAAGCAGGTTATTGGTATTTTAGTGGATAGTGTTGCTGAAGTCGTTTACCTGAAAGTCTCTGAAATTGATGTTGCACCAAATGTCGGTAACGAAGAAAGTGCTAAGTTTATTCAAGGTGTTTCAAACCGTGAAGGTGAGTTGCTTATCCTTGTTGATCTTAATAAACTGCTATCAGATGACGAATGGGATGAGTTAAAGCAATTCTAAATGGATTTTTAATGAATACCCAAGCTACTTCAAAGTGCTTGTTTCAGTTGGAATTAAAAGCGTTTTAGGCAAGGCATTGATTACAGAGAATGGTTGTTCCCTTGTCAAAATCAATAACACAGTATAAATCGCTTTTAAACCAACCCACTTTTTTAGGGTAGAAAGGGCGCTTCACAGGAACTCACTCTCTGCGTTGCAGCTTATTGAAAGGGAGTGACCATTCCGGCAAGCTGCGCCTTGATATTGAATCCCTGTGACAGCGCTGAAATCAAGCATCTTGAAATAGCATGGGTATAGAGCCTGTATATCAGGCTTTTTTTGTGGACGAGAAATGTGAATATCAACTTTGTATTGATAATTGTTGTCGCAGCAGCTTTGCTGCTCAGCTTGGTTTGGCTGCTTATCAAAGTTTCTCGTCTCAAATCGCAAGCTAAATTATTGAGTAGTCAACTCAATGCGTTAGAAATGCTCACGGCAGATCTACAAGTCAATATTAGTGCACTTGATCAAAAAAATGCGGAACTAAGTGCATTGCTCAACACTCAAACCACCGAAAACGAGCAAGTGTCTAGGCAGCTAGAACATCGAATACGAAATCAACAACAAGAACTGGCCAGTCTTACGCAAAAGTTAACCTTGTTAGATGAGCAACAACCTCAAGATAAGTTTTACCACCGAGCGTCGAAGCTGGCTGCCAAAGGCGCCAGTGCCGAAGAGATTATGGCAGAGTGTGAACTACCCAGAGCTGAGGTTGAAATGTTACTTGCGATGTATAAGCAGGGTGATGGCTAGCCGTATCCCCTAAAGCACAATACTAAACGGCTGCTTTTGGCGTTTGTCGCTTGCAATGCGTTCATTACTGGAGAGCGTAATTTAGGCAAAGTTAGAATTCAAAAAATTACTATTAGGAAAGTTATAGTGAATTATTCATGTTATCGAGTATTTTCATCAGCTTTTTCGTTTCCAACGTTAAAAGCATTGGCCTTGGTGTCAGTTGTTGCCTTATCCGGCTGTTCGTCAACTTCACAGGTTGATAACGATCCCAAAGACCCGTTGGAGCCTGTCAACCGAGCGTCTTGGACTTTCACTTGGGACTATGCCGATAAATATGTTCTAAAACCTGCTGCAACTGCCTATACAGAATACACGCCGACTTTTTTGCGCACTGGTTTGCACAATATGGCGCTTAACCTGAATGAGCCATCGTCTTTCATCAACAATGTCCTGCAAGGAAAATTTACTGACGCGGGTAAAAGTGCTGGTCGTTTTATACTAAATTCTACAGTCGGTATTTTGGGGTTCTTCGATCCGGCTAGCGACTTTGGCTGGACGGGCACGCAAGAGGAATTTGGCGAAGTACTCGCTGTTTATGGTGTAGGTGATGGTCCGTATCTAGTTATCCCGGCACTAGGGCCGAGCTCTGTGCGCGACGAAGCGGGCGATTTTGTTGACCGTTATTATTGGCCTTTAGCTGTCATTGACTTCTGGCCGAATGTTGTCCGTAGCGCAATTATAGGTTTAGAAGCGAGAGCTTCATTAACCCAACAAGAGCAATTGATTAATGAAGCCATTGACCCGTATGAGTTTGTCAAACAAGCTTATTTTCAGAATATGGAATATCGCGTTTACGATGGTAACCCGCCAATTAAGGTTAACGAAGATGAAGAAGCAGAGCTTGACGCTTATTTAGATGAGCTTGATGAAGAGTAAATACCGCCTCTGTGAAAACTCGGTTCGTTGTAAACAACCTTAACAATACTGGTGCATATGTTAGTATTTGCACCAGTTCAAGCAAAACAAATATTTGATTCCTAGGAATTCGCTGTTCAATGAAATACATTTCTACCAAATTTATGTCAGCCATACTTGGCATGACTCTCTCTGTAAGTGCTATCGCCGCTCAGGCTCCTAGCTCGATTACACCGCAACAGCTAGAGCAGTTTAAAAAATTGCCTGTATCCCAACAAAGAGCGTTAGCGCAGAGTATGGGTATTGACTACAACGCAATAAGAAAACAGCTACAAGGTGGTGCAAATACGAGCGACGAGGAAGGTGTGAACGAACAACAAACGATTTATCCTCGTGGCACTCAGTTTGACGAATTTGGTAATCCTATTCTGCCTCAAGATGAAATGCTGGCGGAAGAAGAGGAGGAAGAAACAGAGCCACAGCCGTTTGGCTATGATGTTTTTGCGAATGCGCCATTTACTTTTGCGCCAACCATGGATATTGCCGTGCCTGCTGATTACATCATTGGCGCAGGTGACACCATTAAGCTCCAAATGTTTGGTAAAGAAAGTGACGAATTTGAGCTTGAGGTCAATCGTCAAGGCGATGTCGTGATTCCAAATCTGGGACCATTTAGTGTTGCTGGTCTTACCTACACAGAAGTAAAACGCTATTTTTCTGCTGAAATCAAAAAGAAAGTGCTCGGTGTCGATGTTGTCGTCACCCTCGCTGATTTGCGCTCAATGCGCGTTTTCGTGGCTGGTGATGCGTTTAAGCCGGGCCCATATGTGATGAGTGCCTTGTCTAGTGTTACGCATGCTATCTTTGCGGCCGGCGGTATAAACGACATTGGCTCGCTTCGAAATATTCAGGTTAAGCGCGCTGGTAAGTTGGTCACAACGTTAGATTTGTACGACCTACTTATCTACGGTGATTCCTCAAATGATATTTTGTTGAAATCCGGAGATGTCGTTTTTGTGGCGCCTGTTGGGGAGCGAGTCACGGTCACTGGCGAGGTTAAGCGCCCGGCGATTTATGAGCTCTCAAGTAATGACGACTTTAATGCTGTTGTCAAAATGGCTGGCGGTTTATTGCCCTCAGCATATCCAACAGCGAGTGTTGTTGAGCGTTTTAACGAGCGTAACATTCGCACCATAGTAAACGTCGATTTAACTCAGCAGACACAGTTAGCGAAAGCCGTTAAAGGTGGCGATGTGTTAAAAGTACTCAAGACATCTGAGCAATACGATGATTCAGTGACGGTTATTGGTGCCGTTACTCGCCCTGGTAAATATCAATGGCAAAAAGGCCATAAAATTAGTGATTTAATTCCTAATATTCACGCTTATATGCTCGATGATGCCGATTTAAATTACAGTTTGATTATTCGAGAAAAAGACATTGGCAGAAATATCGAAGTACTGCAATTTAGCCTCTTTAAGGCACTGAGCGATGTTAACTCTGATGATAACTTGATGCTGGAACCGCATGACCGCATTTTGGTGTTTTCAATTAATGATCGCAACGCTAGCGCAGATGACTCTCTCGACTTACTGGCAATGACGCAGGAAGAGCTTCGCAAAAGAGAAAAACAACTTGCGGAAGAGCAATACAAAGAGCGTATGTTTTGGTTGCAGTATGGTGAAGAAGAGCCTTTAGAGGAATTTGACGAACTCGACGAGTCATTAAAGCTTGCTGAAAAGTCACTAGAGGAGTTGACTGGCGGCACTTATGAAGAAGACGTCGACCCTAAAGATATCGCGATCTTTTCGCGCCAAAAGTTACTCGCTCCAGTTATTAGGAAGCTACAGCATCAAGCGGCATCGGGTGAACCTTTACAGCTCATTGAAGTTGTTGGTGCAGTTAAATACCCAGGTATTTACCCGCTAGCTAAAAACAGCCAAGTAAATGATTTAGTGGCAGCTTCAGGCGGTCTTTTAGAGTCGGCCTATTTGGAGCGCGCCGAAATTACGCGCAATGAAATTATTGATAATAAGGCGCGTAAAAGTGCAATCAATATTAACCTGCACAGCGCTTTAGCGGGTGAAAATGGTCATAACATCACCATTCGAAGCAAAGACAGACTCAATATACATGTTATTCCCGCATGGCAGGAAAATCACATTGTTGAGCTTCGTGGTGAATTTCTATTCCCGGGTAAATACACGATCCAACGTGGCGAGACACTTGGCCAACTTATCGAACGCGCAGGTGGCTTTACCGAATTTGCCTACAAAGAAGGCTCTGTTTTTACCCGTGAAAAGCTCAAGCAACTAGAACTTCAAAATATTTTGAAAGTGACTGAAAGCTTGAGATCGGAGATTGCTTCGAAAAGCTTGTCGCAAAAAGACTCGCAAGCGATAGACTATGAACAAGCGCGATTATTACTGTCAGATCTAACAAAAGTTCAGCCGGTTGGTCGCTTAGTGGTCGATATTCCTCAAATTCAGCAAGACGCTAATGCTGATATATTACTGGAAAATGGCGATGTTTTATTCGTACCCACCAAACAAAACTCAATCAACGTTGTTGGTCAGGTGCAAGTTGCGACCTCGCATATATACAAACAAGGGTTAGATGCTTTTGACTATGTTGAGTTAAGTGGTGGTACGAAGCAACAAGCTGATAACAAACGTATTTATGTGATTAAAGCGAACGGTCAAGTGATGATTCCAGAAGCGGCTAATTGGTTTACGAGCAATGTAAATTCACTTAGCCCGGGCGATACTGTGGTCGTGCCATTGGATTCTTACTTTGTTGATAATTTGAGTTTATGGGCTTTAGGTACACAAATTGTTTATCAAGCCTCAGTTGCAATTGCTGCAATTGCCGGTTTGTAACAGACTGCTCAAAAATGTTATCAAATTGGCAATATTGTTTTAATTGCTAGCTTACTGGACTGGGTGCATTTATAATGCATCCAGCTTATAACGGACTATACAAATTGGTTCGGCAATACTAATTTTTCATTTTTTCGCTTAATATGTTTGATATCCTCGCTTTAGTAGTGGCATTTTGTTGCTCTATCTTGACCATTAAGGTCTTGCTTCCTTTGGCTCCCCATATTGGTTTAATTGATTTACCCAATGAAAGAAAAAAGCACGATGGTGCTATTCCGCTGATCGGTGGGATTTCTATTTTTACAGGGGTGTTAATTGCCTCAACGTTATTTATTGAAAATAGTAATATTATTAATCTCTACCTGATTTCTTCTGCGCTTATTGTCTTTATTGGAACCTTAGATGATATCTATGATTTGAGTGTAGGCTCTCGAATGTTATTCCAAGGTATCGTTGCCTGTATTTTGGTGTTTGGAGCGAGCCGTTTTATCAGTGATTTTGGCGCGATATTTGGTGGTGAGAACGTAGTTATTGGCGATTATGGCATGATATTTACCGTTTTAGCGGTCATTGCTGCCATCAATGCGTTTAATATGGTTGATGGCATTGACGGCTTGGCGGGCTCAATGAGTATCATTACAATTGGCTCAATAGCGTCTTTGATGGCATTCAACAATAGCAGTGAGAGCATTTTGCTGCCAATGCTGATTGTTGTGTCAACGATTCCTTATTTATTTTATAACGTAAGCACCCGTAACCCCCGCGGTAAGAAAATATTTATGGGGGATGCTGGCAGCATGTATATGGGGCTAACCGTTATTTGGTTGCTTACGCTGGGTACACAAGATACCGCAGATACAACTGCTACATTTCGTCCTGTAATTGCACTCTGGCTAATTGCTATCCCGCTTATGGACATGCTAGCGATTATGATAAGGAGGATTCGTAGAGGAGACTCCCCATTTAAGGCAGATAATGGTCATATTCACCATATATTATTAGCAAATGGCGTAACGTCTAGAAAGGCTTTGTGGATTATCAGCGGGTTATCTATTGTTATGGCGTTGATTGGTGTTGTTGGAGAACTACTCATTGTTCAAGAATGGATCATGTTATCCGTTTTTACGCTTATCTTTGTCGTATATTCAATGTTGCTTCAGAAGTATTGTGTTATCTCTAAGAGTTAGCACTTCTGCGACATTTCATTATTTGCCCTACAAATAATAGTAAGCAACAGTTTCTACCTATCGACAGGAATTACCACAGTTGATAGACTTTTTGTCAAATAAAATTTAGCAGTATATTAGTTTATTATGAAAAATAATCGCGGTTTTACGATGATTGAATTACTGATTGTAATAGTAATTCTTGGCCTTTTAGCCTCTTTAGTTGCCCCTAAATTCTTTAGCCAACTTGGCACCGCAGAACGGGGTATTGCATCTGCTCAAATGAATGCTTTTGAAACTGCATTAGATACCTATCGTTTAGATATGGGAGGCTATCCTGCTGCATTAGAAGAATTACGCAAAAGTGACAAGCCTCGTTGGGATGGCCCTTACTTACCTAAAGAAATTCCAATGGACCCATGGGGAAATCCGTATGTTTACAAAACCCCAGGTGACGAAGGTAACCCATATAAAATCTTATCTTATGGAGCGGACGGCAAAGAAGGCGGCACAGATAACAACGAAGATATAGTACATAAATAACATGTCGTTAGGTGAATTACTTGTATCCGATTTTGGTATTACGCCGGAAGATTTGAACCGCGCTGAAAGCTATCAAACTCGTTTTGGCGGTCGCGTCGAGCAAACGCTAGTCAATATGGGAAGTTTATCAGATGATCAGCTTCCCGTACTTTATGCTAAATTTTTCAATATTCCCCTGATTGATTTAGCGGAGTGGGAAGCAGCACCAGCTCTTGATATCGATAAAAATACGATAGCCTTTTTACTGGAAAATCATTGGGTGCCACTCGCTGCTGATGGCAATCATTGGATACTTGCTTGTCAGTACCCCCTAGATTTAAGTGTCAATGAGTGGCTAATCGCAAACAATATTGACGCAGATGTCCATATTGTCGGTGAAACTGAATTTCAATTACTCAGTTCCAAATACGATACTGAGCAACAGGAAGAAGCGAGTGACGAATACTTGGGGGATGAAGAAGAGCGACTAAAAGAGCTGGCCTCAGAAGCCCCAACCGTTAACTTGCTAAATTCACTTATTTCTAAGGCGTTAAGGCAAGGTGCATCAGATATGCACTTAGAGCCATATAAAGGCCGTTACCGAGCTAGATATCGTGTCGACGGTGTACTGCATGAGGCTGAAGTGCTTTCTCCGAGAATGCAGCTCCCCATAGTTACCCGCTTAAAAATTCTTTCGGGCATGGACATTGCGGAAAAGCGTCGTCCGCAAGATGGCAAGATCGAAATGAAGATCGCCAATCAAGACTTAGATATTCGTGTCTCTGCATTGCCACTTAATGATGGCGAATCTATGGTGTTACGTTTTCTTCGTAAGGATAATGTTCAATATGATATGTCGGTCATTGGCCTATCAGATGATATTGAAGCCTTAGTAAGAGAGGATATTAAAACTACTGCTGGTGTTGTATTGCTGACAGGCCCAACTGGCTCGGGTAAAACCACCACCTTATACACCTTTTTAAATGCCCTTAATAATGATGACGTTAAGATCATCACGTTAGAGGATCCGGTTGAATATCAGTTACCGGGAATAAACCAAGTACAAGTTAACAGTGATATAGGCTTTAACTTTGCTGCAGGTTTGCGCAGCATTGTTCGTCAAGATCCCGATATCATCATGCTCGGTGAAATTCGTGATAAAGAAACGGCACAAATCGCTCTGCAGTCAGCACTAACCGGTCACTTAGTATTTTCTACCGTGCATACTAACGATGCCGCCAGTGCCTATACTCGGTTATTAGATTTAGGCGTAGAAGAATTTTTATTAAATGCTGCCCTTGTTTCCATTGTTGCCCAGCGTTTAGCACGTAAGGTTTGCCCTAAGTGCACAGCCGAACATCCCCAGCAAGAAGAATTAATTGCTAAGTATGACCTGCAATCGCTTGCTGAAAAATTTAACGTCGAGACCATCAAGCTCCGCTCAGGTAAAGGGTGTGATCACTGTGCTCATTCAGGTTTTAAAGGCCGAATGGCGATTACAGAATATCTACGCTGTGATGATGAAATAAAAGTCATGGCTAAAGACGCGACCTTTATTCCTAAAGCGAAAGCCCATAACAACAGTTTAGCGCGCAGAACTTTATTGGAAGACGGCCTTTATAAAGCAATTTTAGGGCTGACAACCATAGACGAAGTAATTAGAGTAGCTGGCTAAATGGCGATTTTTGAGTATAAAGCTTACGATACCTCTGGCGGTAAAGTAAACGGTCAAGTCGAGGCTAAAGACAAGCCATCAGCGTTGCTCGAGCTAAAAAAGCAAGGCTTGATGCCCACCGAAGTTAAACAGGTTGCCGCACAAACAGGCGGTATTAGTTTATTTTCATCAAAAGTGTCACTTGCTGATCTCGAGTTTCTTACCTCAGAGCTAAGTCTTTTACTTGAGTCTGGTGTCAAAATTGATAGAGGCATCGACATTATTAAACGCACTAAGGCTAAACCTGCGTTGGCTTTATTACTTAATAATATCAGTAAAGATCTCAAGAAAGGTAAAAGTTTATCGCAGTCTTTTGCTGATAATGATGATGTATTTGACCCACTTTATTGCAACCTTATTGAGTTAGGTGAAGCCTCAGGTAACCTGAGTGAAGTATTCGACGGTTTATCTAAAGATCTGAAATTCAAACGCGATCTACAACGAAAAATTATTAGCTCACTCGCCTATCCAGCGGTGATCTTTTTTGTTTGCCTTCTTAGTATCTTTTTTATCTTTAACTTTATTATCCCTAAAATGTCATCCATGTTTGACGGCGTGCAAGAATTACCTTGGTACACCCAAGTTATGCTTTCCACCAGTGAATGGATGATGAACTATCAAGGCCTTTTACTTCTTGGTGTTGTCGCAGGCATTATCGGATTGGTATATGCAGCCAAGTTACCTGGCTTTATTCGCTGGTGGCAAAAAGTTTGTCTAAAACTGCCCGTCATCAGTAAAGCCACGGTTATCGTCGAGCGTATCCGCTTTAATAGTGGCTTGGCCATGATGGTGAAAGCTGGTGTGCAAATCGATCGTGCTATTGTGCTTGCTGGCGGTAGTATTAAAAACAGCATCCTAAAGCGAGAAATGGATATTGCAAAATCTAAGGTCAAAGGTGGTAGTGCCTTAACCCCAGCATTGCAACAAACTTCACTATATCCTGATTTTTTTGTATCTTTATTGGAAGTTGGCGAAGAGTCTGGAAACTTGGAAAAAGTATTTGATGAAATAGCCACCCGATCACGAAAAGAATTTGAAAGCTGGACAGAAAGCATGACCACTTTACTTGAACCGCTAATGATTTTATTTATGGGCGGTTTCGTCGGTGGCGTTGTGGTAATGATGTTGCTAAGTATGGTTTCTATAAATGATATAGGGATATAAATTAATTAGCGCTATTTAGCCACTATTTATTTTCATTATGTCACTCTCTAAGCCTTTAAAACCATTGCCGAGCAAAACTAACGTCAGTCAGTCAGGTTTCACTTTGATTGAGTTAATTATAGTGATGTCGATTGTCGCCATAGTAACTTCTCTTGTTGGCCCATTAACCTTTAAATCGCTTGATAAAATCAAACAAAAAGAAGAGCAACTTTCCTTAAATAACTGGATTAACGGCCAGTTATATAGAAGCTTTGCCAATCAAAAGCAAGGAGTGCTAGCTTTTGAAAAAGATCAAGTACGCTTCTATTTACCGCCAAGAAATAAACAGCTGTATAACAACAATCTAAATGCCATTAGTGCTGCCATAGAAAATATTGAGCCATTAGCAACGCGTCAGTTTGAGCAACTTAACTTTACTAAACAGTTTGCTCTGGTTAGTGTCTTTGGTTACATGACCCCTAATGAAATCAATGTCACGATAGGTGGTGAAAATAGCGCACTCTTTTTGGGCGAGAAAGTTGATAATGTCGCGAAATCATCCAGATAAATTAAAGCCCGTAGTGACTAACTTTAAACCTTCATTGAAAAGATTAGGGCAATCGCAGATAAAAAATATTCAAGGTTTCACATTGCTTGAAGTCTTGATAGCTAGCCTTATTTTATTTGCGACTATTGCCGTCGTGAGTATCTTGTTTAAATCGTCCTTTATTGCTTCAGAAAAAGCACAGCAAAAACTCGAACACACTGCGGTTGTCCCAGCTGTGCTGAGCGTAATCAGTCAAGAAATTCAAGAAAAGACCACCGCAACAGCCAAAGAACTTGGTAACAAAGGTCAAATGTGGGGGGTTAATTATCATTGGCAAGCGAATGAAGTTGCTTTTAAAGCACCGCCAGATAAGTTTGATCAAGAGACGGGTAACACAGAAAATCAAGATAACAGGTATAAGCTATGGCAAGTCGAGCTAACTTTAGGTAGCGATAACACTAGTGCAAAAGGCAATGAACCGGGTTCTTTGCAATACCGATATAAAGAAGTGAGTTGGCTCAACTAATGGGAGAAGTTAAACGCAATCTTAGGCGCACGTCAAAGCCGCGAACCCAAAACCGTGGCTTTACCTTAATTGAGCTGCTCATCGTCACTTTTATTATCAGCTTGTTACTCTTTACGGGTGGCTACGCTTACAGCTTGTTCACTAATAAATGGCAAGAGGAAATTGGCCAATTCGATCAAGTAAAACGCTTTTCAGTGGGGCTTGAGCGCCTGCGAATGGCAACGGAAAATATTTCGCCATTAGTGATTTTTAAAGATAACAAGCAACCGGCATTTTTTTTTATTGGTGACAAAGAAAGCCTTTTAGCTATTACCCACAATGGTTTATTTAATTTTAATTTCCCAGAAGCTTTTCGCTTGACCGTGTTAACAAAACCATCGGGGAAAAAGCAGCTGCTGTATCAAGCTTTATCCTTGGAAGGTTTTGCAATTCTAACCGAATCACAGTCGATTGATTTTGAAAGGCAACAAGTGCTAATTGATGATGTTGATGATATATCGTTTAGTTATTATGGTTGGTCATCTTTTTTTGACAAAAAGGGACGCACCGCAGATAACCTGATTGGTGAGCTTGCTTGGTCAACCCGCTTTTCTGGGTTAGATAGAGTACTCATGCCTGAAAAAATAGAACTCACTATCACTAATGAAAACCAAAAGCTAAACCTTATTACTGAATTAGATAGTAGTGTTGAAGAACACTTGCGCACTTATTTTGACCAAGAGGCCAATTAATGACGCAGTACTTGTCTTCAATGCAATTAGCTTCATTAAAAGCAACTAAAGGAATGGCACTTATCCAAATACTCATTTTGGTGGGGGTCTTATCTACAATTGCGCTTTATATTTCACAATCTACTCGTCAACAAGTCACTATAGCTCAATGGTCTATAGACAGGGCGCAGGCTTATGTGAATGCGCATAGTGCTAAAAACGCTGTATTGTTCGAGCTTCTCACTAATGAGTGGCAAACCAACAAAATTAATAGCGAACTGATCTTTGATACGAGTACAGAAGAAAGTAGTAACGTTACAGCTGTAGAAAATAGTACAAATGACGGTCGGGAAAACCGTGAAGTGCTGCCTTGGAATTTATATAGTGAGCCATTTAAGCTTACCGATAGTGTCGAAGTTAGACTTCAAGACCAAGCGGGTCTGCTCAGCCTTCATTTTCCACTCGCTGATTTGACAAAGAAGCGCTTTATGCTTACCGGTGCAAGCGAGGAAATTGCTGAGGCTATTGGGGCTAGCTTGTTAGATTGGCAAGATAGTGATAGTATCGCGCGCAGCACTGGCGACGAGTCAGCTCAATACATTAGAAATGCCTTAGTGCAAGATACTCGTGAAATTTTGTTACTAAAGAATATGAGTATTGAACGTTTTGAGCAGGTAGAATCAGACTTTACATTGTTTGGTGCTAGCTATATTAATTTGATGACCAGCCCTGAAACTGTTCTTACCGCACTCAGTAACCAATTGATTGCGGAAGAAATTGTCAAGCTGCGGTTGTCGCCACCTTCGAGAACATCAGCTGTGCGCAATATGATGGGGCTCTCTTCGGATATAGACGTGTACTTTACCCCGAATAAAGTTGTCAAGATATCGATTAGCTCAACAATGAACGACGTTGAACTAAATCAGACGCTAATGGTGAAATTTAGCCCATATAGTACTGGTAATGTGAAACCGTTTACTATCAAACAGAGAAGTGGTAGCTAGTAAAGTTCTACCGTGTAGGTATAAATTTTTAAGGTTGGTTTATTTAGGCGAGGAGTCGCTAGTTAAATTCTATGAAAGAGTTATCATTAAATATTTTTTCTCAGCCTAAATTGCGTGCCCGTATTGTGAATATGCTGTGCCGCTATACTGGCTACTATGCGAATAATGCCCTTTATAAATTTAACTTTAGTGATTCCAATATTACGCTGCAAGAAGTTAATGGCAGTAGTTTTCAACCAGCAGTTTTAATTGTTGCTAGAGAATATTATCAAGAAAAACAGCTAAGTTACCCTATAGATAACAAAAAGGAGCTTACTAAGCTATTAGCGTTGGAATTTGAAGGGCAAACGGCAAGTAGCTACCAAATTACAGCGATAGGTGAAAGCACAAGTAAAGTAAGCACTTGGAAGTTTAATCAATTAACGCAGCTTTCACACATAACACCTAGGTTTGTGTTACCTGAATCTTTGCTACTTTCATTGAATATTCATCCACACCAAGTGTTAGCGCAAGACTGTCTAGCTGATAACGATGTTAAGAGTAAAAAACTCTTCGTTAGCCAACATAATGGCAGCTCAATTTCTTCTTATCTTACACCGCTAATTAACTCGCCAGAACGTTTTTGCAACAGTATTGGTAAAGCGCTAGCGAGCTACGAGACTAATGAGCTTACTCGAGACATAGTAGTCAAGCATGGAACAAAAGAACTGGCAGCGAACCTTGTCAGCGGTTTAATAAGGCTCCCTTTTAGTAACTTATCCGCTTTTGCTCAAAAACAGCAATCTCAGCAGGGTATAGGTGAACTAATAAAAAGTTTATTGTTACCGGGTATTGGTGTTTTTGCCGTTTATTTGGCGTTAACTTCTGCCTGGTTATATTGGCAAAATACAGCGCTGACCGAACAAATAGCCAACCAGCAAGGTGATGTCGCTAATGCTTTGAATGTGCAATCAAAATACACCGAGCGTTTAGCTGAGGCTCAAGAACTAACTTCATTAATTGCGGCACAAGACCAAAAAGCCATGATTTGGCCTGTCCTTGCAACAGTGATAGAAGACTTTGATATTCGTACAATCAGGTTTATCAAAGGCCGTTATGTGTTTCTAGGCCGTACTCACAGAGAGAAAAAAAATAGCAACACTGATCAAAAAGAAAAAGAAAATGTAACCCTAAAGTCGACAGACTTACTGGAAAGGCTTATTAGTCACCCAGAAGTTGTTGACGCACAATTTGACTCGGCAGTAAGGCGTTCAAAACGTTACGAGAGCTTTGTGGTTAGCTTTACTTTAAAGCCCAAAGAGCAGTCAGTTGCTGAAATAACACCAATTGATAAGGCGAAAGCGTAATGAGTGATATAAAACAGCAATTAGCCCAGCACAAATATGCTTTACTACTGATTGCCTTACTTGTTGTCGCTAAGTTTATTGTGGTGCCAACTTTAGCGTGGCAAGATGCAACGATCGAAAATAATCGTTTATTGGCTAAACGAGTACAAAAGTCTGAATTTGCTGTAAATAACCAACAATTAGCAACAGAATCAGCTGATAAATTGGTAAATCAAATTACCCTTATGCAAGGTTTGTTGTTTAAGCACCAATCAAAAAGTCGTTTCCAGTTAGCAGAACAAAAGAAAATTGAAACGCTATTTAGCGAGCACGATATAAAAATCACGCGCTTAGCGTGGCAAAAAATGATACCAACGCCCGAATGGGGGGTTACTCACTTTGAGTTAAGGGTTGATATTGAGGGCGAATTATATGACCTTCATCGCCTACATGTTGCATTGGAAAGCCAAACTCAATGGTACGGTGTTGAAAATTTTAACTTTAAACTAGAAAAATTAAGAAAAAGAGAACAAGGAATAGACCTGGGTAAAGTAACAGGAAGAATGAACATAAAATTATTTATGCAAGATCCCAATAACGGGAATAAAGTGTAATGAAAGTAATAACTTTGGCTTCCGTTGCTATCGGTTTAATCTACGCTGCGAGCGACTATTCTGAACGATTTTCAGCACAAGAAAACCTAAATGCTGGAAGTCAGCAACAACAAGCGAACCTAGCCGCTACTCAATTACCACAGCTCACTAATACTCAGGTGTTGGCGATTGAACAGGCCTACGTTAAGTTTAAACCAGAAGATACGCCAAAAGAAGTTGTTCAACAAAATCAGTATGCACTAACAGAGCAAGAACAACTTGCTCAAAATGGGGAGCTGCTTGAGTTTTATCAAGGTGACTGGCGCTACCAGTTACTTGCTGTCATTGCGCCAGACGGTAGCGAACAAGCCCTCAAAAATACTACCGCTATTTTACGGGCGACTAATGTAAAAAGTACTAGTGTGGACACTAAAATTGAAAGTGTCGTCGATGGTGGGCTATTGGGGCACTATAGTGTTGCAATTTCGAATACTAAACAGGTTAAGTTGGCTTATAAACAGCAAGAAATAACCTTGCTGATGTATAAAGCAAAGAGTGTATAAGTAAGAGCGTGAGAGCGTTAGCACAAAGACAATACATAGAAGTTATAAAGATTTAAGTTAAAAGCGATTGATGTTAAAAATGATTAATTTAGTGGTAAATCCAGTATCCAGCTCGATATTAGTCAAGGAAAAAGCTGAGCCATTAGCCAAAGCCAAACCTTTACTTGCTGCGTTATCTCTTACTTTGCTTGCGGGTTGCTCTGTTACGCAAGATAAACAGCTTGTTTATTCGCCTTCTTATTTGTTAAAAGAAAATGTCGCCCAGCAGCAAGCTGCAGAAGGAGAACAGGCGCAGCAAGAAAAAGTGACAGATTCTGAACGTAATCAAGAACTAAAGCCTTTTATTTTCAAGCAAAAAATCGAAAACAAAGGGGATCAGAGCGAACAAGCGTTTAGTGATACTAAAAAAGTATCATTAGCGGCAGATGAGTTACCGCTTAATGAATTTTTGCATTATGTAATGGGAGAGGTGCTACAAGTTAGCTATATCCTGGGCGATAGTGTCAAAGCGGATAGTGATACGTTAACCCTTAATTTAATTGAAAGTGTTAGT
This sequence comes from Thalassotalea euphylliae, assembly GCF_003390335.1. Taxonomy (NCBI): domain Bacteria; kingdom Pseudomonadati; phylum Pseudomonadota; class Gammaproteobacteria; order Alteromonadales; family Colwelliaceae; genus Thalassotalea; species Thalassotalea euphylliae. The sequence goes on from NZ_QUOU01000001.1 coordinate 1,269,354, forward strand.
CACCGTAAGCTATTTAGCTTAGTTGAAGAACTACTAGCTGAGCGCGAGTATGCGATACGGTTTAACGATGGCATTTACTATATCAACCAAGAAGAACAAGTTGCAGGTTTAGGTAAAATAATATTTGGTTATGGCAACAAAGTTGAAGACGTGCCTAACACCAATCAAGATATTTGGCAGTTAGTGCCATTTACTTACGATTTTAACGGGAGTCTTGCCGTCCCGATCATGCAAATTGCTAAAGTCATTGTTAGGCCAGATGCCAAGCAAAATATGTTAGTTATTCAGGGTAAGCGCTCTGAAGTGTTAAAAGCTGTCGAGTTTATTCATTTATTTGACAAACCCAATGCCGGTAGAAAGCACCTTTCGATGTACGCCATTGAGTTCTCCGATACTGAGCGCATTACCAGTAAGCTAACAGAGCTGTTGAAACAAGAAGGAATAACACTTGGTAATGCCGATTCACTGAAATCAGCTATGTCTGTTGTTAAGTTACCAAACATAAATTCAATAACATTGTTCTCTAACAACAAAGAGCTAATCAATAGAGCACTATATTGGTTAAACAAAATTGATGTACCCGAACTTGGTGATGATATTCAGTTCTTCGTCTATGCGCCTAAATTTTCGCGAGCTGCTGATCTTGGAGATAGCCTAGGAAGCCTCATTGATGGCGCGGCAGCGGTTAGTAAGTCAACTTCTGCAAGAGCACAGAATGCAGCTACTAGCCAAAATCAGGCGGAGGTGCAGGGCGCAGAAATGGTTATAGATGAACGGTCTAATACACTGATTTTTCAAACCACTGGTGAGCGCTACCGTAAATTATTGCCCCTGATCAAACGTTTAGATGTTATGCCTAAGCAAATATTGCTAGAAGTAGTAATAGCTGAAGTGCAGTTAACCGATGAATTTAGACAGGGTGTCTCTTTCTCACTAACCAATAGAGGGTTAGCGAATACAAGAGGCGGCTTTAATATCAATTCTGGCAGTGACGGTTTTAGTTATACGTTAACAGGGGTAGATGGCGAGTTTAACTTAACATTATTCGAGTCGAGTTCTCATGTGGATATTTTATCTCGTCCAAGCCTGTTAGTGCGCGATGGCGTCAGTGCTAACTTTAGTGTAGGTAACGATATTCCTACCGTTGGCGAAATTGTTACCGATCCGGTAAACGGCAACCGAACTTCTGTAGTGTATCGAAAAACTGGTGTTGAATTGACCGTAACACCAACTATTAATGCCCAAGGCGTGGTAATAATGGAAGTGGAACAAAGCAATAGTAACTCTTCTACTAGTAATGCCGCCGTTGCCGGGTCTCCTTCTATTTTTGAACGTAAGATCAGTACTGAGGTTGTATCAGAAAGCGGTCAAACCGTTGTTCTGGGGGGGCTCATTAGCGAAAGCAAGGATCTAGGTGATACCAGTGTACCGTTTTTCTCTGATATTCCTTTGATTGGTAAGCTATTTGATACAAAAAACGACAGCACGGTTAAAACTGAGTTAGTGATTATGGTGACGCCACGCGTTATCGAGTCCAATAATGAATGGCAAAGTATTCATCAACAGTTTAAACAAGAATTAAAACTACTGGATCTAGAGGGCATCGCAAATTGATAAAAGTGGTGTGTAGCTCAGATAATAAACAGTTTTAATTGTTCACTTTAGCGGCAAACAATGCCATTGGCTTGAGCTCTAATTGAATTTATTCGTTTTAACTTGATTTAACTGATGTTTTTATCTGTTTTTACGGGTAATGACGCTTGATTTAACCGTTTTTTTCGTATCTACTAGAAGCAACTTGTTAGTTAGGATAAGTCTTAACTTTTAATCTGAGGTTTACTAGTTGACAAGTGCCAAAACGATTCATTAAAATCGCTTTAGCTTTATCTTGGTTGGTCTGGGTTGTTACCTTGGTACCAAGGGTGGCAAACTACTTTGCCTACCCGGATAAAGAGAAATTATTGAGGAGTTAGCTCCTCGTTTCATGAAACATAAAGGAAATTTTATAATGTTTAAAAAATCTTTAATTGCTTTAGCATTAGCTGGTGCTGCAATGTCAGCAAATGCTGCTAACACAATTGATACCACTAACGACAAAAATGCTGCACACAAGATTTCAGCAGAAAGCTTAACAGCAGCAAGAACAACAACTGTACCAAGTGTAGACGTTGTTTTAGATGACGCGTTTGACTCATTACTTGTTAACGGCGCTAAGCTAGTTATCACAGTAAACGGTGCGGTATTCAACTCTAGCGCTGACAGCTCATCATTAAATATCTCTGGTGAGTTCACTACTACTAGTGGTGCTGACGCTAACACTGGTACAACTCTTACTTACGTATTAGCATCGAAAAGCGGTACAGTTGCTGATGGTGACAAAATCTCTATTCCTGCGTTACCAGTAATCCTTAACGAAAGCTCTACTAAAGTTTCATACACGGTTTCTTTCTTAACATCTGGTGATGCTGCAACACCTGGTACAACTACTGCTTCAACAGAAGTAGCTACTGTTGTTCAAGAGTGGTCTTTAGCATTCGACAAGTTAGACGCGAAAATCAACGTTGAAGACGATCGTGAAACATTCGTAGGTACAGGTGACGCACAAACGTCTGACGTTTTAACACTAAAATTTGGTGACGTAAACACTACTGGCGGTGCTGCATTATCTTCTGTTGAAGTTGTAATTAAAGGTGACTTTACTGACATCGTTAGCGTAAAAGATGGTTTCAACAACGATTACGTGATTAACAACGCAAAAACTACTGCAACATTCACTTACTTAGAGTCAGCAGCTCCACTAACAGCAGCAGACTTAAATACAATCGACACTGACGTAACATTAACTGTTAAATCTGGTGACGACGCTGTAGAACTTAAAGAGCAAGAGTTCAAAGTAGATGCAACTATCAAGTACAACACTAACCAGTCAATTGAGCTAGCATCTGATGCAGCAGCTGGTGCATGGACACTTAACAGCACGTCTACAACGCTTAACTACGCACCATTTGGTCCAAACACACAGTTAATCGTTAACGCAACTTCTAAGTTCGACGCTGCAGCATCTGTAGATGTAACTTACATCAAAGACGATGGTAAGCCAGAAACATTAACTGACATCGGCATGGTTGCACCAAATGCAGTAACTAAGTTAGGTGACATTATCTCTGACGCGATTATTGCTGACACTGGTTCTGACCGCGGTAAGACGACAATCACTGTTTCTGTTAATGCGCCTGAAGGTGATGTATCTTTCTTCACTGGCTTTAAAGACTTAACAGACGGTAGCCGTATGGAGCTTCAACAAATTGATACTGTTGCAAACGCTACACTATCTGCTGCTCAAGCTGCTCGTGATGACCTAGCTAACCAAACTGACGGTTTAGGTGAACTTAAAACTGCAATCACTAACAACACTGATCGTGTTGCTACGCTACAAGCAGCAGCTGATGAAGCTGTTGGTTCAACTGCTTCAACTGCTTCAATTGCATCAGCAACTGCAGTTTGTAAGCTAATCAATTCATCATTCACTTACCAAGACAATGGTAGTGCAATGGCGAATGGTGCTACAGTTGTTCCTGCACAAGATAACTGTGAATAATATCTAGTTTTAGATATAGTGTTAAAAAGCGAGCTTAGGCTCGCTTTTTTAATGTCTTTATACGGATAAACCAAGAAAATACTAGCCTTTAAATGGATAAAGGTGACCAATAATCAAAGCGATACGCGTTACTTGATTTAGGTTATTACCTTGGTACCAAGGATGGCAAACTGCTTTGCCTACCCAGATAAAAAGTCTCTATTGAGGAGCTAACTCCTCGTTTCATGAAGTACAAAGGAAACTTAAAATGTTTAAAAAATCTTTAATTGCGTTAGCATTGGCTACTGCAGCAATGTCAGCAAATGCTGCTAACACCATTACTACCAATAATGACAAAAATGCAGCGCACAAGATTTCAGCAGAAAGCTTAACCGCAGCAAGAACAGCAATTGTACCATCGGTAGACGTTGTCTTAGATGATGCCTTTGACACCTTGTTAATTGACGGTGCTAAGCTAGTAATTACGGTAAGTGGCGCGGTATTTAATTCAACAGCAGACGCATCATCTCTTAACCTTTCAGGCCAGTTCGCAACGGCTGGTGGTGCTGAAGCCAATACAGGTTCAACATTAACTTACGAGCTGGCAGGCAAAGCTAACTCAATTGATGATGGCGAGAAGATCACGATCCCTGCGTTACCTGTGATCTTTAACGAAAATTCTACCAAAGTATCATATGTTGTTTCTTTCTTAACATCAGGCGATGCTCCAACGCCAGGTACAACAACAGGTTCAACAGAAGTTGCTACTGTCGTTCAAGAATGGTCTTTAGCCTTTGGTAAATTAGACGCGAAAATTAACGTTGAAGATGATCGTGAAACGTTTGTTGGCGAAGGTGCTGCTCAAACATCTGACGTTTTAGAGCTAAAATTCGGTGACGTAAACACCGCTGGTGGTGCTGCGCTATCGTCTGTTGAAGTTGTCATCAAAGGTGATTTCACTGACATCGTGAGCGTAAAAGATAGCTTTAACAACGAATACGTTGTTAACAACGCGAAAACAACTGCAACATTCACTTACTTAGAGTCAGCGGCGCCATTAACAGCGTCAGACTTAAACACAATCGACACTAACGTTACACTAACAGTTAAATCTGGTGACGATGCTGTTGAACTGACCGAGCAAGAGTTCAAAGTAGACGCGACTATCAAGTACAATACTAACCAGTCAATTGAGCTAGCAACTGATGCAGCAGCTGGTGAATGGACACTGAACAGTACTTCAACCACGCTTAACTATGCACCATTTGGTCCAAATACTCAGTTAATCGTCAACGCGACTTCTGACTTTGATGAAGCGGCATCTGTTGATGTCACTTATATTAAAGCTGATGGTAAGCCAGAAACCTTAACTGATATCGCTACGGTTGAGCCAAATGCCGTCACTAAACTAGGTGATATTATCTCTGATGCAATTATTGCTGATACAGGTGCTGACCGCGGTAAAACTAAAATTACTGTCTCTGTAAACGCGCCAGAGGGTGATGTGTCTTTCTTCACCGGCTTTAAAGACTTAACAGATGGCAGCCGTATGGAGCTTCAACAAGTTGATAATGTTGCAAATGATACCCTAGCGGCAGCTAAAGCTGCTGTGACGGCTGCCAATACTGCTGCAACTGCTGCTAGCAATACGGCTTCTAGTAACCAAACAGCGGTATTAAACGCTATTACTGGTATCTCTAATACGCTAGGCGACAATAGTTCTGGTTTAGTACAAACTGTTAATGGTATTTCTTCTGGCGTGAGTGCTCTTTCACCAGCTACCACTCGAGTGGTAGTTTCGTCGCTGCAGAATGCTGCTGATGAGATCGTAAGTACCAGTACAATTCCTGCATCAGAGCTTACTGCTGCTAACCTTGTCTGTAACCAAATAACCGTTGGTTGGGCTTATGTTGATACTGCCAACAATAATGTTCGCGTTACAACGTCAGACAATGAAGATGATGCTAACTTTGATTGTGGTGCGCCAAGCAACTAATGTTGCAATATAGCTAATCGTTAGCTGTAATCTCTTATGTAGATGGCACGTAATTAACAAGTTTAGCTAGGCAAAAACAAAAACGCTCGATAATTTCTATCGGGCGTTTTTTATGCCTATGACTAAACAGAAAATAGCAGTATGATAGCGCCGTCAGTTCATTTACTTTTGTTATTGATAACCATATCGTCGAAAATCTATGGGATCTGAGTAGAGGCCTCCCTTGTACAAAGCGCTTTATTTATGCTGGCCCTTTTGAAAAATAAATATGAAAATTGCCGTTTTTGTTGATGAATTCCCGTTAACGTCTCAAACTTTTGTTAGTAACCAAGTATTAGGGCTTTGGCAGGCTGGTATGGATGTGACTGTGCTTGCTTTACACGCTCCTGTTGGGGGCATATCAACCCAAGCACTACCACAGGGTTTCCCTGCCGAAAAAGTCATTTATTTAACCCAAGCTGAGCCGCAGTCAGCAGTACAGAAACTATTGTCGCGTAGCTGTAAACTCCTGCGCTGTATATTCAGTAAGTCTGCAGCTAGGGCATTAAAGTCGTTATCCCCTCGATTTGGTAATCAGGGCAAAAGCTTGCTGCTTAGCAGTATCATTGTTCAAGTTAAACGACCATTAGCATTTGATGTAGTGCTATGTCATTTTGGCCATAATGGCATTTTGGCGCATAAGCTGCACCAACTAGGGGGGTTAGACGGCAAAATAGCTACCATTTTCCATGGTTATGATATTTCGGCAAAGCCGGCTTTAGATAAGTATTTAAGCGATTATAAAAAGTTATTTGTTGAAGGTGACCTACTTTTACCAATAAGTAACCTTTGGCGTGACAAACTAATTGAGCACGGTGCGCCCGCGTATAAGATTAAAGTTCATCGTATGGGAGTTGATCTTTCGTTATTTACTTATCGAGATACTTTTGAAAGTGACGCAGGAGCGACCCAAGAAAACGAACACTATCGCTTATTTACCGTAGCGAGGTTCTCTGAGAAAAAAGGGTTAGAGCACGCAATATGTGCCTTGGCAAGTTTGCCTGAGCGACTCGAATACACCTATTACCTTGCTGGCTTTGGCGAACTTGAGAATGAACTTAAAGAACTTGTCAAAGCTAAGGGCTTGGCAAACAGCGTCCGTTTTTTAGGAAAGCTATCCTCTGCGCAAGTGAAAGAACAAATGCAGTTGGCGGATGCCTTTATTCAACCAAGTATCACCGCGCGAGATGGTGATATGGAAGGAGTGCCAGTCGCAATTATGGAGGCTATGGCAACGGGTGTGCCTGTTGTGTCAACTTATCACAGTGGTATACCTGAACTTATTGAACATCAAGTGAGTGGGATGTTGTCGCCTGAACGTGATGAGAAAGCATTGGCTGAAAATATATACCAGCTTTGCAAAGATGTTGGGCTACAAAAGACGATCGCATCTAACGCGCGGACAAAAATCGAACAAGTAGCCGATGTTCGTAAACTTAATGAGCAATTAATCTCGACTTTTCAGGATTTGTTAGACTCACCCAGTTAAAACGATTACCCTAGTTGTTTTAACTGGTTTACCTACTAAGAATGATTTGCCATCAGCAAAAATGCTTGTTTATTCATATTCCTAAAGCCGCTGGACAGAGTGTTGAAAGTGTTTTTGTTGAAAAACAAGGCTTAACTTGGCAAGAGCGCGCGCCATTATTACTGCGCGCCAATAGTGAGCCTAAGCTGGGCCCACCTAGGTTGGCTCATTTAACCGCCCAAGAATATATTGATTGCGGTCACATCTCTAAAGACTTATTCCAAGCGTATTTTAAGTTTTCATTTGTCAGAAACCCATGGGCGAGACTGGTTTCAGAATACAAATATCGAAGGTTACATGGTGATAAGGCTTATCAAGCCGACTTTAAAACTTTTTTATTTCGTTATTTTCCAAAGCCTAGTGATGACGATTACATAAATCACAAAGATTATTATCGCCATGTACTGCCTCAATCACATTTTTTATTTGATGAAAATGGTCACCAGTTAGTTGATTACATAGGTAAGTTTGAGCGTCTTCAACACGACTTTGACTATGTGTGTAAAGCAATAGGCCTAAGCCAAACTATGCTGCCGCATAAAAATACCTCAAAGGCTATTGGTGTTAAGCAACGCCTTAAACTCAAACTTAGTCAACTCTTGCCAACGGCGCAGCCTAAAAAAGCCTATCAGGAATACTATGATAGTGAATCAAGGGAGTTTGTTGCAGAGCTTTATGCTCAAGATATTGAAAACTTTAATTATCAATTTAACAATGAAAGCTAGTCGATGATTGGAAAGATTTTACCTTACCTTCAGCGCAATCAAGAGCTGTTGAAAGGCAGCTCGATTATTCTTGCCCTAAAAATCTTTTTCACTATCGTTGGCTTTTTTACAAGTGTTGTAATTACTCGATATTTGAGTATTGACGAGGCGGGTAGTGTATTTTTTGCCATCGCGCTAGTTACGCTACTGTCAACTTTCTCGCGCTTTGGTTTAGATCAAGCAATCGTCAAGACCTTTGCCAAACTCAGAAGAAAGGCCAATGGTGAGCTATTGTTAACTGGAATTTGTCGCCAGTCAATTCACTACGCCTTGATTGGTGCAGGGGCAATAGCAGTTTTTTTGTCTCTATTGACCTTAGTTGCGCGCAATTACAACTTGCTAAGTGACGGTTATTATACCGTGTTGTTGGTGTGCGCTTTGTCTATACCGCTTTACTCTCTGATATCGCTATGCTCAGCTTTTCATCAGGGATTAAAGCATTCCTTTAGTTTAGCTATGGTAAATGGCTTTCCAAGCGTTGTATTTTTAGCTTGTATTTTATGCTTGTTTTTTATTAACCAGTTAACGCTCATTAATTTATTGCTGCTCTTTTGTTTTTCTCATTTTGTGGTTCTGAGCCATCAGTGGTTTTATTGGAAACAAAAGCTCTCTTGGGATGCTACAAGCTCAGAACAACAGCTAGATGAAACTAGTGTTGCCGTTAATAAGGACTTTAAGCAACTATTGCCTTCAATGTGGGGCATTGCATGTCTAGGTATTATCATGATGCAAGGTGCTCAGATAATAGTCGGTTTGCTGAGCAATGAAGTGGAAGTTGCACTATTCTCGGTCGCTAACCGAGTTGCGCTGGTTTTGGCTTTTTTACTATTGTCACTAAATGGGGTTTTATCCCCAAAGTTTGCTGAGTTATCCGATGTTGCTGACAGGCAAATGCTCAAGCAAACATATCGTGAATCAACGCTCCTGCTTAATCTAATGACTTTACCTTTAATTCTTGTTTGTTTTGTTTTTGCCGAGCAAATATTACTTATTTTTGGTGAAAGCTATCAGCAAGCTAGTTCAGTGCTGAGAGTTTTGCTTATCGCTCAATTGGCAAAGGTTGTATTTGGCTCTGTGGGTCAACTGCTCGTTATGACAGGCAATAGTAAGATACAGCGAAAGAATATTACGCTTGCTGTTGTTACTTTGGTGGTATTCTGTCTTGCCTTAGTTCCTCACTATGGTGCTTTTGGGGCTGCTTTCGCGACGCTTATCGCTGTTACGTTAAACAACGCTTTGGGCTATTATTCGGTTCGAAACAAATTAAACATTAGCCTCTTTTAAATACAGATCCCAAATATATGCTTTCCCTAATTAAAGCCGCGCTACGCCGTGTAAAAAGGCACAAAGTACTTATTGATAAATACAAAGATCCGGACACGGTATTTGTTTATCAAATGGGTAAGGTCGGTTCAACCGCACTTGAGTCGGCTATTCCTGAAGCCTTGCATGTTCATGCTTTTTACAACAAAAATCACACATGTCCAGTTCGCTTGAAGGGACTCGCCAAATTTGGCTTCAAGCACATTGCATTGCGACTAGAGCAAGAGCTTATTGCATTTTTAATTAGGCGAGCATTTCGTGCCAGATCCCATACCAAAATTATCACACTGGTCAGAGACGCAAAACAGCGCAATATCTCGATGTTCTTTCATGATATCGATGCCTACCTATTTGCGGCTCATACAAATTGCATTTCATCTCGTAGAGTGCCGATTCCAACGCGAAATCAAAGCAAACAATTGCTAGCCACTGTGTTTGAAGATGAATTTAATCACGCGTATCCGTTAACTTGGTTCGACAATGAGTTGCTGCCTATGACAGGGATCGACATGTTTCAGCACACCTTTGATAAAGAAAACGGGGTTCAGCGTATTCAAGCCAATAGTATCGATCTCTTGTGTATAAGAATGGACAAGCTATCGGCTAACAAGGGGGCGTTGGAAGAATTTATAGGGAGAGAGGTTGCGCTTGAGTTCAAGAACGATGCAAACAGTAAATGGTATGCAGAACTTTACCAAAGCTTTAAAAGCACCTATCAATACCCAGAAGAACTAGCAAAATCGATAGATAATAGTCCCTTTCAGAAACACTTTTTCGACTAGTGTCATTATTGAAATAGATATCCCTGACATGAAAGGTAAGCTATAATCCGCAGATTTTTCGCAAACAGGTCGGTTTATGTCGCGCGTCATCACTTTTGGTACATTTGATATTTTTCATGTCGGTCATCTTAACATTCTTAAACGTGCAGCAGAGCTGGGGGAATACCTAATCGTCGGTGTATCTACGGATGCATTAAATTTCAGTAAGAAACAGCGTTATCCTATTTGCCCACAACACAGTCGTGCTGAGATTGTTGATGCACTAGCGTGTGTTGATGAAGTCTTCTATGAAGAGTCGCTTGAGTTAAAGCGTGAATATATTTTGCAATGTAAAGCTGATATTTTAGTTATGGGGGATGACTGGCAAGGCAAGTTTGATGAGTTTTCGGATATTTGCCAAGTGGTTTACCTACCCAGAACGCCATCAATATCGACGACGGAGTTGATAGAAATAGTTAAGGAAAGCTAGTAAATTGCACAATATGAAAATCGACGATAGTGGTAGCATACTGCTAATTTTTGGCAAAGGCGGACACACCGCTCAAATGAATCGCTTTTTAAATTCGCTCCCAGAGGAGTTTAAAAGCAAGAAGTATATAGCGCTCACCAATACTGAAAAACTAAATAATTTGATTTCAGATTCCTTTTACTGCATTGAGGCAAGGGATAAGTATTCTTCTTTCAAAAACATCTTTTACATGTTTGCGTACTCTCTTGTTGCTTGCTGGCAAACATTGAGAATTATTTTAAAGCATAAACCTGATGCTGTGATTTCGACAGGGCCGGGCATGGCTGTTGTTCCCAGCATAATTTTTAAACTGCTAGGAAAAAGAGTAGTGTTCTTTGAGGATTGGTGTCGTTTCTCAACATCCTCAATAGCGGGGCGTGTTATGTACCATATTGCAGATTTGTTCTTCGTTCAGCACAAAGAACAATTGGCATATTTCCCGAAAGCCGTTTTTAAGGGGCGGTTGTGAGAATTCTTGTAACTGTTGGTAATACTAACTTTAATAGCCTGATAAAAGCGGCCGATGAGCAGTTCTCAAGCGAGACAGCAGAGGTTTTATTACAAGTCGCTGATGGCAGTTATCTGCCTAAGCATCACGCATACATCAGATACTCTTCAGCAATTGAAGAGGAGTTTGATAAGGCCGACGTAGTCATCTGTCATGCGGGAGCTGGTACTGTTTTTCAATTACTTGAAGATCGCAAAAAAGTTGTTGTTGTACCAAACTATGAGCGCATTGATGGCCATCAAAAAGACCTGGCGAATTTTGTTAAAACTCATAATTATGCTGAAGTATGTGAAGAGTTAAATTTGCTTTATGAGTCTGCACTTAATGCTAGAGAAAGAGAATATGATAGCTATGAATATCAGGCATTTTCTGGATTTGATCTGATCGGGAGAAGTATAGGATTGGTAAACGTTGAAGTAGAAAAAGTTGCTGGTATTCCTATTAACCTGTTTCCGGCAATAGATGATGCAGTAGACTTTATTCTTGATGATGAAGGGCAGCCATATTGTGGCAGTGCCATAGCCATTAATCCCGAAAAAATAATATCCTCACTGAAAGATACCAGTGTCCACAGAGTATTGATGGAAGCCAGTTTGAGGTTTGCCGATGGCATTGGTGTTGTCTCCACCTTAAAAAGAAAAACCAGGCAGCATATAGCTAGAATCCCAGGGTGTGAGCTTTGGGAAGCGGTTATGGAAAAAGCTGGTCGAACAGGTGCAGAAGTTTTCCTTGTTGGCGCTAAAGAGCAAGTGATAAGTGAAACAAAAATTAAGCTAGAAGAGCAGTACAAAGTAAATGTTATTGGCTACCAAAACGGCTATTTTGACGATGAGGCAGCATTAATTAGCCTAATTACCGAAAAGAAGCCCAAGATTGTGACAGTTGCTTTGGGCTCTCCTCGACAAGAAAAATTTATTGCTAAGTGCAGAGAGCAGCTACCTGAAGCCTTTTATATGGGAGTGGGGGGGACTTATGACGTCTACACTGAGAATGTTAAGCGAGCCCCTGCACTATACCGCAAATATAACTTGGAGTGGTTTTATCGGTTAATTAGTGAACCTAAGCGAATTTTTCGACAATCAAATCTGTTGACCTATCTTTGGTTAGAGCTCTGCAGAAAAATATAGTCATGAAAAAAGTTGTCGTTGTTGGAACTGCCCCCGGTGTTGGCAAGGGGGGGATATCGTCTGCTTTGGTTGGCTATATCAAAGGGCTTGAAGAGAATCAAGTCCCCTATGAATTTATTGAGTCGCATAACAGCGAAAAGAACATTTTGTTGTTATGGTGGGTAGCATTTTGGCGTGTTGCATTACTGTCTATTCGTTATCGAAGAGATGCGGTATTCTGGTTTCACGGCGCACAGTGGCTGTCGACCTTGAGGAAGTCTACACTTGCTGTTATTCCCCGATTATTCGGCTCAACAACTTTGTTTCATGTGCATTCGCCAGCATTTCACGATTACCTGTCAAAAGGAAAGCTCAATAGTTTAGCGACTAAGGTGAGTTTATTGCCATATTCTAAACTTGTCGTGCTAACGCCTTGGTGGGCGTCCTTTATCAAACAATGTGGTATTAATAAGCCTACTATTGTGTCAGCAAACCCTAACGACCCTGTTTATTGCCAGCAAGCAGCATCTTTTGTTCAGAACGAAGAGAACATTAAGGGTAAAAACGATCTGATCACTATCATTTCAATGGCTCGATTGGTTGAGGGGAAGGGGGTTGATTTGGTGATTAAGGCCATGTCTCAACTTCCTGAACGCGTTAGATTGGTGATCGCTGGGGAAGGTGAACAAGCTGAAAACTATCAGTTACTTGCCCATGAACTAGGCCTTGAAGACAGGGTGACTTTTAAAGGCTGGATATCAGGTCAACAAAAGGAAGACATGCTCAATTCAGCAGATTTGCTTTGTTTACCTTCTCGCTATGATTCATTCGGTATGGTTTTTATTGAAGCCATGGCATTCAACTTACCCGTCGTTGCTTATAACTGGGGGCCTATCGGCGATGTCGTAACCCCAGATGTCGGCGAGTGCTGCACCGAAGCAACGAGCAGTGACGTTGCGCGTTGCATCACTAAAGTGATTGGTAATTTTGAACATTATCATGGCAATGGCCCGCGCAAAGTTATCAACTTTTATACGCCGAAAGCTGTTGTTGCCAACATAATGGATGAATTTACCGATAAAAACTAAATACCGCCTTGGATAGAAACTTTCTTTGCTGGCAATACGCTAATTGATCGACACAATAACGTGGTTTATATATAATTTTGCGCTTTTGATGGGCGTTAACACTCAGGATTAAGCTGTGACAACAAACCAGAATAACACAACAGTAACAGACGATTTAACATTATATGGCCTGTTCGCCTTATTTCTTCGCAATTGGCTGATACTCACTGTATCCGGCTTTTCTTTCGCTATTCTTGCACTTGTTTGGTCGTTAGGACAACCCAATATTTATACCGCCAAAACGCTGTTGATGCCTGCTGGTGATGACAGTGGTGGCTTAGGTGGGCTAGCGGGAAGCCTTGGCGGATTGGCTGCGGTTGCAGGAGTGAGTTTACCTGAAGGTAAAACAGACAATACTAAGCTGGCGTTAGAGCTGATTGAAACACAAGTGTTTCTTGGTGAGTTTATTGAAGAAAATGATCTTGTTTTGCCAATTATGGCAGCCGAGGGTTGGGATGAGGCAAGTAACAAGCTAATTATCGATCCTGAAAAATATGATGAAGCGACTTCAACTTGGGTGAGAAAACCGAAAGCGCCTCGCAAAGTCATACCAAGTACTCAGGAAACATATGAAGAGCTGAAAAAGCTAATTTCTGTTGAGCAAGATCCAAAATCTAAATTTGTTACCATTAGTGTTGACTTTTACTCGCCATATCTCGCTGCAAAATGGGTGGATGGGCTCGTTGAGAAACTTAACGAAAGTATTCGTTTGAGAGATAAGCAAGAAGCGACAGAGAGTATTACATACTTAGAAAAGTTATCGCAAGACTCTAATGTTCAGGGCTTGAGAAGCACGTTTTCTAGTCTGATGGAAGAGCAAATAAAGTCTCGAATGCTTGCCGAGGTGCGCAAAGATTACGTCTTTAAAATCGTAGACCCTGCGGTTGTTCCAGAATTAAAGTCTAAGCCCAAACGCTCGATTATTGTGGTTGTAGCAGGCTTTATAGGCGGCATTATCGGTATTATTATTGTGCTGTTTCGTTCCGGCCGCAAAGCTTACCTTGCTTCCAATTAGTTGTAGAACTAATCAATGGTCGCAACCAGCAATTCGTTGCCATATCGTAGCGCCTATCCAAAGGCGAGTTTTGCGCTATTCCAGCTAACATTCTTAATGTTTGGCCTGTCATTGTTAGTTGATGCAATTAATGGCTTTTTTCTATCGGGATTGGGAGTCGATACCAAGCTTTCGGCGATGTTTAAAATTTTGCTTATTGGTATGATGCTGTACCAATTAGGCAGTATCTCACGCAAAGCGCTAGCTTGGTCTTTAATCACCTTTCTGCTGTTTTTAGCGGGGCCGTTGTTTACATTTATCGAAACTTTAAGCGTAGCTGGCTTTTTCGATGACTTTACTTCCGCGCTGCGAATTCTTACCACTATGCTGGCGTTTATCTATATCTGCTACTGCGCCGAAAAATACCCTGAACAGATAGATAAGTATGGTAAATACGCGCTGGTTTTCGCTTTTTTAGTGCTCATCGGTAATATAGTTTTAGGTGTACTCGGCTTTGGCTTTTCGAGCTATGGTAACGCCAAGCAAGGCGAAGAGGATGCGATTGGTATCAAAGGCTTTTTTTATGCGGGTAATGAGGTAAGTGGCGTTTTCGTTGTGTTATATGGCGTAATATTACACCTCTTGTGGCAGAAAAAAGGTAAATTGCTTTATCTGTTTTTTAGCTTGATTACACTTTTATCTGGGTTACTTATCGCGACTAAAGCCGCAATGATGGCCGCCGCGCTATTGGTCTTTGCTATTCCCTTACTTAACGAAAGGCACCGCATATTGAATCTTACCCCGCTCAAATTAAAGTTAATTGCCCCTATTGCCCTTGTCGGGGGAACATTAGCAATTGTGTTAATTCCTATATTTGAGTCCACAGGTTTACTAGACCGGTTTATTTGGTTTTATGAGAAGAAAGGGGTTATTGGCATCATTCTATCTGGCAGAGATGAATTCATTATTAACATGATGAGGGTATTTGAACACTATGCCATTATATCCGACGTTATTTTCGGAATTAGTAAAACGGGTTTAGGCAAGCTGACGAAAAATGCAATGGAGATAGACCCCATTGATATGTTTCTGTGGCACGGGCTTATCGGTTTGACTTTTTTCATGGTGATATCTGTACTCTTTTTGCGAATATCCTATTTAGCAACTCGACAGGTTGACAGTATGTGGGGACCAGCCGCGTTGATCATTAATATTGTGCTTATTGGCATATCTTTCATTGCTGGTCACATATTTACCTCTGGTATGCTTGCACCATTATTCGCGTTAATTAACGGCTTGGCTTACATGGACTTAATTAGGGCTCGCCAACGTGTTGCATAAACTTAGCAAGGAAAAGCTAAACCTAGCGATATATATGTTTACTGATATGCTGGCTAAGGGAATTCCCTTTCTGCTGCTGCCTGTGTATACGATTTACTTAAAACCAGAGCAATTTGGCAACATTGCAATATTTAATGTGATCGTCGAAATTGCAATCATCTTTGTGGTTTTTGGTGCCAATTCATTTTATCGAGTAGAGTACTTTAAGCCAGAGCGTGCGAGTAATTTGCTCGCAAGTCTCTTTAAAAACCTCATTATTACCTTCCCGGCCGCTTTATTACTTACCGGTATTTTTATTGCCATTGATATTAACCCAGGTAGCCAAAGTGACCATTGGTTATTTAGTGCTGTGCTTATTGCCCTAATGCAAAGTATTGTTTTACTGGTCATTGCCGAATACCAATGCCAAGGAAAAGCGTTGTGGGTTGGGGCGTTAAATTTAACCTCTGCAACGGTAACTGCGATTGTAACTGTGTTGCTGCTAAATTTAGATTTTGCAGAAGAGTCAAGATATTGGGGGTTCTTCATTGGCGCTATTAGCACGGCATTGCTGTCTTTGTTACTGATCAGATACCAACACAGCAGTTTAAATGTATTGCAGTCACACTTTTCAAAACCTGCGCTGAGCTTTGGGCTTGGTATATTGCCGCATGCATTAAGCTGGTGGGCGCGAACGGGTATGGATAGATTCTTAATCGCTAAATTTGTCTCGGTCTACCAAGTTGGCTTGTACTCCGTCGCCGCGCAAATTAGCTTAATTATTATTGTATTTGCGAATGCGGCAAACCAAGCATTTACCCCTAAGTTAATGCAAATGCTAGCGGTTAAGCACTATAAAGAAAGTTTTGCTTTATGCATTAAGATTATCGCCATATACCTGTTAATTAGTATTGCGGTAGTGGTGGCAGGAAACTTTATTTTTGACTGGTTTATTAATGAAAAATACCGACAAGCGGCTGATTTACTGCCTTACATGTGTCTAATTGCGCTATGCCAAGCAACCGTCACTTTACTAAGTAATTTCCTTTATTTCTTCAAGCACGTGAAAGCCCTGTCGATGATCACTTCATTAACCTCTTTGTTACACGTTGGTTTAGCTTATTTCTTGGTTCAGACATACAGCGTCAAGGGAGTGATCGTGTCTTCAATTGTCACTTATTTAATATCCGCTGTTATCATATTTTGTTTTGCTTGGCGTTTGCTCAAAAAAGAGTTGGAGAATAGTTAATGCCCAAAGTAAGTTTAGTTACTCGCTTGTATACTGCCATTGTCAGACGTATGGGCGAGGTTGTTCATCAATTGAGAGATAATTACTACCGGAAGAAAAACTCTGGTAAGCCAAGATTACTGGTGTTTACAGACTCTCGTGGGTACGAAGTGGTCAAGCCTTGGAATAGAAAGAGTGCTTACGCTTCCTATGTTGGAAAATTATGTAAAGAGTACCATGTAGAGCATGTTATTTGCCCTGAATTTAGCACTACCGTTATCGATTTTTTATATGAGTATCAGTCTAGAGTCGCAGCGGGAAAAAAATATGATGCAGTTATCGCACATGTTGGTGTAGTGGACTATTCGCCACGCCCTGTTTCTATGTTAAATGATATGATGGCTGTAAAAGGTCATAAAATTAATACGCTATTTCCTGAGCGTGAATTTGATTTTAAAACTTATCATGCAGCCCATTTTGCCGAGCTGTACTATGGAAAACCGGTGAAAAACTTTTACTCACAAGCGTTTTTGCAAGAGCAGGTTATTCCTAAATTACAAGCGATTGAGCCGCTTATTATGGTTGGCTGTAGTCCTGTGCTCACCAGTTGGCATGGGAACTATTGGCGAGATAGGCCCCAAAATATGGATATGATTCTCGACTACTCAGCAGTTTGTCGTGATAACTTGGCTAATTTTATCGATTATTCTGCTTGGGACGAGCAAACCGTCAAGCAAAATACAATTGATAATATCCATTTAAGCAATAAAGGTTTTGATGAAACCTATTCGCAGATAAAAACGAAGTTAGCAAAGCTTGGTTTGTAATTGGTTATAAAGGTGTTGTTGTGTTGAATCAGCTAACTAAGTTTTTTATTGCGTTTATTACCTTATTTATCCCAGTCAAGCGTGGCCTCTTTCTTTATGGCTCTTGGTTCGGTAATAAGTACGGTGATAACTCCAGATATTTTTTTGAGCACGTATCGAGAGAGCATCCAGAAATTGAAAGCATCTGGATAACAAAGAATCAAGGTGTATTAGAGCAAATAAACAACCAAACTGGATTGAAAGCCGTTGAGCAAGGTTCTTTTAAGTCACTTTGGCTTCACCTGCGCGCTCAGGCTGTGTTTTGCAATACTTCTCAAGAGAGTGACTTGTGGGGGCTAGTACTTAACCGCTCTACAGTCGTGTTTAATCTATGGCACGGCACACCAATAAAGAAGATTGGCTTGGATGCATTAGACAGTAATATTTCAAAAGAAAAGCTTGGGGTGAGTTCGCGCACTACACTAAAAGCACTCTTGCCAAAATCTATTTTTTTAAGAATGAAGCGCTTTGCTAATAAAGAAACCTATTTCTTAGCCAGCTCTGAGGCTGTCTCAACTATTTTGCAATCAGCAATGGGCATAGACAAAGAGCACGTTATTATTGGTGGTTATCCTAAGCTTGATCACTTGATTAAAGCGCCGACATCACTCAGTAGTGGCAAGATACTATATGCACCAACGTACCGTGGTGAATATAACAGTGAAAATGACTTACTCAGCGAATTTGGTTTTGACCCAGTAAAAGTGAATAGCTGGTTATCTGAGCATGACAAAACACTGACCATTCGCTTGCATCCAGCCAATGCGCTGCCACAAGAAAAGTTAGTTGAGCTTAAAAACTTTCCCAAAATTATCGTTGGGGATAATCGCGACCTTTATGAAAGCTTAAAAGATTATGAGTTAGTCGTAACTGATTTTTCTAGCCTATATTATGACTGCTTGGCGATAAATGTACCTGTGTTACTTGCTCCTTTTGGTTTGGAAAGTTATGAAAAGAATGATCGGCCTTTGTATTTCTCGCCAAGCGAGTTATATCCGTACCCTCTCGCTAATGACTGGCCTCAATTAATAACCGAACTTGCTGAATTATTGGAACAAGGCAAAGATCTCAGCGATATAAAGCGCAAGTTTTATTTGGACTCCAAGGGCAACTCTTCCAGGGAGCTAATGAAAACCATTAACGGTATCTTATTAGGGTAAATACAAGTTTATTCAGGCTACTTTTGCACGTAGAATCAAAGCCATTGGTTTGCAAAATTGGCCAACATCAAAACACAAATCGTTTCAGTTAAAAATCAAGGACGCTTTTATGAAAAGAGTTATTTTCATTTTATTTATGTCTGCTTTTGCTGCTCACAGTGAAAGCTTTAGCGAGTACTGCCAATATAATAATGGCGAGCAAGACTGCTCGGTAGAGTTTGTCAGGGCTCTTCAAGATATAGCTGGCACAGGTCGACCGCTGCTGTTTGAAGCAAATAACACTTACAGACTCGATTCCGTTGATACCAGTCAAATGAACTTGAGTGGTATCAAGTTGCAGGGGATTGCTAATCAAGCAAGCAAGCCCGTTATATTAACCGATAGGTTATACCTTACAAACATTAGTGACTTAGCCATAAATAACCTCCAGATATCAGGTATCCACAATGATATCGGGGATGTTCAGCAAGATTCTGCGTTGGTGCTACTTGGCGCTAAGAAGGATTCCCCTGAGGCGCTCAATATTACAGTACAAAACATGCATTTTGAAAATGCAGCAGATACATTATTGATTGTATGGAATACCAAAAACTTGAATATTTCCAATAATGTATTTAAAAGAGCTGGGCTGGCAATGAGGATTGACGAAACACCGAGCGACCCAGACGATGAACGTCCTAGAGGAAATGCCGCAGTATTTTCAGGCATAACCGGCGCTACAATCACCTTTAATGAAATATATGAAATAAAGAAAACAGGCCTTTTTTTTGGCGGGGTAAATCGCAACGTATATATATTAAATAATTACATTGATTTGCTCAATTACGAAAAGCCAACCAAGCGCTATGGCCTCAAAGGTGGCGCTGGCATATATATTGGCAATTCACCGACATTTTATAATATGTTAATTCAAGGAAATCGAATCATTAACTATCGCATGAACGCCGTGAGAATGAATGGTGACGGTGTGATTGTTAAAAAAAATTATTTCAATGTATTGGGTGATTGTGCTGATACCAGCATTGATTCTGGAGTTGGTGATGCAGATACGGGAATTGCGGTGAAAGCCCACTATCTAACTAACTCAGAGATAAGTGAAAATTGCTTTCAAAATACCTACACAGGTGTCGCATTGGAAAGTTGGGACACGATTAAAAACGTAAAAATATCAAAAAACCTGATGAACGGTATTAGTAGTGGCGTGTTTGTAACTTATAAATATGGTGGTAGTTATTCAGATATTTCAATTGTAAGAAATACCTTCTACGATGCGCTTGAATGGGGCATTGCTTTTTTCTCTGAGTCGCCAAGTTTCGGTAACTCCATTGTCAGCAATACCTTTGTTAACAATGATGGTGCTCAGCAAAAACCTCTTATCTCACTAAGACGCCAATCGGGATTTTACTTTGATAACAACTGGATAATGGCTAAAGCAAGATCTCAAAACTGGAATTTTGTGACCTTACGAGAGGTTAGTAATTCAGTATTTCAAAATAGCGTATTTAAAAGTTACGACGGTACAGATCGAAGCTTTGGTGGTTTTACTATTTATGATAAAAAGTCTACGAATAATTTTTTCAAAAATATATCTTTTGATGGCCTTTACCCTGGCTATATAGATAATGGCACAGAAAACAAATTTATTGATATCACCTATCAATAAATTTGAGCTGACTACACCAGCTAGAGGCAATAAAACGATTATCTATATTTTATTGTCTTGGCTGGGTTACCGCCTACAACACAGTGGTTTTCGACGTTTTTAGTGACCACTGCACCTGAAGCAATAATGGCTCCGTCACCAATTTGTACCCCCGGTAATATAATAGCCCGTTGTCCAATCCAAACATCATTTCCAATTTTAACTGGATTAGGTGCCTTATTTCCCTGAAGGCGCATTGGGGTTTCAACGCTTTGGGTTTCATGACTGACGGAAAAAATCAAAACCTCAGGAGCCATCATCACGTCATCACCAATGGATACATCATTGGCTAATTGACAATCTTTGCCGATCGAAGAGTTGTTACCGATTGATATTCCAACACCCGTGCCAAAGGTTGCCCCCTTGTTTACGTTAATTGTTTGACCAGAAGCCTTGAATATTTTCTTGCAGCAAAGCGCTCGTAATTTTCTACAAAGCATTCCTATGAAGCGAGCTTCATCTGTTGGAAGGTTTTTGGCAATGGCATAGTACAAAACCAGATATAGTGTCTTCATATTTTGATTTTTCCTTTGTTGACAAGATAAGTGAAGGCTCTCGATACGAGCTGTATCAAACCTAACCGCACCAACAAGGCGAATAGTTTGTAATGGGGCTTGGAAGTTGTGCTGAACAGTATTTCGAGTGGATTTGAAAATCTCTGCTTAATAATACGAGATATCTTTGCTAATGCAGCTGGCTTTTGCGGATCATTATTTCTAACTAACCTTGCTAATGTGATATTGGTTAAGTTGATATACCAAGAACTAATTTCAGTCCACACTTCTTTTTTGCCAATATTCCGAGAATGCTTGAAGTAATTATCTAAGTCCTCGAGCACTTCGTATATATCCATCACCTTTAGAGAAAATGTTTTCGTAATGGCTCCGTCCCTGTTTCTGTAGAAGTATAACCCTGAATTGATAACTTCTACTTGGTTTGCCTCATATACTATTTTCGGGATTGTTGCCAAGTCTTCATACCAAAGCCCCTTAGGAAAGGCGATGTTATGGTCTGAAAACAAGCTTGATTTAATGAGCTTATTACAAGCATTTGGTAACATTTTGCTATACAAGTAGCTGTTTTCTGATTTTTGTATAGTGCCTTGCTTTCCATCAGAGCAAGGTGGTATGTCTCTAAGCTTATGGCCTAGCTCATCAACTTCAACCATGCCGAAACAGAGGACATCAATCGTTGAATCCTTGATAACCTGATTGACCTTTTGCAATGTATTTGAAGCCAAATAGTCATCAGAGTCGAGAAACATAAGGTATTCACCTTGTGCTTTTTGAATACCAAAATTTCTGGCATCTGAAAGGCCGCCATTCGTTTTGTAATGATAGCTGAAAAGTTCGGGATATTTTTGGCAATACTTCTCTGCGATGAGTCCACTTTTGTCGGTTGAGCCATCGTTTATTAACAAGGCTTCAAAATTAAGATCAGTTTGATTAGCTATGCTTGATAGACAGTCATCTAGATATTCTTCTACGTTGTATATGGGGACAATAATGGAAATAAAGGAGGTCACAAAGAGATTGATTCAGTAATTCTTAAATAAAAAATTCTAACATAGTCGATACCAGCAATATACAAATTATATAGCCATTAATCGGCGGCAAAGGTAACATGAGCGTCATTCATCGCGCTATTCAATGATGTTGTATGAGGAAAGAATGCGGGGCTTATATTTAAATTGTAACTTTGAAAAAATGGATTCTATGTCGCCATTGTCAAAAGACTATAGCGAGACAATAAAACTGCCAGCCCAAGTAGGTGATGGCTATCTCGTATATAGCTCGGAAGAATGGTCAAATTCATCACCAATTTTGGAAGTGAATGGCAATATATTTATTGTTGCAGGTTGGTTTATATTTGAAAACAAGTTGAATGACTTACCCTCACTTGCAGAGAAATTGTTACAAGGTGGAAAAGATGTCTTAAATGACGTTGAAGCTGGTTCATTCGTTATATATTGGTGGAACGAACGTACACCGAGTTTGCTTGTTGATCCTTTTGGTTTATCAAGTCATTACTTCGATGCTACTGCAAACAAGTTAAGGGTTTCACCTTTTGTATCTGCATTAATTGTAGATGGGCAGCATGTAATAACCCCCATATTAGCATCCGTTTTACAGAAAAAAGACCATTTATTTGGGGACTTTACCTTATTTGATGGTATTGAACGTTTGTCGCCTGGTTGCCAAATATTCAACTCAAAGGATAAGCAAAAGTATTTTTCATTAAATCCCCCAGAAAGGTTGGAGTTTGAAAGGCAACACGAGCATATCGACGAGTTAGCAAGTCACTGGCAGGTAGATAAAAGGCTATTACCTATCAGTAGTGGTTTAGATTCTAGGTATTTGCTGGCAAGTAGTCGCTACTATTATGGCTTTACGTACGGGCCAGATAACTCACCAGAGGTTAGCATCGCCTCAAAATTTGCTGACTGTTTTGATGAGTACTACTCATATGATTATCAGAAGCCGGATGAAAGTAAGCTAGAGTCGGAACTATTATCGGAAATGGCGTTTGGGGTTATTAACCCGATTGCCAGATTACTAACAAACTATGAATATATTAAGACTAAGTTCAACAGGGCTACGGCCTTTTTCGATGGTTATTTAGGCGATCTGTTTCAAAGAGGAACCTACGTCAATTTCAAAGGTGCAGAGGGAGAGCTATTTAAAATATTTCCATTGGTATACAAATACCTTAATTGGTCAGGAGAGCAGATACTAGCCAAACGATATAAACAACTGAATGATGAAGAGCTCGAATTACTACTAAACGATTTTCGAAAAAATACGAGTGATTTAAAGCTAGATGAGTATCAAAAGGTAACTTACTACGAGTTTATCTATGGGCGAGGTGCAAGGTATACTGCGTTTGGTAGCAATGTACTATGTGCCCAGTTCTTTACGGTTGTATCACCATTTGCGTCAAAGAAGTTGTTTAACACATTTATTCATCAGGACTTTACTGAGTCGGTACAGTACAAAACAATGCGTTCTATTTGGAAAAAAATACCAGAAAAATTTAGAAAGCAACCCGTTGAGTCAGGTTACAGCCCCAAAACACCTGTAATTTTTATTCCATTTATACAGATCATTTATCGTTTGATGTTTCACTTGATCCCTTCAAGAGCCAATTATGGCGTCGCGCTTAATAGGAAAAAGAAAAGTGCTAAAGAGTCAAGCTAGTTTAATTTCATTCCTTTGGTTGTTTAGCATCCCCTAGTTTCTTGAGCCCAGTTTCTTGGGCTCAGTTTCGTGAAAATAAATTGAATCTATTCTATTTTGCGATAAGTCTGATAGGGCGATAGTGCAAATCAAGTAAAGTGCAAACCAGGAAAGGCAAGCTGTAGAGCCTTAATGTTCTTAGTTTACCCAAACTTAAAACAGGGGGCGCTTGATGTCACTTCCATATAGCTTAGTGGGAAAATTATTGAGTTGTTAGTGTAGTTACTTACTGCTTTATACTCTCACCAACCTAGAGTGGCTTATCGCATATCAGTCAAAGACTCAAATAACTAATGCCCCAATAGGCTTTTGCGATAAGGTTGATTGAAAAGAAAGTTACAAACGATGGGCTTTTGATTAAACCAAAGTGTTAGATTTTCGTTTATCAAAAGTGCTAAATCCATAGACGCATTTATAAAAACTTTTTAATATCAATAATAAAAAGCGAGCAATTTATGGGCATTATCCTTCGAGCTATTTTTGTAATCTTTTTTGCATTGTCATTGCCGGGATGTAACTCCAGTGAACAACAAGCAGATACAATAACGCCAACAGCGAAAAATCTGGATTGGTGGCAAGCTCGTCACAGAGCCATAGTTAATCAAGATAAGTCGAATGTGAAGTTAGCTTTTATTGGCGATTCTATTACTCAGCTTTGGCAAGATGAGCGCTATGGTTCGGTTATTTGGCAGCAATACTTTTCATCGTACAACCCGATTAATTTGGGCTTTGATAGTGATAAAATTCAAAATGCCTTGTGGCGTATTCAAAACGGCGAACTGGAAGGAATGTCGCCCGAGTATGTTGTTGTGATGATTGGTACTAACAATGCGTCTTCAGATTCTGCCGACGATATCGCTACAGGGATCATCAATTTAGTTAAAGAAATTCGTCTGCGTCTACCAAATAGCCAAATTATCGTTCATCGCATCTTTCCAAGAGAAGATCCCGCTAGTATCGCTCGCCAGACGACAAACCTTGCCAGTCAAAAAGTACAAGAACTATTAGCCGATGATATGGCGCTATACGTCGATATTAATCACTACTTTACTGTCGCGGATGAAAATGTGCCTGCCGATATTATGTACGATAAAGTGCACTTAACAACCAAAGGTTATCAAATTTGGGCTGATGCGTTGATGGAGTATCTCAATTAATCTTTTGCCGATTGCTGATTTTGACGCCCCCAAGTTATTAGGGAGTTTCGATTATTCACAAGTAGAGAACATCGAGTATTTGCAAGCACAGCGAGGTAGTGATCTTCAAATAGTTGGTGATAGGTTGTATGTTCGTGTGAAAGCCGATCAGAGTGCAACCGAGCTTCATTGGTATGCATTTGATATTGCTGATAAGTCTGCCCCACAAGCATTGGGACAGTTTTCAGTGAATTTGACATCTTCTGACTATCCTACCACTACGTATATTGATGGCGATTACTTGTACTTGCACAGTGAAGCCTTAACCATAGTGGACATTAGTAATATTGACGATCCTAAGACGCTGTTCTCGGCAAACTTAGCATCAATGGCAGATGATGCGTTTGACGAGTCAAGGTGGTGGCCAGCAAGTGCCATTTATCAAGATACGCTTTATTTAGCCAGTTATACTAAGCTCTTGGTGATTGACATATCAGATAAGGCGGCTCCTGATGTAGTCGATTATGTTGCATCGTTTCCAGATGAAAATATGCAATTCGAAATAACAACGCTGCAAGTTTATAAAAACTACTTATTTGTTACGAATGCTGGCGGGTACAATTCTAGTGAGGTATTGATATACGATATTGCTGCACCTGAAGTTCCCAAGCTATTAAGCCAAGTCGAAGCGACAGGATTCTACTCTTCGGTTTCCATATCAGACGGCTGGCTTTATTTAACGACATCAGAAGCCAGGCCGTC
The DNA here is from genome assembly GCF_003390335.1 of Thalassotalea euphylliae. Taxonomy (NCBI): domain Bacteria; kingdom Pseudomonadati; phylum Pseudomonadota; class Gammaproteobacteria; order Alteromonadales; family Colwelliaceae; genus Thalassotalea; species Thalassotalea euphylliae. Next base: position 1,295,016 of record NZ_QUOU01000001.1, read on the forward strand.
CGATTCGATACACGATGTTTACTACCCATCTTATGTAAGAGCCTATGATATTGCTGATATTAGTGCCCCTAAGTTTATACATAGGTATGAATCAGTAGGAAAAGCAGGAACGCTGTTATCAAATAAACGCGGTGTATTAACGTCCAACGGCGGCGCCTTTTCACACCCCTCTAGTATTAAGGCAAGCGCACCAAGGTTAGGGGAGTTGACTGATATTGGTACAATACAAGACATTGTTATAGATAAAGATATCGCTTATGTGGCTACATCAGAAAAAAGAACTTGTAACACTTGATATTGGTACTCCTAGTGATATGAAAATATTGGCTTCTCAGCCACAAGATAGCTTGATTTCAGAGCTCCATTTATCGGGCAATCGCCTCTTTGGTTTGAATGCCGATGAAGATAATACCCCCAAAGGCATGTCTATTTTTAGTCTCACTGAACAATCACGCCCAGCTTTATTGCTGAATTATGGCGCTGGAAATTCTTATTGGTCGATAGACGTATTTGAAGACACTATGTATTTATCAAGCATGGATGGTATTGATATCGTTGATATCTCAGATGTTAATCGCGCAGATAGTATATCTTCAATCTCTAGTGTTGAATTTGAGAGACTGCAAGATATCAAGTTCTCGGGTGATATCTTGTTTAGTACTATTCAAGATGGCTTTAAGTTTTTTGACTTGACGGAGCCTCAAGCGCCTGCTGAATTTCTGGAGTATAAAACGTATGGCTCTGAAGCATACAATGCGGTGGAAGTGAGTGAAATTGACGACTCAGTGTTTTGGAACGTTTATGATGATCGTGACCTTATAGGCTGGTCATTCCTTATTAAAAGCAACCCTAAAAGCGAGTTGTCTTGGATAGATGTAGAATCGCCACGCGATGATACCAATGACCAGTCCTATCGAATACATGATCAATCAATCATGGAGATGTCTAATGAAAAAATATATCTGGGTAGCCGGTTTGGTCTCAAAGTCATAGATCCGTATGCTGATACGATAAAATCGCTTGCGCTTTATAAAATGCCTGAATCGCCATATGTTATTGATGTAGCAGATAATACTGCTCTAGTCGCTATGGCGTCAGGGCTGATGGCTTTTAATACGGACACGATTATAAGCTCAACCGACCAGTATACCCATGCCAACACGGCAGAGGCATTAGTCTACCACTTATTCTGGGATGATGAGTTACCGGTGGAATTTAAATGCTTTGTAAGTGCCGGAGAATGTCAGTTGGCGCTAGATGTCGCTAATAAAAACGCAACAGTTACTTGGACTATGCCCGCTGATGCAGGGCATGCTGAAATCTCGATTGTCGGCGGAAACCTCTCTTTTTATAACGTGTTTCATGATCAAGTTATTGTCGAGTAGCAGGCTCGATTACAAAGTAGGGGTAAGGCTAATCTGTTGAAGCAGGGATGCAGTTATGAGGTTAGTGGCACAAAACTGTTTGATAGTTAAATTTGTGTTAACGCGTTTAATGTGCAACAACTAGAATGTTCAAAATGCCAAGGCAATTTGGAAGGAGAAATAATCAAAAAGACACTCGATTTTGTAAGGGCAGGCTCAGTTGTGGACGGCATCTATATTCGACTTTGAGCATTTACAGTATATGCTTTTTCTAGAACGTTAGCGCGTGCCCAAGTGTACTGGACGAGTGAAAAGACAAAGTTGGCCGGACTTTGAACCGCAAATGAAAGCTCATTCCAATTGCTTTGATAGTGCCAATGTCAATTATCGAGCCAATTAGTCAAAGGCAAAAATTATAGTAAGGGTTAATTATTATGCTCAGAGTAATAGTGCTGTGTAGTGCTACCTTAATCTTAGGGGCTTGTGGCGGTAGTGACGCGCTAGATAGCTGCATTGACATAACCCCAGCGGTAACTAAAAACACTGCTTTTTTTCCTGCGCAGTCAGCAAGCCTGCTTCAAAATACCAACAATGAAGGTCGCTTAGGGTTGGCTTGTCACAACTGTTATGACTATTTCAGCAGAGCACCTGACGATACATTGGCACTTATTAACATGGCTATTCTTGATGGCGTTAACTTGATCGAGTTAGATGTGACCTTTTCTGCGCCTGAATTAGCGGGGACATGGATAAACCACGGTACAAATAATATTTATGTTTCTTTTTCCCAAGTAATAGCGAGTTCAATACTTAAAGATGCAGAGCAAATGCTGTTTATTGAATTGAAAGATGAGTCATATACTGCGCAGAGTATCAGGTTGCTATTACGTGAGATGATGGAGCACAGACGTCGAGATGGGACTTTTGACTATATCAATGATAATCGTTTGCTAATTCTGCGCAGCTTTTCTGGTTTTGAATATTTATCCATTGTCAGGGATGTATTAACTGAGGTTGAATTTGAACAACTTAGGCCGTATGTGCGCATTAGTAAATTAATGCGAAAAAGCTCATTAGCCTCTTCTTTTAAGAGTGTCGAGCATACGCATCAATGCGGTTTTCATATGGTAGAGTTTGACGCTGGCAACGACATCGATAGCCTTTTTGAACTTGCCCGTTTTGCTAAGTCGTTTGGGCTTGGTGTGAATGTGTTTACCTTGTTTCCTTGGAACGCTCAAGCCTATATTGAGCAATTAGTGCCAAATATTGATGTTGCAACCATTGAGTCATATCGAGGTGATACATCATTACCAACCAACAACGCAACTTTCCACGATATTCGCGTTAACTTTGACGATTAAGTCATCCGTTATTTACAGTGTTTGCTGTAAATTTCGCTATTGCTGTTTTTAAATGACGTTTGCTAAAGTGGATAGATACAGGTCTCATCACTAGCACATAACCTGCCGTTGAAATTAGCGCCGCTAAAGCAAGCGCCCACCAGTCTTGTCTCGCTAAATATATAAATGGCGGGATAAGTAATAAGAGTTTAATTAAATTTAATACCAGCTTTTCTGGCACGCTCAGGTGTTGATGAGCTATGTGCATAATGGCATGCTTTTCCGTTAAAGAAAATTGCTCAAGCTCCGTGAGTTGATTTGTTGAAAATAGCATTTGACTGTCTGTTAATCTTGATTACATGTTATGATTCGATTTTATCAATTTTACTTTGATAAAAGAATACGCGCCTTTGATTAGGTAGTTTTTAATTAACATCAGTTTTTCATTAATGTCCGACCTTCCTTTAGTAACGGTTTATATTCCGACACATAATCGGTGTCGATTATTAAAAAGAGCAATAGATTCTATTTTCCTTCAAACCTACCCCAATATTGAGTTGATCGTCGTCAACGACGGCTCGCAAGATGGCACCAAAGACTATTTAGATGAGTTGGCAAGTCAGTCTAAATTTAATATTAAGGTGTTTCATCAAGCAATAGCGAAGGGCGCTTGCGTGGCTCGAAATATAGCGATTCGCCATGCCAAAGGCCACTATATTACTGGATTAGATGATGACGATGAATTTCTGCCATGCCGGATACAGGAATTGGTCAATCAATTTGATGAGCAGTATTCACTGGTCTGTACGGGTTTTAAATGGCACTACGGCAAACGATATCGAAAAGTTGATAATAAAGAGAAAATTATTCGATTGCCCGATCAGCTAAGTTATAACTATTGCTCTAATCAAGTATTGACCCTAACCGAACGATTTCGGGCGATAGGAGGCTTTGATGAAGCACTTGTTGCTTGTCAGGATTACGATATGTGGACAAGGCTGATTGAACGATTTGGTGATGCCAAGCGAGTGGCTGGTGCATCCTATGTTGTGCATCGTGGTGACGAGGTTGAACGTATTACGGAGCCAACTAACTGGTTGATGGGGCATCGTCAATTTATGGCTAAACATGCCGGGAAGATGGACGGAATAAATATTTCAAATCAGGAGTTTAAGTTAATAACGGTTAAACAAGAAAAGTTTGGCTTGGTTCGGTTACTAAGAAGCCTTAAAGGCGGGTTAGTACGAGAAAAATTTCGCTACTTTCTTTCCTCTAACCTCTCATTTCTGGCCCGCCTACGTGTGATACTATTGAAGTAGCTAGGCGGAGCAATGATATGAAAAAAGTATTTGTCAGCGCTATGGCATACGGTGGCGGTAAGTCAGGAGTTTCTGTTTATATTAACAATGTCGTTCGAGAACTTTGCCGAGATCATTCTGTTGACTTATTACTGTTGGAAGGAGAAAAGTTTCCTGTTCTGCACCCCAATATAAATATTATTCGCGTTAACAAAGTTCTGGAACGTCCTATTGTTAATAGTTTATGGCACCTTTTTGTCTTACCATTTCAGCGTGACTTTAATCAGTATGATTTGGTGCTATTGCCAGCAGGGAATCAGCGTCTTTTTTGCCGAAACTACAATAATCTTGTGGTCACTTTTCACGACTTGTCACAGTTTCATATTGCCAACAAATACGACACTTACCGAACCGCTTATATTAAAAAAATAATCCCTTTTTTTCTGCGCAAAATGAACAACATTGTTGCAATATCGGAAAGTACTAAAGCGGATATAATGCGCTTCTATAACATTCCCGCAGAGCAAATACACGTCAATCACAATGGCTTTTCAGCCCCGAATACTAATTTACAAAGCTCAGGTTCAATAAATAAGATTGAGAAAAAATTTATACTTTATGTCGCTAGGCTTGAACATCCCGGCAAGAACCATTTGAATCTACTAAAAGCCTATCAGCAGCTACCGCCCCATATTCAAGAAACCTATGATTTAGTGCTGCCGGGGCAAGATTGGTCTGGAAGCCAAGCGGTGAAAGAGTATCATGCATCTATGGCGTCAAAGGCGAATGTGCATTTTTTAGGGTTTGTCAGCAATGAGCAATTGGAGTGGTTATATTCAAACGCGAGTTTGTATGCCTTTCCTTCATTTTTCGAAGGATTCGGTTTGCCACTATTAGAAGCTATGTCGTACAAGATCCCTGTCGTATGCTCTGATATTCCACCTTTGAGAGAGGTTGGCGGCGATGCCGTCAAACATTTTGACCCGGAATCGGTGGAGAATATCGCTGATACGATTGTTGAGGTGCTGGCTAACGACAAGGTTCGTGATGACTTAGTCAAGTCGGGAGAATTGCGCTTAAAGCGGTTCAGCTGGCGCAAGCATGTTGAAAACCTACTTCAGTGTGTACAGTGAAAGTGACAGCGCTTTTGTGAAATAGAAGCTGAACCAATACAAATAACCAATATTTAAGATGTTTAGCGGCTGGCTTTTCTCATAAAACCAGTACCTAAAATCGCGATTTTTTGTTAGAATCGCGACAATTTTTTATCCAAGGTAAATTTCAATGAACGTAATTGAAGGTAATTTTGAAGCGAAAGGCAAAAAGTTTGCTATCGTGGTTTCTCGTTTTAACGACTTCGTTGTTAATGCGTTATTAGAAGGTGCAGTCGATGCGTTAAAAAGGCACGGTAGTGTTAATGATGAAGACATTACTGTTGTTAAAGTGCCTGGTGCTTACGAGCTACCGTTAACGGCGCAAAAAGTTGCTGAAAAGCAAGAATTCGACGCAATTATCGCCTTGGGTGCGGTCATTCGTGGTGGCACACCTCATTTTGATTTTGTTGCTGGCGAATGTAACAAAGGCTTAGCACAAGTCGCTTTGGCTGCTTCAGTACCGGTTTCTTTCGGCGTGATCACGACCGATTCAATCGAGCAAGCAATTGAACGTGCTGGTACTAAAATGGGTAACAAAGGTGCAGAAGCTGCGCTTGGTGCCCTTGAAATGGTTAATGTATTAGCCAAGCTTTAGCTTCTGTTTGCTTGTAATTGCAACATAGCTAACGTTTTATCAGAGAATTTGAATAGGATAATACAGTGAAACCTTCTCCTCGAAGAAAAGCCCGTGAATTAGCGGTGCAAGCCGTTTACTCATGGCAGCTAAGCAGTAATGATATTGCCGTTGTGGAAGCACATTTCCTAACGGAAAACGCTAAGCGTCGTTTTGATATTGAGTACTTCCAGCAGTTGTTCCGTGGCGTAACTGCCCGTATTACGCAGTTAGATAACTCAATCGCACCACTAGTTGATCGCCCGCTTGATGAAATTGATCACGTAGAAAAAGCCATTTTACGCACAGCGATTTATGAGTTGAGTGACTGCCAAGACGTCCCTTATCGCGTGATTATTAACGAAGCTATTGAGTTAGCGAAAGCGTTTGCTGCCGACGACAGCCACAAGTTTGTCAACGGTGTGCTTGATAAGTTAGTTAAGCAATTTCGCCCGAACGAATAACCTCCATACGACTTTCATGAAAGAGTTTGATCTGATCAAACGTTTTTTCGCCGAGCAACCTGTTCGGCGAAAAGATGTTCATTTGGGTATTGGCGATGATTGTGCGTTAGTATCGGCTGGCGAGCAGCATCATATTGCGGTGACAACAGATACCCTCGTCGCTGGCGTGCATTTTTTTGAAGACGCAGACCCACGTGCAATAGGGCATAAATCACTGGCGGTTAGCCTTTCTGATTTAGCGGCGATGGGCGCCGAGCCAAGCTGGATATCACTTGCGATCTCTATGCCGAGTATTGATGAGCACTGGGTAAGAGCGTTCTGTACAGGCGTATTTGAGCTGTCGGAATACTACAATGTTCAGCTGATCGGTGGTGACACTACGGCTGGGCCGCTAAGTATTACGGTTACCGCTCAGGGATTACTCCCCGCTAATAAAGCCTTATCACGAGGCGGCGCTGTTAATGGCGACTGGCTTTATGTGACTGGTGAGCTTGGTGATGCTGCACTTGCATTACAGTTTTTAAAGGGCAACGCAGACGTTGCTCGGGAAGACCAAGAAGCCTTGCTTGAAAAACTTCACTACCCAAAACCAAGAGTGCTTGCCGGTCAAATACTCAAGGAATATGCGTCAGCTGCCATTGATCTATCAGATGGTTTGCTCGGTGACTTGGGACATATCTGCCAAGCATCACAGCTTGGTGCTAATGTCGTGCTGGACGATTTACCGATATCAAACGCATTAAGTGCAAATGTAGGAGCAGAGCAGGCGAGAGAGTTTGCGTTAGCTGGTGGTGATGACTACGAGCTACTGTTTACCGTTTCTCAAGACAACAAAGTGGGAATGGAAACGGCTCTGAGTAATGCTGGCGTAAAATACACCTGTATTGGGCAACTCAATAAGTCGATGAAAATTACGACTACGCTAGACAGTCATCCCGTGCCAATCAATGCCAAGGGATTTGAACACTTTAGTGAAGCATCCGAATGACAAATAAGTCTACCGCAGCATTTACGCTGAGCGACCCTGTTCAGTTCTTGGCACTGGGGTTCGGCTCTGGCCTTGCACCAAAAGCTCCTGGCACTTTTGGCACTTTGGCGGCGATACCGCTCTATCTCATCATGGTGATGATGCTGTCAACGACAAGCTACCTTGCGTTAACCTTGCTGGTTTCTGTTGTTGGCATCGCTATTTGTGGTATTGCCGCTAAGAAGGTTGGGGTTCATGATCACCCCGCCATTGTTTGGGACGAAATAGCGGGTTATTTGATTACCATGGCATTTGTGCCAGTGAGTGTTACTAATGTAATCCTAGGTTTTGCATTGTTTCGACTATTCGATATTGTTAAACCGTGGCCAATCTCTATCGCCGACAAACGCCTACATGGCGGGTTAGGCATTATGCTTGATGATGTATTGGCAGGCATAATGGCATGTGCTTGTTTACACGTAATACTCGCATTTACGCCATTCTAGCTTATATTCTCAGCCAACCTCGTTAGCCCTCGTTAGCTTAGTCCAATTAGCCCAATTCAAATGCCAACAAAAAAGCCGAGCGATACGCTCGGCTTTTGACTATGCCTTACTTTGCGCTAATGCAAAATACGCGTGCGAATGGTACCGTTAATTTGCTTGAGCTCAGCGAGTGCCGCTTCACTGCTTTTGCTCTCAACTTCAATGACCACGTAACCTATCTTATCGTCAGTTTGTAGGTATTGCGCAGCAATGTTAATACCAAGGCCGGCGAACGCGTTGTTGATGGCCGTTAACACGCCCGGTTGGTTATGGTGAATATGAAGTAAGCGAGAAGTGCCTGTGTGCTCTGGTAGCGACACTTCCGGGAAGTTTACCGCTGATAGTGTAGAGCCGTTATCAGAGTACTTAGCAAGCTTGCTAGCAACTTCTAAACCGATGTTTTCTTGTGCTTCTTGGGTACTACCGCCAATGTGTGGTGTTAATATCACATTATCGAAGGCACGCAATGGCGATATGAACTCTTCGTCATTACTCTTGGGCTCGACAGGGAACACGTCAATCGCCGCGCCACCAATTTTCTTGCTTTCTAGTGCTTGGGCGAGGGCGTCAATATCAACGACAGTACCACGTGACGCGTTAATTAAAATACTGCCTTGCTTGATCACTTCTAACTCAGCTGCGCCGATCATATTTTGTGTTTGTGGTGTTTCTGGTACGTGTAAGCTGATCACATCAGACTCTTTTAATAGCGCCGTGAGTGAAGGGGCTTGGCTGGCGTTACCTAAAGGTAATTTCGTTTCAATATCGTAAAAGCGCACGCGCATACCTATGGTTTCAGCCAAGATACCCAATTGAGTACCGATATGACCATAGCCGATAATACCCAATGTTTTACCGCGAGCTTCAACTGAGCCTGCGGCTGATTTGAACCATTCGCCGCGATGTGCTTTGGCATTTTTCTCAGGAATACCGCGCAGTAGCAGTAAAATTTCACCAAGTACGAGTTCTGCCACTGAGCGAGTGTTAGAAAATGGCGCATTGAAAACTGGAACACCAAGCACTTGCGCTGCCGTTAGGTCGACTTGGTTAGTGCCAATACAGAAACAGCCGATAGCAACGAGTTTGTTGGCGTTACTCAGCACTTTTTCTGTTAACTGTGTGCGCGAGCGGATACCGATGAAGTGGACATCTTTGATTTTCTCAATGAGTTCATGCTCTGCTAACGAGGTTTTTAAGTACTCAATATTGCTATAGCCTTTAGCTTTAAGCTCTTCTAGGGCACTGGGGTGAACCCCTTCTAATAGGAGAATTTTAATTTTTTCTTTCGCTAGAGATGTTTTATTCATGATGTCCGTACTTCGTTGTAAAAGTTTGTTTTAGATGGCTAGATACCTAAACTAGCATATAGTGCTCTAACTCTAAAGCACTAAATTAGTCTAATCTAGCCCAAATTACGCTCAGCTTTTATGCTCAGTTACGCCATCTTTCGTACCCAGTAATAAACGATTGGCAGCACGACAGGCAAATAAGCCATTAGTCACGACACCGACAATTGCATTAATGGCAATTTCTGTCGCTTTAGGGTCAAGTATTTTCAGATTATAGACATCGAGAATAACGTTGCCGTTGTCGGTAATCACGCCTTGGCGGTAAACCGGATCACCGCCTAGTTTTACCAGCTCTCTTGCGACATAGCTACGCGCCATTGGAATAACTTCAACGGGGAGTGGAAAGTCACCTAGTACACCGACTTGTTTGCTTTCATCGGCAATACAAATAAACTCTTTGGCGACCGCAGCGACGATTTTTTCACGGGTAAGCGCGGCACCGCCACCTTTGATCATGTGCATGTGCTCATTAATTTCATCTGCACCGTCAATATATACATCGAGCTCGTTAACTTCGTTAAGGTCGAACACCTCGATACCATAGGCTTTTAGTTTTTCAGTCGATTGCTCTGAGCTTGAAACTGCGCCTCGGATCTGGTCTTTAATTTCGGCTAAAGCATCAATAAAGTGATTAACCGTAGAGCCAGTGCCTACGCCAACAATGGTATCGGGTTTAATAAATTTAACGGCAGCTTGGCCAACGGCTTTTTTTAATTCGTCTTGCGTCATTTGTTTCGCCTAAGTGTCTAGATTAAGGTTAATGCGGGTCGATTATAGCGTAGAACTTAAATCCTTCGCTTGAATTATTTGAGTCGGCGTGATGATAGTTGATAAGGGGATATCCCATGGCTCGATAGGAATAAGATCGACTTGCTGACAGTCATGTGCCAAGCCGATAACTTCTGAGCGGGTAACACTTTGACGCGCCTTTGCGTTGCTGGAATTGCCACTATTAACATATGAAACCAGTGTTCGGTCGTAAAAACCACCGCCCATGCCAAGGCGGTGGCCTTGATCATCAAATGCGACAAGCGGCGTGAAAATGATGTCGATTGCTGGCAGTGGCATCACGGTCGTTACATCAAGGGCAGGCTCAGGAATGCCAAAACAGTTAATGCGCATTTTACTCTCTGGTGTATAGCAAAGGAACAATAAATGTCCCTTAGAAAAGGGATGTAAAACGGGCAGTACAACCTGTTTTCCGTGTTGCCAACACCATTTTATAAAAGGTGAGGGGCTAAGTTCGCTGTCATTGGCGAGATAAAGTGCAACGGTTTTAGCACGCATAACGCTCGGCAGCGTTGATAGCTTGTCAGACAAACTTATTGCCGCGGAGCGTTGGAAAACATCATCGAGTGAGTTGCGTTTCGCCCGCACGTTTTTCCGGATTTGTACCTTTTGATGCGCTATCTGTTTAGCTGCTGTCGAGTTCAGGACTTGATCGGCAGCTAGTTTAGTTAATGAGTTCAACACTGTGGTTAGTCAGTCCTTTCAGTAAGCTATTAAAGCCTTGTTAGCCAGTAAAGGAAAGTTAGTGTAAACATATTTGTGATTAAAAAGTAGCTCAAAGCTGCTAGTAAAAGGCAGCTGGCCAAACAATAAGCCAAAAAAAAGCACCATACATGATGGTGCTTTTCATATTTTTTACTTGCCTATTTGTTTGCTTATTTCGTGGTTAAAGCAAAGCAAGTCAAACTAACGAACTAAGTTGCGACAGCGGCTTTACCGTCAACTTTATCTTCTGCTTTTTCGTCTTCTGGAAGGTTTTCCCAAATACGGCTTTTCAGGCTAAGCAGTAAGATAACGATACCAATACCAATGCTGAATAGGCTAATTTGAATGTAAAGGTTTGGCATTTCTGAGACATTGTTAGGGTCGAAGTTACCTGCTAGTAAGCCCGCAATAATGTTACCGATAGAGTAAGTTAAGACAAACACCCCCATCATTTGGCCAGCAAAGCGACGCGGTGATAACTTACTTACTGCACTCAAGGCAACAGGACTAAGGCAAAGCTCACCAACAGTGTGCAAAAAGTAAGTGGCAACTAACCAGTAAGGCGCGACTTTAAGACCAGACGCCGCATATTGAGCAGCGAAGAACATCACAATAAAACCACTCGCCATGATCACCAAGCCAACGGCACATTTAATGCCATAACCCGGGCTAACATAGCGCTTACCCACGCTAATCCATAACGCAGCAAAGAAAGGTGAAAGTAGAATGATGAAAATCGAGTTAAGTGATTGGAACCAGCCAGTTGGAACTTCAAAGCTACCCACTAAGCGATCTGTGTAATCACGCGCGAATAAGTTAAGTGATGAACCCGCTTGTTCAAAGCCTGACCAGAAACATGCTGAGGCAATACAGATCAATAGTAGCGCAAGCATGCGGCGTTTTTCATTACCCGTTAATTGCCCCATGAAGAATATCGCACCGAAATACAATACGAATGTTGCTGTAAATACAAGCGCCACAGTCTCCGCTACAGCGACGGCGTCAAAGCTGAGCACACCTTGCATAATCAAGGTCGCAACGACAGCAACAGCACTTAGAAACACCGCAATAACAGACCATGTAATTTTTTGGCCTTGCGGTGAAAGTGGCGACGCAGGCTGAGCCGCAACACCGTTTAGGTTGGGTAGCGTTTTGCGGTACATGATTAAGCCTGCCGCCATCCCAATAGCGGCAGCGCCAAAGGCGTAGTGCCAGCCTTGGTTTTCCATTAAGTAACCACAAACAAAGTAGCCAATCAGTGAGCCGATGTTGATACCCATGTAGTAAAGCGCGTAACCACTATCGCGGCGGTTGTCTTTTTCTGAGTACATCATGCCAACCATGGCACCAATGTTGGGTTTAAGTAAACCTGTACCTAAAACCACCAATATCAAACCAATAAAGAAGGTGCTGTCGCTAGGAATTGCCAACACAATGTGGCCGATCATAATAATGATACCACCGTACCATACGGCTTTTTGACCACCAAGTAATCTGTCTGAAAGCCAACCACCAGGTAAGCCCATAAAATATACGCTTGCTGTGTACAAGCCGTAAATTGCTGCGGCTGATGCAACAGTTAAACCTAAACCGCCTTCTTGCAACGTTGCTGTCATAAATAAGACAAGCAACATACGCATGCCGTAATAGCTCATGCGCTCCCACATTTCTGTAAAGAAAAGGGTTTGCAAGCCTTTTGGATGACCGAAGAAAGTCCCTTGAGTAGGGGAATTCATATAATTATCCTTTCTAATATTCAAAATCAGCCCGTGTTATACCTTTGCTGACACAGAAACGCAAGGCTAGCGAGATAAAGGCTTTGAAATGTAAGCTGAAATATTTTACCGAGTATTTAATCTAATCTTGATACCAACTAATTATGCTCAAATATTGCTTTATTAACCTTAGTTTTGGGTAACAATAGTGAATAACAAATCAATTCAAATGCTATGTTCATCGTTATCTTCTAGCGAGAAATTTTTGCTGATATCAAGACAAATTTGCGCGTCAATAGCGAGTCTCGGCTTAGGGTTCAACGTCGCTCTATCTCCCCCATCCGTGGGGTCGTATTGCAAGTAAATTTAACGCTGGTAGCAGTAAAAATAGCCGCGAGAAGCACATTAGTTATCCAGAGCTGAGGTTTTATTAGCTAATTGAAAGGCTTTTTGTTGACGAGCCCGGTGATTGGCTATCTCTTAGAATGAAACTTGGTTATCATAATTCTTTGTTAATTCTTGTTGCGCTTTGCCTGCTTGTTGCAAAGGGCGGAAAATAAAAAATATGCTTATGCAAAGCGAAGTTGCTCCTAAGCAAAACTATCTTCGAGTAGGGAATTCATGAAAATAACGGTTTTTGGCATTGGCTATGTCGGTTTAGTGCAAGCTGCTATTTTGGCCTCTGTTGGGCATGACATAGTTTGTGTTGATGTCGACGAGGAAAAAGTTGCCAACCTAAAAAAAGGAATTATTCCAATTTATGAACCGGGTTTGACGCCTATTGTTGAGCAAACCTACAAAGATGGCCTGTTAAATTTCACAACCGATGCTAAAGCCGGAGTCGAGCATGGTACGCTTCAATTTATAGCTGTTGGTACACCGCCAGATGAAGATGGCTCAGCCGATCTGAAATACGTGTTAGCGGTTGCAGAAACCATTGCTACCCATATGACATCGGCAAAAATTGTTGTTGATAAATCGACCGTGCCTGTGGGCACCGCAGATCAGGTGAGTGCTCGTATCCAGCAAGTGCTAGACTCTCGCAATGCAGCGCTCGACTTTGATGTCGTCTCTAACCCTGAATTTCTCAAAGAGGGAGCGGCAGTTAACGACTGTATGAAGCCTGATCGCATCGTGGTTGGCACCAACAATGAAAATTCTCGCGAAGCAATGCGCGAGCTGTATGCACCATTTAATCGCAATCACGATCGTATGATATTTATGGATGTTCGCTCGGCTGAACTGACAAAATATGCGGCCAATTGCATGCTGGCGACCAAAATTTCATTTATGAATGAAATGGCGAATTTAGCTGAAAAATTGGGGGCAGATATCGAAGCAGTGCGTCATGGTATCGGCTCCGACTCCCGTATTGGTTATCAATTTATTTACCCAGGCTGCGGCTATGGCGGCTCCTGTTTCCCCAAAGACATACAAGGATTAGTGCGTACAGCACAAGGTATAGATTACCAACCGACTTTACTCGAAGCGGTTGAACGTGTTAACTACAAACAAAAGCGTAAACTATTTACGCATTTGCACAATTACTTCAATGGTGAACTTGAAGGGAAAAAAATTGCACTTTGGGGGTTGTCGTTCAAACCGCAAACGGACGATATGCGTGAAGCATCTTCACGTGTGTTAATGGAAGCACTGTGGCAAGCTGGTGCTTTAGTTCAAGCATATGATCCAGAAGCGATGGATGAGTGTCAGCGAATATACGGGGATCGTGATGATTTGACTTTGGTTGGTACCAAAGAGCAGGCGTTGAAAGGTGCTGATGCGCTCGTTATCTGTACGGAGTGGAGCCAGTTTAGAGCACCTGATTTTGACTATATCGCCGAGACATTAACACACCAAATAGTAGTTGACGGCCGTAATTTGTATGATCCGCAACAGATGTCATCACGTGGCTTTCGTTATTATGCAATTGGTCGTGGTGATAGCGTACAAGCAGTGAATTAATGAGATGGTGTTTGGCGCAGTGAAATAGCGAACGGAGTGCGACAGTGAAATATTTAGTCACAGGAGCGGCAGGCTTTATCGGCTTTCACGTCGTTCAGCGATTACTGGCACTGGGTCATTATGTGGTCGGGATTGATAATCTCAACGACTATTACGACGTAAACTTAAAAAAAGCACGACTAGCGCAGCTCAATGACCATAAATTGTTTCATTGTGAGCAACTCGACCTTGTCGATCGAGATGGCATCGCCGCCCTGTTTTGCCGAGAAAAGTTTACTCGAGTAATACACCTAGCTGCCCAGGCTGGCGTTCGATACTCCATCGACAACCCGATGGCATACGCAGATGCTAACCTAGTTGGACACCTAACCATATTGGAAGGCTGTCGCAATACCAAGGTCGAGCATCTCGTATACGCCTCTTCTAGCTCTGTGTATGGTCTCAACAATAAAACGCCTTTTGCGACTGCTGATGCTGTTGACCATCCCGTATCTTTGTATGCAGCAACCAAAAAGTCTAATGAGCTAATGTCGCATACCTATTCCCACTTGTATGGCTTGCCGACCACAGGTTTGCGTTTTTTCACTGTATATGGCCCTTGGGGTAGGCCAGATATGGCATTGTTCAAGTTCACTAAGGCGATTTTTGAAGGCCAAGCCATCGATATTTATAATCACGGTGACATGAGGCGAGACTTCACCTACATTGACGATATTGTTGAAGGCGTTATTCGCGTTCAGGCTCAGGTGCCAGCTAGCAATTGTGATTGGCGCGTTGAAATAGGTAGTGCCGCATCGAGCAGCGCGCCATATCGGGTGCTTAATATTGGTAATGGTCAGCCAGTTAAGCTGATGTCGTTTGTCGAGTCACTTGAGCAAGCAATTGGGCGTAAAGCGAAAAAACACATGGTGCCAATGCAGCCGGGGGACGTTTATCAAACATATGCCGATGTTGAAGAGCTGTTTTCTGCAACTGGCTATAAACCTCAGGTGAAAGTAGAAGAGGGCGTTCAGCACTTTGTTGACTGGTATCGCCGTTATTACCAAATTTAATTAATATTTAGATAAAAAAAACGTAAAGGAAGAATATGGCAGCGCAAATTAGAAAAGCAGTAATTCCTGTCGCGGGCTTGGGCACTCGTATGTTACCCGCGACGAAGGCGATTCCCAAAGAGATGCTCCCCATCGTAGACAAACCTTTAATACAGTACATTGTCAACGAATGTGTTGATGCGGGTATTAAAGAAATAATTTTAGTCACTCACTCTTCAAAGAACGCCATTGAAAACCACTTCGATAAGTCTTTTGAGTTAGAGACAACACTGGAAATGCGTGTCAAACGTCAGTTGCTAGAAGAAGTGCAAGCGATTTGTCCGAAAGACGTAACCATTATGCACGTGCGTCAAGGGGAAGCTAAGGGGCTAGGTCATGCTGTTTTAAAAGCGAGACCATTAGTGGGCGATGAGCCATTTGTCGTGGTCTTACCGGATGTCATTCTCGACGACAGTAGCGCAAACCTTGAAACAGAAAATTTAGCAGCCATGCTTGCTCGCTACAACGAAAGTGGCCATAGCCAGATCATGGTTGAGCCTGTGCCGATGGAAAAAGTGAGTAGCTACGGTGTGGTCGATTGCGGCGGTGCTAAGCTTAACGCCGGAGATGTCGCACCAATGACCGCCGTGGTTGAAAAGCCACCAGTGCAAAAAGCGCCATCGAATTTAGCCGTGGTTGGCCGTTATGTTTTGTCAGCGCAAATTTGGGATCTACTTGAATTTACACCGCCGGGCGCGGGTGATGAAATTCAGCTGACCGATGCCATTGCCAGCTTGATGAAAGTGGAAACGGTGGAAGCATTTCACATGACGGGCAAGTCACACGACTGCGGTTCAAAATTTGGTTACATGAAAGCGAATGTGGAATATGCACTTCGCCACCCTGAACTCAAAGCACAATTTAGTGAGTTTCTTGCTGAACTTAACCAGCAAAGCTAAAACTCAAAGCTAAACCAGAAAATTGCGGAACAATGGGGTTCCGCTTAGGCATATCTGCTTTTAAATAACCAGAAGTTATATGAAAGCAGATTGTTATATGGTCTGCAGTAGTCTTATATGCCAGAATAATGACCATATCAGAATAAGCTAACTAGCAATTACATAGTTCAGGGCAGCAAGTACAAGCTCGCCTAATAAGGCTATGTTTATTCAAGGGTTAGCGGCAAATGTGATAATAAATATAACGGTCACACTGTTCGTCAATTATTCGAATTATTAAACTTAACCTAATGACTTGCCCATGAACTTAACACACCTACAAAAGCTCGAAGCTGAATCTATTCACATTATTCGCGAAGTAGCTGCGGAATTTGACAAACCCGTCATGCTTTACTCGGTTGGTAAAGACTCTGCGGTTCTTTTGCACTTGGCACGCAAAGCATTTGCACCAGGTAAAATTCCTTTCCCACTACTGCACGTTGATACCGACTGGAAATTCAAAGAAATGATCCAGTTTCGCGATCAAATGGCGGAAAAATATGGGTTTGAGCTGCTTGTTCATAAAAACCCTGACGGTATAGCGATGGGCATGAATCCGTTTGATTACGGCAGTGCTAAACATACCGACGTCATGAAAACGCAAGGGCTCAAGCAGGCGTTAGATAAATATCAGTTTGATGCCGCGTTTGGCGGTGCTCGTCGCGATGAAGAGAAATCTCGTGCGAAAGAGCGCGTTTACTCGTTCCGTGATAAAAATCACCGCTGGGATCCGAAAAGTCAGCGCCCTGAGTTGTGGAATGTCTACAACGGCAAGGTAAATAAAGGCGAAAGCATTCGCGTATTCCCGCTGTCTAACTGGACTGAGCTTGATATTTGGCAATATATCTATTTAGAAAACATTGAAATTGTGCCGCTTTACTTATCCGCTGAGCGCCCAGTAGTAGAGCGCGACGGTACCTTGATCATGGTGGATGACGAGCGCATGCCACTGGGTGAAAACGAAACACCGATGATGAAAAAAGTTCGCTTTAGAACGTTAGGCTGCTACCCGTTAACCGGGGCCGTTGAATCAGAAGCAGCAACTTTGCCTGATATTATTCAGGAAATGTTACTTACCAAAACTTCAGAGCGCCAAGGTCGCGTGATTGACCATGACTCTTCTGGCTCGATGGAGAAGAAAAAAATGGAAGGCTATTTCTAACGGCACATAAACGTTAGCACCAACATTTTTTACGCACATTTTCTGAATTAGATAAATTAGGATTTACCAAGATGAGTCACCAATCAGACTTAATTGAACAAGACATTGAAGCTTACTTAAAGCAGCATGAAAACAAAGAGCTGGTTCGCTTTTTAACTTGCGGTAGTGTTGACGACGGCAAAAGTACACTTATTGGTCGCTTACTTCACGACTCAAAAATGATTTTTGAAGATCAGTTAGCGGCGATAGAAAAAGACAGCAAGAAATCAGGTACAACCGGTGAAGCGGTTGATTTAGCGTTACTTGTTGACGGTTTGCAGTCGGAGCGAGAGCAAGGTATCACTATAGATGTTGCCTATCGTTACTTCTCTACTGAAAAGCGCAAATTTATCATCGCCGACACCCCTGGCCATGAGCAATATACTCGTAACATGGCAACGGGTGCATCGACGTGTGATTTAGCGATCATCTTAATTGATGCACGTCGAGGTGTGCAGGTTCAAACGCGTCGTCACTCGTTTATTTGCTCATTACTCGGCATCAAGCACGTGCTAGTTGCGGTGAACAAAATGGATTTGGTGGAATACGACCAAGATCGTTACCAGCAAATCAAAAAAGACTACCGTGAATTTGCCGAAGCACTGAATTTTGATGATATTCGCTTTGTGCCAATTTCGGCGCTTAACGGTGATAATGTTGTTGATGAAAGTGAAAATATGCCTTGGTACCCCGGTGCGACCATGATGAAATTACTCAACACCATCAAGGTTGAGCCTGCGAATCAATTAAGTGAATTCCGCTTTCCTGTGCAATATGTCAATCGCCCACACCTTAACTTCCGCGGTTTTGCCGGTACGGTAGCTGCTGGCCAAGTACGTGTGGGGGATACGGTTGTCGCTTTGCCATCGGGCAAAGAGAGCGAAGTCAAATCTATCGTCACTTTCGATGGCGAGCTTGAGCGCGCAGAGCTCGGCCAAGCGGTAACACTAACGCTGACCGACGAAATTGATATCAGTCGCGGTGAAATGATAGTACGCAAAGGCAGTAGCATTGTTTCGTCTAAAGAATTCAACGCCTCTGTGGTTTGGATGCACGATGACGCGTTAGAAACGGGCCGTGAATACTACATTAAACACGGCAGCAAACTGACGACGGGTCATGTATCGAGCATTGTTAGCCGAACGGATGTTAACACCTTAGAGCAAAGTGAGGCGACTAATTTAGCGCTAAACGAAATCGGCTCAGTGAATTTTGAAGTGGCTCAAGTGTTGCACTTTGACCCCTACCAAACAAACCCAGAGACAGGTGCGTTTATCATTATTGATCGCCTAACGAACATTACTGTTGGCGCCGGTATGATCAACCACGAAACGCAAAAAGATGAAGCACAAACCTTCTCTGCGTTTGAAATCGAGTTTAATGCCTTAGTACGCAAGCATTTCCCGCATTGGCGCGCGCGCGATATTGCTAAGTTATTCAATTAATTCCGTTAAAATCCTTTAACCACTTGCGCGACTCAATAACTTGGGTAATAGTAAGTGGTTAAGGGCAATGTAACTGCAACTACTTGAAGAGACTGCTTTTATGACAGCAATGCAATGGTTTGTGCTGGCTGTTTTCGTAGCTACCTTTTTAGGCCTAATCAGATTTCAAAAAGTACCTGAGCGGGTATTTTTTGCCTCTACTTTAACGTGCTTGCTGGCCTCTATTGTCTCTACGCAAGACATTTTGTATAACGCGGTCAACCCAGGTTTAGTGACCTTGCTGTTGCTTGTGTTTTGTTCGTTTTCTTTTGAGCGAACCAGCGTGCTGCGCAAACTTTCTAACATTTTAATTAGTGGTTCAAAAGTTAAATCGACTCTGCGTACGTTACTCAGTGCTGCATTTGCTTCGGCGCTAATGAATAACACCGCTGTTGTTGCAAGTTTAATTAATACCATAAAAAACAACACACTAATCAACCCTGGAAAATTGTTACTGCCATTGTCTTTTGTCGCCATTCTCGGTGGCACATTAACGCTTGTCGGGACATCGACGAATTTGCTGGTTAACAGTATGTACATCGAGCAAAGTGGCCAGCCACTGCAGTTTTTCGATTTCACCTTAGTTGGTGGCACCGCACTGGTTATTTGCTTCTTTGTCATCGCCCTTAGAGCGGGTTCATTGCCTGATATTGCCGAAGAAGCGCTGCAAACCAAAGAGTATTTGCTTGAAGCAGAAATTGCTGAAGACTCGAGTTTGATTGGCAAAACCGTTGAAGAAAATGGCTTGCGCAACCTGGATTCAATATTTTTGGTCGAAGTGGTCAGAAAAGGGCGCTTGATTTCACCGGTCACGCCGGAAGAAGTGCTTCAGCCGAAAGACAAACTGATCTTTAGTGGTGATATTACCAAAGTTTTGACACTGCAACAGTTTGATGGCCTTACGCTATTTGCCGAACAAGATGGCTTGCTACGAGACAACCTTACGGAAGTGGTGATTAAGCCGGACTCCTCTGTGATAGGTAAAAGCTTAAAAAGTGCAGGCTTTCGAGCGCGTTTCGATGCTGCCGTTGTCGCAATTCGTCGAGAAGGGGAAACCTTGTCGGGCAAGCTTGGTGAAATTACCATTCAGTCAGGGGATTTTCTCGTGCTTGCCGTTGGTGGTGACTTTAGTTCGCGTACTAACTTATCTAAAAACTTTTATATATTGTCTGGTCACAAACCCGACAACATGCTCTCGGGCTGGCGAGACAAACTCACCGTTGCTGGCTTTTTTATTACCATAGGTGTGTCTGTTTTTACCTCCATCTCGCTACTCAAATGTTTGATGTTTTATGTCGCGCTGCTGGTTTTCTCGGGTTGCCTGACAATTAACGAGATCAAACGTCGCTTTCCGCTGGAAATCTGGATGATAGTGCTAAGCGCATTAACGCTCGCCAATGCCATGGAAAACAGTGGCTTAGCGGCCGTTATGGCGGAAAACGTTGAGCGCGTGTTAGATGGCAAAAGTATCTATGTCGCCTTTGTGTTAATTTTCGTTTTATCGTTATTGGTTACCGAACTTGTCACCAATAATGCCGCCGCCGCGCTAATTTTTCCAATAGCTTACAATATTGCGCTGGGGCTGGATGCCAGTCCTCTGCCATTTGTGATGGCGGTAGCGTTCGCTGCTAGTGGCAGTTTTATTAGCCCCTATGGCTATCAAACGAATGTCATGGTATATAACGCGGGTAATTATCGCTTAGGGGATTTCGTTAAGTTCGGTATTCCTGTCTCGTTGACATATTCACTGGTGGTGTTAGTGATGATCCCACTTGTCTTCCCATTCTAGTCACTATATTAGTAACTAACGATTAATAGCTAGGTACAACACACCGATGAAAACAGAAAATACGGTCTGGCACCAACAACAAGTGGTTAAATGCCAACGTGCAGCGCAGAAAAAACAGCGCCCTTGTCTACTTTGGTACACGGGTCTAAGCGGATCAGGTAAATCAACAATTGCCAATGCGGTTGATGCCTTGTTATTTGAACGTGGTCATCATACCTATTTATTAGATGGCGACAATGTACGCCACGGCTTAAATGGCGATCTGGGCTTTAGCGATACCGATCGGGTTGAAAATATTCGCCGTATCAGCGAAGTAAGCAAATTGTTTATTGATGCTGGATTAATTGTTTCTACTGCGTTTATCTCACCCTTTAAAGCAGATCGCGCCCAAGCGCGCGAGCTGTTAGCGGCAGGGGAATTTATCGAAGTGTTTATCGATACGCCTATCGACATTTGTGAGCAGCGCGACCCCAAAGGCTTATACAAGAAAGCCCGAGCGGGCGAGATTAAAGACTTTACCGGTATCGATTCTGCCTACGACATTCCACAAGCGCCAGAATTACACGTTAAAACGTCGGAGCTGGATATAACGCAATGTGCCGAGCAAATTGTTAGCTACCTCGCTGACCATGGCTATTTGTCTTAAATCTGCCTGTGCTTAACTCTTTGATGAACTTTTACAGCCAGCTCAAGACAAGGAAAAAGTATGCATTTTGATGTATTTAATGGCGATGCTGACGGAATTTTAGCGCTAGTGCAGCTTCGCTTGGCAGAGCCAAAAGAGAGCACTTTAGTGACTGGCGTTAAACGTGATATCTCGCTGTTGGCGAAACTGGACGTGGCGCAAGTAACGTCAGTTACCGCGCTTGATATTTCAATGGAAAAAAACGCTGACGGGGTAGCTAAACTGCTGGCGGCTAATAAACCTGTATTTTACGTTGATCATCACCGCGCTGGCGATATCCCAGATAATCCAAATCTGCAGGCTATTATTGATTTAGATGCCAATACGTGTACCAGTTTACTGGTGAATGAGCACCTAAACCACGCCCATTATTTATGGGCGATTGCCGCGGCCTTTGGTGACAATATGAATAACGCTGCGGTTGAGTTGGCTAAACAGCATAGCGTTAGCGAACAAGACCAAGCTTTTTTGCAGGCGCTTGGTATCTACGTGAATTACAATGGTTATGGCCGTACGGTTGAAGACTTACATGTCGCGCCAGCTAAACTCTTCAAAGTGTTGCTGCAGCACACCAATCCACTTGACCTTAGAGCAGATACAAATTCAGTGTTTTATCAACTCGAAGCGGCTTATCAGCAAGATATGAGCAATGCCGCACAAGCGCTTTGTCATCACGACAATCATATCGCCAAGGTCATAGAGCTGCCCGACCAGGCTTGGGCGAGGCGCGTTAGTGGTGTGCTTGGCAACGATTTAGCGAATCAGTCGCCGGATAAAGCACACGCTGTATTAACACAAAATGGCGATGATACGTTTACCGTAAGCTTGCGGGCACCGCTTAGTAATCGCCAAGGTGCAGATAATATCTGTACTCAGTTTGCAACTGGTGGTGGCCGAGCCGCAGCTGCTGGCATTAATCAGTTGCCGCAAGCGCAATTACCAAAATTTATCGATACGCTGGTCGCGTATTATGCTTAATCTCAACACAATAACGATGACTACAAGCTCGTAAGAGCGTTAGCGAGGATGCAATGAGTTTATTATTAACAGGTGGTATGGGGTACATTGGCAGTCACACGGTTGTTGAGCTGTTATCACGCGATCAAGACGTGGTGATTTTCGATAATTTGGCAAATGCCTCAGAAGCTGTGCTCACTCGAATCGAACAAATTACCAGTCGCAAACCACACTTTGTTAAAGGTGATATTTGCAGCCGTGAAGACCTCGAGCAAGTCTTTAGCAATTTTAACATTGAGGCGGTAATCCATTTTGCTGGCCTTAAAGCCGTTGGCGAGTCAACAGAAATACCACTTAGCTATTATCACAACAATGTCAGTGGCTCGGTAAACTTGTTTGA
The DNA here is from genome assembly GCF_003390335.1 of Thalassotalea euphylliae. Classification (NCBI taxonomy): domain Bacteria; kingdom Pseudomonadati; phylum Pseudomonadota; class Gammaproteobacteria; order Alteromonadales; family Colwelliaceae; genus Thalassotalea; species Thalassotalea euphylliae. The sequence goes on from NZ_QUOU01000001.1 coordinate 1,317,829, forward strand.
AGTGATGGCAAAACACCACTGTAAACGCTTGGTGTTTAGCTCGTCAGCAACAGTTTACGGTGAGCACAACCAATCGCCACTCGTTGAGACCATGCCGACATCAGCAACGAACCCCTATGGGCAAACCAAGCTGATGATTGAGCATATTCTGCAAGACTTAGCCAAAAGCGACCCGCAGTGGTCAATCGTGAATTTGCGCTACTTCAACCCGATAGGTGCCCACCAATCAGGGCTAATTGGCGAAAACCCCAAAGGTATTCCCAATAACTTATTGCCCTATGTCGCGCAAGTGGCGGTAGGGCGTTTAGCACAGCTAAGCGTGTTTGGTGATGATTACGATACGCCAGACGGCACAGGGGTAAGGGATTACATTCACGTTGTCGATTTAGCCAAGGGGCATGTTAAAGCGCTTAACAAGCTCACCGACTTACCGGGCTGTCACGCCATTAACCTTGGCACCGGTAATGGTACATCGGTACTTGAAATAGTCGAGACCTTTAAGGCCGCTAGCGGTAAAGACATTCCTTATCAAATCGTGCCGCGCAGAGCGGGTGATATCGCCACCGTGTTTGCTGAGGCGAGCAAAGCAAAAGAGCTGCTTAATTGGCAAACAGAGCTGGATTTAAGTGCCATGATAGCTGATACATGGCGTTGGCAATCAATGAATCCCAATGGGTATGAGTAATGATGCTGACAAGTCGTCAACCTTATTTAGGATGGGTCATTAACATGAAAAAGAGCACCGCAGGTGCTCTTTTTTTAGCTGACTTGCTGGGCTTGTTCATCTGCCCAAGCAAGTGCTTGGTTATAAAACTCAACGGTTTGCTCTTTATCGAGCTGAAGCTTATCCATCACTAAGCTTGTTTTGTCCCATTCTGCTCGCTCAATCAGCTCTAGCAGTGTGATTAGTGCCGCCATAACCCCTTTCTTTGTCAGTAAGGTGTCTTTGATTTCTTGTGACAATGGCAGTTTTTCGAGTACGGTTTCTATATCTTCATCTAAGATCGCATCGATCAACGACAATAAGCCAGTTAAGAAGGCGATTGAATTATCCAGTGGCGGAGTAACCTTCGTAGCGACAAGTTCACAGAATTTTGCCCGTGCCATGGATAAGTTAATAAGCTCTGACGGCTTGTCTGGGTTGACATTGGCTGCAAACATCAAACCGATAAAACGTTTTAGTTCCGCTGAGCCCAAAATGACGAGGGCTTGTTTGATTGTCGCAATTTCACTGCGGCGTCTAAATATCGGTGAGTTAGCATAGCGCAATAGCTTGTATGAAAGCGTCACATCACGCTCAAAAACCGAAGTGATGCTCGCCAAATCAAGCTCTGGTTTGCTAGTTTCATACAAAAGCTCAGCCATCGCAATTTGTGATGGCGACAAGTTTTTGGTTTTTACCATTTCTGGCTTGGAAAAGAAGTACCCTTGAAAGTATTCAAAACCTAATTCCAGGGCTTGGTTGTACTCTTCGTACGTTTCTACTTTCTCTGCCAACAGCTGAATATGAGGATATTTAGCGATGGCTTGTTTTATTTCTTTAATTTGCTCGAAAGAGGTGTCTTGAATATCAATTTTAATGATCTTGATATAAGGGTAAAAATGCGCCCACACGTTTTGATGGATATAGTCATCTAACGCTAAGGTGTAGCCCTTTTGGTGAAGGTCTTGGCAAAGCGCCAACAGCTTTTTGCCCGGCTTAATGGTTTCTAGAATTTCGACAACCACTTCTTCCTTGGTTAGCATGGCAGGGTAGCCTTTGCTCAAGGTATCTAGTGTAAAGTTGATAAAAGCTGGCTTGTTACCCGTGAACTCGTGTATTCCCATGTTAAATTGGCTAGCTTCAACCATTTTACTGGTTGCTACGTCACCATCAATTTCTGGGAAAACGTTATCTATGCTATCTCTAAATAACAATTCGTAGGCGAAGAGATTTTTGTTTTTATCAAGTATGGGTTGACGCGCTGCATAAAAATACATCGAGTAAAAATCCTTAGCGAAATTCTGTATGGCACGTGAGTAAGTGATGGTGTTAAACGCTTGTTAGCTAATAACTGCTCATTGCCGTAAAACTGATATTTAACCAAAGTTTATTACGGTTTTAGCAGCGCTAAAACTAGTTTTTAAACGCGTTCGTTAATAGTCTGTTAGCTTACTCACAAAAATTTAACGCACTATAAGGTAAAGCACGCCAGATAGCCAATTTTTTGTCTCAAATTATGGCCTATCTAGCGCTAAATAATCCGTCACCTGTGCAGAAAGAAAACGACCCAGATAGCCTAGCTACAGGTGAGTAAGTACTCGGCAGCTACTCCTGTTGCAATTGATTAAATATTTGCTCAGGCTCGGTGTTATTTGAGTCGATTAAGCGACTAACAATAAAACCAGCAACAAAAGCAACGATAAAGCCCGGCACGATTTCGTATAAGTCGAATATACCGCCGCTCAGTTGCTTCCATACCACCACTGTGATGGCACCGCTGGCAATGGCGGCAATAGCGCCAAACTTATTAAATTTAGACCAAAACAAGGCCAGTATGACCGTTGGCCCAAATGCTGCCCCAAAGCCTGCCCAAGCATAGCTCACTAAATCAAGCACGCTACTTTCTGGATTTGTCGCAATCAAGGTCGAAATAATCGCGATTACCGCAAGTGACAGGCGCGACAGCCAAACCAGCTCTTTTTCGCTGGCGTCACGCTTGCTGATGTGTTTGTAAAAATCTTCCACAATGACGCTTGAGCACACCAGTAATTGTGAATCGATGGTACTCATGATCGCCGATAAAATGGCGGCGATAAGTAAACCTGCCAGCCAAGGGTTTAACACGGCAGAGGCGAGCTGTAAAAATACGGTTTCAGGATTTTCCAGTGGCTGGTCGGCAAAATAAGCAAGGCCAACTAGACCAACGGCTAGTGCGCCAGCAAGTGAAACGACCATCCAAACCATGGCAATGTTACGCGATGTCGGGATGTCGCTTGTCGAGCGAATTGCCATAAAGCGGCTGAGAATGTGTGGCTGGCCAAAATAACCTAATCCCCAAGCCATCAATGAAATAAAGCCTAACCAGGTAAAGTTTTTAAATAAATTGTCGTAATCGGGGTTAATGGCTGCAATGGCTGTTGTTGTTTGCTCTAGCCCGCCGAGCGCACTGATGGCGGCAATCGGCAGGAAAATAAGGGCGATCAACATCAAGCACCCTTGGAAAAAGTCAGTCCAGCTGACTGCTAAAAAGCCGCCGAGAAAAGTGTAAGTAACAATCACTAATGCACCAACCACTAGTGCTTGCGTGTAATCAAGTCCAAACACTTTTTCAAATAAAATGGCGCCGCCAACTAAGCCTGATGATACGTAAAAGGTAAAAAACAAAAGAATGGTGAGGGCAGAGATAAAGCGCAAAATATGTGATTTGTCGTTGAATCGATTCTCGAAAAACTCAGGCAATGTTAGGGAATCATTGGCGTTGGCGGTGAACTGTCGCAGGCGAGGGGCGACAATAAGCCAGTTACAAAAAGCACCAATCACCAAGCCAACACCAATCCAAACTTCACTGGCACCCGAGAGGTAAATAGCGCCGGGTAGGCCAAGCAATAGCCAGCCACTCATATCCGATGCCCCTACGCTTAGCGCGGTAACGGCTGGCCCTAACTGGCGTCCGCCAAGAATGTAATCACTCAAGGTGTCTGTTGCGCGATAGGCAATGAAGCCGATGGAAAGTATGGCTAGTAAGTAACCGATAAAGGTGACAAGGGTGGGAAGGGATGTTGTCATTATATTATTCTTGCTAGATGACTGATTATCCAGCCATGCTAACAAGAATCAAATGCCTGTTCCACTTTAGTCAACAATTGTGAATAGGCAAGAGTAAACAGAGGTTAACAACAGAGGGCTAGACTAAATAGACCACTGAATATTTTTGTTAATATTCTCTTTCCATTGGTTGAGTGACTCTGTTTTATCACCAACGACAATCACCTGGTTTTTGCCATGCTTAAATGACTTACCATTGAGTTTCTCATCGCTAAATGCTTCCGCAAACGCCACTTCGTCACGCTCAGGTACGATAAACACATTGACTGGCGATGATTCTCCTTGAAACACTAAATGTAAACTCTTAATGCCATCGAAACGGCAATAGTCAGCGGCGATAAGCTGGCCAATCATGTCGATAAAGTTACCGTCAAAGGTCGACATTTTGTTATTCAACGACGCCAACGTAATGTTTGCCGGCATATCATTGCTAAAATTATCTTGCTCGTAGTACACATGCGCCATCGCGTAGTCACCTACGTTGTTATAGGCGCTTGAAAACTGCAGCATATTAACGGTTAAGCCAACGGCAAAAGCAACGGATGCTGCTAACGCCAAATGAATACGACTTTTGCGCTTTTGTTGCTGATGACTTGCCATCGCTTGACGCAAGATCAGCTTATTACTCAAATCCTCTGGTACAGGTACTTTTAGTGCTTGCGCTATTTTACTGTCTAATTCCTCAATTTCTTGAGCAAATTGTGCGCGAGACTCATCCGCCTGCTTGGCAGCTAAAAATTCCGGATCCTGACTATTGGGTGCAGCATACAAATGTCGCCTAAACTGCAAATCATCCACTATAGTTACCTCTTTTCACTGGTTCTTTGTCTAAAGCATCTTTGAGCTGATTGCGCGCTCTGAACAACCGTGTCATGACAGTGTTCTTATTGAGCCCAAGCATTTCGGCGATATCTTCGCCACTAAACCCACCGATCACCTGAAGTACAAGTGGCTCACGGTATTCCTCTGGCATTTTTGCAATGCGCTCACGTAGCCAGTGGTTTTCGATTTCTTGCTCGGTACTGGTCGATAGGTGATCAGTAATCGATGCTTCTTCATATTCGCCCATGTCAAAACGTTTACGCTCGAAGCGGCGTGCATTTTCACGACGTAAAATAGTGATTAACCAAGACTTGGCGGCTTTTTCATCTTTCAATGAGTCTAACGCACGCCAAGCTCTTAAAAAGGTTTCTTGCACTAGGTCTTCCGCTACTTGCTTGTCATGAGTTAACCAATACGCATAACGGAATAAATCGGTATGTAACGCTTTAACTAAGGCTTCATATCTAACTTGTTTTGTACTCATGCTGGATGAGACCTTAGCAGTGGTTAAATTATTTCGAATTTTTTTTATCATTGAGGATCCGGACAGCTAGCGCCACTGAATATAGCGCTAGCTTAACCGGAACTTGCTTGATAAGACAGAAAAAAGTGCGCTAAAGCGCACCTATCCCATGCGAAAAAGAGTGTGTTATGGGTTTAATTGAGGTAACGCGTCAGCATTCTTTTGTTGTTGCTGTTTACTGATGCGATTGATAGCACTAACCAGTGCATTGCCTGACCATGAACACGCTTGACCACTAAAGCAATAGCGCTGTAACTCGTCAATTGCTTCATTCAGCGCTGTGTCTTGGCTAACTTGTTTTAGCTCGGCGATGGTTTCAACGGCTTTGCCTTTTTCATCTATAAATTGCTCAGATGCGCCGTTTACTTGATTAAACCAAGCAACGAGCAAGCCTATTGCCTTGTGACCGTCTTGTTGCTGGCAGGCGGCAATCAGCGCCAATTGTGCGTTGCTTACGGGCATGTTTTTTTCACTAATTTGCTTACTTTGGCTGTTCTTTCGCGCTCGGCGAGTCAGCTCTGTCGTTGCCCAAGCAAGGCTAGTCGCTATCCACAAACTCAAAAACACCCATTGTAGCCAATGCGCCTGATAAACAGTAACTGGCGCTGTGCTTGTTGAAGGTGCGCTGCCCGTTATTGGGTTTGAACTGGCATCGACACTTGCGATGGGGGCTGTATTGCCCTGTTCTCCAGGAAATGCTCCAGCAAATTCACCTGCTACCACGTCAATGGTTTTGGCCGGTAATATCGCTTTTTCGATGCGCTTGGTAACTGTGTTAAACCAAGGAACTTCTAGCGCTGGCAAGGTGTATTGACCCGGTCTACTAATGACGATCGCAAAATTACTCACCGCTTGGCTGACATGGCGGCCATTTGCCGCATTAGCATGTGTGGTTTGCTGATCGGGGTAAATTTTAATCCCTTGCGGTGCCGTTAACTCGATATCGGGTAATTGCTCTTCGCTCACGCCAACCGCAGTTAAGGTGATGGTACGAGTGATTGGCTCACCAACGCGAAACGCTTCGCCTGAGGAAGTATCCGGTTGCCATTCTTCGTGCAGGGTTAGTAATTCGCTGGGTAACCAATGACCTGAAAAGCTTGCTGGCATGGGTTTTACGGTAATTGGCACTTCGTCACCTAAGACGCTAATGGCTTTACTTTCACCAAATGACATAAAGCTATTACGGCGACCCGATTGCATCATGATTTCACCGCTAAACATTGGTGATCGTAAGACAAACTCACCGCTTTGTTGTGGCGTCACCGAGAAGGTGCGCGTGATCACGCGATAACGCTTACCATTGACGCGGGTGTCAGATTCAGCATCTTTGCCCACTTGCACTATGGTTGCGCCTTCAAGCTCTGGCTCCGTTAAACTGCCACGCTTTAATTCGGCACCAATGTGAATGTTAACCGTCAAGGTCAGCATTTGTTGCACATACACTTCGGTATTAGACACTTGTGCTGTGATAAAAACATCGCGTTGTTGGCTCGCCGCTGGGTCATTGGCATCGAGCACAGTCAAGGTGATGGGATCGGTTTGCTGGTTTTCAATGGTCAGCGGCGGAATCGTGATATTGCCCATTCGACGGGGAATTAATAGCGTCTGCCACGTCGTGGTGCGAGTCGTGTTGAAATTAATCATGCTTGTTTGCGAACTCACTGACGTGCGACCGACAATAAAGTCAGCTAACAGCTTTGATGTATCAAGCGCGTTAGAGTCAACATCATCGTCTGCAACTATGGTAAGGACAACGGATTCTTTGACCGTGACCGGGTTTTTATCAACGCTTGCGGTGATTTTACTGAGCGCAAGGCTTGTTGGTGAAAAGCATAGTCCCACTGTTATCAAGGTCACTAGCCATAACATTCTTACCACTTTTTCTTAACTCCGTTATTTGAACCTTCTTGGCGTCTTTTTTGATATTCCAACTGCATTTTGTTACGTAGCAATAAGTACGGGTCGTCTGTGACTTTCTTGAGCAGTTGTTGATGTTTTTGCGCTTGCTCTTGATCTTGCGGGTCACCTAAGCTTCCTGCCTGAGCTTGTTGATTAGTCTCTTCGGGCGCTTGGCTTTGTTGTGCTTGCGGATCTCCTGCTTGCTCGTTTTCAGGCGTATTTTCTGAATCCGATGGCTCCGGTTGCTGTGAGCCGCTATCAGGAGGTGATTGATCTTGCTGGCTATTGTTTTGCTCATTGTTTTCTTGAGCGTTGTTTTGCTGATCACTATTTTGCTGGGCGCTGTCCTGTTGGTCTGAACTCTGCTCGTTGTTTTGCTCAGCATCGCTTTGTTGATCTTGTTGGTTTTGCGATTGGTCGCCTTGGCTGTCATCACCTTGCTGTTGACTTTCCTTGTCTGAGCTATTGTCAGCGTTTTGCTCTGAGTCATTATCTGAGTTTTGCTGATTTTGTTGTTGGTTTTTCAACTCTTCAATCAATGCTTTGTTAGCTTTTGCATCGCTGTGTTCAGGTGACATCGCTAATGCTTGCTCATAGGCGTTAATCGCTTCGTCAAATTGCTGCATTTTAGCCAGCGCGTTGCCCTGATTGTAATAGCCTTGCGCACTGTCTAATTCAGCAAAGGCTTTTGCCGCTCCTTGAAAATCGCCGGCCTTGTACATAGCCGAGCCTTTCCACATGGGATCGTTAAACGTCTTGGCTGCTTGCTCGAATGCTTGCTGATCAAAGGCTTTTTGGCCTTGTTGATCTTTAGTTTGCCACAGGCTTTGCCAGTCAAGCGCCAGCGCCTGCTCACTGGGGGTGAGTAGCAAAGCTGCTGGTAATAGCCCCAACAACACACCACGACGAAAATAGGGGAGTAGTAACAGCAACACGGCAACCAGCAAGTAAGGGCCAGCTTCTTGCCACTGGTCTCCTAAATTTTGATCACCTAAATTCTGCTCGCTGCTAGCTAATTCCTCCGGGCTCTCGTTTTTCTCTTGGGCGAGTTTGGCATTGTTAATTAACGCTTCGACGTCGGCGTTGTCATTGCGAATGGTTTGGTATTCGCCGCTACTTTTTCCTGCAACGCCATATAAATATTGATCTGAAAGTCTAGGCACGACAATTGCGCCGCGATCATCTTTGAGCAGCTCGCCGTTGGGTAATTTGATCGGCGCGCCTTGACGAGAGCCGATACCTAAAATATTCACTGTGTGCGGATATTGCGCTGACCAGTCGTTTAAGTCTCGAATATCCTCTTGGTCGATACCGTCGGTAAACCAATAAATATCCCCTTCGACGTGCCCAGCATTGGCTAGCATCTGCTGGGCAAGGTCGAGTGCTGCAAGTGGGTTACTGCCCAGCGCAGGCATTAGCTCTGGGCTAAGTGAAGGCAACAGTAACTTGATGTTATTGATATCTTGCGTTAGTGGGCTAATCACAAATGCATCGCCGGCGTAGGCCACTAAACCAATATCGCCTTCGTTAAGACTATCCAGTAAATCAACGGCCTTAAAGCGTGCACGCGTTAAACGGTTGGGTGATAAATCCGTTGCGTACATGGAATAAGACATATCCATTACGATGACCGAACCTCGCTCAACCTGATACACTGGCTGTGGGAGCTTTTGCCAAGTCGGGCCTGCGAGCGCCAAAATGGCTAAAGCATACATTACACAAGCAGGGATAACTGATAAGCCTTTGGATGGGCCACCTTGCTCCATCATTCTCGCGGCTAAATGTGGCGGTAAAATACTCGACCAACTGCTATGGCTTACTTGCAGGCGCTTAATTAACCAAACGATGACGGGTAGCGCAATGAGTGCTAGTAGCCAAAGTGGTCGAATAAAATGAAACTCTGTCATGGTTAAGCTTCCTTTTTTTCGCCAAGTAGCTGATTGAACCGTCTAGCATTTGGCAGATTAAGCCACAATAAATGCAATGTAGCGATAACCATGGCTAACCCCAACGGCCAGAAAAACAATGCAGTCAGTGGCCGCATTTGCTGCTGATCTTGCTCAACCGGCTCGAGCTGATCGAGTAGCTGATAAATTTGTGCCATTGATTCACTGTCGCGCGCGCGAAAATATCGGCCTCCAGTTTGCTCGGCAAGCTCGGTTAGGGTCTTTTCATCTAACTCGCTTGACGGGTTGACTTGGCGCATACCAAACAATGAGCGTTGGAGCATGACATCAGCGCCAATACCTATCGTGTAAATCGTTATGCCCTTAGCGACAGCCAGCTCTAATGCTTGCTCTGGGGTTATTTTTCCTGCGGTGTTTTGTCCATCGGTGAGTAACAGCAACACGCGGTTTGATTCTGCTTTTTGCTCAAAGCGCTTTACCGCCAAACCAATGGCATCGCCAATCGCTGTTTTTTGGCCGACCAAGCCGAGTACGGTTTCATCCAGCATTTGCCCCACTGTTTCGCGATCAAAAGTCATCGGGGTTTGCATGTAAGCGTCATCGCCAAACAGAATCAGGCCAAGGCGATCACCAACACGGCGCTCAATAAAGTCGCCTAACAACACTTTGAGCATTTGTAATCGATTAACTGTGCTGCCGTTAAGGGACATGTCTTCAACGCGCATACTGCCCGATAAATCGACGGCAATCATCATTTCGCGCCCTTCGGTGGGAATATCAATGGGCTCACCTAGCCATTGTGGGCGACTGGCGGCAATCACTAATAAAATCCACACTAAACAAAGTACCGCGATGGAAAGTTTTTTACTGGTGTCGGTTTGCGCGCCAGCGTCTAACCCTGTAACCAGTGCAGGAACTTTGAGCGCAGCAACTTGTACTTGTCGTTTAGCGGGTAAAAAATACACCAGTAAAGGGAGTGGCAATGCGAGTAGTAAGTATGGCCAAGCAAAACTAATCATCTTGACCTCTAACAGCGTTGGTCTTCATTTTATTTGTATACGTTTTTTTGTGTGCCTTTGGAGCAGGCAGCGCATGGGTTAACCAAAAGCGAATGGCTTGGTTAAAATCATTGAGGTTAATGTCGGCATTGGCTTGATAAATACCTGCGATATTTTCTGGCATTAGCTGGTCAAAACTGGCTTGTTTCTTAGGCGGCAAAGCCGCTACCAAGAAAGCTCGCAAGTTACTGCCGAATAGCTTAGCGGTATCTTGACGAGGGTAATAGCTGACCAAAGCAAGCTTGAGCAGTTGGCTACTGCTCGCTAAGGTGTCAGCGCTTGCAAGCGCTGCTAATAATTTTCGCTGCGTTTTTCGCACCTTGCGATAGCGCACCCATGCCATTACTGACCACACACAAAGGCTGATGGCGAGCACAAGTAATATCCACCAGCCTGGGGCAATAGGTAGATCGGATACTGGGGTGGGTAGATGGATATCTTTTAGTTGCGCTAACGGATCCATTGGTGCGCTCCGTCGATTAGCTGCTGTTCAAGTGATTCGCCTGCTGACAAGGTCAGTAACCGAGCGCCTGCTTGGCGAAATAGCTGCTGGCGCTCTGTCATTAAATCGCTCACTTTGTCGTGATAAGTTTGTGCTGCGTGTTGATCGCCCAAGGTGACTTGTTGGCGCTGGCTGCCATCGGTCATCGCCACGTTTAAACGTTGGGCTGAACTGGGTAAGGCAACTTCCAGCGGGTCAGTGATCAAGCAAACAATGAGCTCGCAATGGCGGCTTAATTGTGACAAGTGGCGAACACTTTCGCTGCCAATGGCGTGACCATCGGTAATCAAATACACAAGGCTGCCCGGCTTAGACAACTGCCTTAGGCGCTGGCAATTTTGCGCAAACGCGGTGACAAAGTCATGTTCGGCTAGGTTGGTTTGCTCGTTGTAGCTTTGCGCATGCATGGCTTCGAGGTGGTGAAGGTAGTGCAGCACCCCTTGCTTGCGCGATCTTGGCTTACACTCTTGGTGACTGGTTTCGTTAAATACCATACCACCTAAGCGATCACCGCGCGCTTTAGCATGCCAAGCCACCAAGGCGGCAATATGGGCAGCTTGTACAGACTTGCACAATAACTGGCTGCCAAAGAGCATGCTAGTACTGAGATCTGTGGCAATTAACACCGGGCGCTCAATTTCTTCGCGGTAAAGTTTGGTGTGCGTTTTCCCCGTGCGGGCCGTCACGCGCCAATCAATCGCGCGAATGTCGTCACCGTGCTGATAATGGCGAACTTCGTCAAACTCCATGCCTCGGCCTTTACTGCGCGATAAATAGTTACCCGACATACGTGAGGTTTGATTGCGCGAGGCCTTCAAGTCAATCAAGCTGGTTTTACTTTGATAACGCAACAACTCGTCGATAGTGAGGGTTAGGCCATCACTTTTTAGCTCATTTAGCGTTTGCGTGAGTACGGCAAATTTGTCTGTGTCGCTTTGGCGACTGAACCATTTCATTGATCACCTACTAAGCTATTGCCACCAAAGACAATAAGTGGCTAATTACTTGGTTGGTCGTCACCCCTTCGGCTTCGGCTTGGTAGGTCAACAGTAAGCGGTGTCGTAACACATTGTGAACAACTGCTTGAACATCTTCTGGGCTGACAAAGTCGCGGTTGTGTAGCCACGCTCGTGCACGCGCACAGCGATCGAGCGCAATAGTGGCTCGTGGGCTGGCGCCAAACGCGAGCCATTGTTTGAGCTTGTCGTCATATTTTTCCGGTTGGCGAGTGGCAATGATCAAATCAACAATATATTGCTCAACCGCTGGTGCCATGTGAATTTTTAATACTTCTTCTCGAGCGGCAAAAATTTCTGCTTGCGATAGTGTGCGCAGTGGTTTGCTTTCTACTTTTAATGCTTCGCCGCGATTGAGTTTCAATATCTCCAATTCACTGGCTGCGTCGGGGTAGCTAACGTCGAGGTGCATTAAAAAGCGATCTAATTGCGCTTCTGGCAGTGGGTAAGTGCCTTCTTGCTCCAACGGGTTTTGCGTTGCCATAACTAAAAACAGCTCTGGTAACTGATAAGTTTTTCGGCCAACGGTAATTTGCCCTTCCGCCATGGCTTCAAGTAGTGCCGATTGCACTTTGGCTGGCGCCCGGTTGATTTCATCGGCTAACACCAGGTTTCTAAACAATGGTCCTGATTGAAAGACAAATGTACCGTCTTCTGGGCGATAAATATCAGTACCGGTTAAATCTGCGGGTAATAAATCGGGGGTAAATTGCACGCGGTGAAAATCGGCCTCTAAGCCATCTGCCAGTGCGTTAACTGCGCGTGTTTTGGCAAGGCCCGGTGGCCCCTCAACAATTAGATGACCATTGGCGAGTAGGGCGATTAACAGGTTTTCGACCATGTCTTGCTGGCCAATAATTTGCTGAGATAAGTGCTCTTTAAGAGTTGAAAAATGCTCGATAGTCATAAGAATTGTTTACTATTTATCTTCTATTTTTATGTGTTTACGACAAACTTCGTGAAAATGTAATGAGTGTCGCAATATGACGTTGTTTTTTATATAAGGTTCAAACTATTTAATGCAAGCTAAAACTTGTAAGAAAATCTCCCACACTTAATTAAAAGGGGAAATTTTCTCAAGAAGGATTGGTATTGTTGAAAAAAAAATCGTAGCGGTTAGAATTGACTAAAACTCCGAGAGGTCAGACCTCTTTAGAAAAGAGAGATACAAATGCCCAAAAACAAAGTGTCCCAAACCATTACTACGCCAAAAGGAGAGCGCATTGCCGTCGTTGCTGGCTTGCGTACCCCGTTTGCTAAGCAAGCGACAGCCTTCCACGGCGTTCCTGCTGTCGATTTAGGCAAAATGGTCGTCAACGAATTAATGCAAAAACATGAAATCGATCCCAAGATCGTTGATCAATTAGTCTTTGGTCAAGTGGTGCAAATGCCCGAAGCGCCAAACATCGCTCGTGAAATTGTCTTAGGCACGGGGATGAATGTTCATACCGATGCGTACAGCGTATCGCGCGCCTGTGCAACCAGTTTCCAATCAACAGTAAATGTGGCCGAATCTATCATGGCTGGCGTCGTTGATGTCGGTATCGCTGGTGGTGCAGACTCTTCGTCGGTAGCACCTATTGGCGTGACCAAAAAGCTTGCCAAAACCTTACTCGACCTCTCAAAAGCCAAGACTATGGGGCAAAAATTTGCCCTCATTAGGCAGTTGGGGTTAAAAGATTTACTACCTGTGCCGCCTGCGGTTGCTGAATATTCAACGGGCTTGTCAATGGGACAAACCGCAGAGCAAATGGCAAAAAGTCACGGTATTACTCGCCAAGCACAAGATGAATTGGCGCACCGCTCGCACGTGCTTGCCACTGAAAGCTGGGCAGCGGGCAAGTTAGCTAATGAAGTGATGGCCGCGCATCCGCAGCCACATAAATCCTTTATTGATAAAGACAACTGTATCCGTGAAAACTCAGAGCTGGCCGGTTATGCCAAATTAAAGCCTGTATTTGATCGCAAACACGGCTCGGTAACTGCGGCCAATAGTACAGCACTTACTGATGGTGCTGCTGCGGTTGTATTGATGCGTGAAGGCCGCGCTAAAGAGTTGGGCTACAAACCGCTTGGCTACATCAAAAGTTACGGTTTCGCCGCCATTGATGTCTGGGAAGACATGTTAATGGGGCCTAGCTATGCCACACCGATTGCATTGGCACGCGCCGGCATGGAATTAAGTGATTTAACCTTGATTGAAATGCACGAAGCGTTTGCTGCGCAGGCGCTAGCCAACATGAAAATGTTTGGCTCAACCAAGTTTGCTAAAGAGCATTTAGGTCGCGATAAGGCTATCGGTGAAATTGATATGGATAAATTCAATGTAATGGGCGGCTCGCTGGCCTATGGTCACCCATTTGCTGCGACCGGTGCGCGCCTAATCACTCAAACATTGAATGAACTAAATCGTCGTGGTGGTGGCGTTGGTTTAACAACTGCCTGTGCGGCCGGCGGCCTTGGTGCGGCCATGATTGTGGAGACAGACTAATGACTCAGGTAACAACTCAAACAAGCAAGCAAGCAGCAGAACAAGCGGCAGAGCAAGCAAAAAACGCTGACAACAGTGTGTTTACATTAACTCGTCAAGAAAACGGTATTGCGCATCTGATCATGGATGTACCGGGCGAAAGCATGAATACGCTCAAAGCCGAATTCACAGAACAAGTCACCGAAATGCTTAAAGCAATCAAAGATGACAGCAGTATCACTGGCATTGTTGTTGTCAGCGGTAAAAAAGACTCGTTTGTGGCAGGTGCCGATATCAATATGCTTGCTAGCTGTAAATCAGCCGCAGAAGTGACGAGCTTATCTCGCCATGGCCATATGGTTTTTGATCAAATGGAGAAGTTTCCTAAACCGATTATTGCCGCCATTAACGGCCCGTGTTTAGGTGGTGGTTTAGAGCTAGCGATGGCGTGTCATGCGCGCATTTGTAGCGATAGCCCGAAAACCGCATTAGGTGTGCCAGAAGTACAGTTAGGCCTGTTACCCGGTGGCGGTGGTACACAGCGACTACCTAAGCTTGTGGGTATTCAAAAAGCACTGGACATGATGCTTACAGGCAAGCAGCTGCGCGCTAAACAAGCATTGAAAATCGGTTTGGTGGATGATGTCGTACCGAATACTATTTTGCTCGAAACAGCCGAGAAGTTAGCACTTGCTGGCAAGGTTAAAGCGAAAAAGCTCAAGCGCTCATTGGTTGACAACTTACTGGAAGGTAACTCAATTGGTCGCAAGATTGTGTTTGATCAAGCCAGTAAATCCGTACTTGCTAAAACCAAAGGTAATTACCCTGCACCACTAAAAATTATTGATTGTGTGCGCACTGGGGTAGAGCGCTCACCAGCAATGGGGTACCAAGTTGAAGCAGATCATTTTGGTCACTTGGTGATGACGCCTGAATCTGAGCAACTGCGCAACTTATTCTTTGCGACCACTGAAATGAAAAAAGAAGATGGCGTTGCGGGTGTTGCACCTGAAAAAATCAGCAAAGCCGGTGTGCTTGGCGGTGGTTTAATGGGCGGTGGTATTGCTTTTGTCACCGCGACAAAAGCCAAACTGCCGGTACGAGTGAAAGACATTGCTCACAATGGTATTAGTGCGGCGTTGAAGTACAGCTTTGACTTGTTGAATAAAAAAGTTAAACGTCGCTTTATGCGTCATAGCGAAATGCAGAAACAAATGTCGGCCATTACAGGTACCCTTGATTACTCAGGCTTTAATGATGCCGATATCGTGGTCGAAGCCGTCTTTGAAGATTTACCGTTAAAGCAGAAAATGGTCGCGGATGTTGAGCAACACTGTAAGCCAGAAACCATCTTTGCCAGTAATACGTCAAGCTTGCCAATCGGTCAAATTGCTGAAAAAGCACAGCGCCCAGAGAATGTCATCGGTTTACACTATTTTTCGCCAGTAGATAAAATGCCGCTCGCGGAAATTATTGCTCACGAGAAAACTTCTGATCAAACCATTTCAACAACCGTAGCATTCGCTAAAAAACAAGGCAAAACGCCTATTGTTGTGAAAGACAAAGCGGGCTTCTTTGTTAATCGTATTTTAGCGCCATACATGAATGAAGCCGCACGTATGTTGCTTGCTGGTGAACCCATTGAAAAGTTAGACAAAGCGCTAGTGAAGTTTGGTTTCCCTGTTGGTCCAATGCAATTACTCGATGAAGTGGGTATTGATATTGGCGCTAAAATCTCGCCAATTTTAACGGCTGAACTGGGCGAGCGTTTTACGGCACCAGAAGCGTTCGACAGCTTGATCAATGACGGCCGATTGGGTAAGAAATCCAACAAAGGTTTTTACCTTTACGGTAAAGCGGCTAAAAAAGGCAAAAAGCAGGTCGACGAGACCATTTACGGCTTGCTGGGTATCACCCCAAGTGGCAGTTTAACCGAGCAAGAAATTGCCAAACGCAGCGTTTACATGATGCTGAACGAAGCGATGCGCTGTTTAGATGAAGGCGTGGTGCGCAATGCGCGCGATGGTGATATCGGCGCTATTTTTGGTATTGGTTTCCCACCTTTCCTAGGTGGTCCTTACCGCTACATCGATAAAGTTGGCGCGGTGAACATTGTTAACCAACTAAACCAATGGGCGCAGCAGCACGGCGAGCGTTACAAGCCATGCCAAGCGTTAGTTGATATGGCGGAGCAGGGCACTACTTGCTACTAAGCCAATAATGCCAATTCACTGAGCAACAAGCACTCAATGCGTTTGCCAGGGTGCAATGCGTTGTCATTACTAAAGGCGCTATTAATGAAGTCGATTCATTAATAGCGCCTTTTCTTTGTTGCATATCGCTTGCAAATAAAATTGTAGAATATTTGCTCGATTTGCTTTTCATCTCTGAGTGGTTTTGTTATATTTCTGCTCGTTTTTTCATCGGTTTCGAAATGCGCTAGCACACTTGATCAATTGTTGGTGGGTTAGATTAAATTCGCTTGCTGCTTCGAATAATTTTCGCTGAATTTCGTTTAAAACTTAGTATGTGATGGGTGTTGTATTATGTTGTTGCTAGTCGGTGTTTGCTCTTTATTATCTTCACTGTTCTTTTATTGTCAGGCACTGTCAAATGGCCTAGGACGCAGACGTTGGGCGTTAGGTGGCTTAGTGTTTGGCCCCGCGTTATGGCCGATGTTCTGTATGAAAAAACGTATGAAAGTAAATAAAGCGTTTGGCTTTAACTACTTGATTTTTAGGGCTTAATCGCTGCGCTTATCCATTCGAAAAGTCACTCGAAAAAGTCATCCGTAAGCGCTATTCGCAAGAGTAATGGCTAAATTTAGCGTTGGAATTCGGTGGGGTTAGCTAGTGCTGGTTGGTTCAATCGAGTCTTGCTAGCATGATCATTAACAGTCTCAATGACTATTTGGTTAAAAAAAGCTAAGTATTGAAAATACTGTGCTAGCGATTCAATAGATACGCTAACTTCCCTGTAGCATATTGTTAATAAGTTTGGTTTGTTGTTACTGCTTTTAAACAAAACTAATTTTTACTGCCACCAAGCCGAAGCTGATGTTTCTTTAAATTCGATTGCCGCAGCAATCTTGTTCTCACTGGGCTTTTTAACGAAAAGCGATTTGATAAAACCAAACATTAGATACGGCTTCCACGACGCTTCTGGCTAGCTAGTTCAACTTGTTCACTGATTCTACTGCCACGACGCTTTTGGCTCACTAATTCCGTTTCTTCACTAATGCGGCTGCCTCGACGCTTTTGGCTGACTAATTCCATTTCTTCACTGATGCGGCTACCACGACGTTTTTGACTCGCCAGCTCAATGCTTTCGATGATTCTGCTGCCGCGGCGCTTTTGGCTGAACAGTGTTGCAGCATCGGCATCCACAACTTGTTCTGGCTGAACGGCTGCCGGTTGCGTTAAAGACATTGAAAGTGACATTAGAATAGAAGTTAACATTTTGTTTTTCCTTATGGTTATTGGTTAATTCCACATAAGGTTTAGCTAAATATATGCCACTATTTTTGCTATTGTTGATTTTTTTAAGTTTTTGATTTTTAAGGTTATTTGTTGTTTTTCGTGCTGGGAAAATCGATAAGCGCAGAGAAATGTCAAAATATTGCCAAGTGAGCGGCAACAATACCAACAAGGGGCAAAATGTTGGCGTTTAACCGCATTTAGCTGTGAAGGAAGTTTGTTGATTTATCCGTAATTTGGTAGCTGAGTAAGTACTTCTGAAAATCGTTTTCCGGTAGAGGTTTGCTATAAAGATAGCCTTGCAGTTGTTCACAGCCGAGCCCTGATAAGAAGCTTAGCTGATTGTTGTTTTCCACCCCTTCTGCAACGACTTGCATGCCAAGGTTATGTGCAATGGTAACTATCGTTGCCACCATGTTACGACCTTGATCAGAGCTTTCAATATCATCGACGAACGCTTTGTCGATTTTTAAGGTATTGAGCGGGAATTTCTTTAAATAAGCTAAAGAAGAGTAACCCGTGCCAAAGTCATCTAGCGCTAAATGTATGCCCATCGAGCGAATTTGCAGCATAGTATCAATGGCTTGTTGCGGCGAGTCCATAACCGTACCTTCAGTGATCTCTAGTTCGAGGTGCTTAGCCGGTAACTGACTCTCTGCCAAAATGTTGGCGATCATCTGCGGTAAGTTCGGCTGAGTGAACTGCACAGCAGACAAGTTAACGGCAACTCGGCCATCAAATAAACCCGCATCTATCCAACGCTTAGTGGCAAAACAGGATTTGCGTAAGACTATCTCACCAATGTCGATAATTTGTCCGGTTTCCTCAGAAATCGGAATAAATGCCAGCGGGCTAATTATTCCCTTGGTTGGGGTTTCAAAGCGCACTAATGCTTCCATACCGGCAACTTTACCGCTGGCGATATCGATCTTGGGTTGATAGAAAACCGAGAAGTAATCTTCTTTTAGGCCGTGGCGAATTAAGGTTTCTATTTGGATGCGCTTGACCGCCTGCTTGTTCATCGAATCACTGAAGAACTGATAGCGATTACCGCCGTTGTCTTTGGCGTGATACATAGCGGTATCGGCATTTTTCAGCAGCTCAGCAGGGGTTGCGCCATCTTCAGGGTAGAGCACAATGCCAATACTACTGAATAAGACGATTTCTTGATTCTTTATTTTTAGCGGCTGAGCAATACTGTTGAGTATCTCTTTTGCGAGTGTCGTAACGGTATGGATATCGTTAGTGTTCTCAATAATGACACTGAATTCATCACCGCCTAAGCGGTAGACACTAATGCGTTTGCCACCAATGCGGGCGATGCGCTTGGCCACTTCAACCAATATCATGTCACCTACTTGGTGACCCATAGAGTCATTAATTTTCTTAAAGTTATCGAGGTCAAATACCAGCAATGCATGGGCGGTTTTGCTTTTTACCAAACGCAGTTGATTGGCTTGGAAGTAAGAGCGATTAGGCAGGCCGGTTAGGGTGTCTGAATTGGCCAGACGGCGCAGCTCTGCGTCTGATTTTTTTCGCTCGGTAACATCAGAAAATACGCCGACAAAATGGGAAATATTGCCACTTTCATCGCGAATGGCATCGAGTGTAAGGTCACAGTAGTAGAGCTGCTCGTCATCGCGCAGGCTCTCAATTTCACCTTGCCAGCTGCCCTCGACCATTAACTGCTTCTTGATGGCTTGAGAAAAAGTGTTCGGGTAGCGGTTAAATTGTAGCTGTTCGCCCATGACCTCCGCTTTACTTTGTCCTGTGATACGCGTGAATGACTCGTTGACGTCGATAGTCGCGAACTGACGGTCGTAAATAACAACGGCATCAGAGATGTTCTCAATACACTTGGCAAACAGCTTGAGCCTTTCTTCCGCTTTTTTGATTTGGGTAATGTCTTTGAGCGTCCCTGTCATACGCACTGGCGTACCTTGTTCATCGCGTTCGACCACTTTTCCGCGATCTAGCACCCAGACCCAATTTTCTTGCTTATCCATAACGCGATAAGTTGTTTCAAAGTGATCGGTCTTTTTGTCGAAATGTTCTTCGATGGCCGCGGTTACACGCTTAATATCATTGGGGTGGATATTGGTTTGCTCTGCGCCAACATTGCGTTTGCCGTCTTGTGGAAAATCTAAGATCCCCCAAATGTTCGAACGGAAAATTTTTTGCGAGTGAACATTCCAATCCCACATCTCGTCACCACTGCCCCAAAGTGACAGCTTGAGACGCTCTTCACTTTTCTTGATTTGATAGAGGTATTCATGGCGATGGCGCAGCTGTTGAACAAAGTATGTGAGCAGCAAAATAGTTGCTAATCCATAAAGCACAATGGCACTGGTGCTAAGCCACCAAGGTGGAGAAATCGTAAAGTTCAATTGCGAACGCTGAGTCAACTCGGGGGCAAAAACATCGAAAACTTCAATTTCGAAGCTGTAATGACCTGGGCTTAGGTTGGTATATGTCGCGCGTCGGTTGTCTGGCGTGGTATCAATCCAAGTTTCTTCAAGACCGATTAACCGGTAGCGATAGATAGTTTGGTTCGCCAGCGCTGGGTTGGGTGAGACAAACTCAAAGCTCAGGGGAAAGTCTCGGTAGCCAATGGTAAATGATTTAGCGTTGGCTAGATTAAGCGGCAGCTCTTGCTCACTGAATGCGGGTAAGGTTTTGATTGATTTATTGGCAATGGTGACATCGTTGATCACTGGCGTATTTAGCTGCTGTTGTGCGTTAAATAACTGCTGTGGTCGGAAGCGAATATAGCCTTTAGGGCTACCCACATAAGCCCAACCCTGTGATGTTAACAGCGCAGAGTGCGCATTAAATTCAATGTGATCTAGTCCGTAATCGCGATCAAACTGTTTGAGTATTTTGGTTTTGCTATCAATGACACCAATTCCTTTATTGGTGGCAAACCATAAGTTGCTATCTGCAGACATCAGCATATCGGCGATATAGCTGTTGTTTAAGCCGTTATTTTCACTGAACGTGGAAATTTTGTTCGTGACCAAGTCGACATGAATAATGCCTTTGCCACTGGCCGCTAACCATAAGTTTTGTCGTTTAAGCTGCATATTGCTCACCATAAGTGATTGCAACTCAGTTTCGGATAGCGAGTAGACTAGTTCAAAGCGTTGCTCGGCAATGGAAAACCGATAGATGGTTTGGCTCTCGGTGAGCAGCAATAAGCTATCTACAGAGTGATCTTGGAGCAGGGTGATAGCTTGCTCCCCTTCGGGAATAAAGGTTTGAGATTGCTCGGTTTGCCCTGAAAAGCAACTGAGATGGCCAGCCGAGTTGATTTGACAGATCGCCTCGTCGATGGCGACCAATTCTTGTAACGATTGTGCCGACGGTGGCCAGTTGATGTGCTTTTTGAGGGCTAACGAATTAATATCTAGCTCGTATAAGGCCTCGCCATAGGTTTTAAGCCACAATGTGCGCTCATCTTTATAGTGAATTTGTGCCACATCCAGTGGGACATTAACTAATTCGGCGCTATCTCCGTCAACCGCTTGTTGAAAGAGCTGTCCCGATTCATTGGTAAACCAAACAAGACCATTGTCGTCTTGGGCAAAAGAGCTTAGCCATAGGTCGCCCGTATCGCTGGTATGGGGGCCTGATTGAAGTAGGCGACTACTGATTTTGTGAACTTTTACACCGCCTCCGTAGGTGCCAAACCACAGGTTGCCAACTTTATCTTGAAAAGAGGTCATCACCCAAGGTTCTTCAAATTCATTGGGGGCGCTACCTCGCTTGGCGACCTGAACCGTTGATAAGGTGAGCAGGTCAATGGCATTGATACCTTCTTTGCTACCGACCCATAGCTCACTGCCTTTGGTGGCTAAAATCGAACGAACTTGATTGGAAAGCAATTGATAGTTTGTCGATTTTTGATTGAGGTGATGTTGTAACTGGTAATTTTTATCGACAATGTAAATACCATTGTCTGTCGCTAGCCAGTAATTTTCAGCAACCTGCTTAATGTCGAAAATTGAGCTGGCGTCAATTGTAAAATTCCACTGACTAGTGGTTGTGGTGTTCTCTTTGAGGTGTTTAACCAACGTAAAATTCTGATTCGCTAGGTAAGCACCATCATCAAAAGTGCCTAGCCAAAAGTTACCTTTGCCGTCTTGGTGAATACTTTTTACTGCACTGAAACTTTCATTGTTGCTTTCATTGCGCACGAGCGTAAATTCGCCAGTCGCCGTGTTGAACTGGTGTAAACCTGTATCGGTTGCTACCAGTAACTGAGTGCCAGCTAGTTGCGCGTGGATATTGTCTGCGCGGATCTCATCAATAGTCCAAATAACGTTATCGGATAAGGTGTTGCGCGCGGTTTCATTTCGCGTGTAATTGGTGAAATCATTGGTGGCGGGGTTATAGCGGCTGAGGCCATTGCCCGTGCCAACCCAAAGGGTTTGTTGACTGTCGATAAACAGCGTTCTGATATAGTTGTCGGCGATAGAATTAGCGTCTTTCATATCGTGACGATAGTGAACAAATTCGTGGCCGTCGTAGCGATTCAAACCATCGGCGGTAGCAAACCACATAAATCCTTGTTCATCTTGAATAATTGAAAACACATAGCTTTGTGACAAGCCATCGACGGTGGTGAGTTGTTGGAATTTAAAGTCGCTGACCGTATTGCTGGCAAAACTGGTCACACTCGTTGTCAGTAACACGAATAGGCTGAATAAAAACAGCCAAAAAGGGGATGGTTTATTAATTGAAAGAACAGCCAAATTGTTTGCCTTGCAGCTCGAAAGCTGAACTAGGTCACTTATTATAATTATTTGCTTACATTTAATCGAAAGCACATCAACAAGTCAATATAACTGGTTGATTACTGTACAACTAAAAGATTAACCGGGCGCATATTGTACTATATATCGCAGCATAACTGCGGCTTTATCCTTTTTATTAGTACTTGAGCGCGGCTTTTTCTGGTAATTCGCTGGGTGACTTGACGAGTTGAGCTGCCCTTTGTTGCCACTTCTGCGTTTGTGCTTCGTTTTGCGCGGAAACTAAGGTTAGCCTGTTGAGGTATTCGCCTTGGTTATTCTGACTGAGGTGTTGAGTTAAGCTCTGGCTAACGAATGCGATAATTTCGCTTAGCTCGACATTGTTAATGGCATTTAACAACCTTTGCTTGCGGTCAAAGGTAAAGTCTTGATTGGATATTGCCGCCCAAAAACGTTGGCTCTTCGTGCGCAAGCTGGTGTCTTTTTCGGCCAATTGAGCGCTTAGCCCAAACTTGAAGGTTTGCCATTGTGCTTCTGAGACGCCGGTTAATTTTTGACACACAGTTTCGATGAACTCGTCAATTGCCTCAACTAATTTGGCCGCCGAGGTGTGGGGCGATTGAATGTAAAAGGCAATGCCAGGATAGCGGTTAATGGGAATATAACCGACATTAACTAAATAACCATATTGCTTTTCGGTGCGCATTTCCTGAAAGAAAAGTGGCGCGAGAAAATGGCTAGTAAGCATAGTCAGCGCCGTGGTATGCTCGCTTTTTTCTACTTGCGGGTAATAACAAACGGCAGCGTGGTCGTGCTCTGGCATCAACACAGGCAGCACGTACTCTTGTTGCTCTGCGATGTTGATCACAGGGCAGCTAACGTGATTGCGACCGTCAAAGCAATGATTAAAGCCGTCTTGAATTTGTTTGGCGATTGCTTGGGCGTGCTTTTCCAGCCAGTTTCCATGGATCAATACGTCGAGTGTGATGTGTTCGAACAATCTGCCGCAAAAGCGCAAAAACTGCGCAAACGAAATGCTGCTGATCGCTGCTAATAGCTCTGCTGCAGAAGGGTTATTAGGCTGCATGGCAGCGCTAAGGGTTGCGAACAGCTGGGAGATAGATTTGTTTTTATCAGCATTTTGCCATTGTTTGATATGTTGTTTTTTACTCAGCTCAAACGCTTGCTCGCTAAAGTCATGACGCATTAGGCTGGCGAGCAGACGCTCCAAGAGTAATGGCTGTTTTTCGCTAAGCCCGGAAATTTGCAGTGTCATTCCACCTTGGTGTGCGTATAGATGATAGTGAATACCTGCTAACTCGGCATCGTAGTGCTCTTCTGTGACTTGGTCACCAAAAATATCAACAAACATTCGAGTCATCACGATATTGGCTGTTGAGGCGATGGCGAGCGGAGAATCAATCCCAATGTAGATATAACCTTTGGGTACCTTATAGGTTGTATCCTGCTTATACCAAACACAAAGGCCATTGTGATTGTCTATCATGGCTGGCCTGCTGGATTCATGACTGTGTGACCAAATTTTCGGGGCCGCAATGATATATGGATTAGGCGCTGGTAATGTTAAGTCTGGATGAATGGCGATATCTTGCCATCGAGCAAGAGTTGCTTCTGCGATCGGTTGAATATGATACGGAACTTGGTACCAAGGGCTGAGTTTGTCGCATCTATAATGTTGACCTATTTTGATGATGCGACAGTTGCGAGGCGATAAAAATGTCAGTAAATATTCAACGCTGTCATCACACATGCCAGTCATCAGGTAATCACCAGCAATATAATCTTCGACGGGGTAGTGCTGCATATTAACAGCAAGCTGATTAACCGAATCGAGCGGCTTGAGCCGCTCCATGTAATCAAAAGCAATACGCGTCAACTTTTGTTTTTCATTGTAAAAGTTATGTGGCAGCGGTCTTTGTTTCAATAACTGGATATAGCTAAACACCACATCTAACACTTGCTCGATATTGGCTTCGCCATACTCGGTCAATGAGATACTAATATTAAAATCTTTGAAGTTGGAGCCGTTAATACCCGAGCCTGCGGTTAATGCCATGGCTAAGTGCTGGCGTTTTAGTAAAGATAAAATGCTCCCTTTACCTTCGTGTCCAAGCAGGTAGGTAAGTACTGACTCTGGTTTGTGCTGATAATATTTATCTATGCCAGGCATGGCAAAGCTAACGATGAGTTGTCGTTCTTCTTTGACTGGGGTTACGGCAATTTCTTGCGCTAAATGCTCTGCTAAATAAAGTGGTGCCGATATCTCGGCTTTTTCACCGCCTGCCTTTATCCCAGAAAAATATTGCGTTGCTAACTGTTTTAACTCGGCAACGGTTTGCGGCCCCTCAAGTGCAAGCGTCATCAGGTTTGCGCGGTAGTTGCGCTCAAAATACGCCATAATATCAGCTTGGGCATTTTGCCCAGGGCGATCTGCTAGGGTTTCGAGGTTACCGACTGAAAATTGCGAAAACGGGTGAGCCGGGTTGACCGTTGCCTTGTGAACATCGTAAAGGCGGCGGATATCGTCTTTGAGTTTAAGCTTAAACTCCGCATCAATGTTTTGTCGTTCAGATTCGACAAAGGCTTCACTTAGTAATGGGCTGATAAAAAAGTCAGCAAAGCGCGCCAGTGCATCGGCTAAGTAATTGCTTTGTATATCAAAAAAGAAACATGTGTGTTCAGTGCCAGTCCACGCATTGTGATGGCCACCGTGTTGACTAATGAATTTTTGATATTCACTACCATCAGGGTAGTTTTTTGTACCTAAAAACAGCATGTGCTCAACAAAGTGAGCCAAGCCTTCGCGATCTTGCGGATCGTCAAAATGGCCTGCGTTGATGGCAAGCGCCGCTGCTGCTTTTTCCGATTCCGTATTTTGGATCAGTAACACCCGCAAGCCGTTGCTTAGCGTTATTGGCAGGTAGTGTTTTTTATCGTTAGGGCTTTGTTTCAACATAAATTCCCATATCACACTTGTATCGAACAGCACGATCGGAAAGTCGTGTTTATACTTTTGATTATAGCGTTGTTTTTGTTATAAATTACTTGACGGAATAAGGCCAGTTTATTTTATTCTTAACAGTTGTTATTAATCATAACGCGTTTCTTTTACTATAGCCGGAATTTTTTAACACTGACCGCGATTTAGTGATGTGCGGGAGAAATTAATGCAGATTTTGATCATGCGGCACGGGCAGGCTGATGCCACTGCCAATTCTGACGCTGAGCGTCCATTAACCGAGCATGGTGTCAAAGAAGCCGCAATGATGGGTAAATGGATGGCGAGCAAGGATATTGCACCTAGTCAAATTTGGGTAAGCCCCTATTTACGTGCTCAGCAAACCTACCAGTCATTGTCTGAGTGTCTTTCGTTGTCGAACGAGCAACTTAGTGAATTGACAACCACTCAATCCATGATCACACCTTCAGGCTCAGCTTCACAAGTACGTGATTTGATTGATGGTCATTTGGCAGAGCATGCAGATTCACCTGCCCAAATTGAAACCCTGCTCATTGTATCTCATATGCCTTTGGTCAGTTATTTAGTGTCGGAACTGACACAGCATGAGTTTGCGCCTATTTTTCAAACCGCTGGTATTGCTGAAATTGACTATGATGCCACGCACATGATGGGGCATCTAAATGGCGTCATTTCACCAGCCGACCTGACGAGCTAATTCGCAACGCCTTTATATACTGCTCTGTGCTTAGCTATTAGGCGCAGCTATTTTCTCTGCCAAGGCATAAGCAAAGTTATTGGCTTTGATTGCGTTGCTTAGTATTTGTCTTTGATATCGATCAGGGCGAGCAGGGCGCCGTCACCACCATGCTCTAGTGGCGCTTGGTGAAAGGCTAATACATCGGGATGTTGCACTAGCCAATGTGGTACTTTGTTTTTCAAAATTCGGTTGCCAATCCCATGTACGATGCACACGCAACGCACGTGCTCTTTGTGGCACGCCAGCAGTAAAGCAGCTATTTCTCGCTTGGCGTGTTGTTGGCTAAGCCCGTGTAAATCCAAAATCAGCTCTGGGTGGTAAATGCCGCGCCGCAAATTTTTGGCTTCGAAACTGTTCGTACCTTCTTTGACGTATTGCATTGGTCCTGAGCGGTTCAAATCAGGTTCAAATTCATCGGAAAAATGAAACTCTGCCACTTGTCGTTGAGTCATTTGATTGGCTTTGGCAATCGGGGGGGACGGCCGCTTTTTTTGATGAACGACTTTGTCTTGAATAATTGGTTTTACTTTGCCGATCTCATCTTTAAACAATTGCTTTTCTTCAGCGGTTAATAAATCTTTAAATTTCATGGCAAAGTTGAACACGTAAACAGAGTTTAATGATATAGTAATTGCCCTTTTTTGTCCCCCATTAGTACGTAAGAGCGCGAAACACGACCATGTCTTTAACCCCTGAGCCAACAAACCCTATCTATAGCCAATTAACCACCATTGAAGATTGGACGCGATGGGCGGCAAGCGAATTTAACCGCGCTGATTTATTTTTTGGTCACGGCACCGACAACGCATGGGATGAGGCGATCAAACTCGTCATGTTTGCGTTGGCACTTCCGAGTGAGCTATTTGATGCCAGCAAAAATGCTAAGTTACTGGCTCAAGAAAAGCAGGAGCTGTTTGAATTGATTGCTCGTCGAGTAGAAGAGCAAATACCAGCGGCCTACCTTACTAACCAAGCCAATTTTGCAGGTTTGTCGTTCTATGTTGACGAGCGTGTATTAGTGCCGCGCTCACCGATTGCAGAGCTGATTGATAACAAGTTTTTACCTTATCTTAGCGAGCAACCAAGCCGTATTTTAGATTTATGCACTGGCAGTGGCTGTATTGCGATTGCATGTGCTTATGCATTTCCAGAAGCGGAAGTGGATGCGCTTGACCTTTCGGTTGATGCGCTGAATGTGGCGCAAATAAATATTGAAGGGCATGGCTTAATGGCACAAGTTATTCCGATTCAATCTGATCTTTTCGCCTCTGTCGCGCAAGAGAAGTATGATTTAATTGTCACCAATCCACCGTACGTCGACCAAGAAGACGTTGACAGCTTGCCTGCGGAGTTCACGCATGAGCCAGAAATGGGGCTTGGGTCTGGTCATGATGGCTTAGATATCACGCGCGAAATTTTAGCAAAAGCTGCAAGCCAGTTAACTGATACTGGTGTTTTGGTATGTGAAGTCGGGAATTCGCAAATTCATGTCGAAGCGGCTTATCCAGAAGTGCCGTTTCACTGGGTGGAGTTTACGCGCGGTGGACACGGCGTGTTTGTGCTAACCAAGGCACAATTAGAGGAATATCAAGAAATTTTTAACCAACGGGTTGTTGCAAGATAATGTCAGGTAATACATACGGAAAATTATTCACGGTCACCACTTTTGGTGAAAGTCATGGTTTAGGTTTAGGGGCGATTGTTGATGGTTGTCCTCCTGGATTGGAAATCTCTGAAGCTGATTTGCAGTTTGACCTCGATCGCCGTAAGCCTGGGACTTCTCGCTATACTACGGCGCGACGTGAAGCCGATCAGGTTAAAATTATGTCAGGTGTGTTTGAAGGGAAAACCACAGGTACACCGATTGGTTTGCTGATTGAAAATACCGATCAACGCTCGAAAGATTACGGTAATATCGCGCAAAGTTTCCGCCCCGGTCACGCGGATTACACTTACACCCAAAAATATGGTTTTCGCGATTATCGCGGTGGCGGCCGCTCGTCTGCGCGCGAAACGGCGATGCGTGTTGCTGCGGGTGCGATTGCTAAAAAATACCTGAAACAGCAATTGGGCATTGAAATCAAAGCCTGTGTTACACAAATTGCGGATGTTAAAGCGGAGCAGTTTAATTGGGCGATTGTTGAAGAAAACCCATTCTTTTTCCCCGATGAAACTAAGCTTGAAGCACTCGATGAAACGTTGCGCGGTATTATCAAGCAAAAAGACTCTATCGGCGCGAAAATCATGGTGGTAGCCACAGGGGTGCCTGTTGGCCTAGGTGAACCAATTTTTGATCGCTTAGACGCGGATATTGCACATAGCCTGATGAGCATCAATGCGGTTAAAGGGGTTGAGATAGGCGATGGTTTTGAGGTCGTGAATCAAAAAGGCTCAGAGCACAGAGACGAGCTAACACCCGAAGGCTTCGCTTCTAATCATGCGGGTGGCGTACTGGGGGGCTTGTCATCAGGTCAGCCCATTGTCGCCAATATTGCGCTAAAGCCAACGTCAAGCATTGGTGTTAGTGGTCACACCATTGATGTTGATGGTAATGCTATGGATATCGCAACCAAAGGTCGACACGATCCATGTGTTGGTATTCGCGCGGTGCCGATTGCCGAAGCTATGTTGGCATTAACGCTAATGGATCATTATCTGCGTCATCGCGGTCAAAATGCTGATGTTGCCTGCACAACACCAGTGATTGAGTAAGCTGGCCGCTAAAAGCCTGTTAACACTAGCTAATTAGCTTAGCGATAAAATTGATATGGCTCGCCACGGCGAGCTTTTTTCTATGCGATAATCAACGAGCTCTTTGGCATCAGGAAAAATGACATTTTGCAATTTCGCTCTCAAGAGATTTGTCGTATCAACAATCACTTTTGTACCAATATGGAATTAATTCTCTAGCACATGTTATCTAACTTTGTTCGCTTATCGAACGGCTACTTTTGGTACTTTGCTGTACTTGGCCTAGCCATGCCTTTTCTTGCCGTATTTTTGGAAGGGCGCGGGTTTAACTCCCGTCAAATTGGTGAACTACTGGCAATTTTCACCGCAACAAAAATAATTGGCCCATCTTTCTGGGCATTTTTTGCGGATAAAACCGGCAAACAGCTCGTTGTTATTCAAGTGGCGAGTACACTGGCGATGGTGTCGTTTTTTGGTTTGTTTTTTGTTGATGGCTATTGGCCGATAGCTGTAGTACTGGCGCTGTTTAGTTTGTTTTGGACTGGTATGCTGCCGCAGCTGGAAGTGCTAACGCTGCATTCAATGCGCAAAAGCGCGAAATTTTATGCCCGAATCCGATTGTGGGGGAGCTTAGGATTTATCGCATTGGCTGTTATTGCCGGTGAAGTGATGGCGAGTCATGGCAGTGAAACTTTTATCTTGCTGGGCTTAGTGGTATTGATTGGTTTGTGGCTATCGACACTATTGATGCGCGACAAAAAAGGGCAAAGCGACAGTGGTGCAAACGCAAATTCAATGTTATCCCTGCTAATGTCGCGCAATTTTATTTTGTTTTTTGTCGCAGGCTTGTTACTGCAAGTCAGCTTTGGCCCTTACTATTCGTTTTTCGCGCTGTACATTCGAGACTTAGGGCACCCAAGCTATGCGGTCGGCTTATTGATTGGTGTTTCGGTTGTTGTTGAGGTCGCGACATTTATTCTCGCGGGGCGTATTTTTAAACGCTTTAGCGTTTACCATATTCTGGTGTTTAGTTTTTTAACTACGGCGCTACGATGGCTACTGATGGGCTATTGGGGAGAACATATAGCGCTCTTGGTCGTTACCCAGCTAATTCACGCAGCGAGCTACGCACTTTATCACAGTGCGTCAATGCAATTTATCCAACATCACTTTCTTGCCAACCAACAAAATAGGGCACAAGCACTCTAC
Source organism: Thalassotalea euphylliae (assembly GCF_003390335.1). Taxonomy (NCBI): domain Bacteria; kingdom Pseudomonadati; phylum Pseudomonadota; class Gammaproteobacteria; order Alteromonadales; family Colwelliaceae; genus Thalassotalea; species Thalassotalea euphylliae. Next base: position 1,347,704 of record NZ_QUOU01000001.1, read on the forward strand.
ATCAGTGGCGTTTATGGGGTTGGTGGCGCGATAGGGGCGTATGCAGCGGGTTTATTGTGGCTAGATGGTGATGGGCTAACTCAAACACACGTTGCTGCTGCGATCACCGCTTTGCTGGCAGGGGTTATTTCGCTAGGGTTAAATCAAAAACAGCTAGCATCTTAGCATTTGCAAAATATATGCTGTTAAGCGCTGCACATACGAGACGTACGAGGTTGTTTAATTAACTAGACCGCGATGGGGAGCCGGGCTAGGTCAAGTAAGCGCTGGCTTTTTTGGGGAGTTTTGTTGCTTTATATGCCACAGAGATGGTTGCGGATAGAACGATTACTAAAGGAAGCGATAACAAGGAAGGCGATAACCGTCTTTTCTGACAAGCCACTAACCGTCATCTTGACCGCGATCAGTCACCAAAAGATTGTACTCTGGCAAATTAGTGTGTCCGGCACTGGCTTTTTCGTAGGCATCTTCTAATTCGTCAGCCAAAGACTCGTAGTCAACTAATCTTATCTCTTCGGTTGGTGTAATACTGTCATCTGGCAGCGCTGTGAGTCGATTTATCTCACGATCTACCGCTTGAATAATCATTACTAGAGAGCGTCCACTGAATGTCGTCACCTGTTAACCCCCTATCCGCTTGTTTCATCTTTGCTGGTTGAGCTGGCTGGCTCGCTTTCATTGGCACTGTTTAGCCGCACGGGCTGCTTGAGTTCGATTGAGCGAACAATAGCGGCTCTGGCTAAATTGTCTAACGCGCCGAAGTAGGCGTCAAGTCTCATGCGAATCTTGGGGCGAATGGTGTAATGGCGCCCCTGCGCAGTTTTATGCCGATTCCACTTGCGCTTTTTATCGCGTTTAATAAACAAGGTTTCCGCACAGTACTGTGTACCTTTGGGAACGTGAAAATAGTTCCACGTTGTGTATCCAAACCAGCCCGGCACATCATGCATAGAGGTTCCGCCATCGGTTAATACATACCAAGGTGCATCGTCTGCTGAACGCTCCAAATTAACGTCAGCCGCTTCAATTAACTGCAAGCCATCTGCCCCGATGGCAATCTCACCGCTAGCTCGGGCATGCAGCAGGCCATTACTAGTCGCCCCCTTACGGCACGCTGCGACACTATCAAGCTGCTCAAATTCCGGAGATTCAACGTGGATCGCCCGATAAAGTTCGCCATTAGTTTGTGCCATAAGCTGTCCCCTGTTTTTATCCCCATGAGAGGGTATCATTCCAACAAGTGGCACCGGGTAATAAGCCCTTGCGAAAGCGCTAAAGTCACGCATCTTGAAGCGGAACGAGTATAGCTACTGAGTTTAGGATAGTTAAAGCGTTAACGCCAAAGACAGACTGCAATACAAGTTACGCCAACTTGGGGGACAAGCTTGTGATGCTGCCTGATCAAACTATTTTGGGAGAGTGTATTAGCGCCAGAAAACGCAAAGGAAATTTAGAAAGTCGCGACAATTGACCGTTTACTTCCAATTGTCGCTATTGATGGGATTACAATAAGTTGAGCTTACTGTTAGCTAACTTCTTCACCCGCTGCTTGTTTGTCAGCGTGGTAGCTTGAGCGCACTAGCGGGCCACAAGCGGCGTGTTTAAAGCCCATTTTCATCGCTTCGTCGTGAAACATTTTAAATTCGTCAGGGTGGACGTAACGCTCAACAGGCAAGTGATCCTTACTTGGCTGCAAGTATTGGCCAATGGTTAACATGGTGACGCCATGAGCCCGTAAATCACGCATTACTTCGAGTATTTCTTCGTTCGTTTCCCCAAGTCCAACCATTAAACCTGATTTGGTTGGTACGTCTGGGTTTGCTTCACCAAATTTTTTCAGTAAGTCGAGCGACCATTGGTAGTTAGCCCCCGGGCGCGCTTGTGTGTATAGGCGCGGTGCTGTTTCCATATTGTGGTTGAACACATGCGGCGGGTGTTGGTTTAACACTTCCAAGGCTCTGTCCATGCGGCCACGAAAATCAGGGACGAGAATTTCCACTTTGGTGTGTGGTGCAAGTTCGCCGATTTCTTTTACGCACTCAGCAAACTGGCTCGCGCCACCGTCACGTAAGTCATCGCGATCAACCGAAGTGATCACGACGTATTTTAATGACATATCTTTGAGTGTGAGCGCTAGTTTCTTTGGCTCTTCTGCGTCTGGTTTGAGCGGGCGACCGTGTGCCACGTCACAAAACGGACAACGACGGGTACAAATATCACCTAAAATCATAAAGGTGGCGGTACCGTGGTTAAAACACTCAGACAAGTTAGGGCAAGATGCTTCTTCACAAACAGAGTGCAAGCCGTGCTTGCGCAGGCCAGCTTTTACCTGATCAATTTTTTCTGTGGTGCGAGGCAGTTTAATACGCAGCCATTCTGGTTTACGCAGCATAGTTTCGCGCTCAGATGGGACGACTTTGATCGGGATATGTGCCATTTTGTCAGCATCGCGAAGCTTAACACCTGGCTCCATACGTGAAGATTTAACTGTCATTTTGTTGTTCCAAACCTGTTTGATATTGAAGCTCGGTGGCTTCAAGTAATGCGCTTAAATGTTTGACGAGGCCGTCACCGGCTTCTGCCACTGTTTTAGGGCCATTTAAGTCCGCACTTTGTATAATTTCTAAATCGTTATAGCCACACGGGTTAATGCGCAAGAATGGCGATAAATCCATATTCACATTGAGCGCAAGGCCGTGAAATGAGCAGCCTTTTCGAATTCTTAGGCCAAGTGAGGCGACTTTTTTACCATCGACATAAACCCCCGGTGCATCCGGTCTTGGGTATGCGTCAATATCATATTCAGCTAGGGTATTAACTATCGCATTCTCAATCAGGGTAACCAGCTCTCGTACCCCCATTTTTCGTCGTCTAAGATCAATCATGACATAGATAACTTGTTGACCCGGGCCGTGGTACGTCACTTGGCCGCCGCGATCTACTTGCACGACAGGAATATCCCCCGGTGCTAGTAAATGCTCTTCTTTACCCGCTTGTCCTTGGGTAAATACTGGCGGGTGTTCAACCAACCAAAGCTCGTCGAGCGTAGATTGATTGCGCTCATCGGTAAAGGTTTGCATGGCTTGCCACACTTGGGTGTATTCAGCCTGTGCTAACTGTCTTATAACTAGCGGATTACTCAATTTAGTGCCTGTTTGTCGTTATTTCTGGTGCGCCTTGGTTTTAGTGCTAGGTGTAAGTTGACTACTAAAGAATGTAGCGAACTTGTTCAATCGTATTAAGCGACTGGTACACCTGCTCGATGTGCTCTTTACTGGTAACTCGCACTGCAATAGATACCGAAACATAATTGCCTTTAGAGCTTGGTTTCAGCTTAGGTGAGTAATCACCCGGCGTGTGTTTTTGTAATTCGGCGACAATTAGATCGGGTAGCTCGTCGCAGGCAACGCCCATTACTTTGAAGTTAAGTACGGTAGGGAATTCTAATAGTTCATCAAATTTAGTTTGCATATTTGCTCTCTTTTGCTGGCAGCGCTGTCGCTTGTTACGCGCTAGCACTTGTCTAAGACTTGCCTAGCAATGGTCTAACATTGGTGCGACGGTTTTTATCAAATCGCAGGCAATGACTTTATACTGATAGTTCATATTTTATCACTAATCTGTGGGCAAGAGCTATGCCTCTGGCGCTTTGAAGCGACACATCAGTTAGCCTAGTTGTTGTCAGGCAATACTGCTGGGCATGTTTTAGCGCAGGTAAGTGCTAGTGAGTGGCTTGTTAATGGAGGCAAAGCAGCAGAATTCAAGCGTAAATTCAAAAATTTGCACATACATACCCATGCTACTTCAAGATGCTTGATTTCAGCGCTGTCACAGGGACTCAATATCAAGGCGCAGCTTGCCGGAATGGTTACTCCCTTTCAATAAGCTGCAACGCAGAGAGTGAGTTCCTGTGAAGCGCCCTTTCTACCTTAAAAAAGTGGGTTGGTTTAAAAGCGGTTTATGCCGCGTTATTGATTTTGACAAGGGGACAACCATTCTCTGCAATCAATGCCTTGCCTAAACCGCTTTTAATTCCAACTGAAACAAGCACTTTGAAGTAGCATGGGTATAAAAAAAAGCCCTGACATCAGTCAAGGCTTTTGGTTGAGTATAAGTGTTTGCCTACTATTCAATAAATTGAAGTTTTACATAGTCAACTAAACGGCTGAACATGCTACCTTCGTTCACTTCTTGTAGGGTTACCAGCGGATATTCGGCGATATCTTCACCGTTAAGTGTTAGGTAAAGTTTACCCACTTGCTCGCCTTTAGCTAACGGCGCTACCAACTCTTTCGTCAGCTCAACGTTAGTTTCAATTTTCTTGCGCTGACCGCGCGGAATGGTGATCGGCGTACTCGCTAAAATACCTAAGTTAACGTCTTTAACATCACCCATCCAAACGCGATTAGTGGCAAAGGTTTCACCCGCTTCGTACGGCGTAATCGTTTCGAAGAAACGGAAGCCATAGTTGAGTAGTTTTTTGTTCTCAATTTTACGCGCGCGCTGGCTTTCTGTGCCCATGACCACCGACACTAAACGCATGCCGTCTTTTACCGCTGACGTCACTAAGCTGTAGCCAGCTTTTGAGTGATAGCCTGTTTTAATGCCATCAACATCTAAACTTTTATCCCACAATAGGCTATTGCGGTTGTATTGTTTGATATCGTTATAAGTGTATGAACGCTGCTTGTAGAGTTCGTATTCACCCGGTGTGTCGCGAATTAAGGCGGTAGCGAGCGTTGCCATATCACGCGCTGTTGTGTAGTGATCTTGGCTGTGTAAACCGTGACTGTTTTCAAAGTAACTGTCGTTCATGCCTATTTGCTGCGCATGGGCATTCATTAAGTCGGCAAAGGCGTCTTCAGAGCCGGCAATATGTTCGGCCATCGCAACACAAGCATCGTTACCTGAAGCGACAATAATACCTTGGTTTAAGTCTGCAACACTGACTTCAGTACCGACTTCGATAAACATTTTTGACGAATCAGGGAAGTTCTTCGCCCATGCGTTTTCGCTAATCGTTACCATATCGGTTGTTGCGATATTACCTGCTTCCAACTCGCGACCAATGATATAACTGGTCATCATTTTGGTTAAGCTGGCTGGTTCTAGGCGCTCGTCGGCATTGCCTTCGGCGATCACTTTACCTGTGGTGTAATCAATTAAGATAAAACCTTTTGCATTAATTTCGGGGGCATCGGGAGTAATGCGGATAGACTGTGCAGAAGCCGAGAAAATTGTTGATGACAGTGTAATGGCACTTAGCATAACTAAGCATCGCTTAGTTGATTTCGCTAAGCGCTGAGCGAATGGGCGTGACATAATGCTCCTTGAAATTTGTATTTTAACCAGCGACACAACTGCCTACCTTCACCAATAGATTGCGCACCGATAGATTAGGCGTCTGACGCTAAGCGACCAGTCGATAAAAGTGTTTGCGCAGGTATTTGGTTATGTTTGTCATAGTTGTGTCAAAAAATTGCCAACAGTATATCACTACTATTTAGATTTGCTACGCGCAAACCCCAAGGATAACGGGCTTAATGTAAGATTTTGCGACGATAGGCACTCTCATAGCCTGCTTGTCGTAAACTTGCCACTAGCTCATCGGTATTTTCATGGGCGGCAAATGGCCCTAACTTCACTCGATAAATACCGTTTTGCTGAGAGTAAACGGCGTTTTGCTGATATAAGTTGGTGAGCGCAAGTATCGTGCGTTTGGCAACAGCTTCACTGCGTGTGGCAAACACCTGAATATAATCACCTTCTGGCACTTTCTGGGGCGGAGGAGTTGTCGCCAGATCTGATGTTTGTGGCGCTTTGCTCGGAGTCGGCGCTGGCAGTGGGATACTGGCCTGAGCAGGATTCGTCTGGGCAGTATTAACTTGAGCCGCACCTGTTTTAGCTTGTGGTTGCGCATTAGGAGAAGCCACAGCGGTTGAAAAATTGTCAATCGCTTCTACTTTAACTTGTGCCGTGCCAGTTGATAGCATGCCGAGTTTATAGGCAGCGCTATACGAGAGATCGATAATTCTGTCTTGATGAAATGGCCCGCGATCGTTCACCCTGACAATAACGGACTTCTGATTCGCTTGATTAGTCACTTTCACGTAAGTCGGGAGTGGCAGATTTTTATGCGCAGCGCTCATCGCATACATATCGTAGATTTCACCGTTCGAGGTTAAATGACCGTGAAACTTCTTCCCATACCAAGACGCAGTGCCCACTTGACTGAATCCTTGCGCAGTCTCCAATACTTGGTAATGCTTGCCGCGCACTTGATAATCGCGGTTGCCACCGCGACTTTTCGGCTCGGCGCGTGGCACAGGATCTTTTAGCTCAGCTGGTGTTGGCAAGCGCGTAGGAATGCTATCGTGTTTTTGCTGATAACGGCCAGTATGGCTACTACAGCCAGCAATGACTGCTAGGGCAAGGGCAAGCAAGCTGGTTAGGCATAATTTTTTAGTCATTATTGTTATTGTCTTTATGCATTGTTGTGCGTTAGGTAAAGATGGAAGATTACATTTTTTGGCTGTTACGGGTTGGCTATCACTGCGCATTAAAACGGCGATGCGTTCCGATTGCCATAAGAATGCCAAAGCCGGCCATTAATGTCACCATTGACGTGCCGCCATAGCTGACTAGCGGCAGTGGTACACCAACCACAGGCAGTAAGCCCGAGACCATGCCTATGTTGACAAATACATAAACAAAAAAGGTCAGGGTAATACTGCCAGCGAGCAGCTTAGTAAAGGCTTCTTGAGCATTCACTGCAATCCACAGGCCGCGCATCACAATCGCTAAATACACCAGCAGCAGAGCAATAACCCCGACGAGGCCAAACTCCTCACTAAATACTGAGAAGATAAAATCGGTATGGCGCTCTGGCAAAAACTCTAGTTGTGATTGAGTACCTTGCAGCCAACCTTTACCGTACATACCACCTGAGCCGATGGCGATTTTTGATTGAATAATATGGTAGCCGCTGCCCAATGGGTCTTTTTCTGGATCGAGAAAGGTCAGTACCCGTTGTTTTTGATAATCTTTCATCAAAAACATCCATAAAATGGGGGTAAAGGCAGAGGCCAAACCGACGCAGGTACCGATAAGTCGCCAACTGGCACCGGCAAGAAAAATGACAAAGATACCGGAACTGGCGATAAGTAAAGAGGTGCCTAAATCAGGTTGTTTAGCAATGAGTAGTGTTGGAATAAGCACCAGCATAAAGGCGACAACGATATTGCCTAGCTTTGCCGGTAAATCATATTGGCTGATAAACCATGCAATGGTAATCGGCACAATGAGCTTCATAACCTCTGACGGTTGAAATTGCATAAAACCAAGGTTTAGCCAACGCTGTGCACCTTTACCAACAGTACCGACCAATAATACGGCGATGAGTAAGCCCAAGCCAACCACAAAGGTGGGGACCGCCCATTTGAAATACACTTGTGGTGGGATTTGCGCAACAATAACCATAACTAATAAGGCAACACCCAGTCGTACCCCTTGGCGAATGACTAAATCAAGGTCTTGCCCACCAGCGCTGTATACCACGAACAAGCCAAGTGTCATTAGGCTGAGTAAGCCCAACAGTAAGGGGAAATCTATGTGCAGCTTCTGCCAAATATCGAGCTTTTTGGCTTGATCTTGCCCCGTTGATCGCATTAATCGGCCTCGTCAGTGGAAACGGTAAAGTGTTCGTCGTGAAGTGGGTGTTCCTCACTGGTGTACTCGCTAGTGATAACGCGATTACCAAAGTATTGATCCATAATTTGTCGTGCAACTGGCGCGGCATTGGTCGCCCCACCGCCTTTGGCAACGTTTTCAATCGCTACCGACACGACAATTTCTGGCTTATCAAAAGGAGCGAAAGCAATAAACATGGCATTGTCACGCTTGCGCTCTTGCGTTTTCTCGGCGTCGTACTTTTCATCTTGCGCAATGCGCGCCACTTGCGCAGAGCCAGTTTTACCTGCCGCATCGTATTGGTGATCGATAAAGGCTGTGTGGCCCGTTGCGCCTTTCCTCTGTACCGTTGAGTGCATAGCATCCAGCACCAGTTGCCAATTATCAGGGTTATTCAAGGCAATGGGCGGGTATTCTTCTAGCTCATAGGGTTGAGCACTCACCGTCACGTAGTTTTTATCCTCACTTTGTGTGAAGGTGGTTTGTGAGCTGGCTTTTAGCAAGTGAGGCTTTTTAATTTCCCCTTTGTTAACCAGCACAGATGTTGCTTGCGCTAATTGCAGTGGGGTGACTGTCCAGTAGCTTTGGCCAATGCCAACCGATAGCGTTTCGCCAGTGTACCAATTTTGATTGAAGCGAGCGCGTTTCCAGCCAACGCTTGGCAAAATACCACTGCTTTCTTCGTGAATATCAATGCCTGTGCGTTCACCAAAGCCAAACTTATCCATCATTTCGCTAATTTTGGTAATGCCAAGCTTGTACGCTAAGTCGTAAAAATACACGTTACACGACTGCTCGATTGCCTTGGTTAAATCGACCCAGCCATGCCCCCATTTTTTCCAGTCACGGTATTTATGATCAACCCCTTTAAGCTGATACCAACCGGGATCCCAAATGCGCGTTTCCGGGGTAATAACTCCCTGTTCTAAACCAAGTAGTGCTAAGAATGGTTTTACCGTCGATGCTGGTGGATAGCCTTGTACACTGCGATTAATCAGTGGCAAGTCTTTTGAGTCGAGTAGTTTGCGATAGTTTTTCGAACTGATGCCATGGACAAACAAGTTACCGTCGTAACTGGGGTTGGAATACATGGCCAATACGCCACCATCTCGTGGGTCAATGGCGACCACAGAGCCGCGTTTTCCTGCCAATGCCCGTTTGGCGATCATTTGCAGTTCAATGTCTAAGGTCAAGGTTAAATCTTGGCCGGGAATTGGCGGGGTAAAATCTAAGGTGCGAATCACGCGCCCTTGGTTGTTTACTTCCACTTCTTGATGGCCGATGGTGCCGTGCAGGGTGTCTTCGTAGTATTTTTCTAGGCCGAGTTTACCGATTTCACGGGTCGCCGCGTAATTTTCTGATTTGCCATCTGCTTCAAGACGTTGGGCATCTTTGCGATTAATTTTCGCAACATAGCCTAGATTGTGCGTCGTTAAATCGCCAAATGGGTAGTAACGTTTCAGGCGGGCGTCGATAAACACGCCAGGGTACTTGTGTTGATTAACGGAAAAAAGCGCAACCTGTTGGTCGCTTAAACGCGATTGCAATTCAACTGGCTTAAAACGGCGCTTACCCCGTAGTGCTTTGAAAAACTTAGCTTGTTTTTCTTCGCTAATACTCAGTAGCTCACTCACATCAGCAATCGTAGCTTCAATATCTTCCACTTGTTCGGGGATGATCTCTAAGCTGTAAACCGGCTTGTTTTCGGCCAGTAAAACCCCGTTGCGATCGTATATTTGGCCGCGATTGGGCGCGACTGGCAAGAGCTTGATACGGTTGCTATTGGAGCGAGTTTGATACTTTTCAAACGAGTTAACTTGCGAGTTATACACATTGGTAAACAAAATAACCAACATGATCACTACACCAATCAAGGCAATAAAAGCGCGTCTGGCAAATAGGTTCGCCTCTGCGCTGTGATTGCGAATGGATACGCGCTTACGTCTGACCATTAGCCTTGTTCAATCCTTGCTGCTAAACCCGTGACTAAACTTGCAACTTCTCTCATCATTAGTGCTCTTTGCTACGCGCGGTAACTATTCCCTGTGATACGGGTGATTGTTGTTGACACTCCACGCGCGATACAAGCTTTCAGCAATAATAATTCGCACCATAGGGTGGGGTAGCGTTAGCGGTGATAATGACCACTTTTGCTCAGATGCGGCAATACAAGCGGGGGCTAAGCCTTCTGGCCCACCAACGAGTAGCGCGACATCGCGGCCATCGTGTTGCCAGCGCTCTAGCTGTTTGGCTAACATTGGGGTATCCCATGGCTTGCCTGTGACTTCTAGCGTGACAATGCGATTTCCTTTAGGGATAGCGGCCAGCATTTGCTCGCCTTCTTTGTCTAGAATACGAGCGATATCGGCGTTCTTACTGCGCTTACCGGGAGGAATTTCAACGAGGTGAAAACTCAGGTCACGGGGAAAGCGGCGAGCGTACTCTTCAAAGCCTTGCGTCACCCAAGCGGGCATTTTGTTGCCAACGGCATATAGCGTTAAGCGCATTAAATTGTTCGCCTACTGTCGGATTAGTCTTGCCAAAGTTGTTCAATTTGGTATTTGTCACGTTGTTCGTCAGTCATGACGTGTACGACAACGGCGCCTAAATCTACCAGCGACCATTCGCCAATGTCGTTGCCTTCGATACCCAGTGGCTCAATGCCTTCTGCACGACATTCCATTGCGACATTTTGCGCAATAGATTTAACGTGTCGGTTAGAGTTACCTGAGGCGATTACCATGTAATCTGCAAAACTGGCCTTGTCTTGAATGTCGAGAGTGACAATGTCACGGCCTTTTAAATCGTCGATTTTTTCATAAACGAAAGCGGAAAGAGCTTCACTTTGCAATGTATTTTTCCTTGGTTGAAATTGAGTGTAAAACAATATTCGAAACTAGTAACCGCTAATAATATCACTAATTACAGAGAGCGTTAACCGCTCAAAGGTCACAGGGGGAAAATTTATTCACCTGAGCTATTTAGCCCCAATGTTAGCGCCAATTTAGCCCCAATGCGAATAACCCTTAACTGTGTTATGAACGATAAAGCTGATGTTGTGCGATGTAGTCAGCAATTTTTTCAGGCAGTAAGGCGTAAGCTTTATTGGGGCTGGTATTGCCATGCATCCCATCACTTAGTGCATGACTTGCTTGGTCAGCGCCGCTCAACAGGGCGCGAATTGATGTGGAGGAAACATCCGTATTGTGGGGCGGTGCTAGGTAAATTTGCCCGACACTATGTAAATTTAGCGCTGACTTTACAGTGATGCGCTGTTGCAGCTCAGCCACCAATTGTTGTTTGTCCAATACGTAGTGTGGCCGAGTACAAACAATTAAATTAACTTGAGAGATAATTTCTTGCCATCTATGCCAGCGGGTGAAAGATAGCAAGGAGTCCATACCTATGATTAAGCTAATCGCTTGATTTGGCGATTGCGCGTACATCTCTTGCAGTGTGTCTACGGTATAACTGGGCTTGTCGCGATGCAGTTCGCGGTCATCAAGGCTAAATAAGGTTTCGTTATTAACCAAGGCGCGCAACATCGCCAATCGGTGCTCGCTGCTTACTTGGGCTGCGGCTTTATGCGGTGGAATATTGGCGGGCAGTAGTGTTATCTGGGTGACGCCTAAATCGCTAGCAATATGCTTGCAAAGCGTTAAGTGACCTAAATGGAAGGGGTCAAACGTGCCGCCAAAAATGAGCTGGCTTACGTTATTTTCTAATGCCAGCTTAGTCATAGTAGTTTAGGCTGAGTGGCTTTAGCTTTTCACCGTGATACGCACAAATGCAGACATCAGCAAGCAATTGAAAAATGTTAAATTCACTGGTGGTTTTACTCACTAAATCGACATCGGCAAGGCGAGCGATAGCGACTAATATATTGTCGAGCGACATATTGGTGATGGCATGCTGATAAAGCGGTTTGCGCTTATCCCAAATTCTAAATGCTTTAAATACCGCTTGTTGGCTTTCACCTGCTTGCAATTGATAGTGCATTTGTTTGAGTTGGTTCAGCTCTTTGTTAATAAACCACTGAATTTTCGCGGCGGGTGTGCCTTCTTGCTGTTGTTGATCAAGCATAGTCACGCAGCGATCAAGCTTGCCAGTGAGCAGGGCATCGACTAAAGCAAACGGGTTGAACTTAGCTTGACTGATGATTAGCTCTGATAACGTATCAAAATCAATGGCTTGCTGACCAAACAAAATGGAAAGTTTTTGTAGTTCTTGATCAAGCGCTAAAACATTGCCCTCAAACATGGTCAGTAGCAGCTCGTGTCCTTGTTTATCAATGACTAACTGGTATTGGCGAACTTGGCGATTAAGCCACATCGCTAGCCCTTTGCTATCCAGATCATAAATTGGCAAATAGACACCAGCACCACTTAACGTTTTAAACCACTTCTTTTTAGTGGCATTGCCATCGAGCTTATCGCCATGGCAAAGCAGAGCGACATCGGGGCTGAGCTGACTGCAAATTAATTCGATGGCTTTCGTAGCACTATCGTTTAATTTGGTGGTGAGAAATTCAAGCTCAATGACACGGCGCGCGGCAAACAAACTCATGGCATTATATTCATTGAGCACATCGTCCCAACTGAATTTGTCATCAACGCTAAAGCGGATTAACTCATCAAAACCTTGCTGCAGGGCAGCGGCTTTAATTTGCGCAAGACTGTCGTTTTTTTGCCAAGGCTCGTCACCAAAGACTAACCAAACGGGCGAAAGTGGCTGTGATAAGGTTTGTGAGAGTTGATTGTGGTAAATGCGCAAGCGTAAATCTCGTCGTATCTGGTGGTGAACGCTTAGCTATTCACTTGAATACTCGCCATTTCTCGCAAAATACGGTCTGCGGCAAGTTGGCGCATTTCTTTTAACAGTAGCGCAAGTTCGCGACTTTTCGCTAACGTGCGATCGGGATCGTCTTGATAATCACTGTATAGCTCAAAGCTAAAGCGCTGTGGCTCTTGGTTAGCCATTTGTAGCTGGTAATTAACCGTGTAGATAATTTCGTATTCTGCGACTTGGCCGTTAGGGAAGAGGGACAGGGTGCGACGATTTAGCTCATCTTTTAGAATTCTTAATTCAGGTAGCTCTGCACGCGGTGTTTTTACAATATTTACCTGATTTAAGGTGAGGTGTTGTTTGACTAAACGAGTGAGCTCACCGTGTTTGTCTACTGAGCTAACGTAAAGGGTTTGCAGTTCCGGCGCTAAAAGAAAATCACCGCGTAAGCGAAAGCCACAAGCCGAAAGCAAGATGCTTAACACGACAATCAGGCTTATTTTACGTGACGATAACTTCATAATTTTTCCTTACTCTAAAGCGAAAAGAACCCGACAAGATTAAATAATTAGCGCCTAACAAGGGGTTATTGTTAGGCGCATTGTTATAGTGCTAGTTAGTGCTTTTAGTTAGCAACCTTTAGTTAGCTACAATGTTTAACAGCTTACCCGGTACATAAATCACTTTACGCACGGTTTTGTCTTCAACAAATTTTGCTACGTTTTCTTCTTCTTTGGCCAGTGCTTCAACTGACTCTTGGCTTGCGTCAGCGGCAACAGTGATTTTGGCGCGAAGTCTACCGTTCACTTGTACGATGATCAGTTTTTCATCTTCAACAAGTGCAGCTTCATCAACTTGTGGCCAAAGTGCGTCTTCAACTTGGCTACCGTCACCAATTTCTTGCCATAACTTGTGGCTTAAATGCGGTACGATTGGCGCCAGCATTAGGGTAACAGCGCGCACGGCTTCTTGCATCACCACTAAGTCTTCGTTTGACTCAAGCTTAGCTTTGGCTAAGTGGTTCATTAGCTCCATAACTGCGGCAATAGCCGTGTTAAAGGTGTTACGACGACCAATGTCATCACTTACCTTAGCAATCGTTTTGTGTAGCTCACGACGAAGTGCTTTGTGCTGGCTGGCAAAGTTCACGTTTGATGCGTCAATGTCACTTGCTGTTGCGGCTGCTGTGAAATCAGCGGCTAGCTTCCACACGCGTTTAAGGAAGCGGTGCGCGCCTTCCACACCTGAGTCAGACCATTCTAAGGTTTGCTCTGGTGGCGAAGTGAACATAATAAATAAACGCACAGTATCGGCACCGTATTGCTCGATAACCGCTTGTGGGTCAATGCCATTGTTTTTCGACTTTGACATCTTGCTCATGCCTGCCGAAATCACTGGCTCGCCATCAATTTTGCTTTTCGCTGCGGTGATCTTGCCTTTTTCGTCGCGCTCAACTTCTACGTCTGTTGGTGCAATCCACTCTTGGCCGCCGTTAGCACCTTCTCGGTAGTAGGTTTCCGCTAATACCATACCTTGACATAGTAAGCTCTTGAATGGCTCGTCAGAGTCAACTAGACCAACATCACGTAATAATTTATGGAAGAAACGAGCGTACAATAAGTGCAAAATAGCATGCTCAATACCACCAATGTATTGATCAACCGGTAACCAGTAGTTTGCCTTTTCTGGATCTAACATTTGGTCGTTTGAATCAGTTGAGCAGTAGCGCGCGTAGTACCACGATGATTCCATAAAGGTATCGAAGGTATCGGTTTCACGGAATGCTGCTTCGCCGTTGTAAGTGGTTTTCGCCCACTCTGGATCATCTTTAATTGGTGAAGTCACACCATTCATTACCACATCTTCTGGTAACTCAACCGGTAATTGATCTTCTGGCACGGGTACAGATTCACCATTGGCTAGGTTAATCATCGGAATTGGCGCGCCCCAGTAGCGTTGGCGTGATACACCCCAATCGCGTAAGCGGTAGTTCACCGTGATCTTACCTTTACCTAGTGATTCAAGCTTAGCGGCTACTGCTTTAAAGGCTTCATCAAACGATAAACCATCAAACTCGCCAGAGTTAATTAAGGCACCTTTTTCGGTGATGGCCGCTTTGCTGATATCGTCTTCTTCACCACCAGTAATGACTTGCGCAATTTCTAGGCCGTACTTAGTCGCAAATTCAAAGTCACGTTGGTCGTGACCAGGTACTGACATTACTGCGCCTGAGCCGTAATCCATTAGTACAAAGTTAGCCGCCCATACAGGTACTAGTTTGCCTGTTAATGGATGGATTGCTTTAAGGCCAGTATCAACACCTTTTTTCTCAACCGTTGCCATATCGGCTTCAGACAGCTTGCTCGCTTTAACTTCGGCGATAAATTCAGCCAGTGCAGGATTTTTTTCTGCCGCTTTGACAGACAATGGGTGTTGCGCTGCTAGGGCAACATAAGTGACACCCATGATAGTGTCTGGGCGCGTGGTGTAGATATCAAAGCTTTCGTCCGATGCTTGGCCATCATTGTCCGCGACAGCAAAAGTCATTTCCACACCTTCAGAGCGACCAATCCAGTTGCGCTGCATGGTTTTAACTTGCTCAGGCCAGCCTTCTAGCTGATCTAAGTCGTTTAATAACTCTTCGGCGTAATCTGTGATCTTGATAAACCACTGTGGAATTTCTTTGCGCTCAACGATAGCACCTGAGCGCCAGCCACGACCGTCGATGACTTGTTCGTTAGCCAACACGGTTTGGTCCACTGGATCCCAGTTTACGGTGGCGTTTTTCTTGTAAACTAAGCCTTTTTCATAAAGCTTAGTGAAGAACCACTGTTCCCAGCGGTAGTAATCTTTTTGACACGTAGCGAATTCGCGATCCCAGTCGTAGCCAAAACCCAGAGATTGCAGTTGACCGCGCATATAATCAATGTTTTGGTAAGTCCACTTTGCAGGTGCTGAGTTGTTTTTGATCGCTGCGTTTTCTGCTGGTAAACCAAAGGCATCCCAACCCATAGGTTGTAAGACGTTTTTACCTTGCATACGTTGGTAGCGAGAAATTACATCACCCAAGCTGTAGTTGCGCACGTGACCCATGTGCAGGCGACCGCTAGGGTATGGGAACATAGACAGGCAGTAGAATTTCTCTTTGCCTGGCTTTTCTTGTGCTTTAAAGGTTTTGTTGTCAGTCCAGAACTGCTGAACTTCTGCTTCAATCGATTGGGGATTGTATGTGGATTCCATCAATTAATTTCTCAAATACTCAGAAGAGGGTGCCTAAGCCTTAATCCGCAGCCTTGTATGGTTACTTTTTCGCTAACTAACGGAAAGTAACTAATGTCAAGTAAACAAGCGTTAAATTACTATTTAATCGTGCTTTAAATGGCGGCATTGGCGGCGTGTTAAATTTTGCCGCATAGAATACCTTATCCTGCTAGGAAACAACAAGTTTAATCCGGTTATTTGAGCCGCTCACAGCGCCCTTGTGAGTTACCTGAAAATACAAGAATTTAGTCTGCTGTCTATACTCATAGGTAATTGTCAGGGTGATTGATTGAGGAGTGGTGATGGCTGAACACAACCAACTAGATACTATCTATCAAAAGCTTACCAATTGGCTGCAAGATATTCAGCAACACGAAGTGCGCCAGTTAATTGATGTCGTCGAAGAAGCGAAAGCGCTAGCACATGCAGCGGAAAGTTTATCACAAGAGCGTGTTGGCCAGTTTGTCGATAATCTAAGCTACGATTTAAAAGAGTTTACCGAGCAATGGCAGCAAGACTCGGCAAATTCAGTGTATTTGGGATTACTTAACGAGACTTGGTGGGATTCAGTGGCAAAAGCGGCGGATAAATCACAAATAGAATGGGCGGAATTGCCGGACGATTTTGCTCATCACGGCGTCTATCAAACTGGCGATTATATTGGCTTTGGCGTATTGGTTTGTCGGCAATGTGAAGCATCGCTGACGATTTCTCATTTCTCGCAAGTCGCCGATTGTGCCAAGTGTGGGCACGATAAGTTTTATCGACAGCCGCTATCTCCTTAGTTTTCGGTAAAGAGGATTGTTCAAGTAAATGAAACTTACTTTCTAGTGCAGATAGGGCGGGGTTAAATTGCTGCTAACTAGATTGCGTTGGTTGATAAGTAACCACCTGTCAAAGCCAAGGGTAAATTACCTTTGCTCTTGGCAGGCAAGCGAGTAAACTGGCGATAATACTAACAAAATTTGAACACGTTTCATTTGAGTTCCTGCATGAGTTTATCCGCTGTTAGCTGCCTGCTAAAACCAAACCAATTAACTGCCAATTTATCAGAGGCGATGTTTATCAGCTCTGAGCGCGCCATTGAGCGCCAGCCCTTTGTCGGGCACGAACGTGCAAAAGAGGCGTTGGAGTTTGGTTTATCAATGGAAGCCATTGGCTTTAATGTCTTCGCGATGGGCGATCACGGTACCGGCCGACAAACCTTGATCAAACAAATGCTAAACGAAGTCGCAGGTGAGCAAACCACGCCTTCTGAGTGGTGTTATATCAATAATTTTGATGATAACCACGCTCCTTATCGCTTGTATGTTAGCCCGGGCGATGGCAAACAATTATTGGCGCGTATCAATACCTTTATTGATGAGCTAATGGCGCTATTTCCGGAAATTTTTGATAACCCAGGATATCAACGTCAAAAGGCGGCGATCGATCGCGAGTTTAATCAAAAATATGATGAAGCGATTGGCACGGTTGAGCAAACCGCGCTGAGCCATAGCGTGGTGCTACACGAAGAGGGCGGCGAGATTGGTTTTTCGCCATTGGTGGACGGTAAACCCGTAAACGATAAAGAATTCGCGAACCTTTCAGAAGAAAAGCGCACTGAATTTTATAAAATTCTCGCGGCGCTGGAGACTTTATTATCGGAGCAGTTGATTGAACTGCCACTGTGGAAGCGCGAATCGTCAAATAAACTGAGAAAGCTCAAGTTTGAGACGGCTGATCACAGCATTCGCCCATTAATCAAAGAACTAGAGCACGAGTTTGCCAGTAATATTGGTGTGCTTAAATACCTGAGCAAGTTAAAAGAACACGCAGTAGACACAGTACTGGAAGTGCTGGCCGATGAAAGCGCGGAAAACACCAACGACAAAGACAATCGCAAATTGTTAGTTGAACACTTTTTGCCAAACCTGCTGGTGTCGCGCAAGCCTGATGAAGGCGCACCTGTGGTGTACGAGCAAAATCCAACGTTCCAAAACTTGTTTGGTCATATCGATTTTTCTACATTCCAAGGGGCAACCTACACCAGCTATCGCCAAATTCGCCCAGGGGCATTGCACAAGGCCAACGGCGGTTACTTAATTTTAGATGCCGATAAGCTACTCAATCAGCCATTGGTGTGGTCGCGCTTAAAGCTCGCGTTAAAAACGCAAAAGTTGGCGATCGAAACCCCCTACTCGGAAATGGGCGCGAGCGCGACGGTAACCCTACAGCCGCAAAAAATACCGCTTAATGTGAAAGTGATTTTGCTCGGCAGTTCAGATGTTTATTACATGCTGCAAGAGTATGATCAGGAATTTACTGAGCTATTTCGCGTGCTGGCCGATTTTGATCGCCATATCGATAATAATCATGCGAGTTTGAAAGCCTATGGCAATTTAATTCGTCGTCGAGCAAAGCAAAACGATTACCCAGAAGTGCTGGATGAGGCGATTGTCGAGTTAGTGCGCTATGCGCTGCGCCGCGCGGAACACCAACACAAGATTTCCGCCAATATTGTACAAATCAATGATTTACTGGACGAAGCCGTTTATTGTTGGCGAAAACAAACGCTGGAAAGCACGCTCACGGCTGAATTCGTCAAGTTAGCGTTAGCGGCTAAACAGCGCCGCACGGGCCGTTTAAGTGAAACTTGGTTAAGCGAAATTAAAGAGCGCCAAGTGCTGATCAACACCGAAGGGCAGAATGTCGGCAAGGTGAACGGGTTAACTGTACTGGAGATTGGCGACAGTGTGTTTGGTACGCCAGCGCGCATTACGGCAACCGTTTATGCGGGCAGTAATGGCGTAACCGATATTGAGCGTGAGGTAGATTTAGGTAAATCAATTCACTCAAAAGGGGTATTGCTACTAACGGGATATCTCGGTCATAAGTACGGTCAAGAATTTCCTGTCTCGATTTCTGCCAATATTGCGATTGAACAATCGTATGGCCATATCGATGGCGATAGTGCCTCAATGGCCGAGCTTTGTGTGCTAATTTCCGCAATCACGCAACTGCCAATTGAACAAAGCATTGCTATTACTGGTTCAATTAACCAACACGGTGAAGTGCAGTCGGTCGGTGGGGTTAACGAAAAAATCGAAGGTTTTTATCGCCTTTGTAAAGACAAGGGATTAACGGGCAAGCAAGGGGTGATCATCCCGCGCACTAACGTGATTAACCTGATGTTAGAGCAAGATGTGATTGATGCGGTCAAAGAGGGTAAATTTGCTATCTATGCGGTTGATTGCATCGATCAAGCGTTGGAGATTTTGATGGCGACACCTGCTGGCGAAATCAATCGCACAGGTCGTTACCCGCGTAAATCGATCCACGGTTTAGCGTTGGAAAAGCTTAATAAGTTTGCCGATATTTTAGAAGGCTCGGAAGAGTAAGCTTGCCAATTAGCCAGTTCAAATAAAATAGCCAGCAATTGCTGGCTATTTTATTTGTTAAGACTTTAGTTAAGGTATTAATTGAGGCGTTAATTAAGCCACTAGCAGTTATTTACCGTCTACCGACACTTCCATATCTTTTAAAATACCGTCTTTAAGATTGTAAACAAAACCGTGAACCGTTAGCTCCTGACCATTGGCCCATGCTTTTTTAACGATACTGGAATTAGCAACGTTAGCGACTTGTTCAACCACGTTAAGCTCGCACATTAAGTTAAATTTTTCGTTTTGATCGGTGACGGCATCAACTTTATCTTTGTGGAATCGATAAACATCTTTTAAATGGCGCAGCCAGTTATCGATTAAGCCTCTAGGTTCATCGTCCATCGACGCCATAACACCACCACAGCCATAGTGACCACATACGATTACATGCTTTACTTTCAATACTTCAATGGCGTATTGCATTACCGATAAGCAGTTGAGGTCAGTGTGTACTACTTGGTTGGCAATATTGCGATGCACAAATACTTCACCCGGTGCCAAGCCTAATAACTGGTTGGCGGGAACACGAGAATCTGAACAGCCAATCCACAAATATTCTGGCGATTGCTGCTTCGACAATTGCTCAAAAAAATCGGGGGCTTGTTCACGAATTTTATCTGCCCATGTTTGGTTTTTGCTAAAAAGGTGTTCGATGGCGCTCATAGTTAATTATTATAATTTTAAATAAGATAAAAACTTAACAACAGCCTAACACAAGTCTGCAAGGTAAGTGGTTGAATTAGTTGTTTGACCTCTTTTCGGTTTACAATTAGCGCCATTGTAAATTGATAGAGAAAAGTGATGGCAACAGCTTCAGCTCGACATATTTTAGTAAAAGACAAAGCTTTAGCAGAAAAATTAAAGCAGCAATTAGACAAAGGCGCTGACTTTGCTAAGTTAGCCAAAAAGCACTCAACTTGCCCATCAGGCAAGCGCGGTGGTGACCTCGGTGAGTTTCGCCGTGGGCAAATGGTTAAAGCATTCGACGATGTGGTATTTAAAAAAGACGTACTAAAAATTCATGGGCCAGTGAAAACTCGATTTGGTTTTCATTTAATTCAAACCATTTATCGCAGTTAAACTTTACTCGCTCACCCTTAATTAGGCTTGCTTGCCCTTTCTGACCTTGCCCTTTCTGACAAAGCTCAATTGACAAGTAAGCCGCTTAGCTCAACTTTTTCTTGCTATTTTTCTTCTTGATCTAGCCCTCTCTGTTTTAAATCAAGCTCCCTCTCTTCTTGCTCAAGCTCGGCTTGGCGAGCTTTAACTTTTGCTTTTTGCTCGTCGGTTAAGTGAAATTTTGTTGCTGATTGCTTTATCAATAGTACGGCAGCGATAACGGTGCCAATTGCAATCACAACAATAAATAATTGTCCTATCGTCACGTTCCTGTTCGCTTTATTCGCTAAATAGTTAAAGCAAAATACCTGAATTATCGCTAGCTTGGTAGCCATTGGGCGTAACAATAATAAATTGGCATGAATAAATGTTAGGGAGATTAAAAGGTAGATTATTATTCGTGGCGCTCGATGGCTCATTCAACGGTGACAACGCAGCCGGCACTGCTAACCGAATCAGCATGTTAATTGCTGATTTGGCGCAAGTTACAAGTAAACTATTAACGAGTCGATGGTGTTAAGTTGAGTGCAGGCTCGAATCAACTCGCATCACAAATGGCAACGTCAGTTAATGCGGTTGATGAGCCTGCGACGTAAATAGCGTTACTGCATAGTCATTGGGGTTATTTAAATGTAAAGTTATTCATGGTGTTTTGCAGCGTTTCTGCGTTCAACTTCATATCTTCAAAAATGAGCTCCAGCTCTTGCGATGCCTCTAATTCATGGTTGGCGTAATCAAGCACATTGGTAGCGTCTGTGGCAATATTGGCGGCAACGCTTGATTGCTGCTCAGCTGCAGAAGAAACATTCATCGCAAGCGATTCCAATTGACGGCTTTGCAAGTGCACTTGCTCTGAGACCCCTTTGGCTTGTTCAAATTTCTCCAACGCCGTTTTAGATAAACCTGTGCTGTTGCTAATCGATTGCATCACTTCGTCACTAATGTTTTGTAATTCTCCTAGCAAAGCCGCGATTTTCTCGGAAGATTCCTTACTGTTTCCGGCTAAACTTCGCACTTCATCGGCGACCACCGCAAAGCCTCGACCATGTTCACCCGCACGAGCTGCCTCAATGGCGGCATTGAGTGCCAGCAAGTTAGTTTGCTCGGCAATACTACTAATTGAGTCAAGAATAAGTGAAATACTGGAGACCTGTTGCTCCATTTTACTCGCGAGCGACTCTACCGTTCCCATACTGATGGTTAAATCGTTAATTGAGGCTTGGCTGGTTTTATTATCGTCAATCAGTTGTTGTGCTTGCTGATTTAGTGAGTCGCTCGCATTGAGTGTATCCGTGGCTGCTTGTGCTATTTCTCGACTGGTCGCCGCCATCTCTTCAATCGCGCTGGCGATATTGGTCGCCATTGACTGCGTTTTAACGGACTCTGCCAGCACCAGCTGGGTTTTTTCATTCATGCTGTTATTGAGCCGAGTCCCTGATTTTACTGACTTATCTACACCTAACATCAATGCCTTGAAGGCATAAACCGTATTGTGTATCGCGCCAGAAATTTCCCCTAGTTCGTCTTTGGTCTCCAGTCTTAGCTCTACCGTTAAGTCGCCACGCTCTGCCTTTTTCAGCATTTTAGTCAGGTAGCCCAATTGGCTGCGCAAGCTTGAAAATAGGTACAGGTTTAACAAAACGATAATGATGACGGTTGCGATGAATGCTGTAATGGTCATCATCAAATCATTTTCGGCACTAGCACGTATTTCTGCGCCGTTGGCTTGAATACTTTGCCATTGGTTATCGAGCATGGCCTTGATCTGGCCAATTTGCTTGGTGGCCATAGGGAACCACTCAGACGCTGATGGCAAAGTGCTAAAATCAGGTGTAGTGCTTGTCAGTAATTGGTCTGTAATTGATTTTATACGGTTCGACTCATTTGCACGCCAGATTTCGCTAAACGTGCGCTGCTCAGGTAAACCCAACAAACTGGCCATCAGATAATCATTAAGCAATTTCATCTCGGCATTGTAGGAAGCAATATCGGCTTTCGCTGCGCCACTTATTTGTTGCTTGGCGAGTACACCGTTAATTTTACCGCGATTTTGGCCAAGTCTTTCCTTGTACTGAGCAAAAAGGAATGCTGCGCTTAACGCTTCGGCAAGTTGTGGGTGTTTAATTTGATTTTTTAGGCTGGATGCTAAATCAATCGCGATTTTGTTCAGGGTACTGTAGTAGGTGAATGCATTTGGCGCATTACGGGCATCCACTTGACGACGCAAGCTCGCTTTGCCTGCTTCGTGGCTATATAAAATAGTCAGGTTTTGGCTGATTTTATCACTGATGCCATCAACATCAGCTTGAATTGCCTTGAGGTTATTAATGGCTTGATCTGCTTTTTGACGCTGGGTATCAACTTTTTGTTTAGCGGTTTGCATGGCAGAGGCTTCGCTAGTCCCTAAAAAGCCTGCTGTTAAACCGCGTTCAACAGCGTGGTGATGGGCAACTTTTTCGAGCGCATCTAACAACTGAATTAACCTAATGTCACCGTCAATGGTGTCAACTTCGTGCCATTTGTTTAACAGGTTTTGGCTAAGTAAGGTTAATACGAAAAGGGTAAGAATAGCTGAGCTTATCAGTGAAACTTGTACAATAGATAATTTACTCAGTAGTTTTTTCATAGATGACTTCCTTCTACTCAACAGGTCCTTTGCTTTGAAAAGGCAAACTCAATACTTTGATGATCTAACGAATTTAACGAGCTAAGCCATAAGCACCTTGCGGTGTATGCTTTAGCTATCAAATTGAGTGTAGACCAGAAAATTTAGCCTGATGAATTTATCGTTGTTTTTACTGCATTTTTAATGGGGTTTTGTGTACTAACCACCTTTTGAGACGAGTTTTCACCAATTAAAAAGTGAGCAGAGAAATAGGCGTACGGGATGGTTTTCAAGTGGCAATAAATCACGATTAAGGTGACTTTAGTTTTGCCTTGAACAAGGCGATGAATGCCGTTTTAAGGTACGAGAAAGGATGGTCAAAATTGTCTGTTGGGTAATAAAGAGTTTGCAGAATAGCTGAGGGCTAGGAGAGTAACTGTGCGCGTAATAGCGTACTGAATTATTTGTTAGTCGATAACAGCTACATCAGCGGTAATGCTGATATAGCTGCGCTTTGCGTTTTAAAGGAACGCGTTTCAATGTTTGTTAACTACGGCTGGTCTTTGGGTTATAGCTGAGCACTTGATGCATAACCTTGATAGTCAGTATAGCCTTGAGCTGAACCACCATATAAGGTTAAGCGAGCATCGGCATCAAATTCCGCCAATGGCCAGCTGTTTTCAAAGCGCGCAACTAAATCAGGATTAGTGACAAACGGCGTACCAAAGGCCACTAAATCAGCATAGCCTTTGGTTAGTAGTGTCTGAGCTTTGTCTTTATCGAGCTTGCCTGCGACCATAATTGGGTTTTGGTAGACTTCACGTACCTGCTGGCGAAATGACTCCGGCACTGTTTGGTAACGGGAAATATTTTCGGAAAAGTGCACATAAGCTAAATTCATTGGCTGCAATTTTTCTAGCATTTTTAACGTTAATGGCACCAGCTCTGGGTCTTGTTCAGCAAAGCCTTCAATCACATGTGGTGATAGTCGTACGGCGACTCTTTCACTGCCAATCTCATTACCTACGGCAGATAAAGTCTCAAGTAAAAAGCGCATCCGGTTTGTCTGGCTGCCACCATATTTATCATCACGCAGGTTACTCTCTAGACGTAAGAAAGTATCAAATAAATAACCGTGGGCGGCATGAATTTCAACACCGTCAAAACCTGCTGCCATAGCATTTTTGGCTGCTTGGACAAAGTCAGCGATGGTGTTGTCGATATCTTGCTGTGTCATGGCTTTTGGCTGCTCGGTTTCTATCATGCCAAAGCCACCCGACGGCAACGGGCCGAATACTTGGTCCGGCACTGTGATTGCCGATGGTGCCAGCGGCTGCTGACCAGAAATACTGGAATGACTGCGTCTGCCGACATGCCAAAGCTGAACAAAAACTTTACCGCCTTTTTCGTGAATAGCCTTGGTGACTTTTCGCCAGCCAGCGATTTGTTCAGCTGTATAAATTCCCGGTGTCATGGAATAACCACGACCCACTTGAGATATCGGTGTGCCTTCGGTAACAATGAGTCCCGCCGTGGCGCGCTGTCCATAATATTCTGCCATTAGCTCATTGGGAATATCACCGGGCTGAGTAGCGCGTGAGCGCGTCATAGGCGCCATGGCGATGCGATTGGTTAAACTTAGTGATTGATGCTCAAAATCTTGGAAAATCATGGTTATTACTCCGCTTGCTCAGGCATTTGGTAACTTGGGTAATCAATTAAGCCTTGTGCGCCTCGGCCAAACAGCGTTTCAGGCACATGTGGGGCAATTGGGTAACCATGTTTAATACGTGCTGGTAAATCAGGGTTTGACACAAACGGACGACCAAAGCCGATCATATCTGCAAGCCCCTGATTGATTGCCGCTGCCGCTTTTTCACTGTTGTAGCGGCCTGCGTAAATCAAGGTGCCGGTAAATGCTTCGCGCAACGCTTGTTTAAACGACAATGGGGTCTCTGGCGCGTCATCCCAGTCTACTTCGGCAATGTGCAAGTAAACAATGTTGTGTTTGTTGAGCAGCGCAGCTGCTGCGGTGTAGGTAGTAATCGGGTCGCTATCAACAGTGCCATTAAGGGTAGTGAGTGGCGCTAAGCGCACACCAACGCGATCAGCGCCGATGGCATCGGTTATAGCGCTAACCACTTCGTCTAAAAAGCGCAAACGATTCTCAAGACAACCCCCGTATTCGTCAGTGCGCTTGTTGGATTCTGAATCAATAAACTGGTTGATCAAATAACCATTCGCGGCGTGTAATTCGATGCCATCAAAGCCCGCTTCAATCGCATTAAGCGCGGCTTGTCGATATTGCTCAATGACTTGTTTGATATCGTCATGGGTCATTTCACGTGGTTCAACCACATCAACAAAACCCGGTTCATCTGTGCCATTGTCAACAAACACTTTAACGTTTTCTGCTTGAATCGCTGATGATGAGATTGGTTGCTTGCCACCGATATTATCTGGGTGGCTAACACGGCCAACGTGCCAAAGCTGCGCAAAAATAGTGCCCCCTTTAGCGTGTACGGCGTCTGTGACTTTTTGCCAACCAGCGATCTGTGCTTCGCTGTAAATGCCCGGTGTCCAAGCGTAGCCTTTACCCATAGGGGAGATTTGTGTGCCTTCGGTGACGATAAGACCAGCGCTGGCTCGCTGGGCGTAATATGTCGCCATTAGATCGTTAGCTGCATCGTCAGGTTGACTGGCGCGCGAGCGGGTCATCGGGGGCATTACAATGCGATTGTTAAGCGTTAATTTGCCTAATTTAATAGGCTGGAATAAAGCGTCTGTCATGGCTGTGCCTCGCTACATTGTGCAAAATGTGAAGAAAGTAAGTTAAGTGGCGCGTATCTTAGCAAGGCAGTTTGACTAGATTGAGTGCAAAAATAACAAATGATATTTGTTAAAAGTGAAATAATTTAGCGGTGTTGTTGCCATCTTTTACTATGATGAAGAATCGTAATGGGGAGAGTGATCAAGGGGGGCAGCACGATGGGCAAACGCTTTTACCCAAACGCGCAGATGTAGACGAGCTACAGCAGGTTATACTGAATGGCCTTAACGGCGGCAGCGGTTTTATTACAAACGCCTAATTTGTTTACCGCATTCGCGAGGTGAAAAGAAACCGTGCTTTTGGTGACGTTAAGTATCATCGCAATTTCATCCGATGTTTTGCCATCGGCACACCATTTAAGGATTTCTTTTTCTCGTTTGGTTAGCTTAACGTCATGGGTGGTCGTTTTATGCGGCACGACAAGCTCACCGTAGACCGATTGGAAGGTATTACTCAAGCTTAATAAATGTAGCTGTTTAGCTTGCGACAAGGGGGATTGATCATTCGTTGCTACAGTTAGCATGCCCGTTGCACCCGGTTTTAACAGTGCCGATTGCGCCCAGCCCGACTTGAGGCCATAGGCTTCGGCCTCTTGCCAAAACGCTTTTTTACTGCGCTTTTTTTGTCCTGACCAAGCAAGCGGTCGAGTGGATTGCAGCCCATGTGCTACTGTCGGATCAATATGGATATATTGGTTTTTCTCATATCTATGTTGCCACTGCTCCGGGTAGTTGTTGCGCAGTGTGAAGGTTGGCCTAGTCACTGGCGAAGCAATACACAAACCATAGGCGTAGTAATCGAATTCTAAATAGTGTATTGCCGACTTGAGGTGTTTAAACAGCTCAGACTCAGTGGAAACATGAGTCATTTCTTGAAGGGTTTGAAAAAAAGAGGTTGAAAAAACTGGAGTCATTACTGCACAAGCTATTATCTGATCGGGTGAAAAGTGTTTAGCGTTTTATTTATGCTTGCCATAACACTTTTACTTTGGACATATCTTTTAAACACAAGCCCGGTTAAAAACGACATAAAGTTCGATGACATTGACTGTGTTTAAGCGGTGTAAAGTATACAAGGTACTAAGGCATATACAATCGTAAAAGCTAAACAGTTAAGAGTTGAACTGCGCATCTCTTTCCCTCGCGATACATCCAGTGACAATAATTTGCCGCATCAGTGCCAACCCTTGCCGATGCTACGTTTGATCATTTCTGAACACTGCCAAAAAAGCAAATTATCCATTAATTTAGCTGTAAAAACCTAGCATAAGTACTAGGTTAATTATCTTTGGTGCGTGACTTGCGTGACTTGCGTGACTTGCCTGATCAAGATTAATTCAAGCCAAAGTGTCATTAATATTGCAGAGGACAATCATGCTAACTAACCGAATAGCGCAAACCAACCAAACCGCTTCAATACAGCAAACAATAATAAGTACTGCCGTCTACCAGCAAAATCAAGAAAATACGACAAAGACCACAAGCACCACTACAGATAAGGCAACCATCAGTAGTGCCGGTCAAGCCAGCAGTGATGCCGATATTGACGCCAAATGGCAAGCGATTGCTAAAAAATATGATGTAACGAATATTACCGGCCATGAGGTGATAGCCATGGCGCAAGAGTTATATGACAATAACTTGATAACTGGGGCTGAAAAACTCGATATGTATATACCTGCTGGTATTGATGATGACTTATCCAAAAAGCGCAATCATTTAGAAGGTAGGATGTTAGATTATGAAGCCATTAAGATGCATGGCGAGTATAGTCAAGGGGCCCTTAAAGCAGATCAGCGTGTTATCGAGATATTAAAGCGAATTGGCTAATTAATAAGGCGGACTAGCCACAAAGGATAAGGAACCACCCATGATCACAAACCATATTGCCCCCACCCGCCAAGCCACTCAAATAAAGCAATCAACGATGACTGCGGCAATTTACCAGCAAAACCAAGAGAGCACCGCACAGGCAAATAGCACCACCACAGATAAGGCAACTATCAGTAGTGCAGGCCAAGCCAGCAGTGATGCCGATATTAACGCCAAATGGCAAGCGATTACTGAAAAATATGATGTAACCAATATTACCGGCCATGAGGTATTAGCTATGGCGCAAGAGTTATATGACAATAACTTGATAACAGAGGCTGAAAAATTCGATATGTATAGACCAGCAAGTATTGATGATGACTTATCCAAAAAGCGCAATCATTTAGAAGGGATGATGTTAGATTATGAAGCCATCAAGAGGCATGGGAAACCGACACAAGAATCCCTTAAAAAAATGGAAAGTGTGATTGAGATATTAAAGCGAATTGGATGATATAAATATAGGTACGCTTAGCGGCAATTAGGCTAAGCGTACCCAAATCAAATGAGCGCTTGCTCATCGAATAAAAAATCTCGCCAGTAACCCAATGAGCTGGCGATTGAGTTACCGTTTTAAAGAGTTAAAACTGCAACTCAAATAGCTCAAGCATAGTAATCGGCATAACTTGGAGTTAGTTCGACTAATGTTTGATAATTTTCAGGCGAGCTTAAACCTTGACTTCCCCAGCGATTCGCGAGCTTGTATAAATCTGACTGTTGGTCTCTTAATTCGACAATACTGAGCAGGATCGCTTTGGCGATCGCGTCGAGCAGAGCATGGTGGCGCGCCAGTTAACCAAACCAATGAAAGAAGCATTTTTTGTTTCACCAGATTATATAAAACAATACGGCTTACCAACATCACCAAACGAATTACAGCAACATAAGCTGATCCAATATCGCTTTATTACTTCGAACCAATTAGTGCCAGTATTGCTTAACGATAATGGTCAAACAGTGACGGTGGAAATGCCTAATGCCTTAATCGTGAATGATACCAGCCTAATGGTCGACGCCGCGCTAAAGGGCTTAGGAATAGGCCGTATCGTTGAGCCGTTAGTCACTGAATTAATCGACAGCGGCCAGCTGGTTCCTGTTCTACCTGAGTATTGGTATCCGTATTCAGCACTATATGTGTATTTTCACCAAGACGCGCAAAAAGCCAAACGCGTTAGAGTATTGATTGACTTTCTATTGGAAAAATTAATGCCGCCAGCTGAGCGCAAGGCGTGAGGGTTAGACTCGTTCAGCGGTGGAGCGCTGGGTAAATTGCTGAACCGCGCAAGGCGAACTAAATTTAAATAAGTTGTTGAATAGTATGACGTCCGATGCTGATGAATTTGTTGAAATCTACGCTCTCTCATTTTACCGCTTATTTTGTTGCTTATTTCGATACGCTTGAGAAAAAGTGTGACTCGCTAATTGCGTTACACCAATCGAACCAAGTGTCTGAAATTGAGCTAATTCATGCCAACAATCAGTTGCTGACTGATCTTATCAATGCCCATGCAAAGTGTAGCTTGATGAGTCAGTTTGTCGGTTTGAACAGTGATTTATTCGAGCGAAAAATTGCCTATTTGTTTGGCGAGAAGGAGTTTGTTAAAGAAGTGATCCGCATCGGCTCTAACTTATCTGACTACTTTGGTTACTGCGGCTTCTCTTGCGACTCTACCAATATATTTAACGGCTTTTCCTTGGTGATTGACCGCAATATTCTGGCCTTCTCTCCCAATGATGTGAATGCCTTTTCAGACCTTATCCTTAGAAACATTCGCTTTAGAAAAGCCGTTAGTACACCGACAAGCTTTGATCCCGCTTATCAACTGCCGAAATATTCGATTGCGGGGGTAAGTTTTTATATCGTGCCAGTTAGTGAAATTAAGTATCCTTATATTGATATTTAGTTAGGGGCTAGTGGCTGTTTTGTTTTAAACAAAGCTTCTAACTCGCTAAGAACTTAACCGAATAACCCCAAATAGCTAACTAAAACGGCCAAGTAAACCCCGTTTTCTGCTCAGATACTTGCCAAAGTTTAGTGGCGACTTCTCTCTCTAGCGCCAGTGCTTCCAATTGGCATTCATCAACGGCGCCAACCGTTTGTGCGCGTTTTGTTGGCCCATAGTAACGCTGTGGTTTTAAGTCTTGCTCTGTCGCACACATTACCTGAGGCCAAGCGCCTTTTTCGGCGGGTTGGGCGATAACGCGTGAGAGCACAGACCAAAGTGCTTTGTTAAATGTGCTGGCAGTATCCATCAATAAATTAGTGCGCGATGCTCCGGGATGACAGACGTGTACTTCAACGTTTGAGCCTTTAGTGTCCTTACCGATGGTTAAAGGGCTGGCCAAACGGCTGGCAAAATGGTTGGCTAAGCGATATTGCAACTCATAGGCAAACATCAGCTGAGCCAATTTACTTTGTGCATAAGCATTCCATGCGGTGTACTTTGCGTCAAAATTTAGATCGTCAAACTGAATAGTTTTTAGTCCCATTTTATAGGCGTTGCTGCCTACCACCACGATACGACCGCTTGATGCTTCAATGCGATTAAACAACAGGCCACATAGCAAAAAATGACCAAAATGGTTGACACCAAGCTGACTCTCAAAGCCATCAGTGGTGATTTCTTGCTGAGCAACTTGTGCAATTGCGGCATTACAGATCAGTGCATCGATTTGCGGTACTGATTCCAACAACTGTGCAGCAGCTTCGCTCACTGACGCTAAGCTTGCCAAGTCCATTTGAATAAAGCTGACCGGGCAACTGGTACCCAACTCTTGCTGAAGCTTGCCGATGGCTACTGCTGATTTTTCAGGATTGCGATTCATCATCACTACCTTCGCGCCCTTTGACAGGAAAATACGGGCAGCTTCAAAACCTGTGCCTGAATTTGCACCGGTAATAACATAAGTTTTGCCCGCTAATGATCTGATTCGCTCGGGGCTCCAGCCGTATTTGCCAAATTGTTGTGTAGTCATCGTCTAACTCCTGAATACGTGTTGCTAAAGTACTAAATGGGTTGGCAAGTCACCGTTATTGCGGGTTTCGGTCGTTAACCCATATGCTTAATAAGCTTGAAGCACTTGCTCAGGTAAAATACTATAAATCTCAATATTTGTAGCTAATAGGCGATAAAGTCGTTAAAACTTGCCTATTTGTATCGTATTGGTGTTAATTTAGTGATTTGGTGAACTGTTAAAATGTGGGCTCGGGAGTCAAGATAGTTGGCTAGGCTAACAAGTAGAACGTAAATATGAGCAATAAAGACGCGCTAAAACAACAAATAAGGCAACTAATTGAGGCTCAGGTAAGTCAGCAAACCATGGGCGAGCAACAGCTTAGTGAAAAGCCGACAAGTGAAAGCAAGGTCAGTGCAGAAGCGTTAATCGATACCGGTATTAAAGGCGTACAACTTTTTAAAGTAACTGACGCAGTGCGATGTGCACCGGCGATATACGAGCCAGCAATTATCGCCATTGTTAGCGGTACTAAAGAGGCGATACTCGATGGTCAGCGTTTTAGCTATGGCAGCGACCAATACATGTGCTGCACTATGTCGATGCCAGTTGAAGCAGGCACACCTTTGGCTTCACCTGAACAGCCACTGTTAGGCGTTTATATCTCGCTTGATACTAAGGTAATGACTGAACTGGTAATCGAATTAGCCAGTACAACCAGTGTTATGAAACAACCTAAACATAGCGACCAATCACCGAGCTTAAGCTTGGCAACATGGGATGATAGTTTTACTGATGCGTTGCTACGTTTGTTGCAATTACTGGCTAACCCAACTCAAATGAAAATACTAGGGGATAGTCGATTACGAGAGTTTTATTACGCTGTACTGGAAGGGCAAGCAGGGCAGTCAGTGAAGCGAGCGTTCGGTATGGGCAATGAAATTGCTCGCTCAATTGAATATTTATCGACACATTTAGGTAAAAGCGTGACGATTGACGAGCTTGCGTCGCAAGTGGGCATGAGCCGCGCTGTTTTTCATCGCAAGTTTAAGCAAGCAACCACTATGTCGCCAATACAATTTGTTAAATCCATGCGATTAAATAATGCTGCAATGCGCATTGCCAGTGGTGAGAATGTCAGCACGGCAGCACTGGCAATGGGCTATGAAAGCTCGTCACAATTTAGCCGAGATTTTAAGCGACTATACGGTCAATCACCCAAGCAGTGGGCGCAAAGCAAGTAAAAGAGCGCTGTATTATGCCATCGTTCCAGATATTAGATGCAGGTAGGTATTAGGTGCAGTAGCTTATATTTAATCTGGCAGCTCTCTGTAATATCTTATTGTTGCTATTACAAAGTACTACTTATTATCATAACAACTTGAATTACTAGAGGTTTCTGGTAATTTAAAGGCGAAGTCGAAGACATATAATACTGAGATGTCTACATAATATACTGTTATCAGTCTAAATCTAGCATGGAGTGCTAATGTCAGAGTCATGTAGTTGCGGCGAGAAATCCGAAATTGGTGCAACGGTTAAATTTCATTGTAAAACCTGTGCAAATGTTATTGAACGATTTACAGTGAAGAAACCGTTAAAGGCGGCTGGACTAGCTGCAATGCTAGCATATGGAGGAAGTCAGTTTATCGATTATGCAATTACTGACAATAGATACCCTCTTAATGTTGAATATGCTGTTTTAGAAGCATGCTCTAGCTCGTATAAAAAGCCGTTATCTCACAGTTCATATGGCTCAAAGAAAAAATTATGTCTTTGTGCCTTAGAAGATACGATGAATGAAATTTCTTATATTAGATATAAAGTAAATGAAAAAGGCTTTTTGCAAGCCTTTGAAAGAAATGCAAAGTCATGTAAGTAGCTTGGGCAAGCCCAAGCTACTGGTAAGTTAATTATCTAAATAATCGTCATTGTTTGGATTGTGAGCATCAGCCCAGTCATCCATATCAGCATCGTTATTCGGATTGTTGATATCTGACCACAGATCTAGCTCTTCGTCAGACATGTTGGAAGTATCAGGCATGGAGCCTCCTATTTGCTTTTTGGTGGATTGTTCCCACGACCTTTGCCAGATGGATTTCCTGTTTTACTAGGACCATTTGGTGGCGTGTTGTTAGCTGCGGCTGCTTGCGCTCTTGCAGCAAAACCGCCTTTGGAAACCTTACCATTATTGGCATTTGCTTCAGCTGCCTGAATTCGAGCAGCAGCGGCTTTAGACATTGAATTTTTTGGCATAATTTTTTCCTTTTTAAAATTAAATTTATTGTCCCCGCTGGGACATTCATAAAGTAACAAAGGTGTTAGGGACAAATGGGGACAGAAGAACTACAACATGAAATAAAAAGTTTATTAGCCAAATTAAATTGGTCTCAAAAAAGACTCGGCAGTGAAGTATATTTGGCTAAGTATGATGATGAAGATGAGTATGAAATAAAACGTTATGAAGAAAAGGTTAAAAAAGATCTTTCTAGAAGAACAACAAAACCTGAACTGCTCATGTCTTATCTGGAAATAATATCTCAGCACAATGAACTTAAAAAGTTAGACCTTATTGTTCCTTCATACTGTAGAAGTGGACTTTTGAGTAACACAATTGAGAACGGCATGAGTGATATATCCAAACTAATTAGTAAATTAGTTTGCGAGTAAACGACTTATAAGTCACTCGAAAGGGTACAAACGCTCGGCTTGTGCTCTTTCGTCGCTATGTTTAACCAAGTATTTTTAGCCCTTTATTTAAACGCTACAACCATCCGAAAATGACACAAAGCGGTTATTCTGTCTCATATTAGATTTTGATACAGCGCACGGAAAACATATAGTCTTTCGATATCTTGACGCGGTTTATTTCACCTTTGTGAGGATTCCACCAAGGGTAAACGAGCGTTCGATTATAGGCTTTTTTATCGGTTGCCCCCGTGCTTGTCCAAAACTCTGTGTATATGCCTTGTGTGAGATAAAAGCGACCCCATTTGACACCAGCTGGTCTGGCAGAAAAACGAGATTGATTCACTTTTGATTGATCGAATTTTTTAAACCAGCTATCTGGCTGTGCTTCTTTAAGGGTGATAGCAAGATCATTATCACCTCGCCAACCTTCTTTATTGAGATCAGCATCCGCCATACCAATGGTTTTTTCCAAAGTTTGCCAATCGGCGTCAGTGGCAACACGCCATCCTTCAGGGCAGATATTTCGCTCGTCGACCACATCATGCCAGTTGTAGAGCCGACCATAGGTTAACAGCTTATTTTCATCGTCATCTGGAATAAAGGCTGTGTTTATCGCTGAACCATCTTGAAATTTAGTGCTTCTTAGATTTTCTGCGAGCCAGATTTGATCACCTATTTTTACGGTGCGATAGCTATTGCCCTCACTGTCTTGGACACTAGGTTGGGCTTTGCTATCTGCTTGCGCTTCGCTGTTTGTATACGTTTGGCTATATGATATTGAATCTAACGCATTAACGGGTGTTACGGTGGTCAGTGACACTATGGCTCCTAACGCTAATATTAGCGGCTTCATGGTGAATTACCTTGGTTGAACTTTTGCGAGCCACTTTATCGTTGCTAAGGTTAACCTGCTAGGTAATATCGTCTTCAAAAATAGCCTATTTGTATCAAGGTCATATCAACTATTTGCTAATTCGAAATTCCGAAGCACTGCTTCAGCACAGCACTTTTGAGCTAACTTATTAACACCAAAGGATTCTTTAAAATTACCGTACAAATTGTGTTAGTATGATGTTGCTTTTAAGTGATAAAGCACTGAAGTTGGATTGTTTTGGCTAGCGCTCTTCCTGTATTTTTCCTTGTGTTTTTAAATGCTAGGTGAGCTGCTAAAAAATTTGTCGACGCCAGTCCTTTATTACTTTTAAGGACTTTTCTATGCAAACTATTGTTATCGTTGGAGGAGGGGCTGGCGGCCTTGAATTAGCAACCCAATTAGGCCATAAACTAGGCCGAAAAAACCAAGCCAAGATCATCTTGGTAGACAAAAACCGCACCCATGTGTGGAAACCTTTATTGCACGAGGTCGCCTCTGGCACCTTTGATGCTGGCTTAAATGCCGTGGTTTATCACGCGCATGGCGCACGTCATGGCTATCACTTTCAGCTTGGCTGTTTGAGTGGTGTTAACCCTGACAACAAAACCCTGACCTTAGAGCCCGTCAGCGACGAGCATAATCTCGGCACGCGCCAACTACACTACGATCAATTAGTGTTAGCGGTTGGTAGTGTCAGTAATGATTTTGGCACGCCTGGCGTGGCTGAGCATTGCTATTTTCTTGATAGTCATCAACAGGCTGAGCGCTTTCACAAAACTTTATTAAGCACTTTTACCCGAATTAGTCAGGACGAATCCAAGCAAGAGCTGCACATTGATATAGTTGGCGCAGGCGCGACTGGTGTTGAGCTGGCGGCAGAGCTATTTCATGTTACCGAAATGCTGGGCAGCTATGGTTTTGAGCATATGGCCGCAGAGCAGCTTAAAATTCGCCTAATAGAAGCTGGACCGCGTATTTTACCCGCCTTGCCTGATCGCATTGCAAGCGCTGCGAAACGTGAGTTAGAAAAGATAGGCGTTGAAGTATTAGAGCAAACGCGGGTGCAGCGCGCAGAGCATGATGGCTTTGTCACCAGCGAAGATGAAAAACTGCAAGCCGATATTATGATCTGGGCGGCAGGGGTAAAAGCCCCTGAATTTTTAGCACAAATTAAAGGCGTCGAAACCAATCGTATGGGGCAAGTGCTAGTCAATAAAGACCTGACTTCAACGTTTAATAACGATATTTATGTATTGGGTGATGCCTGCGGTTTTCAAAACCCAGATGAAAGTTGGGTGCCACCCAGAGCGCAGTCAGCACACCAAATGGCGAGCGTAGTCAAAGAAAATATTTTACGTAAGCGCAAAGGGCTGACGCCGAAAGAATATCGCTATATGGATTATGGCTCGCTGGTAAATTTGTCTCGTTTTAGTACTGTGGGCAGTTTAATGGGCAATCTCACCAAAGGCAGCATGTTTATTGAAGGACGTATTGCCAAGCTGGTGTATGTTTCTTTGTATCGTATGCACCAAGCCGCTATTCACGGCCAAGTGCGAGCCACGATTTTGTGGTTTGCCGAACGGTTAGTGAAAGTGACTCGACCCAAAATGAAGCTGCACTAAGTTCCAGTATTTAAGCGAGTACTAAAGCCAGTACTTAAGCGAGTACTAAAGCCAGTACTTGAGCAAAGGCGCCTATTGGTGCCTTTTTAACTTTAGTACCTTTTATCTTTAGCTAGCGGTTAATGGTTTAGGCTTGGTTGTTCCACTCTTCACGCGTTGGGTTACCGTACATTTTTTCAAAGTTCGGAATATTCTGCTCCCAAATCGGAGTTTTATCACCGATATATTCTTTTAATGCATCAAAAAAAAGGCGTGCTCTAAGCGGTAAATCTCGGTGCGGGTATACTGCATAAATCGCAGTAAAATCCAGTAGTTTTAAGTCGGTCATGATCGGCACTAGGCGACCAGCGCTGATATCGTCTTGCATATGAAACGCAGGGGCTAGATAAAACGAAGCGCCAGAAAGCACATGGTCACGCATTAACTCTACTTCGTTACAGGCAAATTGCCAATTTAGATGCACACGCTGTGTTTGGTTTTGCTCGTCGGCATAATCGATATAATCCGGCCGAATTTGCTCGCCGGCATAGCAAGTAGCAGGCAAGCTTGCCAGTTCTTCAAGTGTTTTGGGCTCGCCAAAGCGTTCAATAAAGCTTGGCGCGGCAAGCAACATTAAGCGATTACGAGCAAGGTAACGGGCGACCATAGATGAATCTTTTTGCTCACCAACGCGGATCGCTAAATCAAAACCATCAGCAATAATATCGACGACTTTATCGCCGGTGAATAATTCTACGTTAACTTGTGGAAAGCGCTGCTGAAAAGAGGTAATCACAGGCATTAACACTTGCTTAGCAAGTGAATAGCTACAGGTGATTTTTAGCGTGCCCCGCGGCGTTTGGTGATAGTTTTGTGCAACACGCGTCGTGTCATCAAGCAGGCTTTTGAGCGCTTGCGCTTTTCTCAGCACATCATGGCCTGCGCCAGTAATGGAAAAGGAGCGGGTGGTACGATTCATTAAGCGCACGCCTAATTCTTGCTCTAACTTGGCGACTTGTTTCGATACAACCGAGCGATCGATTTTTCTATGCTCGGCGACTTTGGCAAATGAGCCGCGCTCAGAAACTTCCAAAAACAACAACATACGGCTAGAAATATCCATTCGGATCTCCACAAAGTTAACTTTATTGGTGCTTCATTGGCAACACTGTGTGTCATTATAGGTGGTTAATGGGCAACAATAAAAGCCTTACAATAGCGCTCAATAAATTGGTCATGGTTTCACAGTCTGTGCTTGTCACCCTTACCAATCTCTTTTCATAAAATTCTCGACCACTTGTGGTCGTAATTAGCGCATTACAAGGTATATATTTTCATGAAAAAGCTTCATTTATTAGCTTCCGTAACGGCAATGCTCGCGGTACTTACCTTGGCTGGATGTAATAGCCAAGAAGCCGAGCCACAAATGCAAATGCCACCGCTGCCAATTGATGTTGCACAAGTTGCCTTTCAAGAAGTGCAATCTTGGCATACCTATACCACTCGCCTTGAGTCGCCGCAGCGCGTGATTTTAATGCCGCGTGTTTCAGGTGTGGTTGAAAGCATTGCCTTTACCGAAGGGCAAACGGTGCAGCAAGGTGACGCACTTTTTCAAATCGATCCTCGTCCATTTCAAGCGGTAGTTGATCGCTTACGCGCGCAAATTCTTGCTGGTGAAGCAGCGTTGGAAGAGGCGATTAATCGAGAAAAACGCGCCTTAAACTTAGGAAAAAGCAGTGCCATTTCAATTGAACAAGTGGAATCGCGCTCAGCTGACTCAAAACAACGTAAAGCGGAATTGTTAGCACTGAAAGCTCAACTCGATTCAGCCTTACTTGATTTAGAATTCACCTCAGTGAAGTCGCCAATTACTGGTGTGATTTCTCGCGCTGAAATTACCGAAGGCAACAACGTTATCGCTAATCAAAGTGTGTTAACTAACATTGTATCTAACGATGAAATGTACGCATACTTTGATATTGACGAGCGCACATGGAACTCAGATTTTGCCAAGGTAACGTCAAACACGCCATTGCCTGTGACGCTAACCTTAGCAGGCAATACTAAGCGCCAATACCAAGGTCATATCGACTTTGTTGATAATGCTGTGAATGCGTCAACCGGTACGATTCGTGTGCGCGCGACGTTTGATAATCACACGCAAGAGCGCGCGTTAAAAGCTGGTTCTTTTGCTCGCTTAAAACTGGCGTCTACTGATGTTGAAAAACACATTTTGGTGCCAGATCGCGCAATTGGCACCGATCTGAAAAACCGTTTTGTGTTAACGATTGGTGAAGACAACACAGTGCAATATCGCCAAGTGACCGCAGGTGAGCGCTACGGCCAGTACCGTGTGATCACCGACGGTTTAAACCCTCAAGATAATATTGCGGTAAATGGCCCAGCTAAAGTCTTCCCTGGCATGGTGATCAGCCCGCGCAATGTTACCTTAGACTTATCCGCGGTTGCGCTAACCGTTGACCCAGCTACTGCCGACACGCTTGCGGCTGTTCGCTAGGAGTTACTCGCTGTGAATTTTTCTCATTTCTTTATTCAACGGCCGATATTCGCGTCGATGCTGTCGCTGATTATCCTGATTGGCGGTTCTATTTCTCTATTCCAACTGCCGGTCAGTGAATATCCAGAAGTTGTGCCACCTACTGTTGTGGTCACGGCGAACTATCCTGGCGCTAACCCAAAAGTGATTGCCGAAACGGTGTCAACGCCGCTTGAGCAAGAAATCAACGGTACCGAAAACATGCTGTATATGTTTTCACAGGCGACCAGTGATGGCCGCATGACCTTAACCGTCACTTTTGCCTTAGGTACTGACTTAGACAAAGCACAAGTTCAAGTGCAAAACCGCGTAAACAGTGCCTTACCGCGTTTGCCAACAACTGTGCAGCGCTTGGGTGTAGTCGCCGAAAAAGCTTCGCCTGATTTAACCATGGTCGTGCATTTGTACTCGCCAGATGAGTCACGGGAAATCAGCTACTTATCAAACTATGCCAGCCTGTATGTGAAAGATCAGATCGCTCGTTTAGGCGGTGTTGGTGATGTTCAGCTATTTGGCGGCGGCGAATACTCGATGCGCTTATGGCTAAACCCAGATGCCATCGCTTCACGCAATATGACGGCAATGGATGTTGTTTCAGCCGTTCGCCAGCAAAACCGTCAAGTGGCCGCAGGTTCATTAGGTGCGCAGCCAACGCCAGTGGAGAGTGAATTCCAAGTCCTGCTCAACGTAAAAGGGCGCTTGAACTCAATTGAAGAGTTTGAAGATATTGTCATTAAAGTGGGTGAAGACGGCTCTATTACACGCTTGAAAGATGTGGCTCGTGTTGAGCTGGGGCAAAATACTTATGCCTTACGTTCACTGCTTAATGGTAAGCCTGCGGTGGCGATGCCGATTTTCCAGCGTCCGGGTTCTAATGCTATTGAATTGTCTGATGAAGTGCGCAGCACCATGGCCGAGCTGTCAAAAGCCTTTCCACAAGGGGTAGCTTATGAAATTGCTTACGACCCAACCGTATTTGTGCGTGGTTCGATTGACGCGGTAATCGCGACTTTGCTAGAAGCGATTGTGCTGGTGGTGCTAGTGGTGATTTTATTCCTACAAACATGGCGCGCATCTATCATCCCATTAATTGCGGTGCCTGTATCACTCATCGGTACCTTTGCCATTATGCAGTGGATTGGCGTTTCAATTAACACGCTTTCGCTATTTGGCTTGGTTCTCGCCATCGGGATTGTCGTCGATGATGCCATTGTGGTGGTGGAAAACGTTGAGCGGAATATTCACGATGGTTTATCACCATTAGCAGCAACGCGCAAAGCCATGACCGAAGTAACAGGGCCAATTATTGCCATTGCGCTAGTACTGTGTGCGGTATTTATTCCAACAGCCTTTATTACTGGTTTATCCGGCCAATTCTATAAGCAATTTGCCTTAACTATTACCATCTCAACCCTGATTTCAGCATTTAACTCGTTAACGTTATCGCCAGCGTTATCGGCATTGTTGCTAAAAGGGCATGATGCCAAGCCAGACTGGTTAACACGTGTGTTAGATAAAACGCTGAGCAGAGTGGTATTTACACCGTTTAATAAGTTGTTTGACAGAGGTGCTAATGCCTATGAAAACTTAGTGAAAAAGCTGATCCGCTTTTCGCTGTTAGTGTCTGTGTTATACCTAGGTTTAGTGGGCGCAACTGGCAGCTTGTTTAATGCTGTGCCGGGTGGTTTTATTCCTCAGCAAGACAAGCAGTACCTAGTGGCGATTGCGCAATTGCCAGATGCGGCAAGCTTGAATCGTACCGAAGAAGTTATCCGAGAAATGGGTGATATGGCGCTAAACACGCCAGGTGTTGCCAATACCGTCGCCTTCCCAGGTTTGTCGGTGAACGGATTTACCAACAGTCCGAACAGCGGTATTGTGTTTGTGACCTTAAAAGATTTTACCGAACGCAATGAACCACAGCTTTCTGCTAATGCCATTGCGGCTAACTTAAATGGCCAATTTGCGGCCATTGATGAAGCCTTTGTCGCGATTTTCCCACCGCCGCCTATTCAAGGCTTAGGTTCAACGGGTGGTTTTAAGCTGCAAATTGAAGACAGAGGTAACTTAGGGTTTAACGCTTTGTTTGACTCACTACAAGCGGTGATTGGTGAAGCGCAGAAACGCCCAGAGTTAATGGGCTTGTACTCAACTTTCCGCATTCAAGTACCGCAAATGGATATTGAAGTGGATCGCGAACAAGCCTTGATTTTAGGGGTAGAGCTTTCGGAAGTGTTCGATGCGCTGCAAGTTTACTTAGGCTCATTGTATGTCAACGATTTCAACCTGTTTGGCCGCACTTATCAGGTTAATGCGCAAGCAGATGCAGACTTTCGTGTTGATCCGAAACAAATTCTTGGCTTAAAAGTCCGTAATGCCGCAGGGCATATGGTACCGTTGGGCGCAGTTGTGGCAGTAACGCCAACCACAGGGCCAGATCGCGTGATGCACTATAACGGTTATCCAAGTGCTGAATTAAACGGTAGCCCTGCGCCCGGTTATAGCTCTGATCAGGCACAATTTGCGATTGAAGAAGTACTCGCCGCGACCTTGCCAAACGGCATGGAATACGAGTGGACCGAAGTCACCTACCAGCAAATTTTAGCCGGTAATACCATGGTCTATATCTTCCCATTAGTGGTGGTGTTAGTGTTTACTGTATTAGCTGCGCAATATGAAAGCTTACGTTTACCATTAGCCATTATTTTGATTGTGCCGATGACCATTTTCTCTGCCTTGTTGGGTGTTTGGATGATTGGCGGTGACAACAATATTTTCACCCAAATAGCGTTAATCGTACTGGTCGCACTGGCCTGTAAAAATGCGATTTTGATGGTGGAATTTGCCAAAGAAATTCAAGACGCGGGTCAATCGCCATTAGCGGCAATTTTAGAAGCCTGTCGCTTGCGTTTACGCCCAATTTTAATGACCTCGATTGCCTTTACCGCCGGTGTTGTACCGCTTGTGTTGGCAACAGGTGCTGGCGCAGAAATGCGTCAGGCAATGGGCGTAGCAGTATTTGGCGGTATGATTGGGGTAACGGTATTTGGTCTGTTATTTACGCCAGTTTTCTATATGCTACTAGCTAATAAAAATAAAAAGGCCACCTCAGCGTTACCAGCCGAGCAAGTAACTTAGGGAACGGCCAATCGCGATAGGTTTAGCAAAGATTATTTTGAGTGCTAAACCTATCGCAGTAAGTTTGTATTAGCGGGGAAATAAGTGAAAACAAGCAATTCGATTACCAGTGCTATGCAAGCACTGGTATTAACCACGGCAAGTGAAGACTTTGAACTCACTGAAACTCAGCTAACCGTGCCGAGTGTTGGTGATGGTCAAGTACTGATCAAAGTTGACTATGCCGCACTCAACCCAGTGGATAGCAAGTTAGCGAAAGCTGGGCATAGTGCTTGGCAATATCCGCATATTCCAGCATTAGATGGCGTTGGCACTGTGGTTGATTCATACAGCCCGCATTGTCCGTTAATTGGTAAACAAGTGCTGTGGCATAGCGATTTGTCAAAAGCGGGCGCGCTTGCCGAATATGTCGCGATTGAAGCTCATGCGGTATCGTTACTACCAGAAGGTGTTGAGCCACTTCAAGCTGCGGCTTTGCCTTGTGCGGGCATGACGGCAATCCTCGCTTTATGTAAGCTGCAAGTTGAAGCTGGCGAAACCATTTTGATTGAAGCGGGGGCAGGCGCAGTTGGTCAGTTTGCGATTCAGCTGGCAAAAGCCAAAGGGCTAACGGTGTTGGCGACAGCATCGAAAGCCAATCATAAATTACTCAGCTGTTTAGGCGCCGATCACGTCTTTGATTATCGCGATAAACACTTAGTGGATAAGATTAAGCAAGCTTTGGCTTATCAGCCATTAGACGCGGTGCTGGATGCTGTTGGTGGCGAAGCAACGGCGCGTGATATTGAACTGCTGCGCTTTAACGGTCGCATTGCCTGTTTAACCGAATTACCAGCAATTGATGCGAGTTTATTGTTTGAACGCTCGCCTGCTATTCACGCTATTTCACTCGGCGGTGCTTGGCTTGCCAATGATTTATGTGCTCAGCAAAAACTCAGTATGATGGGGGATCATTTGCTGGAACTACTGGCGAGCAAGCAACTGCATGTCCCTGAAATTCATGCGATAGACTTTGATGCTGAGCAAGTGACTAAGGCCATGCATGCGCAAGTAGCTGGTGGGCTAGTGGGTAAGCAGGTTGTTCAGATAACGCCTTAAATTTGGAGTTTAAGCACCATCGTAAGAGGCTTAGGTTGAATTCATCAATAGCATCACCTACACTCACTTTACATGATTAAGTACAGAATTAAGTACAGGTTATAAGGCGGATTAAACCAATG
Source organism: Thalassotalea euphylliae (assembly GCF_003390335.1). Taxonomy (NCBI): domain Bacteria; kingdom Pseudomonadati; phylum Pseudomonadota; class Gammaproteobacteria; order Alteromonadales; family Colwelliaceae; genus Thalassotalea; species Thalassotalea euphylliae. The sequence goes on from NZ_QUOU01000001.1 coordinate 1,390,325, forward strand.
GATGCCATCAGCTATACAACCGCACGGGCAAATTTGGCTAAAACCATGGAAAAGGTGTGTGAAGACCATGCACCTGTCATTATCACCCGCAAAAGTGAAAGCCCAGTGGTGATGATGTCGCTAGAAGACTACAAAGCGATGCAGGAGACCACTTATTTACTGAGATCTCCAGCAAATGCCAGAGCATTATTGGAATCGATCGCAGAGCTTGAAGCAGGCAAAGGCACTGAGCGAGAGCTAATGGAGTGAAACTCACCTTTTCGTCGAAGGCATGGCAAGAGTACCTTTATTGGCAGAGCACTGACAAAAAAGTGCTCAAGCGCATAAATGTGCTGATCAAGGAGATACAGCGAACGCCATATGAGGGGATAGGTAAGCCAGAGCCTTTAAAGCACGGTCTTTCTGGCTATTGGTCGCGCCGCATTAATGATGAACATCGCATTGTGTATAAGCACCAAGACCAAACCATTCTTATCGCACAGCTTCGTTATCATTACTAGTTGTGAGGTATTAATACCGAGATATAAGTGCCAAGATATAAGTAACGCGATTGGCTAAATTTATAGTGACCCTTCTGTGTAAACATCACGATTATGGTTAAATCAAAAATTGAAGATTTAACGGCGTTTATTGCCGTGGTTGATACTGGCGGTTTTTCTAGTGCGGCAGAGGCACTTGAGCTGCAAGTGGCCAAAATCTCACGCAATGTTAGCCGTTTGGAGCAAAGCTTAAATACAACTTTGCTTAATCGCACCACGCGACGAGTGGAATTAACCGAAGAAGGGCGGTTGTTTTTAGGCGAAGCGAAACAGGCGCTAGCAACGCTCGCTAACGCAGAAGAAAAGCTCCTCTTTGCTGATGCCAAGCCATCAGGGCGACTGAGAGTTGATGCCGCAAGCCCATTTGTTTTGCATCAACTTGTGCCGTTAATGGCAGAGTTTAATGCGGCGTATCCAGACATATCGGTCGAACTGATTTCCAATGAAAGCATTATTGACTTGCTTGAGCGCCGCACCGATGTCGCTATTCGTATTGGTCAACTGAATGATTCAAACTTACATGCCAGTCGTTTAGGGATTAGCCCGTTAAAAATAGTGGCAACGCCTGAATATCTTGCCAAACAAGGTAAGCCTCAGAGCATTGCGGCGTTAGCAGAACATCAAATCGTGGGCTTTGCTGACCTGCCTAAGTTTAATGATTGGGCGCTTGTTGAACCGTGCCAAACAAAGCCCTCTATCTTGGCAAGCAGCGGCGAGTCGGTCAGGCAACTTGTACTGCATCATCATGGCTTGGCGCTGCTGTCGAATTTTATGATCTACCGCGATTTAGCCGCAGGCCGCTTAGTCGAATTGCTGCCGGGCGCGGTGCTTTCTCCCAACCCTTGGGAGCAAATTCAGGCGGTTTACTATAAGCAAACCGCGTTGTCAGAGCGCATCAGGGTATTTATCGACTTTTTAAAAGCAAATATTCGCCTGTAAATAGTTACTGGTCAAAAGCTCTATTTCAACAATCACTGTTCACTAATCAATAACGCGCATGCTATTACGTGTTAATCCAGCGTAAATCCAACCTTGATAGTTACTTGCCAATGAGCGACTTTTCCCTCGTCAATATGCCCGCGAGTGTCGATGACTTCAAACCACCTAAGATTGTGTAAAGACTCGCTCGCTTTTGCGATAGCATTGCTGACCGCTTGCTCAATACCATCTGGCGAAGAACCTGTTAATTCGAGTAATTTGTATGTGTGATTAGACATATGATCTCCTGTTAAAGACATAAGCGACATACCATTTGGGTATGCACTGACTATAGATCAAATATTCTGCTCATCACGGTAAATTGGGTGGATACGAGTAATTTACGACAAGGCTTGTTTAAGCAAACTGACTTCGCTGACGTAGCTGAGTAGGCGCCTTATATGTCGTTGTGTTCAGACCAGCTTCTTAACTGCTCTAAAATTGATAATGCCGAGCGGCCAAATTCAGTCAATTCATAGCTTACTGCGACAGGGCGATCGCTGATCACTGTTCGCAGCACCATACCATTGGCTTCAAGCTCTTTGAGTCGTTGGTCGATCATTTTCTTGCTTGCGCCGCCAAGTAAGCGGGTTAAATCGTTAAAACGCACTGGCTCATCTTTTAAGTGATAAATAATCGAACCTGTCCACTTTCCACCAATTAACCGCATGCCTTTTTCAATGGCACATGGCTCTAAGCAGGCATTTAAAACTTTTTTACGACCTTTATCGTCTGTTTCTACAACACTTTTCATAAAATTCTCTAGATATTAACTAGGTTACTAAAAGTATACTAATTGAATAAAGTTTATAGGTTACTAAAATAAACCACAAGTTTGAGTCAGCGATGATGCTGTATTTTATTTTTCATCTGTAGCCTAGCTTTTAGCATATTTACATCTCAAGTGATCGCTAGCGCATATTAACGAGATTTTCTTATGAGCAATGTATTAATTATTAACGCCCACCACTATTATCCTTTTTCTGAAGGCAAGCTAAATGCCGCCTTGGTTGATAAAGCTGCCACACAACTGGCCGAAAAAGGCCACGAAATTCGTGTGATTAGCATTGGCGAAGCCTTCGATATTGAACAAGAATTGGCACATCATCAGTGGGCAGATATTGTTTTATTGCAAGCGCCGGTGAACTGGATGGGCGTACCTTGGTCATTTAAAAAATATATGGATGAAGTGTATACCGCGGGCATGGGCGGCGCCTTATGCAATGGCGATGGTCGCACTGAAGATGCGCCGAAAAGTAACTATGGAACAGGCGGTACATTAGCGGGCACGAAATATATGCTGTCATTGACGTTTAACGCACCAGCAGAATCTTTTAATGACCAGCTAGACTTTTTTGAAGGCAAGAGCGTTGACGATTTGTTCTTCCCTATGCATATGAACTTTAAGTTCTTCGGAATGACGGCGATGGACACCTTTGTGTGTTTTGATGTCATGAAAAATGCGGATATCGAGAACGAGTTTAAACGTTTTGAAGCGCATATTAACCAACACTTTTAAGCGAGAAAAGATATGACGAATACGACCAATAAACTGCATCCGGGTAGTGAGTTTCCTGAAATATCTGTCACGATGCGCTCAGGCGAGCAACAAATATTGGGTAAGGCTGTTAATGCATCTATTGCTGCCAATGCAAATAAACCAAATGGCTGGCAATTGGTGTTAGTGTATCGCGGTAAACACTGCCCATTATGTACCAAGTACCTAAATGCGTTGGAGCAGTACCTAGCGCCGTTAGCAGAAATTGACGTTGAAGTTTTGGCGGTTTCTGGCGACTCGAAAGCACAGCTAGAAGCGCATATGGAGCAATTAGACATTAGCTTCCCAATTGCCTACGGCTTAACTGTCGAACAAATGCAGCAGCTAGGTGTGTATATTTCAGATCCGCGCTCGCCAGAAGAAACTGACCATCCGTTTGCTGAGCCGGGCTTATTTGTCGTCAATGGCGAGGGTAAGTTACATGTCGTGGATATTTCGAATAATCCCTTTGTGCGCCCTGAGCTTGGCACGTTAGTGAATGGTTTAGCTTGGATTAAAAACCCAGACAATGATTACCCCATTCGTGGTATGCACCGTTAGAGGTGGGCATTTAAGAGGCTAATCTACTTAGATTCCTGTAGAGCTAACACACGCACTAACACGCACTGATGCAAGTGAAAAAAAGAAGCCGCTTTCTGACTAGTAAATTAGAGAAGCGGCTTTTTGATTATGAAGGTCAAAGGTAAAGTTAAAGGTGAAGGTTTATTGCAGGTTTTCTCGCACCAGTTGATCCATAAAACGCACGCCCCAGCCTTGAGAACCTTTGGGCGCAATGGCGATATCGGCGTCTAGCCAATCAACGCCGGCAATATCTAAATGTACCCAAGGTAAGTCTTTATCAATAAAAGTGGCAACCACGGCAGCGCCAATACTGGCGCCGGGATTACCGGCACCTGAATTTTTAATATCGGCAATATCCGATTTTATCTGGTCAAAATGATTAGGGTGAAGGGGCAGTGGCCACACATTTTCGCCACTGGTGCTGCCAATTGCCATCATTTGTTCGGTCAGCGCCCAATCGCGAGTGACAAGGGCGGCGTATTCATCGCTTAGCGCCCTTACTGCTGAGCCAGTCAGCGTGGCGATGTTGACTAACATGCGCGGTTTGTATTCCTCTTGTGCGTAGCGCACCGCATCAGCCAAAATTAAGCGGCCTTCCGCATCCGTGGAAATAATCTCAATGGTCGTGCCTTGCATTGTGGTTAGCACATCACCTGGGCGAATGGCATCACCTGATGGCATATTTTCTGCCAATGGCATCACGCCAACAAGGTTCACTTTTTCACCGCGCTTGGCCGTGGCGAGCATAGTGCCTGCAACAGCGGCAGCCCCCGCCATATCAGACTTCATTGCCCACATACCTTTGTTTTGTTTAAGGCTAATACCACCTGTATCAAACGTAATACCTTTACCGACTAGGGCGATTGGCGCTTGTTTGTTGGCACCTTTATAGCTAATAACCAGTAGCCGAGGGTCGTGCACTGAGCCTTGACCCACCCCTAAAAGCGCGCCCATATTGCGTTTTTTCATATCACGCACTTTCAATACGTCGATATCAACATTTTTCACCCCTTTAAAGGCTCGCTTCACTTGGTTAACAAAACTTTCGGGGTACATGGTTTTACCCGGCTCAGAGGCCAAATCACGGGTAAGGTAAATACCTTCAACCATATGTTTTAAGTCGTTATTAAACTTGGCATTAGCCGCCTCAATATTGCTTGATTGAATAACAAGATCACTTGGCTGGGTTTTAGACGATGGCTTTTTGTATTTATCAAAATGGTAGTCACGCAGGCTCGCTCCCATGGCTATCCAAGCTTCTGGCGTTGCGACTTGGGTATTGAGGGCATCTGTGACTATGGTCGCTTGCGCTTGCAGGTTGGCGGGAATACTCGCCATCGCATAACCGCCAAGCTCTTGCAGTTGCGCTTGTGTCAACGGCTTTTCGCCTTGACCAACGACAGATATTTGCGCAAATGGCGCTATGCCGTAAAATATTTGTGTACTGCCAAATTTGCTCGAAGCATCACTATTGGCGATAGCGGCCAGTAGCTGGCCTTGCGACGTTTGATTAATTTGCGCGGCAACTCCCGTCAGCGTTTCGGTGTTATCAATAAACAACACAAGGCGTTTATGCTGACTTAGATCCAAGGTTGAAAATTCAACCCCAGTTTGAGAAAGGGTTTGGGCAAATACTTGTGAGCTTGCCAGCCAAGCTAGCAAAATCAGCCATAATTTTATTACTCTGTTCATCTTGTTTCGCTCTGTTTTCGTAGGTTTAAGTGTTGTAAGTTGTTAGCTTTTACTTGTTGGGCGCTACGCATTTATTGGAAGATAAGATCATCCTCCAAAGTTGACTGTCGACTTGTCGCTGCTTGCTGGTGACGGCACAGTCTATGAAATCAATAAAAAGAAGCCCTAAAAATTTAAAAGAGAGTGTTATGAAGGATAGTGCATTATTGAAGTATTTTGCTTATGGCTCGAATATGTCTGTGCCTCGGTTACAACAACGAGTGCCGAGCGCACGGTTTATTGGTACTTATTATTTGCCCAAACACGCGCTTAAATTTCACAAAAAAGGCGTAGACGGCTCTGCCAAATGCGATGCGTATTTGACCAATAGCGAAGACGATGTGGTTTATGGTGTGCTGTTTGAGTATTGCCCCAGTGAGAAGCACTTTCTTGATGCGGCCGAAGGGCTGGGCGTGTTTTATTTTGAGAAAGACGTGACCATTTATGATGAAAATCACCAAGCAGAGCAAGCTAGCCTGTACTATGCCAGTGATAGTACCCCGAATATCCAGCCATTTACTTGGTACAAGCACCACGTCTTTTACGGTGCTAGCGAAGCGAAATTACCCGCTGATTACTTAGCTAAAATCGACCAAATTGAGGCTGTTGACGATACCAATGCTGAGCGGCGAGTAAAAGAGATGGCAATTTACTGATGCCATCTCAGTGCCTTACTTTAAAGCGTTATTTTAAGGTAATACTTTAAACCAATATTTAAATAAATGGTTAAAGGCTGACCACCACGCGGCCACGCACTTTTCCTGCGATTAAGTCATTAGCAGTATCAATGGCTTGCGCTAAGGTGATATCGGTTGAAATAGCGTCTAAATCTGTTGGCTCGATAATCTCGGCCAAGCGCTGCCAAGCTTCGACGCGATCCGCTAGTGGTCTCATCACACTATCAATGCCAGCTAATACCACGCCGCGTAAAATAAACGGGGCAACCGAGGCTGGAAAATCCATGCCTTGTGCTAAACCACAGGCAGTAACGACACCACCATATTGCATACTGGCACAAACATTCGCCAAGGTATGACTGCCTGCCGCATCAACGGCTCCTGCCCAACGCTCTCTCGCCAGAGGCTTGCCCGGCTCAGATAGGGTATTGCGATCAATCACTTCTGCTGCGCCTAGCTGTTTTAAGTAATCGGCTTGGTCTAATCGACCTGTTGAGGCAACAACGGTATAACCAAGCTTAGCTAAAATCGCGATGGCAAAGCTGCCAACACCACCGTTCGCGCCGGTGACTAAAATCTCACCTTTATCGGGGGTAACGCCATTTTTCTCCAAGGCAATCACACACAACATGGCTGTATAGCCAGCAGTACCAATCGCCATGGCTTGTCGCGGTGAGAAAGCTTGAGGCAGTGGGATCAGCCAATCACTGTTGATGCGCGCTTTTTCCGCCAGACCACCACAATGCTTTTCACCCACACCAAAACCGTTCAGCAAGACTTTATCGCCAACCTTAAATTTGTCACTATCGCTTGCGGTTACCGTACCCGCTAAATCGATGCCGGGGATCATCGGAAAGCTGCGCACCACTGGCGCTTTACCTGTGATGGCGAGCGCGTCTTTGTAGTTAAGCGTACTATGAGAAACATCAATAGTGACATCACCCTCAGGCAAGATACTGTCGTCAACTTCCTTAACTTGAGCCTGATAACCCTGTTCGTCTTTATTAATAACAATACTGTTAAACATGCTTTCTCCTCTTTTAGACCGGTTGTCTATTAATGTTTGCAAAATGTGATGAAGCTATTCTGTGATAACGTCACCGAGTTAATCGTTTTTGCTTATTTGTATTTGTCTATATGCCTGATGAAACGCGTGCGATAAAAAAGGCTAAATAGTTATCGAGCGGTTTAGCGTTTTCTACTAACCTTGCGCGACTCACTGCACCTTCCCAGCCAACCCAGAAATCTTCGGCTAACTGCTCGCAATTATGATGCTGAGCGATTTCGCCTTGTGCTTGTGCGGCTGTTAAACACATTGCCAGCTTGCTTTGCCACTGACTGAAAATATCAATGAGTTGCTGGCGGTAACTGACGGGTAATAAATCCACTTCCTGGCCTAAATTACCCACTAAACAGCCGCGTTTAAATTGATAACGCAGCATCCCTTGTTTGGCATCATCCACAAAATGGGCAATACGGGTTAACGGTGGGTGAGTTTCATCCAGTAAATAAAGATCGAGCTTGCGCGCAAAATAGGTGGCATAACTATCCATTACCGCTTGTCCAAATGCTTCTTTACTGGCGAAGTAGTGATAGAAAGAGCCTTTGGGAACCCCCACTTTTTTTAAGATCTGATCGATACCAGAAGCGGCGAACCCAGTTTCAGTCAGCTGCTCTAAGCCACTGCGGATCAAAGCCGCTTTGGTGTCAGGATTATCGCGGGCAACTTTCGGTGGGCGCCCACGCCTTGGCTTTTGTGCAGTACTGGTCATTTAGCTATTTACAATGTTGGTTACTTATTTTTATTTTAGACCGGTCGTCTAATTAATTGCAATGATGATTGGTAGTCAAATAAATTGACATATTAAGTTATGTAGAATATTTGTTCCGCTAAGTGCTAGTTTTCGTCATTTGTTACACGTTAGCTAGCAGTATGCTTGTGCGTAAAGCGGTCATCTGCTTCATTAGGGTTTAACGGCAGAATTGAGCGAGAAACGGATATTGACCTAGACATTGTTGAAAATTCTCAGTAAATCCCTAAGATAACACCACACTTCCCGCTAACATTATGAAATTGTTGAATAAAAACTAGTAATTATAAATGGATATTACTATGAAATCTCAGTAATATCCCAATAAAGGCAAATAGTAACTTTTATTTCTTTAGTAACAAATTGAATTAAAAGAGGTTTATGGTAGTTTAATTAGGTAGTCGTAGGCGGATATTACTGAGATGTCTAAGTAATTAACTGTGAGCAGTACAAGGTTGAATCGATGATAGAGAGAAAAAGAGGAATTTACGAAGGGCGAAATAAGTCTTCCGCATATAGAGATCTAGTATGGACGGTAGCTACATCATCAGATACGTCTTTGGATATAAAGGGGCAAACCCAATTGACCCTAGATACAATCCAAGAGAATCTACTTGAGCTTGGTAGCGACAAAACTAAAATCGTATCCGCCCAAGTTTATATTGCCGATATGAACTCTAAACAATTAATGGACTCAGTCTGGTGTGATTGGTTCGGTAACAACCCTCAAAATTGGCCACAGCGAGCTTGCTTAGGTGTAGACCTTGAAGGTGATGTGCTAATTGAAATAACCGTCACAGCAGTACGCTAAAGTACTGCTAGCAAGCAAGTTAACTGGGACTTAAAACTGCGGGATCTTTTCGCTTCGGTCAAGTTTAGCCCACAATTTTAAGCCTGTTATTAAGGCGTTATGCGTTTAGTCAATTTAGAGTTCGGAGTTAAATAGATGCAATTAACCGTTGGTACTGATTCAACATGGTCGTTAAGAGCTTGGATATGTAGTCAATTAGCCCAATTAAACATTGAAGTTAACGTAATTGATTTAACCAACGCAAATTATAAGTCTGAGATATTTAAGTATTCTAAGACAGGTCTAGTCCCTTCGTTAAATGAAGGAACTTTTGCTATACACGACTCTTTGGCAATAGCAGAGTATTTCAACGAATGTTCAGGTGGGGCACTCTATCCTCAATCAGCTTCTGAACGAGCTTTAGCTCGAAGCTTGTGTTCAGAGCTACACTCTGGATTTATAAATATTAGATCACAATGTCCATTTTCATTAGATCCAGTACCTCCACTGTCAGAGTTTAGTGACGGGATAAGAAATGAGTTAACTAGAATTGAATTTATCTTTGAATTAGCTCAATTACCATACATGTTTGACTCTGCGGGAGTCGTAGATGCATTTTATTGCATACTAGCTTTCAGGTTAAGAGCATACGGAATAAACCTTCAAGGTAAAGCTGGCTTATATCAAAATAGCCTTTTAAATTGGTCAAACTTGAAACAAGCAATTAATGTTGCTCAAAGCTGGAAGAACGCATAACAAGAGACTATGGCATTGAATGTCCGTTGTTGGCACTTAGCGGAAGTTCGAAGAAAAGTAGATGAAAGTCTGCTCCTTGTTTGAAGTAAAACCGCCGATCGAGCGAGTAAATTATCGCTATTTGCCCATATCAGACGAACTTTTTTGAACCTCCCATCTCTGCATATTATACCACTCCGACATTTCTCAATACTATTGCACCCATGCAAAGGGGGCTGAGTCAGCATAAGCACAAACCAATAGCGGCTAATCCACGTCTAAATCTCCTTTGCTTATCGAATTAATACGCTTAGTAATTTCAGAAAGCCTTGCCCAGCTTTGCAGGGTAACTGGAAGCACTATTGCTGCTTCAACAAACTCCCATGAATAGCTTACGATGGAGAAAATAGTGCCAGCGGTGATGGCCATCTGGCTTGTTGCATACCATAAGTTGCTTACCACCATAGCCAGTAGCACAATAAATACGCCGCCGTAGAGTACGGCTTCGCGATCGGAAAGATTAATTTCCAGCTTTTTTAAGCGAGTAAAATGGTTGCGCAGATTCACTGACGAGCCCTCGGCCAAAATGGCGACTTGCCGCTCTGCCTGTTGATTGTAAGCGCCGTTAGCTTGATAAAAATCGCGATGAAAAGCGCTATAAATTAGCATCATTAACAGGGCGGCGATAAAGGCGGTGGCAGATAACATAGGGTTAAGGAAGTAGAGCACAGCAAGCGAGACAATAAATTGCACACCAGCATTGAGTATTTCCGGTAGCTTATGTTCGAGAAAGTCGACTAATTCGCGCCCCATCTCTAATCTGGCATTTAAGGTTGAGACCGGTAAGTGGCAGTTGAGCTTGGCGAGGTCGGCCATTACCCCTACTCGGATCTTGCCATAGGCGCGGGTATCATAAAATCGTCTGATCACGCTGACCACTACCAAAAACACCAAAATAGTCACTAAGATCATTAGTTCTTGGCTTTTTCCCGCCAACAAGCCATCAATGGTAAAGCCAATAAATAAGGGAATAAGCGCGGTAAGCGCAATTTCAATCACGCATAGCAAGATATTAAGGCTAATCGCAGGTTTATGGGCGTTGAAAATCTTGCCAACAGAAATCATAGTGCTAGACATCAGGTAATTAACTCGCTGTTACTTCGTGGTTGTTTTGTCGGGTAGAAGGGCTGCTTGTTGTAATTGCCGCTTTTTCCGAATCTGGTTGCTTATTTTTGCTAAAGCTTAACAACACAGGAATTAATATCAGGGTGATAGGTGTCGCAAACAGCTCACCAAACACTAGAGATACGGCGGCAGGTTTAAGGTATTGCGCCTGCTCTGAGGTTTCACTTAACAATGGCAGCAGGCCACATACCGTTGTTACTGTAGTGAGAAAAATTGCGCGTATGCGGCTTTTACCTGCGGTGATTAAGGCCGCTTTCATTGCCATTCCTGAGCGATGTAGCTGGTTAAAGCGGGTGATCAGTACCAGCGAGTCGTTAATCACCACGCCCGTCATCGCCATCATGCCAAACATCGACAGCAGGCTAACCGATAACCCCATCAAGCCATGACCATAAATCGCCCCAGCAAAGCCAAACGGAATCACCGACATAATGATGAAGGGTTGCCAGTAAGACTTTAATGGAATCGCCAAAAGCACATAAATCAGCAATAAGGTAAGTAACATGGCTTTTTTAAAGCCTGTCTGCACTTCAAGGATTTCCTCAAACTCACCGGCGGCGCTGATGCTGACGCCAGCATATTGTGCTTCAAGCGTGGCAACTGTTGAGCTTTGTAATTGTTGCCATATTTGCTGGGGCGAGGCGATACTTTTGTCTTGACGCCAATACACAGAAACTACCTGATTGCGATTTTTGCGATGTAACACCTCAGGCTCGCGGCTAACACTAAACTCAGCGATATCACTGAGCGTGACATATTGCTGGTCATCCACCAGTACCTGCGTATTTTTTAACTGCTGAAGGGTTTGTCGCGACTGCGCTGGTAATCGCAATAGCACCATGGCTTCTTCACCGCCATCGAGTAAGCGATGCAGCTCAATATGGCCGTAAGCACCGCCAACGAGCTGAGCCAGTTGACGTTGGTTTAAGCCCAAGTTAATGCCTCGCTGGTTTAAAGTGACTTGCAATTGTTGCTGACCAAGCTGGGCATCATCTGTAATGTCGTTTACGCCCGGTAACTTGGCGAGCGACTGTTTTAGTTTGCTGGCGACATGGCGCGCCAAGTCTCGCGATGGTGCGCTAACGGTAAGGTAAGTGCCACCCGCGGGTGCTTCGGCAAAGGTGAATTTCTGGGCATAACTGCCTTCTAACACCCCCAAGTGTTGTTGCCAGCTGCTGATTAATTCATCGCTTGGCACATTGGCCAGTGCCTCATTCGACAGCGCTATCGTCGCCTCCAGCTGCTCATTGCCGTCCATCGCCACCAAGTACTGCTCAATAACGGGATTATTCGTGCGATATTGTTGTTTTAGCGCTTTGTTGGTCGCAGTAATTGCCTGTTCAATTTTTTGCATATGTGCTTGGGTGAGCGCCTTGGCGGCGTCTTGATCCATTTCCACCACTAACGTGGCATACCGCCCCGGAATTTCTGGGAAAAACACGGTTCGAATCGTCCCTTTGAACATAGCGCCATAGGCACCGAGCACCAGTAATATAAATACGGCTAAACAGGTGCGTTTATACGCTAAGGCCAAAGTTAAGCTGGGCTGGTAACAATGCTCGGCAAACCAAGTTAAGCCAGCCGTACATTTTCCTCTGACAGCTTGGAGCAGCTGGTTAAGTTGGTTCAAATATTTATGGTTGAAGGTGCTGTTGTTATTCGCCAATACCAAATGGGTTGGCAGAATAAATTTGCTTTCAATTAAGGAAAAAATTAATGCAAAAATCACCACGGCAGAGAATCCAGCAAGCACTTGCGCCAATTCATTTTCGATCCACAGCATGGGGGAAAACGCGGCGATGGTGGTGAGTACGCCGAAACTGGTCGCGACAGAAACCGCTTTCACGCCTTGATAGGCAGCTTGCTTGGGGTCAGCGATTTGGCTGCGTGCTTGATGAATCGACTCGCCAACGACAACGGCATCGTCAACCAAAATCCCAAGCACTAAGATCATGCCGAACAAGGTAATGTCATTAATGCTGTAATCAAACGCTGGCAGTCCCATCAAATAAACTGCGCCAGCAAGGGCGATGGGAATGCCCATCGCCACCCAAAGTGCCAACCTAAGTTCGAGAAATATGGCGAGCAGTACAATTACAATCAGCAAGCCCTGCCAGGCATTACTGCCCAGTAAATCAAGCTGTTCGTTTATGTAAGGCGCCATATCCGCCATTACTGCGGTGTGAACACCCATCGGTAATTGCCCTTGCAGATCCGCTAACACGCTTTGCGTTGCCGTGCTAACCGTTAGCAAATTGTCTTTTTGACTAGTGGAAATCATTAAAGCGATGGCGGCTTTGCCGGTATAGCGCACTAAGCTGTCAGTTTTTTCGTAGTCACGTTTAATCTCGGCAATATCAGCGAGCCTGACGATACCCGTGTCACTGGGCAACAGTGGAATTTGTGCCAATGCCGGCAGGGTATCGCTGTAGTTATCGGCTTTTAGCGTGATGCTGCCAGCTTGGGTATCAAGCTCGCCACTGCGGTAATTGAGCGACCATTGATGAATAATATTGGCCACATCTTGGTAGCTAAGCCCATATTGCTTGAGAGCATCGGCATCCGGTTCGATAACCAACTGCTTGCGGCGCTTACCCAAATTCGTGACTTGCGAAATCGCAGGGTGCTTTTTTAAGTGATTGGCCACTAAGGTCGCCACTTGTTGGCGAGTAGCGTCGTTCTCGCCGCCATAAATCATCACAAATGAGGCTAAGTTGCCAAATTCATCCGTGTATATTTTGGGCTGCTCCGCGCGATCAGGAAAACCCACAATCGCGTTAACTTGATTGCGCACCTGTTCCAACAATTGGCTCAATTCAACCCCTGTATTTTTCTTAACGCGAACAGAAGCAAAGCCAGCATAAGAAGCACTGGTCACCGATTTAATACCGGCGATACCGCTGATCGCGTCTTCGATGCGCTGGGTAATACTTTCATCCACTTGTTGGGCTGTGCCGCCGGGGTAACTGACCTCGATAACCAGCTGTGACGGTGGCGGTTGGGGGGAGCTTTCGACCCGCAACCCAGCGAAAGATAAATAGCCCGCAATTAAGATAAACACCATCAGCAAGTTTGCGGCTACTGGATTATCAAGAAACCATTTGGTGATGGCATTCATTACAGGGCTCCTTTGACTTTTGCGGCGGCAAGTGCATCAACATTTTGTACTGCTGTGACAACATTTTGTGCTTCTGTGACATCGAGTGGCTCGACTGTTTGGCCGGAGAGCATAGTACTGAGCGGATAGCGCACAAGTTGGCGCTGCTGCAATGTCTGCTTGTGAAAGGTAAACAGGATTTGCCCTGCTGCTTCGTTGAGTAGGTGGATGTCTTCCAGCACCAGTTTGTTATTTTGAACCGTCCACACCTGCTGATCTCTGGTTAACACGCTAGCGGGCGCAATAATGGTATTGGCATGCTGGGCAGTTGTGAAACTGACGCTAACTTGCTGCGCTGGAGAGAGGGCAAGCTGGTTTCGATTTTCTGGATAAGGATTAGCGATAGTCAGCCGTAAACTTTGCTGGCGAGTTTGCGGGGTCAGGCTAGGCGATAGAAAACGTATTTCGGCTTGCCAAGTGTTGCCTTGATGATTAGTTACGTTGGCTTGGAGCGGGTCACTCGTTGTTGCCCGGTTGATAATTTGCTGCCACTGATCAGCGGCAAGCGCTACATCAACATCTATCGCTTGTGACGAAGCGAGCTGATAAAGCTGATCGCCTTGTGTAATTTCCTTTGCAGGCGCAATGTGCTTGGCTAAAACGATAGCGTCAAACGGGGCTTTAATTTTTGTGTCGTTAACGCGTTTGAGTGCCGACTGGTAACTGGCTTTTGCGGCAGCCAGTTCAGCTTTTGCGGCACTTACATGGGGTTTAAACAAGCGAAAGTCGTTGCCAACTTGGTTAACTTCTAACTGTTTAGCAACACTTTGCTCGTTGAGGTAACGAGCAAGGTTTAGCTTTGCCTGGCTAACACGCGCTTGGGCGTCAGCTAGTGCGCTGACGTAATCAATATCTTGGATAGTCGCGATAATTTGCCCTTTACTGACAAAGCTGCCCGGCTGTATCTGCTCAAAGTGCTGTTCTAATCGGCCATTCACAGTAGCCACTATAGTCAGCGGCCAGCGAGGTTTGACGATGCCAGTGACCTTAATTTCTGATACGCGATGTTCAGGGCTAACGGCGAGCACAGACACTTGCGGCAGTGCTTCTGGGCTCTCGGCTGCCGCCAGCTCGGAGCCGCTCTCATCGAGCAGCCAAAGCAACAGAACAATACCAAGAACAGCAATTAATGATTTAACCACGAGTGATTTAGGAAAACCTAGCTTGCTTGCTGATGAATTCATTTTTCTTTCTATCTCATACTATCCCACAAGAATTTTGTGAGACGACTGTGTATCATATTTTCATGATAGTGATGTTTATTTTTTGAGTCAATACTTATGAGTCATGTTTGTCTCATATTTGTCTCATGTTAACTTTTTAGGTAGACTGATAATGAGTGTGGTTGCAGCAAGGTAAGAATGATGGTGGATGCCAGAATCGTGAAGTCGCAACAGGCCTTAGTGCTTGCGGGTTTAAAACTAATCAATAAAAACAAAGAAATATCATTATCTGATGTCGCCAAAGAGGCGGGCGTGGGGCGAGCGACACTGTATCGCTTGTACAGCAGCAAAGAAGCGCTAATTGAGGCCATAGCGCTGCACTGTTTAAACGCCTTTGAGGTGGCAACCAAACCTATTGAGCAACTGGCGACATCGACTATGCATGCGTTCGAGCTACTGTTTGAGCTGACCATGCCATTAACGGACGAATCACAGTTTTTAATGTCGCTGGATTACTTTGCCGACGATATTCCGCAAGTGAATGACATTATTGCCAAGCAAGATGAAGAACTGTGGGATTTAATTGAGGAAGCGAAACAGGCCGGACAGCTGGAAAAATCACTGCCGACAAGCTGGGTGCTCAACTTAATTGAAGGTTTGTATTATGCAGGTTGGGTGCAGCAGCAAGAATATCAAGCCAGTGCTAAGCAAGCAGCGGCACTGGCTTTTCAGAGTTTTAGCCGAGCGGTAACGCCTTTGTAATAGTTAATGCTATGGGTAACCTTTGAGAAATGCTCAATGATATTGTAAGCGAGTACCTAAGTGACAAGCTCCCTCTAATATACTGGGTAAAAACACTAAGTTTTTAATTACGTTTACGTCGTAACTGTTCTGGTGACTCTGTAACTAAATCTGTGTAACTGCCTATTATTAATACCCATATAGGGTTTAGGATAGGTAGTTATGAACAAGAAAGAACTTGAAGTCTTTGCCAAGCAAGCGGCTAAATCCATCAAAACGGAAGCAGATTTAACGAACTTTCGTAAAATGCTTACCAAGGTAACGGTTGAAGCTGCGCTTAATGCGGAGCTGGATGAACACCTTGGTTATGTTCGTCATGAGCAATCCATCAACGATAATTCACGCAATGGCTATTCGCCCAAAACTATACGAACAGAAGATGGCGAGATTGATTTAGATACACCTCGTGATAGAGATTCTAGTTTTGAGCCTCAACTGGTTAAAAAGAATCAAACCCGCTTTACGTCAATGGATGACAAGATTTTATATCTGTATTCCAAAGGCATGACGACTCGTGAAATCGTGTCCACATTCAAGGAAATGTACGATGCAGATGTTTCACCAACACTGATTTCTCGTGTGACTGATGCGGTTATCGCTCAAGTCGTCGAGTGGCAAGCCAGGCCGCTTGATGCTGTTTACCCAATCGTCTATCTCGACTGCTTGGTTGTAAAAATACGCCAAGATAAGCAAGTCATCAACAAAGCCATTTACTTAGCCTTAGGCGTGAATATCGAAGGCCATAAAGAACTTCTAGGTATGTGGATATCAGAAAACGAAGGCGCGAAGTTCTGGCTTAACGTATTAACGGAGCTTCAAAACCGTGGCGTCAAAGATATCCTTATCGCCTGTGTCGATGGCCTTAAAGGTTTCCCTGATGCAATTAATACCGTTTATCCTGACACACAAATTCAGCTTTGTATTGTTCATATGGTGCGTAATTCATTGAAGTTTGTGCCGTGGAAAGACTACAAAGCCATCACGGCTGATTTAAAGCGCATATACCAATCGGTAACTGAAGATGAAGCCTTAATGGCCTTAGAGCAGTTTGAGCAACGCTGGGACAGTAAATATCCCAATATCTCTCGCTCATGGCGAAATAACTGGCAAAACGTTAGTACCATCTTCAATTACCCTGAAGATATCAGAAAAGCTATTTACACCACCAACGCTATTGAATCGCTGAACTCAGTTATACGTAAAGCCATTAAGAAACGTAAGCTGTTCCCACATGACGATTCGGCGAAAAAGGTGGTTTACTTAGCTATTGAGCAGGCATCTAAAAAATGGACGATGCCGATAAGAAATTGGAAATCGGCCTTAAATCGATTTATGATCGAATTCGAAGACCGATTAAAAGATGTTATTTAAAACTGGCAGTTACACAAAATGTGTTACAGGGTCGTTCTGGTCAACTCCAGCCGGACACTTTTCTAAAAGAATTTTCATACTCTACTGGTGACAGATCACTATTAGCTGAATGCAGTCTTTCTAAGTTGTAATACTTCATATAATCGACAACATCATTTTTCATATGCTCACGCGTAGGTTGAGCCACTTTAAGTAACCAATCATGTTTCAAACTGCCAAAGAACCTCTCCACTACTGCGTTATCCCAACAGGCTCCCACATCACCCATACTCGCTCGAATACCAAATTGTTCGAGCAGCTGACGGTAACGCTTACTGGTGTATTGAGAGCCTCGGTCAGAGTGGAATACTAAGCCTTTAGCTGGTTTTCTCAGGTTATAAGCCCTAATCATGGCTTTCATCACTAAGTCAGTCGTCATACGTTTATCTATATGCCAACCAACAATGCGTCGAGAATATAAATCCATCACAACAGCAAGATACATCCAACCTTCGCCTGTTTTTAAATAAGTCACATCACCAGCCCAAATCTGATTTGGCCCCAACGGATTAAAGTTCTGATTAAGCAAATTATCTGCAACTGCATCAGCATGCTTACGCTTCGTTGTTACCTTGTAGGCAACTCGCTGCTTTACTTTCAGGTTTAACGCTTCCATGAGCTTTCGAGTTCTGTGCTTACCAATTTCAAAGCCTTCTTTGCGTAAGTTTTTATGTAGCTCGCGATAGCCCAAGCTTTCACGACTGCGTTTAAACAGCGCTTTAGCTCGCCGATATAAATGAAGCTCTTCTGCCGTAATTAACTTGGCTGGCCGTTTGAGCCATGCATAGTAAGCAGAGCGACTGACTTGCATCACAGCACACATCTTGCGGACGTCATGAGCCTGACTATTGGCTTTGACGAACTCGTACTTTACTTCATTTCTTTCGCAAAGAAGGCGCTTGCCTTTTTTAAGATCTCTTTCTCCATTTTGAGTTCTTTATTTTCTTTTCTGAGCCGTTTTAGCTCTGCTCGTTCATCTTCACTTAACGCATTACCAGCTTGTTGTTGTTCAAGTTTCGCTTTCCAGTTATAAATGAGTTTAGTGGTGATCCCCAAAGAAGCTGCGGCTTGTGAGACCGTATAGCCTTGCTCAGTCACTAAGGCTACAGCTTCTTGTTTAAATTCGGTTGTATAGGTTTTGTTTTTTCGTTTTGTCATTTAACACCTCAATATTGGAATATTGTCCTTTATTAAAGTGTCCGGCTCAATTAAACCAGTTCAATACCACCAATGCCGTTGAGGCGGTTCATCGCCAGTTTAGAAAACTGACTAAAACCAAGGGGGGCTTTGCCAATGAAAACAGCTTGCTCAAGCTGCTATACGCAGATATTTTAAAAGTCTCAGAACGCTGGACGCACCCGGTTCAAAACTGGAATTTGACACTGTCGCAATTAGCGATTCATTTTGAAGGCCGACTGGATGAGCACATCGACCTGTAAAATTAAAATTTAGCTGACACAGAATTTTGAACAGCCTCTGTGAACAATGTGGTAAGTATCAGTAAACACACTTCGATGGTGAGATAAGCGCTGCCTTTGCCCGCCACAAAAGCGTAAAAGTTAGGCGGTACAACTTCCATAAACAAGCTAAGATAAGCGATATAGGTTAATGCACTGTAATGAACGTCAATCAATCCTTCTACTGAATTGAATACAAAGAAATGCCCACTGATCTTGTAAGCAATTACCTAAGTGACAAGTTTTCCTGTTTCTGTGCAAAGATAACTCAGCTCAAAGCCTCCTTTTAACTCTTCTTTTAACTCGTTAAACAATAGTTTCCCTTGAACTTCAAATGATTTCATTGCTTCTTCTGAATTAAAGCCAGACTTTGAAGGATCTTGATGATTCAAAGTCTGATCGTATTCGTCTGCCCAATTATTAATTCTGCTAGCTAGCCTATTAGAAATAGGGAGGGAAGAAGGATCAATATTATCAATGCCATCACTAAACTCTTCCCAAATCGGGTAACACTCATAATCTGCCATTAGTTTAATTTTTCTCATGTTATTCTCCTATCTTGCTGGATTAGCTCCAACAATAAACCCATTACTACCAGTTGTAATAGCTATTCTCTGAGTTTTTCCTGCAAAGTTAATTTCATATATCGGTCTACCTTTTCCTTTTCCTTGATAGCCAACAATTTTTCCTTTAGTCACTGCTGTTATTACAGCAAGGGGAATATCTGGGTAACTTATTCCCCTATTTACAAAATCTGAACCATGTCTTTGTAATATATGTTGTAAACCTGCTCCAGCATTCCCTGTTTCTAAAAAAATAATTTTTCCGTCTGCATTTTTTCCTATTTGAACAATATTTGCTGGATTATGCTTTACGCCATTTTTATTTAGCTGATTTAGGAGTGAGCCTGATGTACCTGTTCGTATCGCAGGAAAGTATGCTGTGCCAACTGCTATTACTTTCCTAAAATCATTTGCCACGCCCTGTGCGACTTCATTGTCTACCTCTACCCATTGGTTCATCCTACCTAAGGAGCCAGGTTCTTGATGTGAAAGTTTTTCAAGCCAGTTGGCAATACCGTTTACTGAATCTGGAACTAAGTTTCCTATCGAAGCTTTTGCACCATTGGCAATAGTCGATGCTGTCTCTTTGTATATTCTGCTTAATTTATTGTTATATAGTTCTTCATTAGTCTCAAGCACTTCTATATCAATACTGTGCGTTGCGCCATTGGCGGTTGCGGTTAATTGATAAAGGCCGGGGTCGAGGGTTAAGCGGGTTTCCCAATAGCTCATCTGGTTTGGTTGGGGTTTAGGTACGGAGATGAAATCACTGCCACTGCTTGCCCCTTGCCAGCTCACTTCCACTGAACTGGCATTGGTGACCGAGCCTTCGACATGGGTATCCCAACCACTGGGGACTTTGATGGTATCACCGGCTTGTGGCGGATTGCGACGGGTAAACCCCTCGTTAAAGTTGTAGGGGTAGACTAATCCTACGTCTGCTTGCCCCGTATATTGCTTGGCCACCGATTCAACCGTATCAGCAGGTGCCATGGTATGTTGGCTAAAGCGCATATAGACCTGTGCTGACTTTTTGAGTTCAATTTGCTCGCCATGATTGGGTTTGCTAATAAACACATGAGGCTCTAACGCTTGCTCTGGGTCGACACTTGCCCCTAAAAACCGTTGGTTGATTTCGGCTTGGGTGAGGCCGCGTTTGTTATTTTGAGTATTAGCGAGTGTGTTCGCGCTAGTTGAGCCATTCGAAGAGGTCGATGCATTGTTAGTGGCTAAGGCACTTTGTACCACATTGGTGATTTGGCCGCCTTGGCTCGTAATGGGGTTAATCGCATTAAGCGCATGGTTGGCAGCGCCACCACCCGCAAATTTTGGCGTGTTGTTATCAGCTTCAAGTGCCTGATAAGGGGCAAAGGCATAGCATTCATCTGTGTGATGACGATATTGCGCGTAACTGACTTGCTGCCAACGCTTGTTGGCTTTGACCCAAAACATGGCGCTATGCTGGTAGCGAAACAAGTCACTTTGCCTTGGCGGGATAATACTCCATGCTTGGTTACGCCGCTTGCGTCGTATTTCATCCGGTAACTGGTTAAGCTGCGACGTTGGAATTGCTGTGGCCGTAATCAGTTGTTGTGGTGTGGGCGGTTCGGCGTGGCTATCGCCAATGAGCGGGTTATTCCCTTGCTCGCGGCTTATGCGCGAGGGGCTAGCATCCAATGCCATCAATCATCCTTTATCACAAATCCTGTCCATGTAACGACCAAGATTCTCGCACAACCACGCAGATTGTCAATTGACATCATCAATTAGGGGTTTATCACTGCTAGAGAAAATTCAAATGTGCTTAACGGTAAGGATCATTTTCGCGGCTGATAGCTCATGCCGAATGTTAAAGAGTTATATTAATGGCTTACGTTGGCGATATCCCCTCTTCTGACGGGAAAGCCTTGGTGCATCCAGCCGTATATGCCTTCCCACAGCACAGCGGTGCGAGTGTAGCCGCGCCGTCTTAGTTTGTTGATGGTGTAACCTTCTCTGTCTTTACCGTGGCATAACGCACAATATTTTTGATAGTTGGCAGCCGCTACCTCAGCTTGCGCAGTCGTCAGTTTTCGCGGTGGGAGCGCAATTCGCGCTCTTGTGCATTGATAGTCGTTGAGAGCATTGTCGAGGCCACAAAAAGAAAAAATGCGCTTCTAGTTAGGTATGAAATTTGCGATTTTTTGGGAAATATGGCACTGAGCACAGGGGAAACCTTTTTATCCATAAAACGGTGTTATCAGCATAAGCGTGGAAGGCTAGTTTGGCTAGCGGTTGCTCAAACTTGGTAACAATTCTTTTAGTACTTATAAATTTTAGTGTGCTTGGGTTTTAGTGTGTTTGGAGTAACTGGTGTAACCAAGAAAAACACGTAGCGAGTTTATGTCGCTCGCTACGTGTTGATCTTTTCTTTTTTGGGACCTTTCTTGATATCCACAAACAAGCTAAGCCCTCGTCTTAAACCTAAGGCAGGTATTCATAGGTGGCTTGCAGCCCGAGTGGCAATCCTAAGCTCCAAAACACCATTAGGAAAATCGTCCAAGCGACGATAAATATCACGGAAAACGGTAGCATCATAGCGGCTAACGTACCAATGCCTGCCGAGGTTACATAGCGCTGACAAAATACAACGACTAGCGGGAAATAAGGCATTAATGGGGTAATGATATTGGTACTGGAATCACCAATGCGATAGGCGGCTTGTGCCAAATCAGGTGAGATGCCGAGCTGCATTAACATTGGCACAAAGATGGGGGCAAGCAGCGCCCATTTCGCCGACGCTGAGCCAACAAATAAATTGATAAAACCAGTGAGAATAATAATCCCTGTGATGGTCACGCCGCCGGGCAATGCCAACGCTTTTAATGCTTCTGCGCCTTTCACCGCCAGTAAGATACCTAGGTTAGACTGGCCAAAAGCATAAATAAACTGGGCGATAAAAAACATAATCACAAGGTAATAGCCCATATCACTCATGGCTTTACTCATCCCTTGAATAAAGTCTTTGGTGGTTTTGATCTTGCCAATCAAGATGCCGTAAACCAGCCCAGGAATTAAAAAGAGCAAGAAAATTAGCGGTACGATAGACTGCATCAAAGGTGCTGAAAACGAGGTTAATGAGCCATCTGCGGCGCGCCATGCGGAGTTTTCAAGAGAGGTTGAAATTATCAGTAAAACAATACCGATAACCGTTGCCAACAACGACCAACGCAGCGCCTTGCGTTCATTGTCTTGTAATGGCTCCATGGTCGGCAAGTCAGATAAATCGCCATCGAGTTCATTGCCTTTGAGTTTCGGCTCGACAATTTTGTCGGTGATAAACCAGCCTAAGGTAATTATTAAAATCGAAGAGGCCGCGGTAAAGTAGTAGTTGTTGAGTGGGTTGAGCACCATCTCAGAATTTAAGATTTGTGCTCCCGCTTGCGTAATGCCTTGGAGCATAGGATCAATAGAAGACGGTACAAAGTTTGCGGAAAAACCGCCTGAAACGCCCGCAAAGGCGGCAGCGATACCCGCGAGCGGATGCCTGCCCGCCGCATAAAAAATGACGCCACCGAGTGGGATAACGAGCACGTAGCCAGCATCAACGGCGGTATGGCTGACAATACCAACCGCAATCACCATAGGCGTTAACAGCCATTTTCCCGTTACCGCCATCAGTGCGCGCAAGCCGGCATTGATAAAACCAGAGAATTCGGCGACTCCAATACCTAAAATAGCCACCAAGACCACACCCACAGGGTGAAAGTGGGAAAAGTTAGTGACCATTTTCGAGAAGAAGGTGGTCATTGCGTCACCGCTCAGCTGGTTGTTGATCACTAGCGCTTGACCTGTGCGAGGGTCAATAGCATTAAAGTCGACACCTGAAAGCGCCCAAGAAAGTAGCCATACAAAGACCATTAAGGCAATAAATAGCGCCGCTGGGTCGGGCAGTTTGTTACCCCAAATTTCGACTTTGTTGAGCAAACGTTGGATAAGTGGAGCTGACTGTTCCGTCATAAATTCACCTTTATTATTTTTCTCGTGATTTTATTGTGTTGATTTTTGCGTTTGGTATTGCTTGTTGTCATTCAGTTTTGCGCAATTCTTTTGCTGTGTTCTGTGCAAACTTAGTGCGCAGTGCGCAGTGCGTTGCGTGATATTTGTACGCATTAAACCCATCTTAGGAAATTGCCCTGAAAATAGAAAGAGGGGGTTACAAAGTTGTTAATTGCAGTCGTCATAAAGTGGTCTGGTTGTCACCATAATTTACACTTTTCATTGGGGGGCGTGAGCCTTCATTCGCTAACACAATGAATACGCTGTTGATAATGTCACTGGTATCGTTATTGCTAGTTTTGCATGAGGAAACGCTCTTGCGGTTAAGGGCTATTGACACAGTAGCTAGCGTGGCTTTTTAAGCTAGTTTGATCAATCACAAAAATGAGTAGCACACTTTACGAGGACGAGATAAATGTCTGCCAACTTGAATAATCTAGTTAAAGCAGTAAGCCTTGTTGTTTTGTTATTTTCCAATACCGTATACGCTACCCCCATCAACGGTACTGGCCTGATCACTCCTGACGTCATTTTTGGCTCTGGCAATGCCAACGGCTCATGGACTGGGGTAAATGTTAACGGGGTAGAGGTCGCGCTGCGCGGTAAACTGCGATACGACGAATTTGGTAACCCACAAAATATTTTCAATTATGATGGCGACCGCACATACACGTTTGATCCCGTCTTTAGCTCGATACCCGCAGGGCGTTCGGTGTTCAACTTTGAATACGCGGTTAACGTCGACAGCACGGGGACAAGCGGCGCAGTACTTAGTGATTTTACTTACTTGTTTGAATTTGACACTGACCCCACGGTTGCCACGTCATTTTTAGGTGGTGATATCGTCAACCAAGTTTTTACCGACAATGCCATGGGCACCAATGCAACAGGTAACGGCGGCGGTACAGTGGCAGCAGATCCCGTTGAATATGCAACGCTTATTAGTAGCACTAACGTTGCACAGAATTCACAAAATCGGGGTTTTGGCTTCTCTGGCATGATCGACCCAGCAGCCAGTGGTATTTTTACCTATCAATTATCCGTGCTGCTAAACGGCACCTTATTGGCCTCGACTTCAATTGATGTAGTTGTTGAGCAGACTGCAATCCCTGCTCCTGCCATAACGCCACTATTTTTATTGGCATTATTACTGTTAGGTGTGAAATATCGCCAGCGCAATCGTCAGCGTGGCTAAACAGTTTTTGTCGATTTAAGCGTAACTTACTTTGTCATACTAACACTGCGCAGCTAGCTGAGCTGATAAGCTAGCTGCCTTTGCTACTCCAATACTTCCTTTTCTAATTTTTCCTCTAGTTTTTTCCTCGTTTGCATAGCCGAGCGCTTTTTTCTTCACATTTTCTTCACGGCCATATTGCTAGCTTAGCTACTGTTGATAACAAGCTAAAACGGAGCTACCGAGATGAAACATTCGATATTAACACTGGTGATGCCTATGACTTTGTCTTTTTCTGCAACCAGCGCCTTAGCAGCGAAACCTGTGCAAGAGCCGCAACAGATACTGATGGTACTAAGCAGTTATGGTGAAAAAGGTGCCGATGGCAAGCTGATCAAACCTGGTTACGAATTTGATGAAATGAGTAAGTCTTATCTTGTTTTTGATGCTGCGGGCGCTGAGGTGACTTTCGCCTCACCCAAAGGCGGTAAACCAATCGCCGATAAATTTGATAAGAACAAACCATATAATCAAAAGTTTCTTGAAGACACCACAGCAGTGAAGCTGCTTTCGGCCAGCGTTAAACTCTCAGATATTAACTCGCAAGCATTTGACGCCGTTTATGTCGTTGGCGGTAAAGGCCCAATGTTTGATTTAGCCACAAATAAAGACGTCAAAACCATTATTAAGCAGGTATATGAAAACAAAGGCGTTGTTGGTGCCGTTTGCCACGGCCCAGCGGCACTGTTAGATGTTAAGTTGAGTAACGGTAACTACTTAATCGCAGATAAGCGCATTTCTGCGTTTACTAACCAAGAAGAAAAAGCTTTCACCAAGAAATGGCAATTGCCTTTTATGCTGGCAGATAAATTGACCGCGCAAGGGGCAAGTTACCAGCAAGACGGCTTAATGCTCAATCAAGTCAGCGTTGATAAGCGCTTAGTGACAGGTCAAAACCCATTTTCTACCGCTGACGCTGCCAAGGCATTAGTTGCGGAACTTGGCTTACCTGTGCCAGCGCATATCGACTTTAAAGACGATCGCACCATTAAACTGGCGGAAGCGTTTTTCGCCGACCGAGCATCAGCGGCGCTGGCCTATAAAAACAATACAGAGCAATACGACACTATGTTACTCGCTATGATCGGGTTATACCAAGCCAAGCACGCCACTCGCCAAATTGAATTGGATGTCGGGCTAGCATTGATGGAATTAACGCAAGCTAAAGTCAATCATCCGATGTTAGAGACGGCAATTGCTCAAGCTTACCTCGATAAAAGTGACACCCATACCGCAATGAAACGTTTACAAACATCAAAAAACAAGTTTCCAGACAATGCGCAAATCGCCAACTTGTTGCTTGAGTTAAGCCAGTAAAGGAGTAGTCCAATGAGCAAAATTGCCCTACGAAATAAACTAAGCAAGCTAAACAGGCTAAGAGACGTTAATTGGAGAAGGCTAATGATCAGTACTCTCGGTGTTGTTGCTCTGCTCGGTGGACTTTGGTATGCCATTTGGGGATTGCACCCGTATCAAGTTGATCAGCAACAAATCGCGGTGGCTTACGCTCATCAACAGTCGGCTGGCGATAGCGTCGCCGTTACGATGAACGTTGAGCAGGAGGCAAAGAATCAATTTGCGTTTACGTATACCAGCTTTGATGGTGCGATTGTCAATGGTCGCATGGTTTACCCTGAGCATACGGAGCCGGGACAAGCACTACCTGTGATGCTTGGAGTGCATGCCATGGGGCGCAGTGAAAATCGGTGGTGGATGGATAGCTTCAAAGATCGGCCAACACTAGAGCAAACGGATAAACTCACTCAACAAGCACTGGCAAATGGCTATGCGGTTATCGCCATTGATAGCCGTAACCATGGCAAACGCAAAAACTTAGATCACAACATTATCAAGGTCATGAATGATTTGCATTGGTGGGGCAAGCGTGAACCCTATGAGCAAATGGTGATTGATACCGTAAAAGATTATCGCGTGTTACTTGATTGGCTGGAACAACAACCACAGTTTGATGCGACCAAAACCAGTGTTGCCGGTTATAGCATGGGGGGGCAAGTGTCATTGTTACTGGCGGGAGTCGATGAACGCATTGAGCGGGTACTCTCTATTGTGCCGCCTTATTTAGATGATAAGGTTGCCATTGTTGCCCCTAAAAATATACTTGGCAATTTAGCGCATCTTGATAAATTATGGCTAGTTTCTGCTAATGATGACGAACACGCCAGTGAATCAGAAAACGCAGAATTATATGCGCTTATCGGGACCAAAAATAAAAAGCACCTACGCTTTGAGGGAGGCCATGTGTTGCCAACGGGTTACTATCAGCAACTGAGCGACTGGTATCAGTAAATGTCGATGCAAAGCATGCCGTTAAAAGTGTTATTGGTTGAAGACAATATGGCGATC
Source organism: Thalassotalea euphylliae (assembly GCF_003390335.1). Classification (NCBI taxonomy): domain Bacteria; kingdom Pseudomonadati; phylum Pseudomonadota; class Gammaproteobacteria; order Alteromonadales; family Colwelliaceae; genus Thalassotalea; species Thalassotalea euphylliae. The sequence continues at coordinate 1,417,077 of NZ_QUOU01000001.1, forward strand.
AGTGCCAATATAGCCGACTTTTTCGAGCAACGGTCAGTGACAATGGATTTTGCTTATGACGGTGAGCAAGGCTGTGCGCTGGCACTTAGTGAATATTTCGACTGTATTGTGCTCGACATTGCCCTGCCTAAGTTGGATGGTTTGGCCGTGTGTCAGGTGATTCGCGCTCAGGCAGAGCGCCATATCCCAATTATTATGCTGACGGCGCGCGATACTTTAGATGACAAACTAACAGGCTTTGCGCAAGGCGCCGATGATTACTTAACCAAACCATTTGCGCTTGAAGAGCTATTTGCTCGTTGCCAAGTACTTGCCGCCCGCAATCAGTTGCAGCAGCCAAAGCTGTTGCAACTTGGCGAAGGTAATCGAAGGCTGTCACTGGATTTAACCAGCAAGCAAGTCACGCGCAACGGTCAAGAAATTCATTTACAGCCGATCCCTTTTAAGATTTTACAGCTGTTAATGGATGCACACCCAAGGGCATTAACCCGCAGTGAATTATGTGACAAGCTATGGGGAGATATGCCGACATCGTCAGATGCGCTGCGCTCTCATTTTTACCAACTGAGAAAAGCCATAGACAAGCCGTTTAACGAACCTGTTGTGAAAACCATTCACGGTGTTGGGTTTACTTTAGTGGTATAAGTTTTGCGGTATGAGCTTAGCGCTTTGAATTTAGCGCTTTGAATTTAGCGCTGTTAATGGCACGTTCACGTGGTTCACACGCGTATGCCAAAAATCACTCCACTGGCCGAAAGGAAGCCGTAATGTTTACCCAAATTCGCAGCCAAATAATGGCGTATTGCATTGGTTTAGTCCTCTTTATTAGTCTGTTATTTGGGGCGCTCAGTTTTCTGTTTACGTATTACGTGGAGGACAGCTTATTTTCCCGTTTACTCGAGCAAGAAAAATTGCTCGTTGCGCAGCAAATAGACAGCGGAGAGGCAGTTAACCCTCAGCTAAACTTCGTGCGCTATTACCCCTCAATCGAACAGCTGCCATCAGCGATTAGTGAGGTATTGAAAGTAGAGCCAGAGCGCATTGAATTTACGGGCCGAAACCAGCAGCATTATCACTTAGTGACCTTGGCAAATGGTACACAAGCAAATGGTACACAAGCAAATGGTACACAAGCAAATGGTACACAAGCAAATGGTACACAAGCAAATGGTACACAAGCAAATAGGGTCCAAGCCAAGGGCTTTTTGGTCGCTGAGGTCAGCGAACTACTAATTGTGCGCAATATCAAAGGCGGAATTGCAAAAACTCAGGGCGTATTTATCGCTATTGTCATCGCCTTTACCCTATGGCTTGCCTGGTCGTTGGCAAAGCGTATTATTCGGCCGATTGAGCAATTGAACCAAGTGCTCGTTCAAGTTAAAGGGGATGAACTGCCAACCGGCTTTGCCAAACAGTTCAAACAAGATGAAATAGGCTTGTTTGCTCAGCAGTTAGAGCTAGCAATCGCGCGCGTGCGCAGTTTTATCGCGCGTGAACAGCACTTTACCCGCGATGTCTCACACGAGCTTCGCACGCCAATTGCGATTAGCCAAGGGGCAGTGACCGTGCTCAAAGACACCCCGCTTAGTGACGAGCAAACGGCGATTATTGAACGAATTGCCAAGGCACAACAACAAATGCAACTGTGTATTGAAAGCTTGCTGATGTTGGCCAGAGAAGGGGAGTTAGCACATGAAGCATCGCGCGTCTTGCCTTTGGTGGAGTCTACCGTGGTTGAGCATCACCAGCTGATTGACAATAAGCCAATTGAATTAATGATCAACATACCTAGCGACGCCACCATTCAAACCCATCCACAAGCATTTCGTATTGTTCTTAGCAATTTGATCAGTAACGCCTTTCAACACACACAACAAGGTGAAATTACTATCGATTGGCATGACTTTAAGTTACGCATTAGCGATGGCGGCGAAGGTATCAATGAAGCTTTGTTGCCCAAGGTGTTTGAGACGGGCACCAAAGGCGAGCAAAGCCAAGGCTTTGGCATTGGTTTGTCACTGGTTAAAAGACTGTGTGACCACCTTGGGATAAACATTCATATTGAATCGAGCGCACTAGGTACAGCCATTAGCCTTGGCTTTAAGCAAGGCTAATGGCTTGGCTTTAAGCAAGGCTAATGGCTTGGTTAGTGTGCAAGGTCAGTGCGCATGATTAGTACAAAAGGCTAGAGCACAACGCCAAAGCACTATTCTAGAGTAAAATGCCCGTTTTAAAATCTGTACATTAAGCTCAATGGCTAGGCCTTAAACTTTTGTACAAGGCCATTTAAATCGGCAGACAGCCTATTGAGGTTTTGTGAGTTATCACCCGCTTGTGATGAAATAACAGCAACATCGTCTGCGGCCATTTTTATTTCTACCACATTGCGACTGATATCTTCTGCCACCACTTGTTGCTCTTCCGCCGCCGCCGCTATCTGTGTATTCATGTCGCTAATGGCATCGACAGAGCTCGTAATGCTATCAAATGAGGTTTTGGCCTCTTGCGTAAAGGCAATCGTTTGTTGTGATTTACCAACACTAATGTCCATGTCAGCAGATACTTTTTGCGTCATCGCCCTGAGTTTATCCAGTTGCAGAGTAATTTCTTCGGTGGATTCATGAGTGCGCTGAGATAGTGCGCGCACTTCGTCAGCAACAACCGCGAAGCCTCTGCCTTGCTCGCCCGCGCGGGCAGCTTCAATTGCCGCGTTAAGTGCTAATAGGTTGGTTTGCTCAGCAATGCCGCGAATAACTTCTAAAATCGAGGTAATGTTTTCACTTTCACGATCTAAGTGTTGGATACTGTCAGCAGATTTTTGCGTGAGTTCACCAAGATCATGAACGCTATTTACTGCTTGCTCTATTAAATGTTGACCTGATTCGGCAGCCGTTTTGGTACTACTGGCAGAGTCAGCGGCGCTGGCACAACTGCTGGCGACTTCGTTAGCCGTCGCCGCCATTTCGTTAATTGCGGTGGCTGACTGATCTAGCGCGTGTAATTGTTGCTTGATTGAAGTATCGAGGTTTAACGATAACGCGGACGTTTGCTCGGCAGACTCGTTAACATTTTGAGCACTTTGTTTAATTTCTTGCACCAGCTGGGCAATCGAGCCAAGAAAGCCGTTAAAACTATTGGAAAGTTGGCCAGTTTCATCAGAGGTTGAAACGTCCAAGCGTCTAGTCAGGTCGCCGCCCCCTTGGGCAATTTCTTCTAGGCCATCTGTGACACGGCTTATTGGCTTGGCAATTAAACGAGCGAGATAGACCGCCAGTAAGGCAAATACGACGAGCAACACTAGGCTGATTATTGCGATAAGTAAGGCGAGATCATAGGCGGATTCGAGTACTTCTGATTTTTCCATAATACTCACGTATTTCCAGCCCATAGTCGGCGACACATAGATATTGGCGAGGTGAGTTTGGCCATCAATGATCAGTTCAACTTGCCCTTCGCTCTGCTGGCTCAAGGCTTGGTATGTGCCACCGGCAATCTCGTTTATTTTATTGAAATTGTGCTCAGGGTATTTGGCATCGACGAGCACATTGCCAGTATCCTCAATGATCATTAAATAGCCACTGCGGCCAAATTGAATTTTCTTTGCCATTTGAGTGAGTTCAGTGAGCGATACATCCATGCCCGTGACGCCGACGGTTTCTCCGTTGTTGGTGACCGTTTTTACGGTTGAAACTATGACCGCATCGTCTGGCTCCCAGTAGTAGGCGTCAGTGGTAATTGCATCGCCACTCCCTTGAATCCCGGCTTGATACCAAGGGCGTTGGCGCGGGTCGTAGTTGGCCCCAATACTGCCTTGCGGCCACTGTACGTAACCACCTTCACTATTGCCAAAGTAAATGTATGAAATGCCGGGGTGGCTCGTGGCAAACTGCTCAAAAAACGTGAATATTTCCCGTTCCTGCTCGCCGTTTTCAAGCGGTGTCATGTTCGTGCTGCTCGGGTTTTCTCGGTAGATAGCGACATCTTGAGAAGCATTTATCAATGCTGCTTTTTCCGTCAGGTAAACAACGTTCTTGGCGATTTCTTTGAAAAACAAGTCAACGGAATAGTCTATTTGTTTTACCTCTCGCACATTATTGTTGGTAAAGTCGAGATACGCTTGGTCAATAATTCTGTTGATGATAAGTGCTGAAATGATCAGCAAAGGTAAGGTGATGGTTGCAATAAATGCGGAGATTAGTTTTTGTGATATTGTCATCTATTCGCCTCTTCTTATTGTCTTTAACACTAAATCTAGTGAGCTTTGACAATTAGTCAAACGCAGCGCTTTAAATTTTGATGAAAAAGTAAAACGCGCGCTTTAAACTGGCTTAGCAAGGGGTTGTAAAAGGCCTGAAATAAGCTTTTACAACAGGGTTAAAAATAATAGCCAATATTAATGTTTAAGCGTGAACGCCAGCGGTTAGGGCCTTGTTCAATTCCCACGCCAGGGCCACCAACAAACCACATGTTCTTACCGGCAATCCAGTCAATGTAGGTATACAAACCACCTTTGGCGAGGTTACACCCAGTCACGTTTTGAATGGATTCGGTTAAACCTGCTTCGTCAGTAGGGTTAATCACGGTGGCCTCGTTGTAACAAGTAACCGTATCAACAAAATCGTTGTTGAAAGTGAAGGTTTTGGCAATATTTAGGTTGCTTAGTGTCGCTTTGGTAGCGATATCAAACGGAAATTCAAATGCTGAAAGAGCGATGCGATGATCGTCGGTGCCAAGGCTAGCTTTAGTTTCATAATCGTATTGCATAAGCTGTGCGCGTACTGTCCAACTACCATAAATGCCTTTGTAATGGGCACCAGCCGCCCAGTGATCACCCTTGTCTAAGCTGTCGCTGTTGATAAACTTGCCCGCTTGCAGTGATGCACCAAAACTGTGGTTATCAATCGTGTACTGAATACGGCCGTTAACTTGACCATCTTCACGGTTAGCTTGATCTGGGGTATTGGCAATATCAAATGAATAGCGGCCATAGCGCGCGCCATCGTCATATTCCCCATTAAAGAAATACGCCACATCGGCGTTCCAGTTGCCACCCTCATGACGCCACTTGACACCAAAATCGTAGTCGTCTTCCAGGCCAAGGTAATAGGCGCCCGTAAACCAGAAGCTATCAGAACCGTATGGTTCCATGCCAAAAGGCACTTGTGTCACACCGCCAACAATGGTGTTTTGCTCATCGAGCTTGTAGCCGATTTCGGCGTGATGCACGGTATCAAAATCTTGATACCAGCGGTACTGAGCATCTAAAAACCACTTACCTTGGGTAACATCGGCATCGATGCGGAACAATTCAAATTCAAACTTGCCGTTCGAATCATTGTCGTAGTCGCGCCAGCTATAGTTAAAGCGAGCACCGCCACCAATGTTAACTTGTGGCTCAGCATTTTGTGCGTGCAGATTTGTTGAATAAAGAGCGCCTGTTGTTGAGGTTAAAACAGAGATTGTTGAGATAAGTAGTGAACGTTTTGCTTTGTACAGCATGTGAGTGACTTTTTTTAGACTTGGTAGCTCGTATTCTAACTAAGCTATAGGGGAGTGCATACTCAAAAAGTCACATTTGTGCACAATTAATTACAATTGGTAAACACATATTGTAAAGGAAACGTAAATATTGTCGCAGGTACGTTACAAGCGCCGCTTAAATACTCTACTATTTCACAATATTAAGAATAATTATCATTTAAGGAAATGATGACCTTGAAGACAAACAACAAGACTGCTGCCAAATGGTTGTTATTTACCATTGGCATACTCGCCACCGCCATGACACACGCTGAACAGCAAGCCAGTAGTGCCAAGCCAACGACTGTGGATGTATTCAAAGCGCAGGTTCAAGCATTTCGCCAAACCTTGTCGCTCACAGGAACAATAGAAGCGCGTCAACATGCGCAATTAGCGACACTCGAGGTGGGTGTGGTTGCCAATATGTTAGTTGAAGCGGGTGACCACGTGGCCAAAGGTGAGCCATTGCTGCTACTTGATGATAAGTTAGCCGTGCTGACGCTCGCTCAGCGCGAGGCCTCACTGGCTGCGACACAAGCGGCGCTAACAGAAGCTGAGCGACTATATCAAGAAGTGGTGACACTATCGAAAAAACAATTGGTAGCAGAAACCTTAATGGCCGAGCGAGAATCAGGTGTTGCCATTGCCAATGCTGAACTCAAGCGCGTGCAGGCGCAAGTTGCCGAGCAACAAGAAGTGGTTAATCGTCATCGCTTACGCGCACCGTTTGCTGGGGTGATTAGTGAGCGCCATGTTGACCTCGGTGAGTGGATAACCCAGCAAACACCCGCATTTACGCTGGTAGAGCAAGCAAAACTCAGGTTAAAACTGGCCATTCCACAAGAATATTTCACACAGCTTGCGTTTATTCAAAGCGCTAATAATCAAGGTGCTTTTACTGAAAGTGAAGGGCAAGCAACGCTTGGCAGTAATGCTGTTCAAGTGGAAATCACCCCAGACGCCTTGCCAAGCGTTTTGCAAAATAAGCCAATTATTGCAACCTTGAGCCGTTTGGTGGGCGATGCGAGTAATACCAGTCGAACTATTACCGGCTATGTTGATTTGCCTGCCACTGACGACCTAGTGGCTGGGATGTCAGCACGGGCGGATATCTTGTTACCTGATGCATCAAACACCGCTGAAAACTTAGTTTGGTTGCCCAAAACAGCCCTCAAACAGCACCCTGATGGTGGCAGAAGCGTGTTTGTGGTCGAGCAAAACCGCGCAAAACGCTATTTAGTGCAAGTGGTTGATCAACAAGGGGAGCGGGTTGCTGTTGCTGGCGCACCTGCGAACCGCGATTTCGTTGTTACTGGGGTCGCCTTGCTAAAAGACGGCGCTTTGTTGGCCATTAATCGCGTTATTGGAGCTACCCCATGATCGCTTCTGCTGTGCACCGCGGCACACTCGTTGCCGTTATTGCGTTGATCACCACCATTTTAGGGTTGGCGGCAGCGCTGAATATTCCGGTACAAATGATCCCTGACTTGGAAGTACGTACGATTACCGTGCAAACTGGTTGGCCGGGGGCGACGCCGCAAGATGTTGAGAAAGAAATACTCATCGAGCAAGAGCGCTATTTACGCAGCTTGTCGAACTTAAAACGCATGGTGTCGTATGCGGAAATGGGGCAAGCGCGAATTGAGCTCGAATTCCCGTTTGGTGTCGACGCCAATGATGCCTTGATTCGGGTGAATAACGCCCTTAGTCAAGTGCCGGCATACCCTGAAAACGTTGATCAGCCCCGGCTGTTTTCCAGCTCGTTTTCTGGCAATGCCTTTATGTACTTTGTACTAAAGCCAGTGAAAGGTAACCCACTCAATTTAGACGTTGATTTATTGCGCGATTTTGCTGAAGACTATATTCGACCGCGTATGGAGAGCGTATCCGGTGTTTCAGAAGTCGGTGTTCGTGGTGGTGCGCAGCGGCAAATCCAAATAAAAGTCGACGCAGCACGGCTAGCACAGCGCGGCATTAGTTTACCGCAGCTGCGCACAGCAATCCGCAATCGCAACAAAGACAGTTCTGCGGGTGATATTGAAAGCGGCGCAAGCCGCTACCTATTGCGGGTTATCGGCCGTTTTGAAGAGCTGAGTCAACTGGAAAACTTGGTGATTGCTCGTCGCGACAACGCCAATATTCTGCTTAAAGATGTTGCGACAGTTACGCTCGATCACTTTGAAACGAGAAGGCTTTCGTTTAACGATGGCGAGCGCACACTGAGCTTGTCTGTCAGGCGTGAAAGCGGCTCCAATGTATTGGCGATCAAAGAAGCCATGTTGCCTGTGGTTGAAGATATCAATCGTCAACTCCTCGCCCAAAATGGCTTAGAGCTCAAGCTGACCAGCGATGACGTGCAATACGTGCAAAGCTCGCTGGGTAATGTGTGGGTGAATTTGATACTCGGTGCCTTGTTGGCAACTTTGGTGATGTACTTCTTTTTGCGCTCAGGCAAAGCAACTTTGGTTGGCGTGATGGGGATCCCAATTTGTACCATTGCGGCATTTTTTGCGTTGATGATGTTCGGGCGAACCATCAATGTTATTTCGTTGGCAGGGGTGGCGTTTGCTATCGGTATGACCGTTGATAACACCATCGTTGTACTTGAGTCGATTATTCAAGCCAAGCGCCAGGGTGTGAGCAAAGCCAAAGCGGCGATTGCTGGCGTAAGTGAGGTTTGGCCTGCGGTGTTAGCGTCAACCTCAACCACAGTGTTAGTGTTCGCGCCGATTTTGTTTGTTGAGCAAGAAGCAGGGCAGCTGTATTCAGATATTGCGATTGCCATTTCTGGTGCCATTATCGCCTCCATGCTCGTGGCAATATTCATCGTGCCAGCGGCGTTAGCGAACATCAGTAAGAAAGGCGATATCAAACAAGGGCAGCAATTTACGTTATCGAAAAAGTGGCTGGCTGTTGCGACTTGGTTTACCCAAACGCGCGCACGAGCCAGAGCGGCGGCTTTGGCGTTTGTTGTCGTGACATTAGGCGCAGGCTATTTATTAATGCCCGCTGCTGAGTACTTGCCAGAAGGCGAAGAGCCCAAAGCCTTCTCGATGATGATTGCACCACCGAATTACAACTTGTCCGAAATGGAGAAAATAGGCGCTGAGCTTAGAGTTTACTTTGATGAGTTTATTCAAGCAGACGACAGCGAATTTAACGCGGGCAATACCAATATGCCGCCGCTAGCTTATTACTCTATGTCAGTATCCGTCGGTCGTATTTGGCTGTTGAGCGCGCCGGTTGATGCGCAGCATATCAATGCCATGATGTCGGCCATTACCGACAAATTCCGCAGTTACGACAACATGCGTGCGTTCTCCGCTCGTGGCTCGATTATCTCCAGTAATGACGGCGGGACACGCGCCGTTGCGGTTGATATCTCGGGGAGTGATATTATCGAGCTGTATCGCGCGGCAGAAGCGGTTTACGAGCAAGCCAATGTCTACTTCGACAACCCGCAAATTAATTCGGAGCCAAGATCGCTGACCTTAGATCAGCCACTGATTGAAATAAAGCCGCGTTGGCATCGTCTCGCAGAGCTAAATATCAATAATAACGATTTTGGCTATTCTGTAGCGGCGATGAGTGACGGTGCTTATGTCGATGAGCTGATCCTCAACGACGATAAAATCGATATTTTTATGTTTAGCGGTGCCGGCAATCAGCAAAACTTGGAAGAGTTAGCGGTCACGCCGATTGTGACTTCGTCTGGGCAAGTACTGCCATTACATGCATTGGCCGATTTAAAAGAAAGTAAAAACAGTAACTCTGTACGCCGTGTTGATGGCAATCGTACAGTAACGGTTTATATTATTCCTCCGCGTACTGTCGCCTTAGAAACGGCCGAGCAAACCGTCCGTGAGCAGCTGCTGCCCACCTTATGGAGAGAGGGCAAAATAGCACAGGGCATTAATGTGAGTATCAGTGGTGCCGCTGATCAGCTGGAAGCGACACGAAATTCATTATCAGGAAATTTCTTAATTGCGTTAGTGTTGAGCTATTTGCTCTTGGTCGCCATTTTCACACACTGGCGCTATCCTCTGTTTATCTTGGCAACAGTGCCGCTAGGCATGGCGGGAGGGCTACTTGGGTTAGTGACGGTCAATGGTGTGAACGCACTACTGGCGAGTATTGGTTTCACGGCAAGTCACCAACCGTTTGATATGATCACCATGCTCGGCTTTTTAATTTTGCTCGGCACTGTGGTTAACAACCCGATCTTAATTGTTGATCAAACACGGCGCTTTGTACTTGAGCAAGGTATGGCGGTTAAAGAAGCTGTGCTGGCGGCAGTGAATAAGCGTTTGAAACCAATTTTGATGTCAACTGCAACCACGATTTTTGGTTTAGCACCGCTCGTATTGTTGCCGGGAGAGGGAACCGAGCTATACCGTGGCGTGGGAATAATTGTGCTCAGTGGTATTGTTGTTTCAACCTTCTTGAGCCTAACGTTTTTACCTGCGTTACTTGTTGCCGTGATCAAGGAAAAAACCACACCAGTGGCTAAGCCTGAATTAGCAACCAGTAGCTGAGTGGCAGAATGGCTTAGCCTGTAACAACAAATGTCGTGGCATTCGTGAGCTATTGCCGAGACAATACCTGAAATCACACTGAAAACGCGCCAGCATTGTCTGGCGCTTTTTGTTATTAAGCTAAGGTGATTTGTTCGCTTTTGTAACGGTAAATTGAGTGGTTTTTTATATTTTTAAACGAAAACAAAGCGTTAGGATATTATTAATTATTCCTTGATAATGTTTTTCCAAAATCTGTATTTTTCACCGAATGCGATTCAGGTATGCTGCGCGCCATTGACACATTCTAGTGGTGTTGCTGCTGGTAAATGTCAATTTAGCAGTAACCCACAAGCAGTAGAGAAAGACATGACTCATCAAATTATCAAAGATTTAAGCGATCGCTATACCGTTAAAAAATACGATGCGAGCAAGAAAATTTCAGTACAAGACATGGCGGTGATCAAAGAGTCGCTTCGCTTGTCAGCTTCTTCAATTAACTCTCAACCGTGGAAGTTTATCATTCTAGAAACGGATGAAGCGAAAAAGCGTTTTCACGACACGTTTGCCAACATGCACCAGTTCAACCAGCCGCATGCCACGGAAGCATCACACGTGATTTTGTTTGCTTACAACCCAAGTTACACTAAAGACGATTACCGTAAAGTGGTTGATGTTGAAGTATCTTCAGGTCATTTACCACAAGAGCGTTACAACGACATGTTAGATGGCGCATTTGGCTTTGCTGAGGCGAACACTGACGAGACGGGTAACAACCGCGAATGGACTAAGGCGCAAACTTACCTAGCACTGGGTAACACATTACACGTACTAGCGCGCTTAGGTATTGGCTCAACACCGATGGAAGGTGTTGACCCGGCAATGATTAGCGAGCTATTTGCCGAAGAGCTAGACGGCCATGTTTGTGAGGTTGCACTAGCTATGGGGTATCACAAAGACGGTGAAGATTATAACTTTGGTTTACCAAAGGCTCGCTTACCACAAGAAGCGACAATCGCTGTTTTATAAGTTTTTACCTCATTATCGAATAATCAAAAGCCTATTAGTGCGAAAGTACTAATAGGCTTTTTTAGTCGTGAGGCTAATGTCAATGCGACTCAAGGTGGTAAGCCCAGATTAGCAGTAAACTTGAATTACCACTCGATTTTCGATTTGTTGGGCAGTGCAGGTGCCTGCTGAGCAACAATTTATTGTCAACAAATACAATTAACTGCTTGTTGGTGCTGAATAAAGCCACCATAATAGTTATCATTTTACAGCGAGTTAGAGCTATCAAGTGGAGTCGCAAACTAACCTGGCATTAACCGAAACCGTCAACAAATTATTAGCGCAAAGCTCTGTACCTGCGGCATTGACCATTGAGCATTGCGCCAAGACATTGTCTATGAGTATGACGTCATTTCGTCGCAAACTGGCCCAAGAAGAAACTAGCTACAAACTCATTCAGCAAAAGTTCCTCAATGAGCTGTGTGTCCAAGCCTTGCTGAATAAGCAGCCGACAATAGAAGAGCTTGCAACGTCCTTGGGCTATTCTGAGCGAGCAACGTTTGAGCGTGCATTTAGGCAAAAATTTGGTATTACGCCATCGAGGTTTCGAAAGTTATCACTAAACCCCAAAGGTCGACAAGACCAATGTTTGATAGCTATTGCCAATGAATTGCCACCAATGCCTGATAGTTGTGCAAAGCTGCTCGCAGAGCGAGACCGAGGCATTTTAGATCTCAACAATACCGTTACCATTGTTGAAAAAGACCCTGTCTTTTCTGGTCGTATTATTGGCTTGGCAAGCATGGCGATATACGGAAAAACCCCCTGTGATTTACGAGAAGCGATAGCGCGTAATTTAGGGATTAACACCGTCGTTAATTTGGCGGTGTTATTTGCCTTAAAAGACGCCTTAAATATGCAGGTTAAACCTGTGATTATTGAGCGTTATTGTCAGGTCTTCGCCTTAGCGCCCAAACTACTGCAGCTTACCAAAAAACAATCTGGCTCGGCTTGGTTTAAAGATGCTGTGTTGGCTGAACAAGTGCTGGTCTTTAGCGTGCTGGGTATCTTTTTACTAGCACATAAGAGCACAGGTAACCAAGCGCTCATTATTCATGCTATGTCAGGCATTAATGAACTTTGCACCTTGAATCATCACTTTGCACAAAGTTTGCCGTTAAGTTTATTTGGTGCCTCATCCTTATTATTGTCTATTTGGCATTTGGATGCTGGCATCATCAAAAAACTCAATCAGTTGGATAAAATCTACTTAGGTAAAGGACTTGCTGATTTTGAAAGTAAGTTGCTACTGCTGTTACTAAATTGTTTATATCGCATCGCAGTGGGGCACCAAAGTATTGATGACCTTATTGAAAGCGCTGAACTGTTGGGCGTTGAAAACTTCGCGGATATCTACAGTGAGGTTACTGAACAGCCCACCTAAACAAAGGTTCAGGCGAAAAATGAAAAGTTATGCAAGATAAGTCGTTTACGCTTGAGTGGTAATAACGTAAATAACTGAGGGTGAACTTTCTCTATCTGCCAAATGTCGGGGCTGGCGTATGACAGAGAAAGTTCGGTTCTTTTAAAGCGCGTTGCTAGGTTACTCTTTTATCTTTGACTTTTGACGGCGTCTAAAACCAAAGATTGCTGCCGCGCTAAGCGCTAGGGCAATAGCTGGCGGTTCACTTACGGCAATCAGTGATACGTTGTCGACCAATCCACCCAAGGTGTTTTGTCTGCCAACAGAGGCAAAACTCAACGCCATTTCAGTGGCGCTTGCCGTGAAACTTACCGACTCAAGCTGCCAATTAGGAATGCTACTGCGGTTGCCATTAGCAACGTGTTGCGCTTGCATACTATGGTCAAAACTGACGTTAGCATCATGCCAGTAAACATTAATGCCGTTGTCATCATTGCTATGAGTTCTTGGCATGTAGTAGAACTCCAGCAAGTAGTTTTGGCCAATCACTAACGAGTCGATAATCTGTGTCATCATTGAGTTGGAGCTGCCGCTAATATGCGAGTCTAACTCAACGTGATAGTCACCATCTTGTGAGCTAGTGACGACATTTTTCTGCAATTCAATGCCGTTACCATAACTGGTTTGCCAACCGGGTAAATTGTAAAACACGTCCCAAGCGCCATTTTTATCAGCAAAATCTGCGAGGTTAGTGTTAAAAACTTGACCCTGCTCGTTTGAGTTATCAGTAAAACTCAGCTGCTCAAAGCTGCCATTGACAATTAAGCTAGCGCTGGCGGTATGACTTGCCGCCAACAATATTGAGAACAATGAAATACGTTTAAATAAAGTAACCATTTTTCCTACCTCATAAACATCCGTTTTTTGCCAGTATAAATTTTCACCAATGGTGGTCATATGGCTAAACTGTCCAATTTGTTAAAAAATGGTTAATTTTTTTCTTTGGAAAATTTACTAGCCGTTTAAACCTTTGTGATAAGAGTTGCGTCAAAGTGTTCAAGCCATCAATATTTATCTGTGCTTTCAGTTGAATTGCGTTAAAAATAAAGGAAATACACATGACATCATCCACTTATTCACGACATAACTCAGTCAATTACGTATCTAGTCGCAATGGTACTGGTCGAATTAGCACTCGCCGCCTAAACACTGTCGTTGCAACTTTACTTGTCACTATGACGAGCACCAGTGCATTGGCTGGTTGGTTTAACGATTACGAACTTGTTGAAACCAAAAACCTGACGCTTGATGCCGCCAACCTTGAACAATTTAAAATTGATGCGGGGGCTGGCAGTTTAGTGCTAGTTGGCGAGCAGGGGGATGAAATATCAGTAACCGCTCAAGTATATCAGCGCACTGCGAAGAATGATTATTGCTTGTCGCTCGATTACACCAAAGGTGAAGCGCAAGCACTGCTGGCTGCGAACAACTGTAACAGCGATACGCGCATCGACGTTACGGTGACTTTGCCCGCCAACTTGGCAACCATGATTCAAGATACGTCGGGTAGTATAAATACTAACAACACGAGCGTTATCTCAATAGCCGACGGCTCAGGTCGTATTGAGATTAACAATAATCATACGGGGCTGAAAATTGAGGATGGCTCAGGTCCGATTGATATCACACAAGTCGCTGGCGATATTGAGATTGACGATGGCTCGGGCAGTATTCATGTCACCAATGCACAGGGCGAGGTGACGGTGAGAGATGGCTCTGGGAGCATCAATGTAAACAATGCTCGCCGTTTCAACTTGATCAGTGATGGTTCGGGTAGTGTCAACCTGTCAAATGTTGATAGTTAATATTAATGGCTAATGTTTATGGAAGGCGTTGATAATTTGTGTTGGCAGTGAGGCTATTTTATCAACGACAAATTTGCTGCTTTATTTTGCTGTTTCTCACGGCGTTGGTCGGCTTTTGCTTGTGCTTTTATTTGCGCTTTTTCGTGGGATTTGTTGACGTGTTTACTGATCCATTTCGTCAGTTTAGGCATTAAAGGCACAGGAAAGTCGTGGCCCATACCGTAAACGACTTTTAGTTTGGCTTTGCGAATGCGCTTGGCAGTGTCTATGCCAGCGTGAAGTGGGATGACAGGATCTGCACTGCCGTGAATAACCAAAGTTGGGACGTTAATCTTTTGCGCGAGTTTACGGCGATCACCACTTGCCGTGATCGCCGCTAATTGACGCTTAAAACCTGAGGGATTATAGCCTCGTTCGATATTTCTTGTGGCAAGCTTGTGTAATTCTTGCTCGGCGACAGGGTATTGAGGGCTGCCAATTAATCGACTCATTTTCATATGATATTGAATAGCAGCCTCTTTAGCATTGGATTTAGGGCGCTTAGCGAGCTTTAACATTACCGTGATATTGCTGCCCGAAATTTTCGGGCTAGAGCTTGAAGACATAATAGAGGTCAAGCTCAGCACACGTTTTTTGTGCTGTGCTGCCAATATCTGGCCTATCATACCGCCCATCGATGCACCCACTAAATGCGCTTTTTTGATTTTTAGCGCAGCCATTAAGGCCAACACGTCATCAGCCATATCTTCTAGCAGGTAAGGAACTTTAATTCGCCGAGGAAAACGCGTACTAAGCCAGCTTTTTACTAGGCTGGGATTGCCAAATTCATCGAGTTGGCTGGATTGGCCGACATCGCGATTATCAAAGCGAATCACTCTGAAACCTTCTTCGACTAAGCCAAAGTAGAGTTCATCGGGCCATACGGTCAGTTGAGCACCCAAGCCCATGATCAAAATGATCGTCGGTGCTGATTTGTGACCGCGGTCTTGGTAACTGAGTTTAATGCCGTTGCGAACGTTAACTGACTGCATTACTGAAATATTGCCAATCGATAAATAAATCTGCTCTGTAAGCCATAATTTGAAAGTTAATGGCCTGATAACACTTGAAATAGTTCATTTAATTGATACTAACTAGCGCGGCTCAACAGCTAGTTTTCCTATTTGCTCATCATTGTGCATCTTTATTGTGAAATTGCGATGACAATTAGGTACACTGTTTTGTGATGAAATACTGAACGCGGATTTGCGGTCATTAGCTAGAGCAAATTGACGCTACTTATATCGAATTACCGCTATATGGCGGAAGTAAGATTCGTGCGACAAGAAAGATGCACTCACTTGTTCAGTGCAAAATTGAGTAAAACTGAGATAGAGTAACACTGCGAAGGGAAGCGACATGGAACTATTATCGGCTTGGCAAGCGTCAGGTGAATTGGTTAAGTTAAACGGCCATCAAATATTTGTTCGTCAGGGGGGATTGGCAAGTGGGCCAGCGCTCGTGCTTATACACGGCTACCCCAGTGCCAGCTGGGACTGGCAGCCAATGTGGGAATCACTTGCGCAGCATTTTAAGCTTATCACTTTGGATATGTTAGGCTTTGGCTTTTCAGATAAACCCGTTGGCATCGATTATTTAATTCGCGAACAAGCGAGCCTATTCACCACCTTATTAAATCAACTTGCTGTTGAACAATACCATATTTTGGCACACGATTACGGTGATACTGTGGCGCAAGAGCTGTTGGCTAGGCAGGCGGAGCCGATTGCCGACCCTAACATTCTCAGTTGCTGTTTGTTAAACGGTGGCTTATTTCCTGAGACACATCGTCCTGTCCTTCTGCAAAAGCTCTTATTGTCACCGCTTGGTAACTTGATCACCTTGCTCACCACTAAATCAGCGTTACAGCGCAATTTTAATAAAATTTTTGGTAAAGACACACCACCCTCAAAGGAAGTCATTGACGGCCTCTGGGAGCTGTTGACACACAATAATGGCCTGAGAATCATGCCCAAACTCATTCACTATATTGTACAACGCAAACAAAACAGAGAGCGTTGGGTGGGGGCGCTCGTTGAGGCAAAAATTCCCGTTAAGCTGATTTGCGGCATGGTAGATCCTATTTCTGGCGCTCATATGCTCGCTCGATTTGAGGAGCTAATCGCTAACGCCGATGTTACGGCGTTAGACAATATTGGTCACTACCCACAACTGGAAGCACCAAGCAGCGTAGTTGATGCCTTCTTGGACTTTCATCAAATAGAACATCAAGCAAACATCAATTAAAAGCACAAACCGAACAATCAGCATAGCTTGGCGGTTTTAGGTCAGCATCTTTTGTTGGTGCCTTGGTTTCTGTGTTTAGTTTCTATGCCTACGTCTGAAATAGAGTCGGTCTTTCATTAAAGTTTGCCAAATTGGGAAATACTGAAGCTAATTCTGCTTCACCTAAGCCGAGCCAAGCGCCAAAGTTTGCCGCGTATTGCTCGACTGAAGTTGTGGGAATTAGTCGACCACTGCCAGCATCTAACGCGTGGTTAAATGTTGCTGGTGGAATATCGCCATAAATATGACCGCCATTTACTGCGCCACCAACAACAAAATGATGCGCTCCCCAGCCATGATCTGTGCCATCGCCATTAACGGCTAGGGTGCGACCAAAATCGGAGGCTGTGAATAAGGTTACTTTGTCTGCTAAATCCATCGCCACCATGTTTTGATAGAAACCAACAATTGCCTCATCGAGCATTTTTTGGAGCCCTGGTAAACTTTGCGCTTGCTCTGAATGGGTATCAAAACCACCTAAAGCGACCATAAAAATTTGGCGCTTACTTTGTAATTGGCTCCGCGCATTAATAGTTTTGGCGACTGCGCCAAGTTGGTTGCCCAAGCGTGAACGGGGCATTTGAATATTCCCGCCACTATTGGCACTTAATGCTTGGTTATAAAGCGCATTGGCGGCATAAGCCTGATTATTTTTAGTCGCTAGGTCGCGCTTAATGAGTGCGCCTTTATTGCTGTCTTGCGCACTAAAGTGCGAGAGTAGTTGAGCTTGTAAGGCACCATCACTTTCGTCGAGTATATCTAGGCTGACTGCACTACCACCTTGCACGTGAAACGGGGTGGTTTGAGCACCTGTCAGTAATAATTCTGCTTCGGAAGTTGTGATAGCTGAAAAAGTACTGACCGATTGTTGCCCTGATTGAATCAGCGTATCGTTCAACTGACCAGCCCAGCCGAGTTGTGCACCTTCGGTAGTGCCAGACATCCAAGTTGATTGCTGGTCATTATGTGAAAACAAACGCGCTGGCAATTTCGCCGTCTCATTATTGATACTGTCGGCTGATGTCGTTTCTAACAAAGGGCCGACGTTGCCCATCACTGCCATACTGCCTTGTTGATAGAGTTGCTGCAGGCCTTTCATCTCAGGTGGTAGGGCAAAACGGCGCTCACCAAAGCGACTCGCCGAGCTCACTAGAGGAAGCAAATTTTCTCGCGTTCGCGGCGTTTGGTAGCTACTAAGCAAGGACGAGCGAATTTGTGCCCATTGGCGATAGCTGTCGTTGTCGTATGGAATAATAGTGTCGTGATTATCCATTCCACCATAGAGGAACACACATACCAAGGCTTTGTAATCTTCATTGGTGTTCGCATTTACCTCTTGGCTATGTAACAGCGCAGCTAAGCTTGCCATTGAGCCCGTCATAGCGGCTGTCGCGGAAAGTGAGCTAGCTTTTAAAAAATTACGTCTATTCATTATTTAAATCCTTATGGCATCACTTTACTGTTGATATAAGTAGTCGGTAGAGGTCATCACCATTAAAATGGCAATGTGGACTATATCAATGGCCTCGTAATCGCTGTTGGCCATGGTTTGCATTGTGGTTAAAATACGTTCTTGGGTGAGCGGCGACAAGCTGCCAGCGGTGAGTAAATTATTGAGGTGAGTTAGCAACGCGGCTGGATCATCCACGAGTGCCAATTCATTGCGATAACTCACTTGGAAACTGTTGCGCACTTCGTCTTCACTAACGGTAATACCTAGCTCTGCTATTTCTTCTCTAAGCTCATCCATATCAGCCTCTTGCTGCTGGCCCGTGATAAAATAAGTCATAAAGTTGATGTAACCGGGAATAGAGCTGGCATTGGTAATTTGCAGTTCAGGAGCAACTAACCCTTGGCCTGCTGATTCACTGCCTGGTGCCTTATATCCTGGTCTAAAAAAATTAAATACTGAAGGCGAGCGGTAAGGATGCTGTGCAAGTGCATTGGCAGCGCTGGTATCCCACAACAATGATTGAAACTGAGGGGTAATGTTGGTCACTTCAAACGCCCTTGCCCAATGGGTGAAGCGTACAATAGGCTCTCTTACTTTACCGCCAGTCATAGTTTCTATCGAGCGTGCCTCAGGGCTAAATAATATAGCTGCTAATGTCGCTTGTAAGTCACCACGCTCGCCAGTGCCGATGTTCGTGCCATCTGGTAGCAGATAGCGACCAGTTTTGAAGGCATCAGCAACATATTGCACGTAAGTAGCCGATGGGTTTGAGCTAACCAAGCGTTGAATTAATTGTTTGCTGACAAAGGGCGGAAGGTTGGGGTGCGCAAAAATATGATCGAGTGCGAGATCAATTGAAGTGGTTAAGTCGGTGTTGGCCGCAATAGTATAACCTAAGAAAGACTTCTCTTTAGTTGAGTGACTGTCGGCATAGCCCTGCATCGGGACACTAAACGCTTGACCTAGTGATTCTTCAACCAGTTCACTGTTGAGGTTTAAACCGGTAAACACTCTGGCTAAGCCAGTAATGTCTTGATTGTTATAGGTTTCAATGGATTGCCCGTTGTCGTCTAGTTTAACCGTGCCGTCTGGTGCGAGCTCGACAACGCCAAGGGTGAAGAGTTGAATAAGCTCGCGCGCATAGTTCTCGTCAGGCATGCGGCCTGTCGCCTCATCTCCCTTTTCACTACCTAAATAGGTTAAGTAATATCCCATGGCGGGGGAGTAGGTAACCGCTTCGAGCAACTCGCGATAGTTACCGAAAGCATGTTGAATAAGAATGTCCTGATAACTCGCAACGGCTTCTGGCACATCGGTAAGCACTTCTCCGCCGCCATTAGAAACCACGAGAATTTCTGACAGCGCAAAGGCCATGCGTTGGCGCAGTTGATCAGCTGCGGTGATGCTATGGCGCCAAAAACCAAAACTGGTCGCTTCAATATAAAATAAGTTAAAACCGTCTTCTTCCTCATCTGGTCGATAGCGGTCGACAACGGGTAGCAAGAGTGAAGGCGGTAAGGCGATTTGCTCGATAAACCATGTGGAAGCGCTAGTGTTTACAAGCTCGTTGATTTCACTGGGTTTTCCACCAAAAGTTGCTTGTCCAAGAAAGCGCGTAGTGCTATTGATGTTGGCAAACGCATTATCTGCTGCGGTAAAACTAGCGCTACCCCCTTGGGGAGGGAGTATAACACCTGAGTCACTCCCTGAATCGGTTTCAGCATTGCTATCAGGCTCTGCGGGTGAGGGTTCAACAGGCATTACCGTGTTTTCACTCTCGCCGCCAGCTGAGCCGCCACAGCCAAATAGCGTCAGAGTTAAAACTATTGTGAATACTGATATGCAGCGTTGTGTTGTCGTGGATACTGCCTTTCCCATCTTACTACTCCGTTTGTTCTCGGGTTACTTGATGTCTCTCAATCAGTGTAGAAGTTTTTGATGGAAAGTTGTTATACAAAGACCGCCGCCAAACCATACAAATATGTATGGTTTGAATTGCCTTTACCTGCGCCTAGTAACTACTGCATCAAGCAAATATGGCGCTTAATGCTTAAATGTATATGCGCAGTGCGGTTAATGTGAGGTTGGAATAACAATGTTAAAGACAGCGCCTGTAACACCGTCCTTTTGGGGTAAAATGGTAATGGGCGCATCGTGTAAATTAACGATGGCTTTGACTATGCTGAGTCCCAAACCATTGCCCGGCTTATTGCGACTAATGTCGCCGCGATAAAAACGGGTGAATACGCGTTTTTGGTCATCGTCGTCAATACCAGGGCCAGAATCTCCTACTTGCAGTAACACGCCAGAGGTGTGATTTTGCAATCGTACCCAAACTTTGGCGCTTTCTTCACTGTATTCCAACGCATTTTCCAGCAGATTGTTGAGCATTTGGTTCAGCAGATCTCTATCGCCAGAGCAATACACATTGTCGACAACGGAAATCGTTAATGTACGGCCAGCATCAGTAAATAGCGGCTCATAGTTTTCTGCCATTTCGCGAATAATTTCTGATAAATTTAAGCGGGTAAACGATGCTTTTCGCTGACCCGATTCGATCTCACTCAAGCGCACAATACTCGTAAAAGTGGCAATAACAAGGTTGACCTGCTCAATACATTGCTCAAGGTGAGCAGCCGTCATACTGGGGTCGTCGATATCCTGTTGCATTAACTGCAACCTATTAGCAACACGTGATAGCGGCGTTTTTAAATCATGAGCAATGCCCACCGACATGGTTTCAATATCTTGGTGTATTGATGACATTTTTGCGATGAGCTGATTTATACTCAGGCGAATGCTATCGAGTGGCTGTAGTGTATTCGCGTTGGGGGTTGTGTGAACTGGGATAGGGCTTAACTTTGCTGCTGCCGCCAATGCGGAAAGTTCGCCTTGCAATTGCTTCACACTGCGGACTTGTTGTTTCGCAATAACCACACCCAAAGCCATAAATAGCGCAGGCATAGCGAGCCAAACCCATAATATTAGCTTGGTGGCTTCGTGCCACGCTTCTTCGTCTATCCAGGAAGTGACACGCGTTAGGGCAACTTGAAATTGTTCACCGACAGCAAAGTGGTGAGTGAGCAGGGTAATAGTTTCATCATCGAGCTCAAATGCATGTTGTTGCCAAGCTAAGTTAAAATCACTTTCAAGCCTTGCGCCTGCGACAAGGCGCTCATGTTGGTTGAGCACGGTGAATACTAACTCATTTTCGGCAACGTGATGCTCAATTTCTTCTGCTGTCCACGGGTGAAGGCGCTCTAAACCAAACTCTTCACGCACCCCCATGGCACCATCTTCGTGAAAAATAGCCAGAATTTCTTGTTTGAAATCCTGTATTTCTATTTTGAGCATTTCATGCTCGTGAATGATAAACCACCAAGCGCGAACGACGAGTAACGCTGACAAGAAAACAGTAGCGGCTAAACCAAATAACAGTGCAGTGGTAAAGCTTTTATTGCGCCATAAACGATCGGGTCTAGAGGGTATTGTCATTGCTGTTTTATCCAAGCTTTTTATTGTTAAACACTTTATTTGTAAAAGCCTTACTTTGGGACATGTTGTTATTAGGCTTTTTGTTACTAGAAACTACCAACTTCTGCTGTTTAGCGATCGTCATTGATTATATAGCCACTACCGCGCACGGTTTTGATCAAATCGTATGCAAAAGGTTTGTCTAACTTACCGCGTAAACGGCTAACATGGGTTTGCACTAAGCTGGTTTTTGGGTCAAAGCTGAACCCCCAGACTTTTTCTAACAACATGGTTTTGGTGATCAACTGATTGGGGTACAGTAACAAGTATTCCAATATTTGATATTCGCGTGGCAGTAACGTAATCAATTGTCCATTTCGACTGACTTTACGGCTGGTGCGATCAAGGGTTAAATCGCCAAGTGTGAGTTGATGGTTAACAGGCTGCAATGGTTGGCGCCGCGACAGTGCTTTTAATCGTGCGTAAAGCTCACTAAATGCGAACGGTTTTACTAAGTAATCGTCAGCGCCTGCGTCTAAACCTGCGACGCGCTCTGCGGTCTCAGCTAACGCTGTGAGTACAATTATCGGAGCTAATATTTTAGCTTGGCGCAGCACGCGAATGGCATCAATACCGTCCATGTCTGGCAGTAAGCGATCAAAAATAATGACATCAACTTGAGATGTGGTAGCCGATATAATCCCAGCCTTCCCTGTGGTTTCATGATGCGCAGATTCACCTGCTTGGCGAAGTCCACGCAAGATAAAACCAGCGGTATCTTTGTCATCTTCAACCAGTAATACTTTCATTAATCACGCATTTTGCTGTTTATACTAACTTCCATACTATCGTAATTGCCTCGTTGGCATTAATACATTTTTGTATGGATAAAATGCGTGACTAACAATGGCTAGGTTTAAACATGGCTATTTATGTATCGAGATAGCAAAAAATGCTTGGCTTGTGATTGTATCTCAATGTTGTGTGTTGAGGTTTGTAGGTGGGATAGTGTGGTGGTTACCAATTTTATGTTAATCATTAGCTGTTTTATAATAAATAGCTTGTATTTCGACAATATTTAAATTGTTGTTACATTATAACACTTGTAAAGGGGTGTTATGTTTGAAGTTTTTGCTGTTTTGTTAAAACAGCTAGTTTGAAGATGCAGTGCTTTTTTCATTTTTTTGATTCTAGTACTTAGGCGAATCCACTTGGGTTCGCCTTTTTTATGCTTGTTTTTTGTGCCGATGGAAAAGTATTAGTACAGTGGCGCTATTGCACTTTAGGGCGCATCAATAATAATTAGCTCGGCATCTGAATGTGCACTAATGGTAATATGTTGCTGGCGAGTGACTTCGGCACCATCGCCTTTTTCCATGCGAATTCGGTTGCTGCCATCAATGATATCGACACTGCCTGTTGATGCCAGAATATACGCTTGGTGCGTGATTTCGTGCTCAAGCTCTGTGCCTCTTGCTAACTTTCCGCCAAATATTCTTGCTTCTTGGTGGATAAAGAGCGCCTTGCCTTTATCTTCCTCATAACCTGACACCAGTATCGGCAAACGGCCATGTGCCGCTTGTGCAGGGAAGCGTTTGCTATCCCAACGTGGTTTAACATTGTGTTGGTTTGGCTCAATCCAAATTTGATAGAAGGTGAGTGGCGTTTTACTCAGGTTATATTCCGAGTGCACTATCCCTGTGCCAGCGCTCATTACCTGAACTTCGCCAGCAGGTGTCACGCCTTTATTGCCTGCGCTATCTTGATGGGTGATAGCCCCTGAGCGAATAAAGCTAATAATTTCCATATTTTTATGCGGGTGTGGCGCAAAGCCAGTGCCTGCGGCCACCCAATCGTCGTTAACTACCCGCAAGGTGCCAAAGCCCATGCGTTTGGGATTGTAATAATGAGCAAAACTAAAATGATGGCTGGACGTTAACCAGCCATGTTTGGCTTTACCTAATTGTTGAAATGGAAAGTGTTTGATCATGATGATTCCTAATAAGTCGTTAAGCACTAATAGCTGCGCAGCGCTGAGCTAGTTGCCCAGCGCTTCGCGATCGTGCGGCGCATCAAAATCTAATACCGGCCCAACTGGCACGACTAAGGTTGGATTAATGGTGCGATGGCTTGCGTAGTAGTGCACTTTTATATGATCAAAGTTGACGGTGCCAGCAACGTTCGTTATTTGGTAAAGCTCGCGCACGTAATTGCTGATATGATGGAACTCACTCAGTTTATTGCGATTGCATTTAAAGTGACCATGGTAAACGGCATCAAAACGGATCAGCGTGGTAAACAAGCGCCAATCGGCTTCGGTTAGCGTATCGCCGACTAAGTAACGATTCACACTTAAATGCTGCTCTAGCCAGTCAAGACTATCAAATAGCGTAAAATAGGCCTGTTCATAAGCAGCTTGTGTGGTGGCAAAGCCAGCGCGATACACGCCATTATTAATGGTGTCGTAAATTTGGTTATTAACCTCGTCAATACGCGCTTGTAACTCGGCTGGGTAATAATTATTCTGGTTTCCGGTCAGCGAATTAAAGGCGGTGTTAAAAATACGGATGATCTCACTAGATTCGTTGTTGACAATAGTGTGCGTTTTCTTATCCCACAATACCGGAACGGTTACACGGCCTTCATAATCCGGCGCGGCTTTTAAATACACTTGATACAGGTAGTCAAAGCCAAAGAGTGGATCTGCTGTTGCGCTGCCTTGCTCGCCAAATTCCCAGCCATTTTCGAGCATTTCCGCTGCTACCACACTAATGCTGATAATGTCTTGCAAGCCCTTTAATTCACGAAAAATAAGCGTGCGATGTGCCCATGGACACGCGAGTGATACGTACAGGTGATAACGCCCCGCTTCGGGTTGATATTGTGCATCTGGTGCATCACTGATTTGATGGCGAAAGCGGCTCTCTTGACGTTCGAATGCGCCTTTACTGTTTTTAGTGTCGTACCACTTGTCTTGCCATTTACCGTTAACTAATAAACCCATGATCTTGCTCCTCTGCTTTAACTCTGTTGTGCTTAACACTTTGCACTAGTTGATTGTGCGCCATTTGGGTGTTGGGTCGCTAACTGGCGCACCGTGTTAATTGTTTAATTGTATTGACAAAAATTTAGTTAATACGCTTAGCGATTAGGTTATCGAGTGAAAAGCGGCCACCGCCTTGGCATACCAATGCCAGGCTAATCGCCAGTAGTGATAAACCAAATTCATAGCCGTTGTTGCTCATAAATAGGCCGTTTTGAAGGTGTACACTGAATATCGCCACCACCATAGTTACCGCAAGTGCCAGTGCTGCCGGGCGAGTTAATAAGCCTGCAATTAACAATAAGCCGCCAAAGAACTCAGCGCTGCCTGCCATAAGTGCCATGAAATAGCCCGGTGCTAAGCCAATTGATTCCATCCACTGGCCGGTGCCATCAAGGCCATAGCCACCAAACCAAGCGAATAGCTTTTGGGCGCCATGGGCGGCAAAAATAATGCCGGCAACTAAGCGTAGTGGTAAGGCTGAAAGCGTTTGTTGCGAAGTTAATAGCGTTTTAATGGTTGCTGTGTTCATTGGTGATTCCTCTTGTATTTGTTCAAATGTTTTACGGTCGTTTAAGGTGTTTACTGAATACTTCCTGAAACGTTGAGGGTATTCTACGAGCTTAAATTGGCTGGAATAACCGTCATTGTTTGACTAATATGTTCAAAAAATTTGAATGGTTTATTTTGCTCATGTTGAGGAGCTGTGATGTACAAAAGTCCAATTACATTAGAAGCCTTGTTAGTGCTTGATGCGATCGATAATCGCGGCAGTTTTGCGGCCGCCGCTGAGCAGCTTAATAAAGTGCCCTCGGCATTGTCTTACATCGTACAAAAGCTGGAAGAGCAGCTTTCAATCACCTTATTTGTTCGTCAAGGGCGTCGCTCCGTATTGACCCCAGCTGGCCGACATTTACTGGAAGAGGGGCGAAAGGTGCTGGGCGCCGTCAGTAAAATTAGTGAGCAAGCACAAACTATCGCCCATGGCTGGGAGCCAAAGTTTCGTATTGGTATCGACTCGATTGTAGACAACCAGCCACTCATGGAAGTACTGGCGAAGTTCTTGTCAGACTATCCAAATGTTGAAGTCGATATCAGTGAGCACGTCATGAGTGGCACGTGGGAAGCCTTACAGGAAGACAGGGTGGATATGGTGATTGGCGCGCCATCGCCAGTGCCAAATCATCAAGGTATTCGAACAGTTGCATTGGGCAGCTTATCGCAGGTCTTAGTGGCTGCGCCAAACCACCCGATTTCGCGTTTGCCAAGTCCAGTTACCAAAGCTGATATCGAAGATTATCGCACCATCATTGTGCATGACTCGGCGCGCAATGCCGTCCCTTGGACAAGTAATGTAATTGAGCAAAGCCAGCATTTTTACGTGACCAGCGTGAGCCAAAAAATAGCCGCGATACAAGCCGGCATTGGCGTTGGCTTTTTACCTAAGGCAAGAGTAGCCCACTTGCTGGCAGATAAGGTGGTATCCGTTATTCCCACTGAGACGCCACCGATAGAGGCCGTATTTTATATGGCTTGGAAAGTGGTAAACAAAGGAAAGGGGTTACAAGCGCTCGTGAGCCAAATCACCGAGTCTCATTATTATGCGGAAAAATCCGGCTAAAGCGCGCAAAATCAGCTCATGCCTAACGGCCATCACACCAAGTTTAAAAACGATTTATTTGGGGTAAAACTTGTCGCTCGTAAATACCACACTTTAGGTATTGGCAGTTGTTTTCTGACTCACTCGTCTATTTTTGTGAATCAAAATTTACAACTAATAATCAGTAACTTAGCGATAAAAAGAATTGCCAAAAATGATTGCAAGGTGAATTTTTTTCATTTATACATATTCAGCGCTCAAAATTAGAATTTTCGCTCTAATGGTCAAAATCAACACAATAACAACAATAATCAGGCGATGGCGTAAAGACTTTTCAGGGGAGTATTAAACACAGATCTGAAAGGTTGTCCTTAGAAACCTTTGAAGGAAAAAAGAAACATGTATAAAAAAGCCAAGTTACCGGCGCTAATCAGCGCGGTATTGGGAACATTGGCCGCTCCAGTGTATGCTCAAGAAACTGACAACGATGAAGTTGAAAAAATCGTCGTTACCGCCACCAAACGAGCTGCCAGCATTAAAGAAGTTCCATTTTCAGTCAATGCACAATCACAAGCCGATATTGAACGCGCAGGTGCCACCAACCTGGAAGAATTATCACGCAACGTTGCTGGTTTAACGATTCAAAACTTAGGGCCAGGTCAAAGCCAAGTCGCTCTGCGTGGTGTCTCTGCGGGTCAAATTGTTCGCGACCAACCGGGTGTAAAAGAGCAAGTAGGTGTGTATCTTGACGAGAGTGTCATCTCGCTATCGCTATTTACCCCTGATATCGACTTATACGACTTAAACCGAGTGGAAACCTTACGTGGCCCACAAGGTACCTTGTTTGGCTCTGGCTCCATTGGCGGCACAGTGCGTTACATTACTAACCAACCAGAATTAGACACCTTCGAAGGCTCATTCGAAGGTAACGTCAATCAACTCACCGATGGTGAAGCGGGTGGTCATTTAAAAGGGATGATCAATATCCCGTTAGTAGACGACACCTTGGCACTGCGCGCCGTCGCTTATTCAACAGAATATGCTGGTTTTATTGATGCTTTCACGCCAAATGGCAAAAAAGAAGATGTGAATAGCGGTAATCGCACTGGTGGCCGCGTGGCATTAAAATGGCAACCACTGGATAACTTGACCATTACGCCGCGCGTTGTATTTCAATCAATTGAAACCGATGGCTTTAATCGCCAAGAAGCATTTAACTTATATGCTAACCCGTATACGACAACACGTCCAGCGATTGATTTTAACGAACGCGAGCAATATTTATTGCTGGATGAAAGCTTCGAAGACGATACCACGATTGCAGATGTTACTGCCGAGTTAAATTTAGCTACTTTCGATGCGACTTTTGTTTACAGTTATACAGATCGCGAAATACTGGTGAGCCGTGATGCCAGTGCGTTAACTGGCAGTATCAGTATTGATTTAGGTTTCCCAGAAGCAGCGTTTGTGCTGCCGTCTAACTTACAAGACCGCACTGACATTGAGCAAGACACTTTTGAATTGCGATTTAGTTCGAATACCGACAGTGCATTCCAGTGGTTAGTCGGCGCGTTCTACTCAGACACCCAGCGCGAATACAATCAGTTTTTACCAACACCGGGCTATGATGCCTTCACTGATCGCACCTTAGGGGCTGGCGTGGCGGCAGCGACTGCCAATGGTTTCCCAAGTGATTCGCCATACAATGCCAGACTGCCGTATGACCTCGAGCAAATTGCGATTTTCACTGAGTTAAATTACGACGTCACTGATCGCTTAGTGTTAACTGTAGGCAGCCGTTTCTATGACTATGAAGAAACCCGTCGCTTCACCACGGGCGGTGTATTCTCTAATGGTGACGACCAAGTTGATGCCACTGAATCGGATGGTTTCACCTCAAGAATTATCGCTAATTACACGTTAAACGAAACAGTAAACTTAAACGCTCAAATCTCACAAGGTTTCCGTTTAGGTGGTGTTAACGATCCACTGAATCGCAGCTTATGTGACAGCCAAGACTTGGCCGTGTTTGGCGATTTTCAAGCATATGACGACGAAGAGCTGATCAACTATGAAGTCGGCGCGAAAGCACAAAGCAAAAATTGGAGCGCTAACGTTGCGCTATTCCACACCGACATTGATGATTTGCAAGTGACCTTAGATGCGGGTTCATGTTCGTCGCGTATTTCATTCAACGTGCCCAAAGCCCATACCACTGGGGTAGAATTTGAAGTGACGCGCCAAGCAACTGAGCAGCTGTACTTAACACTATCAGGCTCTATTTTAGAAGCCGAGTTTGACTCTACTGTGCTAGATTCGGGTGGCAATGTCTTAGGTGGCGTGCAAGATGGTAACCGCTTGGCATCAGTGCCTGAGGTTCAATTCTCGATTGCGGGCACCTATGATTTCGCTAAACCATTATTTGGCTCTGATTACACTTACCTGTCGGCGTCACTGCAATATGTTGGCGATCGCATTACGCAGCCAAGCGACCAAGTTGCAGGGGCGGGTAACTTTGTCTCTGGCCTAGCATTTGCTGGTGCAACAGGCACCGAAGTGACGGAACTAGACTTAGAGCTTGATGATTACCAAGTGCTAAACGTCAGCACAGGCTTAATCTACGAAGACTGGGAGTTAGTGGCGTACGTCAACAACCTAACGGATGAAAACGCTAACCTTGCACTTGATCGCGAACGCGGTGGCCGTGCACGTTTGGGTTTTAGTACCAATCAGCCACGCACTTTTGGTGTCACGTTTAGGAAATCGTTTTAATCATGGCTAAAGCCTAAACAAGGTCGCTAAACAAGAAAGGAGCTAATAACTAACTAGCTCCTTTTGTTCTAGGTTACTAGTAGGTTATTCTTGCCAATATTTCTAAAAGTTGTTTGTCATCATATTCGCCAGTAATTTGGTAAATGATGTCACTGCCTATTTTGTTTAAGTACACTCTATCGTAATCAATATTGCTTCCTGTTATCGTAAACGCAAACAAATTGCCTTTTTTATAGACCTTCATTTTATTCGATTCGTTGATATCAAATGCCTGCTTTATGAGTGCTAATTTTTCAGTTTTTAAGGTGTTACGATACAAGCCCAAGAAAAAATCATGCACAGAGACATTGAACTTTTTATGGAGGTTAGAAATAGCAATATTTGGCGGGTTAAGGCCGATAGTCAGCTCATCTTCGCCATTAGAAATGGTGACAGTGTGAGAATTTAAACCAAGAAAATCAACCTTATCTAGCGTGTTCTTTGGTACACAATAAGATACGTCTACAATTTTTAATGTCAGGTCACTTTCAGTGCAGATTGATTTTGGGTATTCAGCCAAATCATGTGAAGAAGCAGTACTAGGTATAATTGCCAGTAGCAGCGAGATTATAGCTTTCATATTTAAATCCCCATTGCCGCAAGTTGTATCTTGGTCTTGTAATTTCTGACAACTTCCTTGGCACAAGTGAGAGACTGCTTTGTGCTTATTTGTCTGAGTGAACTTTTAGTGAAGTGCTTAACAATCCAACTAATTGTAGCTTTACCACCTGTTGGTCTAGGAACCCAATTTAGTGCATCTGAGCATTGCTGGGTTGCTATTATCATTTCACCGAAGACTTGAGCGACTTTTTCATTCACACTGCCCTTAAAGGTCAGATTTAAGCCTGCTCCACTGTAGAAAGCGTTGATTGCATTTTTTACTGCGATATGGTCATTCATCACTAAATTCCTTTTTTGAGTAAATGATATAGAACATTCAATTGTTCAATTTGTACTTCATGAGGCTAACATACTGCGTTTAAAATGCAATTTAGTACTTTCTTTAGTGGGATTAAGCTGTAAAAGCTGGCAAACCGTTTACCTTGCCCGTTAATTTGTTTAACGTTGCACTAAATTCTCCTAGATAACCCTTTTGAGCATAGTGATGACACAACTAATTAACGCACAAAGCACGGGCATTCCGTTATACGTGCTAACCACAGAAGAATATGATATTTGGCTTGGCAAGCAGAGCGCAGCTGCACAAGCGTGGCTAGCCAATACTGGCTTTCAAGGAAAAGGCGTTGCTACTTTACCTGATGAAAGCGGCAGCCTTGCGGCGGCAGTCATGGTTGTTGCTAATGCGAGCGAATATTTCGCCTGTGGTGATTTAGTCAACAAACTGCCTGCGGGTCAGTATTTATTGGTAACGGATGACGCCAACAAGTCTGCTGTGGCATTTGGTTGGTGTGTTGGCGGTTATCGATTTGATCGCTATTTATCAAGATCTGAGGGGAAAACACTCCCTGTACTGGCGATTGCCGATCAGGCACTGGCTGATGAGGCGAATAAGCTGAGCGAAGCAACGGCTTTGGTGCGCGATTTAATCAATACCCCAGCTGCCGATATGATGCCACAGCACTTAGCCCAGACCTGCCAAGCGTTAGCGGATGAGTTTGGGGCATCATTTAGCGAAATTGTCGGTGATGACTTATTAACAGAAAACTACCCGACTATTCATGCGGTTGGCCGTGCCAGCTGTCATGCCCCGCGTTTATTGGATTTACGTTGGGGGGATAGCAAGGCCCCTAAGGTCACGCTAGTCGGTAAAGGCGTATGTTTTGATAGCGGTGGTTTAGACGTAAAACCTGCATCGGGCATGCGCTTGATGAAAAAAGACATGGGCGGTGCAGCGCATGTACTTGGCTTAGCGCGTATGATCATGGCGTTTGGCTTAAATATTCAACTACGTGTGATGATTCCAGCTGTCGAAAATGCCATTGCTGGCAATGCCTTTAGACCGGGCGATGTGATCACCACGCGCACTGGCTTAAATGTTGAAATTGACAACACAGATGCAGAAGGGCGCTTAGTACTTTGTGACGCATTAGCCGATGCCGCCGATGAAAAGCCTGAGCTGATCATCGACTTTGCGACCTTGACAGGTGCAATGCGTGTCGCTTTAGGCACTGAATTACCGGGCTTTTTCGCCACTAACGATGAAACGGCAAACGGCATTAGTAAAGCCGGTGAAGGTGTGCAAGATCCCGTGTGGCGTATGCCACTGCATCAAGCGTATCGCGATATGCTAAACAGTGATATTGCCGATATGACTAATTGCGCCAATGGCCCGTTTGGCGGCGCAATTACCGCTGCGCTTTACTTGCAAGAGTTTTTGCCGCAGGAGTCTGATTGGTGCCATTTTGACGTGATGGCGTATAACGTACGTGCCTTACCGGGTCGCCCGAAAGGTGGTGAAGCCTTTGGTATTCGCGCTGTGTTTGGCTATTTACAAACGCGTTTTGGTTGATAATTGGCCCCAATTGTTTGTTGAGCGGCGACGCTATACTTGCCAGATAATGACTGCCATTAGCTGATAAGAATCGCGTTGTTCGTTTTTGCCCATGAAGGTGGTTTGCCATGAGTAAAGTTGGCATCTTTTGGTATGTTCAGCGCAAGCTGATCTATAAGTGCACTTTGGCTTCGTCACAAGTGGCAGATGAGTTAGGCTTGATCGATGCGCCTTTTACTCATCTTGAGGAATGGGAAGAGCAAAAGCTATACCGCAAGTTTTCGCTGTCACTCGAAGAGACTGAATATCAGCAATATCCAAGAGGGCGTGTTGTTTTTGATACCAAAGACAACCGAGCAAAGGTATTTATCGACAAATCCATTTTCAGCCGTGGGGTGTGTGACGATATTTGTGGGGCTTTCCAGCTGGACGCTACCCAAGTGAAATGGTTTAGCGACCCCCATTATCGCGTCTTTGGCGCAGACGCTATCAAGGACTAAAGCTGCAAAGTATGCTAGCAATGAGCTAAAACATGCGAGGGAGAAAGTTTCTATCGACTAATGCAATGAGCTGTTCGCTGCATGTTGCTCGCAGAAAACCTCGTAACAGCCTAACTGCTGGTGCATTGCATTGTCTGGCAAAGACACCACGTAATTAACATCAACATCGCCCAATAGGAAACAGACTATGACAAATAGCACTGCACAACCGTTAACGATTGTCGCCAATATTTATGCAAAACCAGATAATGTGGAACAAGTTAAAACCGCATTGAATAAATTGGTGCCAGCAACCAGAGAAGAGCCCGGCTGTGTGCAATATGACTTGCACCAAAACAATGAAAACCCCGCGCATTTTATGATGTACGAAGTGTGGCAAGACACGCCAAGTTGGCATGCACACATGGAAGCAGAAGCGTTAAAAACGTATCTCGTCGAAGTGGATGGGGCGATTGAGTCGTTCACGGTTGATCAAATGACACAAGTGGCTCGCTAGTCGCTACTAGCACCGAGTGTTAAGCGGTTGTCGTGCAACTATCCATACAGAAACTGATATCAGCACTTACTTTAGCGGTGTTTTAGGGTAGGCTAGAGCTAGTCTTCATTATTTAAATAAAGTAACTGATAAAAGCTATGGCTAAATCAATTCTCATTACGGGTTGCTCTTCGGGTATTGGCTTGCATGCTGCGTTAACGTTAGATGCTCGTGGTTATCAAGTGTTTGCTGCGGTGCGCAGTCCAGAAGATGTTGAAACCCTGACCGCAAAAGGGCTGAACGCCTTTCATCTGGATTACACAGACACAGACTCAATTACGCGCGCACTAGGTGCGGTGTTAGCGCTAACCGGCGGCACGCTTGATTATGTGTTTAACAATGGCGCTTACGGCCAACCTGGGGCGTTAGAAGATTTACCAACAGACGCATTAAAAGCGCAATTTGATGCCAATGTCTTCGGCTGGCACGAGCTAACCAAACAAGTGTTGCCAATCATGCGCGCGCAAGGGCATGGTCGTATTATTCAATGTAGCTCAGTGCTTGGCTTTGTTTCTATGCCTTATCGCGGCGCTTACAACGCGTCAAAATATGCGCTAGAAGGGTTAACCGACACATTGCGTTTAGAGCTGATGGGCACTGGTATTGACGTCGTATTGATTGAGCCAGGACCAATTAACACAGCGTTTCGCGCCAATGCCCTAAAAGCCTTTAAGGCCAATATTGATATTGAGAGCAGCATTCACCGAGCTAGCTATGAACAGCAGCTAGCGCGCTTAGCGGCAGAAGAGTCGAACGCAAAATTTGCTTTAGAGCCAATTGCGGTCACTAAAGCGCTGATTCAGGCGCTGGAAAGCAAACGTCCGAAAGTTCGCTACCGCGTCACCTTCCCAACGTATCTTTTTGCTTATCTCAAACGTCTGCTGCCAACACGCTGGCTAGATAAATTACTTGTTAAAGGGTAATTCACTGTCAGCTAATCAAAAATAGCTAAATTACTGTGTTATTTCAGTGGCTAAAATCGCGTGCAAGTGTTGGTTAGAAATGATTCGCAAACACTTTACCTTCGCGCTTTGCAGGCTGAGTTGGTAGCACTTGGTTACTGCTGCTGGCAATTTGGCGTGGCTCAGCTATACGATGTGCACTTGCCCAAAAATCACTCGAAATTTTATTGATCGCATTTGATTCTGCGTTAATCAATAGAGCAAAACCTATGCCCAATGCTGGTGAGTAGCCAATATCCGCGCGAAAGCCTTCGACCCAGCCTGAATGGTAAATAATTGGATAGTCGTCAAACTTGTAAATACGCCAGCCATAACCATAGTGGGCATCTTTTAGGTGCGAGCGCCAATGCCTGCGTTTTAAATCTTTGCGCGTGCGAATACGCGGTGTTGTTAGCTCAGCAAGTAGCGCTGGCGAGAGCACTTGCGGTTTATGTCCTAAATTAGCAATTAACCAATTGGCTAAGTCGGTAATGCTCGCGTTTACACCCGCAGCGGGGGCAACTTTGTAGTAGTCAGGTGATACGTAAACCTCACGCCAAACATAGCGGCGAATGGTCTTGCCGTTCTTATCTTTTTTGCCTGTGTTAATGCGTTTTCGCAAGATATGAGGCTTTGCGGTATTGCTATTATCGCGATACACGTCAATGCCAACGCTGGCATTGACCATATTGAGAGGCTTAAATACTCGCTCGCCCAATAACTCGCCATAGCTTTTGTGTTGGCTTGCTTCAATGGCTGGCTGCAAAAAACCGTACGCAATATTTTGATAGCCGTAACACTTTTCGGGTTCGCATATGGGGTCAAGGCGATCAAAACGGCCAATCACTTTGTCCATACTCCACTTTTCGTGCAGCAAGTTATCATAAGTGTTTGGCATTAAGCCGCTGGTATGGCTGAGAATGTGTTTGAGCTTTATTTTTTCTGCTTTGCCAGCTGTTTTTAGCCGAAAGTGGGGAACGTATTTGGTGATTGGATCGTTCAGCGATAGCTTTTGCTCTTGTGCCAGCATAGTGGTTAACGTGGCGGCAAAGGGTTTAGACACCGAAGCCAGCCTAAACACTGTGCTGTAATTTACCTTTTGGCTTTTTGCTTTATCAATATGACCAAAGGTCTCTATCGCAGCAATGCGATCGCCTTTGATGATCGCGTAAGCGCCACCGGGAATACTGTAATGGTTGAGCGTTTGTCTAACTTTTTTAGCTAATTGCTGATTAAATTTGCCTATTTGCTGGGGGTGGTAAGAACTTTGTTGCTTAGCCTGCACCGCCCCAAGGCTAAGGCTCCACACGCAAGACAGCCCAATAGCCGATGAAATGACTTTACTTGCTTTTGCTTTAACCAAGCGGTTAGGGAGTGAAAAAGTAGAGAAAACAGACGCTAACAAAGAAAAACTCACAAAACTAGACAAAAAATCGTTCACAAAGCCGCTAATTCTAACGATTACGGCGTGAAATAAAAAGTTATTGTGTGGCGCGTTCAGCGAATAATCGCAACGGAACGGCCTTTATCCATTTCACATGACCCAGCCTACCTACTCAATTGGGCATTGGTTTGGCTGCGTGAAGTTGTAGTGCATAGTTGCAAAGGGGGCTGTAA
Organism: Thalassotalea euphylliae; assembly: GCF_003390335.1. Lineage (NCBI taxonomy): Bacteria > Pseudomonadati > Pseudomonadota > Gammaproteobacteria > Alteromonadales > Colwelliaceae > Thalassotalea > Thalassotalea euphylliae. The sequence goes on from NZ_QUOU01000001.1 coordinate 1,452,158, forward strand.
TGGATACTTGTAATGCAAATCTGACAATCTTTACTGGATTGACAAATCCTGTAGTAGATATTGTTTTGCAATTATCATTTGGGACGATTAGATTAACGGCCAACAAAAAGAATACGATACAACAGGTTTAAGGGGAAGTTGTGTTAAAGAAACTACTAGCCAGTGTGGGCATTGGCAAGGCAACGGTCGATGCGATTTTATTATCTGATAGTTTGCGTGCCGGCGATGATTTTGATGTCGAAGTGGTTATCACGGGCGGTGACGTTGCGCAAGAGCTCAATGCGATTGAGCTGGCGGTAATGGCGCAAGCGAAAACCGAGGCGGATGTTGGCGATAATGAAATCACCTACAACAAAAGTGTGGTCTTGCAGCATTGGCAGCAAACATTAAACGTCACTGTCGCACCGGGCGAGGTGATTACGCGCCAATTTACGTTGACTTTACACCCTGAAACGCCAGCGACAGAGTTATTTGGTCAGCAAATATCTAAAGTGTGGTTACAGACTGGGTTAGACATTAAAAACGGTATCGACGGCTCAGATAAAGATAGCCTTTACATTCGACCTTCTGCGACGCAACTTGCGGTTTTGGATATGGTGGAGCACAGTGGTTACACCTTGTTTAAAGTGGATATCGAAGCGGGCGGTGTGCGCGGCCAAGGCTTCAGTTCACACTTGCCTTGTTACCAAGAGTATGAATTTAAACCGCAAGATCGTTCGTTATTTGGCGCGAGAGAGCTGGAAGTCACCTTTGTTGATAACGGCAGTGAAACCGGTGTGTTAATTGAAATTGATCGTGCTTTCTTAGGTGATGGCTATCGCAGCGTTTCTATTCCGAACCACTGTACAACCATTAATGATGTGCGCCCATACTTAGAGCGGTTATTGTCGTAACAGCCATAGCTTTGCTAAACCCAAGCTAAATCTAAGTTAAACCTGAGCTAAATCTCTAAAAAGTTCAGTGGCTAACACTGCCTTAATCAACAAGTGAGACAATCGTTAGTTACTGAACTTCTAATGTTAACTTTCTGAATATTAATACAAAACCCTTCGCAAAAGCCCATCACTCAAGCTCGTCAATTCAGCCAAGCCAGTAGCCTAATGGTGTTACTACTAGTGCTTCTTTAACTTTTTTTTAAAAGAAAATAAAAAATGTGAAAGTAATTTCACATAGTGGTGGTCAATACCATTAATCATCGAGTTTGTTGCTGTTAACGCAGCATTGCTCGCTCCCTCTTCCTAGTGCGTTTTTTAATATCTTTTTCGCACTTCCTTTGTGCTTCATGGATGAAGCCAATTTTTTAAACAAGCTTGCGTATCACTCATCTCCACAAGTACCTATCCACCAATTTGCAAATCTATCAATGCTAAACCACACTGCGAAGACAATGATAAAAAAGGACATTAACCATGTTGAAAAAAGTTGCCTTAGTAATTGTTGTCATTATTGCGCTACCTTTGATAGTCGCTTTGTTTTTGCCGGATAGTTATGAAGTAGAGCGACAGGTTACCATCAACAAACCCAAGGCTGATGTTTATGCCTATATAAAGTCATTAAAAAACCAAAACTTATACAGTAAGTGGGCGCAAATCGACCCCGATATGGTAAAAAGTTTTCGCGGCACTGACGGACAAGTCGGCTTTGTTTCTCGCTGGGAGTCTGAACATCCTGATGTTGGCACCGGAGAGCAAGAAATTATCGCGATGCAAGACGGTGAACGCATTGATTACGAGTTGAGGTTTATCAAGCCGTTCGAGGCAATATCACCTGCCTATATGGCAACAGAGTCAGTGACCAATTCACAGACATTAGTGCGTTGGGGCTTTCAGGGGCAATTAGATTACCCGATGAATTTGATGTTTCTGTTTGTCGACTTTAAGCAAGTGATTGGTGACGATTTACAGTTTGGCCTAAATAATCTAAAGACAATTTTAGAAGAGTAGGTGGTAATCACTATGCCTTCTCTCACTGAGCTTTATCAATGAGTGACAACACATCACACAACACTTGAACTGTTGTAAGTGAATAAACAGTGTTTTCTTTTCACATCAAGTTTTTAAATCAAGTTTTACATCAACAAAAGGAACGACATGATGAAAACCTTACTTATCTTAATCGTCTTACTCTGGGCAGCACCTGTTACAGCTGCTGAGCAAGGATTATCTCTTGCGAAAAGCACGGGAGCAAGCTGGCTACAGCTCATTGATCAAGGCCACTATGATAAGAGCTGGCAACAAGCTGATGCTTTCTTTAAAGCCCAGCTCTCCAGTGATACTTGGCAGCATGCACTCGGCGGTACAAGAGCACCGTTGGGTAAAGTGTTAACGCGTCATCAGAAATCAAGCCAAGCCCTTACCTCATTACCGGGAGCGCCCGATGGTGAATATTTAGTGCTTACCTTTAGCACTGAGTTCGAGCACAAAGCCAAGGCTGTCGAAACGTTAACCCTAAGCAAACAAAGTGGTCAATGGCGGGCAATAGGTTACTTTATTAAGTAGCCAGTTTAATTATCGATTGATTATAGCTCCGTCATTGGTCGACAAAAGTTGGCCAGTTGTCGCATACCGTCTACTTAGCGCTCATTTAGGTGAATAGATTTTGGTGGTTAGCCGTTCTAATCGAAAAATTATGACAATGAGATCGGCAATGAAAACAAAATTACTTAACAATAAAGGTGCCGTGCGCACTGGCTTGTTTACTAGCGCAGTGACAGCGGGGTTAATCAATGCAGCCGTTGCTGTAGTTTGCAGCACAACAGCTTATGCTGCTAATTCACCATCACAGGCAACTAACCCGCAAACAGCCAAACAACAAAGCCTGATTGGCGGCGTCGATCATGTCGGCCTTGCCGTGTCGAATTTAGAAAACTCTAAAACGTTTTTCACTGAGACGTTAGGTTTTAAAGTGCTGGGTAAAGACGGTGATTATCCCGCTTACTTTCTCAATAACGGCGCAATTACCGTCACCCTTTGGCAAACCACTAATGGTGATAAGGCAACGCCGTTTAACCGCAAAACTAATGTCGGTTTGCATCATTTAGCGTTCCAAGTGGAAACGCTGGAAAAGCTAAACCAGTTACATGACAAGCTAAAAGCTACCGCTAGTGTAACCATTGAATTTGCACCTGAAAACCTAGGTCGAGGCCCCACACAGCATATGATGATCCGCGAGCCAAGCGGCAATCGTCTTGAGTTTATTACCCGCGTGCGCAGATAGCTTACTGTCTTGATGAGATAGATCGAAATACCAACGTTTTTATACAAACGTGGTGCAAGTTGTTCGTCAGATAGCGAAATGACTGAAAACGTGGCCAATGCCGCACAACAAGCGAAGGCATTGGCCAACGTTCAGCATCGCTAAATGCTTAGCTCACCAAGTTTACGGGTTAGTGCTTGAAGTCGGATAATGATAGCGCCCGTTGCTTGGCGCTATTTCGGATGTATTCCGTTGATTTTTTATGCTAATGTTTCTTCGTTTGTTTTGTCATAGAGTTCACTCAGCATGTGCATTTAGCAATCTCACCTAATGTTGATATCAAACAGGCAACGAGCAGGAGCATAAGGCAAGATAGAAGGATAAGTAACCATCAATGGAAATTATGGCCGTAGAAAACCTCGTCGATTGGTTTGTTAAGCCGCATTCATTAGCGCTTTATCATCTCGTTGTTATTATTTGTGCCTCGATGGCCGTTAGTATTGCCGCTACCGTTTGCTGCAATTCAGTGCTTGACCGTGTAAGCCGTTTTTACGCCGCTACCTTGTTGGTGCTCAGTAGTGCATTTGCCTTCAACTTTGTCTTGTTCGATGTCAACCATCATTGGCTGGCACAGGAGCGTTTTTATTTTTCTTCACTGCAAATGTGTTTCGGTCCGTTACTGTATTTATATACCTGCAATTTAACGACAAGTCATCATCGTTGGCGAATGGGCTACCTGCTACATTTTGTACCTGCGCCTTTGTTAATGTTGCTCTGGTGGTGGCAACTTCCCGTGAGTCAAACATCGTGGTTGGCATTGGATTGTTGGGTAAACCCCAATTGTCAGCCGCTTGCTGCCAGTAGAACATTGCACAAATGGTTGGCTTATACGTCGATGTTTGGTTACGGGCTATTGGTTTTAGCAAGGCTCAAGTCTCATCAGGTTAACATTAGAGACTATTTTTCGGCGATTGAAGATATTCAATTGCGCTGGCTGTCGGTCGTAGCATACTGTGCAATTGTTAGTATGCTAGCGTCAATCAGTTATGAGCTGCTCAGTTATTTTGCTTTGGTACCGCGATATAGTCAAAACCTGTTATTTGCGATTACACCAACTGTGATCCTACTGCTTTTTGCCTTTTTCAGTAGCCACCAAACTAAACCGGCAATTGAACAACTAAAAGAAGAGCTGATAGCGTTAAAAACACCGGTGAGTAACACGGTATTAACGGAAAAATCGCCTGCAGAGCAGGAGCTAAATCACCAGCATGCAGTTTCAGCCAGTGCTCTAGACAAGCCAGTTGCTGATGGCTCAAGTGATAACGATGATAAAGAACCTGAGGTTGAGGGAAAATACCGCACCAGTAGTCTAACCACTCACGCGGCTGCACAACTTTGGCATAAAATTACCCAGTATGTTGAGCGCGATAAAGCATTTCTAACCCCGGGTCTGAAAATTGTCGATATCGCGAATGCATTAGAACATCCTGTTCACCATATTTCAGAAACTATTAACGGCTACGCAGGTTTGTCGTTTTACGATCTTATTAATCGTTACCGCATTGTTGAAGCGGCTAAATACTTGCGCCATCACTCTGAAAAATCAGTCACAGAAATTGGTTATGACGTTGGCTTCAATTCAACCTCAACCTTCTTTACGCACTTTAAAAAACACTTTGCACAAACACCCAAAAAATACCGTCAGCAAGCACTAAGCGCCGATTCAGGCGAAAATACTGCGATTAAAACAACCGATTAATCCTATTTAACAAGACAAAAAACTCCTAATTTACAGAGTCAGAAGAAATAGAGGTAAATATTCGTTTAGATAGCCATACTTTGAACCGCACTAAAAAAGATGGACTATGGTTAAGCAATTTGGATTAAATGTATTTTTGGTACTGCTGATTTTCGTTTCAGCATTATGCACCCGCACTGTGATTTATGTCACCGAGGCGCAAAACGATAAAAAACAATCTGCTGGCGCACAGGCAGTATCAGGTAGTACGAGTCAACTATCGATTGATGTTGGCCAAGCACAGCGCCATTTGGCTGAAGCGTTGCGCTTTAAAACGATTTCACATTTTCAACCGGCACAGAGAGATTATCAGCCGTTTATCGATTTTCAATTGTGGTTTGCTCAACGTTACCCACGATTACATCAACAGTTAGCGCGTACGGTGATTGCTGATCATACCATGCTGTTTCATTGGCAGGGCCAAAGCAGTGAGCAATCAGCACTGATATCAGCACACTATGATGTCGTGCCAACACCGAATGCCCAGCAATGGCAATACCCACCATTTTCGGGGCAGATTGCCGATGGCTATATTTGGGGGCGTGGTGCGCTGGATAACAAGGGCGCTGTTATTGCGATTGCAGAAGCTATCGAGCTAGCGCTAGCGCAAGGGATTGTGCCTCAGCACGATTTGTATATAGCGTTTACTCATGACGAAGAAATCGGTAGCCTTGATGGTGCGCAAGGAGTCAGCCAGTACTTTACCGAGCGTGAGATAGCGTTAGCCTGGTCATTGGATGAAGGCTCCTTTGTCTTTACCGGAATGTTTCCCGGCGTTGATGAGGCCGTCGCGTCCATCAATCTTTCCGAGAAAGGCTACCTTAATGTGACGTTAACCGCACATGCAGAAGCCGGCCATTCCTCTATTCCACCACAAGCCACAGCCGTTGATATTTTGGCCTCAGCACTGGTAAATATTCGCCATATGCCAATGGACAACAACATTGATGAGCTGACCAATGCCATGTTTAAGCAGTTAGCGCCTTACATGTCGTTTGATAAACAGTTGGTGTTTGCCAATCAATGGTTATTTGGTGGCCTGCTGGAAAACCGTCTAGCGGCGAACCCAATCACCAATGCGTTAACCAATACCACAGTAGCGCCGACTATGCTAAGCGGCAGTATTAAACCTAATGTCTTGCCGCAAACTGCCGAGGCAGTGATTAACTTGCGTATTCACCCCAAGCAGACCGTAGCGCAAGTGGTTGAACACCTTTCTACAGCCATTAACGATAAGCGTGTTAGTGTGAATGTGATGCGTGAGATGGAGGCTTCTAAAGTTGCCGATTACCAAAGTAAGAGCTTTAAGCTGCTGGCAAAAACCACTCGCACTGTATTTGATAACCCAGTGGTCATTCCGGGCTTGACGGTCGCCGCAACAGACAGTCGGTATTACAGCCAAGTGGCACAAAATAGTTATCGTTTTAATCCTATCCTGTTATCAAAAAAAGAATTGGCGGGCTTTCACGGCTTAAACGAACGCATCAGCACTGATAACCTGCATAAGTCGATCATGTTTTATTACACGATTTTTAATCAGTAATACCAGGGCGTTGAATTGACAGCGGCGACTAACGCGTCAATTCAACATGCTCCAGCAATAACTCTAGGCTAGCAGCAACTTATAATAGTCAGTTTATCAATTGGTTTGGCATGCACTATTTCTTATTGGAGCTCGCGGTTACTAAGGCTTAAATATTGTCAATGTTTTTGCGCTGAGCATCGTTGTTATAGTAAAAGTTAATTGGCGTATGAGCTGGGGAATAAAAGAGGAAGCTGCGAGTTACAGCGCTCATTGGTCAGATAAAAATAAGCCGGCGCATTATGCAATGCACTGGCTTATTACTGACAAAGGAAATTTGTGATTAATAATTTAAAACTGGTAGTTAAACTCGACACCATAGGTGCGAGGCGCGCCTCTAAAGTGTCTGATCGTGCCGAGAAAATCTCTGCCAGTGCGAGTCAGATAACTCTCATCCGTTAAGTTTTTAACCCACAACGCCACTTCCCAAGTATCTTGTTCACTGGTTAGGCTAAGGCGAGCATTGATGGTGTTATAGCTGTCGACTTCACCAAAGCGGACTTGTGTGCCATCAACTAAATCACGGCTGCTGATATTATCAACGGTATCATAGAAGTCTGAGCGATAAGCATAGTCGAGGCGAGCTAATAATTGTGCATCCAAGGCTTGAATATAGTGATGGTACTGTGCTCCTAGGCTAAAAGTAACGTCAGAAACAAAGGGTAAGTCATTGCCAGACGCGTCTGAGCCATTTGGTCCACCGCCGGGAAAGCTTTCAAACTCACCATCGAGTAAGCCAAGTGAGGCAAAGGTTACCCAGTGATCGTCAATATTGTAAGTTAGCTCTGCTTCAATACCTTGGGTTTTCACCTCGGCAGCATTCTCAATACTGATCGACGTACCACCATTGTCCAGCTCAATAAATTGGTTCACTTGGTAGTCGTCGTAAAAGGTTTGGAAAGCCGCGAGCGTAAAGTTCAAGTCACCGCCCAATAAATGACCTTTTAGCCCTAATTCGTAGTTATCAACGGTTTCTTTGTCAAATTCAATCCCTTGGCTTAGGGTGTCAGCCGTTAAAAAATCTAGGTTATAGCCACCGCTTTTATAAGCGTTACCGTATCTAAAGTAAGCATATAAATAGCGGTTAAATTCATAATTAATGCTCAAAGTAGGCGCTAAATGCACATCCTTTCTACTATCTACAACAGTTCCCGTTGCGACACCAAATGCCGGAGCACCAGCGCCGTCAATCAACCAATCAACCTCTTTTTCTTCGGTTGAGTAGCGTATACCAAAACCTAATTTCCAAACCTCAGACAATTGATAGCTACCATTGATAAACGCAGCGTAACTGGTGGTATCAACATCACCGTCGGTGATCACCGGCGCTGAGACACCGAGCAAACCGCCTTGCTCACCTCCGATAACGGCTCGAGTGCTGGTTGCCGCTTGATCATAATAATACAGGCCGAGAACGTACTTAACATCTCCGCTATCTGGCGAAATTAATTGTAGCTCCTGACTAAACTGCTCATAGCTATCTTGATAATTAATGGTCACTAAGTCGATAGGGGAGTAATCGGTATCGTTAATATATTCAATATCGCTATCGCGTTGGGCGGTAATACTGCGCACGGCAAAGCCACTATCGAGTTCCCAATCAAGGGATAACGAGCCCCCTTTGATGTCGCGATCTTCATAGGGGTTTGTGCCTGTTGCCGTTTCAAATTCACCCAATTCAATGGCTGGTGAGGTTACACCAAAAGGATCGGTGACAGCTTCTCCGGTGTAAGAGAGTCGATCACCGGTTAGTGCATCAACCGATAAGCGGGCTTCAAAACGCTCGTCATCAGCAACGTACAACAGCTGCGCCCGAATTGAGCTATCGTCAAGCTCATTGATATCATCCCCGGTGATCTGGTTTTCAACAAAGCCATCACGTTGTTGTTTACTGATGGAGACTTTTGAAAATAAGTTGTCGGTTAGCGGTATATTGGCAAGTAAGGCAACTTCTTTCGCGCCGTAATTACCAAATGAGGTGTTAATCTTGCCAGTGAATTCGTCATGGGGTTTGGTGGAAATTAAGTTAACGGCTCCGGCAACGGTATTTTTACCAAATAAAGTGCCTTGTGGCCCGCGCAGAACTTCAATGCGCTCTAAATCAAGGAGTGCTTGGTTTAACGCCGGTGATTGCCCTAAATAAACGCCGTCAAGATAAACCCCCACGCGTGAATCAAAGCCAATATTGCGGCTGTTTGAGCCAACACCTCGAATCGATACGCGAGCGGTAAAGTCAGAGCCATCACTCATCGTAAAATTCGGAATATACTGGGCCACATCTTTAAGTTGTTGAACACCCGTTTGGTGCATATCTTCTGCGCGAATATTGGTCATGGCAATAGGTACTTCAATTAACCGCTCAACCCTTTTTTGCGCGGTAACGGTAATAACCTCTGGTTCTTGTGTGGATGCATCGAGGGGCGGGGCAGCTTCGTCTTGAGCAATAGCGGCAGCGCTTAATGCGGTGGCTATGCTAGCAACTAAAAATTTTGGTCTGATCATGATTCTCTCTGTCTTATTTTTGTTAGCGATTGAGTAAGAAAGCGGGAATAATATCACCGTCAATGGCTGCTACTATTTACCGCCATTAACAAGATAAAAGTTGTCTAATGCAAAAGAATCTTGATTTGTAAATTTTGAGCTTTTGGCGAATGATTTTTTATTAATTTGCAAATTAACATAAACTAACACGTTGTTTTTTATTAATTTGTTAGTTGATGAAGGGTAATGAATAAGCAGTGGTTTTATTGCCTGGCTCGCCGTTTCAGTCGCTTATATTGTGTCTTCTAATAGTAAAACGCACAGCACAGTTCGATGCGTATAGCGTCGAATTGCGCTTTATTTTTGATATCACCAGCGGCTGTATTCCATTGATTTTTATGCTAACGTTTCGCCGTTAATTTTATAAGGAAGCTTACTTATGCCAAAGGCAAGTGATATTAAGAAAAATGCCGCAATTGAATATAACGGCGGCGTTTATTTTGTTAAAGATATTGAGCGCTCTGTCCCGCAGGGCCGTGCAGGTGGCAGCTTGTACCGCATGCGTATGTACAATGTGGTGACGGGGCAAAAAGTTGATGAAACCTTTAAAGATGTCGACATGCTAAATTTAGCCGATCTTGTTCGCCGTCCAGCGATGTTCTCTTACCTTGATGGTGACGAGTACGTGTTTATGGACAATGAAGACTACACCCCATACAACATGAACAAAGAATCCATTGCCGACGAAGTCTTATTTATTGACGAAAGCACGCAAGGTTTGCAAGTGATTTTGGTGGATGGTAGCCCAGTTGGTCTTGACCTACCTTCAAGCGTAGAGCTTGATATTGTTGAAACTGACCCATCAATTAAAGGCGCTTCAGCCACTTCTCGTACGAAACCTGCCACCTTATCTACCGGCTTGATTGTACAAGTGCCTGAGCACATTTCTAACGGTGATCGCATTAAGGTGAACACGGAAGAGAAACGCTTTATGAGCCGCGCTGATAAGTAATCAAGCAGCCATCACGGTAAGACATTAGGTAGCGAGCCATGTGCTCGCTTTTTCTTGCCTAAAACAACATGCGCTAATGTTCGTGGCGCAAACAAGACAAAAAGGTAATTGATCATGTCACAGTATCCAATTGGCACGTCTGGCCAGAAGTGGGGCGAAAAAGAGCGTGCTTTATGGCTGGCAAACCAATCAGTTAAACGCTCTTATCACGCAGAAGTTGAGGCAAAAATTGAGCTGCTAGCGAGCGATTTTATTGTCGAAAACTATGGCACATTGGCTTATGAAACAGGCGACTACCAGCTTTGGGCAATAAAAAGTCCTAATTGGAGCAATACCAAACAAACCTTACTGGTCACGGGTGGTGTTCACGGTTATGAAACCAGCGGCGTGCAAGGAGCAATACGTTTCGCTCAAACGAAAATGTCGGCGTATGCCCAACATGTTAATATCTTGGTGTTACCATGTTTGAGCCCATGGGGCTATGAAACTATCAATCGTTGGAACCCCGAGGCAATTGATCCTAACCGCTCCTTCTATGCCAATAGTCCAGCGCAAGAGTCAGTCTTAGCAATGGCTTATGTTGCTGGCTTAGGTGATGATATTGATATTCATATTGACCTGCACGAAACCACAGATACTGACAACAGTGAGTTTCGACCAGCCCTTGCCGCACGAGATGGTATTACCCAAAACAACTGGAATATTCCCGATGGCTTTTACTTGGTGGGTGACAGCGAAAACCCACAGCCAGCGTTTCAACTCGCGATGATTGAAGCTGTCGCTAAGATCACGCATATTGCCCCTGCCGATGAAAATGGTGAAATTATTGGGGCACCAGTTGAGCAACACGGCGTGATTAACTACGCGTATAAACCGTTAGGCTTATGTGCCGGGCTTTCTAATGCGAGGTTTACTACCACCACAGAAGTTTACCCAGATAGCCCAAAGGTGGACGATGAAAACTGTATTTTGGCGCAGGTTGCCGCGATTACCAGTGGTTTAGATTACGTCATTAACCAGCAAGCATCGTCTCAAGCGCTTTAGTGTCTGCTTGAACTTGCTGTGCGTAGCGCTGGCAAACGTCAATAAGTTCGCCCTGAGCACTGGGGAGCACTTCAACAACCGCTTGTTCAAATAACGTTGAGCGGCGATCGCCACGGCAATGCGCAAGCGCTAGGCTTTGACCACAGGCTTGCGCATATTGACTAAAACCATGCTTGTGCACGGCTTTTTTCCCAAGGCCAATGTGCTCAGGCTTAATACCTACCTTCGCATGATGGCGAGAGCGCACTAACCAATGTTGTCCTCGCCACTCCACTTCATCTAACACCAAGTCTGGACTGCGCTGCATACGGCGCTGACAATTCACCGTTAGGTGCGCAGCATTTAATTGATTAATCGGGGACAATTTGGGGAAGTAGGCAAGCGGGGCAGCGTGGCGCTGCTGTTTAACTTCAACGATATGGCATAGCGATAAGTGGCTTTGGGCTGCCTCTTGGGGGCCAACAAGCAAATAGTAGCGCCCCATATTGACAGAGCCTGTGCCTGCGTTTAAGCGGGCAACAATATCGTGAATATGATCATCAACATAAGGGCGGAACTTGGTATGTATCGCCTGATATTCATCATCAGTTAACCTCTCGAACTTTTCAGGTAAGTGCGCAAAACAAATCCCTTCGTCGGTTAAATCAACCGCCTTAGCCAAGGCACTTTTGCTGTAAAATGTTGCGCCATTAGCAGCTCGCGACTGGGCTTTAACTAAATGTTTATGCAGTAGATGTTGCTCGTCGAATTCGGTAAGTGCTTGATAACGAGTTTGTGGACTAGCAAGGCATTGTTGGCAGGTTTCAAGATAACGGGTTAAAAATGCACTCGCAGCGGCTGTGGCAGCTGCTGAGCTTACGACGGGTTTGGATGAATAGTCTTTTTCCGCACCAATCTCGGCAGCTTTTACGCCTTGGCAATGGTGCTGCGTCAAAAATAAGCTGGTAATAAATCGGGCGAGATCCCAGCTGGCGTGACCGAGACAAGCATCGTCAAAATCATTAGGGCTAAAAATAACGGTATCGCCGTGCGCGCCTTCTTCGGTTAAAAAGCCAAAGTTAGCAGCGTGGCAATCTCCCATAATAGTGGTCAGTGGTAGCGTATTTAAAGGCGCTGGCAGCGTTAGTGTACCTGCTTGAATATCCGCATAAAACAAAGGCGCCGAGCCGCGAAAGAAAACAAATGGGCTAGTCGCCATTTTTTTGTGCTTATCGATACCTTCGCTTGGTAAAGCGTTGTCGGTTTGTTGTAAACATTGGCGGAGAAAAACACTGCGATCCATAAAACACATTTCCTTAATACTTGAAAACAAGTACCTAAATTATTTAGCTAAGCAGTTAGTGGTTAACGCTTAACACTTACCACTTAACGTTTAGCGTGTAACATTTAACTCGTGATATTAAGCAATAGCTTAGCGGCCAAATAGCACTTTTCTAAGTTTTATTTTTACTGAGCGCCAATGCGTTAATGGTACTTTAGGGGCGCGCTCAAATAAGTGCTGGTAATCATCATCACTCGGGTGCACCTCGCCTCCATGCGCCAGCATAATGCCGCTGGGGGACAGCGCTTTAATACGGTGCAATGAAGCTTGATAGCGATTGGGGTAGAACAAGGGGAATGGCGGAATGTAGCGACCTTTTACCGTGACCATTAGATCGGCAACGTAGACCTTGCCCGTCGGTTGATGATAAAGCGACAAGTCTCGGTCAGTATGTCCCTGTGTAAACAGTGCCTGCCAATCGCTAAACATTGGCAGTGTTTGCCCGTCATCTAATTTGATATCTGGCGAGAGTTTTGGGTTGTACCACAGGTTGCGCTTGCCTTTGCCTTTGCGTTGCCCAACCCAGTTTGCAAGCGCGATATCAGCCAAATGCATCAGTTTCCCGTCAAGGCCACTGTACCAATGGCCATCAACATTAGCTGCTGCGATTTTACACCCGGTAAGTTTACGCAGCTTATGAGCGGCGCCTGCGTGATCTGGGTGCATATGCGTAACAACGACAAGCTTTAACGCTGAAAAAGGCAAGGTTAACGATTGCTCAATAAAACCCTGAATCGCGCTTATATCGGCACGACAACAACCATCAAGCAAGAGGAGTTTGTCTGCTTGTTTGACCAAATAAATTGACTGAATATAGCCCGTTAATTCGAATACTGTCGTGTTATCAGACAGCACTTTGGTGCTGACAAGAGCAGGGTTTTCTAGAGCTGGTGCGGTTGCTGTCATCATAAGCTCGTTGCTTTTTGGAACTTGTAATTATCTCGATATTATTATCGAAAACCGCAGTAAACATCAATTTCTGGTCGGATGAGCTCAATTTGCCTCAACAAATATCAGGCATCTCAAAGCGCCTGGCAAGGGCAGGCACTTAACTGTTATTTATCTTCTTCGCTATAAAAAACAGCCAGAAAAAGCGCCTACGAAAAACACATAGAAAAACGCTTAGATAAAATCGCTAAGTTGGCCTGCCAGTATTAGCGACAATGCCAGAGCTTACGCTAAAGCTTCACGGGCATCGTGGGTTAATTTAACCAGTGCTTTGCGAACATCCGTGGCGGTTTCGCAAGGCTGCTCAAAATCAAGCCAGAAGTTACGCTCCTTGCTTTGCAGAAAACAGCCGTCAGCAAGTACTCCCGCCATGGTGGGTTGCTCGTCATCAATATTAAAGTGTTGTTTGAGCATCAGCGCCATTGCATCTTGATGATCTTCGTTCATATGCTCAATCATATGCTGTTCGCTGGCATTGTCCCAAGGGCTTTGCGGCGCTTGCCATTCGTCTTTTTCTAACCAGAAAATTTTACCAAAACCACCAATATAGCGAACGCGCTTTACTGTTAGTTGCCACAACTTAAAGTCGTGCGCCTGCTTGTAGCTTTCTGCGGCAGGATACAGGCGCACGTACTTGTCAATCAACGCTGCTTGCAACTCTGCGTCTACTGGCGTGGTATCACCAACGATGGTGACACGCCCTTGGGTGTTCTGATCCCCTTGGTCTGCCTGATTAAAAATAGTGATCGACATTTTAGGATCTAAAGTTAGGTTTTTAGCGTGCTGAGCAATATCGCTAATGTAAAAGTACAAACTGCCATCGCTATCGCACAAATAAGGGCTAACCGAACCAAATGGGTAGCCTTTTAAATTATTGGAATGGGTGGCAATAACGCCAACGCCTGTGCTTCTGACTAATTGTTTTGCTTCATATAAAGCTTGTTTTCGCATGTTATTCTCCGAAATCGTCGCAGGCTTCCGTGGTATTGGTGACGAGCCAGCGTTTTTAATTTTTGGTTATCTATTATTTTGTTAAGCGCTTACCGCCGAATACACCATAGGCACATTCGCTTGCGGATAAGGCATCACATTTATCGGGGTTTGATAAGTGTTGCTGAGAATGTCGCTCGTCAGCACCGCTTGTGGGCTACCTTGATAGGCTAATTGCCCGTCTTTAATCAGCATAACTTTATCCGCGTATAACGCCGCTAAATTAAGATCATGTATGGCGACAATGGCGCTATTCCCTTGTTCAGTAAAGCGCTTTACCGATCTGAGTAAGCTGTGCTGGTGGCGTAGATCAAGTGCAGCCGTCGGCTCATCCAAGAGCATCAGCTTGGCTTGTTGTACGGCGCTGGCTTCATCGGATGTCTGAGTGTCAAGCTGTGCCAAACAGCGCGCGAATTGCAAACGCTGTAATTCTCCCCCGGAAAGCTGGTTGACTTTGCGATCAACTTTGTGCAGTAGTTCAACCTCAGACAGGTAAGCTGCCACTTTTTGGCTACGCTGGGCATTAGTTTCAACGATTTGATAGCGCCCCATGGCAACCAATTCAGGTACCGAAAACGCAAAAGGTAAACTGTTGTGTTGAGTTAACACCGCACGGCACATCGCAAGCTCTGAAATCGCCCACGCGCTAAGGGGTTTATCCAGTAGCTCAATCGAGCCAGTTGACGGTATTTGCCCCGCCAATGCATGCAGTAAAGTCGACTTACCTGCGCCATTTTCTCCAATCAGCGCCACTAATTCGCCACGAAATATTTGACCTGTGGCATCGCCGATAATTTTGTGCTTTGAACGCTTGATGGTTAAGCCGTCAAAGCTTAATACCTGTAGGTGAGGCTCAAATGCTGTCTTTTCTTGATTAGTCATGTTTACTCCTTTGTTGCTCTAGTAGCAGGTAAACAAAGAGTGGGGCGCCAATCATGGCAGTGATAATACCAATTGGCAGCTCGGCTGGTGCAACCAGTACTTTGGCGAGCCAATCAGCAAGTAATAGCATTAAAGCGCCCAGTAACATCGCCAGTGGCAGCATTTGTTTAAGGTTTGGCCCGACCAATAGGCGAGCGATGTGCGGCATGACTAAACCAACAAAGCCAATCATCCCCGCTAATGCAACGGCTGCACCTATGCCGAGTGCTACCCAGATGATAATTTCACGCTTGAGGCGAACGGTGTCTATGCCTAAGTATTTTGCTTCTGACTCGCCAAGCAGCAGAATATTGATTTGTGATTGTCGCCAGTACAAGCCGCCTAAGCTCAGTAGTAGCAAGGGTAGGGCTTGAAAAATACTTGGCCAAGTTGCGCCAGCCAGCGAGCCGAGCGTCCAATAGTTGATCAAGCGCAAGGCATTATCATCTGCGTAGAAGCTAAATAGGCCAATTAATGCCATAGCCAGTGCATTAACGGCGACACCCACCAAAATAAGCGTGATCACTTGCATATCGCCATTGCGATTCGCCAAGGTATAAACCACATAAGTCGTTAACAGTGCGCCAGCAAAGGCGGCATAAGGCAAGATATAATCCGGTGAGTAGCCAAAACGCGGCGCGAAAGCGATCACCGCAACAGCGAAAACGGCGGCACCTGCGCTAATGCCGATAATACCCGGCTCCGCCAAGGGGTTTCGGCATAAGCTTTGGGTTGCTGTCCCAGATTGCGCCAGTACCGCACCAATCAACATAGCGATACACAAACGCGGCAAGCGAATTTGCATGACCACTTGTAGCTGTAGCTCAGTAAAACCAAAGGTTTCTGAGCTAAACGGCCAAGCAATCGCCAGTCGCCAATCCCAGCCAGCGGGGCCATAAGCAAGCGCAATCACGGCAAGCACTATTATTAAAGCGACAATGGCCGCTTGCCAGACGAAGCTGTGATGTTGCTGCTTGGCTAATACTTGGGTGACTGTATTCACTAGTGGCTACTCTCGGAGCTGGCAAAAACGCTATTTGGCTTTTGCTGGCGCAGGAATAGTGCATAGTCTTGCACCTCTGCCAACGCTTCGGCTAGTCGAGTGGTCATGCCGAGTACTTTTAGGCCATCGACAACGAGTAATCGACAATTTTCTGCTGCAGGCACTAGTGCCAGTGCCGCTTGCTGGCAAAATGCTTCTTTACCACCAAGTGTGACGACACTGTGTGAGGCTGCCACAATAAAATCGGGGTCTGCTGTTAACAAGGCTTCTCGGCCAAGGGTTTTATAGCCCTTGTGCTCGCTGGCAATATTATTAATGCCTAAATACTCAAACAACAGATCAGGGACAGTACCTTGACCCGCCGCAACTAGCCCGCGATTACCAACCGAGAGTAAAAATACGGCATTGCCGCCTAATTGTTGCTTGGCTGGGAGTGAGGCGGCAATTTTGTTTTTCAACACTTTGGCTTCATCAACTTTGTTGAGAATGTGAGCAAGCTCGTCGATAAGCGCATAAAGCTCGTCTACTGATTCCGGTTTGTTGAGCACCTTTACTTCAACGCCAACGCTGTCAATTTGCTTGAGCACATTGGCACGACCAACCCCTTCAATTGCCAGCAGCATATCAGCATTTTGTGCTAACACACCTTCGGCGGCGAGATCGCGGTAGTAGCCAATCATCGGCAGTTTAGTCGCCGCAAACGGATAAGTACTAGATTGATCAACCGCGACAATGTCCTCACCCGCGCCGAGCGCGTAAACGATTTCGGTAATTGTACCGCCTGCGGTGATAAGGCGCTGTGCTGCGCTCGGTAAGCTAATGAGTAAGCCAATCAATAAACTGGTGACTGTGATTTGACGACTGAACCTTCGCGTTGTTTGACGCCCTACTTTTTGGCGCGCTGTTTTTCCTACGATTAATCGCTGCAGTTGTTTTAGCTGGCTAGCAATGCTCGATTTAACTGTGTGATGAGTGTTGTGTTGAAAGAAGTGCACAAAACCTCCTTGCTGAATTTTTGTCGTAATGGGCAGGCTTAATAGGGCGAATTATCACAGCAAAAACAAATTATCGCAAATGATAATGATTTTTATTTGATCTGTTTTTATTTCATTGCTATGGTAGCGCCCAGTTTAAGGAATGAGAATTATTTGCAACAAGTGCTGGTGAGATACAAATGTAGCAGTTAGGTCGGTGCTGACCCAGCTCTGACAAAGCACTTTCGCAAACACCGCACATGGAGTGCTAAGCACGATTAATTGGTGACGGGAAGCACTTACGACAACTGTCACCTAATTAATCATCTAAGTAAAAAGACAGTAACTAAATCGCTCAAGTGTTTAATTTATATGGATTTATGGCTAGCTCAATTAAGTATGGCTTAAACCACCATGGCCGGATGGCTTGCAGTGAGCTGCTTAGAAGTCTGCAGCGCTACAACTGCAAACACGCTAAGACTCAAACACCAGACGCGATAACAACAAAAACTAATGAATCATCATGAAACCACAAAAACATAAGTCACTTTTTTCACTCTCACCGTTAGCACTGGCGTTAGCTGGTGCAACGAGCATGTTAGCGCCACAAGCACTTGCAGAAGGCGATGAAGATATCGTTGAGCATATTGTCGTCTCTGGTGCGCGTATCGAGCAAAACTTAGGCGATATCGCCGGTAGTGTAACCGTTGTCACCGACGAAGATATTGAGCGCCAGTTAATTACCAACCTAACCACCATGTTCCGCTACGACCCAAGCATTAGCGTTGAAGGTAATGGTGCACAAGCGCAAGGTATTACGGTGCGCGGTGTCGGCGGCAACCGCTTGGTGTACATCAAAGATGGTCGTCGTACTAATGACGGCTATGCAGGTGGTGGCTCACTTATTGTTGGTCGTGGCTATTTTGACAGTTACAGCATTAAGCAGGTAGAGGTTGCTAAGGGAGCCGCCTCTTCATTATATGGCTCTGATGGCTTAGGCGGTATTGTCGTCGTCAGCACCAAAGACCCATTAGATTATCTCGGTAATGACAAGCAACACTTAGCCTTGAGCGCAGGTTATCAAGGTGAAAATGAGCAAACCGAGTTTAATCTTACGGGGGCAACTTACCTCGGCGACTGGGCAACTAGCGCGGTACTTGGTATTCAAAGTGGCAGTGAAGTACAGAACTTTGATGAAGAGCTGCCGGGCTATGACAGTGATGGTCACTCACTACTGTTAAAAACGTTCAAGCAATTGGATAAGGACAACAGCATTAAGTTTACCTTAGACTATTATCAGCAAGAGGTTGATCAGTTTATTAGTGCGGCAAGCAGCACTGAGAACGAAGACACGAGCTGGGCGGTGAGTATTGATTTTAATTCAACCGCCAAAACAGCCTGGTATGACAGCTGGCAAAGCCAAGCCTATTTCAGTCGTTATCAGCAAGAAAGCGAACAAGTAAGAGCTGTGCGTGGCAGTGCATCACTTGATTACAACGATTACGACTTTGAACAAGACATTATTGGCTTGCGCAATGTATTCGCCAAAAACATTAGCGGTCAAACTGTTAACCACCAATTGGTTTATGGCCTTGATTACGACCAATACGATACCCTGAGACCACGCTTTAAAACCCGCGTGGCGGCAGATGGCAGCACTGAGTTTAGCAATGCACCGCAAAAAGCTTTCCCCGGCGCTGATACCACGTTAGCGGGGGTCTTTGTTCAAGACACGCTCGAGTTTAATGACTCTGGCTTATCGCTTGTTGCTGGTGCGCGTTTTGATTACTACAGCTTAGAAGCGAAGAGCAATGAGTTCTTTAATACCGCTGAGTTAGACGATTACAGCGAAACGGCATTGTCACCTAAGTTGGCGGCTATTTATCAACTGAATGAGCAGTTTTCGGTTTATGCGCAATACGTTGCTGGTTTTAAAATTCCACCACACGATCAAGCGTATCAAAGCCATGGTGTCGAGCCTTTCTACCAAATTTTACCGAATAATGATTTAGACGCAGAAGAAAGCGACTCGTTTGAGCTTGGCTTACGCGCCAGCAGTGATGATTGGCGCTTTAATGCTATTGGCTTTTACAGCCAGTTCGATAACTTTATCGAGACAAAACTGGTTGGCACAGAGCCAACCTTTATTCCCGGCGTAAATAAGAGTTTATTCCAGTACCAAAACGTCAGTGAAACTGAAATTCAAGGTATTGAGCTTGAAGGGGAGTACTGGTTTAACGATAGCCTGTCAGTAGCGATGAGCGCAGCGTATGCCGATGGCGAAAACAAAGAGACTGACCAAGCACTGACCACAGTTAACCCACTCAACGGCAATATTCGCGTTAATTACGATTTAGATGATTGGCAATTTACCGCGGCATGGCGAGTAGCGAAACGCATGACAGACTTGCCAACCGATAGCCAAGGTAATGAGTTAGCAACGGCTGCGGGTTATGGCTTAGTGGATTTATTTGCGCGCTATCAAATGGCGAATTGGACTGTGGATATGGCGGTGACCAATGCGTTTGACAAAGAATACACGCCATACAGCAGTATCGCTGGCCAAGCTGCCAACGCAAACTTGAGCCAATACACGCAAGCTGGCCGTAATGTATCAGCGCAAGTGAGCTACAGTTTTTAGCCTACTTTTACGGCATTAGTATTACCAATTTACTAGCGACCCCGTGCTCCAACAGGAGTTAATTGCCCAAGGATGGGCAAGGAGCACACCCTCTCAATACTCTTTTCAAATCCCTCTTAACAATCGTTGCCAATTCCTTTTTATTTTTGCTTTTCTGCTGTTATCGTTTATTCATAAATATATTGTATAAATATGCTGTCTGAATTTAGCGCCAGCAGCGCAATAAAAAGTGCAACCAAAATAATGCAACAAAAAATCGTCGGCTATCATCAAGACGAAGAGCAACATTGGGTTGCCCGTTTAGCGTGTGGGCATAATCAACATGTGCGCCATCAGCCACCGTGGACAGTGCGTGAGTGGGTCGTTACCGCGCAAGGGCGTGCGAGTCGGCTCGGCTTTCCTCTTACTTGCGTAAAGTGCCGTGAAAAAGCGCCGCGCGATTGGTGGTAACAGCGCGAAAAGCCCAAGAGCACGCAGACGTCTAGGCAAAGGGAGATAAAGGGTCATTATGAAAAAAATAAAGAATGAGAAAGAGCTACTGAAAAAAGCGCTATCGGTTGGAGAAACATACGCGAATAAGCGAGGCTATCAGCACTTTAGCCCGTCTGACTCACACGACATAAAGATTGAGTGTATTTATCGCTTGCTGGTAAACGACAAATTAGTGATCCCACTTCCCAAGCAAGAGGAAAACCTGCTTAACATTAAAAAACGCCTTGTTAAGTGGATAATGCACCAACTACCCGATAATCACCCTCTGTTGCAATAATGCGAGCTAAAAGGAGTGTTTGATGGCCGAGTCTTCAACGCAAGCCCCAGAGCAACTAAAAGCGCAAGCAGGGAGCCAAGAAAATCCCCTGTGGCACCAAGCCGATTGGGCAAGCTCGGCCTTGGGGCAATCGATTTCCCTTTATGCGAGTCACCCGCCGGAACACCTCAATGGCTTAGCGTCCGTGCTCTTTATAGGTGGTGTACATGGCGATGAACCAGAGGGCGTAGTGCTTGCCAACGAATGGCTTGGCTGGCTGAGAGCGGCAAACACCGCGCAAGCTTGGCTACTTATTCCCTGTTTAAACCCTGATGGCTATCAGCGAAATGAACGCACTAATGGCCGAGGGGTCGACTTAAATCGCAATTACCCCTCCAAATGCTGGCGTCCTGAGTATCAAGACAAACGCTACTTCCCCGGCAGCGCCCCGGCTTCTGAGCCTGAGATTAGTGCACTGGTGAACTTGATAGCACAGACTGAGCCAAGGCTCATTATACATTTTCACAGCTGGCAACCATCGGTTGTTTATTCGGGGGAAAGTGCCAAAGAGGCAGCAAGTTTCTTGGCTAACGCATCAAACTACCCACTGCAACCCGATATTGGCTACCCAACACCCGGCAGTTTAGGCGAGTATGGCGCAAATGATTTAGGTATTGGCGTTATTTGCATTGAAGAGCAAGAGGGGATCGCCAGTGAGACTATTTTTCCTCGTTTTAAACAAGGGTTAATTGCACTTATGACGGCAGAGGCTGGCTAAATCAAAAAGACACAAACCGTGCCAACTTCTACCTGCTAGGTAAGTCGGTGAATAAGGGGGAAAAGTGGTCAAATTGACCAAGTTTAGTCGGTTTAATGCTAGTGTTTAGTCAGTGTTTAATTGTAACCTTTTGAAAATTATTGATTTAATATTTTGGTCTAAGTGTTGCTACTATTCCTATCTTGTAACCACTAGCTATATTGATTAATGATGAAGGCACTAATGCTAGCGCAAGCCTAAATAAGTAAAGGATTTATTATGCCCGTTGCCATTCAAGACAGACCGACACAAACCGTTCGTGATGAAGTAATTGATAAGTTGATTATGAATTACAGCCACGGTGAGCTGAGTTATGAAGCATTTGAGCGCCGTTTAGATATTGCAATGGAAAGTGAAGACAATCACGAAATACTAGCGCAAGCTGCGGATCTCGATTTAGCTGTCGATCAAGCATATGTCGCCTCGAAAAAGCAAGATTTAACCTTTAACTTTGACAATGATCCCGCCGCTGATCGCGATACCTTAGTCAGTATATTTGGTGGCAGTGATCGCTCTGGTGCTTGGAAGGTCGCCAAGGAAATTCGCGTATTAAGCGTATTTTCAGGCTCAGATATCGACTTTAGCCAAGCACAATTTAGCTACAAACAAACCCATGTCAAAATATTCAGTTTGTTTAGCGGTGATGATATCTACATTCCAGAGGGTGTTAACGTAGTGACCAAAGCGTTTTGCATTTTTGGCGGCATTGATAACAAATCGAATACTATGGTTTCAAAAGATGGCCCAACCCTAGTGATTGAAGGACTGGTGATATTCGGTGGTCTGGATATCAAACTGAAAAAGTCACTGAAAGAGCGCTTCGTCGCGTTCGCAGATAGCCTTAAAGGTATGTTTGGTTAAGGTAATTATGTGTTGAGTTGCGTTTATGCGATGTTCTTATAAACGTTCAAATAAGCTCTCAAGTCAATAAATAAAAGGCTTAGTTTATAAGTGTTTGTTACTTATAAACTAAGCCTTTTTTAAGACATTTTCTACATGGTAGGAGCAAGTATTTACTGCATAATTCGCGCTAATTTCGTTAGCTGGTAGTAAAATACTAAATTCGCCAAATACCACAGATCCTTAATCAGAAACTGCCCGCCTGAAGATAAAAGCGTTTCAGCTGACAGGGCATCTGACCAGGTAAATAAAAAGCTTTGTGTAGTTAGCATAACTGCGCCAGACATTAGCAGTGCGGGAACAAATAGCACGTCAATACGCAGTGATAAAAGCAGGGCAGCAAGTGCAATCAAGTCATAAATACCGATAAGATTAGACGTGGCTTGCACCGACCAAAGTTGATACATCCAGCTCATCAATGGTGAGCTAGCCACCAGAGGTTCAATCCCTTTAGCTTCTAGCTCGGTAAATTTCATACCACCAATCCACAACAACACTAGAACAACGGGCAGCATTTGGAGCAAGCGCTGCTGTGTTATCGATAATCGATCAGCGGCAATAAAATGAACTCCCAGTGCTAACAGGGCAAAGTATTTAATGATGCCTTGGCCAGAGCCAATTGCCGGGAAGCCCCCCAGTGATGCAATCCAGCGTTGTTCGCTAAATAGTGTGATTAACGGCACTGCGCTTGCCACCATTAGTGCAAGACCAAGTGCTTGTTTTAGTGTTTGCGTATTTGATTTGATAAGCACCAGTGCAGATAAAACCGCCACTAGGGCAAATGTGAGCGCGGCGATAATATGCCCGTTTTCAGAGACAACGCCGCCAGACAGGCCATAAAAGTCGGTCACGCGAGTAATGCTCGCATCACTTCCAATCATCAAAGTACTTGCAGCCATTAACGAGGCGGCAATAAGCAGGAAAATGTAAATCAATTTGTTTGGCGTATCGCTGGTCATTTTAATCACGAGGTAAAAAGTTTGAGTTAAAGACCTCGTTTGCACAAAAAGTTATTCAAGCTTTACATAAAATTACGTTTCGCTCCCTTTTCATTCCCTGTTTAAGAGGTGCGCAGTAACTAAGGTTAACTAGAGCTAATTAGGGGGTAACGACTTAACGGTTAATAACTTTGTTGCGTAATCAACGACATGCTCAGTGATTTTTTTATAACTGCCACGCTCTAATACCCAACTGTGCCAGTATAGCTGCTGAATTAACTGAGCTTTTGGCGCTAGGCTAATAAGCTCACCACTTGCCAAATAATGACTTGCTTGAGTGATGGGCAACAGTGAGTAGGCAAGCCCAGCCAAGGTAAAATGAACAAATGCTTCAGATGAACCAACGCGATGACAAGGGTACTGGCCTTTATTCATACCGAAGTGATCACTCAGGTATTGATGGTGCATATTGTCGCTAGCATCAAAAGTCACGGCAGGTGCTTTGGCAAGCGAGTCGGTCGTCAAACCGTCTTTAAAGTAGCGCTGGGTAAATTCTGGACTGGCACACAGTAAATAATTCAATTGCCCTAAATGTTGCACCTTACAGCCTGCCACGCTTTTCTGTTGATTACTGATCGCAGCGAACACTTTTCCTTTTGCCAGTAGCGACTGCGTATCAGCTTCATTGGCAACGTGTAAATCAAGCACGATGGCGTCTTGTTTTAGCAGCGGTGTTATCGCCGGAATAAACCAACTTGCGAGCGTGTCGGCATTAATGGCGATAGAAATACTCAAGGCTTCCTGCTGTTCGTTAGGTAAAATTTCCTGTGCTAACTCTTGCGCGAGCAAGCTGACTTGTTTGTAGTGTTTTAACAGCTTCTCACCCATAGTTGTGGCAGCAGGCGGTGTGGTTCTCACGATGACTGGCTGAGCTACCTGTTGCTCTAATTGCTTGATGCGTTGCGAAATTGCCGATTGCGTGATGGCTAATTTATCAGCCGCTTTATCAAAGCTTTGCTCGGCAATCACTGCGTCAAGTGCGGCGAGCAGTTTGTAATCAAATAGTAGTTTCATTAGCGTAACATCTTCTTGCTTATTTAGGCTTAGGTACCATCAGCGCTTTAATCCGACGCTGAATTAATTAAATTAATGAATAATTAAAATTATTAATTTTACTTAACTTTAATGGGGGCGTAAATTGCTGGCTATTCTGAGATGTTGTGAATTTATTTGGAGTGACGATGCTAGCCACATTGACCAAAGGCTTTGTTATTTCGCTTGGTCTTATTATGCCGCTTGGGGCGCAAAACTCTTATGTGTTGAGCCAATCGATTAAAAAAAATCACCACTTAACGGCTGCCACGGTATGTTTTATCTGTGATTTTCTGCTGATGTCACTCGGTGTCTTTGGCGGTGGTGCGCTCATTGCCAGCAACGATTTAGCCTATGTCATTATTACTTGGGGGGGCGTTGCTTTTCTTACGTTCTACGGCATTTTGTTTTTCCGTGATGCGATTAACGGGCAGGCAGGAGAAACGGCAAAGCAAGCCAGCCCGAGTAGACGTAAAGTTGTTATTTTTACAGCGTTAGCGGTTACTTTGTTAAATCCTCATGTTTATTTAGATACGGTGGTGATTATTGGTAGCATTAGCGGGCAATACCAAGGAGATGACAAGTATGTGTTTTGGGCGGGTACGATTTTGGCGTCGCTCACTTGGTTTTACGTATTGTCATTGGGCGCGGCGAAACTATCCCCTTGGTTAGCGCAGGCTAACGTGCAACGCGGAATTAACTTTACCATTGCCATTGTGATGTGGGTAATTGCTTATAGTCTGCTAAAACCTTTGATAGTTAGTTAAAGCAGTAATAATAAAAAACAGCCTGTCGTTATCCGCCGCAGGCTGTTTTGTTTTTGGGGTTAAAAAGCTCAAAAAACTAAAAAAGCTAACATAGTTTTACAGACTGGACTCAATAACTCGGCGACTACGCTCAATGGTTACTTTCTTGCTTTCACCCATCGCGGTTTGACCGTGGCGCTCTAGCTGGGCAACTAAGGCATCAACGGCATCGCTTGCTAATTGATAATCACTTAATCGGGTTTTCATGTTAACGCGCTGGAAGAATTGCTCTGTTTTAGCGATGGCTAGACGAATGGCATCTTCCGCGTTCGACTCTTCAATTTGCCAGATACGTTTGGCGTATTGCAGTAACTTTTCCTGCTTTTCTTCGCGCATTTCCCACATCATTCTTGGCAAGATAATGGCAAGCGTTTGCGCGTGATCTAAACCGTAGAGCGCGGTAATTTCATGGCCGATACCATGCGTTGACCAATCTTGCGGTACGCCTGCGCCAATTAAGCCATTAAGCGCCATGGTCGCGCTCCACATAACATTGGCGCGAGCATCACTGTCTGGCTCGGCAAACATCTTAGGTCCTTCTTCAATCAGTGTTTGCAAAATGCCTTCGGCGAATCGGTCTTGAACCTTGGCATTAACGCTGTAAGTGAGGTATTGCTCCATCACATGAACAAAGGCGTCGACAATGCCATTCGTGATTTGGCGCGCTGGTAAGCTGGCCATGACGCTAGGGTCTAAAATTGCAAATTTAGGTTGTACCAATGGTGAGCCAAAAGCGAACTTGTCTTTAGTGGCAAGTTTTGACACCACGGCAAAGCTGTTGGACTCCGAACCTGTGGCTGGCAGTGTCAAGACAACGCCCAGTGGCACAGCATTAGTGACTTTGGCGTTTTTCGCTAAAATATCCCAAGGCTCGCCATCAAATTTAGCGGCCGCGGCGATAAATTTGCAGCCATCGATCACTGAGCCACCGCCCACGGCCAAAATAAAGTCTACTTGTTCGTTTTTAACCAGTTCGACGGCTTGCATGGTCGTTTCATAACTTGGGTTTGGTTCAATACCTGAAAATTCAACAACTTGGTGCTCTGCTAGCGCATCGCAGACCTGTTGGTAGACGCCATTACTTTTAATGCTGCCACCGCCGTATGCCAGCAGCACTTTATGATTTTTATCAATTGCTTTAGCTAATTTTGCGATTTGCTCGTTACCAAAATGAATTGCGGTGGTATTGCTATAGGTAAAATTTAACATGCTTGCCCTCGGTGCCTACTTATCTGTTATTTAGTGATGTGCTAGTTGTTGTTGACCTGATAGTAATATGGCGCGCTTTTATAAAAGATCAATGCTGTGACATGTATCAAAGTATCTCTTGTCTCGTCTGATAACCTAGTTAGGTGCTAGCCACCAGATAAAGTGTTAGACAAAGGTAGGGGGTAAAATGTCAGAGCAGCAAACGATCAAAGTACTAAAAATCTGCATCTTGATTGGCATATGCTTGTTACTGCTTGGTCATTATTTAATTAGCTACACCAATATCACGCAGTCGATGGGGATTGCCGGTATGATACTTAGCGCAGCTTGCGTTGCTTTGGGGCTGATTTTCAGTCTTCCCACTAAAATGTATCTCACGTTTTTACTGGTAACTCGTGAAAATCGCCGCAATCACCCAAGTGATAAGCAAGAGAAGTAAATCGCTTGTTTTGCTTTTGGGCGCGATCCAGTGTGTAAACGAAAAACGTCTTAAATTAGTTTGTTAATCGATTGATATATATCAAATTATCAATCAATTGATAATGAAGGTAGATTTAAAATCCGCTAAAGTGCTACGATGGCAATAAGGCACTTGCCTAAGTGTTATATAGTTATTTCAGCTGGCATCAAGTAGTTATATTAAGTAGTAGTCATGACCCAAAATCCAATCTCGCTCACCTCTATTTCATTAAACGAACAAGTCGCTTACTGGCAACGTGCTATGGAGCTAGAAGAGGGGCGCAATGAAGTATTGCGTATGGTGGCCTCTGGCAATTCACTCGAATCTGTACTTAATACCTTGTGCCAGCGAGCACAACTCTACAACCCTGAAATGTACTGCTCGGTATTACTGCTTGATAATGACGCGAACACCTTGCATTCCATTGCTTCTTCTTCACTGCCTGATTTTTATTGCCAAGCGCTCAATGGCACAGCCATTGGTATGGGGGTTGGCTCGTGTGGCACTGCAGCGTTTATGCAGCAGCGCGTGATTGTTGAAGACATCAATACTCACCCTTACTGGGTACAATTTAAAGGGCTGGCGCTAGAAGCAGGCCTGCAAGCGTGCTGGTCTGAACCTATTATTGGGCAAGATGGCCGTGTTTATGGCACCTTTGCCATGTACTACAGCACGCCAAGTAAGCCAAACGAAGAAGATATCAAGTTTATCGAGCTCAGTGCTAATCTCGCCGCAGTTGTTTTTGAAAATGACTACAACCGCCAGCAGTTACTAGACGCGAATACTAAACTAAGCCTAACCATTGATGAACGCACTAGCGAGCTAGAAGCGACTAACAAAGCACTTGCCAATCGCATAGAGCGTCAGGCACGTCAACAAATTGCGCGTATTGAAGAAGAGAAAATGATCACGACCAATGCACTGCTGTGCGGTTTCGCACATGAAATTAGCACGCCGATTGGCAACAGCTTAACGACGGTAAGTGCCATTGTCGATAAGCTTGACTGGTTGTTTGCCGCGCTTGAAGAGGGAACCGTTTCCAAGAAAACGTTTGAGCAGCAACTAACGCAGCTGCATCAACTTTCTGAGATTAACAAAAGTAACTTAATAAAGGCTGATACGTTGCTCAGTCAGTTCCAGCAAATGGACGCAAAGCAAGTAAATGACGTACAACAGGCTTTTGAATTGAGTACCTTCTTTGCTGAGGTCAAGGCGAGCTTGCGTGGCGTGCTCGGTGATCATCAATTGTTTATCGACTCGCAAGAGTTACCCGTCACTTGCGTAAAAGAATGTTTGTGGCAAGTTTTCTACCAGTTGATTGAAAACTCAATCGCCCATGGTTTTGACGACAAGCGCCAAGGTAAAATCCATATCAGCGCCATGCGCAAAGGTAATGAAATTGTCATTAACTACCAAGATGACGGCTGTGGAATTGACGCGGAAAACACCGACAAAATTTTTGAACCTTTTTATACGACACAGCGCAATAGCGACAAAATTGGCCTAGGTTTAACAACGGTTGGTAGTTTGTTAAGTAATGTCTTAAACGGTCGAATTCAGCTGCAAACCTCACCTATTGGGGTGCGCTTTGAAATTACTTTGCCGGGCGTTGAGTTGGTATAAATTACCCGCTTAGCGATACCCTCTTGGGTTGACTGGGAAGCGTAAAGCTCGCCTTTACGCGGCCTCGCTAGCTTTGTTACCTGGTTTCCAATACCTTGACAGGCTTCATTGTTGTCGCGAATAGACGCCGCATCCTTATCCACTAAAGCTTTTAGAATCTGCTGGTTGCACCGCTGTTCTTACATTACTTTTTTGCACTGCTTTTTTGCGCAGATTTTTTTACGCAGATAATGGCGCGCGCCGTTTGATAGTGCGGCGGTTAAGCTGGCGGCTCAAATGTATCGACCCGGTAACTACTTCGCAACTTAGATTACTACTTGGCAACTGATAAAGAACTTCTCAATAACGGTAGGAAAACCAGTATTATCAAGCCCTGCCAGTTAAGACTTCCCCCGTGAACGTGAATTTCTTCCTCGTAGTAAATGTCAAAGTTTTCACTTTCCAGCGGCAGGGCGTATAAGCTGCTGCTTTCGTCACTGCTGTAGGTGGCAACAATATCGCTGTAGCCTACTTGATATAAGTCAATTAGCACGTCGTAGTGATCGGGCTGGTAGCCAGTTGCTAGCGTGCTTAATACTTGGTATTCATCTGCTGTTGATTCGCCGACAATCAAAAAGTCATCAGTCGTATAGAAATACTCCCAAGCACCACCATCACGGCGCAAATAGATATCGGCATAAACCAGCGCTTCGTTTACGCCATTGTAAGTGTATACATCGGCATCAAAGGTCACGCTGAAGGTACGGAAGAAACCGTCGGCGTCAATGTCGTCAAATAATTGCGTAAAACCGTCAAAAATACTGAACTCTTGACGAAAGCTACGGGCGGCTTTGACTTCAATTTTTTGCTTGCTCTGTTGCTTGCTGCTAGGCAATTGCGCCAGACTTTTCTTGGCTTGATGGTCAGCACGCGTCATTTTCGCAACTGTAGGTAAAAGCTCCGTGGCTAAGAGCTGTCGCTTGGCATTTTCCGATAGTGTTTCAACGCCAGTGTTATCGGTTGAGTGCAGCTCACGCTTATAGCCGCTGATCGCTTTAATTTGCCGTCCGCTTGTGACGACAGGAGCCGGTGCATTGAGTAATTGATTTGCCAAGGCGTTCGCCGTATCGTTTTCAACGTTGGCGTTAATATCGTTTGCCATACTTTCATTGGCGGTAAGTAGCAGAAAAACGAGGCACCAAATACAGGCAACGAGTTTAAACCAACGAATTTCGACGCGCTTAGCGCGACGCAACTGCTGCACGCCCGTATGTTTGTTGTCGCGAGTTCCTGCGGCAGATTGTCGGTCAGAGTGTTTAGTGCTGATTTGAATGTTCATCATATGCCTCCTGTTGCAATTGAGGCTTATTAAAACAAGTGTCAACTGAATCGTGACTGAACTTTTAATTCAGCAAATGTTCAGTTAATGCCGCCTAACCTGTGGCAAATTCGGCAAAAACATTTCATCTGCGATTGCATTCTTTTACACTAAAGTGGTTAGTGGAAAATAAAGCAATAAAATAAGGCTGTTATGACTAGGTTGGCGTTACTGGTAATTTCATTGTGTTTACTGTTGGCAGCAGCGCCAGCGGTTGTCGCACAGCCCTACTATGACAAACAGACGGACAAGCAGGCAGGGCAGGCGCGTGCAAAGGGCATTAGCGCTTCGCAGGCAGCACAAAAAGTACAATCGCGCTACGGCGGTAAGGTGCTCAAAGTGCAGCGCTCAGGTAATGGTTATCGCGTTAAGTTGATCAAAAAAGACGGTCGTATCGTCAGTGTTTTTGTCGATGGCAGTGGCCGAATTAAGGGCTAGCCCTAAAACCTAAGGTCGCATAACGTTATACAGGAGTGACAGATGCGTTTATTACTTGTTGAAGACGATCAACAACTGCACGAAAATTTAAAAACCTCACTAACCAATCAAGGGTTTAGTATTGATTCCGCATTCGACGGTGAAGAAGGCTTATACCTTGGTAGCGAGCATCCTTACGACGCGGCGGTAATTGATATTGGCCTACCAAAAAGAGATGGCATTTCCTTGATCACTGAGCTACGCAGGCTCGACTTTAAATTTCCCATTATCGTGCTCACTGCTCGTGATCGCTGGCAAGATAAAGTGCAAGGTTTAGATGCTGGCGCAGATGATTACTTAACCAAGCCCTTTCAGTACGAAGAATTACACGCCAGACTAAATGCCTTGATCCGTCGCAGCGCCGGCCAAGCGAGCCCTGTGCTAACTAGTGGCGCACTGAGCATTAATACCGCCAGTCATCAAGTCTTAGTTAATGACCACGAAGTATCACTGAGCAGTTATGAGTACCGATTGATTGCTTATTTAATGCTACAGCAGGGTAAAGTGGTGTCTAAAACCAGTTTAACCGAGCACTTGTACGATCAGGATTTTGATTTGGACTCTAATGTGATTGAAGTCTTTGTCCGTCGTTTACGTAAAAAGCTCGATCCAGATGGCGAGCATAACTTTATCGAAACTCTGCGCGGGCAAGGTTACCGTTTGCGTGTGGCTGAGTAGGTTTAGTTGATTAGGCTTAGTTTGCAAGGTAAGACGGTTTAACTACTTGATGACTGATTCTTCGTTAAACGCCTCAGCGGAAAAAACTCGAACGTTAAAAGTCCCTTCGTTAAAGTCTCGATTAGTGATCAGTGCCATGGTCATGCTATTCGTGCTGTTACCGGCCATCGGACTGACGCTGGACAATGCGTTTGGCAAGCATTTATTAAAAGCCGTTGAGCAAGAGCTAACCGCACACAGTTACAGTATCTTGGCGGAAACGGATTACATCGATGGTGAGTTACTGACCCCCACTAACTTTCTGGAAAGTCAGTTTAATGTGATTGATTCAGGTTTGTACGCGCTGATCACCGAGCTAAATTCCACTGTTGAAATTGAGACGCTAAGCGCTGCTCAAGCGGAGGAACAAAGCGGCCTTATTTGGCACTCTGACTCTGCGCTTAACATCACCGCGATCAACTCACTGCATTACCCGCCACAAGGGGAGCGAACCTTCTATCTAGTAAACTTTGCTGGGCAGGCGATGTTTGTGTCGAGTTTTTCGGTAAATTTCGCCGACCTCGACCAAGATATGCCGGTAACGCTGCACATTGCCAAAAGCCAGCAAGACTTTATGGCGGCGCAAAAAGCGTTCCGTCAGCAATTGCTCGTTTGGTTGGTGATTATTGCCGTTGTCTTTGCAGCGATAATGTGGTGGTGGCTGAGTTGGACGCTAAAGCCACTCAAGCAACTAACCACAGAGCTAAAAACCATCGAGCAAGGGGATAGTGAGTCAGTTGCTGGCCAATACCCCATGGAAGTGCAGCCAGCCATTAACCAGTTAAACAATTTATTGAGTAACGAACAAACGCAGCGCTTGCGCTATCGCAATGCTTTAGCTAATCTTGCCCATAGTTTAAAAACGCCACTAGCAACCATCACTAGCGCCGAGGCGGTTTCCTTTGAAGTACAGCAGGAAGTGAATAAGATTAACCAAATTGTCGAGCATCAACTCAAGCGCGCACAAAGTGCTGGTCAATCGGCGTGGCGACTTAGCGTTGATATTAAACCTTGCGTTGAAAAGCTGTTAGCGGCAATGGCGAAGATCTATCGCGATAAAGCCATAGCAACAAGCGTTAATATTCCTGAACATGCCAAATTTAAAGGTGACGGGGCCGATTTAATGGAAATATTAGGCAACCTCATCGACAACGCTTTTAAAGCGGCTAAGTCGCAAGTGGCGGTGACGGTGATTTGTCGTAGCAGCGAGGTGATAATGCAGATTGCTGACGATGGCGTTGGCATTTCGGCGGATGAACGAGACAGTATCATGCAGCGCGGCGTGCGCGTTGACACTTATGAGCAAGGTCACGGTATTGGCCTCGCGATTGTGCGAGATTTAGTGACCAGCTATCAAGGTGAAGTGCACATTAAGCAAGATCACAAGCTTGGCGGCGCTTTGTTTGAGTTGCTATTTCGCACTAAGTAGTTAGCTGGAATTAAGGCGCCTTTTTACACACTATTATACCAATTGAAATAACTACTTAATCATTCAGCGAGAATTAAAAGGCTTAGAGGCACAGGTTATATGCTCCATGTATAACCTAAGTACCTACATCCATGTAGGCAAGGCATTGATTGCAGAGCATGGTCGCTCCCCTTTTTTTGCATGGAAAGCAAAATCAATAACGCAGCATATGAGCCTTTTAAACTCGACCTTTGGGAGCGTGTCAGCGTCGCGATAATTGCGCCAAATTGATGAGATGTAGAATAACTATATCAACAAAAATTTGGCTTGTTCTCCCACCGCTGACAGCGCTCTGAATTGATCAATTAATTAATTCAATTGGTATTACCCAGAGAAGGGAATGAAATTGTTAGAAATAATGGAAACCGTTGCGAGTATATCGGGCCTAGTTGCCACAGTTTGGATCACTTTAGGTGTGTGTATTGCAGCTAAGCGTTATCCCAATTACGACCATTATCAGCAATTTTGCAGCGAACTGGGCGCCGCAGGTAGCCCAACAGAAAAATTGTCACCACGTATCAATAATTATCCATTAGGGGCATTGTTTTGCTTGTTCGGTGGCTATATTACTGCGCAAACAGCGGCGGATATTTTCGTCATCAGCGCAGGCGTATTAGTCATTATCCACGGTATTGGTACCTGGGTTGCGGGTTACTTTCCGATGGACAAAGACCCATACACAAAAACGCCAAGTACACACTGCAAAATTCACTCTTGGGCAGGCTTTGTTATGTTACTTGCGCTCTTGATTGCGCCACTACTCATTGCCATTGGTGGCGATGCAATTGGTTTGCCCATGTGGTTTAGGGTGGCCTCAGTCATCTGCGTTGTACTTGCTTTTTATTACTTAGTGAAAATGACTAAAGCGGTGAAACAACAACACAATGTTGGTCTGTATCAACGAATTTCATATTGGATAAAACTCTTGTGGCTAAGTGCGCTGTCAGTGATTTTGGCCGTTAGTTAATGTTATCGCACTAGATCTGATGTTGGGGTAAATGCCCGCTTTTTATCCAGATAACAGTGTCAGCTTCAGCAAAATATGGCTCGTCGTTTAAATACGGACTGCGCAGCCAACTTCCGGCAGCGTGACTGCCCAATGCACTTTTTAACGATCCTGATAGGATGTAAATCTCTTCGCCGTTTGCGTTTGTATCAGTATCTGGCCTGCTGTTTTGACCACCGATAAGTTCATCGGCTGGCGTAAACGTGCTCCCTGGAGAGAGTTTTATCAATGCGACAGATTCATTTTGGTGCTTGTGTAGCGGCATAATGAAGTTTCCAGCAGGTGTTCTCTGCCAAGCGGCGGTCTTGGTATCAACGCGAATTTGCGCGCTGTCTGCTGCTTGAAATTGGTGTAACTTAACCAACAAAGTACAGCCATCCGTCGAATAAGGGGCGTGGACAAAACCTTTCGGGTTACGAATATAAGTGCCAGCAGGGTAATCGCCAGTTTGATCGGAAAATACGCCATCAAGTACCAAGATTTCTTCACCGAGTGGGTGGTTGTGTGCGGAAAAGCTCGCGCCAGCATCATACTTTACAATACTGGTCGCATGGCCTTGCTCTGCGTGTTCGCGCGCCAAGGGTTTACGCCAAACTCCAGCTTTGGGACTGGCAAGCCACTCTTGCTTTTCACTGGAAATAACCACTCGCTGGTTAAAGTCCATGTTCAAATTACTAATTTCGCTCATCTTGGCACACACTGTTTTTCAGTCACTAACTTCTATTGTATCAAGTTTGGGCGACAACGCTTATGCCCATTTGTTTTGGCACATTCAATTAGCGACTCGATGCTTGGCCAAGTATGGCTGGTTAAATAACGTTCAGCATTAATTCAGTTTGCCTTTTTTATAGTAACAAGCAACTCGTCAAGAGAGGGATTTACTATGAAAACTCACCTGTTTAGCCCTGCGCTGATCGCGTTAACCCTATTGGCTACTGGTTCAGTCACGGCTAGCTATGGTGCAAATGCTATTGACTACAGTGGCAGCACTTACCAATCAACACCTTCGCAGCAAGGGAGTGAAGCCGAACAGGCATTGCTCACCGAGGGACAGTTGGCTCAGCTATTGGCGCCCATCGCTTTGTACCCCGACAGTTTATTGAGCCATATCTTAATTGCGGCAAGTTATCCATTAGAAGTGATTGAAGCGCATCGCTGGCGTGAATCTCAAGGCAGTATCTCTGATGAAAAGATTGCGAAGCGGCTTGAAGATCAAGATTGGGATGCCAGTGTCAAAGCCATCGTACCGTTTGAAACTGTGCTTGAGCAAATGAACAAAGATTTAGGCTGGCTACGCCAACTTGGTGACGCTTTTTTAGCGCAAGAGCAAGATGTCTTAGACAGTATTCAGGCTCTGCGATTACAAGCTAAAGAGGCGGGCAGCTTAAACGCCATTGACAAAATTGATGTTGAATACGAGCAAGAGAAAATCGTCATTGTATCGCGTCAGCCAGAGGTGGTTTATGTACCGTATTACGATGCGCGCGCCGTATACGGACATTGGCGCTGGCACCATTATCCGCCAGCTTATTGGCGACATCGCTATGCGTTCCATACGGGTTATCACGACTATGGCTTAATTAACTGGCATCGCGGTATTCATATTGGTGTTGGTTTCTTTTTTAGCGCGTTTCATTGGCATAGCGGCTATGTGATCGTGAATCACCGCAGAGGCTTTCATAACCATTATCGCTATCACAATCGCAAGCGCCATCATATTTTGTACAGCGGCTATAGCAAGCGCTGGCACCATAAGCCATATCACC
This sequence comes from Thalassotalea euphylliae, assembly GCF_003390335.1. Lineage (NCBI taxonomy): Bacteria > Pseudomonadati > Pseudomonadota > Gammaproteobacteria > Alteromonadales > Colwelliaceae > Thalassotalea > Thalassotalea euphylliae. Next base: position 1,487,452 of record NZ_QUOU01000001.1, read on the forward strand.
GCCGCAATGTTGCTTATCGCACTGCATTTGTCAAAGAAAAGTACCGCAGCCAATATCCGCATCAACGCAACCATGCGGTTCGTTATGCCAATAAAGTACGCACTGGTAAAATTGCGCATGACAAGGCGATAAAACGCAGCGCAAAACATCACAATTTCAAACGCACAGCAAGCAGTTTTAAGCGTGTAAAAGGGCAGTTGAATCAGCACAAATATCAAAATAAATACACGCGTAATAGCGCTAAACGCGTTCCCAGTGCAAGTGATAAAGCGCGTCAATTGGATGCACAAGCTCGTCAGCGAGAAGGATTTAAGCGCTACCAAATGAGTGACAGAAAAAGCGCGCAAAATCGCGTTAAATTTAATGCACCACAGCGACAATCTACTAAGCCTCAAACAAGCTACACCAGTGCATCGAAAAAACACTACGCAAGCGCGCATAACAAGAAAAAGCCCGTGGCGAGTATCAATAGCCAATTACGTCAAAAAGCGTCTGGCAGCAGGGATAAATACCAACGGGTCAGTAAGCGTAACAATGTCAATGCGACACATAAACGCGCAAAGGTGATGAACAAGCAGGGTAACCAGCGAAAATCGTACAGCAAATCAGTTAACCGCTCTGCGAAAAAGAGCGTCAAGCGCCAACAAAAAAGCTATGCGCGCAATAGTCGCCAGCAGCGCAAACACTAATTGTGAAAAGCTAGTTAGCCATGGCAACTGAGACTTAGGGGTTAACCGCTAGCTTTGGCTCTGGCTTTGGTATTGGCTCAGGGAAGTAATTGGCGGTGTTTAGGACAATCAAAAACACCAACTAAGTGCTAAACATTCGCCTTTTGCTATTGATTTGTTTTTTATTAAGCTTGATAAATATCAAATGCTTAGCTGTTATTGGCTAGATTAGAAGATTGAGACTTGAGGCATCAAAAACCATCTTCTATAGTGGGTTTACAACTTTTTACTAACGACTAGCCCTATGCATTCACCTTCTGCGATTACGCTCCAACCCGCCGATTTACTTGAGTCCGTTGATTTGACTCAAGCAATTGAAGATAAAGCAAAGTACGAAAAGCAATTAAAAAAGTGGCAACAGCGCATGTTGCAAGTTCAGCAAGCTTATTTTAGGCAAGGCAAACGCGCAATTCTGGTATTTGAAGGTTGGGATGCCAGTGGTAAGGGCGGCGCGATTAGGCGTTTAACTGAAAAGTTAGACCCGAGAGGTTTTAACGTTTACCCCATTGCCGCTCCCGATCCTATCGAGCAAGCGAAACACTATTTATATCGCTTTCAAACTAAGTTACCAGCGCCGGGCAGTATCGCCATATTCGATCGCTCTTACTATGGTCGCGTGCTCGTTGAGCGGGTTGAGCAATTTGCCAAGCCACAGGAATGGCAACGCGCCTATCAGGAAATTAACGAATTTGAACGCATGTTAGTTGATGATGATGTCCGTATCGTTAAAGTATTTTTGCACATTAGCAGTGATGAGCAACTGAAGCGTTTCAAGGAGCGTTTAAACAGTCCCATCAAGCGCTGGAAGTTGACCCAAGAAGATATCCGCAATCGCGAAAAATGGGACGATTATCACGCTGCCATTAATGACATGCTCAAGTATACCAATGCCGATCATGCGCCTTGGCGCGTCATCGCCGGTAATAAAAAATGGTACGCGCGCATTGCCGTGCTCAAAGCTGTTGTGAATGCGATGGAGGCTGGTGTAGATACCAGTATTCCACCTCTCGATGAAGCCGTTGTCAGCGCTGCTGAAAAGGCGCTGGGTGTTCGCTAGCGTTTGAACTTCTACAGATTAGCTAGCTCGCGCTGTTGGCAAATTGGCTGAGCTAGCCTAAATAGCCTAGCTCAATCGTCACTTGGTCAATACCTACCTTGCGAATTGCGCCTGATACTTGAGCACGTTTGCTTGCCAGCATTGAGATCCCTTAGGCCAGCACATCAAATATCAACCAATTCCCTGTCTTTTTGTGTTTTCTGAGCCTAAACACTAGTTCGATAGGAGGTTTGCTTGGTTCGACTATAGTCATCGGTACAGACACCAATTTTGTGTTCTTGACCAGTTTAGGTTGAGCGTATACCAGTTTTTGACCATTGTATTGCTTTAGAATAGCCGTATAGGATCTGACAATATTGTGTTTCATCGCTTGCGTAAATTTTGCGCGCTGTGCTTTTGTCGATTTATTGAGGTGTTTGCCGAGCACTTTGTAGGCAACATAGCGATGGTCGATAATCGGCAACAATTCCTCTTGCACAATAGTTTCCATCAGTTCCGGAAATTTTGTCAGGTTGTCCTTGTTTTTGTCTAGGCGGTTAAACAGACTTTTAGCCGTAATCTCAACGACTTGATAAGGCGATAAGTTGGCTTTTGTCTTTGTTAACGTGTCAATATGCTCGACAGCGACACTTGGCGATGTGACAGCGATTAACATGGCTGCGACATAACATAATCGATAGACAAGTTTGTTCATTTTATCCTCGGCGCTCTAATTGATTCACTAGGTCTTTAACAATGTTTTTAACAATGTGCCGAAAATTTACATTAAGCGTGTTCTGTCGGCGTTTGTTTGTGTTTACCTGCTCATAATATCAACCAGCGATTGATTACAAAGTAAGAGGGTGTAAGGCGCTCGACGTTTTGTAAGCCCCTGTAAGCATGTATATCAATTGCGGAACTTTTTAGATAAATTGGCATCGTTGAGAGGAATTTATATGAAAAAAAATAGCATAGTACTGGTCTAAGACGATGAAGAAATCTCAAGGCTCACTGCGCTCTATCTTGATGCCGAGGGCTTCGAAGTAGATGTCGTCAGTGATGGCGAATTGGCACCAGGTATTATTAAAAACCGCGATCCAGACTTGGTTATTTTGGATTTGATGTTGCCGGGGAAAAGTGGCATTGAAATTTGCAAAGAAATAAGAGGTTTTTTTTCACGACCCATCCTTATTCTAACGGCGCCTAATGATGACGTAACTGAGGTGAGCTTGTTGAAGTTGGGCGCTGACGACTACCTAACCAAACCACTTAAACCTCATGTGCTAGTGGCAAGAATAGAGGCGTTATTAAGGCGTTCGGAAATTGGCGCTGGCACTCAAACGAGCGCTGATGATTCGACTATGCCATCCATGCCATCTACGCCATCGCTAATTGAGGTGATTGACGATAAAAGCCAAGTGATTTTCAAAGGAAAGCGCATTCAGTTGACCAGCGCAGAGTTGGAAATGCTGAAAATACTCAACACCAATAAAGGCAGAATTGTTTCTAGAGAGGAGTGTTGCCAGGCACTAAGGGGCATAGAATACGACTTTTCTAACCGGTCTATCGATATGCGAATTTCCGGTTTACGGAAAAAACTGGGTGATGAAGAGGCACCGTACAAAATCATCGCAACCATCCGAAACAAAGGCTATAAGCTCTTACATGAATAGAATTAGATGAATAGCATTTCCACGACATTATTTACTCGGCTGTACCTTTCCATCAGTGCAGCAATACTGATAAGTACCATTCTTACCTTAGTCATAATTGAGTCTTATGACTATAAACAAGAGATTAACGACTTTAAAGAAGATATCAGTTATATCCATAAAGGTTTGATGAGCCAAATTCAGTTAGGTGCAGTATCAGCTGATGTTACGTTAACAGTGTCCCCGTATTTTGAAGATAGGTTTTCAGCTAAGGTCGTTAACATACCCCATACCGATATGGGGTGTGTACAATGTCTTGTGTTAGGTCAAGCTCAGAGGGCGTCGTACTACGAAACCGAACAAGGTGTGAGATATGCAGCTATTGCGCTAAATGGGCCAAATACAACGCTTATTATTACCGAAAAGCTAGAGGTCATCATGGATGAAGAGTTTGACCTTAACGTTGAAGAGGCCGCTTTTCTGTTACTGATATCGCTTTGCTTAGTCATTATTGCCACTTTGTTGTACTGGCCGGTTCGACAATTGCAATCAGATATTAAAGCACTGGTGGAATGTTTTGCCAATTACGGCAGAGGCAACCATCAATTAAGAGCAAGTGACAGTATTCCCAAACCGCTTAATGAAATTGCGCTTAGCTTCAATAAAATGGCTGATGCAATAGAAAAAAACGTTGAAGAGCGGAGTGTTTTTGCGCAAGCGATACCACATGAAATACGCACCCCGTTGAGCAGAATACAGCTAGCCTCAGGGCTTATCAAACGAAGCTCTAAAGAGGTTAACACCATAGATTTGGCTGACGATATTGACAACTATATTGAAGATATCAATGTCTTTATCAATCAAATGATGGAATTGATGAAGCTAACGGATCACGGCCAGCACTTTTCAGATGATACTCACCAGCTTATCGAACTTGAACATTTTATTCGCTCAAGAGGGGAGCAGTTAAACCTGGAGCGTAAGCATGAGATGTTTTTTGAGGTAGATAACACCATTAAAATTTCAGCCTATCCCGTGCACTTGATTCTGCTGATGGATAATCTGTTAAAAAATGCGCTTGCCTATACCGCCAACAAGGTCGGCGTATTTGCAACTGAAAAAGACGGAGAGCTTTTCGTGTCAGTAGAAGACGATGGCGAAGGGATCGCAGTTGCAGATCGCGAGAAGGTTTTTATTCCGTTTAATCGGCTAGATAAAAGTCGCAACAGAAAAACCGGAGGCTTAGGCTTAGGGCTAGCGATTGCTAGAGCCTCAGCACACAAAATTGGTGGCAGTTTACGTGTTGATGAATCACGGTGGGGAGGTGCGAAATTTACCTTTTCACTCAAGTTGTAAGGCTAGAAATAGTTTGGAACTCAAAGCACTCAAAAGCGTATTTTGGGCTTACAAGATACCAGCCATGTTGACGTAAATTATCAGATTAATTAGCTAAGATTTAGCGTGATAAAGACTTTATCTCCAAGTATATTGGCTTGTGTGGTTATGTGGATTATTCTACCGATATGATGACACGTTCATTATCTTGATGATCTTCTATTTCAACTATTGTGCCTGATGTATCTGGGTTTGTTGCGGCTAGTATTAAGTCTTCGATACCCATAGACTTGGCCTCTAGCAAAGAAAGATATTTTTTAGGGAATACTCTAGAAATAGCTTTAAGCACATCAAGTGGTATTTTAATCGTTGTGTCCTTAACATTGTTTTCAAAAACTTCGATTTTTAGCATTTTCATAGTTAATTTCCTTTTAATTTTTTAAATCGCAAAGTAATGGCTTTGTCAAACACAGAGCTGACAGCTACTTGCGAGAAGCTTTTTTGGCATCGCTTTTCGATTTTGAAAACAAGGTTGAACAACAAGCTACAAGCCAACCAATTAGGAACCAGAATGCAATCAAGTACAATTGGGCAGACCATGAAGCATCTGTAACCCCGAACTTTTGAACGGAAACGTTGTTCGAACCAAACAATTGAGTTGTGCCAAACATAAAAGGAGTGTTAGCCCAGATCAAAATTAAAATTATAAAAGGAATAAATTCCATACCGATACTGACGAGGAGCATTGCACATAAGGGAACTACATTTAGAAAGCTCCCAATATATATTGTTCTTTTAGTTAATTTATTGATCATTATAAATCCTTTGTATGAATGCCCTGTAATGCAAATAACTGATATCCACAAAGTTCAATAAAGCGAACGATACTTTTAGGCTGGTAAGTTGATAAATAAAGAGTAGTACATAGCCCACTACAACGCAGTGTAAAGCCATAAGCATAAAGCAGCATTGGTGATAAGTTATATCTACTGCAAACGACGATACTTGAAGAAGCATTTTAAGCCAAAAGGATGAGTACCTGACTGGTTATAATAGACCCTGTAACACATTTTGTGTAACTGCCAGTTTTAAATAACATCTTTTAATCGGTCTTCGAATTCGATCATAAATCGATTTAAGGCCGATTTCCAATTTCTTATCGGCATCGTCCATTTTTTAGATGCCTGCTCAATAGCTAAGTAAACCACCTTTTTCGCCGAATCGTCATGTGGGAACAGCTTACGTTTCTTAATGGCTTTACGTATAACTGAGTTCAGCGATTCAATAGCGTTGGTGGTGTAAATAGCTTTTCTGATATCTTCAGGGTAATTGAAGATGGTACTAACGTTTTGCCAGTTATTTCGCCATGAGCGAGAGATATTGGGATATTTACTGTCCCAGCGTTGCTCAAACTGCTCTAAGGCCATTAAGGCTTCATCTTCAGTTACCGATTGGTATATGCGCTTTAAATCAGCCGTGATGGCTTTGTAGTCTTTCCACGGCACAAACTTCAATGAATTACGCACCATATGAACAATACAAAGCTGAATTTGTGTGTCAGGATAAACGGTATTAATTGCATCAGGGAAACCTTTAAGGCCATCGACACAGGCGATAAGGATATCTTTGACGCCACGGTTTTGAAGCTCCGTTAATACGTTAAGCCAGAACTTCGCGCCTTCGTTTTCTGATATCCACATACCTAGAAGTTCTTTATGGCCTTCGATATTCACGCCTAAGGCTAAGTAAATGGCTTTGTTGATGACTTGCTTATCTTGGCGTATTTTTACAACCAAGCAGTCGAGATAGACGATTGGGTAAACAGCATCAAGCGGCCTGGCTTGCCACTCGACGACTTGAGCGATAACCGCATCAGTCACACGAGAAATCAGTGTTGGTGAAACATCTGCATCGTACATTTCCTTGAATGTGGACACGATTTCACGAGTCGTCATGCCTTTGGAATACAGATATAAAATCTTGTCATCCATTGACGTAAAGCGGGTTTGATTCTTTTTAACCAGTTGAGGCTCAAAACTAGAATCTCTATCACGAGGTGTATCTAAATCAATCTCGCCATCTTCTGTTCGTATAGTTTTGGGCGAATAGCCATTGCGTGAATTATCGTTGATGGATTGCTCATGACGAACATAACCAAGGTGTTCATCCAGCTCCGCATTAAGCGCAGCTTCAACCGTTACCTTGGTAAGCATTTTACGAAAGTTCGTTAAATCTGCTTCCGTTTTGATGGATTTAGCCGCTTGCTTGGCAAAGACTTCAAGTTCTTTCTTGTTCATAACTACCTATCCTAAACCCTATATGGGTATTAATAATAGGCAGTTACACAGATTTAGTTACAGAGTCTTATAATACCAATTTCATTAAGTATTAAGTCACCTTAATCCAACCTCTCGAGCACATTTGTTTCACTCTGCTAGGAGTTGATATAAATGTGTTCCATGCTTTTGATACTTGCTCGACAATATCGTCATAACCTTTAAATGTTCGATTTGATAAACAGTGCTGGCGTATCCAACTCCATACCTGTTCAATTGGATTGAGCTCTGGAGAATAGGGTGGGAGCTTGATAAGAGTAACGTTGTCAAATGGCCGGAAGTATCAACAGTGTGCCACCCGGCACCATCGACAATAACAACTGCATGCCTGCCAGGCGCTGTCGCCTTGGATATTTGTTCCATATGTAATGTCATGGCTTCTTTGTTAACGCACGGTGTTATTAAAGCTTCAGTCTTTCCATTGCTTGGGCAAACTGCCCCAAATAAGTACCCATATTCATACTGTTGCTGTTTCACCACTCTAGGTCGAGTGCCACATTCAGCCCAAACTCGCGTCGTTTGGTTCTGCTGCCCAAATCTTGCTTCATCTTGAAACCAAATATCCATGTCTTCAGGCATGACATTAAATGGGGTGTTCACGATCGTTGACAGGCGAAACTTTTTTTAAAAACTTCTTGAGCCTCTGCTGATTGCTTGGGGTGTTTGGAGCGAGTCGTTATCCAGCTTAGCTCAAGACTGTGTAATAACCGATAAACATTGCCTATCTGATAGTTAACGTTAAAGTTGTTGCTAATGTAGGTTTGAATATCAGCCGCAATCAGTCGCCCTCCATCACTGGACTGTGCGTGTTTTAAAACGAACGCTTTTAATTCAAGCTGTTGATGTAAAGTTAAATTGGCTGGGCGACCTGAAATAGGCTTGCTGTCTAAGCCAGTTAACCCTTTTTCCAAATAACTAGATACCCATTTATTCACGCTACTTCTAGCTGTATTTAGCCTTCGAGCGATATTGGCTCTATTTTCGCCTTCAAAAAATAATGACACTGCCAATAAGCGTATACGCTTTCGTGCATTTGACTCTTTTCTTGAGAGGGCTAAAAGCTGTTTTGATGTTTTTAAGTTCAAGGCGGTTAATGAAGATTATGATAACAACCCTTATTAGATCAGATATTTAATTAAAATGGTATAAAAATACAGTAATTGAATTAGTGGTACAGGTAAAAATAGAAACACTCTAGCTGTGTTGCCAACTTGGGCAGAGGCTGTCACGTAGCTATTACAAAATCGCTAGATAATTGTACCCTCAATCTCCCTTGGTAATCACACAACTACATATTAGAAGTGGCCAATGAAAATTGGCCACCAGATCATTGAAATTTGAGAAGTGTTAACCGCTTCACCGACGAGTGATTGAGTTGCACAGGAGCAGCTGAACAGCTCAATTGATCGCGAAAGCGTGTTACCGTTAAAGCTCGTAATCGGTATATCGCTGTGCTACGCAAATCCATGACTCAGTGCCAATTAAGCGCCCGGTGAATCTCTTGGTTATTAGCGCGCCATTTTCCAGCGAGTAATTTCCTCTGGCGTCATAATATGAATGCTTTCAGCGGGCGCTGCATTCAAGGTAAAAAAGTAGAATTCAGTTGGCTCTGCTAATTGGATATGTTGATAAAACTCAATATAAGGTCGGTGGTCAGCGTGATCACGAGGCAATTGCGCGGCTACTGTGCCATCGCCGGTACCCCATGAATGAACGCCAATGCTGGCGCCTTCGGCAATTACGCGACGGTTGCCGGCGAGGAAGAAATCAACACCGCCAGAGGCAATGTCACTGTTTGATAGTAATTCCGTATTCAAGCCTCGGTCGTAAACCATTTTCGCAGCGCGTAGATTACTGTCGTCATCAGCAGAGCCAGGCACATTAATCAGCACAATGTTTTTTACCGCAGGGTAATTGTTTGTCAATTCAGTGACCTTAGTCACTATGCCTGGCCCGATAACGCCGTACATTTCAGCTTTGTCTTGATTGATAATAAAACAGGCACTGCCGTTGAAGCTCTCTTCGGCTTGACGACAAGCAGCTTCCGAAGTGGCACCTATAACCCCTGCCGTTGGTGTTAGGGCTGGCGTCGAGCCCGTATCACTACTTTGAACGCTAAACTGCGTCGAGTTGTACGTGCCATCAGGTAAGGTTGTTGGCAGCAAATACACTTGATTGGTTAGTATGGTGAATGCTGCAGGATCACCCAAGCGTACTTTTTCTCGGGTATTTAAGCGCCACTCAGTTTGAATTTCTGCTAAGCGGCCATTAAATTCCTGACCACCTAATATCGAGGTAAGTACCCAGTAGGTGTACTCAGTGACCATGCAGCTATAGTCACAGGTTTGGTCGTCGTAGGTATACCAAGCACCTTCTGGGTATTGCGCAGGTACGGCTTCAAAGCGGCCACCACGTGCAATATCCATAGCATCGGCAATCGCTGAGTCAACACGTTCACCAAATATTTCAGGGTAAACGGCTGAGTAGCCAACATGCGTTATCAAGTGCAGAATTTCTTCCAAGCTGCCATCAAACTGGCCATTGGCAGCGCCATTGGGGATGGTTTCAGTGGCTTGTAAATCTTGAAATCTGTCTTGATCTTCCACATTAGCGAGACGCTCAGCTAATGACTCTGATTCGGTTCCATCGCGCGACATGATCATGGTTGCTTTTCGGCGAACTAATTCGTCAACCACTTGTTGGTTGTCGGCTACGCCATCATCGTCATTGTCTAAGTATTCCGCCATAATGGTGGCCGCGTGCAACAGTTTAGCATCAGGTACTTGTGCAGACGCCCGTACCTCAACGCCAAAGACTTTAACAAACTTTGGAAATACACTTTCAACACTATTCCCGGTCGGTGCCGGTGTTGGCGCAGGAGCAGGAGCTGGTGTCGGTGCTGGAGCTGGCGTCGTGGTATTGCCATTGCCGCTACCGCCACAGGCCGCTAGGCCTATGCAAGTTGCGGCAGCTACCAAGGTTGCACATTGTAGTTTTTTGAATCTGGACATCTCTAATATACCTCTAAAATACTTAGCTAATGACGGTGAGCACTATAGAGTAAAGGCTTGGTAGATTACGTAAGCGCATGTAAGCAATAATTTGCGTTTTGTAAGCAGCTACTCAGCTAGTGCATGAGTTATTTAAATCTGAAATTACTTAAATGAACTAGCTGAATAACCAATGCTGTTAAAAATTATTGAGCTTTTTAACTCAGGATTTTTTTGCCATAGCAACTTGCTGAGCGATGTGTCTTTTATTGAGAAAATAAGTGGTTAATTGCTGTATTTTTCGCTGCCAAAAGCGTTTACCTGCTTTGCCTTTTCGCTGTGTTATCGTGCTTTGGTAAGACATATCTTGCGATATGGGATAGGGCATCAAGGAGCAAACTTCGACATTACTTTCCCAGAAATGTTGAATATCAACATCGACAGGTCGCCCGAATTTCGTTGACTGTGCGAGCAATTTTTTAGCTGCTTCTTTGGTGATGGCCGACGCGGCACAGCCTGTCATCGGTTTATTGTGTATCACCAGATCAAAACCGTTGCCAATAGGCTGACTAAAGACAATTGGCCTTGTTCTACTTTGATAGGCTGATAATTTAATGACCTGCCAGTCCATGTGCAGTGTATCTAGGGTGTCTATAGCCAGATGCATATTACCGTTAATAGCGATATCGTCTTCTAGCACTATGCCGTATGGCGCATCGCCATCAGCAATTTTTTGCCATGCTGCTCGGTGACTCAAATAACAACCTACTTCACCGTTACTCAGCGGTCGGTAGTAATTGCGGTTATTTAACGTTTCACTGTAATGCTGGTGTTTTTGAGCTGTTGTCAGCGCATCACCAAGTACGGCGGGTATTCGTTCAAATGACAGCTGTTGACTTGCCAATATTGTATGGCAATTGAGCAGCCGATCTTTGCTTTTATCTAAGTTGATTAAGTAGATTTTCGGTGCGGGTGAATGCTTACTCATATTCACCTCCAAGCTCTTCCAGCTCAAATAACTTTGCCTCTTTGGCAAAGGCGTAAAATGCACAGATGACTGAATTGATATAGCCACGCTTACCGGAGAAAATAAATCCGTGAATAAAATAGCGTTGAAGAAAAGTAATGGTGAATACGGTAAATAGTTTGAGCGCGCTACTTTTGCGCTTCTTTTCAAATTTTTCCTTGGATTTTAACGACGAATACAAGTTACCTTTCTCAACGAGCTTGCCAATTGAGTTGTATCCGTAGTGCTCGAAAGTGTCTTTGACGTATAGCTCGCTACCCTCAATAACTGCACTTTCATGAACAAGCGTATGCTCGTTAAATTTTGCTTTGGACTGCCGATAAAGTCTTAGGTTGTTGGGCTTTTTGGTTAAATTCGAGAATGGTTTGTTGATGAAGATATCGTTTCGCTTAAACCGAACACTGTCATACTTTCCGGCTTCAACAATATTTCTGATGGTATTTTTAGTGGCGGCAGTGAGCTCTTCATCTGCATCTAAATTTTATACCCAGTCATTTTTACACAATGACATCGCAAACTGTTTTTGCTGAGCATAGCCCAACCACGCTTGGTAGCAGGTTTTAGCACCAAAACGCTTGGCGATATTCACTGTTTCGTCGCTACTGCCGCTGTCTACGACAATCACTTCGTCGAACTCACGCAGCGACATTAATAGCCTTTGCAGATTTTTTTCTTCGTTCAACGTAACAATAAAAACACTAATGGGTATTTTTGCATTCATTCTTTAGTGGCCTCTACTTAAATTAGGTAACAGCTCGAAAAGCCTAGAATTAAAGTGAGCCACTCAAGTATTGAGTGCAGTGCCAGCTCTGATTGGCGAGCATTATTCCTTAATTTTCTGAGCCCTTGCGTAAGGCTGTGTAAGAGGTTTGTAAGTAAGGTTGAACAAGCTCGCGCGGATTGAGAAATACAAAAGTATGATCAAGTAAATAGTGCTTTGTGGTGACGTGTGACTCGATTGTTAACACGCAAAACTAGTGCGTTTAGCACCGTTTTAAAATCTAGACCAGAGCAAGGTAAAGTGGCCGCGTTTTGTGCCACTTTGGGCTGGGAACCTAGAACTTGACGGTTAACCCAATCGAAGGAAACATCTCCATTCCCGTGTCCTTTTCAATCGTAAAGTTTGTCGGGCTGTCATCGCCTCGTGGCGAGTAGGAATAACCAGAAACATTATCATTGTTGGTAGCGTTAATGACGGCGAAATTGATTTCAGAATCCAAGCCAAACAGCGTTGTTTTGTAGTTGGCGCTTAAATCTAAGCGGTAATAGGTGGGTAGGGTGCTCGAGTTTAGTGCACCATAGTTAGGCAAAAAGAACCCAGGGTGGTTTGGATTATCCCTTAGGCCAGTAATAGGGGTGTACTTGGCACCACTGCGTACCGACAGTTTTAAACCGACATCCCAAGCATCATTAATTTGATAATGCGCCACTATATTCGCCAAAATTGGCGTGTCTAGGTAATATTCTGTGGTGACATTGGTTACGTCATTCGTTCTGTCGCTGTTTGACCAACTGACTGACGCCCAACCGTACCAGCCGTTGTATAAGGCTCTATTGATCACCCATTCGACGCCTTTTGCACTGCCTGACAAGTCATTACTGTAACGCAATGCCGCATTCGGGTGATTGTCATCTAGCGATAACGCCATATCGTCGAGATCTTTGTAGTAAAAATCTATCTGTGTATTCCATAGGTCATTGATATCGTATGAGAAGGCTAGGTTGTAATGGCTTGCTTTCGGCGATTTTAAATTCGGATTCCCGAGCTTTTTCAGCGCCTTATCAATATCGGGAAAACGGCTATAAGTGCCGTATTTTCCGGTGATGGCAAAGCCGTCAAACGGGTACCAAGTCAATGAGGCTCTGGGGTGAACAAAGGTTTGATCGGTATAATCATCCCGCTCTGCGCGCAAACCTAAAGACAAATCAAGGTCGTCAGATATTTTCCACATATTGTCAATGTACAGGGCAGTATCCAAGCGGGTTAACTTATCCGTGTCTTGCACTCGTTCGCCTCTTTTCTCTTCACAATCAGCATCGTGATCGGTACAAAAATAAGGAATTTGATCGTAGCTGTAGTCGCTGTCGCTATGCTGAATGTTTAACCCTAGTATGAGTTGCTGATTCTCACGCCAGTCATAAGTGTATTTTGAGCGCAGGTTCAAGCGGCGAGTGCTTAAATCAATAAATTGCCCTTGGCCAAAGGTTTGTTTTTGGCTTTCGGTCATGTGTCCAAAGGTAATTTCGAAACGGCTAACGTCATCAGCAAAGTACTGCCACGAGAGCGTTTGCTGATCAAATCGATTATTCAAGGAGTCTTCACCTATAGCATCTGGGTTTAGCATGGTTTCTTCAGCCTGCGCCGAAATGGTTAGCGCACCTTCATCACTGGCGCCAGTAGCACTGAAAGTTAGCTTTTGATCCTTGCCAATTAACCATTGATATTTACCTTGATAGTCATCGCTGATCGGCTGTTTGGAAATGGTTTCACCATCATCTTCTTCGCCCTCTGTAACAAACAAATGCACTAAGCTACGTCGATAGGAAAAATAGAAGGCTTGATCATCAGTAATACCGCCTTCAACCATAAAGCCAGTTTTCAGCATGCTCGCTTCTAGTGTAGTTTCCAAATCTTGGTTTCTTGGGTCTCGCAATTTAACGTCGATGATACCACCTGTTGCATTGCCAAATTCCGTGCCGAATGCGGCTGGGTAAAGTGAAAAATCACTGATCACATTTTTGTTGAAAATACTGTCGCCAAATAAGTGAAAAATATAATTGGCGGGCATATTGTCAATGTAAAAGGCGTTATCGTCAGGAGACGAGCCTCTAATAGCTGGCTCACCACCGTCATCGCCATCGGCGTAGACAATACCGGGTAGGCTAAACACAGCGCTTAATGGATCGTTGGCTAGACTTGGCACATTAAAAAGTTTTTGCGTATTTTCAGTTATTTCCGTATTTGCTTGGTTTCGACGACCGTTAACTTCTATGACTTCAACGTCTTTATTAGGGGGATCGATACTTATTTCAGTCGCCTGCACATGGCTGATGCAAAAAACGGATGAAAAGGTGAGTGAAGACATGGTTACCCAACGTCGCTTATTTAATCTGGTCATTTGTATTTGCTTTCCTATCGAGCGAATAAGGGGGAACGAAATTTCCAGATTATTATGCGGATAGCGCTTGGGAATTTGGGTAAGGGCAAGTAAGAGGGTGTAAGAAAGTTTAAGGTTGTGTAAGCGCAGCGTGGCCCGTGCACTTGGGGTTAAACGGCAGGCATTTTAATGAAAGTGTGGGTCAAAGGCTGCCTGCTTAGTTGAATTATAAAGAGCAAAAAAACCAGCCGCTGTATTAGCGCTTCTAATAGCCGCAGTAATAGGTTAGCGACTAAATAGGCGTGCTAGCTGTCAATCAAATACTGCTGGTAACCTTGAATGCCAAAGTAGCGAATCGATTTTTTGTGCTTAACTCGTTTGGCAATCAAAGTGTCGCCACAGTAAATACGTACGATCTGTTTATCGCCATTGCTATCACTGTCGTAGCTGTGTTGATCGTTAAGGCGCAAGTTGTCGAACTCGCTGCGCATAATTAGCTTCAAATCTAAACCTCTTATCGTGATTGAAAACTAGCAAGGGTTATAAGCCACTGATTTCTTTGTTAACGGCATATCCTTCGTCAGTCACTATTTTTTCCAATATTTGAACGCGCTCTTCAAGTTTTGATACCTGTAATTTTAGCGCTTCATTTTCTTTGTTGTTCTCGGCGTTGTATTTCAATGACTTTTCCTTGAAGCGCAGGTGTCTTTGATACATATCGTACATGACACCAAAGCCGACAGAAATAAACACAATCAGCACAACCATCGTAGTTCCAGACATCATTAGCCTCCATTACTGCGTCTGCAATTATTTGGCAGTATATCCAGTGATATTAAAAATTCATAGCGGTGGGGTGACTAAATGAAATTCTGTGGTGCTTAGATGTTATGCCATTTGAAGAAAAAGCCGTAAAGTGGGCGAAAAAAAAGGCAACATGACCGCGATGGTGATGTTGCCCTAAGAGAGAAAACAAAAATGTTAAATATCAGTGCTCGTTTAAATCACTTGACCGAATTACTTGGCAATTGACGCAAGCTCCAGTGTTACTTGCGATAAACCTTGTTGCTGGATTTTACGCGACAACTCCGCTTTTTTACTTTCAAGCAGTGAAATGCCTTCCACTACCATATCGTAAGCTTTCCATTGGCCCGTTTTTTTGTTGCGGCGCATTTTAAATTGAATTTCAACTTCTGGCGCACCTTCATCAACAATACGTGTTGAGACAGCGACAACGCGTTTACCTTTAAATGGCTTGGCTGGCTCGTATATAACTTGCTGGTTTTTGTAGTTAGCTAGCGCTGTCGCGTAAGTTCTGATCAAGTAATGACGCATGGCTTCGGCAAATTTATTGCGCTCTTCCTTCGTGGTTTTCTTTAGTTGCTTACCCAGAATACGGAAAGCTGCATATTTGTAGTCAACATGCGGCATCAACTCTTCTTCCACGATAGTGCGCATTAACTCTGGAAACTTGGTTAGCTCTTGTTGCTGTTGAGCAATACGGGTAAATAGGCTATTACCTGTTGTCTCCAGTGTTTGGTAAGGTGAAGACGTGCTGGCGTGTGCGTTAAACACACTACCAATCAGGATGAAAATGGTAATAAATACCTTGAACGTAAATGTCTTAGACATAATAACCCCTTAATTCTTGTCAAACCGACCATTCGGTCTGTTAAAATTCGTAAACAAAAAATTGACCACAGCGAGCAGTAAATTGATTGGTATTAATTAGTTAGCGATTAATCTGTTAATGATCAATCGCTGCGCTTTAGCGATTTGATATAACGACAAAGCTCCGCCATTACCGTTTGGAACAGTGCTTTTTCTTGTGTGCCTTTGCTTAGGCTCGTTGAGCCGTTAAACCCAGAAACGATAAAATATGCAACCTGAGAATAATCAATATCATTGCGCAATTGATCACTCACGCGGCGCAAGTTTTCAGAAATTAACGTGTTGAGTTTTTGCTGCATCATTAAGGTACGCAGTCGAAAACCTTCGTCGACACTGGCCATTTCCAAACATAAATTATTCAGCGGACAACCGCATACTACGTCTTCACAACTCATATCGTTTGCTGCGGCATGAAAAAAGTTACACAAGCCTTCAAGTGGGTCTGCTTGCGTAACTGCTGGTTCCCATGTTGCTAAAAACATTGGCGTGAATACTTCTTCTACAACGGCGTACCCTAGTTCATGCTTATTGGCAAAGTGATGATAAAGCGCGCCTTTCGAGATATTACAACGAGACAAAATGGTCGACAGGCTAGTTGCCTGAAAGCCATTTTTGCGAATTTCATCGCCACTCACTTCGAGTATTAACTGCCTAGTTTGCTCAGGATCTCTCATAGATGCCTTCCTCAATCAACTTGATGACATAATAACCGACCAGTCGGTCTGTTATGAAATACCAAAAAATTATAATCTAGTTCAATTGATAAATAACTGGCTTTAGCCTCTGCTGGTGCAGTAAACAGTCAGGTGCCGCTATGGGCTATAAACAGGCGCGGGATAATAGCTAAAACCCCATCGGCAAGTTGTAACGAGTTGTGACCCTATTAATACCAATTGAATTAATTAATTGATCAATTCAGAGCGTTGTCAGCGGTGGGAGAACAAGCCAAATTTTTGTTGATATAGTTGTTCTACATCTCATCAATTTGGCGCAGTTATCGCGACGCTGACACGCTCCCAAAGGGCTGAGGAATCCCCAAAAAGTGACAGGCATAACAATTTGTGATCTTATTGAATCGCCAAACACAATAAGGACAACTGCTATGCCTGTTAAATCACTATGCCACAACTACCTTAAAAATACCCTCTCTTCCTTCAATCGCGCACGCATGAAAACCTTAATGCTCAGTGCCGATGCGTTAATTGACTCGAATCGGTTAACTCTCACTGATATAGGTCGACACCTCGAAGGAAAAGCGTTCAGTAAAAACAAAATTAAACGAATCGACAGATTTTTAAACAATGACCACTTACAACGAGAGCTTATTGACATTTACCGTGCGCTTGCCAAGCCCGTTATAAGCCAATTGCCATACCTAGTCATTGCTGTCGACTGGAGTGGGTGCTGTGGCTCAAATTATCATTTGTTACGCGCTAGTTTATTGGTCGATGGTCGCTCAATGACGCTCTACAACATGGTTGTTGAAGAAAAGGATAAGGAAACCCGTACCACTCATCAATTGTTTCTCTCACGATTAAGTCACATATTGGCGGGGCATGCGAAAGTGTATATCACATCTGACGGCGGCTTTTTAACACCTTGGTATGCCGAAGTACTTGCCCACGGATGGGATTTTATTGGTCGACTGCGAGGTACAATGAAGTGCCAATTGAAACAGCAGCCAACGCAATGGCAAACCTTAGCGCAGTTAAGAAAGGACGCCAGTTGTACACCTAAAAATTTAGGGAGCGCAAGGTTAACGCAACACAGCAAAACGGGGTGCCAAGCGAGCCTGCACCTTTATCAAGGTGAGCACAGAGGCCGACGCGGGAAAAGCCGCTTTACTAAGGATGATAAAATGTACCGCAACCTTGCTCATGAACCTTGGCTCATCGCGACATCTGATGCCGAGCTAACAAGTCGCGAAGTAATCAATTTGTACGCTAAACGTATGCAAATAGAGCAAAACTTTAGAGATGACAAAAGTGAGCAGTATGGTTTTTCTTGGCGGTTTAGTCGAACGATGGGCATTAAACGGATGAGCATACTGTGCCTTATCGCTTGTGTAGCAAGCTTGGTACTCTGGCTTATTGGCTTTGAAGCAGAAAGAAGAAAATGGCACTTTAGGTTCCAAGCAAATACCGTGAGAAAGCGGCGCGTGCTTTCATTTCTGTCACTCGCCAAAAATATTGTCAAACAATGCCCTCACCAGTTAACAAAGAGGTTTATCAAAAGGAGTTGGTTAAATTTCATTAACGACTACAACAAGATAATCATTGTATGATAAATGGGGATCCCTCAGCCCAAAGGGCGAGTTTAAAAGGTTCATATGCTGCGTTATTGATTTTGACAAGGGAGCGACCATTCTCTGCAATCAATGCCTTGCCTCTGAACCTTTTAATTCTCGCTGAATGATTAAGTATTTATTTCAATTGGTATAAGCCCTCAACTTGAAAATAAACGAGGCTAGCGAGTATCACAGCAATAGCGGTGAGTGGTTATGTTTAGTGTCGAACTTATAAAGTATCGGAACTTATAAAGTGTTGAAATCTATAAGTTGTGGCGGATTAATTTATCAGTGAGTGCGAGTTCAATGCAATGACAGACGGCGGAATGTACGTCAGGCTCCGAGCTTGGTTGATACAGTTTATTATTTGGATAAGCCGATTTCGCTTGGTCATGCTCCGCATCTGTCTTTAACGTTTACTTGAGTTGATTATAGTAGTCACCGCCTTTGTGGCGAAAGAACACATTGCAGTAGGTCAGTGTAAAATTAAGCGGCTCTGTGTTAGTGACAGTGACATAAGGGTTGAGTTCAAGTGTTACGGTCGTACTTACTTGGCCAGCGAGCAGTTGGTCGTACAGTGCTTTTTTTCGTTGTGTGTTGGCCGAATATGGCATACGCACAATAATGTTTTTTCGACAGTTTGGGGCAGGGATGGGAAAAATAGCTTTGGGAATGAGTACTTCAAATTGCCCACCGCTATTAAAACCATAACGCTGGTTGATCTGGTACTTGCCCGGTACTAACTCGTATTGCAGGTGATAGTAATCGCTATATTTACCCGGGTTGACGACCACTTGTAGTGACTTTGCTTGGACAGCGTAAGCTGGCTGGTTTACGAATAAAAACAGTGCGATAAGTGGCGCATAAAAAGTCAGTTTTGTCATGTCGGTCGCCAATGGTGATTGCCCTTTGTGTTAGATAGCAGTGCTATTTCAATTTCAATTTCAATGTAAGCAAGGTGAGTAATGTATCACTTGCTTATGCACATTACTCACCTTTATTACCCTGAGCGCATTGCGAAACGGCCACTAACTTTTGAGGGTTTTTTAGCCAAGCTTTAGTTTAGCGACTTGTTAATGCCGCTCTCGATTTGGCTGGGAAATCAGAGAAGAAACCATCAATACCCAGTTCAGCATAAGTAAATTGAAGCCACTGGTCATAACTATCAAAGCGCTCAGGCGTATCTTCTATGCGGTAAGTGTACGGGTGAATTGCTAGCTTGAACTGCTGCGCTGCTTTTAAAAAGGCGGATGCTTGCCAATTATCGTCAACGAGCATGGGAAACCAAGGGCCAACGCCATCGGCATATTCAGCTATGTCGGCCACACCTTGGCGAGTGAACATCCAGTCATAGCGGTAATTTTGCCACTGGTTATTAACAAGCTCTTGTGTTTCCTGCCAGTCAGTGTAGGCAACAAGTTGTACAAGTGAAATTGTCATGCCAAATTTAGGTAGTAATTCGTGTTTGATCCGTTTTAATTCATTGGCATCAAAACTTTGTAAGTAAACGTTGTCGGCCTTTTGCGTATAGCCATAAGTTTTTAGCGTGCTTAACACAGCAGAGCTAATGTCTTTACCCGCTTGGTGATGAAACCAGGGAGATTTGACTTCGGGGTAAATCCCCACATTTTTTTGATGACTGGCATTTAGCGCTTGGATCAAGGTGAGCTCTTCGGCGAAGGTGTGTAATCTAAAGTCCCCTGTTTGGGTAGGAAAACGCTTGGGGTATTTCGCGGTTCCAGTTGCCGTTCCTGTTGTGGTTTCGGTGGATTTTAAGCGCTCAAAAACGTGTAGTTTTTTAAGCTCTGCCAAGGTGAAATCTATGACGTAAAAATGCCCATCTTGGCGTTTTCTGTCTGGAAAAACCGTGGCAACATTCGTTGTCGCGTCTAGGGTCAGATCGTGATGCACCAGCAAGTGATCATCTTTCGTCATCACGACATCTTGCTCAATAAAATCAGCCCCCATGCCATAGGCGAGTGCCTTGCTCGCCATCGTATGCTCTGGCAGGTGACCACTGGCACCGCGATGAGCGATAATGGTCACTGGGGGGCGCGTTAAGGAAACACGCTTATCATTTTTGGGCGAAGGTTGAACATTATCCGTGGTTTGGCAGCCCCAAAGTACGGCCGATACCACTAGGGCTGAACATAGTAAAAAAGTGTTTTTCATCATTCGTCAGTTTAGGTTTTCTGTTTAAGTTTACAACGGGAAAGTGAGCGTTCTCTTTACCTAAACTTATTAACGAATTTTTGTGACAAGCTGATGAATCATACCAATTCACAACACTTTACTGCGGTGTTGCATGTTCTTACTCTCTGTTTATTAAAAGAGAATAACTATGACGAGCAAACATGCGCCTTGCATTAAAGTGTTTTATCTCAAGCTGAGCGAACATTTATTTATGCGGATTGGTATTAAACTTCTATCGAGAACTGGGCTTGGCGTCTATCGGTTTTGTTACGACTGTCTAAACGTCGTTGACCGATCATGTTTTTTTGTCGACGATCTTCCCCTTGGCGGCGCTCTTCGCCACTCCATTCCTGGTTATTGCGATCGTCGTCCAATGAAAACTTCTGCTTTAAAAATGTTTGCAGTGATTTCTTTTTCCTGTGGGTTTTCGACGTATTCGTTACCCTTGTATTTGTTGTTTGCTCGATTGGATTGAACATAATATATACAAAGTGTCCTTACTTGCCTCTTGGTTTAGCCGTACCTCTGTATCGACACTTTGTGATTAAACTTTAATCAATTGTTGCTGAAGTGTAACCGAGGCACTAATTGCTGGTACTCATATGTTGTGCAATTTCTTCAATTGCCACAGCATAAGCGCTAACCAACTGCTCGTATTTAGCTTTGGCATTGCTGAGTTCGTCGTCATTATCAATAAAAAATGGCTCGGTAATCACACAGGGGGCAGCGGTGTAGCGCAGCAAATAGCCACCGCGATCTTCGGCGCTTTTGGGTTTAGTGCCGCGATCATGGTTGCCAAGTGCTGATTGTACTTTTTGTTGCAGAACTTCGGCCATTGCTTTGCCTTTTTTCGATCTGTGGTAGTAGAGCATCTCACAGCCATTGGCCGCTTGATTAAACGCATTGCAATGTAGGCTGACGATAAAGTCTGGCGCGAGTTCGTCAATATCGCTAGGTAATTGTTGGTAAGTGCGCCGATAAACTCGCTGCACTGTAACCTGAGTGACTCGCTTTTCAATATCGATGGCGAGTTGTTCATTAAATTCAAACTCACTTAACCCTGTCGCTTGATTTGTTGCGCCGGGATTATTTTTCTTGTGGCCTACAACCAATGCACAAAGTTTCATTGTCTGATCCTATCTATCAAGTTATCGCCGTTAATTATGGTTTAGCTATGATTTAACTGTGGTTAACTGAGCATAATTCATTTTTCGGTTTTTGCACGGCTAGGCTTAGGTTAGGAAGAGGTTAGTAAGAGGTTAGGAAAAGGCTAGGCTCAGGCTAGGCTCAGGCTAGAAAAGGTTTTACTTGCGTTATCGCGATATTGTTCGATAGTTAAAAGAGTTAGCGGAGACAATGCATGGAAGCCCAAAAACCTGCAGTAGCCTCAACACCTGATTCACCGAACTCTTCGAACTTCAAACGACCGCGTAAATGGTTGTTTATTCCCGTATTAATTGTCATTGGCGTAACACTCTATTTTTTCCACGATATCAGCCAGCGCAATAGCCATGTCAATAACGAGAACTATCGGCTACTTTACGAAGCCTCAGTAGAATTCAACAACAACCTAAATAAGCTGCGTCGCGCCCATCAAAATGGTGAGTCCGGTACGGCTATTCGCGGCTTGTTTGCCAGCTACAAAAACAGCAAAGAGGAGAAGGATGCCTTCAACAATGCGATTTACCAATTAAAGGCGCGTAAACTGGTCGTGCAAAGTACTCATGATCAAGCAGTGGGCGATGAGCTGGCAAGCCTGAGTGACAGCGATATATTGCCCCAATCTGCTTCAGTGTTCAGTAAGGTGCTGATAGTTAATGAACAAGACAAGGTGCTCACGACATTGGGTAACGAAACTAAAATTTCCTTTAGTGATTTAAGTTTTATTACCAAGGCTTTTATTAAAAGCCAACAAAGTATCTTTGCGACAACGAGTAACAAAACCGGCACTTCAACGGGCAAACCACAAAAGCTGCCAACACATTCGTCACATGTCGATGTCAAACTCGCGCACGGTGACTATCGAGTTTATGTCTTCCCATTTACGCTAGAGCAAGAGCTTGCCTATCCGGCGCCGGGTATACCCAAGGGATACAACAAGACAGCGCGCCTGACTTTGGTGGGCTTTGTCGAAAATATTGAGCTTTCAAAACGTGCAACGAGTAAATGGAACATCCCGTTAATTGTTATTTCAGTGTTGACTTTGTGTGTGTTGGTGGCGGTTTTACGCTTGTATTTGCAGCCCAAAAATCAGTTTACGACCAGGTTCTTTCGTGGCTTTGTGGTCGTCACTTGCTATCTGGCCTTTAGTGCTTCGCTGGCACTTGTGCTGGCAAGTGTTGAAAGTCAGTATTTAACGCACATTAAAAAACGCGCCACTGAGCACTATATCACGGCATTGGCTGATCAGTTTAATACGGAAATTTATCAAATATTTAACGCGGCACATCGCTACCGCCCATTTTATCAAACATTAAGTAAACTTAGCCGGCAAGCGGGCTTTCAAGGTGACAGCCTCAAGAATTATTGCTTTGATATACAAACCCCGAAAGCTGTAAATGACAGACATACAATTCCACTGTTAGTCAATCTTGCGCAAGAGGGGGCTTATTGCCGCAGCACCGCTGCCAATAACTTAACCGTGAGCTACGCAACAGTTGATAGTGAGGAAAGCGTCAAGCCAGCTACGCGCCGCTTGGTAAATAACCACACTTCGTTTACTGAGCTCAATACGAACAAGTCTGGGCAGGCATTTAAGCACGTGGTCAATAACATTAATACCACTTTACCTAGCCGCGAAGCAGGGCAAGGCTCTGTCGGTATACTTGCCCAATCATTGGCGTTAATTGAATCGACGGGAAAAAGCGTTGCTGGTGTTAAACTAGCTGATCACGAGGCGGCATTAGTCTTACCTGATGGTCTAATTTCCTTGCTTGCGCTAAATCGCTATGGCAACCCTGCACTGCCATCGTTTTATTATCGAGAAAACTTTAGTACGCCGCGTACCATCAATTTATCCCATCGCCAGTACTTCAAAAAAGTCAGAGATCAACAAGGTTGGCATTTACCGCTGAGGAAAGACATTACTGACGCTTCCAGAACAATGCGCAATGTTTACATTCAGCGGTTGCGCAATGTTACTAATGGCACAACAGGCACAACCTTATCCATGCCCTTGTTTGAACATATCAATGAACCAATGGGTGAGGGCAGTGACTGGAATGAAGGCAGCTTAGTCTTGATTGCAGACGTCTTGATACCAGCAATGGAGTATTTTCAACTTGCGGCAATAAATGCGACGGTAAATGCGGCGGTAAGCAATGACAACAAAGTAATGAGCCATTCGGTAAATAGTGTGCACGGTAGCATCAAAAAGGCTGGCACCGCGCTGCAATTTGAGCACTTAGCTCAGCTTAAACCGAGTGCCATCTATGCTGATTTAACGCACATGGTGCTTGACCGAAATACAGGACACGTATTGTTTCATTCCCAAGCCGACCGAGCGCTCAACGAAAATATATTTTACAGCGGTAATAACCAGCAGGGGTTAACAGAATGGATCAAGTCTTCTGGCTACCAAACCATGCAAAACCGCAACCCTGTGCAAGTATCGGGTAATTACCATGGTAAAGCAGGCACTTTCTTTTTACAGCCAACAGTGATTGATGATTGGGCGCTAGTGGTGTTTGCACCGAGTGAATTAAGTACTTGGTTTCAAAATAATAAGTTTATTTATTACATGATTGTCATCACGCTGTTAATGGCCGTGAGTTTTGCCTTGGTCAAAGGCTTGAGTTTGGCGGTTAATAGTCACGGGAAAAGCCATGGCCGCACTAACGATGTGATCAGCTATGAACTGCAGCGCAGGCTAGGCTTTATTGCCACTAACATTATTATTTTAGTTGTTACCATTAGCGCGGTGGTGAAGTTACTGCCAATAGGTTCGGTTATTTGGTATTTGCCGCTAACCCTAGTTATTCTTGCCATTATTATGTATTTGATGTGGCTCGTTTGGCTGCGGCTGCCGTTGCATTTATTTAAAGATATCAGGCGACTAGGACGAGCAATAAAGCGCGTTCCCGTTAATATTTGGCTAACTGTCTCCGCAGTTTTTGTGTTGGTGTTTTGGTACTTATCTGCTACCAGTGAATTGTCGCTTAGTGGCGTTGCGCTGCAGCAGCAAAACTATCAATGCGCGTTAATTAATGCAAAACGCGAAGAGGTAACCAAACAGGCGCTCACTTTATTCCCCAATTCCATCACCAATTATCAGCAGCAACCCGCAGCACTAATGTTAGGTAATAGCCGTTATCTAGAAAATGCCGCTTGTGATAATAAAAGTGTCACCCCCAATGACTTTCCCAATTTCGCCACTGCGGTCGGTAATCAGCAATTGTGGCGCTGGTTACACGCCTACATGCTGCCTAAATCAAGTACCGAGCGTGTTCAGCTGGACGCTGAAAAACCAGTGCTTGCCATGCTAGGATACACCGCGCTAATGATAATACTGGTGACCGTACTCAGTGCGATTTGGTATTTGTTACACAGCAAAGTACTGTGGACATTCTTGTATTTTGGCATGGATTTTCTGCGCCATATTGAAAAGCTCGGGCAAGACCTAGCCAATATTCCCACCGATAAGCGGGACGCGAGATTACTGATCAAAGGCGATAACATTCGTTTAAATGGGGTTGAACTCAATTTGTACACTAGCTTGCTTAAACGCGACAAGCTGGAAAACCCAATCGTACAATCGCTGATTGCGCTAAGCCCCGCTTTAACTGCGGTGGTTGAAGATGGGGTTAAACTCTCTAACCTTAAAATGAGTGTTACAGGTGATACTGACGAGGCGCAAAAAGTATTGAACTTGTCGGTGCACTTATGGGATTTGGAAACCTGCCTAGAGCAACGGGCATTGCGTCAACATTTATTAGCCATCATCATCGATATCAAAGGCCTTGTGCTGGATAACAAGATCAGCAACTTTTGTCTGTACAGTGGTTTCCATTGTTTGCAAAGGGTGGCTTTGAAAGATGCGCTGGCCCAAGCTGAGAGCGACGACATTCGACTGGAGCATATCGAGTATTTGTCGTGGTCTGAGTGTTTAATGGATTTCAATTTTCAACTGCCTGAGAGTTTTGAGCGAGATGTTGATCACGCATTAGTGGTGCGCGAGGTTGCCCATTTTCCAGAGTTGAAATCAATCGACGCGCTGGCTGGATTGGCAAGCCAAGCGACTGGCGAGTCAGGAGAGCGCCAGCCACAGCCGCTAGAGCGCGATGTTTCGCCCTTATTAGCAACTCAGAAAAAATGGGCGACGATTAACTTTATACTTATTCACGCAGAGGCGTTTTATCGCTTTAAGTGGGAGCTTTGCTCGAACGCTGAAAAGCTTGCCTTGTTTAATCTGGCGAAAAAACGGTATTTGAATCCGAGTAACAGTCAGATGGTTGAGCATCTTGCACTGAATGGCTTGATTCGGGTGGATAGCGACGATATTCGCTTAGTTAACGACAGCTTTGCCTATTTTGTGTTGAACGCCGAGCCGCCGGAAGTGATGGGTAAGTTATTTAAACTAAGCGAGCAAGGGGTATGGAAAAATTATCGGGTGCCAATTGTGTTGAGTATCGCTTTACTGCTTGGTGCGGTCGCGCTTATCTCCGGTGAGTCACTGTTTATTATTTTCGGCTCTATCGCAGGGGTGTTAACGACAATTGCCAGCATGACGAACAGTGCCAACCTGATCCGCAATCAGTTTAATTAACCGATTGGTAGCCATGCAACCTCAAGGCACTTGAAAAAAGCCCAACACAGAAACAGTCAAATGTGTTGGGCAAAAGCCTAAAACAGGAAGTCGTGGTTGCTCTAGGCGGAAAGGGGCATTTATTGCAATGATTTTATCTCAAAGTCTAGTAAGGGCCATCTGTACGGGCATCCGCTGACCAAGTGCTATGCCAAACTTGATTGCCATGTAAGTAGTAGATGTGATCGCCGTGGATGACGCTGCGATCATTGCCGCCAAAGAAGTAGGCATCATCGCTGGGTACTTGCCATTGACGCGTTTCGCTGAGCGTTGCGCGCTCTACTGAGGTGTCCACGTCAAGCAACATTAAGCTGTGTTGAGCGCGGTAAGCGCTTGCAGCACAGGCTTCATCGCAGGGTTGCCATTGCTCAAGTGGCATCGCAAATTGATATTTACCGTTATCTGCCAAGACACTCAAGGCGTGGTAGTCATATTCAACTGGCGTGAAACTATCGTTTTTAACAAGCGTGTCTAGTTCAACCGGATTTGCTGGGTCACGCACATCGAATAAACTTACCTTAACACCTTGGCGAACTGGTAATTCGGAGGCGCGGCCAGTTTCATCGGCGGGTAGGGCTTCCAATGCTACTTCTTGTCCAATACCAAGCAGATAATCGTCACCTAAAGGATGTAAATAACTTGAGAAGCCTGGTATTTCTATGCTACCAGCGATTAGTGGCGTCGTCGGGCTAGCAAGGTCAAGCACGTACAGTGGATCGGTGCGCTCAAACGTGACGATATAGCCTTTGTCGCCTAAAAAGCGCACGGCGTAAATATCTTCATTAGGTTTGCCAATAGCTTCGGGCTGCTGTTCATTGGGCAGTTGGGCAACTTGTACTAGTTCATTACCTTGTTGGTTCAGAACAGAGAAAAAGTGTGTGGGTTGCTCTTGGTAGTCGCTGGTAACGATGCGTAAGTAGCCTTGCTCTTCGTCCATTCTAAATTGTGGGTTTGATTGCCAGCCGAGCGTACCATTAACACTGCCGCTCGCTTGGTAATTAAAACTGTCACCCAGTGAAATTTTATGTAGCACTGTGTCGTTGTCTGCGTTGCCTGTCAGATAAAGGTTGGTGGCTGACATGTACATAGCATCAGCTTGTCCCATGATACAAACAGACGTGATATCAGACGGTGCGTTGGTATTAACACGTGTGATCATGGTGATTTGGCGGGTGCCATCTAGCTCAGTCGCTTGCTCAGGGATATAACAATCTTGTGCACTAGCAAGTGGCTCTGATTGGCCGTTGCGGCGCAACTTAGGCATTAAATCGTTAACCGACAGTGCTTGAATTTGCTGGAAATTAGCGAGTTTTGTTGCATCACCTGTGTCTCCGTACTCTAAGCCCTCCACTTCTGGTGTGTAACCTGTGACCAGATATAGGTAGTCGTCAATACGGCGGCTAGACAGTAACCAGCCATCAATTTTCAGCGTTTCCAGCTGCGCTGGTTGATTGGTCACTTGGGTATCGAAAACCGTCAGGTTAACTTCACCGCTGCCCAAGCCGCCCGGTACCATTATGTCGGCAAAGGCAACCATAGGGTAGTTGCTGTGCAGGACAGACAAACGGTTGTTGGCGACATACATGCCATTAATATCTGTTGTGCCATCACCGATAACCGTTTGGCTCACTTGTGTAAGGCTAAAATCGGCTTGGCGCTCTAGTATGCGAATCGCGGCACTGTCTGCTTCGCTCTCCACTGGCCATTGTGGGTACTGGGCAACATAAAGGTAATTGCCGTCGTATTCGATGCGATCGGCTTCATCAACCCCTTGCTCTTGTGTGTTGGTCGTGGAGAAACCGCTGCGGCTGCTTGATGCGGAATCTTGAAAAGCAATCACGGGTAAGTCAAACGTTGATGCAAAAATACCATTTTTTAAAAACTGCTCGGCGGCATTACCGTTAACCTTTGTTAAACCGCCCTTAAATACTTTACTGGCATTAACGTCTGGGGCTTGCTGAGGCTCTGGCTCGACAATAGCAACGCTGGGGGAGTCGTCGCTAGAGCATGCGGTGAAGAGTAAAGTCGCCGACACTGCTAGAGCGAGAGGCGTTAAGGCAAGAGGTGTGTATTTCATTAGGGTTTCCTTCCTTTGTCACAAATACGGTCTTGTGCCGACACTAGTGGCACTTCTTGTTGTTTTGATGCTCACCAAACAGCTTTTGACCAAGCGGCGTTGCTTTTATTTCCTTACTTGGCTTTGCTTAACTTAGCTATTGGGTTGTGCTTATAGGGTCTATCCTAATGGGGTTACGCGTGTGGCGTCCGATCTCAAATGGTGGAAATTGTGAATATTTGTAATCAAAAGCTGAAGGGGGGGAGGCAATTTGATACCGTATTGTCAATATTCGATAACTCTATGACGTTTTGAAGTTTTTTACACCTTTTTTGACATTTGTTTTGTTACTTGCCACGAGCATTTTTAGCAGCGTAGATGCTGATGAATACAGCTGTGAAAACCCGCAAGCAAATACCAATAAGCCAAATACCAATAAACAAAGTTGTATCACAACAGGGGAATGGCACATTGGCGTGGCCGTCGGGCTAGGTGTTATCACGAATCCACTCAATGATGGCGACAATATTCCACTGGTGCTACTGCCCGATATCGCTTGGTATGGTGAAAAAGCGTATTTCGATAATGGCGAGCTAGGCTATCAATGGCATCAAGAAACAAAGCACTCCTTTGAAGGCTTTGTTAGCGTCAACCGCGAGCGTGCTTATTTTAGTTTTTGGCACCCCAGCAATATTTTGAATCCGATTGAAAACCATAGTTTTATTGACGCAACGTTACAAAGTGATGATGCCAGTGGGCGCACTGAGGTATCGATTGACCAAGTGCGCAGCCGAGATTGGGCACTAGATGCCGGGCTTCGTTGGCAAACAGCGCTGGCACGCGGTAGTGCCAGCATCACAGTGAAAACCGATGTAACAGGTGTTCACCATGGCCAACAACTTAACCTTAGTTACCGTTTGGGGTTTCAGTATGGGGAATGGCAATTAGGGCTTTCACCTTCGATAACATGGAAAAGCTCAGCGTTGTTGGATTATTACTACGGTATTGATGAAAGCGACAACTTGGTATTAGAAAACTTTTATCAAGCAAAAGCGGGCTGGCAACCTCAGCTTGATTTGAGCGGTATTTACCCGTTGGCAGATGATTGGCAACTCTTGTTTAAACTGGGCTATCAATGGTTAAATAAAGGCATGTATGACAGCCCCTTGGTCAAAGAAAAACAAGTGCGAACAATTTTCATAGGTGCGGCTTATCAATTCTAAGGATTTGTCTTGAAAAGCCAGTGGTTTGTTATTTTGTTTACCCTTATGTTGTCGCTACCAACCAGTGCGGCAACGTGGCAAGTGCAGCCAAAAGTTTGTATTACGCGTGATGCCAATCAAACGTGTCGCCTTGAGCTAACCATCTTATTTCCACCATCAACCAGCGGTGAATTCTGTCTATATTTACACCAAGTCAATCAACCAGCACAGCAAGTCAAATGCTGGTTGCGCTTACCTGAGCAAGAAACATTGCCAATTAGCTATCAAGCGAGTTCGCAATTACTACTAAAAAACGAGCTAGCACAAGTGGTACAGCGCGCCGAGTTAGAAGTTAAAACGCTAACGACAAGGCGTAAGCGCGTGCGTGCACCGTGGAGTTTTTTCTAATGACCAAATTACTTTTGGTAGAAGACGATGACAGGCTTAGCTTGTTGATCGACAATTTTATGCAACAACATCAAATTCAAGTCACGCGTTTAAGTGACGGTACTAATTTGATGCCAACGGTAAACAAGGTGAAGCCTGACATTATCATTTTAGATGTGATGTTACCGGGCGAAGATGGTTTTGCGTTGTGCCGCAAGTTGCGCGCTGTTTATCAAGGGCCTTTGCTTTTTCTTACCGCCCGTGAAGACGGTTTCGATCAAGTACTAGGGCTTGAGCTTGGCGCTGACGATTATATTATTAAACCTGTTGAACCGAGAATTCTACTCGCGAGAGTTCACGCCCTGTTACGCCGCGCTAAAGCAAGCGCTAGTGAAAACCCTGTGGAATTGCGTTTTGGTCAATTGAGCATTAATAGCTCATCTCGTCGTGTAACGTTAGCTGGCGAGCCTATTGCATTGACTAGCCATGAATTTGATATGTTGCTGATGTTGGCGCAAAACGCGTCTCAAATTGTCGATCGCAACGCCATTTATGAAAAGGTGATTGGCAGGGAGTACGATGGCTTGGATCGCTCTGCGGATGTACGAGTTTCGAGACTGCGAAAAAAGCTTAACGACAACCAACAGCAACCTTACCGCATTAAAACGATTTGGGGCAAAGGCTTCTTCTTTGTCGCCGACGCCTGGGATTAAACGAGTTTATTTACGATGGCGCGCTTGTTTCTGAGCTTGTACTTGTTTATCGCTTTGTCGTTAGTGGGGCTAGGAGCCGCGTTAGATAAACTGTTTTTTACTGATGAGCAGACTGCTAGCCCTTGGCTCAAGAACTATGCACTAAGCCTAGCTCAGCTGAGCGCATCGCAAGAAATCTCGGCTGAAGAGGCGCAAGAACAGCTGCAAGCCTTAGCTAAGCAAAGTGATATAACCGCTGAGTTTGCTAGCCTAGATGATTTGTATTTGGCCGACGATATTCAGCAATATTTGCAAACGGCAGGTTATTTAGAGTTAGTGGATAGCGAAAACAAGCAACAGTTATTGGTGCTGTTAAATAACCAACAAGTAATGGTCTTGTCTTCACAAGTCCCCGCGCCAGCAGCTGGCTCATTGCTGTTGTATTCGGCCTTGTTCTTTTTGCTCTTTGGTATTTTACTCAGTTTTTGGACATGGCCGTTATGGCGAGATTTATCAGCACTGCAAAGTGCCAGTCATTCACTCAAAAAAGATGGCTCACTAAGTGAGTTACAGCTCAATAGGCGCTCGCTAATTTACCCGATTGCAGCCAGTTTTAATGCTCTAGCTAAACAAATTAAAAGTTTACTGTTAACACAAAAAGAACTCACTGGAGCGGTTGCACATGAGTTTCGCACACCGCTAGCTCGCTTAAAGTTTGCGCTGGCAGTACCACCAGCTCAAGACTCCACTGAGTGGTTGGCAATGAGTCAAGATCTTGATGAACTTGAGCGTTTAGTGCAAGAGATGCTCGACTATGCGGCGATGGAGTCAACTGAGCCAGAATTGAATGTCGCAGAAGTTCCCATTAGATCATTGTGCCAAGCGCAAGTTGATAAGCTTGCGAACAGCCATCTTAAAAAGCTCGCTGTGACAGTAACGGGCAATGAGCATTTGCTGTGGGTTGACGGTCATTTGGTTGAACGGGCAATCACTAATATTTTGCTCAACGCCAGTCGCTATGCCAAACAGCAGATAGACATTCGAATTAGCGAACACCAAGGGCTATTAACGGTGGCCATTCATGATGATGGTCATGGCATTGCCCAAGCAGAACGGGCGCAAATCTTCGAACCATTTTATCGACCCGATGGTGATAGAGATCGCAAGCGCGGTGGTGCTGGCCTTGGGCTAGCAATTGTCAGAAGAGTGCAGTTATGGCACCAAGGTAGTTGTGCCATTGAAACTTCTTATCTGGGTGGTGCTTGCTTTGTGCTCACTTATCCTATTGAAGCGCAAATTAACTAGCCGCTCAAGTTATCCGGCAGCTGCACTACTTACCCCGTCATACACCAAGCCTCAATTTGAACGGAACAACTCGTTAAATTCGTGTCAATATACACAATTAGCGATTCTTTATCGCCAGTGCCATAATCGAAAGGTAACTCAAATTTTTATATATGTATTAAAGTGTTAAGCCACGAGAACTTTTGAGTTTTAACATATCTAAGTACCAGAGATTTTCAAGAGAACACACGGAGTTGAATAAATGTTGCAGCAAAGCCATCCACGGATAATAAAAATCATCAAACAAGGGGTAGTATTCACCTTGTTAAGTTCAATCCTTGCTTGTAGCCAAGAAAGCGCGCCTGCAACAGCTGCTCCCAAGCCTGCGGTCACGGTTTATCGAATAGCAGCCGAGCCTGTTGGTTTCGTTCGCGATTTTGTTGCGCGAACGCAAGCTTCCCAGCAGGCAAGTATCGTTACCCGAGTGGAGGGCGAGTTAGTTGCAAAGCACTTTGTTGAGGGGAGCAACGTTGAAAAAGATCAGCTGTTATTCGAGCTTGATGATTCTTCTTATCAAGCCTCATTAGCGCAAGCGCAAGCGGAACTTGAGAGTAAACAATCGGCGGCAGAGCGAGCCAAGCGCAATTTAGCACGCGGCGAAGAAGTCGCTCCGCAAGGCTTTATTTCACAGTCTGATCTCGACAAATTAATTGCTGAAGACCTGCAAGCGAAGGCCGCCGTTAGCTCTGCACAAGCAGCGTTAGAGAAAGCAGAGCTCAATTTAAGCTACACCAAAATTCACGCGCCGTTTAGCGGCCAAATTGGCAAGGTGCTGCAAGATATTGGCAATATTGTTGGGCCAAACGCAGGCGAATTAGCGAACTTACAAGCAACAAACCCGGTTTATGTGAATTTTCAAATTGACGAGAGTGAGTACATTACCTATTTGCAATCACGTGCTGATGGCAGCGATGCACAGCGCACAGATTACACTTTGTCGTTAAAGTTGCCAAACAACACGATATATCAAGGCCAAGGTGAACTAGTGTTTGCCGATACCAAAATTGAAGCGGGCATGGGGACGGTAGAGCTGCGCGCCCAGTTTAACAACCCTCAAGGGCTCATCGTTCCCGGTTTGTACGTCACACTCTTGATTGAAGGGACGGCGAAACAAGCGTTACCTTTGGTACCACAAATTGCGGTGCAGCTCGGTCAGCAAGGTGAGTCAGTACTGGTTGTCGATACCAACAATAAAGTTGTTCAGCGCCAATTATCGTTAGGGCGTCAAGTCAATGCGATGCGGGTGGTTGAATCAGGGCTAGTAGCAGGAGATCGGGTGATAATCGAAGGCTTGCAAAAAGTGCGTGCTGGTAGCGAAGTGAGCGCGGTAGAGAAAGACGTTGACCCTACCACTGGGGTTATTGCTGATATTGCCAAGTAGGAGGGCGTTATGATCAGTAATACTTTTATTCATCGCCCTAAATTTGCGATTGTCATAGCCATTGTTATTTCTCTTGCGGGCCTTATTGCGATGCAGTTATTGCCTGTAAACATGTATCCTCAAATTACCCCGCAGCAAGTAGAAATCAGCGCCGTGTACCCGGGAGCTAGCGCACAGGTCGTTGAAGAAGCGGTTATTCGGCCCATTGAAGAACAAATCAATGGTGTTGAGAACATGATGTATATTGAATCGACCGCTTCCAACAATGGTACAGCCGTCATCAATGTGTTTTTTAAAGTGGGAACTGATGGCGATATTGCTCAAGTTAACGTGCAAAATCGGGTCGCGCTAGCTGAAAGTTCACTGCCGCAAGAAGTTACACGCCAAGGGGTAAGCGTTAAGAAAAAGTCGTCGAATATGCTCATGGCGATAAATCTATATGCTGAAAATGACACGATTGATCAGCTATTTCTGAGTAACTACGCAACCAACCAACTCACGGAACCGCTTGGCCGTATTCCCGGTGTCGCCGCGGCAACTGTGATGGGCGAGATGACTTATAGTATGCGCGCTTGGCTCAAGCCAGATCGCATGGCATCGTTAGGCATTACGGTAAGTGAAGTCAAACAAGCGCTGCAAGAGCAAAATGTGATTGTTGCGGCGGGTAAGTTTGGTGCCAGCCCTGTGGCACAAAATCAGCAATTCGAATATGCCATTCAAGCGCAAGGTCGCTTGAAAACTGCACAAGAATTCGAAAATACTATTATACGCGCGCAGGGCAATGGCAACTTCATTCGCTTGTCAGATATTGCGCGTATTGAGTTAGGTGCTGAAAACTATGCGATTGAAGCCCGCTTGAACGGCCAACCAACGGCTTTTTTGGTGATTTATCAATTACCCGATGCAAACGCCACGCAAGTTGCCGCGTCGGTTAAAAACGAGATGAGCAAGCTCGCCGAGCGGTTTCCAGATGGTTTGGCTTACGCGATTCCTTACGATACCACCAAATTTATTACACGCTCAATTGCTGAGGTGGTCGTGACGCTTTATCAAGCGGTTGGTTTAGTGATCTTGGTTGTCTTCCTGTTTTTGCAAAATTGGCGAGCAACCTTAATTCCTTCTGTTGCGATCCCCGTGTCATTAATCGGCACCTTTGCCTTTATGATGTTGATGGGGTACTCCATCAATACTATTACCTTATTTGGGCTAGTGCTCGCTATTGGTATTGTGGTCGACGATGCTATTGTCGTGATTGAAAACGTTGAGCGATTGCTAAAGGAAGAGAAACTGCCGATAAAAGAAGCGGTTGCGAAGGCGATGTCGCAAGTTTCTGGACCAATTGTGGCGACGACTCTCGTGTTGCTGGCCGTTTTTGTACCTGTGGCCTTTATGCCTGGCATTACCGGTGAGCTGTACAAACAATTTTCAGTCACTATTTCATTTGCGGTACTTATTTCGTCATTAAATGCACTTACGTTAAGCCCAGCGCTGTGTACATTACTGCTAAATGAAAAGCAAATGAAGCCAATTTCGTGGTTGCAACCTATTGAAAGAGGAATAAATAAACTGACCGGCAGTTATAGCAATGGCGTACAGTTTATTTTGAAACGCGGTGCTAGGGTAGGCTTGCTTGTACTCGTTGGCTTTGCTGCGACAGGCTGGCTAACCAGTGCAGTGCCGACCGCATTTGTACCGGGTGAAGACCAAGGTTACGTATTTGTTGATATTCAGCTGCCTGATGCCGCATCGGCCAATCGCACTGAGGCTGTGATCGAAAAAATTACGCCAATACTGCAAGCTGACCCGGCGGTGACTGATGTGATCACGGTTGCCGGTTCATCAATGCTTGGTGGTGCGGGTGCTAACCAAGGCATGGCGATAGTGATGCTCAAAGATTGGGAAGAGCGCACAACACCTGAACTTGGCTTGCGGCAAGTGATCGGGCGCTTAATGGGGCAACTTTGGGCAATACCAGATGCGCAAATTATGATGTTTAACCCGCCACCCATTCCGGGCTTAGGTAATAGCGCTGGCTTTGAGTTTAAACTGCAAGACAGTCAAGGCGGCAGCCCGGCAGAGCTTGCACAAGTGATGAATGGGCTCATTTTCCAAGCCAATGCTCGACCAGAATTAAATCGGGTGTTTAGTACCTACCGTGCGAGTGTGCCGCAATATCAGCTTGACATTGATCGCAATAAAGCCAAAGCGCAAGGCGTTGCATTGTCAGATATTTTTACGACTTTACAAGCACAGCTCGGCTCGTTGTACATCAATGATTTTAGTCAGTTTGGTCGTACGTATCGGGTGACTATTCAAGCCGAAAGTGATTACCGTGCTAAACCGGAAGATTTACATTACTTCTATGTTCGCAATAAAGATGGCGAAATGGTGCCGCTGACGACACTAGCCAAGCTAACACCCACGCTAGGGCCGACTAGCATTAATCACTTTAATCTTTATCGAAGTGCTTCTATTACCGGGCAAGCATCAGTCGGCTATTCTTCTGGGCAAGCCATTGCGGTGATGGAGGAGTTGGCAAGCCAGCTTCCGGATGGTTATGTATTTGAATGGGCAGGGCAGTCGAAACAGGAACTGGAAGCGGGTAACCTTGCGCCCATTTTGTTCGGCTTAGCGATTGTCTTTGTCTATTTGTTTTTAGTCGCGCAGTACGAAAGCTGGACAATCCCATTTTCCGTTATTGCTGCGGTACCCATTGCCATTTTTGGGGCAATGCTGACACTCTATACGGTTGGCATGGCGAACAATATTTATGCGCAGGTTGGCCTTATTTTACTGATTGGCCTATCCACTAAAACGGCGATATTAATTGTTGAATTTGCGATGGAACTGCATGCAAATGGCGCAAGTGTGATAGACGCCGCATTACAGGCAGCCAAGTTGAGATTTAGAGCCGTGCTGATGACCGCGTTATCATTCGTGCTCGGAGTGCTGCCGCTGGTGTTTGCCTCAGGTGCTGGCGCAGGTAGCCGTATATCACTGGGTCTTACCGTATTAGCCGGAATGGTTGCGGCGACTATTTTGGGCACCTTACTTGTGCCCTTCTTTTACAGTGTGATTCAGCAAATGCGCAATAAAACCGAAAACCACTCGTAGTGTTAACAAAAAAGCGGCAATAGGTATTGCCGCTTGTTCGTTTTTATTAAGGTATTGATAACCAACATTAAGTCGTCGATAAATTTATGGCTTTGAGCTTTTGTTTAGTTGTTTTGCTCGCCTACTGCCAAAACACGTAGTAAATCTTTCGCATCACTCTTACCTTTAAAATCTAACGTGCTATTGAGGGCTTTTTCTAGTGCTATTTTGGCTTCAACATCTCGCTCTAGTTTATGCAAGGTATAACCGATGTGATAAGAAATTGCCGGATCCTCAGAATTCAATGCGTTAGCATTCCTTAGCTTTTTCAATGCCTTATCGTATTCTCCTTGTTTTACCATTATCCAAGCTAAGGTGTCGATTATTGCCGCTGAATCTGGCGCAATAACTAGGGCACGTTCAGCAAATTGCTTGGCTTTAGCTAAATCCAAATCCATATAAATGAGCGCTAGGTTATTGAGAATATTAGGGCTATTGGTAAGGCCTGTTGCTAGCAGTTGCTCATAGTGGTGCTTGGCTTTACGGTATTCTTTATTTATCAGGTAAAAGTCAGCTAACAAATTACGCGTCATGGCTAACGCATTTGGCTGCTGGCAAATAGCTTCTAAGGTGCTGCTAAAGGTTTTTTTACCTATGCCATCAACGGCTAGTAAATAGAGCTGCACCGTTGCTTCCCTAAAATTATTATCAAGTGATAATGCGCGTAAAAACGCTTGTTGTGCTTTTTGCGGCTTTTGCTGTTTTAACCAAAAATTACCAAATAGTAATTGCACATTAGCGTTGTTGGGAAATTGGCGATCAAGCTCAACGATCAGTTGTTTAGCTTGATTTGGTGACATGGTTTGAATAGCAAACTTAGCTTGTGTCAGCAGTAGCAACAAGTTATCTGGCTGCTGCGTTAATGCTTGCGCTAAGGTAGTTGCTGCCGCATCTAAGTTATTTACTTTTTCATATAATAAACTGAGTTGATAATACTCGTCGGCGTTTCTGGCAAGGCCAAGTAATATGCCAATCGTTTTTTCTGCCTCTTGAAATTGCGCTAACTCAATTAAAATATTCGCTTTATACAACAAATATTTAGGCTCTAAAAATGTTAAATCGGTTAACTTGTTTGCGGTTTCAAGTGCTGAGATAAAGTTTTTTTGCTGATACTGAATAGACAGTAGAGTGTCTAACGCTCGTTGATTTGAACTATTGTTACTCAATATCTGTTCAATGTAAGCAATTGCTTCATCAGGCTGTTGGGTATCGCGTAATAACTTGGCATGCAGCAAACGTAGATCATCACGCTCCTTGTTGTTACTTAATAGCTGAGTAGTTACTGATAAACCTTGAGTGAAGTCTCCTGAACGCGCGTAAGCATTGGCTAGATTATAACTGGCACTAAAAAACTGCGGCGCTTGCTTAACGATTTGCTGAAATTGTTTAATGGCCGCTTGCCATTGTTGCTCTCGCAAATAAATAACGCCTTTTAAGTTTAAAAAGCTAATATTGTCAGGTGCAATTGTCAGTAACTGATCCGCAATTTTATGGGCTAGCGGATATTCGCCCATTTCAATATAAATCAAACTTCGATTGAGTTCATAGCTGGCATTATATTGTTCCGGAGCATTGTGGTTCAGTAGCTCAATGGCCTCATCAAACCTTTTGTTAAAAGCTAAATAACTGGCTTTAGCACTAATGACTCGCCGATTGTTAGGGTATGTTTTCTCGAGGTTTTCTAAAATATTTTTAGCTTTATAGATGTTGTTATTTTGCTGATATATTTCAAATAGTTTTAATGATAACAAGAGATCTTTGGCAATTACTGGCTCATTTCTTTCGAGTAGAGTTTGTACCTTATCCGTTTGCCCTTGTTGCAGATAAATTGCCGTTAGCATGTTTAAGCCAGACAAATCATCTGGGTTGCTATTAACAAAGAAGATTAGTTCTTTTTGGGCGAGTTCTAGATTGCCTTGCATAAAAGCGGCAGTACCTGAGACGTAGGCTAGAGAAGATTGGCTGTTCTTTTGCGCATCAGTTAAAAGTGAAAGTTTAGCGCTAATATCATTTAATAGTTGCTGTGCCTGCTCAAGTTGATTGGTATTGGTTAATAGCTGGCTTTTTAATAAACGTGCATAAGGGTCGTTGGGGGTGGCAGTGATAATATCTTCAACAATTTTCAACGCTTTTTCATACTGCTTTTCATCCGTATACATATGAGCCAAAGCACGTAAAATTATCGGGTCATTTGAATCGAGCTGGTAAGCTTTTTCGAGTGCGTTTAATGCCTCTTTTTGCAGCCCTTGCGCTTTATAAAATTCCGCATATAAATTCCATACTTTACTGTTATCCGCAGCTAAGGTTAACAGTTGAGTGATTTCTTCCTTAGCCTGTTTAAATTGCCGATTAGCAATATAAAAATTAGTTAAAGAACTGAGCACATTAATATTATTGGGCGCTAGCTGCTTAGCGGTAATAAGTGCGTCATGAGCTGGTTGATACTGATTAAGGGCAGAGTAAGCAATGCTCTTTAAGGGCAGAGTCTTAATGCTATTTTGCTGAGAAAGACTCAATTTATTAAGCAGGTCGATCATTTCTTGATGCCGACCTAATAACAACATAGAGCGTGCTTGCTCAAAGATAAATTGGTTAGCGTCTGCGCCCATTAACGCGGCTTCTTCAAATTCTTGAAGGCCATCACGATATAACCCTTTAGACAGCATCACTTTACCCATTAGTATTTTTGCGGGTAAGCTGTCCTGCTCCGCATGTAGGGCATTTTTTAAGTGAACATAGGCGGCATCAACATCATTGTTTTGATAGGCGGATAGTGCGTTTTCATAATCTTGATTCGCATAAACATTGATTGATATTGAGCTCAATAACAGCGCTAAATAAAGGGAGGGCAAACGGTTAACCATATAATACGTCCAATAAATGGTTTAATAAAAATGTCACAAAAAAAGATGGCCTGAGCCATCTTTCAAAAATACTTCAACCACAGGAATTATTTCAAGGAAAATTTTCTTGAAGCCAAGCCTGCTAATGCCATTAACATTAAAACGAAAGTGGCAGGTTCTGGTATTGAGTTTGGTGGCGACGTTGTTTTAGTGGTGAATGATAAGCTCGCAAGTTTAAAACCATCGTTGCCTTCATGGCTATTAGCACCAGAGCCAAAAATTGAATTAAAGGCACTAATTATCCAATAGCGAGAATGTACATTGGTATTAATATCAGAATAATAGCCAGAGTTCTTTTGGATTTCTGCATAGCCATGGCCAACCGAGTTGCTTGATTTTATGTGGTCGAACGTTGAATGATCAACATGGTTATTTTTTAATGCAGCATAAGAGATCTCGTTCATATTAACAGCTTCATGCTCATTCACTTCATGCTTCTTGTCGTTATTGTCTAACACTTTGTTATTTATCCAAGAAAATGTTGCTCCGGTTAGTAGCACTTCTTTATCAAATTCAATCATAAAAAAGTCATAATCTCGAAAGCCACAATTTCCTAAGTTATCAGCAGAGTGGCCGTAGCTGCCACAATAATCTGGTTTGGAGCCAGCCTCATCTCTATTGGTTAAGGCCCAGCCACCTTTATCATCTTCCTCAAGAAATTTTGCTCGTTTAATAATATGATCTGCGCGGTTGACGTTACCACTAGTATCAGACCAACCAGAAACCGTTGCAGTTGTACCGTAAGAGGTCACCGTAAACGCATTGTGGTCATTTGATGTCCATTTAAATTGATGGCCAGAATCGTTGT
Organism: Thalassotalea euphylliae; assembly: GCF_003390335.1. Lineage (NCBI taxonomy): Bacteria > Pseudomonadati > Pseudomonadota > Gammaproteobacteria > Alteromonadales > Colwelliaceae > Thalassotalea > Thalassotalea euphylliae. The sequence continues at coordinate 1,527,534 of NZ_QUOU01000001.1, forward strand.
GGTTTTTTGAACTGATTACTAGTTGGGTTGCTGAGGCAAACGTCGTTGCTGCCATCAAAATACCTGAAAGAATCCATTTACTTGTTTTTATATACATACTGAACTCCATATCCAGAGAGCTGTTTTTACGCTGAAGTTGAAAAACACTATTATTTAAACTGGTTAACTACTGACTATTGTAAATTAATGCAATTAATATGCAAATTATAAAAAAACAATGCTATACAATGAGTTACATTCCTAAGTGGATTTTTTCGTTAGTCAGTTGTAAAGCGATTTGACACTTGTCAGTTACATTATAATCTAGCTGTCTATTGTGACTAAACTTAGCTTGAAACAGAGCAGTTTACCATGCAAATTTGATGCATTCGTTGCGATAATCATACAAACATCCGCGTTCAATCACTATGCGATTACTGGTGATAAACTTTACGCCCGGCAATCCAAGTTTCCAGCACTTTGTTTTGCCAAATACTCTTAGGGGCTTGGTTGAAGAGATCTTCTTTAATCAAAACAAAGTCTGCTTGTTTGCCCGGCGTTAAACTGCCCAGCAGCGCTTCTTGGTGGCCTGCATAAGCTGCGTCTAGCGTAAAACTTTTAAGCGCTTCTACTGTGGTCAGTGCTTCCTTTGAAATCCAGCCGCCAAGTGGCTGATTGTTTCTGTCTTGGCGAGTGATAGAAGCGTGCAAACCGAAAAATGGGTTGGTAGGTTCAACTGGAAAGTCTGAACCGTTGGCAATGCGCGCACCAGCGTTTAATAGACTGCGCCATGCGTAAGCGCCTTTTAATCGCTCCTTGCCAATTCTGTCTTCTGCCATGTTTTTATCACTAGTGGCGTGAGTCGCTTGAATTGAGGCAATCACATTCATTTGTGCAAACTTGGGAATGTCTTCTGGGCGCAATACTTGGGCATGTTCGATACGGTGGCGCATGGCTTGACTGCCCGATTGTTTGATTAACTTAGCATAGTGATCAAACGTTAAGGTATTTGCGTGATCGCCTATTGCGTGAGTATTGACTTGAAAGCCTTTTGCCATTGCCGTGTTAATGTAATTGGCTAGGTCTTTATTGTCGTGTAGCAATATGCCTTTGGTGCCTGGTTGATCAGAATAATCTTCATGTAAGGCCGCGCCGCGACTGCCTAGGGCGCCATCAGATTGTATCTTTACGCTGTTAAATTGAAAGAAATGATCATCTGATGCGTATTGGCCTTGTGCAAGCTTCTGCTGCCACCCTTCACTTGGCAAATACAGCATGGCATTTATGCGAATTGGCATTTGTTTGTCGTTTGCAAGCTCTTGATATAGTTCAAGGTGATCAGCGGTAACCCCAGCATCGTGAACACTGGTTAAGCCTACTTGGGCAAGCGCCTTCATTGCTTTTACGAGTACGCGTTTTTGCTCTGCTTTGGATAATGGCGGAATCTTATCGGTGATCAAATTCATCGCATAATCAATAAATACACCGGTTGGGTTACCTTGATTATCTTTGATGATTTCACCGCCAACAGGTGCTTTCGTGTCTTTAGTAATACCTGCTAACGCCATGGCTTTAGTGTTCGCCCAACCCGCATGACCATCAATGCGCTGCAAAAACACGGGCGTGTTAGGGAATAATTTATCGAGTGAGGCGGCGGTTGGAAATTTATCACTTGGCCACTGCACCTGATTCCAGCCTCGGCCTTGTATCCAGCGTTGGTCTGGATTGTTATCACGATAGGCTTTAACACGTGAAACTGCCTCTTGCTCACTGGCTGAGTTGACGAGATCGACCCGCATTAGGCTCAGGCCGTAATTAAGCACATGGCCGTGTGCGTCAATTAAACCCGGTAGCATACTATTACCTTGACCATCGATAACCTTAACTGAGTTATCGAGACTGTTCGGTTTTACCGCATAAATATGGTCAATTTTGTCGTCTGTAAACTGAATGGCAGAGAACTGGGTCAGCTTACCATCGTTAATGGTATAGCCTTTGACATTATGGATAAGAGTCGTGGCGGCTTGGGCTGCTCCACTACAAATTGCTAATGCCATCATCAAAGATGACAGAGCCGATAGGCGCTCTAGTAAAGGTAAGTTCATAGTGACTCACTTATTATTATTCCTTTTAGCGCTCAATCATATGATCAAATAGCGATAAAGCAAAGAATGGAAGCAAAGGGAAAAGCAAAAAATGAAAGTGGTGCCAGTTGCAGAATACCTGCTAAGTGATATCTACTATGTAATACCTGTGCTAATTAGCTAGATTTTCTTGTTTTTATTGATAGCGAAGACAAGCAAAAAGATAACAAAAGCAAGAATAAAAGTAGGATAGCGCTGATATTGGCTAAATGGTGTGTAACCTTGTACGAGTGGCACATCCGCTTTAAGTACTTGCTCTTCAAACTGAGGAATTCGAGCGATAAACTGCCCTTGATGATCAACCGTTGCAGTGACGCCGGTATTGGTTGAGCGCACTAGCGGGCGACCAAATTCCAATGCCCGCATTTGCGCGATTTCCATATGCTGGTGTGGTCCATGAGAGGTACCAAACCAAGCGTCGTTACTAACGGTAAGCAACATATCGGTATTAGTTTTAAAGTTAGCGTGAAGCTGCTCAGGAAAAGCAATTTCAAAGCAAATTAACGGTGTGATGGAAATACCATTTGCCATTAAATTGGGTTGTACATAATCACCACGGGTAAAGGATGACATCGGCAAGTTAAAAAATGGCGCTATCGGGCGCAACCACTCTTGAAATGGCACAAACTCGCCAATTGGCAGTAAGTGGTGCTTATAAAATCGGTTAGCATTGGGGTAGAAGTAACTGCCATTAGTATCGCTCGCATTTTCTTTGCCCAAGACAATTAAGCTATTGAAATACTGTTTGCTTTCAAAGTTGTAATTGATAATACCCGTAACAATTGCGGTGTCATTGAGCGCCGCAGCACTGTTGGCCATATCTAAAAACTCACCAGCTAAAGGCTCGACTTTGGGAATAGCAGATTCTGGCCAAACAATAAGATCAGCGTCATAATTCGCGCGGGTCAAATCTAAGTATTTGAGCATACTTGGCCATTCTTGCTCAGGCGCCCATTTCAATTCTTGTGCGATATTTCCTTGTACTAGCGCTACAGACTTAGTTTCGCCTGTTGGTATCACAAACGTATATTGTTGGCTTGCAATAACACCTAAAACGCAAGTTGTTAGCAGAGTGAGTGCTACCTTGGTTTGCTGTTTAAAGCACACGTGCAGGGCGCTTACCACCATAACAAGCATTACCAAGCTGATACCGACTTCGCCAATAATGGGGGCAAGGCTTGCCAGCGGCGAATTTAGCTGACTGTAGCCGATGGAGAGCCAAGGAAAGCCCGTAAGTACCCAGCCTCGCAGCCACTCGGTGAGTATCCAAATACTCGGAAATAACAGCAAGTTCAGCTGTCGATTGGTTGAGCACCTAGCACTGAGGTAGCCAGCAAACGCAGGAAATAAGGCTAAGTAAGCGCATAGCAGCGCCATTAAGCCCAATGAGGCGATAAGTGGCAGCCCACCAAACTGATCAATACTGACATGCACCCAGCTAATGCCTGCACCAAACCAACCAAGACCGAAAAAGTAGCTGCGCTGCGCCGCTTGTTTAGGGGATTGGCGATAAAGTAATGCGCCCCAACAACTCAGTGCGATAAAGCTTACCCACCAGTGGTTGTATGGGGCATAAGCAAACACCATGGCTAGACCTGAGCCAAAGCTCAGCCAATTCTGCCAAATAGCGCAGGCTTGTTTTAGGCGAGCGGTGGTGCCTTTGAAGCCTTTTATCGTTTGAGTGAGCATTAATGCGTGTGTCAGTGGGTGAGCTGCTAAAGATTAGTCGGTAACTTTACCGTTAACTTCATGGTCTTTCGGCACTGTCACTTGCAACACTTGGATACGGCGGCTGTCGGCAGACATCACTTTAAATGCCCAATCGCCAATCGCCACTTCTTCACCTTTTTGCGGCATATGACCACATTGTTGCAGCACGATACCGCCGATGGTGTCGGAATCTGCTTCGTCAAATTCGCAATTAAAGTATTCGTCAAAGTCTTCCAAGTCAGTGAGAGCCTTAACTTGATAGACATTGCCAGCGAGGTGTTTAATTTCTTCTTCTAGCTCGTCATCAGTTTCATCTTCGATTTCCCCAACGATAAGTTCAAGGATATCTTCAATGGTAACCAAGCCAGAAACACCGCCGTATTCGTCAACCACTATCGCCATATGGTAGCGCTTGGCACGAAACTCTTTGAGTAATGATTCAACTTTCTTGCTCTCTGGAATGATCATCGCTGGGCGAATCAAATCGCTAAGCGTAAAGTTGTCGCCATCTTCTCTGAACGCATGCGCGAGCAGGTCTTTCGCCAGCAAAATACCTTCAACATGGTCGATATCGTCATTAACAACGGGAAAGCGAGAGTGCGCCGACTCAAGAATAATGGGTAAGAAATCAGCGAGTGGCTGATTAATATCTAGTGAGGTAATTTGAGAACGTGGGATCATGATCTCACGAACACGCATTTCGGAAACTTCCAGAACCCCCTCAATCATTTGTTTGGTTTCTGGTTTGATTAACTCGCGATCTTCTGCGTCATTTATTACATCAACGAGTTCTTCTTTATTTTGCGGCTCTCCAGTAAATGCTTGAACGATTTTGTCGAGAAATGATTTACTTGCAGAGCCGTTGCTAGAGTGGGGGTTGTCTTCGCTCATGGAGCTGTGTCGTTTCCTATGTTATTTCGTACGGGTTATTAAACCCAAGATTTTTTAAAATGTCTATTTCCAAGGCTTCCATTTCCTCAGCCTCGTCATCACTTATATGATCAAAGCCAAGTAAATGCAAGCATCCGTGAATGGTCATGTGTGCCCAATGCGCTGCACTGGTTTTATTCTGCTCCTTTGCTTCTTTTTCAACGACTTGCGCACAAATCACAAGATCGCCCAATAAATCCATTTCAATGCCTTCGGGCACTTCAAACGGAAAAGAAAGCACATTGGTTGGTTTGTCTTTATCGCGATAAGTGTGATTCAGTGACTGGCTTTCAGCGATATCAACCAAGCGTATCGTGACTTCAAAAGGCTTGTTGTATTGAAGCAGTGCCGCATCTGCCCAGCGCTGAAAATCTTCATCACTGGGTAGCAGTGCACTGTCAATCAGTCCTTGAGTGACATCCGCTTCAACAGCGCGTTGAATATCAAGCGTTATCGTCATGTGTTGCTTTTTTCTCTTGTGAAGAGCTTTCAGTCGTGTTTTCTTGCGTCGCTGGTGGCATCGCAACAGGAGCTTGCTCAGCCTGCTTTTGTGTACTTTCTTGCGCTTTGCGTTCCGCTTTTAATTTTGCCACTTTTGACTCATGCGCATCGTACGCTTCGACAATACGAGCGACGACAGGGTGGCGCACAACATCTTTTGATTGGAAGAAGTTAAAGCTAATCCCTGGAATGTTTTGCAGTACTTCAATGGCATGACGTAAGCCTGATTTTTGCCCACGTGGTAAATCCACTTGGGTAATATCACCTGTGATCACCGCACGTGAATTAAAGCCAATACGGGTCAGGAACATTTTCATTTGCTCGACCGTGGTATTTTGGCTTTCATCGAGAATAATAAAGGCATCGTTCAGGGTACGGCCACGCATATAGGCGAGTGGCGCAATTTCAATCACATTGCGTTCAATGAGTTTTTCCACTTTTTCAAAACCAAGCATTTCAAACAAGGCGTCGTAAAGAGGGCGTAGGTAAGGGTCCACTTTTTGTGATAAATCACCCGGTAAGAAGCCTAATTTCTCACCCGCTTCAACCGCAGGGCGAGTCAGCAAAATACGGCGAATCTCTTGGCGCTCTAGGGCGTCGACCGCGCAAGCTACTGCTAGATACGTTTTCCCCGTGCCCGCAGGGCCAATACCAAAGCTGATATCGTGAGTAATCACATTCTGGACATAGGCAGACTGGTTAAGGTTACGAGGCTTAACAATACCGCGCTTGGTTTTGATGGTGACCATTTTTTCGTAATCAACATCTACCTTGCTTGGCGCTTGCTCTAGTACGTTGGCGTTAAGAATACCTAAATGGACCATTTCCGCAGTAATGGTTTTCATTTTGCCTTTCACGGTTTCCGTTTCAACGTACAGTTCTTTGAGTAAGTCAGCAACGGCCTCGGTATTTGACGGGTTGCCAATAATTTTAAACTCGTTGCCACGATAGCGAATTTCAACACCCAGACGGCGTTCAATGGTCTTTAGATTATCGTCAAGGGGACCACAAAGGTTTGCCTGACGAGCGTTGTCGACAGGCTCTAAAGTTAGCAAGGTGCTGTTATCTGTGCTCAAGAAATATTCCGTTTTTATTTGCGTGTGTTATCGCGTAATGGTTTTCGTGTTAAAGCTTACGGTAAATAGTGGCATAAAAGTACTAACGATTTTATGCCGCTAAGCTTTTATGCCGCAAATATACTTTTAACTCACTCACTCACTATGGCGCAAATGTACCAACACCTAATTCGTCGGTGCCATTTGTACTCGCCGCAGCATTTGCTTCGTGGTGGCTGTTGGCTAGAATGTCAGACGGCGAATGGGCAATACGCAAGCCCATGTCTTTTTCTTCACGCACTAGCTTACCGCGTAGCGAGTTAGCGTAAACGTCGGTAATTTCAACGTCTACGAACTGACCAATTACATGGTGTGGTGCTTCAAAGTTGACGATGCGGTTGTTTTCTGTACGACCGCGAAGTTCCATTGGGTTCTTCTTCGAAGGGCCTTCCACTAAAATGCGCTGCTCTGTGCCTAACATTTGGCGCGCTATGCGCAGTGCTTGCTGGCTAATGCGATCCTGTAAAATCTGCAAACGCTGCTTTTTGGTTTCCTCGCTGATATCGTCAGGTAAGTCCGCCGCTGGTGTACCTGGGCGAGCGCTGTAGATAAAGCTGAAACTTAAATCAAAGTCGATATCTTTGATCAGGTTCATGGTTTGTTCGAAATCAAAGTCAGTTTCGCCAGGGAAGCCAACGATAAAATCAGACGACATGCAAATATCAGGGCGCGCTTTACGCAGTTTGCGAATTTGCGACTTGTATTCAAGTGCCGTATGGCCGCGCTTCATTTGCGTTAAAATGCGGTCACAACCACTTTGTACTGGCAAGTGTAGGTGACTAACTAGCTCAGGTACGTCTTTGTAGACTTCAATAATATCGTCAGTAAATTCAACTGGGTGCGAAGTGGTGTAGCGAATGCGGTCAATGCCGTCAATCGTTGCGACTAAACGCAATAGCTCAGAGAAGCGACAGATTGTACCGTCATGGGTTTCACCGCGATAAGCGTTGACGTTTTGGCCTAAAAGGTTAACTTCACGAACACCTTGTTCCGCTAATTGGGCAATTTCGTATAGCACATCGTCTAATGGGCGGCTAACCTCTTCACCACGGGTGTAAGGTACAACACAGAAGGTACAGTACTTACTACAACCTTCCATAATCGAAACGAATGCGCTGGCGCCTTCAGCTTTAGGCTCTGGTAGGCGATCAAACTTTTCAATTTCAGGGAAACTAACATCAACAACGGGCGCTTTCTCACCAGTGACTTGTTGGATCATTTCTGGCAAACGGTGCAAGGTTTGTGGGCCAAAGACCATATCTACGTATGGTGCGCGTTCGCGAATGGCGTCACCTTCTTGTGAGGCAACACAGCCGCCAACACCGATGATAAGATCTGGGTTATCGTTTTTCAGCATCTTCCAGCGGCCTAGCTGGTGGAATACTTTTTCTTGTGCTTTTTCACGAATCGAGCAGGTATTGAGTAAGATGACATCGGCGTCTTCTGCTTCTTCGGCCAATGAGAAACCGTGTGTTGAATCTAATAGATCTGCCATTTTCTGCGAGTCATACTCGTTCATTTGACAGCCCCAGGTTTTAATATATAACTTTTTACTCATAACTACGTGCCCATGTAAAAATTGATTCCAGTTTTTGCTGGAGAATTTAAGGTCGCGTATTTTACTCTTTATCAGTACTCAAGGGCAATAGCGGATATCGCGCAGTAGATGCATAGGACTAGCTGTTTAACATCATTGGGAAGTTGATCACAATTTGGCTGCCTTTATTGTCACTCGGTTCAAAGGTATTGACCGAGGCATTGTACTTGTTGGCAATTTGGCGAATATAGTACATCGACATGTTAAATGTCACCTTATTGTTGAAATGACTAAAGCTGTCTTCATCATCGCTAATAGTTAGCCATAATTTGTTTTTAAACTCTTTCAATGTTAATTGAAAGCAGCTCGAGTCGCCGTGTAAAATTGCACAGGTAATGGCCTCATAAATGAGCTTGTAAATATTTGACTGCATTTCGTAGCTAAGTTGGTTATTTTTATCGTATAAATCGTGTGCGAGTTTGACGTGATACTTACGGTGTAGGTATTCAGCAAAGTAAGGCACAGCGATATTCAAATTGCTGCCATACAAACCATCTGGTACTTCTTCGGATTCTTCATTCTGAAATGCACTAATACACTGCTCTGCGATTTCAATCGCTTTATCTTGCTTGTTCTCGGCCAGCAAAGTAACGATGGACTGTAAGTGTCGCTTGGTCGACAAAGCGCTTTTTCCTTTGCGCTGGATTTCCGTTTCAAGCAGTAAATATATTTTGTGAATAGACTGGGTGCGCAGATAGAAAGTCCAAGCCAGCAATGCAAATAAACAGAACAGTGTCACCACATAAATGACGCGAATTTGCGGGGTCCAGTACCACGGGTAGGCAACGTTAATATTGGCGTAGGCGCGTTTTTCACTCCATTGACCAAGACTGTTCGTGGCCATAATTTCTATATTGTAGTTGCCGGATGCTAAGCCTGTTAACGTCAATTGGTTGCCGCTAAGGTAGTTCCAAGCGCTGTTATTGATTTTGTATTTAAACTTTTTGGCTTGCCCTGGACGGTAGTCCAAGCTTACCAGGTCGAGCGATACCACATCGCTCGCTGAGGAGATATTGATCTCTTGGTTTTGCAAATACTGGCGTCCAGAAACGATTGTTTTACTGATATAGACATCGGCATTAAAGAAGCTCTGTTGCTCAATTGGGATTTCTAAAATGCCGCCATAATGCGCATAAAAAGCAGATTCTCCCATCAGAATTGCTTGATCTGAGAAAGAGTAACGTTCGGTTGCTGGCACAAGCGTTATCTGGTGAGTAGATGGGTCAAGCTTGTACAAGCCAGCGGCAGAGCCTATCCATACTTTGTCTCTTATCGTGCTGCTGTAGGTAAATTCGATACCTTGTGCAATAACAGATAACAAGGTGCCTTGACGATCTAATATATAAATACCATCACCTAAAGTGGCGGCAAATACTTTATCGGCAGCATATTCGAGCGAAATGATTTTGTTGGGCCCTTGGTTTGGTATGTTTTTAATGTACTTACTAAATCGGTTGTATATGGAAATGCCTTGTGATGTTCCGAGCCAAGTATCCCCATTATCAAAAGGCAAAATATCAATAATTTCAGCCTTAGGTAAGCCTTGTTCGTGAGTGATGTGATCAACGAGCACTTCTTTGTTCAGGTCGTAAATGTAAAGGCCGTTGAAGTTAGAGCCGAGATAGAGCATGTCGTTGTGGTGAGCAAGTTTGATCAATAACTTATCGTTGTGAGCGAAGTTTACACGTGTTAATTGTCGCGTATTACCTTGAAACTGCCATAGCCCATCAAACGTGGCGATATATAAATCATCGCCAACGGGCTGTAAATCCATAATACGCTTCGCTTTCGAGGAAAAGGCAGCGTTAATATTGGCAGGAAAAATTGTTGAGTCGGGAGCGAATGTTTTTAATCCTTCCCCAAAGCTACCAATAACAAGTTCTTCTTCGTATAAGGTGATTTCATTCGAATTGTTGGGAATATCGAACACTATGGGATGATTCTTAATAGAGCTTTCAACTAGCCTTTCAATACCAAGACTGGTTGCTAGCCACAACACTTTTGAGCGATCGTGAAATGCAGCTTTTACCCGAGCTTTTTTGGCGGTGTTATAGCCATGAGGTAGTTCTTTGAGCGTGCTAGCGTTATAGCGCTTAATATCCCCGTTGTTCGCAATAAGAAAAAAGTTATCACTACCATTTTCTTTGGCTAGCCCGTTACTTCCCATATCAACTGCTGTAGAAGCGATAATTTTGTCACCTTGTAACGAATACATAGTGTCAGGCGTAACAACAATAAGTAAATCACCGACATCGGCAACAACATTAATCGTTTCACTTATCACTGGCGCAAATTTTTCATCTTTATAAACGTAGATGCCTTGAAGCCCAGCATCCATATACAAATGTGTTTGTGAGGTAATGAGGTTGGCAGGAGCTTCCATCGTTAATAAGTGCTGTGTAACCGCACGTTCGCGGTCATAGCGGTAAATTTTATTCGCTGAAGATACGTAAAAGGCGCCATTAAATTCAACACTGTGATAGTGGCTTTCGTGCTCGGTATCGATATCCAGCTTATTGAAGGCACCACTGGTTGGATTGAACAGCCAAGTTCCCATGGTTTCTGATGAAACGATAAACTCGTCGTCAAATGGTTCTATTTCGTGTGCCCATGTAAAGGGAAGAGTCCAGTTGGCATCACTGGCCGAGAAGGTAATACTATTGCTGCCATCAAAGCGGGTTAAACCTTGGTGTCCGGCCAACCATACAAAGCCATTGGCATCTTGCGCAATACTGTGAATTTTCGCGAGGTTATCAATTTGAGTGTTAGCACTTGCTGTTTGAAGGAGTGAGCAAAGCGTGAAAATACAGACGAATAGAGGCAGCAGTAGCTGCCTAACATGATCAAAGCAATTAGATAATACTGTCTGGCGCAATATCGTTCTCATGCTTTTTGCCACCGCAAAGCGCATAAACTTTTGGCATTGCATTTTCTGACTCTGGCTTTTGAACCAGCAAGTAAGTCGGCTTTCTTGGATCATCTTGTTGTTGTTTTCGCTGCCAAGCATTTGTAACGACATCTGCTTGTTCTTGACCATACTTTACTGCAAAAGCTGTTGCTAGCATTTCTACACCAAAGTCATCCATTACCATCATGGTATTACCATGGTAGCCACTTGTGGTGTCAAAATCTATATCTACAGTGAGGATGTTGTCTTCCGGTAGTACTAAATCAAGGCGCATATTCGCAAGCACAGCGCGGTCAGCCTTGGCTTGCAAATTAGTAAGGTTTGGTTTCTCTGTTAGGTCATAAACCAGTTTGATATCCGGAGCGACAATTTTTTCTTCTTTTAATGCAGACATAATCTTTCCTTAATTATTGGGTTTGGCAGAATTGCCAGTAGTTAGTATAAACACAGAATTGGTATTCAGCCTAAAACTTTACGCATAGAAATTTAGTGAAAGCTTGATGTTTATCAATTAAATACAGCGTAGCGATGTCGAATACGCTCGCCAATTATGCTAAATCCTTTTACACTAAGCGCGACCTTTTCTGATATTTAGTTTCCTACCTATGCAACAGCATGATGTTCTAATTGTTGGTGGTGGCATGATTGGCGCTGCTACTGCTCTATCCTTGGCCGAACTTGGTCTTAAAGTTGTAATGTTTGAACAGCATCAACCTCAAGCTTTTTCCAACGAACAAGCATTTGATTTGCGCGTTTCAGCGATATCTTTAGCGTCAGAAAACCTGTTGCAAGATTTAGGGGCGTGGCAGCAAATTCATCAATGGCGCGCCTGTCCATATCGCCGTTTGGGCGTCTGGGAGTCTGAGCTTGCCTACGCCGAGTTTAATGCGGATGCGATTAATCAGCCGCACCTTGGGCATATCGTAGAGAATCGATTAATTCAACTCTCGCTTTGGCAGCAAGCTAAGCAACACCAAGGTATAAAATTAATTTTGGGGCAACCGATAACTGATATTAATCAACAAACCGATAGTATCGCGGTCGACACGGAACAAGAGCGTTTTATCGCGCGTTTGGTGGTCGCCGCTGATGGCGCTAACTCGTTTGTTAGACAACAAGCGAAAATAGGCTGTACTGGCTGGAATTACCAGCAATCTGCAATGTTGATCAATGTTAAAACAGAGTTTCCACAACAGGATATTACGTGGCAGCAGTTTACCCCTTCAGGGCCGCTGGCCATGCTGCCACTACTTGGTAATCATGCCTCGTTGGTGTGGTATGAACATAAAGATCGCATTAAACAATTAGCACAGTTAACAAACGATGAGCTGACAGCGCAAATTGCACAGCACTTTCCTGCCAAGCTTGGTGAGATTGAGGTGGTCGATAAAGGGTATTTCCCTTTAACTAGGCAACATGCCAATAAGTATGTGCAAGGCAATGTTGTATTGCTGGGAGATGCAGCTCATACAATTAACCCGCTAGCAGGGCAGGGCGTCAATCTCGGCTTTAAAGATGTGCTAGCCCTTCGCAATGCGATTGCCGATGCTATCGCCAATGGTACAAGTTGGCACTCAGCAACCGTACTGAATAACTATGAGCAAGTGCGCAGGAAAGATAATTTATTGATGATGACAGCAATGGATGGCTTGTATGCAACTTTTTCAAATGACTCCCCGATTTTAAAAGCGGTCAGAAACATTGGGCTATTTGCTGCGCAGCGTGTTCCCCCCACTATTAAAAACAAGGTATTAGCATACGCTTGCGGACTGTAACGAGTAGCCGTCCTATTTTTCCACTCTTAGCTTTTTCGTTAAGAGCTGTGCCGTTAAAAACTATTTGGCGGCATTCCTTCTCTCGCCATTCAAACGAACTGCGTACAGTCATATCAAATTGCCCTTTATGACTAAGAATCGTTAATAAAGCATTGTTCTTAAATGGGGAATCTGAGGTTTAATCGGCGTACACTGCGATTCTTTTGCGTAAAATTCAATGAAAACACTATTACAAATAGCAGCTTGTTTGTAGATCTCAATCTAGATAGTTCAAAGAAACTAAACACCGCTATAGGCATGAAATTTTAATAGTAATTTAAATTAATGTTTTTGGAATTTAAGTACTGGAAAGTACGTAGAGAAAGTTGGCTGGGGTATCAGGATTTGAACCTGAGAATGACGGGATCAAAACCCGCTGCCTTACCGCTTGGCTATACCCCAATCATATTGAGATGATTGGTAATATCTGAATGATACTACTAGTTTTCAATGGTACGGGAGGAGAGACTTGAACTCTCACACCTCGCGGTACTGGAACCTAAATCCAGCGCGTCTACCAATTCCGCCACTCCCGCATTGAAAATTCGCAAGTTTAAAGAGCCGCCGCTCTCGCGTTACTGGAACGCTGTTTCCCAAATAAGGCCAGCACATCTACTAAATCTGCACACCCTCATTTAAAATTTGCCGTTTTTAAAGAGCCGCCGCTCTCGTGCTACATTCAGCACTCAGTTGTAAATGGTGGCTACACCGAGATTTGAACTTGGGACCCCATCATTATGAGTGATGTGCTCTAACCAGCTGAGCTATGTAGCCATTTACAACTTTTACTTCTTTAGCTAATAAAGGTAAGTAAAAGCTCTTACTAAATGGTACGGGAGGAGAGACTTGAACTCTCACGCCTCGCGGCACTGGAACCTAAATCCAGCGCGTCTACCAATTCCGCCACTCCCGCATTTAGTAATATTACACTTTTATAGAGCCGCCACTCTCGCGTCACTGACGCTGTTTCCTAAGATTGGCTGGGGTATCAGGATTTGAACCTGAGAATGACGGGATCAAAACCCGCTGCCTTACCGCTTGGCTATACCCCAATCTTATGGGCAAAACATCGATGATTTATACTCACCACAACTTTAGCCTAGGCTACGAAAGTGGCTGGGGTATCAGGATTTGAACCTGAGAATGACGGGATCAAAACCCGCTGCCTTACCGCTTGGCTATACCCCAACGATGTTTCATATTTTAATAACATACAGCCTGCTATTAAAATGGTACGGGAGGAGAGACTTGAACTCTCACACCTCGCGGTACTGGAACCTAAATCCAGCGCGTCTACCAATTCCGCCACTCCCGCACAGAGTGCTGTGTAGTTTAAAGAGCCACCGCTCTCGCGTTACTGGAACGCTGATTCCTAAATAAGGCCAGCATAGCTACCAATTCCGCTACTCCCTAACAGAGTATTTATTAAAGTAATAAAATCAATGATTTAAAACTTTAAATTGTAAATGGTGGCTACACCGAGATTTGAACTTGGGACCCCATCATTATGAGTGATGTGCTCTAACCAGCTGAGCTATGTAGCCATTTACAATCTTGCCTCTCAGCAAGTGGCGCGTATTATGCAAATCTGATCGCAGCTCGTCAACCGTTTTTTTGCAAAAATATGACTACTTAGGTTTGTTTGGACAAATTACCAACAAGGCGTTTAATTACTACGCGAGAAGCGTATTTATGCGACTAATTTAACGCGTAATTTGTTTTTATATTTTAGGAGAATACCTAAACAGTAGTAAGTAGTATTAAGTCATGCTCTTAAATTAGTAAAACACAGTTAAAAGATATGGGTTAAGAGGTTTGAATTAAAGCTCCAGTATATTTACCTAAGTAACGCTAAAACTAGTATTAGAAGAGCAATTGCCGTATTAGCCACTTTTAACTATCAATAAATTATGTCTGCTGGCAGTTTATTCTTAGCTAGTGATTTGCACCTATATAAGCAGGCGCTTTTTTAAAACTGTAAGGCCATGACAAGTAGCGAGTGAGTGGACCAAAACTGAAAACAAAAAAGGAGCCATTAGGCTCCTTCTTCAATTATTAAGATAAACGCTAGATTAAGCGTTTAGTTAGACGTAGAGCTATACGTTAAATCTAAAGTGAACTACATCACCATCTTTAACTAGGTAATCTTTACCTTCTAAGCGCCATTTACCTGCTTCTTTCGCACCCGATTCACCATTGTTTTCGATAAAGTCATCAAAACCAACAACCTCAGCGCGGATAAAGCCTTTTTCAAAGTCAGTGTGGATGACACCAGCCGCTTGTGGGGCAGTGGCATTTTGCTTCACAGTCCAAGCGCGTACTTCTTTAACACCAGCGGTGAAGTAAGTTTGTAAGCTTAATAAACCGTAACCAGAGTTAATCACGCGATTTAAGCCAGGCTCAGTTAAGCCCATTTCTTCCATAAAGATCTCGCGGTCTTCTTCGTCCATTTCTGAAAGCTCACCTTCAATTTCTGCACATACAGGCACTACGACGGCACCTTCTTTCGCAGCAATTTCACGAACTTCATCAAGGTATGGATTATTTTCAAAGCCATCGTCATTAACATTGGCAATGTACATAGTTGGCTTAACGGTTAAGAAGTTTAGGTATTTAACTGCCGCTAATTCTTCTTTTGTTAGCTCTAGTGAGCGGATCATTTCGCCTTCTTCTACGTGCGTCAAGATTTTCTCTAGCACAGGTACTTCAAATTTAGCGTCTTTGTCGCCACCTTTTGCTTTCTTTGCTTGTTTTTGCAGGGCACGCTCAGCCGTGTCCATATCAGCAAGAGCTAGCTCTGTGTTGATTACGTCAATATCGCTGCTTGGGCTAACTTTACCGGCAACGTGAACAATGTTTTCATTTTCAAAACAACGTACCACATGGCCAATCGCATCTGTTTCACGAATGTTAGCTAAGAACTTGTTACCTAAACCTTCACCTTTTGAGGCACCAGCAACAAGACCCGCAATATCAACAAATTCCATGGTGGTTGCGATAACGCGCTCAGGGTTAACAATCTTGGCAATTTGGTCTAAGCGAGGATCTGGCACAGGTACCACACCCGTGTTAGGTTCGATGGTACAGAACGGGAAGTTAGCCGCTTCAATACCCGCTTTTGTTAATGCGTTGAACAAAGTAGATTTACCTACGTTTGGCAAACCAACAATACCACATTTAAAACCCATGATTTTTTCCTATCTCGTTATCGCCGATGTGCGGCAAATTAATTTGTGTCAGTACTTTTGGCCTATGCTAAAACTATGCAGCTTTAAAGCTGTGTAAACGATTTTGCGCTTTCTTTAAATCGTCTTTTAGCCAAATTTCAAAGCAGCGGCTTGCTTCATCAACCGCTTGATCAATTAACGTTTGCTCGGCAGCAGGTGCTTTGCCAAGTACGTGTCCGGTTACGCGATCTTTATGGCCGGGGTGACCAATGCCAATGCGCAAACGGTAGAAATCTTTATTATTTGCCATTCTGGCAATAATGTCTCGTAAGCCATTATGACCACCATGGCCACCACCCATTTTTATTTTACAAACTCCCGGTGTCATGTCCATTTCATCGTGTGCAACAAGCATTTCGCTAACGGGAATTTTGAAAAAATTCGCCAACGGTGCCACGGCTTGACCACTGCGATTCATAAAAGTGGTTGGAATAAGTAAATGAACAAGTTGACCCGCAATTTGCCCTTTGCCATAAAGGCCAGCATATTTCTTTTCGGGTTTTAAGGGGATGTTATGGATGCGAGCAAGTTCTTCAACGAACCAGACGCCAGCGTTATGGCGAGTTTTGGTGTATTCGGGGCCGGGATTACCCAGCCCCACAACTAATTGAATAGTCATAAACGAACGTTATGATTACTCTTCAGTTGCTTCTTCTTCAGCAGCTGCGTCGTTACCGCCTTTAGGAGCGTTTAATGTAACAACAGCTTGGTCGTGGCTTTCACCTTTAGCTAATTCATCAGAAGTAACGCCTTCTGGGAATTTAACGTCAGATAGGTGAAGAGTTTGACCAACTTCTAAGTCTGCACAATCAACTTCGATGAACTCTGGCAAGTTACCTGGTAAACAAGTAATTGCGATTTCAGCGATGTGGTGAGCAACAGAACCACCTTTCTTCGCAGCAGCTTCTTCATTTAAGAAGTGAACTGGAACGTTAGTGTGTACAGCGTGTGTAGCATCAATACGCATGAAGTCCATGTGCATTACTAGCGGCTTGTACGGGTGACGTTGCATGTCTTTTAATAAACACTCAACTTTTTCACCGTCAACGTTTAACGTTAATACGTGAGAGTAGAATGCTTCTTCTTCTTGCGCACGGAATACTTTGTTGTGAGCAAGTGTTAAAGATACAGGCTCTTTGCCTTCACCGTAAAGGATAGCTGGAACTTTGTTCGCGTGACGTAGGCGGCGGCTCGCACCTTTCCCTAGGTCAGTACGTACTTCAGCATCCAAAGTAAATAAATCAGTCATGATAAATACTCTATTAATAAGTCAAAAATTGTTGCTCTTTGCGACCAAGAACAACCTGAAAACCTTTTAATTTTAACTAACTTAACCTTAGCGTTAACCAAGCTTAAATCTTAGCCAGAATAAAAAGGCGCGGCATCATAGCATTTTAGCCAATTAAAAGCCAAGGGATTATTGCTGCGAAGTGTAGTTTAGGTGTGGTTATGACAGAGCGCCACTAATTTATATCTGTACCAGACGGCAATTGTAGAAACGAGAACTACAAAAACAATAGGGCATAAATTTGCACTAGCCATTCACTTTATAAAAGCTTGGTACTAGAATACACAGCGCTACTGTTTAGAGAGTTTTATGTACCACCCGTCATTTAGAGTTTTTATCACCTTACTGTTATTGTTTGCCTTTATTGGGCAGGCGGTAGTGTTTGTTGATGCCGACGATAAGTCTGCAGGCGAAACACAAGCTGTTGGAACTTCTGCTAAGTTAACTGATGATGCAGCTCATACCAAACAAGCCGGCACTGAACAACACGAGGATTGCTGTGATGGAAGTTGTGATCCCAGTTGTAATGTCGATTGCAGTGACGGTGCCTGTATTTGTAGTAGCAGTATGTGCTCCGCAACCCTTTATTTAACCGCTTTTATTCGCAGTCCAGCAACTGTTTTTGTTGCTACCCCTATTTACAGTTATCAGTTCCCACATACCTATTTTATAGCTAATTCGCTTTATCGCCCGCCAATAAGCGCCACTTAATATTTCTGCGCAAGCTTTGGCTTTTTCCCAAATAGCAGGGAATGAATAGCCAGAAGCGGCTTTGTGCACTAATCACTAGACACTAATCACTAAAAGACGTGCTTTGTTGCCATGAGCAACTCTTCACACTAAGCCCAGTTAAATACCTAAGCATTCACGAGGTAAAAATGCTTTTGAATAAAATTAGCCTAGCCATTGCTGTCGCGATGTTGCCAGCCATATCAAGCGCCAGTGAAAAACATGGCAAACACAATGAACATAACAGCCATCAAGAAGAGATTGGTCATCATCACGACCATCACGAACATTCAGATAACGGCGTTGAACGTATTCAAGTGACCGCTTCCCGCTTAGGGCGTATTGTCACTGAATCCGCCACTCGAACCGAAGTGATAAATGGCGAAGAAGTGCAAGAAAAAGCACTAATGCGTCCGGGCAATATTTCCATGTTAGTGGCTGAAACTGGCGGAGTGCGTGTGCAAACCACATCGCCAGCGCTTGGTAGCGCCAATATTCGCTTGCAAGGTTTATATGGACGTTACACACAATTGCTCAGTGACGGTTTGCCGCTATATGGCGGGCAAACAGCGTCTATCGGCTTATTACAAATCCTCCCAACAGATTTAGCGAACGTTGAAATTATCAAAGGCTCTGCGTCGTCGCTTTATGGTGGTTCCGCACTAGGTGGTGTGATCAACTTAATTTCACGAACGCCTAGCCATAATAGAGAGGGCGAGGTCGAGGGAGAGGTACTCGTCAATTTAACCTCAAAAGATGGGCAAGATATTACTTCTTATTTCGCGTCACCCATAACAGATACGCTAAGCGCTTCGGTAACCGCTGGTGTTCATCATCAAAAAGAAGAAGATCTCGACTATGATGGTTGGATTGATATGGCTGGTTATGACCGCGCGACAGTGCGCCCGCGTTTTTACTGGCAAGGGGAGGATGGTGCCAACCTTTACTTAACCTTAGGGGCGATGAAGGAGCAGCGCACAGGTGGCACGCGCGAGGGGGCAACTGCGCCAGATGGAAATCCGTTTGCGCAAGATCAAGATACAGTGCGCACCGACCTTGGCTTTATTTATGACGCACCGCTAAATGAAACATTAAATGTAAATGTGCGTGGCTCGGCAATGAATCAAGATCATGAGCATCAATACGGCACTGTATTTGAAGACGATTCTCATCAAAGCTACTTAATTGAGTCCAGTGTTTCAGGTTATGGCGATCAGGCGGCATGGCTTATTGGCGCGGCGTTTCAGTCAGAGCAATTTGATTCAGAAACTTTTTCTGAATTTAACTACACCTACGATGTCCCGGGTTTGTTTACCCAATTAGATTATGACGCCAGTGACGAGCTTGCGCTATCACTAAGCGCCAGAACCGATTGGCACAGTGAATACGGTACTCAATTTAGCCCGAGAATTTCAGTGCTTTATAGCCCTGATAATTGGACGATTCGCGGCGCTTTCGGTCAAGGGTTTTACGCACCAACGCCATTTATTGAAGATATTGATGAAACTGGGCTATCGCGTTTAGCACCCTTGGCTGATCTTGAAGAAGAGCAAGCGTCAACTGCGTCAATAGATGTGAGTTATGTGCTTGGTGACTTCGAAACTAGCGTTACTTTCTTCGCTTCTCATATTGATAATGTTACTGAGCTAGCGACTCTCAATAATTTACAGACTGATGTTGAAGATAATAGTGGCAAACAAGTCGCAATCGTTAATGCACAAGGTGAGAGTCGCATTAGTGGTGCAGAATTACTGCTGCGTTATCGCTGGCACGACATTAAATTTACTGGTAGCTATTTATATACCGATGCCACTAAACCTAACCTATTGGCATCAGGCCGTTCACCGATCACCTTAACGCCACAGCATTCAGCGGGTTTAGTGGTGATGTGGGAAGAGCACGGCAGCCATTTACTCGGTTTTGAAGCGTACTACACCGGTACGCAAGCGCTTGAAAACAACCCATATCGCGAGCGCAGTGATGCCTATTGGCACTTAGGTTTGTTGGGCCAAATTACCCTAGGCAAGGTAAGTTGGTTTGTTAATGCGGAAAACCTGCTGAATGTGCGCCAAACCAAAGAAGATCCATTGCTACTGCCAGCACAAGCACCAAGTGGTCGCTGGACAACCGATATTTGGTCACGCAATGATGGTTTTACCGTTAATGCGGGTGTACGTTTCCAGTTTGGTGGCTAACGCTCTAAAGGGGGAATAAAGTAAAGTGAAACAAAGTAACGAGACAAATTGATAATAAAAAGGGCATTTAAATAAATGCCCTTGTATTGTTCATTCACTTTGGCTGGTTAAATATCGCCCTATATTTCAAATGGAGATTCGTCTAGACTTAATTTCAATAAGGCAAAGCATAATATGCTCTGCAAATTGATCGTAATTAAGGAAAATTATGACGACGAAAAGTAAATGGAAAGCGTTTTTTTGGTTTAACTTACTCTTGGCCTTATTGGAAATATACAGAGCTTTAACTACGCCAGAAATACTACAGCCAGCAATACCCGACTGGCTCTCTTACCTTAATGTTGTAATTCTCCCTTGTTGGTTGTTCGGGCTTTATGCCTACGCGTACTCTTTTAACCTTCCTGATTATTTATTCAAGTACAAATTTGGGCAAGTTGTTACTGCTTTGATTTTTATGTCTGCCTATTTAGGTGTTTACTTTGAATATATGGCTGGTGGGTACTTAGGCCGCGAAATGTTTTTTATCGTTTTAATTACAACCTTGTACCTAATGATCCATGGATATGCGTTAACAAACTTGACCAAAACTAAAAGGATTTAATATGGCAAATCTAGGTAAGTTAATGAACTTCGTTTTTTCAGGCGTATCGGAAGGCGTCAAAATAGCGTGGGATAAAAAACAAGCAAACAAAAAATATAGAGAAATTATATCAACCGTTAAACTCGTGATTTCTAATCAAGGCAGAAGCTTAGAGCATGCGGATGCTGTGTTGAATGTGCTTGTTAACTTGGTTCCTATGGGGCAAGGCGTCGTAACTTTAAAAAGCTCTATATTGATAGCCCTCAAGGCTGGCGAAAGCTGCCGGAAGATCCAGAAATGATTCCGTACGGGCATTGGCATTAGACTTGTTTATTGCAGATTTTTTGCCGTTTTTTTGCGGTTAATGTTGTCAGGTACTTTTGGTAAGCACCTGACACTGAAATTTAAGCTTTCTAGCTATTTGTCATTATCAATCAACCCAGCTAACCCTTTTTGTGCAAAGCTCGGCAAGGCAAAAGCTGCGCTGTGTAGTGCTGCGTTGTAATAGTCAAACTCTAAACCACTTTCCGTTACACGTGCTGGGTTAAAGTCGTTAACTGGGTGGTACTTCTTCGACGCAAAAGTAAAACTCCATAAACCGCCTGGGTAGGTGAGGTTGCTAAAGCTATACAGGTAGTTATTTGGGAATACTGCGTTGAGCACTTTGAGTAACGATTGCTGAATTTCTAGTGCGTACCATGAAGATTCCCCTTGCGAAACGACAATGCCATCGTCAGTTAAGCAGCTAAATACATCGCGGTAAAAAGCTTCACCAAATAGTGGTTGGGCAGGGCCGATAGGATCTGTGCTATCGACAATAATCACATCGAATTTTTCATTTGTTTCTTGTACGAACTTAACGCCATCACCAATAATTAGGTCAATGCGCGGATCGTCTAATGCGCTAGCAGTTTGTGGGATATGGGCTTTACAGGCGTCAACCACCATGCCGTCAATTTCCACCATGGTACATTTTTCAACGGATGAATGGCGGATCACTTCACGCGCGGTACCACCATCACCGCCACCAATCACCAGCACATTTTTCGGGTTAGGGTGCACAAACAAAGGCACGTGGGTGATCATATCGTGGTAGGCAAATTCATCGCGCTCAGTGACCATGATCAAACCGTCATTCAGTAACATTTTACCGTGGCCTTTAGTTTCTACCACATCAACGGTTTGGAACTCGCTTTTGCCAGAAAATAGCACTTTCTCGACTTTAAACTTTAGCCCTAAAAAGTCTTCAAATTTTTCTTCTACCCATAAATTAGAGTGCATGGTTTTCTCCTGAAATATCCAGTTCAATTGGCGCTGAAAATTGCTCGCTCGGTAAAATAAAGTTGGCGAAGTTAACTAGGTAGCCATTGGTTAAGGTTTTGCTCACCAGCGATTTACTCACGTATTGCGAGGGGATAGCTGCATGAATTTGCTCGGCAAAATCAGCCTCATTAAAGCTCATTAAATCAAACGATGCTGGCGCTAATACCGCTAAAATTTGCGGCGCGAGTGCAACTAAATTAAGGTTTGACTCAAACGAGATATAGCTGCTATCCGCTTGCGGCGTGACATGAATGGTTAAATACTCGCGGTCTTTAATGGCATTGAGTGAATAACCGTATGGCTCAAACACGAAATCATCTATCGTAAAGCCTGGTAATAGCTCGTCGATTTTTAAATAAGCGCGAATCTCTTCAGCCGATAAATTTGGCTGAGTTAGATGCTGCGATGCTTGTTCACTAATTTGATAAGCCAGCAACTCATAAGTTTTATCGCTTTTGTCGGCAACAAAGTCGTTATCGAGATGAAACACATAGTTATGATGGCTGTCCATCTCACCGAAGCGATAGGCCTTCCCCGGAAAGTGACTGGCGAGCAGCTTAATATCATCACCAAAACAGCTTGGCTGGGCTTGCGCAAAATATTCGTTTTTACGCTGATAAATAAGATGCGTAATGGCGTCTTTACCTTGGTGTTTAACAAAGTAATCCACCGAGTTAATTAACTGAGTGACACCACAGGTAAGAATAAGCATGCGATCATGCCAAACAAACAAGCTGGATTCCGACAATAAAAATGCCTTGCAATGTTCGTTTTCAATGCTTGATAAAATCTGCGCATGGCAGCAATTGACTAATGCTGCCCAAAATTCATTATCAATATCAGTTAACAAGTTTAATGTGTTGGGATTAACTAATATTTCGGCTTTTTTTTCTGAACCTTCAAAAAACACGACTTGCCCTCTAAAGCAACACGCAAAAAAATGGTGCGGTATTTTACAAATTATTTTGTGGTTTACAAGCAGAGCGTGTTTGTCTTTCGAGCTTGGATTTTGTTCACTCTAAACGCTTTCTGATCGCGGCACTCACTTCGTCGCATAGTCGTTCTATGTAAAAAGTGAGTAACAATGAGCAGGATGCGTTTAGTTGAACCCCCTCAATACAAAATAAAGGGGCAGCGTCTGTTTGAATTATCTACTGTGTTGGCACTTATTTATGGAGAGTAACTACTCTGCACAAGTGCCGCCTTGCATAAAACCCAAACAGACTGCTGCAAAAACAACCGTGAAAGACCAACACGCTCTCAGTTTTATCGCCCATCAAACGGCGCTATTGGGCCGTTATTTTAGCGGGTAGTTGGCGTATTAAAAAATACTATACTTATTCGTGAATTTTTGCATAATTGCGCAAAATTTTGTGAGTTAATATTTGGGTAAATCAGTGACTAGCTTAAAAACGATCAACACCCCGCTAATTACGGCACCTGTGCCGTTTGAATGGTCATCCACTGAGTTGGTGATTAATGCGAATACCACCCATTTAATTGGTTTTGAATTTGATGGCACGGCGTGTTTTCGCAAAGGCACTAAACATGGTCCAAATGCGCTACGAACGGTTTCTGATGGCATTGAGTCATACTCGCCTTATTTAGACGATGATTTGGAAAACTACTGCTTTAGTGACTTAGGTAACTTACCTATTGATATAAATATCACCGAAGACACAGATCCTGAGCATATTAAAACGCAATACTTGCAAGCCAACAGCACCTTTAATGACGTGTTTGCTGATGTCTCGTTAGCCAAAGACAAGGTACGAGTATTAACCCTTGGCGGTGAGCATTCGATCTCTTACGCACCGATCACCCGTTATTTGCAAGAATACCCTGACCTTGTGTTGCTGCACTTAGACGCCCATGCTGATTTACGTGATGGCTATTTGGGCTATCACTACTCGCATGCCTCAATTATTCGCCGAGTGAGCGACCATTTCACCGAACAAAACCAACTGATTCAATACGGTATTCGTTCAGGTACTAAAGAAGAATACGATTGGATGCGTGATAACCAAACTATTATGCAAAGTCGTGCAGACTTTTTGGCGGCGGTAGAAGCGATAGCAGATGATAGACCGATTTATCTAACGCTAGATTTAGACTATTTTGATCCCAGCTTTTTCCCTGGCACAGGTACGCCAGAGCCGGGCGGTGAAGATTTTCATTCGTTCGTTAGCTTGTGCAAAATTTTGCAGCGCAAAAACTTTGTTGGCTGCGATGTGGTTGAGCTTTCACCTGAAATTGACAGCACAGGAAATAGCGATGTATTCGCGGCCAAAGTGGTACGTGAATTACTGCTTTGTTTAAACTCTGGCGCTAATGCTCATAGTAAAAACGGCGCGGAGGCAAACTTATGAGTCGTGATGATTTAGCAACACAAGCATTGTCGAATACCAGTGCGACTTGGTCAATTGACGACGCCGAAAAAATCTACCGAGTAAACCGTTGGGGCAACGGCTACTTTGCCATTGGCGAGCAGGGTGATTTACAAGTAACGCCGCGTTATGATCAACCAAACTTGAAAATTAACTTACGTGAAATTGTCGATGAAATGGTCGCTGAGGGCATTGAGTTTCCGGCTGTTATTCGTTTCCACGATATTTTACGCTCGCAAGTAGAACGCCTAAACCGAACATTTCGCAGCACCATTGAAGAAGCGGATTACGAAGGTCGCTACTTAGGCGTATTTCCTGTAAAAGTGAATCAAATGCGTGAAGTCATCGAGGAAATTGTCGATGCCGGTGCGCGTTTTGACTATGGCCTTGAAGCAGGTTCAAAACCAGAGCTTATTGCAGCGCTTGCTTATAACACCAATAAAAATTCATTGACCATCCTTAATGGCTATAAAGACGAAGAATACCTGCGCCTTGCCTTACTTGGCTTAAAAATCAATCGCAATATGGTGATTGTGGTTGAGAAGTTCAGCGAGCTGACCATGTTAATCAAGCTTTCTAAACAGCTTGGCGTTAAACCTATTATTGGCCTGCGGGTAAAAATGATGGTGAAAGGCCGTGGTAAGTGGGAAAGCTCAAGTGGTGAGCGCGCTAAATTTGGCCTGAGCATTGCCGAAATTTTAAATGCCGTAACCTTACTAGAACAAGAGGGCATGGCAGATACCATCAAGTTGCTACACTTTCATATTGGTAGTCAATTAACGGATATTCGAGCCATTAAAGAAGCAGTACAAGAAGCGTCGTTGGTATACTCGCGCCTTGTTAAACAAGGTGTACCACTGGAATATGTTGATGTTGGTGGCGGCTTAGCTATTGATTATGACGGCTCGCAATCCACCAATGATTCCTCCTGTAACTATGGTTTAGAAGAATATATTGCCGATATTGTTTATGGCTTTAAACAAAGCTGTGACTTAGCTGGTGTTGCTCACCCACATTTAGTAAGCGAAAGTGGCCGAGCGATGACGGCACACCATTCATGTGTAGTGACCAAAGTGATTGGTGAGATTCACCCGCGTGGCGCCCAGTACAGCACACGTAAAGAAACCGGCGAACATATTATTGTCAGTAATTTACGTGATATTGAAAAAGGTCTTACGCAAGATAACTATCAAGAAGCCTTTAACGATATTGCCCAGCTAAAAGAGCAAGCAATGCAAGCGTTTAAGTTAGACGTGCTCTCGCTTGAAGAAATGGCGAAAGTGGAAGTGATGTATTGGCGCACATTGGAAACCATTGATGTGCTGGCGCAGCAGCAAGCCTTTGTGCCAGAAGAGCTAAAAGAAATTCCAGAAATGCTGTCATCGCAATACTTGGCTAACTTCTCGGTGTTCCAATCAGCCGCTGATTCGTGGGCCATTGATCAAGTATTGCCGATCGTGCCGATCTCTCGTCATCAGGAAAAACCCACTAAGCTGTGTAGTTTAGTGGATATCACCTGCGACAGTGATGGCAAAATTGATAAGTTTATTGGTGATGAGGCGACAGGCAACCCAGTTGCCAGCAATGTACCGTTACATGCACTTAACAAAGATGAAGATTACTTTATCGGTATTTTCTTAACGGGCGCTTATCAAGATGTGATGGGCGATATGCACAATCTGTTTGGCCGTTTAAACGAAGTACATATTGTCAGTTACGATGACGATCCAAAAGACTTCTACATTGAAGAAGTGGTTAAAGGTACGTCAGTGAAAGGTGTGCTGTCCACCATGCAGTACACGCCTGAGATTATGGCGCAAACGATCAAAAAAGAAATCGATAAGCAAATTCAACGAGGCCAAATTAAGCCGCGTGAAGGGGTTAACTGGATTGATTTCTACGAAGATTGTTTAGATGGTTATACCTACCTTAAATAACACGTCGAGTAGTTTTCATGTCTTCTTTTACGCCTAGTTCGTTAGCTAAAGAAGACATGAACCCCAATTATCGTATTAAATAAATAAAACTTAACCAGCTGGTTAAATAAAAATCTGCTGGTCGAGCATCAAATTATTTAACGTACAAATGTTGTTGATGATTTGTGCATTAGAACAAGTAAAACACATTTATACCAATCCGCGTTGGGCTGATGGGCTTTTGCAGGTATCGCCAAATTTGATGTTTATTGAGCTGAACTTAGGCAATAAATAGTTAGCGGGGAGTTTCGATAGTTTTGATTAAAAAGATTTAATATTTGCGGAGATTATTGATTTCGATTAATTAGTACCACTTACGCTGTTTACTTAATTGTCATACAATCTTATTGATTTTATTCTGCTTTATGGATGTTGTAGATGATTTTAAAGGATAAACAATTAATAAACGCCCAATCCCCAACAGCTAAGGCTGGCCAGCAACAAGAGCAAGATGTTGCGTTCTATCTCAGACGAGCCTTTAAAGATCACCCCAAAATTTTTGTTATCAATGACTTTAGCTTTACTCACAATGGTGAGCAGGCGCAAATTGATCATTTAATTGTTTATCCCTATGGCCTAATCCTCATTGAATCTAAAAGTATCTCTGGTGAGGTCAAAGTCAATCAGCAGGGGGAGTGGACTCGCACCTTGGGTAAAAAGTGGGTCGGCATGCCATCGCCAGTAAAGCAAGTTGAACTTCAACAAACGTTACTCGCTGACTACCTGCATGAACATCGCGAGCAAATACTGCCTAAGTTACTTGGGTTTAAGCAACAATCATTTCGTTTTAGACAGTGGCATTGTTTATGTGCCGTTTCTAGCAACTCAGTTATTGAACGAGATTCAATGCCAAAAGATATTTCTGCTCAAATCGTCAAGTCAGAATTTTTAGTTGATAAATTGAATAAGTTAATGGATTTGCGCAGCAAAGTACTTAGCACGTTAACCTTTGATACACGCCCTGACTTTCGTGATAACGAACTCAAGTCAATTACTGATTTTCTGTTGTCAGAGGAAGTCCCTAAGTTGAACACAGTGGCTGAAACATCGGCACAAACCTACGAAATTAGCGACAGTGAAACTAACGAGCAGCCAAAGGTTGCAGAACCTAAAAGCCAAACCGTCAACTCTGTCATATTAGCCTGCAAAAAATGCGGCAATACTGAGAAGCTAAAAGCTCATGCTGGTCGGTATGGCTATTATGTTCACTGCGATAAATGCGACACCAATACCGCAATGAAATTGCCGTGCCCACAATGTTCAAGTAAACAAACTAAAGTGGCTAAAAGGCAAACGACTTATACGCTTAACTGCCAAGCATGTTATTCGTCTGCCTTGTTGATGGATACTAGTGCGGAAGCCGTTTGCTAATATTGATTAGCTAGAGCTTCTTACATCATCAATGCACGTTGCAACTTCACTAAAACGATCACGAGCATATTCGTTCTGGCTGATGATATCGGTGACTATTGATAATTTTGATAGTAGAAAGTGCGTGTTCTATCTGATCTGACAAACTGCTTTGACCATTGGCAAGCAAATCCATCGCTTAGCTGACGTTAAAACAGAGCCAATGATGACACTAAATATATGCGCGCGAATGGCGATAGTGCCAAATTCAATACTGTTAATGGTCATTTGTCAGTTGGCTAGCAAAATTAAATGGCACACTATTTAGACATTGTTGGCGAATTATTCGACGAGTTGGGGGCTGCTTATGGGGGCGACTTTTAGCCGTAAATTCTGCAACTTTTATCTAGGATAATCCTTATTGGCTAGTGATGAAACTTGAGTGTTTTCGCTATTAGGAAGTTGGTAGCGGACTATTTATTTGCAACTATTTGATAAATAGTTGAATAGCTGTTTAACAGGGTTTTGAACTCAGATGGCAACTGTTTTATGTTTTTTACCAACTAATTTGAACTTATTGGTGTTTATTTGAAACTTTCTATTCCGGTCAAAGGTCTTATTTGCCATAATCTCACCACCTGCTTTTCTGCGGCAAAAATATCCATGTTTGCCATCGCTGAAAGACAAGGTCGATATAAAAGAAATACAAACAGGCCGTGGCTAATCACAGTAAGAATTGACAACGAGAATTGTGCATTAAGTGACTAGGATTAGGACGCACTGATAGAAATTATTGGCTGCCATTTCGAGGAAGTATATGAATCCATTTGCCAAGTTCAAAAAAAATGAACCCCAAACACCACTAGAACACCCACAAGACACTAAAGCGCAACGTATTTTAGACAGTATTAAAAGTGCAACTGCGTATATTGAGTTTACGCCTGATGGCAAAATTATTGACGCCAATGATAACTTCCTCACCGTAATGGGATACGGCATGGCAGAGCTAATGGGCAAGCATCACCGCATTTTTTGTGATCGCGCATATAGCCAATCCCTTGAATATCACTCTTTCTGGCAAAAATTATCGCAAGGACAATCGTTTACCGACAAATTTAAGCGCTATACCAAAAGCGGTGCTGAAATTTGGTTAGAGGCTAGCTATAACCCAGTAAAAGATGAGTTGGGCAATATCGCGTCTATCGTTAAAATCGCCACCGATATTACAGCGTTTGTTGAACAGTCTGACACGCAAAATGGGATATTGTCAGCATTGGATCGCTCGTCGGCGATGATATCGTTTGCGCTTGACGGCACCATTATCGAAGCCAATGAAAACTTTTTGCAAACCGTGCACTACACGTTAGAGCAAATAAAAGGCCAGCACCACAAGATGTTTTGCTCCAAAGAGATCACATCAAGCCCAGAGTACAAAGAGTTTTGGCGAAAGCTAAACAGTGGCCAGTACGTACAAGGTATGTTTGAACGTCGCACCGCACAAGGCGATGTAATTTGGCTTGAAGCAAGCTACAACCCTATCTTTGATAATACGGGTAAACTGATTCGCATTGTTAAATTTGCGTCTGATATCACCGCGCGCGTTGCTAACTTAAAAAACGCTTCGGAAGCGGTGCAATCAACTGTAGTTGAAACAGAGCAAGTGTCTGAGGTCGCCAAAGATGTATTGAAAGATACCGTGGCGATTATGGACGAAATGACCAGTAATGTGGAAAACCTAGCAAGCAATATTTCAGGATTAGCCGACCAATCCGACCAAATTAGTGAAATTGTCAATACTATCTCGTCAATTGCCGATCAAACGAATCTATTGGCACTTAATGCTGCGATTGAAGCGGCAAGGGCTGGGGAGCTAGGTCGAGGATTTGCCGTCGTTGCCGATGAGGTCAGAAACTTGGCCGCGCGCACCAGTGCGTCAACGGCTGAAATCGCCGAGGTGGTTAAAAATAACCAGTCAATGACAACATCGTTAAGTCAAGATATTCAACTGGCACAGGAAAAGTCAGAGGCGGGCGCGGCACTTATCGCACAAGTCGATGGCGTGTTTAAAGAAATTAATGCCGGTATGTCGGGAATTGTGAGCTCGGTGGATAATTTGTCTTAGGTTATAGGACGGCACAGGTTCTCAATTGTGCAAAGCTTAATTAAAATGCTCCCCCGAATTGGTGGAGCATTTTTATTTACACGCTAAAAATTTGTTAATACCCATAAATGTTTAACGCTTGTTTTGGAATAAATACAAATTTACAAGGAAGAAAAGACTATGACGAATTAATTTTTTGTCGTTTTAACGAGCGTATTGACTTGCTATAGTCTTGCGTCAGTTTGCTATTGAACTAGAGCTGAGTTTAGCTGAACATGAGCTTAGTGCTTGATATTTCACGTTAAGGGTTCGAACTATAGCTTACGGAGCATTGAAAACTAGCTTGTGGTATCCATTCAACTTTGATTTCTTCACCTGCACGTACCGAATGAATATTGGCATGAATCCTCGGTAAAACCCCACTTATACTTAAAGTTTGAGGAGGCAAATTAAACACGGAATTAAAAAGTTTAATATGACCCTGTAACACATTTTGTGTAACTGCCAGTTTTAAATAACATCTTTTAATCGGTCTTCGAATTCGATCATAAATCGATTTAAGGCCGATTTCCAATTTCTTATCGGCATCGTCCATTTTTTAGATGCCTGCTCAATAGCTAAGTAAACCACCTTTTTCGCCGAATCGTCATGTGGGAACAGCTTACGTTTCTTAATGGCTTTACGTATAACTGAGTTCAGCGATTCAATAGCGTTGGTGGTGTAAATAGCTTTTCTGATATCTTCAGGGTAATTGAAGATGGTACTAACGTTTTGCCAGTTATTTCGCCATGAGCGAGAGATATTGGGATATTTACTGTCCCAGCGTTGCTCAAACTGCTCTAAGGCCATTAAGGCTTCATCTTCAGTTACCGATTGGTATATGCGCTTTAAATCAGCCGTGATGGCTTTGTAGTCTTTCCACGGCACAAACTTCAATGAATTACGCACCATATGAACAATACAAAGCTGAATTTGTGTGTCAGGATAAACGGTATTAATTGCATCAGGGAAACCTTTAAGGCCATCGACACAGGCGATAAGGATATCTTTGACGCCACGGTTTTGAAGCTCCGTTAATACGTTAAGCCAGAACTTCGCGCCTTCGTTTTCTGATATCCACATACCTAGAAGTTCTTTATGGCCTTCGATATTCACGCCTAAGGCTAAGTAAATGGCTTTGTTGATGACTTGCTTATCTTGGCGTATTTTTACAACCAAGCAGTCGAGATAGACGATTGGGTAAACAGCATCAAGCGGCCTGGCTTGCCACTCGACGACTTGAGCGATAACCGCATCAGTCACACGAGAAATCAGTGTTGGTGAAACATCTGCATCGTACATTTCCTTGAATGTGGACACGATTTCACGAGTCGTCATGCCTTTGGAATACAGATATAAAATCTTGTCATCCATTGACGTAAAGCGGGTTTGATTCTTTTTAACCAGTTGAGGCTCAAAACTAGAATCTCTATCACGAGGTGTATCTAAATCAATCTCGCCATCTTCTGTTCGTATAGTTTTGGGCGAATAGCCATTGCGTGAATTATCGTTGATGGATTGCTCATGACGAACATAACCAAGGTGTTCATCCAGCTCCGCATTAAGCGCAGCTTCAACCGTTACCTTGGTAAGCATTTTACGAAAGTTCGTTAAATCTGCTTCCGTTTTGATGGATTTAGCCGCTTGCTTGGCAAAGACTTCAAGTTCTTTCTTGTTCATAACTACCTATCCTAAACCCTATATGGGTATTAATAATAGGCAGTTACACAGATTTAGTTACAGAGTCTTTAATATTTTCACCTTGCTCTTGAACCATTCTTATATTGGTTGGTTCGCTTATGTTAGCTAAAGCGCTAATATTTTTACTGTTCTGGTCAACTCCAGCCGGACACTTTTCTAAAAGAATTTTCATACTCTACTGGTGACAGATCACTATTAGCTGAATGCAGTCTTTCTAAGTTGTAATACTTCATATAATCGACAACATCATTTTTCATATGCTCACGCGTAGGTTGAGCCACTTTAAGTAACCAATCATGTTTCAAACTGCCAAAGAACCTCTCCACTACTGCGTTATCCCAACAGGCTCCCACATCACCCATACTCGCTCGAATACCAAATTGTTCGAGCAGCTGACGGTAACGCTTACTGGTGTATTGAGAGCCTCGGTCAGAGTGGAATATTAAGCCTTTAGCTGGTTTTCTCAGGTTATAAGCCCTAATCATGGCTTTCATCACTAAGTCAGTCGTCATACGTTTATCTATATGCCAACCAACAATGCGTCGAGAATATAAATCCATCACAACAGCAAGATACATCCAACCTTCGCCTGTTTTTAAATAAGTCACATCACCAGCCCAAATCTGATTTGGCCCCAACGGATTAAAGTTCTGATTAAGCAAATTATCTGCAACTGCATCAGCATGCTTACGCTTCGTTGTTACCTTGTAGGCAACTCGCTGCTTTACTTTCAGGTTCAACGCTTCCATGAGCTTTCGAGTTCTGTGCTTACCAATTTCAAAGCCTTCTTTGCGTAAGTTTTTATGTAGCTCGCGATAGCCCAAGCTTTCACGACTGCGTTTAAACAGCGCTTTAGCTCGCCGATATAAATGAAGCTCTTCTGCCGTAATTAACTTGGCTGGCCGTTTGAGCCATGCATAGTAAGCAGAGCGACTGACTTGCATCACAGCACACATCTTGCGGACGTCATGAGCCTGACTATTGGCCTTGACGAACCCATACTTTACTTCATTTCTTTCGCAAAGAAGGCGCTTGCCTTTTTTAAGATCTCTTTCTCCATTTTGAGTTCTTTATTTTCTTTTCTGAGCCGTTTTAGCTCTGCTCGTTCATCTTCACTTAACGCATTACCAGCTTGTTGTTGTTCAAGTTTAGCTTTCCAGTTATAAATGAGTTTAGTTGTAATTCCCAAAGAGGCTGCGGCTTGTGAGACCGTATAGCCTTGCTCAGTCACTAAAGCTACAGCTTCTTGTTTAAATTCGGTTGTATAGGTTTTGTTTTTTCGTTTTGTCATTTAACACCTCAATATTGGAACATTGTCCTTTATTAAAGTGTCCGGCTCAATTAAACCAGTTCAGCACCAACAAAAGAGAAAAACAGGACACTTGTATAAGCTTCTTGGGGGTAGTTATTGTAACTTCAAGGCTTCACGGTGAAATTAGATTCACTAGTGAAGTAATTTTACTTTTTCTGTATGATTCTCGCCGTAAAATTCCCCAGAGTAAATAAGGCGCACAATGACTGTTGAACAATTCGACCCAAGCAATTCTTCCTCGGTAAACGACTCAGTAAAAAATGAGGCTAGCTCTCAAACCGTCAAGCAAACGACTACTTTGGAAAATCCCGCTAAGGTGTTGGCGGCGCAAAATGCGGTTGGCGCAAGTGTTGAGAGTGCCGCGCGCGTGGGTTTTGTGTCACTTGGCTGCCCGAAAAATCTGGTTGATTCTGAACGCATTCTAACTCAACTGCGCACGGAAGGTTATGATGTAGTGCCGAGCTACCACGATGCCGATATGGTGATCGTCAATACTTGTGGTTTTATTGATGCTGCGGTGCAAGAGTCGCTTGATACCATTGGTGAAGCGCTAAAAGAGAACGGCAAAGTACTCGTTACCGGCTGTTTAGGCGCGAAAGAAGACGAAATTACCGAGATTCATCCAAATGTATTGGGGGTTACTGGCCCTCATGCTTACGAAGAAGTGCTTAATCAAGTGCATGAGCATTTGGCTAAACCTGTTCACAATCCGTTTGTCGACTTAGTGCCGGATCAAGGGGTGAAGTTAACCCCTAAGCACTTTGCCTATTTGAAAATATCGGAAGGGTGCAACCACCGCTGTACTTTTTGCATTATCCCGTCGATGCGTGGTGATTTAGACTCGCGCCCAATTGGCGATGTGATTGGTGAAGCAAAGCGTTTGGCTAATGCTGGCGTTAAAGAGGTATTGGTGATCTCACAAGATACCTCAGCTTACGGTGTTGATGTAAAACACAAGATGGATTTTTACGAAGGCATGCCAGTAAAAACCCATCTTAAACAGTTATGTGAAGAGCTTTCAAAATTAGGGATTTGGGTGCGCTTGCATTATGTGTATCCGTATCCGCATGTCGACGATATTATTCTGTTAATGGCCGAAGGTAAGATCCTGCCTTACTTAGATATTCCATTCCAACACGCCAATAAACGTATTCTTAAATTGATGAAGCGCCCCGGTAGTTCAGAGCGCGTGTTAGAGCGTATTCAAAAGTGGCGTGAGGTTTGTCCTGAACTCGTGATCCGCTCGACTTTTATCGTTGGCTTCCCGGGGGAAACTGAGGAAGAGTTTGAAGAGCTGCTAGCGTTCTTGCGCGAAGCGCAGCTTGACCGTGTAGGTTGTTTTAAATACTCGCCAGTTGAAGGGGCAACGGCTAACGAGTTACCTGATCACGTACCAGAAGCTGTGATGGAAGACAGGTTACAGCGTTTTATGGCGGTGCAAGCTGAAATCAGTGCGCAAAAACTGCAAGCGCGTATTGGTCAAGAGTACTTGGTATTGATTGACGAAGTAAACGAGCTAGGTGCGGTAGGGCGTTCATACATGGATGCCCCTGAGGTTGACGGTAAAGTGCATTTGTCAGATGAATTTGATGTTGAACCGGGCGATCAAATTTGGGTGCAAGTCATCCATGCTGATGAGCACGATGTTTGGGGCATTAAAGTCGAAGACTAGGGCTTTATCGTTAATTGAATTAGTTGGATTAGCTGAACTAGTTCTGGCTTTGGTCGCTTGGCAATACAGACATTGGTCATGTCCCTTAGCCAGGTGCCGTTGATATTACATAAAAAATGCCGTTAGTGAGTGAATCACTGACGGCATTTTTGATCGCACAGCTCAGTGTGGCGTGATTAACTGTATTTGTACTTTTCGATTTGGTTGTCCATATCAACGGCAGAATCTGCGATACTGGCGGCAGCAACCGCAATTTGTTCAGCGCCAGTGACATTTTCCGTTGCCTGCTGGAAGATATTTTCAATATTTTGATTAATGTCTTCAATTGATAGCGCTTGCTCTTTCGTACTGGTCGTTACTGAGTCGGTGATGCTTTTCACTTCGTCAATTTGATTATTAATGCGATCCAGTGCTTCTTTGATCATCTCTGCTTGCTCTGACGCGGCCATCGCGTTTTCTTTGCCGTGATTAATAATATTGAACGCTTGGGTGGAGCCTTGCTGCAGTTCATCAACGACCCGTGAAATTTCTTCGGTAGATTGTTGCGTACGACTTGCCAGTGAGCGCACTTCGTCAGCGACCACGGCAAACCCTCGGCCTTGCTCGCCTGCGCGTGCCGCTTCAATCGCGGCGTTAAGTGCCAGTAAATTGGTTTGCTCAGCGATACCGCCAATGAGCTGTACCATGTCGGTGATACTGCCAACGCGCTCATTCAATTGGTGGATTGCTTCTGCTGATTTTGACATATCATCAGCCGCGCCTTGTATCACGTTAACCGCTTGGGTCACTATGTGCTTACCTTGTTGTGACTCTTCCGCCACTTTATATACGGAGTGTGAGTTTTCTTCCATGGCACTGGAAATCACCGCAACATTATTGTTCATATGCTCAGCTGCCGAGAATATTAGCTGCACACCGGCGTGTTGTTCGGTTAAGTTGATCTTGCTTTGTTCAATGGCGGTGGCGGTTTCAGCAGTTGATTGGCTAATGTTTTTGGCGGTACTGGAAAATTGCCCCAAATCATCGGCAAAAAGCTTGGTTAAATCATTAATACCGCGAGCGGCATCGCCCAGCTCGTCAAAACTCATAATATCAATTTCGTGCGCCAAGTCACGGCGGTGCAAGGCGATTTCAATACCTTCTTTAATTTTGGCGGATTGGCGAGCGCGTAGGCTAATAGAAATGTAAATACCTATGGTGGTCAGGGCGCCAATCGCTAACACCACAAGTTCGACAACCAATACCACAACCGCCCCTTGTTGTACTTCAATCGCGGTGTTATCAACAATATTAAGGGCGCTTTCTTCGGCATTTTTGAGTGCATTAATACGCTGGGTTGCGTATTGAAACCACACTTGCGGTTGAATATTAAAGTCACTGTCTTTGTCAGCCACGGCTTCGCGAACCCGGTTTACATTGATTGCGGCACTGCTGCTAACGGCATCTTGAAAAAAAGTCAGTAACTCTGGCGTTGCAGATTCTAGCGCCTCGTATAAAAATACATCCTGTTTGGTGATTAGTTCCGTGTGTTTTGCTCTTAACTGCGGTGTAAACGCGTTTTGCGCCAGCACATTGGCAAGTACCGCACGCTCAATACCGGCGGATTCTTTCGCACTGGAAAAGTTGTAAATACTGAACAGTTCAGACGAAATAATTTGGTTCGAGCTAAGCTTAGACGCCATGATCACAACGTGTAGCCCTTTGGTGTTGATATTGGTGTAAAAACCAAGGGCGTCACCGGTACTCATGGATAAATTACTTATCGCTTGGCGATTGTTGCGAATGTTGTTAAAAGCGCTGAAAAAGTCTTGGTAGGCTTCGGTCATTTGTGCCGTTAAAGGCCATGCTTGGCGCTCTTGCTCGAGTTTGTTTATTGCATCATCAACAACCTTTCTTTGCTGATTTAGCTGATTGCTAAAGCTTTTACCGCTTGAACCTAAGTAACCTGCGGTCATACCGCGCTCTTTTTGTACTTCGTGTACAACCGTTAATACACCGTGAGATAAAAAGGTATTGTATTCAGCATCGTAGGCATTATTCATGCGATTGTAAGAGTGGTATACATCGTAGAAAACAATACCACCAAGCAAAATACAGGGCAGAATAATAAACAAGTTTAGATGAGATGAGATGTACTTGAAGATATGCTTTTTCAACATTGTGATCCTTACGACACTGGAGCGTGTTGAACTGTAACGGCCTTCCTTCGTCCGATTTCTTGTCTAGCTGACAAAAACTTTAGCTATGAAATCTGGTGAATACTAAACCGTGTAGTCATTCTTAAAAACTTCCTCCCTCGCTATTTTTAGCCAACATCCCTTTAGGCTACACCACTAAACACATGGCAATTTAGCAGAAAAGCCCGTTAATTCTACTCGTTGGTTTAGCCGAGCTGAACAGTTGGGCTTTGATAAGCTACTTGCGATAATAGGCAGTTGCGTACGTGAGTGCAATACTTCAATTTCAGTTTTTCACATAAATTTAACAAAGTGAAGTGAGCGCTAAAGTAAACGTTTAGGCTGTCGATAACTTATTGACTTGAATCTTTATTATTCAGATTCGTTGGTTAACTTCGCGATTTAATTCAGTCATTAACCTTGTTATTTCACGTTACTGCGTTAGAAATAGGTTTCGGAATGCCTTAATACACGGCGCTTTAAAAGCCCCCTTATCAAGCCATCGCGCAGTAACACCCACCAGCATACCCAACCCCTGCTGCTTAGCCATTGAGTTGACCAAATTTTGTTGTTAACACTTCAACCGCCGCTTCAAAATCATAGGCGCTTAAATACGTATTTGCCTGTTTTAACGGCTCATGGTATTCACTATCGGGTTCAACTCGCTCAAGCAATAGCGACAGCTTGTCGACGGCTTCGCTATCGAATTCTTGCATGAGTGTGATAATTTCCGACACTGCCTCAATGAGTTCTTGCTCATTAAAAGGCGGTAACGACGGGCTTTTGTCTTTGGGGGGAGTGGACTCAAGCAACGCCAAGTATTGGCTAATGGCTTTGCTGACTAGGGCGATAGCATCATTTAATTTAACGGCAAGTGCCGATAATGCCTTGGGCTTTATGGCTGCGCCTAAGTCTTGCTCTAATTGCGCTGCTAACTGCTGGACTTGTGTTGCGCCAATATTGGCGGAAGTGCCTTTTAATGTGTGGGCGAGCCTGATTTTAGTCTCTTGGTCAGCTTGCTCGAATTTAGCTAAAAAGTCTTGGTTTCCCTCAATAAATCGAGCTAACAGTTTGTGGTAAAGCGCGATATCACCAGCGACCGTTTTTAATCCTTTCTTGCTGTCAACGCCACTGATCGCAGGCTGAATTTCCCTCGGTTTTTTTAACGCTACTCCTATTTGCTTAGTTTGCGTGGCTTGCTCTTGCTCTTGCTCTTGCTCTTGTGGGGGCATAGTCCACGCCTCAATGGGCAATAAACACTTGGCGAGCACACTAAATAAAGAGTTGACATCGATGGGTTTGCCGATGTGCTCATTCATGCCTACGGCTTGGGTACGCTCTATATCGCGCTGCATGACATTTGCCGTCATCGCGATAATGGGGAGCTGATCATAAGCGCTGTTTTGGCGAATGAGGGTAGTGGCGGTATAACCATCCATCACGGGCATTTGGCAGTCCATTAATATGGCATCATATTTATCTGGTTCGAGCATAGCTAGCGCGACTTCACCGTTTTCGGCAATAGCTACGTCAATATGTTCACTTGATAGTAAGTCGGCGGCGAGTTCCTGGTTAAATTCGTTGTCTTCCACTAACAAAATACGTTTGCCGGCCAGCTGTGGCCAACTGCGGCGCTGATTGGTTGGTTGCTCGTCGGCAACGGTGGGGTGATTGGAAAATGCCGCTAAAATACTTTCGTATAAATGACTGGGGTTGGCCGGCTTACTCAACGCTGCATTATACAAAATAGCTTTTTGCTGTGCCTGTTCAGCCATTTCTTGAATATCGTAGGCGGTCATCATCACGACTTTGGGGATATTGTCGGGAGCGAGTTGTTGCGTTAAGGCTTGAAGAAAGGCGAAGCCGTCCATGCTCGGCATAATCCAATCAACAAATAGAATATCAAAATGCGCGTTGGGCGCTGTTAGCAATGCCAGCGCTTCTTGCCCAGAAGCGGCGGCCTGAGCTTGATAACCAAAGTGGCGCAGCATGTCGGCAAATATTACCTGCGCACTTTCGTTATCATCAACAATAAGGGCGTTTAAATGGGCTAAGTGAGCTGGCACGACAATTTTTTTGTCGATGTTTTTTTCACTGAGTTTGAGGTTGCAGGTGAAGTTAAAGCTAGTACCATCGCCTTGTGCACTGGTTACGCTGATATTGCCACCCATTAATTCAACTAAGTTTTTGGTAATCGTTAGCCCTAAACCTGTACCACCGTATTTGCGCGTGGTTGAACTGTCGGCCTGTGAAAAGGCTTGAAATAAGCCTGCCTGTTGCGGCTGGGACATACCAATCCCTGTGTCGGATACCGTAAACTCAAGTTCGGTATAGGTAGTGTTAGCTTGTTCGTTGTGTTTTTTACTGTGGTTTTCAGCATGATTTTCGATTTGCTTATTAAAGTTGGCTTTGATACTGAGTTTAATTTCGCCACTGTCGGTAAATTTAATCGCGTTACTGCCCAGATTGAGCAGAATTTGTTTCAGCCTTAATGGGTCGCCAACCAAATTTGTCGGCGTGTCAGGTGTTAAATCAACCAGCAGTTCGATGTTCTTTTGCGCGGCTTTTAAGCCAAACGTTGCGCTAAAGTGATCGATAACTTCGTGCAAACTAAAATCAATGCTTTCGATATCTAATTTTCCCGCTTCAATTTTTGAAAAGTCGAGAATATCGTTAATGATACCAAGCAGTGATTGGGCACTAAGCTCTACTTTTTGAATATAGTTTTGTGCCTTAGTTGGCAGCGGCTGTTGCAGTGCTAGGTGTGACATACCAATTATTGCGTTCATTGGCGTGCGAATTTCATGTGACATATTGGCGAGAAAATCTGATTTTGCGCGTGTTGCTTGCTCTGCCGCTTCTTTGGCACTTAGCATTTGTTGCTCTTCTAATTTGCGCTGAGAAATATCTCTAATGGCTGCACACACCAGCAGGTCTTCACCGGAGTTTAACGGGCTTAGGCTGATTTCTGCAGGAAATTCGAAGCCCTTGGCGTGAATTGCGTTAAACGCCATACCAAAGCCCATTTTACGCACGGTTGGGGCTGCCATGTAGCCTGCAACATGTGCCTTGTGACCCGCTCGGTATTCTTGTGGAATAAGCATTTCAATGGATTGACCCAATAATTCTTGTTTTTGATAGCCGAAGAGCTTTTCTGCAAGGGCGTTGGCAATGACAATTTCATTCGCTTGATTAATCACCATCATACATTCTGGTGCCGACTCAATTAAGGCGTGAAATAATTGCTCTGATTCTTTGCGCGCATTAATGTCGATGATAGTGCCGTGCAATACCACAAGGTTACCTTGGCGGTCATACGATGCTTGCCCACTTTCATAGACCCAGAGTTGTTCACCGTCTTTGCGCGTCACCCGATATTCCACTTGATAAGTTTGGTGTTTAGCAGCGGCATCGTAGATGGTTTGGTTGACCAGCAGGCGATCATCTGGGTGAATTAAACTGGCGTATGAGACATCGCCGGAGAGAAAGTCGGTGGGAGGGAGTTGCAGTATTGGCTCGGTCATGTCGCTCATAAACAACATGGTTCTGTCTTCATCAAGTCGACAGGTAAAGACAATACCAGGTATGGTATTGATAATGATTTCACGCTCTTTCGCGACTTGCTCGGCGATAGAAGACGAAGATTCTAGCTGGAGCTGTAGCTTTTTTGTCGCAGTAATATCTATCACCAAGCCAGATATACGAGATGCTCTATTGCGTTTATCACGCGCTAGGGCACTGCCGCGCACGATAAACCAGCGCCAATCACCTTGCTTGGTTTTCATTTGGCACTCAAGGCAAAACCCTTTTGCTCTACCAGCAACATAATTGTTAAATAGATGCTCGACGCGTTTGCGGTCACTTTTGTGAATCAGGCTCATCCATTTATCAACACTTTCACCAAACGAGAGGTTTAGCGTACTTGCCTCGTAGCCCAACACATGGTTCCACGTTTCATTCGTTGAATAGGTATTGTTTTCCCCATCCCATGTCCACATACCCGCATTGGCCCCATTGAGCACAATATTCAGGCGCTTTTCACTCTCTTGAGCTAAGTGCTCAGCATGTTTAAAGCGGGTAATATCTTGGCTGACACCAATAAGTTGATAAGTCATAGACGCCGCTTTGCGCAGTGTTGTTGCAATCCAGCGGTAACCATCGCCGTTCGGGTGTTTCAAACGGACTTCAAATTTGCAAAATATCTCGTCACTCGTTTTAAATGCTTTTAACTTGCGTAGCGCATTGACCAGATCTTTGCGGTAAACGAGTGGGTAAAGTGCGCGCGACAAATTAATACGGCCAGGCTGGATACCGATAATACGTGACAGCATTTCTGAACCGCTTAATCTTTGGAGCGAAGGAGTCCACTCCCAGTCAGCTAATTCTGCGGCTTCAGCAGCCACTTTAAGACGAATGTCGTTTTTTCGATTAAGGCGATCAGCAAGCTTTTTGGCCGTTATATCGCGAACTGTACATAACATGGCTTCTTGGTTTTGCCACGCGACAGGTTGTAAGTTGACTTCGCAATAGAAGCTTTGATTACCAAAGCGCAAATGCTCCCACTCGAACGTGCTAAAGCCTGTTTCGCGCGCGCGGGCAAGGTTAGCGCGCACTACGTCAGTAGAGCGAGCGCCATCAGGCTGAAATTCAGGTGACACACCAAACGGAAACAATGTGCTAAATTCAGCTTTGTCGTT
The DNA here is from genome assembly GCF_003390335.1 of Thalassotalea euphylliae. Lineage (NCBI taxonomy): Bacteria > Pseudomonadati > Pseudomonadota > Gammaproteobacteria > Alteromonadales > Colwelliaceae > Thalassotalea > Thalassotalea euphylliae. Next base: position 1,568,986 of record NZ_QUOU01000001.1, read on the forward strand.
AATGCCATAAAGGTCGAGCGCCGCTTTGTTGCAGTCAAGCAAAGTATCTTTGGCCGTCACCATTAAGGCGACCCGTGAAGACTGGAACAAACCGTGAAAGTTTCGCTCCTTATCTACTAATGCTTGTGAGCGAATGTGCACCTGTTGCTCTAACGCAGCATTTGCTTTGATCAGTGATTGCCGTGTGCGCCGATTAGCATAAATAAGAAAAACAATCGCTAGTACGCAAAGGGCGCTCAATAAAGCAAGCCCCCAGAGCAGCGTCAAATTAGCGTTACTTTTCTCATTTTGGGATGATAATTCTCGCATAGTGCCGTTAGCACCAGTGTCAGCAGCAACACTGTTGTCTGCAAAAGCAATAGTTGACGTCGCTACCATTGTGGGTGGTTTGGGTTGTTGATTTTCTTCAATAATCTGAACATATTGAGTGGTGAGGTTTATTTTTTCCGCACTTAATCTGGAAGCGGGGGCTAATGATGAGGCGAGTGCTGACGTTGCCACTAACCATGATAGGTAAGTGGCGCTTTTAACTAGCGTATTAATTATTCTTGTTACCATTTGCTAGTGATTAACCTGTAAGCTAATTTTTTCGATGCTATTGAAAAGCTTAGCTTATATTTGTCAGTTCTCTAGCTAAAATGTCGGCAAATAAGAGCCGTCACAGGAGAATCAATCGAGTGTTAGATTGCAGTAAGTACAGCAGTATGTTGCAGAAGTAGGCCGGAGAAATAAAGAGCCGTGCAGCTTTAGCTGGTCGGCTCGAAGATGCGATATTGGTTACGGCCAGAATTTTTCGCGATATAAAGTGCTTTATCGGCATCTGCAATTAACGTATCAAGGTCGGTACCAGAAATTTTGCTGGTGGTGATCCCAAAGCTTGCAGTGATTTTAAACTGGTGGCCTGACTCTTGAGTATCAATATTTTCAAAGGCACGCATACATTTTTCAGCGACGTAACACGCGGCACTGGTATCGCAACCGGGCAATAAAATAACAAACTCTTCTCCCCCTAAACGGGCAAACACATCGTTCTCGCGAATACATGACTGAGTGGCAATTGCGGCAGCTTTCAATGCCCAATCGCCTGCGGAATGACCATACTTATCATTGATTTTCTTAAACTTATCTAAGTCAAAAATAATGCAAGTCGCGGTTTGTTTGGCTTTTGTTGCAAGCTTTAACGTTTCTTCCGCTAGCGTCATAAAATGTCCGCGATTGTATACCTGCGTTAAATAATCGTATTCGGCCAGTGTTTTTAAGCGTCGTTGTGTGCGCCACGAGCGATAACCAAAGAACGTCAGCAGGGCGATAATCGCCATTAGCAGTGAAGCGATTAGCCGCGAATTTTCTGCTTGCGAGATTGCGAGTGATTGCTGTGCTCGCAACAATTCATTTTTGTTGTTGAGTAACTCATTTTGGTTATTGAGTAAGGCGATTTCGTTTTTTTGTTGGATCGCTTGATGTTGGGCAAGCTGAAAGGCGATATTTCTTGCTGTTATGTCGTTAAGGTAGGCTTTGTCTGCCTCTGCGAATTTAATGTAATACGCTAGCGCTCTTTCAAAGTTTCGCGCGTCGAATTCTAGTTGGTACTTCTGCCGATAAGCGTCAACGGTTTGCTTGGTGTTGTCATGCGTAATGTTTTTCAGCGCTAAGTCGGCGTATTGAGTACTTTTTTGATGATTATCAAGCTGGTAGTAGGCTTGTGCTAGCGTGTTATAAAAATCTATTATCGCTAAAGAAAATTTTGTCGCGACAACATCCGCAAGAAAAGGCGTTAGTGTCCAGATTGCGTCTTGTGGGTTACCGCGATCAAGATGACTCTTAGCTAAGTATGCTCTTACTACTGAGGCGGCAACAGGCCAATTTGCCTGCTCACAGGTTTTGATTGTTTCTTCTAGCTGAAATAATTCAATAAAAGACGTCGTTTGTGCATTTTGACTCGCTTCTATTTTTAGCTGACCTAAGAAGCACTGGTTTTTTTCAGTTAAACCGCCCACTTGAATAGTGTCTAGATAGCTTAACGAAAGTTCGTATTGTTCAATTTGGTTGTAAAAAACAACAACGGTTAAGATACCGTATAATGTGTGGGGAGTGTCTTTGACTAACTTAATTTGTTCGAGAGTTTTTTCGACGTACTTAAAGCCATTGCTCCAGTCTTTTTTTACGACAAATACGCTGATCAGCCCGTAAGTGGCTCTTAGTTTCAGCACGTCATCTGGAGAACGCTCTATAACTGCCTTTAAGAGTTTTTCAGCCTCGTCATAGTTACCAAGAATTGTTTGTTTGTATGCTTTCAACACGTAATATTGAAGCCTTTGCGCTTGAGTGAAGCTCATTTCTCTAGCGTCTAGCTTTTCCATTGCATCATTAAACACGTCAGGTTTTTCCTGGCGTGAATTCTCCGCTTGCGCTAATAAACTCTCAATACTCGCTTGTTGCGTTTTCCCCCAAACAAGGGAAACGTTACAGGCGAGTAAAATTATGATTATTCTTAAAAAACTATTCACTATAAGCTAGTGCGCTGGCATTAAATCCAGCGCCCCTTTTTCGGTTAACCATTCACAACGGCTGATAAAAGATTCTCTGTATCTTTTTCGTTGTCATCTTCTTGTGGCGATTCTTGCTCATCATCTTCGGCAGGCGCAATGATAATGCATTTAATTGCGGGTTGAGTATCTTTTAAATGACTCATATTACCCAGTAGTTCTTTTTCTTCGATAGCAAGCTGGTCACTAGTTAGCATTGTCTCAATATTCGCGTCTAGCGAGGCATCACTACCTAATTTTTCTAGTAATTCAGTGATTTTTGTCATTGTTGTCTTCCTTTCTTATTGGACTAGAGTTAAAAAAGATGGATTGTCTAATTTTTTCAATTTTTCGCGTAGTTCGTTATTTGGCATGAGTTTCGTGCACGGCGGAATAACTAACGTTGTCTGCATGCTCAATCTGGCAGAGGTTAGTGAATTAAGGTCAATTTTCTCAATTCTCATTTTACTGGTGGGTAAAGTCCTCGCTTCATAAAGAATGACTTCATGATCAGCGGGGTAGTACGTTAATAGCAATTCAACTAAGATTTGTGTGTAATCTTCACCTGTTGAATATTTGCTTAGGCTCACATCTCCAGCAACACCCACTTGCCACAAAATTAAGTGGGCTGCAGTGTCTATGGCTCTTTTATACAGCATAAACTGGCTAGCTTCATAGTGAATACAGCCGCTTTTACCGGGATCTATTGCTAAGTCTGCATATAAGCAATCTTCGGCCGAAATACCCGCTTCCATTTTAGCTGGAATGTCGAGCTCTATCAGTTTGGCAATTGCCTTATGCGAAACACAGGCAAAGACTCCTGGGTGGCCGTAGAATGCGGCAACGACTTTTAGCCCAGACTGAGCTGCTGAAACTAGCTCGTCGGTCATTTCTTGATAGGTACTGTGTCGAGATTTTCCTTCGTCATAATAGGGTTGAAGGCTTTCACAGTTGTCATTCATTGACGCAACCCAACTTTCGACAAAACCATCAGACATTAGCATATATACTTTGTCGGCTTGCTCGATATGGCTGCGACTAATGGGACTGATATGGGCGCCGAGAGTAATACCAACGCCAACGCAAACTAAACTTCCAGACATCTAAACTGTAGCTTTTTTACTTTTAATGCGATTACGATAGCAGTTATCAAGTGTTGATTAAATAGGTGACGTTAATAATGTAAACACCTTCAATTGACAAGGGTAATGATCGACTGCTTCCAGTGCATTTTGTCAAAATATACGCTGTAACTTCCTGAGGTTGGCTGCTTGTTAAAAAGGAATCCGAGCTTTTTAACGAATCGCTTGGTTGCGATATTTTCAACTGAGAAGCGTGCAATAATTCGAGTAATTGAAAGTTCAGAAAAGGCATATTCCATTAAAGCCCCCATTGCTTCTTCGGGAATTAACCTACCTTGCGAGCTTTTGGCGATCATGATGCCAATCTCTCGCGTGAACGGTTCCATCACTTGCTGTGGCTGATATAACACTTGGATGCCGATAGCTTGTCTATTTTCCTTTGCGACAATCGTCCATGTTTTGAATGTTATTTTTTCGCTCTGATTGAGCTTGATTGAATTGTTGAATTTAGCGTTGGCTGTTTTTTCGGATACTGCCCCACCTGTGTATTTCATGATGTTTTCATCGATGTGCAGGCTGATAAAGAAGTCGCGCTCACTTTCTTGCATTGGGCGAATGATAAAGCGGTCGGTTTCAAACGCTTGGCTAGCCGATAAATCAACAGCACAATAGTTAACTGGCTTGCTTGGCAAACTTACTACTCCTGTCGTGTTAATCGTGCGATCGAAAACCGCGTAATAATTGATAATTAATGGCTAACCAACAGTGCTTTGATTCGGCTAACACATTCGTGCACGAGAGAATCATGCTATTCATATTTTCTTTTCGTTTTTCTTTTTATTTTTCGCATTGTGTATTAAGCATTGTGCATTTACATAATGGTTTATATGGCATCGTTCAGCATAACGGCAGGTGTGGAATAAATAAAGTTGGTGCAAAGCGGATAAAAAAGCCCCACTAGCAAAGCTAGCAGGGCGTTTATCGCAGTAGTCAATTCAGTGACGTTATCGCTTCATTAGAAGCCACACTGGCGATTTTTGTTTTGATCTTTTAACCAAGTGTGCAGTGGGGCGAAGTAATCAAGAATGGCCGTTGCGTCCATTTGTTCACTGCCAGTTACAACTTTGTAAGCATTTTGCCATGGCTGGCTCATCCCCATTTCCAACATTTGATTAAGTTTTGCACCCGCTTCTTTGTTGTTATAAATGGAGCAACGATGAATTGCTTCTTCGTTGCCAGCAATTTCACACAGCGCGCGGTGGAATTCAAACTGTTGTATATGTGCTAGGAAATAGCGCGAGTATGGCGTATTGGCTGGCACGTGATATTTTGCTCCCGGATCGAATGCATCAGCTGAGCGCTCAACTGGAGCAGCAACGCCTTGGTATTTCTCACGCAGTTCCCACCATGCCTGGTTGTAGTTCTCTGGTGTTACTTCACCAGAGAAGACTTTCCAACGCCACTGATCAACCAATAGCCCAAATGGGATAAAGGCCACCTTGTCTAGTGCCATTTTCATCAATAAGCCAATGTCTTTTGACTCATCTGGCACCGTATCAATCAGCCCTATTTCTTTTAAATATTTTGGCGTGACAGACAGCGCAATGGTATCGCCAATCGCTTCGTGGAAACCATCATTTGCCGAGCCTTGGAAAAATACCGGTTGGTTTTTGTATGCTCGCTGGTAGAAGTTGTGGCCTAATTCATGGTGAATTGTCGCAAATTCTTCACCGGTTTTTTGAATACACATTTTAATGCGAATATCGTCGGCACCGTCCAAGCTCCATGCAGAGGCATGACACATGACATCGCGATCTGCAGGTTTAGTGAATAATGAACGTGTCCAAAATGTTTCCGGTAATGGCTCAAAACCTAATGACGTGAAGAAGGCTTCCGCACCTTTCACCATCTGAATTTCGTCATAGTTATGCTGTGCTAGTTGCTCTGTTACGTCATAACCTGGATCAGCATTTTCAGGAGCCACTAAATCGTAAATATTTCCCCATTGTTGTGCCCACATGTTGCCCAGTAAATGTGCTGGAATTGGCTGATCTTGCGGCACCTTGTCTGCACCGTAGTGTTCGCCTAGCTCGGCACGAACGTAGCAGTGTAAGTCGTCATAAAGCGGTTTGACTTGGCCCCATAAACGGTCAAGTTCTTTGGCAAATTCATCTGCAGGCATGTCGTATTTTGAACGCCACATAGCCCCTACATCAGCGTAGCCAAGTGATTGAGCGCCCTCATTACCCAGCACGGCTTGGCGTTCGTAAAGTGGCTTCATGGCTGGGCTAACTGTGCGCCAACCTTGCCACAATTCTAACAGTTCGTCGTAATCGCGAGAGGTCGCCATTTTTGCTGACATCGCCACTAAACTAAGCTCTTCACCTGCTTTTGTGGTGTAGGTACCTTTACCGTACATACTGCCCATTTCAGCCGCAAGGTTAGCAAGTTCCTCAGTTTTCGCTGAGTCTTGAGGGGCTGGGATGACCAGTGCTTGTTTAAGGATTTCTAGCTTACGGCGCTGCGCTGGCGCAACTTCGATACCGTCAAACTGAGCGGCTTCCATCGCGTATTGCACGCCTGCTTCGGTTGAACGCTTTCCCGCCGCTGAAGACAAGGCCGCAGTATCTTGAGTAATAAAGTTCTGGTAAATCCACTCGGCGCGTGCGCCTTCGATGTTCAAGGTTTTAATTTCTTTTTCAACTCGCGCTAAAAAAGCATCCGCATCTTTGGCCGTAAGTGCTTGGCTGTTTGCTTTGATTGCGGCTTTGCCAGGAGCTTGTGTGGACGTTGTCTCATCTGAAGAGCCATTACAACCGGCAAGGGCAAAACTTAGTGCACCTGCGATGGCAGTAATTTTGAAGAGTTTATTCATAATTTGAGTTTTATTGTTATCAATAATGCTGGTGAAGGTGAACCAAGTATAAGGCAGTGATTCGTTTTTGAAAATGCCCGCAAGCTGACCTACAACTTAGTTTTGAAGTTAATGTGTAAACTGAATAGCTCGATCCTGTAAAGCGAGGTGCTTGACATTTGGGGAAGTGGCAGCCGATTAACAGAGTAAAGATAGCGGCAGACAAAAAGAACAACCGCGCAGTGAAGGCCGCGCGGTTGGGATTTCATGAAACAAGGAAGTATTGCATTACACTTAGTGAGCTATTTACTTAGAAACGCTCCGCTACAAACCGTTAAATTCAACAGAGCTAATGTCTCTAGATAAGTTTTTCACTAAGTAAATCTTATTGTAGACCTATATTGGCTAATTAGCTGAATTATTTATCATCTTTTTTCTATCTAACTAATAACCAAAGATAAAAAATAACCAAAGATAAAAAATAACCAAAGATAAAAAATAACCAAAGATAAAAAAGCCGAGCGGAGCGTTGGACAAAAAAATGCATGAAACTGAGGAAGTGCTAAATCGATTGATTAGTGTCAACGCAAAGGTGCCGATATTCCAATTGGTATCACTTAGCTGTTGAGCAAAATCTGTAGCGTTATTGCATTTGTGTTTGTTTGTAATTTGTTGTCGATAATTTGGCCGATGGCAATCGGCTAATTACAGTTTGGGGGCAGTAGCGTTGAAACGTATTTTTCAGGTAAAAAAAAGCCCAACCATAGGCGGCTGGGCCAAAAGAAGGAGAGTATAACAAAGTCACTTAACAAGCTTCACCTTGGAAAGTTGGTGATATATTAGCCTTGTCTCTTGTTCTTTACTGTTGGTTTATTGTTCGTGTTTGTTAACAGTATCGAGCAAAAATTGGACGACTGTGAAATTTTGTAATGTGCCAACGTCTAGATAAACAACAGATAAAAAAAAGCCCAGCCATAGGCGGCTGGGCCAAAAGAAGGAGAGTATAACAAAATCACTTCACAAGCGTGCCTTGAAAAGTTGGTGATATATTAATCACTAGACGTGTTTTTTACTGTTGTAGATTTGTACAAAGATGTAATGCTTGTCTGCTTTATGTAATCCTCAGGGCATTTAGAGCACTGAGGATTAGGCATAAAAAAGGCTCAGTGCCGATTGACAGATCAGGTCGCTGAGCCAGGGAGAAATATTGTGTTATCTCTTTGAGGGGGGAAGCAATGGAAAGTTCCCCATTATTTGAAAATATTGCAAAAAATATGAAGCTTTTCGTAGATGTTATTATTTACGCTTGTTTTTCTTTATTTTCAAAAGCCGCTTGCGCGTTCAAATTTACCAAGTTCAAAGTCTCACATTTAAATTAGTGGGTGTTTTAGTATTCGGTGTTGTTGTATATTAATTGACGGTAACGTACTAGGTGCGTTATTTTAAACAGACGTTTTAACTGTATGTTTTAACGGCACTGGATTAAGTAGTAGGCGCGCAAAACATGAGCACAAAAAATAAAATATTAGATGCCGCGGAAGAGCTTTTTGCTAACAAAGGCTTTAATGGCACTTCGCTTAGGGAAATTACAAGTCAGGCAGAGGTAAACTTAGCCGCAGTAAATTATCACTTCGGCTCAAAAAAAGAGCTGATCAAAGCGGTGATCTCCCGTTATATGGATGAGGTTTCCCCTAAGCTTGAATTAGCGCTGCTTGATGTCTCAGCCCAGCCATCGCCGTCGCTTCATCAAGTGTTTTCTGCGTTTGTTCAGCCGTTGCTATCGCTAAATGAATATAGAGAAAACGGCACCAGTACGTTTTTACAGTTACTGGGCCGCGGTTACACTGATAGCCAAGGTTTCTTGCGCTGGTTCTTAACAACTCAATATCCGAATGTTATTGACTACTTCGTGCAAGCGGTGCAAAAGTCTTATCCCGATTTAACCGCAGAGCAAATGTTCTGGCGTTTACACTTTACGATGGGCACCATAGTGTTCACTATGTCGTCTAGCGATGCTTTGTTAGATATTGCTAAAAATGATTTTAGTAAGAACTTAGGCGTCGAAGATCTTATCCAACAGGTGATTCCTTATGTTGCCGCAGGGGTAGCAGCCCCAGTGCATTAAATGCCAACAGTTAAGCGCGATATTTTGTTATTCAAGCGATATTTAATATGATTAAATATCGCTTTTTTAATGTCTTAAACAAATGATTGCCAAGGATATGATGGGACCCATAATGCTTGATGTCGACGGGACATCACTAACCGCTGAAGACAAGGAAATTTTAGCGCACCCTTTAGTTGGCGGCTTAATCTTATTTAGTCGTAATTTTCACTCTCCTGAGCAAGTTGCTGCTTTAACGGCTGACATTCGCGAATATGCCCAAGGCGACATCTTAATTGCGGTTGACCAAGAGGGCGGCCGAGTGCAGCGCTTTAAAAATGGCTTCTCTATTATTCCTGCCATGGGAAAACTGTGGCAACAGGCTGATGGCGCAATGGCGCAGGCGCTTCAACTTGCCAAAGCAAGCGGTCAGCTGATTGCCCTTGAAGTCATGTCGGTCGGTGTTGATATTAGTTTTGCGCCTGTGCTCGATATTAATGACATTAGTGATGTGATTGGTGATCGCGCCTTTCACGCTGAGCCTGATAAAGTGTGCTTGCTGGCCAATGCCTTTATTGATGGTATGCACTCAATTGGTATGAAGTGCACAGCGAAACACTTTCCTGGGCATGGCAGTGTTAAGGAAGACTCACATATTGCGCTACCAGTCGATCGTCGAGATAAAGCGGAAATCTTGGGGATAGATATGGAGCCTTTTCGTCAGCTAATTAGCGCAAAACAAGTGAACGCAGTCATGCCTGCACATGTAATATACCCGGCATTTGATGATAAATCTGTCGGGTTCTCAAGGTTCTGGCTTGAGGACATGCTAAGGGGGCAATTAGGGTTTGACGGTGTGATCTTCAGTGATGATTTATCCATGGCTGGCGCAGGCTCTATTGGCGGCTTTGTTGAACGTACCGAAGCTGCGCAACAAGCAGGTTGTGATATGTTATTGGTGTGCAATAACCGAGCAGCAGCAATTGAAGTGATTGAGCAAGCCAATATTAGCGTATTGCCACAGAGCCAACCAAGGTTACAAAAAATGTTATCGAAAAACCCTGTTCAATATGGGCAATTGACCCAAATTAAAGAGTGGCAACAGGCGCGTCAGCTGCTGAACATCGCTTAATATACTTGGCGCTTGATACATTTGGCATGTCTCGCAAGAAAATAAGCATTCTAGAGTGCCTTAAAGGCGCTCTAGAATGCTTAAACTGCTATCAGCGCTTATCGATAAGCTGCGCAGATATTAGGCCAAGTCTTCGATGGTCCATATTCTTTAGCCTTGCGGCAACTATAGGTTTTTCGCAATGGCAATTCTAGCTGCCAACACCGCCGCAAGCATCGCAGTATAGACACTGTAAACCACGACCATCCATTGTGGCATGCTGTACCCCAAAAACTGCCAGCTTATCTCACCGCAATCTCCCGTTGCTTCGAACAACGCCGGAAGCCATTCATGCAGTGGTGCCCAGCTTGGGAAGTTAGGCGTTATATCACAAGTAAAGAAGAGTGATAGTGACGCGCTTTGCATTTCGACATGCTCAAGCGCAATAATCAGCCCCCAAATCGCACCTGTCCCCCATAAACCATAACCAGCAAGCCTTGCGATCAACTGGTTAGGGGCAAAATAGCCAACAAGGCCGGCAAAAAAGATGGCCCAAATGGCGGCACGTTGGTAAATACACATAATGCATGGTGCTAAGTCCATTACATATTGGAAGTAAAGGGCGGCGAGCTCTAAGCCCAGTGCAGAGCCGGCGAGTAACCCCCATGCTTGCTTTCTAGTGGCAAGATTACTAATAAAGTTCACAAAAATTCCTTATCGTTGTTATTGAAAGTGAAGGCGTTGTTGTTGCAGGCATTGTAGCGAACAAAGCTCGAAAAAAAAGCACCCAAGGGGTGCTTTTTGCTAACCAATGGACCTAGCGTCTACTTAATGAGCGCTTGGTACTTCTGCATCAGATACCGTGTGGTGGTGAATAATGCCAGCTTCGTAGAAGTCAGCTGTTTTACTCTCCAAGAAGCCACTAGAAATAGCAATTAAGCCGACAATGGTCAGGACTATGGTGTAAGGCAGCGCCATCACCACCATGCGACCGTATGATAAGCGAATCAATGGTGCCAGTGCCGACGTTAGCAAGAACAAGAAGGCGGCTTGGCCATTTGGTGTCGCGACACTTGGCAAGTTAGTCCCTGTATTAATCGCAACGGCTAACATATCAAACTGATCACGCGTAATTTGGCCAGCTAGCAAGGCTTTTTTCACCTCTGTAATGTACACCGTGCCCACGAAAACGTTGTCTGATACCATCGACAAGAAGCCATTCGCCAAGTAGAACATCACCAACTGCATATTGCCTTCAAACGTTAATACCCAGTTGATAACCGGCGTAAATAGCTGTTGGTCAATAATTACCGCAACAACCGCAAAGAATACCGCTAGCAGTGCAGTAAACGGCAGTGCCTCTTCAAAGGCATGGCCGATTTGATGCTCTTCATTAACGCCGGTAAATACCGTTGCGAAAATAATAACGGTTAAGCCAATTAAGCCAACTGCTGCCAAATGAAGTGCCAATGCAACAATTAACCAAAGACCAACAATACCTTGCATCACAAGCTTAACCTTTTCGCGCTTAGTGCGCTGCTTTGATTCTTGTGCGTCAAAGTCTTGTAGGATTGTGCGAACGCTTTCTGGTAAGTGTGCGCCGTAGCCGAACCATTTTACTTTTTCTAACAGGACACAAGTGAGCATACCTGCGACAAATACAGGCGCAGTAACCGGTGACATACGGATCGCGAATTCAACAAATTCCCAACTTGCTTGCTGACCAATAATCAGGTTCTGCGGTTCACCAACGATGGTACACACACCACCAAGCGCCGTACCAATGCCAGCGTGCATCATCAAGTTACGCAGGTATGCGCGAAAATCTTCAAGGTCGTTACGCGATACTTCATGAACGTCACTATCGTGTGTGTGGTCGTGATCATGAACAATTTCTTTGCCCGACGCTACTTTGTGGTAAACCGAGTAGAAACCAACCGCAACACTGATAATCACGGCGACTACGGTTAAGGCATCAAGGAAGGCAGATAAAAAGGCACTGGCAAAACAGAACAGCAGCGATACTAACGTTTTTGACTGAACTTTAGTGATGATCTTGGTAAACAAGAACAACAACAAGTTCTTCATAAAGTAGATACCTGCCACCATAAAAATCAGCAGCAGTAGTACTTCGATATTGACGATAATTTCATGCAGCACTTGGTCTGGCGAGGTCATGCCGATAAATACGGCTTCAATGGCAAGTAGGCCACCCGGTTGTAATGGGTAACACTTTAACGCCATGGCAAGCGTGAAGATGAACTCTAGAACAAGTGCCCAACCAGCGACGTAAGGACTGACATAGAAAAATAAAATGGGATTAATAACTAAGAAAGCAATAATGGCGTATTTGTACCACTCCGGTGAATTACCGAGGAAGTTTTTAAAAAACGCACTCATAAATGATTGCTGCATAACTTTCCTTTTTTAGTTTTAGTTTGAAAAGCATCGTGTTAATGACACTTTTTTCGACAAAGTGGCTCGAATATATCACATAAATTTGACAATATTTAAGGGCTGGCAGCAATTATTTGTCAATCTGGTGGTGAAATTGCAAAGGTCAGTGCAGTTAGTACATGTTAACGTGCAACAGTGGTTTTTTATTGAGCAGTGAGGTGTGTTCGAATTTTATTCTGCTTACTAGAAACTAATATCTGTTGGATGTAGCTCTGTTTTACACATATTACAGTTCACCGAAAGTCTCAGATTGGCACCACAGGGTTCGTGTTTTAGTGACTCAGGCGTGGTATGAAAGTCCATTGCCCACTGCCTTAAAATCATTACTAATGGGAATAGTGCTTTTGATTTGTCGGTGAGCACATACTCATAGCGCGGCGGATTGTGTTGGTAAGCTGTTTTTTCAAACAAGTTTTCTTCAACCAGCATAGACAAACGCTGGCTAAGAATATTACTCGCGATGTTGAGGTAATTAGCAAACTCGTAATTGCGTTTTGCGCCCATAAATGCGGCGATCAGAATGAGTAGCGTCCATCTATCGCCAATTAAGTCGCTGATCCCGGCCATTCGATTGTCTAAAGCGGAAGTGCGGCTATTGCGAACACGGCGCATTTTATTGGCGCTTTGGATCACCTTGAGCTGGTGTTGAAACGAATCGTCTGAGGTATACCATTTCACGTCTTCAAACTTTACTGCTTGCCCACAATGGGTACAAACTGTTTCAGGAATAAATGGATGACCACAAGGTGTGTGCAGCAGCGTTATTGGCAAGGATGATTCTGATGCAGATGCTAACCACTGAGTTTCCCAACGCCACGCCAATATCGAAGCACCGAATAATTTTAATCCTTTACCTGTTAGTAAGTAATCATAGTGCTTACTTGTCGGTTTAAGCTGCTGGCGCTTGATAACATCAATTTGGATAAGCGTGTCGAGGCGGCGGCTCAATGTCGCTTTACTTGCGCCGGTGTGGGTGCGCAACGACTCAAATCGCGTTCTCCCCAAAAACAAATCTCGCAAGATAAGTAATGTCCAGCGATCACCAATGACATCTAGGTCACTAGAGATAGTCGCATTCAGGATAAGCGGGATAGAAGTTACGTCAGTCATTCGGTAAGTATATATTTTTTAAACATTTTGATAAACCACTGCGTGCTGTGCGGTGGGCAGCTCTAGTTGGAATATACTTAATAAGGTTAAAAATTGTTCAAAAAAGCTTGTCTTCTAATGCAAGTTGGTTTCATAATGAAAGTCACTATTTAAAGTTGAGTGTAAAATAACGATGAAGACTAAACTTGAACCGAAAGTAAAAACCAGCCTTAAACCTTCGTTACACCCATACTTAACGGGTGCATGGAAGCCAAATAACAAAGAATACACTGCCACAGAGATGGAAGTGATCGGTGAAATCCCCAAAGATATTGATGGGGTATATATTCGCAACACGGAAAACCCTGCGCACCAAGCCATTGGCCTTTACCATCCATTTGATGGCGACGGTATGCTGCACTGTGTTAGTTTTAAAGATGGTAAAGCCGAATACCGCAATCGCTTTGTCAGAACTGACGGCTTTGAAGCAGAGCAAGCAGCAGGCAAAGCACTGTGGCAAGGTATCGCGAATAAAATCACCCCCAAAACCAAGAAAGGGTGGGGCGCACAAGGTTATATTAAAGACTCATCAAGTACTGATGTGGTAGTGCACGCGGGTAAAGTGATGTCGACGTTTTGGCAGTGTGGCGAAGGCTACTTGCTTGACCCATACACGCTAGCGCCTCAAGGAAAGCAAAGCTGGGCGCCCCAAGACGGTATTTCAGCGCACCCTAAGGTGGACTTAAACACCGGTGAGATGCTGTTTTTCAACTACTCAACCGAGCCGCCATATCAACATTATGGGGTAGTAAATGACAAGAACGAGCTGGTTCACTACACCCCCGTCCCACTGCCAGGCCCAAGGCTGCCGCACGATATGGCGTTTTCCAAAAATTACTCAATTTTGGCGGATTTCCCACTGTTTTGGATCCCGGACATTATTCCTGAAAAAAAATACTTGCCGAAATATCACCGCAATATGCCTGCGCGCTTTGCAATACTGCCAAGGTATGGCAACGAACAAGACATTCAGTGGTTTGAAGCCAGCCCAACTTACGTGCTGCACTGGATGAATGCGTATGAAGAAGGGGATGAACTGATTTTAGATGGCTTTTATCAAGATCGGCCAAACCCACCACCACTGAAATGGTGGCCTAAAATCCCCGGCAAAATCATGGCAGGCCTAGATTTACAGTCATTACAAACTCGCCTGCATCGCTGGCGCTTTAATCTCAAAACTGGCGAAGTAAAAGAAGGCCACTTAGATGAAGAGATTTTAGAGTTTGGCACATTTAACCAACACTACGCGGGGGTGAAAAACCGCTATTACTACAGTGTCTGGAATCACCCTGGGCGCTTCTTGTTTTCGGGGCTGGTCAAACTTGACTTAGAAACCGGAGAAAAAACGCGCTATGAGTTTGGCAAGCACAGATACGGCTCTGAAGCGCCATTTGTACCAAGAATTGGCGCTCAAGATGAAGACGACGGTTATATCGTCACCTTTATTACTGACACTAAAGCCAAACGCTCTGAATGCGTATTACTGGACGCCAAGGATATTGCCGCGGGGCCAATCTGTCGGATTATTCTGCCTCATCAGATCAGCAGTGGCACTCACGCTTGCTGGGCAAGTGGTGAGGAAATTCGCCAGTACGCGTAAATCTGCTCACTAAAAGCAACCAACGCAAATAATAAGAAAAATATGGTAGCCAAAGATGCTTGCTGAAATTAGCGCTTGCTGAAATTGGCACTAAACAGGAGAGAAGTTTAAATGCGACAGGCATGTATTGTTGATGCGGTAAGACTACCGCGAGCAAAAATTGGTAAATCGGGCAGTGTCTATAGTGAGCAGCGGCCTGTTGATATGCTCAAGCCACTATTTGATGCGTTAACGACGAGGCAGTCATTCGACACGGCGTTAGTGGACGATGTTATGCTGGGTTGTAATACTCAAATTGACGGGCAAGGGGCAAATATTGCCAAAACTGCCGCCCTGTACGCTGGTTGGTCAGACAGCGTATCAGGGGCAACAATCAATCGATTTTGTTGCTCTGGGTTAGATGCTATTAACATCGCTGCCAGTAAGATCATGTCGGGAATGAACGACATTATGGTCGCTGGTGGTGTTGAACAAATTAGCCAAGTCTCGATGTTTAAAGATAATGGCGATTGGTTCAGCTACCCGAAAGTGATGCAAGCAACGCGCTTTATGCACATGGGCTTGTCTGCTGATTTAATTGCCTGTTTGCAAGGATTTGATCGCCAGCAGCTCGATGACTATGCACTGCGTTCACACCAAAGAGCCGCCTTAGCCGCCGAGCATCATTATTTCAGTAATAGCTTAATACCACTTGAAAAAGAGGGGATTACAATCGATAACGGTATTCGACCAAGTGCTGATATTACGGTATTTAATGCGCTACCAACAGCTTTTGACGATGCCTTAGCTAAAGCACGGCCTATGCTTGAGGCTGGCGGAATAAAAGTGCTTGAATGTCGCCACAGTGCTGGGAGTTCTCCAGCATTAGTTGATGGTGCAAGTTTAGTCTTGATGGCTAGCGTGCAAGCATGTAGCGAACATCAATTGCCTGTGCGCGCTAGAGTGATTCAGGCAAGCGATGCCAGTGCTGATCCCGTTATCATGCTGACTGGCCATATCAAAGCGACCGAAAAGTTATTGGCATCCGCAGGGTTAACCGCAGATGATATCGACCTATGGGAAATTAATGAGTCTTTTGCCGCTAGTGTGCTCAATTATCAGCGTCACTTTGCTATTGCTGATAACCAGCTAAATGTGAATGGCGGTGCAATTGCCATGGGGCATCCGCTTGGCGCAACGGGCGGCATATTACTCTCAACGGTATTGGACGAATTAGAGCGCCAACAGCTTAAACGCGCGGTTATTGCGATTCCGGGTGGTGCAGGTGTTGGTGTTGCAACCTTGATTGAGCGGGAATAATTCCCGCTTTCTGACTCTGTGTATCAATATTTTTAGCCTAGCTTGGAAACACATGAAGTATTAGTTTTGTTTACAACTAATCGCTACTTTTCACTGTAAATTGTTCTTTTCTCCATCCATCCCACTCCCATTTGTCGCAGCGTCTTGGTAGCACTCTTTCAGTATTTATAGCGGTATCTATAGACATTTTGCTTTGGCTGAATTGCTCAGTTGCATGATGAAGCGAAGGCGAGCAAGTGTTACCTCATCCTAAGCAAGCCACTATAGTCAAAGTTATAACTAAAAAAGCCAGCTGCTATACAGTGCAAACAGCTGGCAAGTGGCTTAGCCGTTTTCTAGAAGTTGTAATAACCTCGTAGGCTCCACATCGAAGGCGGGGCGATAAAGCCGTACACAGTGTCGGCACCAAAGGTGCCAGATAGTGGCGAGTTATTGGCATACGTGACATAGTCTTGATCGGTAATGTTACGACCCAAAATCTCGACTCCCCAGTCTTCAAACTCGATGGCGATGTTTACATCAACTCGGCCAATAGAGCCGACCTCAAAGTTAGGATCTAAGTTTTGATGAACGTTTTGCGAGCCGGTGTAGCTGTAGTTCAAGTTAATGTGCAAGTCGGCGCTATCGGTCAATGGTACAAAGTAATCAGCATTGAGGTTGCCGCTAAATTCAGGGGTATATTGTCCGCTTAATCCGGTGTAATCACATAAATTAGTTGTAGGGTTATAGCGTGCCGCGCGATCGGGGTTTTCTGTGTCAAACTGTTGGGCATAGTAACAGTTACCGTTGGTGTAATCGGTAAATTCATGGTCTAGGTAGGCGGCAGAATAAGACAAGGTTAAGTCTTGGGTGAGTGCAATAGAGCCGTCAATTTCAATACCACTTACTTCCGCATCGGCATTGCCGACCACAAACCCTAGCCGGCCATCAAATTGGGCGACTTGTAAGGCGTCGTAATCGGTAAAATACGCTGCGGCGTTAAATCTTGCGCGACCATCCCAGAATGTGCTTTTAAAGCCAGCTTCAAATGCTGAGGCTTCTTCGCCTTCAAACTCGAACGAAGTGACAATGTTTGAGCGAGTGTCATAGCCACCGGATTTAGAGCCTTTTGACCAGCCACCGTAAAACATTAGGTCGTCGCTGGCGAAATACTGAAATTTGATACTGGGGTCAAATGAGCTTTCTGAGCGATCACCACTTAAATTATGCCCTGTGGTTTGCTCACTCTCGATAGCAAAAACATTTTGCAGAACGGCAGCGCCAACAGGCGCAGGCTGGCCAGTCAGGGTGTCGGTAACATTCATGGCACGCGTTGCTTCTTTATCTTCCGTTACCCAGCGAGCCCCAACCGAAACCCTAAGTTTATCGGAAACTTGCCAATCACCTTGGGCAAATACAGAGAAGGCGTCGGCGTCTTGAGTGAATGTTCGTGTTGCCGATGTCCCGGAAATCGCGTTGCCCAGTGCAGGGTTTTGGGTGATGGCAAATACAGCTGTTGGCAATACGGATAAGTCGGGTCGACCAACGGGGCCTTCAGGTATGGCAATTGAGTCTTCATAATCCATATCACTGGTTTGATAAAAGATACCAGCTTGCCATGAAAATGTTTGCTCTGACGGAGTTGCAATACGAAACTCTTGGCTAAATTGGTCGTACTTTTCATAGAGCGGTGCGCCAATAATAGGGGCGGCGATAAAGTCACAATCACATATTTCGTCTAGCTCATATTCTAAAAAAGCCGTGTTTGACTCAAATTCTAAGTCGCCAATCATGCCGTTAACGGCAAACACGTAAGAGTCCATTTCATTATTACTGGTATCGCCATTGGCGTCGCGTTCGTAGTCTAAATCGGTATCTGTGATGGCGTTTGGCAGGCCAAAGACTGTCGCTAGAGTAGTACCAAATGGGTTACCTGGGTTGCCTTGATCTTGAATAATTTCAATTTGGCGACCAATGGTGTCGAATTCGTTGCGTTCGTACTTGAAGTTAAGTTGCCAGTCAGCGTTGAGCAAATATTTGAGTTTGGCGCGAATGGTGAGATCGTCGCGCTGTGGTTCATCGCGATCAAGGGTTTTGTTGTAAATGTAGCCGTCGTCTTCATAACTGCGAATTGACAGGCGACCGTACAGTTTAGAGTCAATAAGTTCGCGGTTCATTATGCCTTGTAGTTCGGTTGTGCCGTATTCGCCAAATTGCATAAATACTCTGCCACTGTTTTCTTCTTCTACACTGGCTGTCGAGATGTTAAGGGCACCGCCAATGGCGTTTTTACCAAACAAAATACTTTGTGGGCCACGCAGCACTTCAACGCGTTCGAGGTCAAAAAATGGCGCGCGGCTTAGCTGGGGGCGTGCATGCGAGATACCGTCAACAAATTGCACCACAGATTGTTCAAACCCTTGGTTATTCCCTGTGCCAATACCGCGAATATAGGTTTGTGTCGATAAGCCTGTTTCGGTGAGCGAGAGGTTGGGGACATAGAGCTGTAGGTCGTCAATTTTATCGATAGACACACGTTCTAACTGTTTTGCTGACAGGGCAGAAACCGATATTGGAACGTCTTGAATATTTTCGACCCGGCGCTGCGAGGTGACTTCAATAATTTCTAACTTGGCACTACTGTCGTCGCTGGGGTTACTGGTTTGGGCAAGCGCATTCGAAACACTCACGGCACATAAAGACAATAAAAACTTCGAAACAACACCTTTATTCATCATTTCACCTCCAAGGTTGATTTTGATTTTTTTGTTATACGGTTGATTTAGTTCGTTGTTATAGCTAATTATTTATCTGTATTTATCTGTATTTATCTGTATTTATCTGTATTTATCTGTATTTATCTGTATTTATCTTGTATTTGTCTGTCTAGCCAGCGGCCAAATGCTTGCGCGAGCATGGCTAAAAGCAAGTAGTTTGTTTGCCCCTTAGCTGTTTGTTCGCGCTGAGTCGTATAATGACGAGCGTCACTCACAACTCAACTCGTGAGGCGTTAACTCACAATCCATCGCGAGTAGCGGGGAGTAGACGAAACTAGTTCGTCCACACTATTTTGTCGCTATGGGGCGCTGCAATTATGTCGGCAAAGGTATCTTCTATTGTGTGCCTTTTAACTTTTAACGTTGGCGTGAGTAAATCATTGTCGACCGACCATTCTTCGCTAAACACAATCAGGCGATCTAGGCGCTGATGGCTCTCCAAAGTTTGATTGACCGTTTCTAACGTTCTCAGCAAACTCGCTTCATTGGTTGTTTGACTCTCTTTTTTCGCATCGTCAGACAACACCAACAAACCTATCGGCTGCGCGAGATTGGTACCGGTAACACACACTTGCTCAACACTGGAGTTTTCCATGATCTTTGCCTCAATCGGCGCAGGTGTCACATATTTACCTTTGGCCGTTTTGAAGATGTCTTTTAATCGACCGGTAATGCGATAGTAGCCATCGCTATCCACCACGCCTTTATCGCCCGTTCTCAGGTAGCCGTCATTGGTAAATACACCGGAGGTTTTTTCTTGGTCTTTGTAATAGCCAATCATGTTGCACGGCGCTTTTACTTGAATTTCGCCATCATCGGCAATGCGCATATCAACACCGTCGTAGGCTTTGCCGATTGAGCCAACTTTGTCTTGCCTAAACGGTATGCAGCTGGTGCCATAGGCGGCGTTTTCTGTCATTCCCCACGCTTCACAAATGTTGATACCAAGCTTGCTGAACCAATCGATAGTGGCTGGTGCTAGGGGGGCAGAGCCTGAGGCGTAATGGCGGGCAGAGTCTAAGCCCAATTGCTTTCGAATTTGCGAGGCAACTTTTTTACCGACGATAGGTAATCGCAGCAGGAAGTTGAGCTTTTTCTGCGATACTTTCGACAATATACCCATTTGGAACTTAGTCCACAGGCGAGGCACAGAAACAAAGAGTGTTGGGTCGCAGTTCTTGACATCGCGGGTAAAGGTGTCAAGCGACTCAACAAAATACAACTTCATCCCTGAGTAGTAGCCGGAGAGTTGAATTAAGGCCCGTTCTGTGATGTGCGCCAATGGCAGGTAGCTCATTACTCGATCTTTTGTGCTTACGCCCAGTACGTGTATCGAATGACTCGCTGCCCAACTCAGGGTGCGGTAGGTATGCACCACGCCTTTCGGTTGGCCAGTGCTGCCTGAGGTGTAAATAATACTGAAAATATCGTCCATATCTGGCACCGGATTGTCAGCAATCGGCTCGATATCGGTAAATTCTTCCCAGCTAACGGGTACCTCAGCACCTTCGTATGGAAATGCGACCTGTTTGACGTTGTCGGGCAGGTAACTAATTGAGGCTTCTGGCTCATCTAGCTTACCGACAAAAATCAGCGGGCATTCGGCATGTGCTAGTACGTATTGAATGGTGTCTTTTCCTGCGGTAGCAAAAATCGGCACGGAAACGTGACCTGCCATGGCGATCCCCATATCGGCAATGATCCAGTGAGCGCAGTTTTTCGACAAAATGGCGATTTTGCTGCCTTTGGGGTAATCACTGGCGCGTAATGCCGCGGCGACTTTACGCGCTTGTGTAATGGCCTCTTTCCAGGTGAATTCGATGTACTTTCCATTGATTGGCTGGGTCATGTATAAGGTGTCAGGGTGCTCGCTTTCCCAACGATAAAGCATTGATATCGGTGAAGTGACGGTGTCTTGTTCTGTCGTATTAGTATTATTGATTGACATACTTACTCCATTGTTGTTTAAAAATTGGTCGCTCTATAGTGATAGTGATCTAAAGAGCAAACGGCAAGAACTTTTTAAACTCCAT
This sequence comes from Thalassotalea euphylliae, assembly GCF_003390335.1. Lineage (NCBI taxonomy): Bacteria > Pseudomonadati > Pseudomonadota > Gammaproteobacteria > Alteromonadales > Colwelliaceae > Thalassotalea > Thalassotalea euphylliae. Next base: position 1,589,956 of record NZ_QUOU01000001.1, read on the forward strand.
ATCAATGATTTATGAAAATTAACGGTGTTTTTTCTGTGTGCTGTTGGTTTGTACCAATTATGTTGCTTTGACTTTTTCAACGCTTGGCACCAGTACTGGCTTTGTTAATCGTGGCACTAACACCGGCGTTTGGCTTTTATACGCGTGATACAATTCGTGATCTGAATACTTTTTGTCTGCTGATTTTTCCAGTAACGGAATGCCGCTAACACGGGTGAGCAATAGCAACACAAACAGGGGAGAAATCAGCGTTACGTAGCCCCAACCGGATAACACTGGCAGTGCAACCAAGCTAACACCGAACCACAACATAATTTCGCCAAAATAATTAGGGTGGCGTGAATAAGCCCATAAACCGGTGTGAATAAATGCGTGACCAGTTTGTGCTTGTGTGCTTTTAAAGATTCGTTTTTGGTGGTCTGCGATCGCTTCTATAGCAAAACCAGTGAGCCACAAGCCAATACCTATGGTACCGAGCCAGCCAATGGGGTGGGAGTTTTGTGAAAGCATTGCGACGAAGGCCGCTGAGGCCGTCACGGTTATCCATAACCCTTGAATTGTCCATGCTGCGAGAAAACGCAGTGGGTTTGGTTTGATTTCGTCAAAGCGATTATCGGCACCATCTTTCGAGATGCGAATAAACAAAAATGTACCAAGACGAGCTGCCCAAATGATCACCATAGCCGCCAAGATAATGCTTCGCTCAGCCAGTTGTTCAAATGTGATCAGTAAAATAAAAGCGGTAATGGATAGGTAAGTTATGCTCCCGGTTAAATCATAAAAGCGTTCGGTTTGTTTTGCGTAGGCAGGAATAAAGGCGAGCCACTGAATAACAAAAGCTACGGCAACACATAAACCAAATGCGGGTAACCCTTGCCACTCAATACTCATTTGATTGCCAGCCAAGGCAAACAGTGAACCGAGAATTAATGACACCGAGATCATCACGATTGCTCTAGTTGGCACTCTTGTTGACATTGAACGCTCCTGGTTGATATCTGTACAAGTTGCTTTCATTATGAGACTATCATTACCGAAAAAATAATCAGGTGTCAAACAAATGTGCAGCAGGTTGAGCGTTTTTTGTTACGAAAGGTTATTTATGTCATGCAGTTACAAGCGTTTTATCAAAGGCTTTATTGGCTGACTCATTTAACGTGCTGGCTTGGTCATGAACTCGATAATGTATTGGAATTTGTTTGAACGGCTTTTCGAGGCAGGTATTTTTTGAGCTAGACATGTGCCTCTTATGCTGTGTTTAGTCGATGAAGCTAATCAGCAATGGATTTATTGCGGCATTAACAAGATTATAAATCGGCAGATGGAGCCGAATGACAAGCGGAATAGGAAATGACGATGGAAAACAAAGTGTATATTCTCGGCGGTGCGCAAACGGATTTTTCTCGAAATTGGCATCGGGAAGAGAAATCAATTTTCGATATGTTTAAGGAAGTCATGAACCAAGGTCTAGTGTCTTCGGGGCTGGAGCCTGCGCAAATCGAAGTCGGTCACGTCGGAAACTTTGTGGGTGAACTATTTGCTGGACAAGGATTAATGGGAGGCTTTTTCGGGCAGGCTTACGCTGAACTGGCGGCAATACCGACGTCGCGGCATGAAGCGGCATGTGCATCTGGTTCAATGGCGGCGTTGGCAGCTATGTCTGATATTCAAGCTGGGCACTACGGCTTGGCATGCGTGGTTGGCATTGAGCTTATGCGAAATGTACCTGGGAAAGTTGGTGCCGACTACTTAGGCGCTGCGACTTACCGGGGAATTGAAGCGACAAATTGTGATTATCCATGGCCGTATATGTTTGATTTATTGGCGCAAGAATATGACAAACGTTATGGCATGGACTACGACAGCCTAAAAACTATCGCTCAAATTAACTATGCAAATGCGCGAGTAAACCCCTATGCACAGTCAAAATCTTGGTCGTTTGAGGAAAAAAGCTTTACTAATGATGACGAACTCAATCCAATTATTGAAGGCAAACTTCGTAAAATGGATTGCGGCCAAATCACAGATGGCGCTGCTTGTGTGTTTTTAGCGAGTGAAAAAATTGCGAAACAACACGCACAAAAGCAGGGGCTTTCGCTTAGAGATATTCCATATATTAAAGGCTGGGGGCATAGGAGTGCACCTTTATTGTTTGAAGAAAAAATGCGATTAAGTCAAAACAGCCCATTGATTTTCCCTCATGCGAGGCTGATGGTTCAAGATGCACTGACTCGCGCGGGAATGTCGTCAGTAGCCGAGCTTGACGGTTTGGAAACTCATGATTGTTTTACGATTACTGAATACATGGCCATTGATCACTGGGGCTTAACTGAACCGGGGGAGAGTTACAAAGCAATTGAAGCCGGTCGAATTAGCAAAGATGGTGATTTTCCCATTAACCCAAGTGGTGGGCTAATCGGACTAGGTCACCCTGTCGGCGCGACAGGCGTGCGTATGATGTTAGATTGCTACCAACAAGTCACCGGGCAGGCGGGAAATTGTCAGCTCTCTAATGTGAATAACATGGCAACGTTTAATTTAGGGGGCAGCGCGACAACTTGCGCGAGTTTTATTATTGGCCGTTAGTAAAGCGGCTTTTCGCAATCCCATGGGTTAATAAAAAAGAGTGATTAAGAGAGTCACGAAAGCTACGCAATTAGCGGATTGTTGCGCGTTACAAGACGTTTATCACAAAAATTAAGCTAAATAGCGCTCACTAGATGCCTTTACAGTTTAACTGGTTGTACTAGTTGGTTGTTCTGGTACAATCAGTGAGATTTAAAAATGCAGGTAATTGAGGCTAAGAACGAAATGGTAATAAAAGCACAGAGTCCAGCAGGTTTTGCAGAGCAGTACATTGTTGAATCTATCTGGAATGGTGGCTTTCCCCCCGGCTCAATTTTACCCGCTGAGCGAGAGCTTTCAGAACTGATTGGTGTAACTCGTACCACATTACGTGAGGTGTTACAGCGACTTGCCCGCGATGGCTGGCTGACGATAAAGCACGGTAAGCCGACGCGAGTGAATAACTTCTGGGAAACGTCGAGTCTTAATATTCTTGAAACACTAGCGCAATTAGATCACGAAGGCATTCCAGAGCTTGTTGATAATTTAATGTCGGCGCGCACAAATATTAGTGCAATCTACGTGCGTGGTGCGATTAAGAACAACCCTGAAAAAACGATCGAATTATTGGAATCTTACAAAGACGTTGAAGATGACGGCGAAAAGTTTGCAGAGTTTGACTACAAGCTTAATAAAGAGTTGGTGATGGCGTCTGGAAACTCCATTTACTTGCTTATTTTAAATGGTTTTAGAGGCTTGTATTCTCGTTTAGGCGGCTTGTACTTCCAACACCCAAGAGGACGAGAAATTTCTCGCGGTTATTATCAGCGCCTTATCGACCTTGCTAAGGCTGGCAAATTCGACGAATCTGTATTTGCAGTGCGTAAATTCGGTATTGAATCGGGCCAACTTTGGTTAGAGCTGAAAGACGAAGTATTAAAAGAACTCGCCGAATAACGTCATAAATATAAAAAAACGGGTAAAGACTCAGTCTTTGCCCGTTTTTTTATGTCTAAATTTTACCAATATTGTGGTGTGATTAGTGGTCGAATTGTGGTGACAAGCGGTGTTTATTATTTGACAAACTACAGCTAAAGTTGAAGAGGATGTCTAATTTATCGCCTATGCGCTAAGCTAGTAATTAAGCTAGTAATTAAGCTAGTAATTAAGCTAGTAATATAGCTAAGTTGATTGTTGTTTCAGCTCATCGGCACCGTTGGCATAGGACGTGAACAAACATGGTTAAAAGACTCACAACAATTGGCATACTTGCCACAGTTCTGCAATTTGCGGCACTGCCCGCTGCTGCTGAAAAAATCGACGAGTGTAATTCTGGCACTTGTATCAACTACTTTAATCAATATAAAAAAGCTGCCAAACGCGGCCACTCACTGGCTATGTTAACCTTGGGGCAGTTCTACCACCACGGTTATGGCACGCCGAAAAACGAAAAGATGGCGTTGAAGTTTTTCAAAAAGGCGGCTCGTGCAGGTTATACTTCCGCGCAATTTAAAGCCGGATACATCTATTTGACAAGCAAAGAACTGCAAGACATCGATGATGCCCAAGCGTACCTCGAAAAAGCGGCCAAATATGAATATGACGGCGCTGATTTTCTGCTCGGTATGATGTACATGGATGAAAAATATGGTGTGCAAGATTTGGCGAAGGCAGACAGTCATTTCGCTGAGTCTTACCAGCGAAAGTACGAGCAGATCCCTAATGTTGTGAAATTTATTAACGCAAAATATGAAACGCCTGAAAAAGCCTTTCCCAAACTTTACAGCTTGTTGAATCAAAAACCCTTAGTGGCTACAGAAGATGGTGGGCTGGCTTGGTATGACGATGATGTAGAGGTGATAACGATCACGTCACCACCGTTGCAAACTACGTTTAACAAACAGCTGGTCACCTTTCGTAAGGCAATCAAATCGACAGGGACTCGCTTTAGAGGAAAGACCTGCGCTGAGCGCCTGACCTGTATGCAGCGAGCGGACATTGCTGATTCCACAGACTTTAGACATTTGTTTTTAGAGGGCTTTAGCGGTAATAACTACGCACGATAAAAATGGATGCAATTATTTATTCAGGCCGTATTCGTTGTTTCACTCATCTAGATAAATACGGTTAAACGGCTTAATCAAACACAAATAATTAGGGCGTGTTGAGCTTTCGAAATTGAATAAAATTCATTATCGCAACATCAACACGCCCTAGTCATCAGACAAACGAATGCCAATGCTTGAGGCTATTAGTCGACAGCAACCCAAGGTGTTTGTTTATGTGCTTTTACAAAATCTGTTTGAAAAACTGACGTAATTGTTAAAGCTTGTCGTGTTTATTGCTTGCCATCTTAGATTCGCATAATAAGTGCAATTTCTCAGGTTAGGTGGCCAGCTGTTATAGTTCGGCTACTTTCTCGCCAAAGGAAATAGCCTTATGAACTACAAACAGCTGACACAAGCTGAACGATACCAGATTTACGCTTTGTTAAAAGCAAAACATAGTCAAAAAGAGATAGCTGAAATTTTAGAGCGCAGTCCGTCATCCATTTCACGCGAGATACGACGCAATAAAGGATTGAGGGGCTATCGACCAAAACAAGCTCACCAATTGGCTAAACAAAGACGTCAATCGGCTACTAAGTCAGTCAAAATCACAGAGCAGGTCCAAGGTTGGATTAAGTGGTTGCTTGAGCAAGACTTTAGCCCAGAGCAAATTACTGGACGGATTAAATTAGAAGAAAAGCTTTCCCTGCACCATGAGAGTATTTACCGCTATATTTATCAGGATAAAGCCCAAGGTGGTCAACTGTATAAATCTCTCACCAGAGCAGGTAAAAAATACCAAAAACGCTATGGCCGCTATAGTAAGCGTGGCCAACTTGTGAACCGTGTCGGTATTGATGAACGCCCAGCGGTAGTTGACACAAAATCTCGTCTTGGTGATTGGGAAGGTGATACTGTTATAGGAAAAGGGCGCCAACACGCCTTTGTCACACTGGTTGAGCGAAAGACACTTTATACCGTTGTTAGGCGTATTGAGAGCAAACATGCTGATATTACAGCAGACGCTATCATTGATAGTGTTATGCCACTCAAAGAAAAGGTACTGACGATTACCTTCGATAATGGTAAAGAATTTGCTCAACATGAGCGAATTGCTCAAGCGCTAGAAGCGGATGTGTACTTCGCCCACCCTTACGCTTCGTGGGAGCGAGGTATCAATGAGAATACTAACGGTTTACTGCGACGTTACTTTCCCAAAGGCACAGACTTTATGGCGCTTAGTGAAGAAGAAATTCAGGCGGCAGTTGATAAGCTCAATCACCGCCCAAGAAAGACAAGAGGTTATAAAACACCTTATGAATTATTTACCGGTCAGCCAGAGAAATTAGTGGCTGCATAAACGATTGCACTTATTAGTTGAATTCAAGCATAGAAATAACATGTTTTAATCAATATTTAGCGTGTTCATAAAGCTGATAACTTGCCGCTGTTCAATTTCAGTTAAATTAAGCTCAGGTAATTCTGATTGTGCTGGTTTAGTTGATAAATAATGCTGCATGACTTGCTCGAGTGAATTAAAGCGGCCATCGTGAAAATAGGGCGCGGTTTTATTTAGATAGCGTAAGCTTGAACATTGCTCTGGGCTGGCATCACTGTATTGACCTAGGCAATTAAATGGGTCTCGAACTACAGTTCTCAGCCCTAAAAATCGGCCATAGTCTTGTTCATTTTTGTGATTGTTTTGTGAGCCAATATGATGAAAATCATTGTTAGTTAATAACGGACCATTATGACAACGAAAGCAGTGGGTTTTCTCAGTATTAATAAATAGACGAATGCCAGCAAGTTCATCATCGCTTAATAGTGAGTTTGCACGGGCAGCCCCTAAATTAAAAAGTGCGGTTAAATAATGATCAGATTTCGTTCTTGGTATCGATAGGCTGCGTTCATAGGCTGCAAGCGCTTTACCAATATTAACAAAAGCTCGATTGATTTCTTGTTGATCTTCTTTGCTGATTGTTTGCCAGTTAGCTCTAGCCTCAGTATCGCCCCAAGGACCAGACTTTTCGAGAATATTGTCGTTAAATACTTGCTTGGGAAATCGGCCAAAAAGATTTTCATAGCTTCGGTGGTAGTAGCTATCAGAGCCTATGACCCTTAGCACTTTTATCCGGCTACTGCCCATTTCTTTGGCTGCTTCAAAAGGCACTAATGCTTGCGCCCATAGCGAGTCTTTACGGCCATCCCAATAAAACCAAGTTGAATACCCTAGCCCTAATAAACTTTGGCTGTTGCGATTAAGCTTGTCTAGGCCTTTCCCCTTTGCCAAGCCATCAGTAAAAGCACGCTCGGGCTGGTGGCAACTGGCACATGAAAGCTCACCATTTTGGCTCATCCTAGGGTCAAAAAATAGCTGTTTACCAAACGCCGCAGCTTGTGGATTATTGGCATAACGATTTGACGGACTATGGAGTTTATCTGGTAAGTTTTTTAGTTGTAATGATTGCAAAACACTGCGCTCTTGGGCTGACCAGTAAGCGTGCTGCTCGCAGCCTTTAAGCATAGGTAATAATACAGTGGTGATACTAATGGCTAAGGCTAAAGTTGAGCGTTGCACTGTCGGTTAACTCATTTGTTCTTATTCTGAACGTGATACGCCAGTTGCCCGACATATTAAATTTGACCCCTTCAAGTAAGTATTGACCATTGCCAAGGTAGCGCGTTATCTGCGGTTGTGATGGTAAACCATGACCGTGCTCCGGCATACCGCCACTAATATTAATTAATGCCGGGTAGACCGGGCTCTTATTGCTATCGGTAAGGGTAATAATATGGTTATGAAAATAGCCAATAGGGGGCTTGTTATTTTGCTCGGTTGTTAAGCTTAGTAGAAATAGTCCTTGCTCACTGGTTATTTGGTAGTGAAAAGCCTGTTTGTCTGCTTTTCTTTGTTGGCTAGCATTTTGGCCAGTACAGCTCATACAGACGAGACAAAAGAGAACGGCGGTCAATAGCCGACAATAGCTCAAAGGTTGCTCCTTATTTGAGGGCGTTTAATTACGGTTTATCGAACAGTTTTACATAGGTAATCCTGTTATAAATTTTACGTAACTTATCTGCAATGGCTTATAGGACATCATGCAATATTCCTATTAATGATGCTCTAATTAGTAACACATAATCTTATGTTATCTAATAAATTTGATGAATCTATATCGCCATTAGCCGCGGATTCAGGCGTAATTGATAATTGTATTTGGCTTACACCAACAGGTACGTTGTAGGTCCCGCTGTGTTCAACCCAATTATTATTACCTGAGGCTAAGTTATTGAAGATAGTTTGTTGTCCGATAGGTCCAATACTTAGCGAAATAGTATCTATGCCTTCGCGCCCTCGATGAGATAGTTGCCAAGCTAGCCTGCTACCGGGAACAACCTGAACTATTTGGTTGTGAACATTCCCATCCATTTCAACAAATACTTGACCGTCTGCTGCGTTGATATTCAAAAAACCGGATGTGCCCAATTCAATGGTACCTCCTTGTGAAACGCCACCCTGCTGTAAGGGAATACCACCAGTCATAACCCACCCTGGGATATTTGCTTGTGGGTATGCATCAGCAAAAGCACCATTGCTATTTGGAGTACCTAAGGCATTAATTAACGCTGCGGCGGAATTATAGTCTGGATGGCTAGTTTGCTCGAAACTGCCATTGACTAATAAATTATTTGCCCCTGCAGCACAGTTTTGTATCTGTAAAGCTGGTTTTGATACTCGAATTGATGTCGCTTTATCATCAAAGCTTTCAGCCACTAAGGATGCCACCGAACTGGTAAAAGTTCGACATTCACCACTAAAATCTGCTTGATCGCATATCTCTACTTGATAACCAGCTTTTAAGGTAAAGGATGACGCATTATTGTTACCAACAGGCGAAGCACTTAACTGAGCAACGTTGTAATCGCCAGGAGCAAGTGTCCAGCTTGGTCCTGCTTCATTGGGGTGACCATACAAGACTAAAGCGTCACTTACCGGCTCTGGTGTCGGCGCTTGCCCATCTGCTATAGGAAAAATTTGCACTTCTGCAAGTGATAATGGCCCATCGCCTGCTAATTGCACACGGACATAGCGGCCTGCAGTAAGCGCTGAAATGGTTTCTTGCACATCGGCCTGACCACTAATTTGAGCACGCCATACACTATTGTCGGCAACAATATCTGCATAGCTACGACCGGTTAAGTCGGTTTGTGAGACAAACACATAAACATCGGATAAGCGTTCAGAGCAGCAATCGGTACGGTTGAATAGCTTAATTTCACCTACTTGAGTATTAGCGCCTAGGTCTAGCTGCCACCAAGGGTTTGCTTGACTCGCAGTGTGGGTCATTGAACCATTTATCCAAATGCTATTAGTATTGCCGTCAATTGCCCGTGAGGCTATGCCACCGTGAGTAGTTGACGATTGGCTCACTGTTTTGCCAAGGGCAATATTAGTGCTAGAAATTGCAGGTGGTAAGTCGCAACCGTGAACTTCAACTTCTGCCAATGACAACACATTAGCTTCATCAGTGTTACCTGCACCACCTGATAGATCAGGATCTGGTGCTCTATTGATAACAATTTGCGCGCCAGTAACACTACCGCCAGTAAGGGCGACCAAATCAAGGCTAATTTGCGTAGGCGAATTAAGGTTATTCTCAGGATTAAGCAAACTTGACTGATAGACACTTGAGCCATCGTTATTCACTATTGATACGGTAATATCACGTAAACGGCTGCTGGCTCCACGGTTATGTAAAACGATTTGTTCGAACTGGTAATCTTGGCTAAACGTGAGCTGCCAGTTGGCATTGCTGTCAGCAGTATCAGTGTGAGTAAAGTTGTTTAAGTTACCGTCAATAGCGTTATTGGCTGGAAAAATGTTCAATGCTCCACCATAACCAGAAGACTGGCTAGCACTACCTTTACTCGCCAAGTTTTCACTGCGATGACATTGTCCAGCGCTAGGTTGAGGGTTAGGTGTAACAACATCGTCATTTGAGACATTTTCTTTAAAGCTAATGGCAAATTTATAATTGCGACGTAAGTTAAATACCGAGACATTTTTCCCTGCGTTAGTGTTGGCAATTTTTTGATTTTTGACGGCTTTTGCGGTATCTATGCCAGCAACAAAACCCTTGGTCGCATCAACTAATGGGCTTGGTAATAAACCATAAATTTCATCTTGATCTGCACCGCCGTCTGCTACTGCAGGAATAACCGTACCGGCACCCCAGCCAGAGCCATTAGGGCTGGCGTCGATAAAACCAATAGCAATGGTATCACCTGTACTAAGCGATAGCGCCATGGTACCTAAATCACTAAAGTTAAACTGGTTTTGACCAATAAGGTAGTCGTCTTGGTAGCGGGTATCGCCAATGGCGATGACAGTAAAGTCGTTGTCATCATTTACTTTTACCACTATCGGAGTAATTGGATTACCAAGTTTTCTGGCGTAAAAGCTAAATTTATCAAGTTGAATAAACGCGTCGCCATTGTTGTAGGTATACGTGTCTTGTTCATTGATATACAAGCTTGGGTGGTGACCATCAATAAAGCTGCCATCAGCGCTGGTATCATTGCCTAAACTAAAGGCGGTGCTGGTAATGTTTTCACCATTAGGGGTTGGATCTGCATTATTACCAATGCCATCGCCATCACTGTCTAAAGTTTCATGTTGGTTTTCAGGGAAGGCACCTTTGTTGTCGGCAACACCATCACCGTCTGTATCTACTGACTCACTTGGGTCGTTAGGTAAGGCATCTTCACGATCTGGAACGCCATCACCATCGCTATCAAGATCAAGTGGCGCAGATGGCGCACTGCCTAGTACCTCTACTTCTGCTAGTGATAAAATACCTGTGCCAGCTAGCTGTATACGTACATAGCGACCGTCGGCATTAATGCTGATTTGCGTTTTGTTGGCGGCTTGGCCTGCAATATGGTGACGCCATACGCTGTTATCGGCAATAATATCGCTAAAGCTGCGACCCGTTAAATCAGTTTCTGAAACGAACACATAAACGTTCGATAAGCGACTGGTACAACAATTATCGGTGCGATTATATAGGTTTATCGCCTTTACTGTGTTGTTATTGCCTAAATCAACTTGCCACCAAGGGGTGGCTTCGCTGGCGGTATGAGTAACTGAATTGTTAGCATAAACACCGTTAGTATTGCCATCGTTAGCACGGCTAGCAATGCCGCCATAAGAGGTCGAAGATTGACTAACACTAGCACCTAAAGCAAGGTTATTGGCACTTTGCAGTTCTTGGTAGATGTCGATATTGTAATTGGCGGCAGTAAAGCTGACGCTGTCGTCTTGACCATAATCACCACCAATATGCACCACTTCAGCCACTGAAGGTACGCCAGCCGTGTTGACTAAAAACAACATGTAGTGACCAGGAGGGGCGATATTACCACCAGATGGGGCGGTAACATTAATGACGTTTGCCTGGTTAGCATTTATCGTCAATGGCACTAAGCGTTGTTCAAAGTTAGTGGCGTGGGTTACTGCACCTAGCTTAATTAAGTGGGCGCGTTCAATATTATTGGCATCGTTATTAATATTGATTGACTCAGCATATGCCCAGCTTTTTTGTACACTCGTAATATTAGGGCGGGTTGCTGGTGAACCATCAGCTGCAAATAGGTAAGGAGGATAATAAATTTCGGCATCGCGCTGACAAGGTGGTCCACCACATTGGCCCGCGGTAACCACACGGCCATCAGGAATTAACATTGAGGTACTGTGGTATTGGCGAGAAATTAGGTGATCGGCAGCGACTTGCCAAGTTTCAGTTTGTGGTGACCATAACTCTGATACATATAAGGTGCCCGGAGCGCTATAAACCACAGCACCATCGTCATTGCCACCATTAACAAAAACCGTACCATCGGCAAGTAAGGTCATGTCAAACTGACGACGACCATAATTCAGCTCATCTGCTGGTTGCACTACAGGGTTAATTGAGTTGAAATCTATCGTGCTACAGCTCGCTACTGAGTTAGCACCACCAGCGATTAACATTTTGCCAGTATCATAGGTAACATAACTACCATAGGTACGTACTAAATCATCCGGTCTGTTGCCTAATTCGTGGTTTTCACCTTGGCCTTCAAGCTCCAGAAAACGCATGCCTTTATCTGGACCCGCCATAAACATTTGACCGTTTGGTGCCGCTTGAACCCAAGGCCAGTAGGAAGAGTCATTGGTCGGTCCGCGAAAGTTGGTAAACGGAATGTTTGCACCCGGTAGCGAACGCCAAGCACCATTCTCGTAAACTTCAGGTTCGGTAACGGCAATTACCCCTTGACCGTAAAAATTACCGAAAACATCATTACCACCAGTTACTAGGACGTTACCTTCTGGGGTCACGGTGGCTGTTGGATAGTATCTTCCCCAATTCATTGCCTGTGCTAGTGTCCACTCGCCAGTGTCAACACTATATTCTACGGCAATGGTAGTGGTTGTACCGCCACCTTCAGCTGCGGCGGCCAGTAAATTCCCATTAGGTAAATGGACAAATGCCGAACAGAATAAGTCTGAACCTGGCGCAAATGTGCTTTCCTGAACAATGGTTTCGGTAGCCGGATCCCAAATTGCGTATTCGCCAGTCGTTGGATTGCCATCATCAGGGCTGCTTTCATTGAACATCACTCGACCATCGGTTAACAAGTACTGATTAATGGCAGAAAAAGGCCATTGTCTGACTGGGCCAAAAGTACCAATGCGAGCAGGGTTGGTATCAACACGGTTAACGGCGAGGTAAGTAACAATATCGTCTAGGTTGTGCTGTGATAAATTACCGTAACTGCCAGCAGGAAATGTGCGACATTGAGCGCCTTCTGGAACACCATTACTTAGCGGTGTTTTTGCGTGATCAATACCATTGGTACATAAGGTCGCCAAAAAGCCAGGTGCAACTTTAATGGAACTAATCGCATCATTGCCGACACCGTTCACGATGTCTAACACATCATAGCTGCCAGCGCTAAACTCTTGGCTATTGCCAGAAAACAAATTGCTCCACGCGGTTAAGCCCGTCGCAAGGCGGGTTTTAGTTTTCTCTGCCACGACTATCGCACTGGTGGCATTATTAAAGTTATGGCTGTTTAGCTGGTTGACAGTTTCACTCGTAAACACATGACATAAACCAAGGTCGATCGAGCCATCATTAGTTGGGTTAGTACTGGCATTTTGACAAAGCCAGCCGACGGCATTATTGCCCGCGGTTACCGAAGACGTTTGTTTATCTGATATTTGCTGAAAGTTATCAACTTGAGGGTGAACTTGCTGCGCAAAATAAACCCCAGCGCTAAAAATTTCACTATCGCCAGTAAGGTTCTGATTTTGCCAAAGGGTCACAGTATTAGCTGTAGCTTGTTGCTTAGGTGTATGGTGAGGCGGTGAAATCGCAACGGATTGAGCTGTATACAACAAGCCAAGCATAGCTGCTGCGGGTATTATTTGCTTAACATGCAGTAACTGTTTCGGCGTTATTAACCGATTGCTTTTTATAAGCTTTGTCATTACTGACGACTCCGAATAGAGACGTTTAACATTTTACGTTACATTTTTTTTACAGTAGGCAGCTTTTGTGCCGCTTTAAAATTTACTTTTCTTCACTTAGCGTTAACACTATGAAAACAAGGGAAGTGAGTACTTTGCTTTTCAAGTGTTTAATAACTTTGTTAATCCCCTGTTCTCTATCTGTAAAGCTTTTCGACAATCAATGATGGGTTGTTTGTCGCCTGAGGTTAATATGATGGGGAAGGGCTTATAACCAGATAGCGCCTTAGAATAAGGCAGTGAGCTGTGCAGTGATGGCTACAAACCCTACATTGCACTGTCAGCAAAAAAATAGTTGGATTCACAAGCGATTAGATGTTGCAGGTGGCGTTAAAGTGATAGACAAAGTCTTTTTCATATTAAGCATGTTAACGCTTACTACTGTAGGCTAAAAACGGGGAAAGGCTGACTCTTTCCCCGTTTTTTTATGTCTGAATTTTACTGATGTGGGGTGTGATTAATGGTCGTATTGTGGTGATAAGCGGTGTTTATTATTTGACAAACTACAGCTAAAGTTGAACAAGGTGTCTAAATTATCACTGTGCGTTAAGCTCATAATGCCAAGTTCATAATACAGGCTAGTTGAATGTTGTGTTCAGCGCATCGGCCCGTTGGCATAGGAAGTGAACAAACATGGCTAAAAGCTTCACCACAATTGGCTCACTTGCCAAAGTATTGCAGATTGCGACACTGATTTTCTACTCGTTATGATGTACATGGATGAAAAATATGGTGTGCAAGATTTGGCGAAGGCAGACAGCCATTTCGCTAAGTGTTACCAGAGAGAGTACGAGTAAACTCCCGATCTAGAGAAATATTGTTAGACGGCTTAATCAAGTACAAATAATTAATAACGATAAAGGAACGATGATGATAAAGAGAGTAACCCGGCTGTTAGCAATGGCAGCTGCTATTCAAATGACAAGTATGAGTGCATTCGCTGAGAAAATAGATGAATGCAATACTGATAGCTGCATTAACTATTTTGAACAGTACAGAACTGCGGCTAAACGAGGCCATTCACTGGCGATGTTGACGTTAGGGCAGTTTTATCACCACGGTTATGGCACGCCAAAAAATGAAAAGATGGCATTAAAGTATTTTAAGAAAGCGGCTCGCGCTGGGTACACGTCGGGGCAATTTAAAGCGGGTTATATTTATATGACCAGTAAGGAATTGCAAGACATTGATGATGCGAGAGATTACCTTGAAAAAGCGGCAAAATACGAATACGACGGTGCAGACTTTTTACTGGGTATGATGTACTTAGATGAAAAATATGGCGTACAGGATTTATCGCTTGCCGATGATCACTTTGCCAAGTCATACGCTCGCAAGTATGAGCAGATCCCAAATGTGATTAAATTTATTACCGCCAAGTACGAAACGCCAGAAAAAGCCTTTCCAAAGCTTTACGCCAAGATGAACAAGAAACCTTTGGTTGCTAAAAAAGATGGTGAACTCGCTTGGTATGATGATAACGTAGAAGTGATTACCATAACATCGCCTCCCCTACAAACTACATTCAATAAACAATTGATGACCTTTCGAAAAGGGATTAAAGCGACAGGCACTCGCTTTAAAGGGAAAACTTGTGCTGAGCGTTTAACTTGTTTGCAACGCGCCGATATCGCAGATTCAACTGACTTTGCTAACTTGTTCTTACAAGGCTTTACTGGCAAAGAAGTTAACGGCGGTTAGCCTCAGAGGGGTAAGCATCGCAGCTTAATAACGCTGTGATGCAGCGACTCTTTTTTGTTGATTAGTTACAGCAGGGTAGGGAATAGTGGCGGCAATGGGCGTTTTTAGCCGACTTTGGCAAAGCACTTCGCTCTTTCTACTTAATCAATTGAGCATATCTACTGGACACGCCAGGCAACAAACACTTTGTTGCCTTTTTACTTTTGAAAGTTGTCAACACACGTTGATTAAAGTCAGTTGTTCTTATCAAGTTTCACTAGCATCGACTTTCACTGGGCAGCTCGCCAGTGGTTCTTCGTCACCAAAGTCATCTTCTTGTACCAGTTTTACGTCAAATTGCCATAAATAGTGTAAGTGTTTGAGGACTTCTTCATGAGAGTTGGCAAGTGGCACTTTGTTGTAAGGGGTATGTCTGAGTGTTAGAGATCGATCGCCATTGATGTCAGCATCAACAATTTGTATGTTAGCTTCTAAATTACTGAGATTATATTGGTTGGAAAGGGTTGAGCGAATTTGCTGATAACCTAGATCATTGTGAATGGCGGCCACTTCGATGTAGTTGTAGCTATCGTTGTCATGTATGTGAAAGAGTTTAAAGTCGCGTATGATTTTAGGTGACAAAAACTGGCTAATAAAACTCTCATCTTTGAAGTTTTCCATCGCGAAATGCACTGTGTTTAACCAGTTACTCCCAGCTATTTCCGGAAACCAGCGTTTATCCTCTTCTGTTGGGTTTTCGCAAATACGACGAATATCCATAAACATGTTAAAGCCAAGAGCGTAAGGGTTAATGCCTGAATAATACGGGCTGTTATATTCAGGTTGGGCAACAACATTCGTATGGCTATGTAAGAACTCAAGCATAAACTTGTCACTGACGAGCCCTTCATCATATAAATGGTTTAATAGCGTGTAGTGCCAAAAGCACGCCCACCCCTCGTTCATCACTTGTGTTTGTTTTTGCGGGTAAAAGTACTGAGATATCTTACGCACGATACGAACTATCTCACGCTGCCAAGGTTTTAGCAGTGGCGCGTTTTTCTCAATGAAGTACAAAATGTTTTCTTGCGGCTCACTGGGGAAGCGTTTCTTACGGTTTTGCTTTGCCTCTGACTGCGTCGGTAGGGTTCGCCAAAGTGCATTCACTTGAGATTGCAAGTAGGCTTCGCGCTCTTCTTGACGCTTCAATTCTTCATCCAAAGAGATTTTCTGCGGTCGCTTGTAGCGGTCAACACCGTGATTCATCAAAGCGTGGCAAGCATCTAAGGTTGCTTCAACTTCATCAATACCATATTTGTGCTCGCATTTGGCAACATAGTTTTTGGCGAACAGTAAATAATCAATAATTGAGCTGGCGTCAGTCCATGATTTGAACAGGTAATTGCCTTTAAAAAAGGAATTGTGACCATAGCAAGCATGTGCCATCACTAAAGCTTGCATGGTCATGGTGTTTTCTTCCATCAGATAGGAGATACAAGGGTCAGAATTAATGACAATTTCGTATGCTAAACCCATTTGCCCACGTTTGTAGGTGCGTTCAGTTTGAATAAACTTTTTTCCGAAAGTCCAGTGATTATAGCCTATCGGCATACCAACACTGGCGTAGGCATCCATCATTTGTTCGGCGGTAATGACTTCGATTTGGTTAGGATAAGTATCTAATCGATAGTGCTCGGCGACACGAGCGATCTCGGCTTGGTATTGTTCAAGCTTCTCAAATGTCCAATCAGGGCTGTCATCTAACGGCTTACGTGTTGTCATAACGCTCCTTACTCCTTGGGGAATCTAGGCGGCGGTCTTTTCGTCTTTCTTGAATAGCTCTCTAAAGACCGGATAAATGTCTTCAACAGATTTGATATGGCGCATGGCAAAATTGCTACATTGGCTCGCAACCTCTTGATATTGCTGCCACAGTGTTTGATGCGCTCGTTGAGTAATTTCGATATAGCTAAAATAACGGGACTTAGGCAGGATGTTGTTTTGCAGTAACTGTTTACAAAGTGGGGAATCGTCTGCCCAATTGTCGCCATCCGATGCCTGTGCGCCGTAAATATTCCAATCACTTGCACTGTACCTGTCTTGAATAATCTCAACCATCAGCTCTAGTGCGCTTGAAGCTATCGTGCCGCCAGTTTCTTGTGAGTAGAAAAACTCGTGTTCATCAACTTCTTTCGCTTGCGTATGATGGCGAATATAAACAACGTCGATTTCTTTGTAGGTTCGCGTCAAAAAGAGGTACAGCAAAATATAGAATCGCTTGGCGACATCTTTTGTGGCTTGATCCATGGAGCCAGAAACATCCATCAAACAGAACATTACCGCCTTCGATGTCGGCACCGCCTGTTTCGCATAGTTGCGATAGCGCAAATCAAAGGTATCAATAAACGGGACTTTGGCTATTTTCTGTTTTAACTCAGCGATTTCATTTTTTAAGCGCTTCTCTTCATTGATATGGTCATGTGGATCAGCCAGCAGTTCCGCCAAGCTCGCCTCGCATGCTTTTAACTGGCGCCGTTTAGTGGAGGTCATCGCAATTCTGCGGGCAATGGACCCTTGCAATGATTTGACGATGTCGATATTGGCTGGTACGCCTTCCGCACAGTAGCCACTGCGCACGGTTTTATATTCCACGAGCTTGTCGAGTTGGTTTTTCTTGAGGTTGGGTAGGGCTAAATCCTCAAAAAGCAGGTCGAGATATTCATCTTTCGAAATCGAGAAAACAAAATCATCTTCACCTTCCCCTGAGTTACTGGCATTGCCTTGACCACTTCCTTGCCCTGCACCTTGCGGCGGACGGTTAATGCGATCTCCTGGGGTAAACTGGTCATTGCCGGGGTGAACTCGGTCACGAATACCGCCACTACCTTGGTGAAAAATAGGTTCACTTAAATCCTTTTTCGGGATAGTAATACTCTCGCCGCTGTCGATATCTGTTACGCCACGCTTGTTGATGGCATCAGACACTGACTTTTTGATTTGGCTTTTATAACGTCGAATAAAGCGCTGGCGATTAACCGTGCTCTTGTTCTTGCTGTTAAGCCGTCTATCTATAAAATTCGCCATACTGCAACTCCTAACCCAGCAAGCCAGTACATAGCTAGCACTAGGCTAACTATGAAGACTTTCTAACGCGCAAATACCATTCAGACAACAGTCGAACTTGTTTTTTGGTGTAGCCTTTACTCATCATGCGCTCAACAAAGTCATCGTGTTTTTGCTGGTCGTCGGTTGACGTTTTAGTGTTGAAAGAAATCACAGGGAGCAAATCTTCGGTATTTGAGAACATCTTTTTCTCGATGACTGTGCGCAGCTTTTCGTAGCTGGTCCAATTTGGGTTTTTGCCGTTGTTATTGGCTTTTGCGCGCAGCACAAAATTAACGATTTCGTTGCGAAAGTCTTTCGGATTGCTAATGCCTGCTGGCTTTTCTATTTTTTCCAGCTCGTTATTGAGGGCTTCGCGGTCGAACAATTGGCCCGTTTCAGCATCGCGATATTCTTGGTCTTGTATCCAAAAATCCGCATAGGTGACATATCGATCAAAAATGTTTTGGCCGTATTCTGAATAGGATTCCAAGTATGCGGTTTGAATCTCTTTGCCAATAAATTCGATATATTTCGGCGTTAAATAGCCTTTGATAAACTCAAGGTAGCGCTCTTGCGTTTCTTTTGGGAGCTGTTCGCGCTCGACCTGCTGCTCTAACACGTAAAAGAGGTGCACAGGATTTGCGGCGACTTCTAAGTGATCAAAGTTGAAAACCCGCGATAATATTTTGAAGGCAAATCGGGTGGATAACCCTGACATCCCTTCATCGATGCCAGCATAGTCACGATACTCTTGATAGGATTTCGCTTTCGGATCGGTGTCTTTTAGGCTTTCACCGTCATACACGCGCATTTTTGAGTAGATACTGGAATTATCAGGGTCTTTTAAGCGTGACAATACGGAGAACTGCGCCAGTGTTTCAAGGGTATCAGGCGCACATTGCGCGTCTTTTAGTTCACTGTTTTCAATCAGCTTTTTGTATATCCTGACTTCTTCAGAAATACGCATACAGTAAGGTACTTTAACGATGTAAACGCGGTCTAAAAATGCCTCATTGTTTTTGTTATTTCTAAAGGTTTGCCACTCGCTCTCATTTGAGTGGGCTAAAATCATGCCATTGAACGGCAGCGCCGATAACCCTTCGGTAGGATTGTAGTTACCTTCTTGGGTTGCCGTTAACAGTGGATGAAGCACTTTAATCGGCGCTTTGAACATTTCAACAAATTCCATAACCCCTTGGTTAGCGCGACAGAGCGCGCCGGAATAGCTGTAGGCGTCGGGGTCGTTTTGGGCAAAGTGTTCAAGCTGTCGAATATCCACTTTACCAACCAACGCAGAAATATCTTGGTTGTTGTCATCGCCCGGCTCAGTTTTGGCAATGGCAATTTGATCAAGAATTGAAGGGTAAACTTTCACCACCTTAAATTGCGCAATATCTCCTTTAAATTCATGCAAACGCTTAGCTGCCCACGGCGAGATAATGGGATTCAAGTAACGGGCGGGAATACTGTATTCTTCTTGCAATATTTTGCCATCGGCTTCTGGGTTGAATAAGCAGAATGGGTGATCGTTAACTGGGCTGCGTTCGCCGTTTGCGCTCAGCACATAAATGGGTTCTTGCTGCATTAGCGCTTTGAGTTTTTCCGCCAAGGATGATTTACCGCCACCAACGGGGCCAAGTAAGTATAAAATTTGCTTTTGCTCTTCTAAGCCTTGGGCGGCATGCTTGAGGTAAGAGACAATTTGTTCAATGGCCTCTTCCATGCCGTAAAAATCTTTAAATGCTGGATAACGCGCGATCACGCGGTTTGAAAAAATACGGCTCAGGCTGGGAACGCTTGAGGTATCTACCATTTCAGGCTCACCTATTGCTGCCAATAAGCGCTCCGCGCTGCTGGCGTAGGCCATTTTGTCTGTACGACAGATGTTGAGAAATTCTTGCAGCGAAAACTCTTCTTGCTGCGCGTGCTCGTAGCGAGATTGATAGTGTGTGAAAATGCTCATAACTCTCTCCCATACCTTCAGCGAGGTACTAACAAGTAAGACCGAGAAAACGGGGGATATATTTATAAGCTTAGTTGGTATTTACATTTCGGCTAAAAAAAAGTGATATTTTTTTGTAACCGAATTGGATTTAACACGCTGAATTTGCGACATAAAAAAGGCCAACAGTGTTGGCCTTTGTCGAATTTGTTAAAATCGCTAATTAATTACGATAAGTAACCAACGTCGGATCAATTAACAACTTTATTCGAGATGTTTTATGCGAAGTTTGCAGATGCAAATTCCCAGTTAATTAATGCCCAGAAAGCTTCCATGTAGCTAGGACGTAAATTGCGGTAATCGATGTAGTAAGCATGTTCCCACAAATCAACTGTCATCAGTGGCGTTAAGCTGTCATCAGTTAACGGTGTTGCAGCATTTGACGTGTTTACAATGTCAACGCCACCGTCAGCCGTTTTGACCAACCACGTCCAGCTTGAGCCGAAGTTATTAACGGCTTTGTCGTTGAATGCAGCTTTGAATTCTTCGAATGAACCAAACTTAGCGTTGATGGCATCTGCTAGTGCGCCAGTTGGCTCACCACCACCGTTCGGGCTCAAGCTGTTCCAGTAGAAAGTGTGGTTCCAGATTTGTGCAGCGTTATTGAATACACCACCTTCTGATGACTTAACGATTTCTTCTAAAGATTTACCCGCTAAGTCAGTACCTTCGATTAAGCCGTTTAATTTAACAACGTAAGTGTTGTGGTGCTTACCGTAGTGAAACTCTAACGTTTCTTGTGAAATATGAGGTGCTAATGCGTCCATTGCATAAGGTAAAGCTGGTAATTCAATAGCCATGTTATTCTCCAGAAATATAGTTTGATTAGAAAATTTTATTCTTAAACAACCTTTAGAACAGGTTTGTTTTTCTGAAAAACCGAGTAAAATACTCAAGTTTTTTGAAGCCACGCATAGTGTACCGAAATTTATAGGTATTACTAGCGCTATATTCAAGGCTAAATAGATGATTTTTATTTGTTGGTAGGTTGGTGTTGAAATTATCGTTAACTGCCCATATCAATCATTTTTACTGCATTTTTATGCACACAGTTAACGCGTAGTTATCACAAGAGGTTATTATGGAAACGATTGAACGCATTAAACAGCAAATTGCTGAGAACCCAATTTTACTTTACATGAAAGGTTCACCTAAATTACCAAGCTGTGGTTTTTCAGCGCAAGCGGCTCAAGCATTAATGTCTTGTGGTGAGAAATTTGCTTTTGTTGATATCCTACAAAACCCAGATATTCGCGCCGAGTTACCGCAATATGCAGATTGGCCAACATTCCCACAATTATGGGTTGAAGGTGAACTCATCGGTGGTTGCGATATTATTCTAGAGATGTTCCAGCAGGGCGAATTGCAGACTGTGATCAAAGAAGCTGCTGAGAAAATGAATAGCCAAGAAAATTCATAATACTTTTCTTACTTCGTAAAAAGCCCGATTGATTTATTCAGTCGGGCTTTTTTTATACGATAAATTATCTTCTAGCTTGGCTATGCTAAAGGCCAGCCACCTAAACTTCGCCATTTATTGACTATGGTACAAAATAGCTCAGCGGTTTTTTCTGTATCGTAAAGTGCGGAGTGTGCTTCACTGTTGTCAAAGTCGATTTGTGCAGCTTCACAAGCTTTGGCGAGCACGGTCTGACCATAAGCAAGGCCTGATAAGGTTGTCGTATCGAAGCTAACAAATGGATGAAACGGACTGCGCTTAATATTACAACGTTCAACTGCGGCATTGAGAAAACCAAGGTCAAACGCCGCGTTGTGGGCCACCATCACCGCGCGCTGACAGCCTGCGGCTTTCATTTTTTTGCGAACGAGTTTGAACATTTCTTTCAGTGCATGCGCTTCTTGCACATTGCCACGTAATGGGTGCGTTGGGTCGATGCCAGTAAAGGCAAGGGCTGACGGCTCTAGGTTAGCCCCTTCAAACGGTTCAATGTTAAAACATATGCTTTCGTCGATACTTAATTCGCCACTGTTTTCGTCTAGCGACAACACGCTTGCCGCTATTTCTAGTAGGGCGTCAGTTTTGGCGTTAAATCCGGCGGTTTCAACATCAATAACAACAGGGAAGTAACCTCTAAATCGCTGAGCGAATAATGATTTTTCTACAGAGGATTCGGCGGCAGTGTTTACAACGTCTGACATGCTTTTTATAAATTAACGAAAATTGCTGAATATTATCGCAAAAAATCTTAGGGATCTCGACATTAGTAATTCAAAAATAATGCATTTACCGTTAAAGTTAATGAAAGAAGTGTCGATATAAAAGTGTCGAATAAAGAATAAGCTTCCGTGATATGAAATATATATTGTTGCGCGCACTAAATCGGTTAGGCAAGGGCAAGTTAGACAAGGTTTCGCAAAAAATGTCGGTTTTCAATGTCAAAAGTCAATCAATCAGTAAAGTGAATAAAGCTCACAAAATTGGTGTGTTGTTAGCTGTTGCAACCACAGTTTTTTCGAGTGCGGCATCTGCTGGCATTCGTCAATACAGCGCGTCGCTTGAAAACTCACATTGGCAGGTAACCAATAATTCTCGCTTAAACTGTACCTTATCGCACAATATTCCAAACTACGGCGAAGCAAAATTTGTCAGCAAAGCTAACCGTAATAACAATATGTTGTTCGAGCTTGATATGTTGCGCCTACCGGATAATTACTCGCTTGCTGAAGTGCGTTCCGTTGCGCCGAGCTATCGCCCAGGTCAAAACGGTTACACCATTGCGGATATGAAGTTGCACAAGCAATTTTCACCTAGCTTAAACAAAAAAGTTGCTTGGACCATGTTAAGCGAACTTGAACAAGGCATGAACCCAACGTTTTACTACAACGATTGGTACAGCAATTCAGATAAAATTTCCGTCGGTTTGTCTAACGCTCGCTTTATGCGTGCTTACAAAGAGTTTGTTGGCTGTGTCGGCAACCTACTTAATTACAGTTTCGACGACATTGCTTACACCGTACTTAACTATCAATCAAACAGCGATAAATTTACCAAAGCTTCTGAGCGCCGCATGGCGATGATTTCGAAGTACTTAAAATTAGATACTGAACTAGAGCTGGTATTGATTGATGCTTACTCTGATAGCTACGGTGGGCGCTGGAATAACTTAGAGTTATCAAAACGTCGTGCAAACAAAATTCGCGAATATTTTGTTAAAAATGGTATTGAACCAAGCCGCATTGAAGCTAAAGGCTACGGTGAGAGACGCCATATAGCGTCTAATGCAACCACATTAGGGCGTGGTCAGAACAGACGTGTCGTTATACATATGGAAAAACCACTCGAATTCTAGCTACAATAAACAGTACTGAATATTGAATATGGCCGTAAGTTAGGTGTAACTTACGGCCATATTTTTATCTAACGTAACGTATTAATCTCAAAAGCCAAGAGAGAAACAAATGAAAAGAATAATAACAACACTTTTGCTCTGCGCCGCTATGGCGTTCAGCGTGCTAGTGCAAGCGAAAGACGCATATACTTATGCCAATTACGACCAAGTGGTAACCACACATACGTATCTAGATCTAGCTATTGATTTTGAAAACAAAGCGTTAAAAGGTTTTGCTGAGTTAGATCTAAAGTGGCTAGTTAACACTAACCAACCTATTTATCTTGATACTCGTGATCTAATTGTTCACCGTGTGATGGCAAAACGCACAGGCGGTAGCTGGCAGAAGGCTAATTTTACCCTAGCTCAGCGTGATAGCGTGCTTGGTAGCAAGCTGACGATTAACGCTAGCTTCAAAGCGGATAAGCTGCGCGTTTATTATCAATCCACTGAAAAAGCCTCAGGATTACAGTGGCTAACTCCGGCGCAAACGGCAGGTAAAAAGTTACCTTTTATGTTTAGCCAAAACCAAGCAATTCACGCTCGTTCGTGGATCCCAGTACAAGACACTCCAAGCGTTCGTATGACCTACAGCGCTCGAATCTCAACACCTGACAACGTGCTAGCGGTAATGAGTGCCAATAATGACCCAGACACCAAGCGCGATGGCGATTACTTTTTTGATATGCCACAACCCGTACCACCATACTTAATTGCCATTGCCGCAGGCGATTTGGTGTTTAAGCCAATGAGTGATATTACAGGGATTTACGCAGAGCCTAGCTTAGTGGACTCAGCGGTTGCGGAATTTGACGATACCCAAGCCATGATTGATGCCACAGAAGCTATGTACGGTGCATATCGTTGGGGGCGCTACGATTTGTTAATTTTGCCACCAAGCTTCCCATTTGGTGGCATGGAAAACCCAAGACTGTCGTTTATCACGCCAACTGTAATTGCTGGCGACAAGAGCTTAGTTAATTTAATTGCCCACGAGCTCGCACATTCTTGGTCAGGTAACTTAGTGACCAATGAAAGCTGGCGCGACTTATGGTTAAACGAAGGTTTTACCAGCTATGTCGAAAACCGTATTATGGAGCGTGTTTTTGGTCGCGATAGAGCCGTCATGGAGCAATCACTTGACGCGCAAGGGTTAAGCTACGAAATCGCAGAGCTAGCACCGGGTGATACGCAACTTTATATTGATTTGGCTGGTCGCGACCCTGATGATGCATTTTCGGGCGTGCCATATACCAAAGGTCAGTTATTCTTAATCTACCTAGAGCAAAAATTTGGCCGCGACGTTTTTGATAACTTTGTCCGTAAGTATTTTGACGAGCATGCATTCCAGCCAATTGGCACTGCCGCCTTCGTGAAATATATCAACGCAGAATTACTCGCTAAGCACCCGGGTATAGTGTCAAAAGAAGAAATTAACGAATGGATTTTCGAGCAAGGTTTACCTAGTTACGTGCCTAAACCACAGTCAAACGCTTTCACGATCATTGACCAACAGATCAACGACTTTATTGGTGGCTCTTTGACCGTGGGGGATTTACCAACCGATACTTGGACCGTTCATCAATGGCTGCACTTTATCAATAACTTGCCATTGACCATTAGCCCAGCGCAAATGGCAACGCTAGATGAGCAATTTAATTTAACCAATAGTACCAATGCTGAAAAAGCCCACGCATGGTACTTATTAGCGCTAAGAACAGGGTATGAAGCCGTTTACCCTGCGATGGAAAGTTACTTAGTCGGTATTGGCCGTCGTAAGTTAATCGTTCCGTTATACAAAAAATTGGCTGAAACGGAGCAAGGTAAAGCATGGGCAACACGCGTCTACCAACAAGCCCGCCCGGGCTACCATCCGCTCGCTCAAGGAACAGTCGACAGCATTTTGAAATAGTCGGACTGCATCATACGAAAAACCGCCCATCTGCTAGCAGATGGGCGGTTTTTTATATGAAACAGCTGCGGTGTGGGTTTCGTTTCTAAACTGGCACACCACTGTGGAATTTAAAGTCGCTATCAGGTGAACTAATGAGTTCAGCTTCTATTTCACCAAAGAACTTAATGCGCTCATCAACTTTGTGTTCGTTTTCAGCGCCCGCAATTTGCTTAGCAAGCGCTAAGTAGTCTTGATAATGACGCGCTTCACTTCTTAATAGCGAAATATAAAAATCGCTCAGGCGCTTATCAACATGAGGGGCAAGTGCTGCGAAGCGCTCACACGAGCGTGCTTCAATGTAGGCACCAATAATGAGCTTGTCAATTAGCGTATCTGGCTCGTAAGTTTTAACATTGCGGATCAAGCCTTTCGCATAACGTGCAGGCGTGATGCTGCGGTATGCAATGTCGTATTCGTCCATAATTTCTAGTACTTGATAAAAGTGGTGCAATTCTTCTTTGATCAACAACACCATTTTGTCGATAAGATCTTGCCCATAAGGTGAGTCAGACTTAGGCAGTACCGATTTCGACAGCTTGTTTTTACTGGCAAGCTCACGCCAGTCACCTTCTTTTTTGTAGATTAGGCGCTCAAATGGCTCCAACCATTTTAATAATGCGTCACCACTTTCTTTATCGACCGCGTATTTGCGGATCAAATACATCGCCTGCTGGCCGGCTTTGAGTTCACAAACGAGGTGGTCGAGCAAAATCATGGGCAGATTTTCAGGTTTTTTAGCGGCTTCAATCCACTCTGGCGGCGTTGCGCATTGAAGAAATTGGTTAATGGGTTCGAGTAATGCTTGATGTTCAGCTTGCATAGCTTTTGCTGTCGTTCTTTGGGAAACAAAATTGGCGGCATTTTACCTTGTTGGCGACCAAGAAAAAATGATCTGCATCGTTTTTCCACGGTAATTTAGCCGAACTCGCAATGGGGCTATGCACTAAACGCAATTTTATATGCGTTTGAGGAAGCACTTGCTTACTTAATTTTCTTGCTCGCATCTCAATAAGTTGGCTAATATCATCGATAGTAACAAAATGATAACAATTACAAAGGGAAGTCAGATGCGTACTTTTATGTTTACCGCCTGTGCACTTGCGGTGCTGGCAGCGTGCCAACCAAACAACGAGTCCACACAAAATAGCAATACCACACAAAGCAGCAGTGCCCAGTCTAGCGCGCAAGCGCAAGCAGAGAATCAATCAAGTGTTGCACAAGCGATGATGACAGAGTCAGAAAAACTCAATCTGTGGTTTGATGAAAAGTACGAAGAGCAATTGCAGAAAAACCCATTAATGATGACGTTTTTGGGGCGTAAAGATCGCTATGACGAGTTTAATGCCATGACTCGCGAAGAAGAGCAAGCGTTACTGGATTGGCATGCGGCCACGGTTAATGAACTCAAAGGTAAGTTTAACTACGAAAAATTAGATGACGATGCCAAAGAGTCATACGACTTGTGGCTTTATCAATATCAAGAAGCGAAAGAGGCTGCTGAGTTTCCCAAAAATGGCTATGTTTTCACGCAAATGAATGGCGCACAGGCTTTTTTAACGCAATTTATGATCAACTTTCATAAAGTTGACGATGTTAGCGACATGCAAGCTTATAACAAAAGAATCAGTGGTTTATCGAGTGCATTAACCAGCCTGCTTGCGCGCGCAAAAGAACATGCTGAATACGGTGTAAGACCGCCGGAATTTGCTTACCTTGGC
Source organism: Thalassotalea euphylliae (assembly GCF_003390335.1). NCBI lineage: Bacteria > Pseudomonadati > Pseudomonadota > Gammaproteobacteria > Alteromonadales > Colwelliaceae > Thalassotalea > Thalassotalea euphylliae. Next base: position 1,616,953 of record NZ_QUOU01000001.1, read on the forward strand.
GTGATTGAACAAGCGAAAAATGTGATAACTGGCCAACCATTTAGCGATGATAAAGACGCCAGTGATGCGCCATTATGGGCCGATGCAAAAGCCAAAATTGCCGCGTTAAAAGGAGCCGGAAAACTTGACGATAGTCAATCCGAGCAGCTGCTAAGCGAAACTAAATCGGCGTTGATGAATGACTATTTACCAGCCTATCAGTCGTTGGTTACTTGGTTCGAGCAAGATATCGCCAATGCAGACAAGATTGCTACTGGTGTCGCTAAGCAGCCAAACGGCGTTGATTTTTACAACATGCGGTTAAAGCACTCAACGACGACAGACCTAACCGCTCAAGAAATTCATGCCCTTGGATTAGCGGAAGTTGAGCGACTGATCGGTGAGATGAAAGCGATTAAAGAGAAAGTTGGTTTTGAGGGCGATTTACAAGCTTTCTTCAAGTTTATTAAAACTGATGCGCAGTTCTTTTATCCAAACACAGATGAAGGGCGTCAAGGTTATATCACAGACTCCGAAGCCTATTTAGATTACATCAAAGGGCAGTTGCCTAATTATTTTGGCATTTTGCCTAAAGCGGATTTGGTCGTGAAGCGAGTGGAGCCGTTTAGGGAGCAAGATGGTGCCGCTCAGCACTATTTCCCTGGTACAGCTGACGGCTCTCGCCCTGGTGTTTATTATGCGCATTTATCGGATATGCGTTCGATGCCTAAAAATGAAATGGAAGCCATTGCTTATCACGAAGGTAACCCAGGCCATCATATGCAAATTTCCATTGCAAAAGAGCTCACGGGCATTCCAAAGTTCCGCACTAATGCACAATTTACTGCTTATGTAGAAGGTTGGGCGCTCTATTCTGAGCTATTAGCAAAAGAAATGGGCGCTTATGAGAATGACTATTCTGATTTTGGCCGTTTAATTACCGAAATATGGCGAGCAGTGCGTTTAGTGGTGGATACTGGTTTACACGCTAAAGGTTGGACTGAGCAACAAGCAATTGATTACTTTAAAGCCAACGCGCCAGTTGCCGAAGATGCGGTGACTTCCGAGGTGCGCCGTTATCTTGTTTGGCCAGGGCAAGCAACCGCCTATAAAGTTGGTATGATAGAGATTCTAAAATTGCGTGAATTTGCCAAAGACTCATTAAAAGAGCGCTTTGATATCAAAGGCTTCCACGACACTGTGCTTGGCGGCGGTGCGATGCCATTACCCTTGTTGGAAAAGCGCGTTAAACGCTGGGTTAATAACGTTAAGCTCAAAGGTTAGCGCTAGCTTAATTTAATACCAATTAGTGAACTCACATTGGTACAAAAAAGCCCGTCTGCAACTGGTGGTGCTGACGGGCTTTTGTTTTCTTTATGAAGATTTATCAACTTTTATCAAATGGCTGGTTAAGTAGTTCGTAACCGTGCGGGGTAAACTTTAACCATGAACCTTGATCGTACCAGTCGCCCAAAACAACACGCGTGCGGGCATTATTATCACTGGTGAAATGATGCACCGCAGGGCGGTGAGTATGGCCGTGAATCATCAAATTCACTTGTTGCTCTGCCATCACACGTTCAACTTCTTCTTGTGTCACATCCATAATGTCTTGCGATTTCATCGCCGTAGAAGCAGCACTTTTTCGGCGGTAGTTTTCAGCAATGCGCTTACGCAAAAACAACGGCAGATTTTTCATGATGCCTTGCCACCACCAACTGCGTGATTTTTTGCGGAAAGCTTGGTAAGCCACATCGCGAGTGCAAAGGGTGTCACCGTGCAAAATGACGAGCTCTTGCTGATATAGCGAAATTTTTTCAACATCGGGTAGCAAGGTCATACCGCTGCGCTTGGCAAAAGCCTTACCCAGTAAAAAATCGCGATTGCCTTGGATAAAGAAAATCTCGGTTTGTGCGCTAAGTGTTTTTAACGCCGTAGCAATTGACGCAACGAAAGGGCTATCGTCGTCATCGCCGAGCCAATATTCGAATAGATCACCGAGAATAAAGAGTTTTTCAGCGTGCGGTGCTTGATGTTGTAAAAACGAGATAAAACAAGCGGTAATATCGGGCCTGTTATCGGCTAAATGTAGGTCAGCAATAAAATAGCTGACCGCTGGTGCGGAATTTGAATTAGTCATGAACGATAAAGTGGCTAAGCGCAGTGCTTAGCCATATCTGATGAAATAATTGCAGTGCTGAGCTATTCAATGGCTCAATGGCTTGAATAGTCAACTAGCTAATTATTCTGCTGAATTATTCGACAATCGTTTCTTCAACAATGATTTCTTCTTTTGGCACATCGTCGTGGAAACCAAAGCGACCAGTTTCAAGCGTTGTCATTTTATCAACGACTTCCATACCTTCAACCACTTCACCAAACACACAGTAGCCCCAGCCGTGCATGTCTTCGCTTTTAAAGTCTAAGAAACCGTTGTCAACCAAGTTGATAAAGAATTGCGCCGACGCTGAGTGAGGATCTTGCGTACGCGCCATGGCTAATGTGCCGCGCTTGTTGCTTAGGCCATTGTTCGCTTCATTCTCAATCGGCTCGCGTGTTGTTTTTTCTTCCATGCCCGAAGCAAAACCGCCGCCTTGTGCCATAAAGCCTTTAATCACACGGTGAAAAATAGTGCCGTTGTAGAAGCCATCTTCAGCGTATTGTTGGAAATTTTTTGCGGTAACAGGAGCGTTGTCAAAGTCTAAGTTGATTTTGATGTCGCCTAAATTTGTTTTAAAAGTAATCATGAATTTACCCTGTTTTTAAAGTGTCGGCAGATTGTAGCTTAATTAATTCGCTTTTTCTCGTTTTGTCTCTGTTTGGCTGTGGTTTGCCTATAAATGATACGTTACAATGTCGCGCTACTTTAAAGTGACGATTTTTATCGCCCACTTTAGAGCTAGGCATTGATTTTATTAATTTGTTTGTACTAAAGGAAACCAAAACACAATGTTGCAAATATACAACACCCTAACTCGACAAAAAGAAGTGTTTAAACCGATTGAAGCTGGCAAGGTGGGGTTATACGTTTGTGGTGTTACTGTTTACGACTTGTGTCACATTGGTCACGCGAGAACGTACATCGGCTTTGATAACATTGTACGCTACTTGCGATTCTCTGGTTACGAGGTCAATTATGTGCGCAATATCACTGATGTTGAAGACAAAATTATCAAACGCGCCAACGAAAATGGTGAAGAGCCGCTAGCGCTTGTCGAGCGCAATATTGCCGAAATGTATCGCGATTTTGATGCGCTAAACTTATTGCGCCCAGATATTGAGCCGCGCGTTACCACGCATATGAATGAAATCATTGAAATGATCGACACATTAGTGGCTAAAAAGCATGCTTATGTGGCGGAGAGTGGCGATGTGCTGTTCGATGTATCTAGCTTTAAAGACTACGGTAAGTTAAGTGGTCAAAACTTACAGCAATTGCAGGCTGGCTCACGTGTTGACGTAGACGAAACAAAGCATAACCCACTGGATTTCGTCTTGTGGAAATCGGCAAAACCCGGTGAACCTTTCTGGGAATCACCGTGGGGCAATGGCCGACCTGGCTGGCATATTGAGTGTTCTGCCATGAATGCCAAAGAGCTTGGCCATCACTTTGATATTCACGGCGGCGGTTCAGACTTATCTTTCCCTCATCATGAAAACGAAGTGGCGCAAAGCTGCTGCGCGTTAGACACGCCTTATGTGAACTATTGGATTCACACCGGCATGGTGCAAGTGGATCAAGAGAAGATGTCTAAGTCATTAGGTAATTTCTTTACGATTCGTGAAGTCTTGGAAAAGTATGATGCAGAAACCACGCGCTTTTTCTTAACGTCAGGCCAGTACCGTAGCCAGTTGAACTACTCAACCGAAAACTTAGATCAAGCGCGCTCGTCAATAGAGCGTATTTACACAGCATTGCGCGATATTGAAGTGCCTACTGACTTCGCGATTGATAAAGCACATCCGCAAGTCGTTGAGTTTTGTGCAGCGATGGATGACGACTTTAATACGCCACAGGCAATTGCCGTATTGTTCGAATTAGCGAAGCAATTAAACGTTGCCAAGCAGCAAGGTGAAACGTCACTGGCGATTGAACTGGCAGGCACACTCAGAGGTTTAGGTGGCTTAATTGGTATTCTGCAATTAGACCCAGCTGAATTCTTGCAGGGCGGCGGTGATAGTGATGAGGTGGCTGAAATTGAAGCCTTAATCGCACAGCGCAACCAAGCGCGTGCTGATAAAAACTGGGCATTGGCCGACGAAGCTCGCGACAAGCTAAAAGCGATGAATATTGTGCTTGAAGACAGCGCAGGTAAAACGACCTGGCGTAAAGCTTAACGCTCTGGCTAAAGCAGCCCTAAGCTTAAAGGTAAACGAAAAGCCGCACTGATTAACCGTGCGGCTTTTTGTTATCTCTTATTGCTACAAATTGCGCAGTAAATCAGGGAATAAACTTAAAGTGCCGCGTTTTCTTGTAATACGTCTACTTGGCGGCGATTATCTTGCTCTGAAATAACAACGCGTGTCGCGATATCTTCTAGGTAGTAAGTTAGATTTAAACGCCCGCGTTTACGCTCTTGCTCGACTGGCTCACCATAGTTGTCACGATAAAAAGCGATAATTTCATCTTCACTTGCCATCGTAAAAAAGTTAACCACAGCGGGCAGCTCATCAATAAACTCGGCAAATACTTTGGCATCGGACAGCACTGGAATATAGACATCGCCTTCTTCGGGAATTGGGCGAACAAAGTTATAGGCGTTAGGGCTAAACGCATCTTCGCTGTCTAGTGTTTCAGGATTGAAACCCTGTGAATCTTCTTGAACGCTTTGTTCGAATGAAGCTTCGGTGATGTTAGCTTGGGGCTTGGCTAATGCTTCGTCTGCTTGTTCTTGAGCTGTTGCTGCTACTTGAGTAGATGAGTTAATTGCTTGTGGTGCAGTTTGTCCCTCGGTTAGCTCCCTCTGCGCTGACGCGCTAGACTGGTCAGCGGTTACCTCCGTGCTTTGCGCATTAACCAATGTCAGCGGACATATCGCCAGCAGGGCGCTAACAGTTAATTTAGCTTTCATCAAAAATTGCTCCATAACTTTTAGTTAACTGTAAAAGTTAGCGATATTAGGGTCAACCTTTTTGGCCAAAATAGCTGAATTGAAAAAGAATTATAGCGACAAGTTCATTTTTAGTTTTACTTATCTCGAGTGTTTACTTGTGCCTTCATGGCTTGTTTATGGTGATCAACCCAAAGCGCTGTGGCACCACAAATAGCCACGGGCATGACAATTAAATTGACAAAAGGGATCATCGAAAACAGCGCTGTGGTAATGCCAAAGCTGTAGCTTTGTCCTTTGTGTTCGTTGAGCCGCCCGCGCATTAAATCAAAGTTAATTTTGTGGTTATCAAACGGGTAATCAAGGTATTGCACCGCCATCATCCAAGAAACAAACAAAAACCAGATGAGCTGACCAATCAACGGCAGTACCCACATAATGATGAAAAAACCAATAGCGCGCGGCAGGTAGTAGCGCAATTTACACCATTCGCGGCTTAGCGTTCGTGGAATGTCTTTAAACACATCAGCGAGACCACCGCTGGTATCTTCTTGGCCGGTTAGTTTAGCTTCCACTTTTTCTGCTAGTAGCCCATTAAATGGCGCCGCTAACCAATTAGCGATGGCACTAAAAATAAAGGAAAAACCGATAAGAATGGCGACAACTGCGACTGGCCACACGAGATATTCGAGCCAGAGTAGCGCCTCAGGCAACCAACCTAAAAACTGCCCGATATAAGCATTTAACTGTGATAACAGCCAGTAAAAAGTGAAGCCAAAAATAACGAGATTAACGGCTAAAGGGATAAGCACAAAACGTCTTAACCCTTTCGAATTAATTAAATTAAAACCTTGAAAAAAATAGCCTGAACCGCTGTTTGCTAACATATATGCCTTAGTGCTCTTGTGCTGGTGAAAATACTGTCACCAGCCAGAAAATAATATCGATTATAAGAAAATTTCATTGTTAGCCAAGTATTAACAGGGCTGCAAAGCTGAATTAGGTGTGACAAAGTGTGACGAAATTTGATAAATTGCGCATCTAACAAAAATAACTTGGCATCGCCTTAACTTCACTTAGATATGCGTTTAAAACAAATCAAACTTGCTGGTTTTAAATCGTTTGTCGATGTCACAAAAGTTCCTTTTCCCCATCAAATGACTGCGATCGTTGGCCCGAACGGTTGTGGAAAATCTAACATTATTGATGCCGTGCGCTGGGTACTGGGCGAAAGCTCTGCCAAAAACCTGCGCGGCGATGCCATGACAGATGTTATTTTCAATGGCTCAGCCGAGCGAAAACCGATAGGGCAGGCAAGTGTTGAGCTGATTTTTGAAACTCAATCTGAAGCCCAATCTGAAACCAATGCCGAGAGCACGCAGCACTCGCCAACGAATAACTTTCATCTCGCCGCTAATTTAGCTGAACGCAATGAGGTATCTATTCGGCGTACCGTCAACCGCGACGGTCAAAACGTATATTATCTAAATGGCAGTAAGTGTCGTAAAAAAGACATCACAGATGTTTTTCTCGGCTCTGGGCTTGGTCCGAAAAGCTATGCGATTATTGAGCAGGGCATGATCTCTCGGCTCATTGAGTCAAAACCACAAGAGTTGAGGGTATTTGTTGAAGAAGCGGCGGGTGTCTCAAAATATAAAGAGCGCCGTCGTGAAACCGAGCTTAAATTGGATCACACCAGTGACAACTTATCGCGCCTTGGCGATATTAGCCAAGAGATTGGCATTCACCTTAATGTCTTAGATCAGCAAGCAACGCAAGCAAGCCAATATCGCAAGCTCAAAGCGCAAGAGCGAGAATTAAAATCCATTATTGCCACGGTTAAGTATCAAGCCGCGCAACAGCAGTTGGATAAACTGAGTACCGTTATTGCTGAATTAAGCCAGCAAATGACCACGGCAAAACAGGAACTTGGTGAGCAAAAGGCGGCATTGACTAAGCAAGAGCAAGCAATCGAGCAAGAGTACCAACGACTTAGTCAAGCGCAGCACGAGTTAACGAGTGCTAATCAAGCCAATAGCCGATGCCGACAAGAGTTAGCGACCGCACAGCACTTGCTTGCAAACAATGAAAAGCAATTAGCCCGTTACGCTGAAAAACAACGAGAAACCAGCGAGAAAAGCCAACAATTTCAAACAGAAATTGGTAACTGGCAAAAAAAATTGGCAGAGCTTGCGCCGCAAATTCTACTGGCAGAGCAGGCCTTGGTTGCTGCTAAAGCCCAATTACTAAGCCTTGAACAGCAGTTAACCGCGCAAGAGCAATTAGTCCACACCAAGAATCGGGAGCGCTTAGCACAGCAAGAGCAGCGCATTGCGCAACAAAAAGCCGCGCTTGCGCACCAAGAGGCGCTCGCTAAGTTAGATGCACAGCTTGACGCAAAACAATCACGGCTCGATGAGCTTGATGAGCAAACACTGGACGATCTTGACGAACTGACAGCCCAACAGCAGTCGCTGACTAACGATCTGGCAGCAACACAAGAGGCGTTAGATGCGTTACATGATGAAAAACGACAAGTCGATGCCGAGCTCAAAGCAACAGTGCAAGCTTTGTCTGATGCTAACCAAGCTCAGCTGGCGGGGCAGCTGCAATTGCAACAATTGGAAACTCAATTGGCGGTTAAAGAAGAGTGGCAAAGCGAATGTGAGCACTGGCTCACTGAGCAGGGCATTACTGGGCTACAAAGTTATCGAAAGGTCATCTCAGTAGAAAAAAAATGGCAAGTGGCGGTCGATAAAGTACTCGGCCATTGGCTGGATGCTTTCTTACTGGATAATAAAGACTTTGCGCAACTGTTGCCAACTGCTGAGCAAACTCTTGAAAAAGTAACGCAAACAGCGGAGCGCTACTGGTTAATCAATCAAAGTAAGCTACAACAACATGCTCAGCTGGGAAGTTTGGCGACAAAAGTCAGCACCGATATTGGTTTTTTGCCGCTATTAAACCAAGTGCAAATTGCCCATGATAAATCAGCGTTAGCGACACTATTAAGTACTTCAGCTGATAACAGTGACACAGATGATGGTTACATCGTTTGCCCAGACGGCAGTTTATGGTCGAGAGTTGCCAGTTCAAAGGGGCGCGAGGTGCAAGGGGCGAATCGCTTGGCGCTGCAATGCCAATACGACGAGCTTAAAGCACATTTAGCAAATCAAGAGCCGTTAATTAACGATCTTTCAAATAAACAAGCGGGACTGAAAGCGACGCAGCAATCATTGGTTCAGCGCACTGAGCAATTGACGAGTCAACAGTCAGCTCAAAAACTCGCACAGCAAAAAGTCATCAGTGAATTTGAATTTAAAAGTGCGCAAGTAGCGCAGCACAACCGCCAAGTTTTGCAGTTAACACAGGCAATTGATGAGCTTACCCAAGAGCGGCACGAGTTAGTTGTAATCATTGAACAAAAAAATGTCGAGGTTGCAGCTCATTCACAAACCGCCCAACAAACACAGCAAGCCGAGCAAGCGTTAGCCAACTTGCAAACGCAAGTCACAGCTTTACAGACGCAAAAGCATGCGAGTCAGCAAGCGGTTAATGAAGCTCAACACGCGTTGCAACAAGTACAGCTTGAACATCAACAGCACTCGCTAAGCTTGCGTCAAACTGAGCTGCAATTAGTGCATGCTAACGAGCAACAACGCAGCACCGAAGAGCAACTGGCGCACTATCAGCAAGAATTGGCCAAACTGCCTAAAACCGATGCGCTCGCGCAGCAAGTGAATGAAAGCAGCGAGCTTGTTGAGCAAGCACAAGCAAAACTGGCAACTGCCGAATTGCAGCTCGATGATAGCAAGGCTCAAAAATCACAACTCGCCAAGCAAATTACCCTACAAGAAACCAGAGTGAGTCAACAAAACGATACAGCTCACCAACAAGCGTTGAAAAAAGAGCAATTAGTGTTCGAGCTTAATGCGGCTAAAGCGTCATTAAGTGAACTTAAAGAGCTAAACCAGCAGCAAGTTTTTGGCGAACCAACAGGGTCGATTGCTAGTTATCAACAACAGCTAAAACAAGTGTCGCGTAAGCTTGCCGAGCTTGGGGCGGTTAATTTAGCAGCAATTGATGAGTTTCAACTGCAACAAACGCGAAAAAATCAGATAGATTTACAAATTGAGGATTTAACTCAAGCAGTTGCCACGTTAGAATCGGCAATAGCAAAGATTGATAAAGAAAGCCGCCAAAAGTTTAAAACCACTTTTGAGCAGATTAACCAAGGTTTTTCAGCACTTTTCCCGAAAGTATTTGGCGGTGGGCAAGCGTATTTGACATTAACCTCAGATGACTTGCTTGATACCGGTGTCACCATTATGGCGCGTCCACCGGGCAAAAAAAATAGCACAATTCATTTGCTCTCGGGTGGAGAAAAAGCGTTAACGGCATTATCATTAGTGTTCGCCATTTTCCGACTGACCCCCGCACCATTTTGTATGCTGGATGAGGTAGATGCACCGCTGGATGACGCTAACGTTGAGCGTTTTTGTAATCTGGTCGGTGAAATGTCTAAAACTGTGCAATTTATTTATATCAGTCATAATAAAATCGCGATGGAGATGGCTTCACATCTAACTGGCGTGACCATGATGGAACCCGGCGTGTCTCGCATGGTCTCAGTAGATATAGATGAAGCAATTGCCATGGCAGAAGTATCATAATAAACAGGCTCGATGATGGAAGATAATTTTCGAAACGCATTAATCATTATCAGTGCAATTGTAATTGCCGCCATTTTTATCCACGGTTTGTGGACCATTCGCAAGAATAGAAACCCGTACAAATTAAAAACCAATGACACCAAAGTGGAGCCGATGAGTCGCGACTTTGATGGCAAGGGCTTTGATCAAGACGGTGTCGGTGAAGCACGTGTTGTTTCAGGTTCGGCATTAACCGGCGAAATTGAACATCCGCCAGCGGATGAGGAAATTCCTAATCAACCAGCACCGGCGCCAACTTACAATGACGAGCCATTACCCGTTGATATTGCTGAGCAGCCAATGGCAGCAGATAATCCTGTGCCGACTACCTCAGAATCAGAGATAGCAGATGAGTTAGCCTTGGAGTCAGAGCCAAGTGTTTATCAAACACCTGTGACTCAGGCTAAGCCTACAGCAGCGGTTTCAACATCGGCAAAAACAACCAGCGACGCGTCACTAAAGAAAAACCAAATTGAGCTTAACTTTGATGACAGTATTGATACTAGCGCTAGTGGTGAGCGCAAAGAGCCGACATTTGGCTCTCAGCCAAGTGACGAACTTGAAACTTCTGACCAGACACCGACGTTAGAGCAACCAGAAATTGAAACAGAAGTGATTGTGTTATCTGTGGTTATGCCACAAGGACAATTAATGTCTGGTGCTGCTTTATTGCCAAGCCTATTAACGCTTGGTATGAAGTACGGTGATATGAATATCTTCCATCGCCATGAAGACAATGCAGGTAATGGCAAAGTAACGTTTAGCCTTGCCAATATGATGAACCCAGGCACCTTCGATTTGGACAATATGGAAAACTTCACCACGCAAGGGGTGAGCATGTTTATGACCTTGCCCAATGCTGGTGATCCGTTTGAAGTGTTTGAACAAATGCTAGCGGCGGCCAAGCAACTGGCGCAGGAATTCAATGCCCAGATCCTTGATGACAAGCGCAGCGCCATGACTAAGCAAACTGAGCAACATTATACGAGCAAAATCAGAGAGTTCGACCGCAAGCAGCGGATTGCACAAAGTTAACAGTATGATTTAACCGCTAAAAAAGCCTCCCGTTGGAGGCTTTTTTCACGACGGCTTTTACGACCCGAAAGCTTTACGAACGAAAAGAATTGAATATGTCACTAGAAACTGCACAGCAGCAAGTGGAAAAAATTTCCGAGCAAATCCGCCAGTACAATCACGAATATTACGTATTAGACCAACCTTCGGTACCGGATGCCGAATACGATCGACTAATGCGTGAGCTCATCGCCCTTGAAACTGAGTTTCCAACATTAAAGAGTATTGACTCGCCCTCGCAAAAGGTGGGAGGCGAAGCGTTAAAAGCGTTTAGCCAAGTTACCCACCAATTACCTATGTTATCGCTTGATAACGTGTTTTCCCAAGACGAATGGCAAGCCTTTGTTACTCGTATTAATGATCGACTGGCAACGACTAAAACACTGGCATTTTGCGCAGAGCCTAAGCTAGATGGCTTAGCAGTAAGCTTGCGTTACGAGCAGGGCGTACTCGTGCAAGCTGCAACACGAGGTGATGGCACAACTGGTGAAAATATCACAGAGAATATTCGCACCATAAAACCTATTCCGCTCAAGCTAATTGGCCAAGACTACCCAGCCGTATTAGAAGTGCGCGGTGAAGTGTTTATGCCGAAAGCGAGCTTTGAAGCGCTAAACGAGCGCGCCAAGGCAAAAGGGGAGAAAGTATTTGCCAATCCGCGCAATGCTGCCGCCGGTAGCTTGCGTCAGCTTGATTCTAAAATAACCGCACAGCGCAACTTAGCGTTTTACGCTTATGGTATTGGCTATGTCAGTGAGGAAGGTCAAACTTGGCTGGCCGACTCGCACTTTGCGCGATTGAATCAGTTAAAAGCTGTTGGTATGCCAATGTGTCCTGAGGTGAAGTTCCTCGCCAGTGCCAACGACTGTGAAGACTTTTACCAAGATATTTTGAACAAACGCGATGCGCTAAGTTATGAAATCGACGGCACCGTATTGAAAGTTGACGATATCGCGTTGCAAACACAATTGGGGTTTGTCGCCAGAGCACCCCGCTGGGCGACGGCCTACAAATTCCCTGCGCAAGAAGAAATTACACTGCTTGAAGACGTGGAATTTCAAGTGGGGCGCACCGGCGCGATTACGCCTGTTGCGCGTTTAAAGCCGGTATTTGTTGGCGGCGTAACGGTAAGTAACGCGACGCTGCACAATCAAGACGAAATAGAACGCTTGGGTTTGCAAAAGGGCGATACGGTAGTGATTCGCCGGGCAGGTGACGTAATACCTCAAGTTGTCAGTGTGGTACTAGAGCGTCGCCCTGACGATGCTGAACCTGTTGTGTTTCCTAATGCTTGCCCAGTATGTGACTCACCCGTCACTAAACCGGAAGGTGAGGCGGTGCTGCGCTGTACAGGCGGTTTAATATGCGGCGCTCAGCGCAAAGAAGCCATCAAACACTTTGCATCGCGTAAAGCCTTCGATGTCGATGGCTTAGGTGACAAATTAGTTGAACAATTAGTCGACGAAAACTTGATTGCGACGCCGGCGGATCTATTCGATCTAACTGAGTTGCAAATTAGCAGTTTAGAGCGAATGGGGAAAAAGTCTGCTGAAAAGCTTGTCGCATCACTAGAAGCGGCCAAAACGACGACGTTAGCCAAGTTTATTTATGCACTAGGGATTCGCGAAGTAGGTGAGGCGACAGCGGCTAACCTTGCTAATCACTATTTAACGTTAGAAGCGGTGCAGCAGGCTAACCGAGAATCTCTGCAATCGGTATCAGATGTTGGTGAGGTGGTTGCCAATAACATTGCGGTGTTTTTTGGGCAAGAAACTAACTTGGCTGTGATCGAAAAGCTCTTGTCAGCAGGGGTTAACTGGCCTTCAATTGAAGTGAAATCAGCAGACGAGCAGCCACTGACGGATCAAACTTTTGTATTAACTGGCACCTTGTCGCAAATGGGGCGTAATGAAGCTAAGGCGAAGCTACAAGCATTAGGGGCAAAAGTCTCAGGTAGTGTATCTGCAAAAACACACTTTTTGGTTGCAGGTGAAAAAGCTGGCTCAAAATTAACCAAAGCACAAGACCTTGGGGTTGCGGTGTTAACTGAGCAAGACTTAGTTGATTTACTGGCTAAACACGAGGCGTAATTGTGCAAGCACAATTGATGGAGCTGGCCAGCCAGCTGGGGCTGTGGTTTCGTCCTTATCAAAGCCAATGCGCGATGGCGATTATCGCCACTTTGCTGGTACTTTTTGGCGGCGAGATTTCACAATCTATCCGTCAATTAATTAAGCAGCAGCACTTGGTGGTGCGAACCTTAATCTTTGTGGTGGTGTGTGCGTTTGGCTACGGTGCGGCAACCGTCTGGTTAAGTGCGTTATTAACGGATTTGTTAGCGAGAATTCCTACCCCGTATTTGGTACCAGCCGTGGTCTCAGTATTTGTTGGGCTTGGGCTGTATGCGCAAAAACAGCGCCATATATAATTCGATGTGAGAAAGCCAAGGGCAAAATAAATGCCCAAACCACAAAAACGTAAAAATAAAAAATATGAGCCTTTGAATTAAGCAACACAGTAAGAACAGCGAAGATTATCATGAACATTAGAGCACTGAGCGTACTTGTCTTATTACTATTTTCAGCACTCCCAATAAGTGCCCAAGCGCACCAACATAAGTCGCCAGCGCATAAGGAAGCCAATGTGGAAACCATTACCGTAAAAGCGAGTGAGCTAAGTGATAGTGCGGGCTTACAATATGTTGGTGGCATAGTTGAAAAAGCAACAATCGCAACCTATCTAGAGCGCTTAAAAACCATGGAAACGGATAGTTTTGAGACTTTACGTGCCGGCCAAGCTAGCCGAGATCACGGCAAGTTTCACGTTACTTTCATTAACCCATTTGAAATAAAAGAAGTGAGCGAGCAGCAGGTTCATCAGCTTTTGGCCAGTGAGACAGTGTTTGATTTTCAAGTCAAAGGGCTAGGGCGCGTGATTAAAGGCAATGGCAAGGCTTATTTTATTGTCTTGTCGTCAGCCGAGGCTGATGCAATGCGCAAACACTTGGGCTTGTCGCCGAAAGACTTTCATATAACCTTAGGCTTTTCGCCCTCAGATATTTATGGCGTGCGTAAAGATGAAAGTACGCTGGTTGACTAGAGCAATAGCTTATTAGGTCAATCGCTTAAAAGTCGCTTCAAGTTTACGCTAGAGTATTGAGTACAAGTGCCCCAATATCACAAAATAACGTTTATCCATGGCAAGTAGAAGGAATTAGTATGAAACGCAGTTTGTCAGTTATCGCATTAACTTTGTTGATAAATGCCTGTTCAACCTCGTCAACAGGTCGCCAGCAAATTACCTTGTTCTCTTCGGGAGAGCTAAACAAGATGGGCGCAGCATCGTTTGAGCAACTCAAAGAAAAAGAAAAAATCTACCAAGACAGTGCCACAAACCGCTATGTGCGCTGTATAGCTAACGACATTATTGAGCAGTTACCGGGTAACCCTAAACCAAGTGATTGGGAAGTGGTGGTGTTTGATTCTGAGCAAGTCAATGCATTTGCACTGCCAGGGGGAAAAATAGGTGTTTATACCGGTATTTTGAAGGTGGCTGAAACGCCGGCGCAATTAGCCGCGATAATTGGTCACGAAGTCGCGCATGTGATTGAGCAACACTCTAATGAGCGTATGTCTTCAGGTCAGCTTGCGCAGATCGGTTTACAAGCTGCTGATGCCGCGATGGCAAGCCAAAACGTGCAAAACCGAAACGCGTGGATGGCGGGCTTGGGGCTAGGGTTGCAATACGGGGTACTCATGCCTTATGGGCGCACCCATGAGTCTGAAGCGGATATTGTTGGCCAAAAACTCATGGCAAAAGCGGGGTATGATCCCAAAGCGGCGATTCAGCTGTGGCGCAATATGGCCAAAGGAAGCAAAGGTGCGCCGCCTGAATTTATGTCAACGCATCCCTCAAGTGATACACGTATTCGTCAGCTCACCAATAACCTTCCCAACGTTAATGGTGACTACCAAGCCTCAAGTAAAGGGCAATGTCACCTAGGCTAGTCACTCAAAGATATAACCTCAGCCTAATTGCTTGCCAGTTTGATAATAACCAGTGCTCAGCGAGTAGCGATCTGAGCACTGGCTTAGCATGCTAAATAAGCATAAAATTTTTATGGCGATCTTATGTAGCTTCAAGTACTTAGCAAGCATATTTACTGCCAGTATGTTGGTTATAAGTTTGATCTAGATCAAAACATCTGTTCAAAAAACAGATCATCCATTATAATGCGCGACGTTTTTAACTTGTGTAGGAAGTGAAAGATGTCTCACGATGAAAATTTCAAAGATAGCGCGTCAAAACGTCACCTGTTTTTAGCATTAGTCGCTATAGTTTCAATGCCTTTATTACCTATGTTAATGGGTTGGTACACTTACTTAGTGTAATAGGTCGCCCCCTTTATCGAACGTATTTATGAACATTTTAGTGGTAGATGATAATGCAAGCGTATTGGCACAAGTTAACGGCTTACTCGCTGGCCGCGGCTACCGTGTAATCAATGCGAAAAATGGCTTGGATGGGTATGAAAAATACCAGCAACAAGCATTTGATTTGCTTATTATCGACCACTTGATGCCACTAATGGATGGCGTTCAATTACTCAAAAATATTCGCCAACACGATCAGCTAACCCCCATCATTTTTATGACCACGCAGGGGCGTGAATCCATGAAACATTTGATTGAGCAATCGCTGTGTGATTGTATTCTCGACAAGCCACTCGATGAAGTGCAATTCCTAGCACTAATTGCGCAGCTGAACAAGCAAAATACTCGCGTCGCTTCTCTGTAAAAATCATTCAAATTCATTTATCCTTAACCTCCAAGATTAAGACTTAAATGAAGCAATGACAGAATCAGATATTTCACTTTTAAAAAGTGCCATTCACACCATCGAAGATTACCCAAAACCAGGCATTATGTTTCGTGATGTCACGGGAATTTTAGAAAATCACCAAGCATTTTCGCTAACCATTGAGCTGCTTAAAAACAAATATGCAGATCAAGGTATCACCAAAATTGTGGGTACAGAGGCAAGAGGTTTTCTATTCGGTGCGCCATTAGCTTTAGCACTCGGCGTGGGTTTTGTACCTGTGCGCAAGCCCGGTAAATTACCGCGTGAAACGTTCGCACAAGACTACGAATTAGAATACGGCACAGATACGCTGGAAATTCATCAAGACGCTTTGCAACCGGAAGACAAGGTATTGATCATTGATGATTTATTGGCAACGGGTGGAACGATTGAAGCAACAACAGCCTTAATTCGTCGCGTTGGCGCTACGACCCAAGACGCAGCCTTTGTCATTTCGTTACCAGCTCTTGGCGGCGAAGCTAAGCTTGAAAAACTTGGGTTAAACATTACCACGTTAATTCAATACGAAGGCGAATAATCTCAAATGAGCTATCAAGTGCTGGCGCGCAAATGGCGCCCGAAAACCTTTGCTGAGTTGATGGGGCAGGAGCACGTTGTTTCTGTACTTGTTAATGCGATTAGCCAGCAGCGCTTGCATCACGCGTATTTATTCACCGGTACGCGTGGCGTTGGTAAAACCACGATAGCTCGTATTTTCGCTAAAAGTTTAAATTGTGAACAAGGTGTCAGCGCAGAGCCATGTGGTAAATGCGACACCTGTTTAGACATTGACCAAGGTCGATTTGTTGATTTGCTGGAAATCGACGCCGCATCGCGGACTAAGGTTGATGATACCCGCGAAATTTTAGATAACGTGCAATACGCGCCAACGCGCGGTCGCTATAAAGTGTATTTAATAGATGAAGTGCATATGCTGTCGAGAAGCAGCTTTAATGCTTTACTAAAAACACTGGAAGAGCCACCCGAGCACGTTAAATTTATTCTCGCAACGACTGACCCACAAAAGCTGCCTGTCACTGTGCTTTCACGCTGTTTACAGTTTCATTTAAAAGCCTTGTCAGTTGGGCAAATAGAGCAGCAATTGGAAAAAATCCTCAACGCTGAGCAAGTGACGTTTGAAGCGGAAAGCTTAAATGTGCTGGCTAAAGCAGCTCGCGGCAGTATGCGTGACTCGCTGAGCTTAACAGACCAAGCAATTGCACAAGGCCAAGGCCATATTAGCGTTGATAATTTACAGCATATGCTAGGCGGTGTTGACCAACATTGGCCGTATAAAATTCTTATTGCGCTGGTAAAGCAAGACACCAATGGCTTAATGACATTGTCGCAAGAAATTGCAGCCTATGCCCCGAGCTATCAGCGCTTACATGCCGAACTCTTGCAGCTGCTACACCATGTTGCCATGTACCAAATTACTGAGCAGCATTTCGACCTCTCCACCGAGCACAGCAAGCTGGTCAAAAAGTTTGCTAGCGCTATGTCTGCGCAAGATATTCAGCTTTACTATCAACTGGTATTGAATGGTAGGAAAGACTTGCCATATGCTGGTGATGAGCAAGCGGCATTTGATATGACCTTGCTAAGATTATTAGCCTTTAAGCCAATGTCGCAAGCTGATGCTGCTGTTTCTACTCAAAGAGAAAGTCAAACAGCGCATCAAATAGCAAATAAAACAACTGCCACTTTTGATGATATTGCCCTCCCTGAGACGCAAGTAAAACAAGCGACACAAGCAGATACCCTAAATGGCGCTGCACCAGTTTCTACGGCAAACAGCGCTAGCCTTGATAGCTCGGCCATTGACGACTTCACAGCTGACAATTCGACAGTAGACCAAGATGCTGGCGAGCAACAACTAGCGCAAGAACTATTAGCGATTGAGCAACAAGCTCAGTCACAAAAAGCTTCTTTACCAGAAACTCATCCGCAAGAAGCTCAATTGCAAGAGACTTCGCCACCGGCTCCAACACAGTTAGAAGAACCCGTTGAAAGTGCTGCGCAGAAACAGAGCGCAAAACAGCCTGAGCAAGCATTACAGTCCGTTGAAGCCGCGCAATACCAAAATGGCATAAATGGCGACGCAACTACTGCTCAGCCAGCTCAACATATCACTGAGTTACCTGCTAGCGCTCCCAGTGCAGCTGCTGGCGAATCGAATCAATCGCCTCCTGCGACATCAGAAGAAGGCATTCTGAGCGCCAGTGTTGAATCAGCATTGGCCACTCGAAATATGCTCAGAAGTCGCAAAAAAAAGCTGGAGAGCAAATCGGTAAAAAAGTCTGACGACGCTACCGAGCGTCAGACAGCCGTTCTAAAAAACACTGTTCAACCTGATGTGCCCGCAATCGAAACCTTACCCACGCAAGGTTTTGCGATTGAGCAGGTTGACCCATCAGTGATTAAAAAAGCGAATCAAGTGGATAAGTGGGCGAATATGATTGATGCCATGGCACTTAATGGCCGCTTGCGTATTTTGGCGCAGCAGTCGGTGATTGGCCAGGCGACTACTGACGAGCACTTAGTGCTTGAGCTCAATCAATCGGCGAAGCACTTAATTACTGATTCAGCATTGACCCAGCTACGCAGCTTTGTTTCAGAGCATTTTAATCAGCCAATGATGGTTGATCTTGTGGTGGTGGACGAAACCGTAGACGATCCACTGCAAATTCAAAGTCAGATCAATGACAAACGATATGATTATGCTAAACAAGTATTAGCGTCTGACCCTATCGTGAACTATTTACAAACACACTTTCAGGCGATTCTCGACGAATCGAGCATCATTGCGAGATAACGCAAAGGCGATGAAAAACTGTTTGGTGATCCGTAATTCCCTTGAATTGTTCGCCAAGAGTCACTATCTTTGGCAACAACTACGTTTTGGAGACATATTATGATGAAAGGTGGCATGGGCAACTTAATGAAACAAGCCCAGCAAATGCAAGCTAAAATGCAAAAAGCACAAGAAGAACTAGCAAATATGGAAGTTGTTGGTGAGTCAGGCGCAGGTATGGTTAAAGTGACCATGACAGGTTCTCACAGTGTGCGCCGTGTTGAAATTGACGAAAGCTTAATGGAAGACGACAAAGACATGGTGGAAGACTTAGTTGCTGCGGCATTTAACGATGCTGTTCGTCGTGTTGAAGAGCAAAATAAGTCTAAAATGGCAGACTTAACTGGCGGTATGCAAATGCCTCCAGGCTTCAAAATGCCGTTCTAGTTGTAAGTGCATTAAATACAAGGATTTTTCTAGTCTTTTGTCTAGCTTAGACAAATATTGGACAAATCAAAGTAAAAAGCTCAGTTTTTTAAGGCTGAGCTTTTTATTTTTATGGGCTTAAACCTTAGCGAACGCCTTTAAAAAGTTTGTCGAGTTTTGATGAAAACGCTCGTGCTCAGGGTGTTTGAGCTTTCTAGGTTTATGGAACTGCGGCGCTATGTATCCCCATTGGCCTTTTTTCGAAAAATAGATGACAAAATCTATGTTGTCATGCTTTTCCCACATAGGCTTGACTACAGCACACTCATCATGTCTGTCGATCGACTTAACTTGTATGCGGTAATAATACTCGCCATCAGAAATGAGAACATCGTTTTTAGCCCCGTGATCGACATGAGGTATGTAGACTTCCCAACCGTCTTTTAGTAGCCAAGAGGCGACTTGATGTTCATAAGATACGTTTTCGCAGTATTGTTTAGTTTCTTTCGGTATTAAGTTACTTGTGATAGGCATTGCATGATCCAAAGTTAATCGTAACTTTCTTCACAGATAAGTCACGAGCGAGCAACCCGTTTGGGTTTGCACAATTTGAATCCACAATGAGTCCCGATAGGGAGTCTTCATCCCGAGCAAAGGTCTTACCTCAGAGTATCCTTGAGTATTCAACCTCTGTAAATGCTCTTTCAGCTTTAGGGCCGGTGGAAGAACTTGTTATATATATGGGCTTATAGGTAAGGGACTTCAAGGGAAGTGGACAAATAAAGTCTATTTAATTCGTTTCGTCGATACCATCATTCAATACTTGGCAGAAAACGGTGTGATGAGCCCTGCAATGTTAGCGCAACTGCCATTTTCTGATATTTATTTTGAGGGGATATTCGGCCTGTTCGATGACAGTGTAGTGACGGATATAAGTAGCAAGATCACAGGAATTTCAGCCTCAGCAGTAGAAGAGTCGTGTTCACACACTCTAGAAGTAAAGTAAGACCCCTAGATAAGGATTAATCATGCTTAATGCAATTATTCATGGAAAAGCAGGCCGTATTGAGCTCAATTCGAATGATGAAAGTATAAGTTGGCGACAACTTTATCGAGAAAGAGAAGATTTACTGACGGCCGCATTTTTTTCACGGTTTAGCTATTTATCTGAGTTAACACAACACAAGTTATTTAAACTGTGGTTAGGCAGTGGCGACTTCACCGAATTTGAAAGCATCGAGTACTGGCCGAGTTATTATTTGGATGACGATAGTGCTTATGAACACAAGCAAAAAAGAGTCGAACCAGACTTATTGCTGCAGTTTAAAGAGCTTGATGTATTAGTTGAGATCAAACCTCCTGGTCAGGAGCAATACCACGAACAATGGCAACGGGAAATTATTGGTTACTTTGAACAGGATCAAGCGTCAAAGCCGTTATATTTTTTAGCTATTGGTGGGGTTGGAAAGCTCATTTCTAGCTTTGATTGTTCGACAATACAAACGCAATTTCCAGACTTCAAAAATATAAAAGGCATAGAGTGGCAAACCATTGGTTATCAACTGCGTAACATGGTGAAGCAAACTTCTGTACCTCTTCAAGATAAGCGAATATTACGCGATATGTTACAAGCTTTGGAGCTATATGGCGTTCGAGTAAGAAAGCTAGGCTGGAAAAGCTTACAAGAATTTAACGAGCACTATTCTGTGACTTTATCTGCATTAGATATTTGGCCACTAGAGACTGCTAAATAAGGAATAATATGAGCGACTCAACCGACTTATTTTTACAAGTGCGCACAGCACACCGTTTACTTGCATCTTATTATCAGAGAGTCCACCAGCTTATATCTGAAGTGATTGAAAATGATGATTTAAACTTGGCTCCGCTTATGTGGAATTCAGCTAAATTTACTATTCCAGGTAATCGGTCAACTAATATGCTTGAGCGATGGGCTTGGGATATGCTACCGGGCGTTGCCTCTAATTTCTTCTTTTATCACGGCGACGAAAAAGGTAAACAAGCGTTAGGTGACTGGATGTTAGCAATTCAACATATAAGCGATACTGGCGTGTTTGATGAAAATATAGATGGCACTGAAGAGCCCGATGGTAAAGATATTGAGAAATCAGTTACAGAGTCAGAAACTGTTTTACGCTTTTATATTCATGCCCCTCACCAAAAGATGGCATATCATTGGATTGATACAATTTGGAATGACACAGATTATGCCCAAGTGGATAGCGAACAGCCTGTTCAATGTTTAGATATTAATGATCGGGATAAAATTTATGTCAGCGCATTTGAAATGAAGGTCAGTGAATTGATGGGGCAGGGGAGTGCCAAAAAACTTATTGAGCGGATCATTGAGCATAGAAACGCGGTGTTACCGCCAAAAAATTGCTCATTATGAACGTAATAAGTAGCTTATTACGCGTGGTTAAAGCGACCAGCTAAAATAATTACAGCTGATGAGCTAATCTAATGCTTTATCGTCGCATGAAAAGGCGATTGCCAACATCAGAGCACTTATAGTGAATACTGCTAATATTATCATGAGCAAGGTTCCGTGATAAAAAAGCCCGAAATAGATCGGGCTTAATATTACGTGGCTAGCAAGAGCTTGCGCTAATCACTAGTCTTTTAAATGATGAAAATCGATATTTTCAAGCTCTTTGCCAGCATCTAAATTATGATAAGTGTCTGATTCAAATTGCCCCTCAGATTTGCCTACCACTAGCGATACCATGCTATCACCTGTGACATTCACTGCGGTTCTTGTCATATCCAATAATCGATCCACGCCGATGATCAGGGCAATACCTTCGACCGGTAAACCAACTTGCTCCAACACCATCGCCAGCATGATTAAACCGACACCGGGTACACCAGCTGTACCAATCGAAGCCAAAGTCGCAGTTAATACCACCATTAGGTAATCAACCAGTGTTAAATCTTGACTAAACACTTGTGCGATAAATACAGTGGCAACCCCCTGCATAATTGCCGTGCCGTCCATATTGATGGTGGCGCCAAGCGGCACAGTAAACGAGGCGATGGAGTTTTTAACGCCCATTTTTTTAGTCGCTGTTTCTAACGTTACCGGAATAGTGGCATTACTACTTGATGTTGAGAATGCGAAAATAGCGGCTTCGCGCATTTTGCGAAGGAATATTGCAGGATTTAAACCTGTGAAGAGTTTTAGTAGTGCAGAGTAGGTAACAAGGCCGTGAATCACTAAAGCGAAAAAGACGACCATAAAGTACTTAATTAAATTGCCGAACGTGTCGATTGATAGGTCAGTAAATAGTCCTGCCAATAAGCAGAAAACACCGTAAGGCGCAATATTCATTAATATCGTAACTAGGCGCATAATGACGACGTTCAGGTCTTCAAAAATCGCCGAAACACGCTCGCCGGCTTGGCCAGATAAGGCAATCGCAATACCGAACAGCAATGCGAAGACAATTACTTGCAACATATTACCTTCGGCAAATGCAGCAAACGGGTTACTGGGGAACATATTGATAATGGTTTGCGCCAGAGATGGCGCTTCACGGCTCGCAAAGGTGGTATCTGCAGCCATATTGACCCCTTCACCTGGGCTTATAACGAGCGCCAGTGTCATCGCAAAACTAATCGCGATAGCCGTTGTAATTAAGTAAAGACCAACGGCTTTACCACCGATTTTGCCCAGTTTAGAAGTGTCTTTTAAGGAACAAGTACCGCAAATTAGCGATACAAACACTAAGGGAACGACTAGCATTTGCAAGCTAGCGATAAAAATCTTACCGACAACTTCAAATACGCCGTCAACCAAGAAACCGCGTAGCGAGAAGTCAAATAAGCCGAGCGGGATAACAAAATCTTTGCCGTTAGGCATCAACCATTGTAATAAAGCACCAAGCAGGATGCCGGAGATCATTGCAATGACAATACGGCGTGTCAGGTTTGAACTTTGATCAGATGACATGGTAATGAATACAACCATTTATTGTTATAGAAATTTGGTTGTAAGAGTAACAGTTAAATTTATTTGAAAAAACAAAATTAATTGCTGAACTGGTCGGGCTTTTTGTATTTAGGTAGTGACGTTTTCGATCTTTATCAGTTAAGATGGATGCGATCTATAATAAAAAACGTTCATGGAGATGACAGTATGGAACTGTTTCGACGCTTAAGTTTTGCCATGGCGCTGTTAACCTTAGTCGGTTGTGGCGGTGGTGATGGAGGTCTAAGTTCAGAAGGAAACCCAGATTCTGGCAATAATGGTAGTAACAGCGATACTACACTCAGCATTTCAATTTCAACCACTGATATATCCAGTCAAAACCCCGCAACCGTCAGCGCGACTTTGCTAACCGGCTCTACTCCTGTGTCAGGCCAAGTTGTCACATTTACAACGACTCTTGGTGTCTTATCTCCGCAATCTGGAACGGCATTAACTAATGCCGAGGGCATAGCAACGATAACGCTTACCGCTGGCGACTCCAGAGGTGCCGGAACCGTTACTGCACAAGTCGAGGAATTTAACGTCACAGATACGGTGAGCTTTACTACCCAAGGTGATGACTCTGGTAGCGTTGGAGATATTAGCATCACACTACGGTTAGTTGATGCTGATGGCAATGAGACCGATACCATAACGGCAGCCAGCCCCGGAAGAATTATTGCCGATGTTAACGGGATAACATCGCCCGTGATTGTAGACTTCAGCACGGTCGATAATATTGGTCAAATTCCCGTTGCTAAAGCGGTGACTGATGATAGCAACCAAGCCAGCGTTGATATTTTTGCTGGTAGCGAAGTAGGAGCGGGCATAGTTACTGTTTCTATTGATGCGGATGACATTGACGCATCAGCGGATATTTTGGTTATCGTCGGTGCTACTGATGTTCGCATGGGAAGTGGTGATCCATTTGTCGAAGGTCAAGCGGAGCTGAGTTTGGCTCAAATTTCGGCCGGTGGGACGACTGCTGTTTCCGTGCATGTTGTCGATGATGACGGCCAACCTTTTAACGAAACGATTGATGTGCAATTTTCATCTGGCTGTTCTAGCCTAAGCACGCCAACAGCGACTTTGAGTTCACCTGTACCAACGTTAAATGGTGTTGCTACTAGCATATACCTAGCCAGAGGTTGTGTTGGTGATGACACCATAAATGTAACCGCTAACGCTGGTGGGGTTAATCTCACAGCGATTGCAACCGTAAATGTGCTACCAGCGGATGTGGGTAGCATTAAATTTGAGTCAGCAACCCCTGAAAATATTGCAATTTTGGGTACTGGAAACGATGAGAGTTCGACGGTCGTCTTCCAAGTACTAGACACAAATGGCAACCCAGTTAATAATCAGCTCGTCAATTTCTCGCTTAATACCGAAACGGGAGGTGTTGAACTTATCCCTGAGTCAGCGACAACCGATATTAATGGTCAAGTGCAAACGGTTGTAAACTCAGGTACTGTTGCAACCACGGTTCGGGTGAAAGCGGCAATAGATGGTTCAAGTCCAGAAATCGCAACGCAATCCAGCTTATTGGTTGTCTCAACGGGCATTCCAGATCAAGACAGCATGAGCTTATCTGCATCTTCATTGAATCCGGAAGCTTGGCAGTTCGATGGTGAAGAATTAGCGGGTGTACAAGTTAATATTTTGATGGCAGATGCGTTTAATAACCCAGTGCCTGATGGCACAGCCGTTAATTTTACCACCGAGGGGGGCTCAATAGATCCTTCTTGTGTGACTCAAAATGGCGGTTGTTCAGTGACTTGGCGAGGCCAACAACCTCGACCTGAGGGGGAATTATTAACGAGTGAAGTTTGCTATTTGGACGATTTTACGAATATCCCCCGTAGTTGTGCCAACACTGTGAATACACTTGGTCAAAAATTTGGTGGTCGAGCAACGATCTTGGCGACGGCAATTGGTGAAGAGTCCTTCCCAGATTTAAACGGTAATGGCCGTTTTGATGCTAGTGAAATGTCATCTTTTGTGGGGGGAACTGATGTTAGTGGCGAAGTATTTGACGTAAAAGAAGCGTTTGTCGATCACAACGAAGATGGTGTGTATAACCCTGGTGAGCCAGGTGGCAATAATACCAATAATAGCGGTGCCCAAGAGGAGTTCGTTGACTTCAATAGTGATGGCTCTTTTACGCAAAACGATAGACTCTACAATGGTGTGTTATGCTCGGTACCTGCTCATGCAGGCTGCTCGACGGATAAACAGTCTGTCAATGTTAGAAGTTCTTTAGTACTTGTTATGTCAGGCAGTGACCCCTACTTTTCAGTGGCTAGCCCTAACTTCGGTGCAGCAGAGCCTGATGGAAGTAGAGAAATATCTATTGGTGTTGAAGCTATTGCTTCTGTTGGGGTGATTATTGCTGACTTGCACAACCAGCCGATGCCCGCTGGCACAACAATTACGTTCAACGTCACAGGGGACGCAAGTTTGATTGGGCAAAGCAGTTTTACTATGTCTAGCACAAACCGAAATGGTGGGCTTGCTTATGGCGCAAATATCAAAGCAGGCGAAGAACCTGGCGGTGCTCAACTCGATATTTCGATAGAAACGCCTAATGGTGTAGGTCATGTATTACCTATTACCATTAATATAACGCCGTAGCGTCAATACTTACCACTAGAAATAAGAGAAGAGCCCCACTTTGACTGGGGCTTTTTATTAGAAGAATACACTAATTAACAAACTATCCCGGCTGTTAACCTTGCTTACTTTTAAAGTATCTGTATAATGCGCGCCTCAATCTTATCGGCTCAATTAATCGTACTGTTTAACAGTGAATGTCGGTAATGATGTCGAATTTCGTAGGGGTTATATCCGCCCAATAGACTTGCCTTGTTCAGCGAAAACGCTGTCCTTTCGAATGTGCCTCAAGTCTTCTTGGTGGTTTCCTCAAAGTTGTATCGCAGGACTTCCTGCCAAGAGATAAAAAATTATGAGTGAACAGAACAATGCCGTTATCGGCTTTGATGCGTTAGGCTTGCCTGAAAATATCCTTTCAGCCTTAAATAAGCTTGGCTTTGAATCAGCAACCGCTATTCAAGCGCAAACGATTCCACCACTTCTAGATGGTCGTGACGTACTTGGTGAAGCGCAAACTGGTACAGGTAAAACGGCGGCATTTAGTTTGCCGGCGCTTGCTGCCATTGATCCTAGCGTTCGCAAGCCTCAGTTAATGGTGCTCGCGCCAACGCGTGAGTTAGCGATTCAAGTTGCTGAAGCCATTGAATCATTTTCTGCCAACATTAAAGGTTTACGCGTCGCTACCCTATACGGTGGCCAATCATATGGTCCGCAATTCCAGCAGTTAGAGCGCGGCGCACAAGTTGTTGTTGGTACGCCGGGTCGATTAATGGATCACTTGCGTCGTAAGAGCTTAAAACTCAATGAACTCAAGCTTTGTGTGTTAGACGAAGCTGATGAAATGCTTAACATGGGCTTCTTGGAAGATATCGAGTGGATCCTTGAGCATTTAAACGACGATACGCAAATGGCGTTATTCTCTGCCACTATGCCACCCGCCATTCGTAAAGTGGCAAATCGTTTCTTGACGGATCCTGAGCATGTCAAGATTGCGGCAGTGAAAAAAGCGAAAGCCAATATCGAACAGTATGCTTGGAAAGTCAGTGGTATCAATAAATTAACGGCGTTAGAGCGTATCGCTGAAACGTTTGATTACGATGCCATGATTATTTTCGTACGGACACGTAACGATACCGTTGAAGTGGCAGAAAAATTAGAGCGCCAAGGTTACCCGGCGGTTGCGTTAAACGGTGATATGAACCAAGCGCAGCGCGAGCGCACAGTTGATCAAATCAAGAGCGGTCATTCGTCAATTCTTATCGCGACAGACGTTGTCGCCCGTGGTCTAGATATTCCTCGTATTGACTTAGTCATTAACTACGATCTACCGGGTGATAATGAGTCATATGTTCACCGTATTGGCCGTACGGGTCGAGCGGGTCGCAGCGGCACGGCAATTTCTTTTGTTCGCCCAAGAGAAATGTACCAATTACGTCACTACGAGCGCTTAACCTCAGGTGTTATTAACCCATTTGAATTACCAAGTATTCAAGAAATTGGCAAAGCGCGTATCGAGAAAACCAAACAGCAGTTGCTTGACGTTATTGGATCAAAGGAACTTGACGGCATGCGTGCTATTATCGAGCAGATGGCCGAAGCATCAGAAGCGTCAATGACTGATTTAGCTGCAGCATTGCTTTACTTAAAGCAATTAAAACAACCGCTTCAGCCAAAAGAAGATCCAAAACCGCGTCGCGAATTTGACCGTAACGATCGCAATGACCGTGGCCGTGATGGCCGCCGTCGCGATATGCGTGATGGCCGAGGTCAACGCGGTGAGCGCGATGGTCGCGGTGAACGTGCGCCGCGTAAAGCAAAACCAGTACGTAATGATATTGACTGGCAAACTTATCGCTTAGAGGTCGGTAAAGAGCACGGTGCTAAGCCGGGGGATATCGTCGGCGCAATTGCTAACGAAATTTCACTAGATAGCAGTTATATCGGTGCGATTAACTTGCACGAGCGTCATAGCTTTGTCCAGTTACCGAAAGGTATGCCAACGGCTTCGTTCAAGCAGTTAAAGCGCGTTCGTATTCGTCGTCAAGCGTTAGAGATTTCAGTAGCAGACGCCCCTGTTGTCACTGAACGTCCAAAACGTCGTGAGCGTCGCAACAACGACTAATTAAGACTAAGGCTTTTAAGCCTTACGCTAAAATAGATTCGAAAAGGTGCTGCTAGCTAGGCTACAGCACCTTTTTTAATACCCTTCTTCAGCGTTCAGCATCAGAACACCTGCCTTTGCTAATGCCATTCCAGCCGCCTTATGTGCAAGTTTATTCACTTTCTTTAGCGAACCTAGTTACTCACTATCCGAGCTAAATTGGTGACTAAATATTTAGGTGTAACTTTAACTTTACAGCCTGGCTACAGAGCCTAGCTAGGCTGGCTAGGTGTTAACCAGTTTTTTAGCAAAACCAACGTATCGCATGATTTACATGACCAGATTTCGCTTAGCTACCAGTTAGCTTCTCTCCACAGACTTTCCGTGAATAATAAAGGGAAAGGTACAACAGGTCACAGAGAGATAATAATGAACGACGCTGCGAACCCACTGAAATTATGTGGTATTGAATTTACAGAATATGCGACGCCTGACAGCGATTTTATGGAGAAGGCTTTTTACGGTTTTGGTTTTTCAAAAACCAAAAAGTTTAAAGGCCGTGATATCGACTATTTCAACCAGAACGATATTCATTTCTTATTGAATAATGAGCAATCAGGTTTTTCAAAAGAGTTTGCGAAAAGCCATGGCCCAGCAATTTGTTCAATGGGCTGGCGAGTAGAAGATGCCGAGTTTGCGTTTGAGCAAGCGATTAAACGCGGGGCAAAATCTGCCGTAAATGCGGCTAATAAGCTGCCATATCCCGCGATTTATGGCATTGGTGACAGTTTGATTTATTTTATTGACCGTTTTGGTCCGCATGAGTCAATTTATCAAGATGACTTTGAAGCGCACCCAGCACCTGTGCTTGTGCAAGACAAAGGCTTTAAAGCGGTCGATCATTTAACCAACAATGTTTATCAAGGCACTATGGAAAAGTGGGCGAATTTCTACAAAGAGGTCTTTGGCTTTACGGAAGTGCGTTATTTCGATATTAAAGGTGAGAAAACGGCGCTTGTCTCTTATGCCTTGCAATCGCCTTGTGGTAATTTTTCGATCCCCATCAACGAAGGCAAGGGCACCAATAACAACCAAATCGATGAGTACTTGGATGAGTACAATGGCCCAGGCGTTCAACATTTGGCCTTTATTACCGATGATTTAGTGAGCTCGTTAGATAAAATTGATAGCGAGATTATCGATACGCTCAATATTGTGCCTGAGTATTACGATGATGTATTCAAGCGAATTCCCTGGGTGAAAGAAGATCACGAGCGCATTCGTCAACACCAAATCTTGGTGGATAGCCAAAAAGAAAACTCTTATTTATTACAAATATTCACCAAAAATATTTTTGGCCCGATTTTTATCGAAATGATCCAGCGTGTTGACGATAAAGGTTTTGGTGAAGGTAACTTTACCGCCTTGTTTAAGTCGATAG
The DNA here is from genome assembly GCF_003390335.1 of Thalassotalea euphylliae. Classification (NCBI taxonomy): domain Bacteria; kingdom Pseudomonadati; phylum Pseudomonadota; class Gammaproteobacteria; order Alteromonadales; family Colwelliaceae; genus Thalassotalea; species Thalassotalea euphylliae. The sequence continues at coordinate 1,645,995 of NZ_QUOU01000001.1, forward strand.
AGCTAAACCAAATGGAACGAGGGGTGCTTTAGTCTGTTTGTTCGCAGATCGCTTACTGAACTCATTCACCTAAAAAAGCCGGCATTGCCAGCTTTTTTGTCCTCTTATGCCAAGTTAATTCGACCTTCGCTTATTTCTTCACAAATTTCGCCAATCGCATAGTGTTAGTAAAAGTAATACATTTTATGCTGCCATTCGTTATATTCACTAGCAAACATCTCGGCAGCAGCTGTCGTTAACGCCTAATTGGCCGCTCTTGCGTAATGTTTGTTAGTTTTCTGGTTAGAAATCTAACTGATTTAATTTTATTATCAATCGGCTCTTAAATTTTTCATCAAAGTCGATTATGATGCGCGAAAACTGGTGGATATTATAATCAAATAAAGCATTTAAGCTGGCGAAAGTGAATAAATACTTGTCACCTTGCATAATTATGGATATATCTACTAATAATTATTTACACGATATTTAAGACAAACTTTATCTGCCTCGCGTCAAAGTTAGTCCAGTTGTAGCTCGCACACACCTTAACTTTTTCGACGGCGTTAAATCGCTTACACATAAAATGTCGGCTGTCTAAGCAGGAATTAGAAACTATATGGCAAAATCATTGGTAATTGTCGAATCACCAGCCAAAGCAAAGACAATTAACAAATACCTTGGTAAAGACTTCGTTGTGAAATCGAGTGTCGGTCACGTACGTGACTTGCCTACGGGCAGCACAGGGAAAAAAGTCGCCACTAAGCCAGCGGCAGAAGTACGTAAAATGTCGCCTGAAGCGAAAGCAAAATACAAAGCTAAACGCGATCGCCAAGCGCTAGTAAATCGCATGGGTATTGACCCTGAAAACGATTGGCAAGCGTCTTATCACATCTTACCAGGTAAAGAAAAAGTCGTTAGTGAGTTAACGAAATTAGCCGATAAAGCCGACACTATCTATCTCGCAACCGATTTGGATAGAGAGGGAGAAGCCATTGCATGGCACTTAAAAGAAATCATCGGTGGTGACGATGACAAGTTTAAGCGTGTCGTGTTTAACGAAATTACCGAAAACGCCATTCAACAAGCGTTCGCTACGCCAGGCGAATTAAGTATGCCGGGCGTAAATGCCCAGCAAGCACGCCGTTTCTTAGATCGCGTGGTTGGCTTTATGGTTAGCCCTCTGCTGTGGAAGAAGGTCGCTAGAGGTTTGTCAGCAGGTCGTGTGCAATCAGTGGCAGTAAAACTGGTGGTTGAGCGCGAGCGCGAAATTAAAGCCTTTATCCCGGAAGAATTCTGGGAAGTCAGTGCAGATACAACAACGGCTGATGGCACAGCATTAACGCTAGCGGTTACCCACGAGAAGGGCAAAGCGTTTAAACCAACCAATGAAGCCCAAACCATGGCAGCCGTCGCGCTAATAGAAAAAGCGCAGTTTGCGGTTGCTAAACGCGAAGACAAACCTTCGAAAAGCTCGCCATCAGCGCCTTTTATTACCTCAACGCTGCAACAAGCGGCAAGTACTAAGCTAGGTTATGGCGTTAAACGCACTATGGGTTTAGCACAGCGTTTGTATGAATTAGGCCACATTACTTATATGCGTACCGATTCAACGAATTTAAGTGCTGATGCCGTGAAGATGGCACGTGATTTTATCGCCGATGAATTCGGCGCGGATTACCTACCTGAAAAGCCAAAAGTTTACGGCAGCAAAGGCAACGCGCAAGAAGCGCATGAGGCAATTCGTCCATCAAATGTTAAACTAGAAGCGGCATTGCTAACGGGTGTTGATGCGGATGCGAAACGCTTGTACGAATTAATTTGGCGCCAGTTTGTGGCATGTCAAATGACCGCAGCACGCTACGACGTAACCACGCTAACCATAGGTGCAGGCGACTTTGATCTTAAAGCAAAGGGCCGTGTTATGCGCTTTGACGGTTGGACGCGTGTGCACCCGCAGCTTAATAAAGGTGATGACAAACACTTACCTGACTTAGCGGTAGGTGATGCGGTTACCCTTGATAAACTCGACCCAACGCAGCACTTCACAAAACCTGTTGCGCGTTTTGGTGAAGCGTCACTGGTAAAAGAATTGGAAAAGCGCTCTATTGGCCGCCCGTCGACTTACGCCTCAATTATTTCCACGATTCAAGATCGCGGTTATGTGCGTTTAGAGAAAAAACGTTTCTACGCCGAGAAAATGGGCGAAATCGTCACTGATAGTTTGTCAGAAAGCTTTGAAAACCTGATGAGCTATAACTTTACTGCAAACATGGAGCAAGAGCTTGATGATATCGCGGAAGGTTCTGCGCAATGGAAAGCCGTGCTTAATGAGTTTTATGCCAACTTCAAAGGCCAGCTAGAAAATGCTGATAAACCTTTGGAAGAAGGGGGTATGCGCAGCAACGAGCCAGTATTAACTGATATTGATTGCCCAACCTGTGCTCGTAAAATGGGTATTCGCACTGCATCAACTGGTGTCTTCCTGGGTTGCTCAGGTTACTCGTTGCCACCAAAAGAACGCTGTACCACCACCATGAACCTTATTCCGGGTGAAGAAGCGGTAAGCGTACTGGCGGAAGATGAAGAAACCGAAGCGCTACGTGCGATGCATCGCTGCCCTAAGTGTTCAACGGCGATGGACAGTTACCTTATTGATGAAAAGCGCAAATTACATGTGTGTGGTAATAACCCGGTGTGTGATGGCTACGAGCTAGAGCAGGGCGATTTCAAGATCAAAGGCTATGATGGTCCAGTATTAGAATGTGATCGCTGTAGCTCAGATATGGAGCTTAAATCAGGGCGCTTCGGCAAATACTTCGACTGTACTAACAGCGAGTGTAAAAACACCCGTAAGCTATTGGCTAATGGTGAAGCTGCGCCACCAAAAGAAGATCCGGTGCAGTTGCCTGAGCTGTCTTGTGAAAAATCGGAAGCGCACTTTGTCTTACGTGATGGCGCAGCGGGTATTTTCCTGGCAGCCAGCACTTTCCCGAAATCACGCGAGACACGTGCACCTAAAGTGGCTGAATTAAAGCGTTTTAGAGATAGAATTTCATCTAAGTTCTATTACTTAGCTGATGCGCCAGAGCAAGATCCTGAGGGCAATTTAGCCATTGTTCGCTTTAGTCGTAAAACCAAAGAGCAGTACGTCATGACTGAGGTGGAAGGTAAAGCGACTGGCTGGGTTGCGAAATATGTCGACGGTAAATGGCAAGAAGAGCAGACCAAGAAAACCGCTGCCAAGAAAGCCCCAGCTAAAAAGGCTGCCGCCAAGAAAACACCAGCTAAGAAAAAAGCGTCATAGCGATAAGACCTTCTTAAAAGAAGCTAAAAAACGGCCTCAATTGAGGCCGTTTTTGATGGTAGATACAAACCACTAAACAATCATTAAGCCTCTACAGCCATTAAGCGTTTACTGCAAATAGATTGGTGAATTAAAGCGACAGGTTGAGGGCTACTTTGTGTTTTTCTAAAAGTGAAGCGGTAACTTGTAGGCAAAAAAAACCGCGCTAACCAGTTGGCTTGAGCGCGGCTTTTAACGTCTGTATTGTTTGCTGCGATTAAGCTTCAAACATCGCAGAAATTGATTCTTCGTTGCTTACGCGACGTATAGCTTCAGATAACATACCACTTAACGTTAATTGCTTAACACGGTCGCCTAACGCTTTAATTTCATCTGATAATGGAATTGAATCAGTGACAATCACTTCATCAATAACAGACTCTTTTAAGTTCTGTGCAGCATTGCCAGAGAGTACTGGGTGTGTCGCATAAGCGTAAACATTTTTTGCACCGTGATCTTTCAGCGCAGCTGCCGCTTTCGCTAATGTGCCACCGGTATCAATCATATCGTCAACGATAATACAGTCGCGACCTTCCACATCACCAATGATATGCATTACTTGCGCAACGTTGGCTTTCGGGCGACGCTTATCGATAATCGCTAAATCCGCGTCATCAAGTAACTTCGCTACCGCGCGAGCACGCACAACACCGCCAATATCAGGCGAAACCACAACAGGGTTTTCTAAATTGCGGGTTTTCATGTCTTCTAACAAGATAGGTGTACCGAATACGTTATCCACTGGTACATCGAAGAAGCCTTGAATTTGCTCAGCGTGTAGGTCAACAGTAAGGACACGGTCAACACCAACGCTTGACAGGAAGTCCGCTACTACTTTAGCGGTAATTGGTACACGAGCACTGCGGACACGACGGTCTTGGCGAGCGTAGCCAAAATATGGCATAACAGCGGTGATACGACCTGCAGAAGCGCGGCGTAGGGCATCAACCATGACAATTAATTCCATCAGGTTGTTGTTAGTGGGTGCGCAGGTTGATTGGATGATAAACACATCGGCACCACGAACATTTTCAGTGATTTCAACACTGATTTCCCCGTCACTAAAACTACCTACTTTCGCTTCACCTAAACCGATATATAAGCGATCGGCAATTTTTTTAGCCAGTTCAGGGGTGGCGTTACCCGCAAAGATCTTCATGTCAGGCACTGTAAGTTCCTCAGAAGCTTATGACATTAAACGTAAACACTGATAGCCAGCGTGATTTAACTATCAGCAAACTATTCATATTTCGCCAGTTAATTAGCCCGCTTTTTTGCGCAGTGTTTCTAACGCAACGTGGGTAGGCGATTGGTTGACACCTTTTGCGACAAACGACGTTATACCTGTTGGCAGTTTAGCCTGAATGTCGCGCGCCTCTTGTTCACTGGCACAAGTGGTAAAAATACATGCCCCTGTGCCCGTCATTCGAGACGGCGCGTATTCTAACAATGTCGCCAACAGCTTGGCAACCTCAGGGTAGTGTTTTGTTACCACCACTTCACAATCGTTTTGACGGTGATCAGTGTTTAGCGCTTTAGCTGAAATTTTTTCAGTATTTCTAGGTAAATCATCACTTTGGAATACTTCTTGAGTAGCGATGTGAACATCGGGCTTGCTTACGACATACCAGTGCTCTGTCGGGTTTGCGGGCACTAATTGTTCGCCAACACCTTCGGCAAACGCGGCAAAGCCGCGCACAAAAATGGGTACGTCAGCCCCTAAAGACAAGCCCAGCTCAGCAAGCTTTTCTAGCGGCAAATTAAGTTGCCATAGCTCGTTTAGTGCTAGCAAAACTGTGGCGGCATTCGACGAGCCACCACCCAATCCTCCGCCCATCGGTAACACTTTATTGATGGCAATTTCGACCCCTAACTGATTGCTTTTTAGCGGCTCAAGCAGTTTAGCGGCTTTAACAATTAGGTTATCTGCTTGAGCTACGCCTTCAATCGGTGTGGTTAAAGTGACGTTATTATTGTCAGTTAGCGTGAGTGAAATGGTGTCGCTATAGTCGAGAAACTGAAATAAAGTTTGCAGTTCGTGATAACCGTCTGATCTGCGGCCGTTAACGTGTAAAAATAAATTAAGCTTGGCCGGGGAAGGCAGTGTGTAGGTTGTATTTGTCATTTAATGGGTGTTTTTAGTTAGTGATTTGAAGTTAATGCTTTGTTTTAATTTCAAAAGATTAAATTTTTGTATTGATATAGGTATGGCTTATCAAATTTGCCATTGCCTTATTGCCAGCTTAATGGTTAATCCTTGTTGCTTGATCAAGATGCTAGTTGGTAATTGCACCCCTTGAAATTCTTGATAGCGACTGTATTGAACATGCCATTGTTGGTTATTGTAGTAACTGGTGATAGTGGCAGGTAGCTGATTTTCAGCGGATAAGTTAATTTCATCGCTTTCTGAATAAGGTACGGCTTTGACCCAATACGTTAATGCATCGCTGGGAAACGTAAGGCCCGTTAGTTGCCAAATTAATTGGTCGAGGTTGCGGGTTTGATAATCTTTGCCATCAATCGTCAATTGGTGAATACCGTTGACGCTTTCTAGTGACATCACGTTGATGCCTAAATAAGTCGTTAAGTTAAGTGATTGACTGCTTTCATCATGCTGCCAAAAAATGCTCGCTTTCTCACGTTTGCTTGGTTGTATAAAAGCGATTTGCCCTTTTATTTGCCAATTATTAATCGTGCTCAATAATTCAGTACGATCTAGGTTTGGGTCATAGTGTTGCGGTTTGCCCACACCGCCAAGTTGAGCGCAGCCAGAAAGAAAAGCACTCGTCACGAGCATCAGCCATAGCAACCAATAGTGCTGATGTGTTTTGAGTGTCGAATTTGGGTGAGTGGCTTGTTTTGAGTGCCCCTCAACAGTTGGCTCGGCAAGTGGCTCAGCAGGTGTCAGAGAGGGGGAAGTAACAGGTAGCAACGGATTTTTCCTAATGTTAATGCTGGCACTAATGTTCATTTTAATATTTGTGCTTACCAGCCAGAGTTAGCACTTGATGTTAACCAAGCTGCAAAAATTTACACGTTTGCGCATGATGTTAGCGCAAATGATAGTCAACTGACACCTATCAGCTATGAATGAATAATAATTTGCTCGCTTATGACCAGCTAATAGCCTCTAGTTCACTAAATGAGAATGCGGCTAGTTCTTATTGCTAACTATCTGCTAAACCAAACCATTATTCGCTTTTTTCGAATATTATATTTGAATATAGTGTCGGTTAGCCACTTTCAATCAAGGCTAATATTCCGTAAAATTAGCGCCAAATTTTTTCTGGGTATTTTTCCTATACTTACTAGATGACTCGCTAAGGCTTAACTTTTAGTTTGGTATAAAGTTAGGTTAAAAGTTTGGTTAAGTTCAGTTGTCGATTAAATAGGAATCTCTAGCGTACCCATCACATGACGCTCTGCGTCATATATACATTCTGCGTTAGGCTGATAATACGAAATATGTCCATAGTTGCTGTTGGTATAAATCATAAAACTGCTCCGGTTTCGGTACGAGAGAAAATCTCTTTCAACCCTGATCAGCTAAGCTCAGCATTGCAAGAAATGCTGGCAGAAGTGGAATGTAACGAAGCGGCGATATTATCGACTTGTAACCGCACTGAACTTTATCTTGTGCAAGATAAAAGTTTAGAAGCCACGCAAGCAAAAGTCGTTAACTGGCTAGAGCAATACCACAACATTCCAGCTAGCGCGATTATTCCTAGCCTTTATTGGCATACCGACAAACAAGCAGTCAATCACATGATGCGCGTCGCTTGTGGTTTAGACTCGCTGGTTTTAGGTGAGCCGCAAATTCTTGGCCAAATGAAACAAGCCTACTCGCAAGCAAAAGCGGCTGGCTCGATGGCCTTGGTGATGGATCGTTTGTTCCAACGGACCTTTGGTGTCGCCAAGCAAGTTCGCACCGAAACTGAAATTGGTGAAAGTGCTGTTTCCGTTGCTTTTGCTGCGGTAAATCTGGCGAAACATATTTTTGCCAGCCTGAAAAATGCGCGCGTATTGCTTGTTGGTGCAGGTGAGACCATCGAATTGGTTGCTAAACACCTATACGACAACAATGTTGGCAGTATTACCGTGGCGAACCGCACGATTTCTCGTGCCGAAAATATGGCATCGCAAATTGGCGCAGACGTGATCACCCTGGCGCAAATTCCTGATTATTTAGCCAAGGCCGATATTGTGATCAGCTCAACGGGCAGTACCTTACCGATCATTGGTAAAGGGATGGTGGAAAGTGCACTGGCACAACGCAAGCACCAACCTATTTTTATGGTGGATTTGGCGGTACCGCGCGATATCGAAGAGCAAGTCTCCGATTTAGAAGATGTCTTCCTTTACACCGTCGACGATTTACAGGGCATCATTGCCAAAAACATTGAAAATCGCCGTAAAGCTGCGGTGCAAGCAGAAGGTATCGTTACAGAGCAATCAGGCGTCTTTATGTCCTGGCTGCGCGGGCTCAATACCCAAGATGCGGTGTTAAGTTATCGCCAGCAGTGTATGGGCGAGCGCGATGCCTTGTTGGAAAAAGCACTGTCACAACTCAACAACAACAAGAACCCAGAAGCGGTAGTGGCAGAGCTTGCCACTAAGCTCACCAATAAACTAATGCATGCACCAACCAGTGCATTGCAATCTGCTGCTCAAGGCGGCGAACTCGATAAACTCATTTACTTGCGCGACATTTTTGATTTGGATAAGCCCAAAAACTAATTACCCGCGCCGTTAAAAGATACACGTTAAATAAGAAAAGCCATGAAAGAATCTGTATACCGCAAGCTCGAAGGTCTCGTTGAGCGTTTTGAAGAAGTACAGGCGTTATTGTCTGATCCTGAAACCATTGCTGATCAAGACAAATTTAAAGCCCTGTCAAAAGAATTTTCTCAATTAGAAGGCACGACTAAGGTGTTCCAAACTTTCCAATCGGCTGAAGACGATTTGGAAATGGCCAATGAAATGCTTAAAGACAGTGACCCAGATATGCGCGAAATGGCGCAAGAAGAGCACAAGGCAGCCAAAGCGGCGATTGAAGAGTTAGAGCAAGAGCTACAAATTCTGTTACTGCCTAAAGACCCAAACGATGATAACAACTGTTTCGTTGAGATTCGCGCCGGTGCTGGTGGTGATGAAGCGGCTATTTTCGCTGGTGATATTTTCCGCATGTACAGCCGCTATGCCGAGAAAAAAGGCTGGAAAGTGGAAGTGATGAACATGAATGAAAGCGAGCAGGGCGGTTACAAAGAAATCATTGCCAAAATCAATGGCGAAGGCGTTTACGGTGAGATGAAGTTCGAGTCGGGCGGTCACCGCGTACAACGTGTACCAGAAACCGAATCACAAGGCCGTGTCCATACCTCTGCTTGTACTGTGGTCGTGATGCCAGAAATTCCTGAATCTGAAGCGATTGAAATTAACAAAGCTGACTTAAAAGTTGATACCTTCCGCGCCTCAGGTGCTGGTGGTCAGCACGTTAACAAAACGGACTCGGCGATTCGTATTACCCATATTCCAACGGGCTTAGTGGTTGAGTGTCAAGATCAACGTTCACAGCATAAAAACCGTGCGCAAGCGATGTCTGTACTACAAGCGCGCTTGCAACAAGCGGAAGACGATAAGCGCCGTGCAGAAGAAGAGTCTTCACGTCGCAGCCTAGTCGCTAGTGGTGATCGCTCTGAACGTATTCGTACCTACAACTACCCGCAAGGCCGCATGACGGATCACCGCATTAATCTGACCTTATATCGCTTAAACGAAGTAATTGAAGGTAACTTACACTTAGTGATGGATCCAATCCTGCAAGAAAACCAAGCAGACTTATTAGCGTCACTTGCTGATCAAAACTAAACTGTCGAGTTTTGGTTTTGAACAGTGAAGTACTTCCTACCATAGAAGCCATACTAACATCAGCAAGCCAGCAGCTTGCTGATGTGTCAGACTCTCCCTTGCTTGATGCGAAAGTGCTACTTGCCGACGTACTTGAGCAAACGTTAACTTATCTTATTACTTGGCATGATAAGCCGCTCACCGAAGTTCAATTAAGCGTATTTCAGCAAATGCTTGAGAGACGTTTAGCAGGCGAGCCAATTGCTTATATTGTCGGTGTTAAAGAGTTTTGGTCGTTGCCTTTTTTTGTTGCGCCTTCAACCCTCATTCCACGCCCAGATACTGAAACCTTGATTGAGTTGGTTTTAGCTAATCATGATAAAGATAACCTGCAACTATTAGACTTAGGCACAGGTACAGGTGCAATCGCCTTAGCGCTTGCCTCCGAAAATCCCAGCTGGCATGTACAGGCGGTTGATTTTAACCCTGATGCGGTAACACTGGCACAGCGTAATGCTCAGCATTTAGCATTAACTCACGTTAAGATTTATCAGTCTGATTGGTTTAGCGCGGTGAATGTACAAAGTGAAGAAGATAAGTTTGATATCATTGTAAGCAACCCTCCGTATATTGATGAAGCTGATCCACATTTAGTGGCAGGCGATGTTCGGTTTGAACCGAAATCTGCGCTGGTAGCTAATAACCAAGGGCTTGCTGATATTGAACACATTGTTAGCGAGGCAAAAAGTTACCTTGTGAGCGGTGGTGCGATTTATCTTGAGCACGGCTATCAGCAAGGAGCAGCCGTAAGAGATATCCTGACGGCGAATGGCTATCAAAATGCACAGACCGAGCAAGACTTAGCTGGCAATGATCGCATAACTTGGGCATGCTTAGCCTAATCAGGCTGAGTTAACAGCTTTGGCTTAACCTCATAACAATAATTTTCTAGGGCACACCATTAAGGTAGAAATATGAAACACTTACACATGACGCTGGCCATCATCAGCGTAAGCTTTTTTACAATACGCTTTTTTTGGCTGCTAAAAGCACCGCAACTGCTGGATAAAAAATGGGTAAAAATCTCGCCCCACGTGATTGACACCTTCTTGCTTGGTATTGGTGTTGTGATGGCGGTCAAGCTAGCCCTTAACCCAACAGAGCAACTGTGGCTAGCGGAAAAGCTGATGGCAATAGTCGCTTATATTTTTACCGGCATTTATGTCTTAAAATTTGCTCGCAATCGCACCATGCAAATTTTCGGCTATGTCGGTGCGATGGGCTGGGTGATGCTAGTTTTTAAAATTGCTCATACCAAAGAAACATTTTTCTTTTAAAACAAAATTTTAAGTAATTAACATAAAAAAATAGAAACAAATCTAAAGTAACAAGGACGTTCTATGCAAAATCTATTGTTTGCAGCCTTATTGTCGTTTGGCTGCTTCTCTGCTTCTCTGCTTCTCTGCTGTGTCTTCTGCTTCGGCAACCGATTTACCAACAGAATACTTTGCCTCATTACCAGATCTTAGCCGTGTGCGTTTATCGCCAGACGGTGAAAACATTATTTGGTTAGTGCGAGTTGAAACGGAAAAACGCCAAGGACAGCTTATCCAAATAGTCAATACGAAAACGGGTAAGCAAAAAAATATTGCTTTCACTGACAACGAAAAATACAAAATTCGTGGGTTAAGGTGGGCTAATGAAGAAACTGTTATCCTTTATGCTGATTTTCCAGCATCTCGCTACGGCACGCCGACCACTGAAAGTCGGATCGTAAAGCTCGACACCAATACGGGTGAAATCAAAGCGGTAATTCCACGAAGTTTATTACGAAAGCAAAAGTATCAATCAAATCACATGAGCAATGTGATTGATTTCTTACCTGACGACAAAGATCATATTCTCGTTTCTCTTGCGGGCTATGCCAGTGGCCCAGAAGAGAGCGTGCTAAAAATCAACCTCAATGGCTCTGGAAAATCCAGCTTTGAGCAGCGTACGAAAAGAAATGTGATTGATTGGATGACCGACGCTAAAGGTAAAGTGCGTATTGGTATCGCTCGTGATGATACGACTTATAAAATAAGAGCGAAATTGGCATGGGAAAGCTCATGGCGAACGCTTTGGGAGTTTGAAGCGTTTAGTCGCGAAGCTGTTTGGCCGCTTGCCTTTGGCGCAAAAGACAATGAACTATAAGTATCCGCACTTCACAAGGGTAAAGATGCTGTGTTCAAAGTTGACCTAACCGATAAAACATTAGCTCAAGAGCTTGTGCACTTTGATGAGAACTATGATGTTGACGGTTATATTCGTCGTTCAGGCATTACTAAAGAAGTGGTTGGTGTCGGTAGTACCTTCTGGCACCCTGTGTGGAAAGCCTTTCAAAAGGGCATAGATAAAGCATTACCCGATACTACCAACCATATTATCTCTGTGAGTAAAGATGAGCGCCGTTATATTGTCTATGCCACATCAGATACCCAATCAGGCATGTATTTATATGGTGATAGAGATCAGAATACTTTGGGCGTTTTGGGATCTCGCTACGAGCGTTTATCGCCTGAGGTGATGAGTGAGAAAAAAGCGATCAGTTACAAAGCACGTGATGGCTTGGAAATTGAAGGCTTTCTCACCTTGCCAAAAGGTAAGCCTGAAACCAACCTACCCACCATAATTTTCCCGCACGGTGGACCCATTAGTTACGACAGCGATGGTTTTGACTACTGGACACAGTTCTTAGCAAGCAAAGGCTATGCTGCAAATGAACTTTAGAGGCTCATCCGGTTATGGCCATGACTTTATGCAACAAGGTTTAGCTAGCTGGGGACAAGCAATGCAAGATGATGTTGCTGATGGCACTCAGTGGCTCATTGATCAAAATATTGCGGATAAAGATAAAATTTGTATTCTGGGTGCGAGCTATGGTGGGTATGCTGCCTTGATGGGCGGCGTTAAAACCCCTGAGCTGTATCGTTGCATTGTATCATTTGCTGGTGTCACAGATGTTGAGCGCTTGGTCAAGCAATCTCGAAGATATACAAATTACGACATTGTGAAAAAGCAAATCGGCAGTGATTACGATCAACTTTGGGACAACTCGCCGCTAAAATATGCAGAGCAAATTGATAAGCCTGTGCTATTGATACACGGCAGCAAAGATCGTGTTGTACGGGTTAATCACAGCGAGCGTATGTATGACGAATTAAAAGATGAAGGTAAGAGCGTTAGATATATTGAACTTGACGGTGGCGACCACTATTTGAGTAATAACCGCCATCGTTTAACAACATTTAAGGCGATAGAATCGTTTCTAGGCCAGTATAATCCAACCAATGAATAATCCACATTTTTATATTGAAGCCGCCAAGCTGTAGGTTATTTGAGCAAAGAGGCTGAACATTTCGATTCAGCTCTTTAATTCCCATCATTCAGTCCCCATATTGTCCCTTTAGTTTTTTCTAGGTCATATTTTTCTTTTCATGAATGATTTGCTGTTGTCTGAAATAAATACCGAACAGGAAGACTTGCTACGTGCAGTTATGCTGGTTGAAGAATTTATCTTTGAACAAAAGTCGTCAGTGCTTCCGCTGATTGATGACATGGTTGAATACTGCGAGCAAGAGCTGGCAGATATTGAAGAGCCATTAGCGCAGGCCGAGCACTTTATTAATCTTTTATTCCTGGATTTACTCTTTGTTGAGACGAAAAGACAAACTTGGCCCGTGGCTGCTTTGCAATTGGCACATGGCATATCACATCGCGAAATTCATCCTGTGTTAAAAGCGGTTGTCTTTAAAACGATAGGCGAGCAATGCGGTTTTGAAATTGACTTGGTGTTTGTCCCGGAAAAAGTCATGTTAAGGCTGATATGCGATCAACAGTTTGCCATTATTTTTGACCCATTGAACGGTGAATCACTCAACTGGGAAGAACTTGATACCCGTTTAGATGAATTGCCAGAAGAGCCTTCAGAATATCTCGAAGCAATGGATACCAGAGCAGTATTAGTTGAGTATTTGAACGCATTGAAGAATGCCTTAATAGAGGCTCAGCAGTACACGGGAGCGCTGCGCTGTGTCGATGTACTTATCACCTTAAAACCCGATGATCCCTTTCAGCGCCGCGATCGCGGGTTTTTGCTTCATCAACTCGATTGCTTTAAAGTGGCGTACGATGATTATCAATATTTTGTGAATGAATGCCCACAAGATCCGGCAGCACAAATACTAAAAATACAATTAGATAATATAAAAATTTCCAATACAATTTTACACTAATTCACGGAGCCTTAATGACTCATAATCCTTTAATCACTAATGATGCGGTGGTCTTAGGTTTGCTGGCCCTTATTCTAGGGACAGTGTTTAAAACCGCGCATAGCAGCCACCCGTTTTGGCGTAAGTTTTATACTTATGTACCAGCAGTATTGCTGTGCTACTTTATTCCCTCGCTACTTAACACCTTTGGTATTGCTGATGGCCATAGTTCAAATGTTTACTATGTTGCCTCTCGCTACTTGTTACCTGCCTGTTTGGTGTTGTTGACGATTAGTATTGATCTCAAGTCCATTATCAACCTTGGCCCTAAAGCCTTGATCATGTTCTTAACCGGTACTTTAGGTATTGTGATTGGTGGCCCGATTGCTATTTTGATCATGAGCGCGCTAGTCCCAGAAGCGATTGGCGGGCATGGCCCAGACGCGGTATGGCGTGGGATGACAACAGTAGCTGGTAGCTGGATTGGCGGCAGTGCCAACCAAGCATCAATGAAAGAAATGTTTGAAGTGGGCGGCGATATTTTCTCAGCCATGGTGACTGTTGATGTCATTGTCGCTAACTTATGGTTGGCGGTATTGCTGTTTATGGCGGCTAAGCATAAAGAAATTGATGCGAAAACTGGTGCCGACACTTCTGCGATTGAAGAACTAAAAGTTAAAGTTGAAGAGTACCAAGCACAAAATAGCAAAACACCGCAGTTAAACGATTATATTCGTATGATTGCTATTGCCTTTACCATCACGGGTTTTGCCCACTTCTGTGCAGATTTTCTTGGGCCGTACTTTGGCGAAACCTTCCCTTGGGCAAAAGAGTTTAGCTTAAACAGTAAATTCTTCTGGTTAGTGGTTATCGCCACGACTATTGGTATTAGTTTGTCGTTTACCCGCGTTCGCGAAATAGAAGCTTATGGTGCTTCCAAAGTGGCACAGAGTTTTATCTACATTTTGATTGCGTCGATTGGCTTGCATATGAATATTCTAGCCATCGCGGAAACGCCGATTTATTTCGTTATTGGGGCGATTTGGATGTTAATCCACGCCACATTGATGCTGACGGTGGCTAAGTTGATCAAAGCACCACTCTTTTACATGGCTGTGGGTAGTCAAGCTAATGTCGGCGGTGCGGCCTCTGCCCCTGTGGTTGCTTCGGCATTTCACCCATCGCTTGCACCAGTAGGTGTACTATTGGCTGTGCTAGGCTACGGTGTTGGCACTTACATGGCGTATCTTTGTGGCCTCTTAATGCAAGCTGCATCAGGTTAATTTTTAAGGAAAACTTATGACAATTGAAAAGGTTGTTGTGTCAGGCATTGAAGTGGCAAATAACAATCCATTTGTGCTCTTTGGTGGTATGAATGTACTTGAGTCGCGTGATTTAGCGATGCAAATTTGTGAGCACTACGTGGAAGTCACCCAAAAGTTGGGGATTCCCTATGTGTTTAAGGCGTCGTTTGACAAGGCGAACCGCTCTTCGGTGAGCTCTTACCGTGGCCCGGGTCTTGATGAAGGGATGAAGATTTTTGAAGAAATCAAAAACACCTTTAAGGTGCCAATTATTACTGACGTGCATGAACCTTATCAAGCGCAGCCCGTTGCTGATGTTGCCGATGTGATTCAACTACCAGCCTTCCTTGCCAGACAAACAGACCTAGTGGTCGCGATGGCGAAAACGGGGGCGGCGATTAACGTGAAAAAACCGCAATTTTTAGCGGCTCACGAAATGCGCCACATCATTAACAAGTTTGGTGAAGCTGGTAATGAGCAAATTATGTTGTGCGAGCGCGGCAGCTGCTACGGCTATAACAACCTCGTTGTTGATATGCTAGCAATGGATGAAATGACGCAGCAAGCGCCAGTGATTTTTGACGCAACTCATGCCTTGCAAAAGCCTGGCGGTCGCAGTGACTCGGCGGATGGTCGACGTGCACAAGCCGCGCAATTAGCGCGCAGTGGTATGGCATTAGGTATTGCTGGCTTGTTTATTGAAGCTCACCCGAATCCAAACGAAGCAAAGTGCGATGGCCCTTGTGCGCTGCCGCTCGATAAACTTGAGCCTTATTTAGCACAGATGAAAGCGATTGATGATTTAGTCAAAGGTTTTGAACCACTGGATACCGCTAGCTAAGCTGTTCAATTTGCACTTGCCGTAGCCCTTGATGCAGGGCTGAAAAATCAGAAGCCACTTGTTGATTATCGACAAGTGGCTTTTTTATAAATAGCTATCACTTTCCCTAGCGTTAAAAAAAGGCCAACAGCATTAACCTGTTAGCCTTAACTTTTAACATGATGAGAATTTAATAGGTATTAGTTAGGCAACCAATTCACGTAGTGCTTGCTCGTTCATTAAGCCAGAACTTTGTGCTTTGACTTCGCCATTTTCTATCACAACAATGGCAGGAATTGAGCGGATACCAAATTTTTGCGCCAGCATTGGCAGTTCATCAACATTGGCTTTCACACCTGTGGCATTAACCGTGTCACTGCTAAATACTTGTTCAAACACTGGCATCATGGCTCGGCAAGGTGCACACCAAGGGGCCCAAAAATCAATCACAACTTTGTCGTTCGCCGTGATCAGCTCTGCAAATTGTTCAACATCGTTTATTTCAATCGCCGCCATGACTAACTTCCTATAATTCGTCTACTGTTTTGTCTTTGATCACTAACCAGCTTTCGTCAGACTGATTAATAAAGGCTTGGGTGTTTTCTAACCAAGCTTTTTGTACGCTTTTGTTAAGGTTGAGGTAAAGCTTGTTATCGATAATGCGCCACGCTGTTGGGTCAGTATCGAATTTCTTGTCGCGCGTTACACCGTAGGCACAGTAGCCACCGTATTGTGGTGCAAACTTAGCAGGGTCAGCGCGGAACATGTCGCGGTTTGATTCGCTGCTAAAGCGGTAAATAGCGCCTTTGTATGTTGCTGTGTAGTTGATGTCACCGTTTACGGGCTTACCCATGGTGAAGTAGGCAACCGGGTCGTAGCCTTTAATAGCCAGGTCGTTGGCATCAGCATTCATGTCGATATCAGCAGCGAAGCTCATGCTAGAAGCGGCAAGTAATAAACTGGCAGTCATTGTCTTTAAGTTAAATTTTTTCATCTTGTATATCCTGATTTAAATGTAAGCGGTTGAGCTTTACTGGCTATTTACTAGCTAAAGGCGCTAAACCAAAGTTATATGCTGTGTTAGCAGCTGCTCTTCGTTGTGATGAAAATAGTACTGCCGGAAAGCGATGGCTTGAGCTACAATCGTCCAGAAAATCGTGCAAATCGTCTAAACCTTACGTTCAAACCTATGTTCAAATGTAAGTGTTTGGCGGTTAACGCCCTAAGCATTGACAGAAAAATAATTTTTTATGGATCAGTTATCACAAATAATTCAAGACTTTAGTATTCAGGCCGGTGTGTTTTATACCGGACAACTGTGCGGGTTATCGACGTTTGGTGAAGAAAGCCAAGTGGAAGGGCATATTCATATTTTGCATCAAGGTACTTTGTTACTTAGCGAAAATAATGGTGCTAAGCAAGTGCTTGATGAACCCAGTATTGTCTTTTTCCCTAGACCGAGACAGCATCGCTTAACCGCAACTGAGTCTGACAATGCGGAGGTGATCTGTGCAACGGTACAGTATGGAATTGGCCAGCAAAGCCCGTTAACGCAAGCTTTGCCTGACGTGATCATTTTGCCGCTGAGGCAAGCAACGGCGTTAAACGACAGCTTTGCTTGGATGGTGAATGAAGCTCTATCAGACAATCTGGGTAAACAAACGATTCTTAATCGCTTAATGGAAGTCTTTATTGTGTGCTTGCTAAGGCATTTAATTACTGAGCAAAAAATTGAGCAAGGCTTGTTAGCCGGTTTATCTCACCCGTTTTTAAGTAAGGTGATCAGTGCAATTCACAGTCAACCTGCGCACCCGTGGGGGCTCGATGAAATGGCAGAGGTCGCGTTGATGTCGCGCTCTAAGTTTTCACCGCTGTTTAAACAAGTACTGGGGGAAACCCCCAACGATTATTTAACGCGTTGGCGTGTATCGCTAGCACAAAAACACTTATTGACGGGTAAGAGCGTCGATCATTGCGCGCAATTGGTTGGCTACGAAAGCCCGTCAAGCTTGTCACGCGCGTTTAACAAAACGTGTCAGTTATCTCCCAAGGCTTGGTTGAAAAAAACGCTGGAAGAGGCATCAGAGTCGAGCGTCTAGGTTTAAGTTGAGTTCGGTCAGTGATTGACGGCTTGGACTATTCAGACGAAATTTTTTAATGCACCTGAACTTAATGCACTTGAATATTGAACACTGATGTTTTGCTGCTAGATTTAGAAGTTACATGGGGATGACTCTCTATCAGTCTTTTCAAAAACTTCTCATAATCATTTAACAAGGAGGTTTAGATGCTTCGGCATTTTGCATGGCCTGTAATGACAGTGTTGGCTTTTGGCGTCGCAGTGTATGCGCTATTAAACCTATCAATTCCAACGTTTAGAAGCCAGTTTATTGCAAACTTGTTTGATACATCTCCAGAAGCCATTTCACTCCATTTAGCTGGTGGCATTGGTGCCATGATTTTTGGTGCCTTACAATTAAATCGTCAGCTAAGAGTTAAATATATTGGAGTCCACCGCTGGTTAGGTCGTTTGTATGTTTTAGCTGTAGTACTTGGAGGTCTTTCCGGCTTGGTTCTCGCATTAAATGCCTTTGGTGGAATGGCTAGCCAGTTTGGCTTTGGCTTAATGGCGCTTTGCTGGCTGGGTACTACTTTGACAGCATATTGGCATATTCTTCACGGCGATGTAACTGCTCATCGTGATTGGATGATTAGAAGTTATGCGTTAACCCTAGCGGGTGTTACGCTGAGGGTGTATCTTGGTTTAAGCACGCTTGTTGGTATTAAATTTTCCGATTTTTATCCTGTTTTATCATGGATTTGCTGGGTACCTAATCTGCTACTGGTGGAATGGTTTGTTTTGACTCAGCTATATAAAACCTCAAAAGGTTAATACTCTTTTTATTGCTACAGAATCAATATACTAAAGCAGCTTTCGATATTTAACCTTAGGTTTGGATAAAAATAGTGAATAATAAATAAATTCAAATACTTATGTTTGTCGTTATCTTCTAGCGAGAAATTTTTGCTGATATCAAGGCAAATTTGCGCGTCAATAGCGAGTCTCGGCTCAGGTTCCAACGTCGCTCTATCTCCCCCATCCGTGGGGGCGTATTGCAAGTAAATTTAACGCTGGTAGCAGTAAAAATTGCCGCTAGAAGCGCATTAGTTATCCAGAGCTAAGGTTATTTACACTTCAACCCGCATCTGCACTAGGCTTTTATTAAAGCCGAGCTTTTCATAAGCCTTAATCGCAGGTGAATTATCGTTATAAACATCCAGCAAGACTTCAACAATCCCTTGCTGCTTAGCCCACTCAAATAACGCTTGAATCACTTGTTGGCTAATCCCTTGGCCGCGAAATTCAGGTTCAACGTAAATAAAACCAATATAACCGTGATTCGGGTATTTATGGTGGTCAGGTGATGGTTTGACTTTGATATAACCACTGGCAATAAGTTGGCCAGCGGTTTCAGCAACTAGCAGCTGGCAGGTATCATTGGTGATTAATGACGGTAGGTCGTAATAGGTGATATTGCCATCACGTAAGTTTTCTGCCACAGGTCGCTCGGCGGCAATAACGCCTTGTTCGAAAAGCTCAAGCGTTGGAATATCAGCTAGCGTTGCAGGCCGAATAGTCATCTTGTTCATATTATCGTTCTTAACTTGGGTGTTTTAAATATTCGCTTCTGCGGTGTCAATTTTATCATGAAGTAGGCGCACAATATCTTTGGTGGTAATAATACCCACGGGGCGCTGGTTGTCATCCACAATTGGCATACAGGTGATCTGGTGTTCGTGAAGCTGTTTGACCACATCAGTTAGGCTAGCATTGACTGGCAAAGAAATAGGGTAACGGGCAGCGATTTGGTGGACACGCTTATTTAACGTGGCGGCATCTCTTGCCGTTTCAGAGGCAAGGCCAACATTGGGGCTAAGTGCTTTAAACAAGTCGCGATCTGAGAGCACGCCGCAAAGGGCATTATTATTGTCAACCACAAGTAAGTGATGGAACTTATATTGATCAAAAATTTCTTTCACTTTATCGAGCCGCTCATCAAGGTTAATTTTGATCACCTCGCGGGTCATTAATTCAGAAACATTAGGCACTGTCGTCACTTTCTGTCGCAATCTGTCTTTGAGCTTTCAATCAAATGCTAAGCTGTTGTTTGTAAATGTTAATTTGCCTTTTGCCGATTATAGCGCAAAAAACGAAAAAAGCAGCCTAAGCTGCTTTTTTACACTGTGTAACCTATCTGAGCATAGCGACCTAGTTAACGTACTAACTATCGCCATTAGGTTGCTAGAAAGTCGCTCAAGTTAGGCGACTTTCTCTGCCGCTTCGTCGCTGGTTTCTTCCACTTGACGAATCAAGTAATCGAAGGCGGCTAAGCTGGCATTGGCGCCATTACCCATGGCGATAACGATTTGCTTGTAAGGCGAAGTGGTGACGTCACCAGCTGCAAATACACCTGGCATTGACGTTTCACCGCGTTCGTTCACAATGATTTCACCGCGATTAGTTAAATCAATGTCGCCATCTAACCATTCAGCGTTAGGGACTAAGCCAATTTGCACGAAGATACCTGCTAGTTCAAGTTCGTGACTGTCACCTGTTGCGCGGTCAGTGTAGGCAAGGCCAGTTACCTTGTTACCGTCGCCTAGTACCTCTGTGGTCTGTGCTTGCGTCAAAATCGTAATGTTACCCATAGATTTTGCTTTGCGCTGTAATACTTCATCGGCGCGTAGTTTTGAGTCAAACTCTAGTACCGTGACGTGCTCAACAATACCGGCTAAGTCAATCGCCGCTTCAATACCTGAGTTACCACCACCGATCACAGCAACTTTCTTGCCTTTAAAGAGTGGGCCATCACAGTGTGGGCAGTAAGCTACGCCTGAGCCGCTGTATTCCGCTTCACCCGGCACGTTCATTTTTCTCCAGCGCGCACCTGTGGCAACAATCACACTCTTACTTTTTAGGGTTGCGCCGTTGTCTAATTCAATGCTGACTAGCTCATCTTTGCTTAGTTTAACGCCTTTTGCGCCCGTCATAATGTCAACATCGTAATCTTTTACATGTTCTTCAAGGCTAGCGACTAGTTTAGGGCCTTCGGTTTTCTTGACTGAAATAAAGTTTTCGATACCGACAGTTTCTAATACTTGGCCACCGAAGCGGTCAGCAACAATACCGGTTTTAATGCCTTTACGTGCGGCGTAAACAGCGGCTGATGCACCAGCAGGGCCACCGCCAACAATTAATACGTCAAACGCCTCTTTTTCGTTAAGCTTTTGTGCTTGTTTAGCGTCTGCGTTTTTATCGACTTTCTTTAAAATATCAGTTAATGACATACGGCCTTGGCCGAAGCTTTCACCGTTTAGGTAAACGCTTGGCACTGCCATAATGTTGCGATCTTTTACTTCTTGCTCGAACAAGCCACCGTCAATCATAGTGCTGGTAATTTGCGGGTTGATGGCCGCCATAATGTTTAAGGCTTGGACAACGTCTGGGCAGTTTTGACAGCTTAATGAAATGTAAGTGTCAAAGTGGAACTCGCCTTCTAACGATTTAATTTGTTCAATTTCTTCTTCCGATACTTTGATCGGGTGACCACCTGAGTGTAATAGTGCGAGCACTAATGACGTGAACTCGTGGCCTAATGGAATACCAGCAAAGGCTAATTTAGTGCCTGTTTCTGAGATAACCGTCATTGACGGCTTACGTGCTGCGGCGTCTGTGCTGTTTTCAATGGTGATTAGCGTTGATAACGAGGCGATATCTTCGGCTAACTGCTTTAATTCTTGTGATTTTGCGCTGTCATCAAGGGCAAGGCTAAGAGTTACTTGCTTTTTGATGTTCGCCAAATAAGTTTTCAACTGCGTTTTTAGGTCTGAATTTAACATGATCAACTCCTGCGCTCACATCAATTGATGCAGCAATGCTAAAAAAATAGGGTTATGGTGGCTTAGCTAATTTGCAGTAAAAGTAACAACAGGTATGCAAATCATTGAGCTAAGCCATGTAGAAACTCTTTGAGTCAATTGATAAGGCTTAGGCCTAAGCCGTATCAATCAGTAGAGCGGTTAGCTAGAGGCTAGCTTAGATTTTACCAACTAGGTCTAAAGAAGGAGCTAGTGTTTCTTCACCTGGTGTCCAAGCTGCTGGACATACTTCACCGTCGTGCTCAGCAACGTATTGTGCTGCTTGAATTTTACGAACTAGCTCAGCTGCAGAGCGGCCAATACCTAAGTCGTGAATTTCAGCAACTTTGATTTCGCCTTCTGGGTTGATAACGAAAGTACCACGTAATGCTAAACCTTCTTCTTCGATTAGTACGCCGAAGTTGCGAGAGATTTTGCCAGTTGGATCAGCAAGCATTGGGAATTTGATCTTGTTGATTGTGTCTGACGCATCGTGCCATGCTTTGTGAGTGAAGTGCGTGTCAGTTGATACTGAGTATACTTCAACGCCCATTTCTTGAAGCTTAGCGTAGTGATCTGCCATGTCACCTAATTCAGTAGGACAAACGAAAGTAAAATCTGCAGGGTAGAACATAACTACAGACCATTTGCCTAGTAAGTCTTGCTCAGTTACGTCAACGAAATCACCGTTGTGGAAAGCAGTTGAAGTAAATGGTTGTAATTTTGTATTGATTAATGATTGAGTCATTTTCATTCTCCGTATTATTCGTTCCTAGTGAACGTTTGAAAGTCTGTTTGTTAAGTACGGGGAGAATGATAGGTGAAGTTGCTGCCAAGTCAAAATTAATTGTGTAGATAGTTATATTCGAAAAAACTGAATCATGATGCGATTTTTCTGAACTTGCTATTTTCAAAGGGCTGCAGCTATTTTTTGTGGTGTTAACAACAGCCTTGTCATCGCACTAACACAAAAAATTAATGTTTGACTTTGCGCTTGCTGCCAACACTTGTCGCCAGTTGGCTACTTAGTTATCACCTCAGTGAACACAGGGCTGTTCAAAAAACATTCGCCAAAGGGTTTGATTTACCCGTTGAAACCCTTAAAGTTACAGCACTTATTGTCACGCATTACGTTATCAGCCTTGTCTAAATTAACCAGTCTACTGTTATTGATAAGCTTTATGGGGATCGCTGTTGCCAGCGAGACAGCTGATCAAATTACGCTTATTGGCCCTCAAGTTCCCCCATTTTCTTGGCAAGAGGAAGGTAACGTCAGAGGGATCAACATGGATGTGATATCTCAAGCAGGCCAACAACTCGGCTATCAGGTGCACCAACAAGTGGTACCGCTAAAGCGAGCGTTTAGTATGGTAGAGCGCTTGCCTAATGTGTTGATGGTTGGCGTTGCACGCACGGCTGAGAGGGAGCACTTATTTACTTGGGTTGCCCCCATTTTACCTGTACAAGTTGGTATGTTGGGCTGGCAAGATAGTGCACATCAGCAAAGTGTAGATACCAACCAATCGCTAGCGCATGACAAGCGTCAAGAATCACCACAGAGTCGTCAACCACATGTGCGAGCAAAACTATGTGTTCACTACAATACGCCGATGGAAGACTGGTTAAAAAGCAATGGCGAAACTGATTATATTGCCGTTACCAGTGAACAAGCGTGTTTGAGTTTGTTGGCAGAAGGGCTAGTTAAGCACTGGTTTACTGAGTTTCATTTGGCGCAATTTTTAACTAAGAAGTCTAGTTATTCACCCATGAATCTGATCGAGCAAGAAGTTGTGATGCAGACAAAGCTTTATTTGGCCGGGCCACTGACTATGTCGTCTACCGAGGCTGAAGAGTGGCGAATGACTTTAGTCGCGATGGCACAGCGAGGCGAAATTGACAAAATAATCGCACGTTATGTCGCGGATTATTAGCGTAAAGCCCTTTACTTCAATTGGTATTAGTTAAGGCAATTAAGAGCATTAAAGCAAGCGAAACACAGCGATAAAAAAACGGCCACATTTAACAATTCAATGTGGCCGTTTTACTGTTCAGATTTGGCGTTTATGTAGCGTTATTCAGTTTTTACGCTGTTTTTGAGTGACTAACTTAGCCAAATGCATACACGGGGTTATTGCGATTTTCTACGCACACCTAGACCAGCTAAACCGGCAAACATCAATGCCAAGGCTGATGGTGCATCAATGGCTGTCACCGAAGGGATCGGTGCAAAGGTGTTGCGGAACTCATAGCTGATCACTTCGTGTAAACCACCACCTGCGGCTGTGCCTGAGGTGAAACCAAAAAACGCATCATTACTACCTAATTCACTGGTTAAATCAACGCTTAATGATAAGCCTGCATCAGCAGAGCGCGTGCCTGTGTCTGACCATCGCACTTCGAGTAAATCGTTAATGCCGTCGTAATCAATCCAAGCAGACCAAATACCGCCGGTGTTAAACGCTGAGCTTTCCGAGGCTTGCGCAACCGATTGGCTATTGCCACCTAAATTAATACCAACATGATTACCATCGACATCACCCAAACTCGTATTCGTCCAAGTGTCAAATTCGATGCCAATACTATTGGCGATCCCTTGATAACCGATGCCTAACCCCTGACTACCAACATTGGTATCGTTAGTTTGCACGACAAACACTAAGCCGTCAGCACCTTGGAAGCCATCAACGTCGGTTAACCCGACAGGTTGAGAGATTTCAAAAGTGAAAAACGCGCTAAATGAGGTGTCGTTTAACAGACTGATGGGTGAACGTAAAAACGCACTACCGCTTTGACTCAACCCTTGGGTGAGCGCTAAGCGATTGTTATTTTGGCTGGCATCGCTATTAAGTTGCCATGCCGAGGTGTCAGAAAAGTCTGTTTGGCTTGATATTATGCCTGCCGAAGCGGGCAAACTTAGCAATGATATTGCAATGATACTAGCTAACTTCTTCATACTTCGTCCTTGTGTTACTACTGTTTATAACAATATTCCAGCGCATATCGCTGGAATATTAAACCGGTCAAAATATAGTCGAAAAAGCTAATTCAGTAAAGTGTTAACATTGTATTTACAAGTTTTTTGGCCTGTTGTCTGCGCTCTGACGAACCGTCGATTGAGTAAAAGGGAGAGGTTGCCTGATTTTAGCTAGGCCAGCGCGAGAAGGGGAGGAGAATTGTCGAAAGGTATTAAGTGTTAGGCAATAGGTCAACTAAATCAGGATGTCGCCTATTTAGTTGACCTGAGCGTTATGCTTGCATTACCAAATCTTCACGCGTTTTTCAGGCGCGATATACATGGCATCGCCTGCTTTTACGTCAAATGCTTCGTAGAACTCATTCATATTTGATAATGAGCCTAGCGCGCGGAATTCGCCCGGTGAATGAGGGTCAGTCGCTACGCGGTTGCGCATTGATTTCTCAACGATTTTTGAACGCCAAATTTGGGCATATCCCATAAAGAAACGTTGGTCGCCAGTTAAACCGTCAATAATTGGCGCTTCTTTACCGTTAAGTGAGGCTTTATAAGCTTTGTACGCGATCGTGACACCAGATAAGTCACCAATGTTTTCGCCAAGGGTCAACTTACCGTTCACGTTCAGATCTTCAAATACTTGGTAACCGTCGTATTGTTCAACTAGGTTGGCGGCGCGTTTTTGGAACTCCGCTAAATCGTTTTCCGTCCACCAATTACGCAGGTTACCTTCTGCATCGTAACGACTACCTTGGTCGTCAAAGCCGTGCCCCATCTCGTGACCAATGACCGCGCCAATACCGCCGTAGTTAACGGCGTCATCAGCCGCCATGTTAAAGAATGGTGGTTGTAAGATTGCAGCAGGGAAAACAATTTCGTTTACCGTAGGATTGTAGTAGGCATTAACGGTTTGCGGTGTCATGCCCCATTCCCATTTGCGGATTGGACCACCTAATTTCTCGACTTCTTTTTGGTGAGCAATCATACCCGAGCGAATGATATTACCGACTAAGTCATCGCCTTTAATGGCTAATGATGAGTAATCTTCCCACTTGTCTGGGTAGCCAATTTTCGGTGTAAAGGCGGCCAGTTTAACGTGAGCGGCTTTCTTGGTTTCATCTGACATCCAAGCCAAATCATCGATTGATGCACCGTACGCGCTGCGTAAATTCTCAACTAGCTGGCTCATACGTGCTTTAGCTTCTGGTTTGAAGTGGCGCGCCACATAGACTTTACCAATCACTTCACCTAGGTTGCTGTTAACAACACTGACGCCGCGCTTCCATTGTGGGCGCTGCTCTTGGCGGCCGCTTAGCTGCTTTGAGAAAAACTCAAAATTCTCGTTGTCTAACTCAGCTGTCAGGTAACTTGAATAAGCGCTTAACGTATGGAACTTGAGGTAGGTTTGCCAATCTGCGAGTGAAGTTTCCGCTAAGATCTTGCCAAAACCTGCGACGAAGTCAGGTTGGTTAACAATTAAGTCTTTTTGTGCGCTAACACCTTGAGCGGCTAAATATGCTGACCAATCGATTTGATCAGACACTTTCGCTAAGTTAGCGGTTTCAAACTTATTGTAGCGTTTTTCACTGTCGCGAGATTGTACGCGTGTCCAGTGGTAATCCGCCATTTTTGTCTCAAGCGCTAAGATGGTTTCAGCCGCTTTTTCACCATTTTCAAAACCAGCTAACGCAAACATTTTGGCAATATGGGCTTTGTAGCCTGCGCGTAAATCAACAAAACGCTCGGTTTCATTGAAGTAGTAGTCTTTATCCGGTAAACCTAAACCACCTTGCCAAACGTGGGTTGCGTAGCGGCTAGAATCTTTTGCGTCAACGCTGATGTACAAGTACATTGGGCTAGTCACACCGACAGATTGATATTTACCAAAGAATGACATTAAGTCTGATTTGCTGTTCAGTGCCTTGATGTCGTGCAAAATGGTGTTGATCGGCGTAATAGCTAAACTATTGCGTTTTTCTTGATCCATGTAAGCGCGGAATAAGTCAGCCACTTTTTGCTCGTCTGAACCTGCTTGCAGGTTAGGTGTTGCCGCCAACTCTTCGATAATCGCTTTAACATTTTCGTCAGCTTCATCGCGCAGATCATAGAATGAACCAATCGCCGTTTTATCGCCTGGAATTTCGGTTGCTTTTAACCAACCGCCATTGACATAACGGTAGAAGTTATCCTGCGGGCGAACACTCATGTCCATGTTCGCTTTGCTGATGCCAGAGGCTAACGCAGTTTGTTTGAAGCTTGTTTCAGTTTTTGCTGATTCTGACGTGGCATTACAGCCAGCAAGTAGCAGCATAGATGAACAAATTGCTGTTGAGAGAATTGCTTTCATATTGATACTCTGCATGTTTGTTTGAGATGTTTCTGTCGCACCAGATAGTAATGAATCTGGTGCGGGTGTGCTAGGCAAAGCTAATGGAAGGTTAGCTTTGGCGGTAGCGATAATGTTACAAAATATGTAATTAGGTTAGGCAGTTGGTCATTTAGCCTTTGTGTGTCTTGTTCGTGTGAGTTAGGTCAAGGCTCCAAATTACCTTTCCCTGTTGCGCAGTAAGTTAATGTCGCTAGTGTCTTCACTGCTGAAATCGCCGCCGCTAAGTAGACTTGGCGAGAAAAACATTGACCGCACACTCACACATTTCTTCAATGTTACTGGCATCTGCGTATATTCCGTCGATTAACAGACGCGCAATACCGTGCATAGTGCCCCAGGTGACTTGTGCTAAACGCAAGGTGTTTTCGCTGGCGGGCAAGATGCCTGCCTGCTGCCAGGCTTTGGTCATTTCTACTTGGTGCTGAAATACGGGGTAGGCGATATCCCTAAGTTCTTGATTGGAATGATCGTGTTTCCACAGCGTGTGACCAAACATAAGGTCGTAAATTGCCGGGTTATTTGCCGCAAAGTCTATGTATTGAAAGATAAATTGACGATAGCGCTCAGTAATTGGCTTTTTCGTGTCATTGAAAATGTCTTGTTCAATGTTTTGCCAACGCAAAAAGCCTTCTGCAGCAACTGCACAAAGCAGATCATGTTTGTCTTTGAAGTGGTGATACGTGGCGGTGCGCGATACGCCCACTTGCTCCGCTAGTTTTCTCAGCGACAAAGCCTCAACGCCACCAGCATTAATCATCTCTGAAGCGGCATTTAGCAGCGTAGGGCGAAGGTCACCGTGGTGATAACTGCTCTTCACTGCCTTTTCTTTTTGTGCATGGCCTTTTCGGGAATGCCCTTTTCGTGAAGGTTCTTTACTTGCAGGAACTGGTGAAGGCTTTTGAGCTTTATCTTTTAACGTCATTTTATTTACAAAGATTTACGAGAGCGCACGGTTACATTGGCAAAAATTAGGCCGGCAACCAGCGACATAAAAATAAGAAAAGTTTGTGAGCCAATATCTGGTGTGTTGAGCATATCTTGCCCAGAAATTGCAGAATTTAGACCAATATAAACTTTACTACCAGGTACAAGTACCACTAGACCCAGCAGCATAACAATACTTGTCGGTAAATTCATTATCCGAGAGAACAAATTGCTGTATACGCCCAGCGCGAAAGCACCGGCAAAGGCACCGAGCGCATAGCCCAAATAAGGCGTAGCCAGTAGTGTCGCGCCATAGGCGACATAACCAGAGATAATCCCCCAAGGCGCATCTTTTTTACGCACTTGGAACATAATGACTAAGGTCATTGATAAAATGGTCACCGCAACCCAAGATGTCCAATTGGGCATGGCTGCTGGTTGCACAAAATCAGCTGTGCCCCAAATCAAGTTGCCAATAGCCATACCTAAGACGGCCCCAAAATAGAGTTTAAACAACACCATAATGGCATCCATGATACGAGCTGTACCGGAAACTAAATGCCGCGCGGCCAATTCAGATAAGCCCAAAGTCAGCGATAGGCCGGGGATAAACACAATAATGGCTGAGAGAATGACCAGCGGCATATTAATGTGCGGGTCAAAATTGGTAATGGCTGATGTCAGCAGTGCGCACACCAGTGCTGAAACTGGCTCTAACAGCTCTGTTACGCGTTCGGAACGTCCTGCCCAAAACACAAATAGCGAGACAACTAGCCCAAGCAGGCCTGACCAAAACACATCATTCCAGCTTGTGTGCATTAGCATCGCGAAGGCTGCACTTGAAGCGCCAAACGCGACAAATGTAATGGTTTTACCGTAGGGGTTGGGTTTGTTGTAAATTTCTTCGATGCGCTCTATGGCCTCGTCAAGCGTGCGTTGGCCTGAGCTAAGCTCGTCGACTAGTTCGTCAGTACGAGCTAACGAGCCAAGGTCTAAATCACCGGGCTTTACGCGAACAATGTAATTGTGTTCATTGCGCTCTTCGTCAATCAGCACAAACGTCAAGGAGGTTGGCGTGATAATAAATGACGCTTTGATCCCCAAAAAATTGGCGACACTTTGTAAATGTGCTTCAGAGCGAAACGAATTGGTGCCAAACTTGTGAAGCGCCTTGCCTAAACTAATGATAAATCGACGCTTTTGTTTGAAACTTGCACTTTGCGGCATGCGGGTGGTGACTCTTTTGATGCTGGTGTTGGCTCTAGCTTTGACTATGGTAAACAAATCTTGCTAGTTTTACAGTTAAAACTTGATTTGACAGGCGTTTATGGTGCTTTTATCACCGAAACTGCGCACGGGGATAACTGGGCGATGGTCAACATTAACAGTGAAAGATAACATTCAAAAGTAACGTTGAAATGCTAACACAACGCCCCCAAAAACAAATTAGCGCGTACAATTTTAGTTAACATGCAGCAATTAAAAGGAAGCACAAATGACTCTGCTGATTATTTTGGCTTTGGTTTTTCTCAGTGTTGCCATTATGGTGGTCTTGGGGGAAAAGTTCGGTAAACCGCTCGACCAGCCCACTCAACAAAAATACAGCAAAATTTTAATTGTATTGGTCTTTGCCTCACTGTTTATCGCGATACTGAAAAATGCCTTTGGTTAAGCAAAGTAAGCATTTGGGGCTTGCGACCTTAGCTGTCATTACAGCTGGCACTGTACCAGCCACTACACCTGCCATTGAAAAGTGGCGTGGTTACTTATATCGCTGCTTGCTTGATAGGTAAATTCGCTCACTTGCGCTACACCCGCGTGGGAAAGCGTATAAATGCACGATGAACGGGTACCGTATTCTTCCCCTTGAATAAATATCGCGCTGAGCTGCTTTTCCCAGTCGTACGGCAGCCCGGTATTCGGCAGCAGATTATCCGGTGCCGTTTGTTTATCGGTCAGTAATGCCTGCAATTCTTCGTGGCGAATATCGCTGTGCGTATTTACGTAGTGCTCTAGCGCTTGTTCGCCCTTCGCCATTTTCGGCCAAATATCGTCAAATGCACCATTACACAGGCTAAAAAAGCCCGATTGTTTGTGGGTAAGTGTTTGATTGACACTATCAAAGCAAGTCAGCCCCGCCTTGTTACGCCAAGCATTGTTGCGCCAGATATCACCCCACAATAAGTTAAAGCCTTGGTATTTATTGCTACTTGCCGTGAGGTATGCGCTTAGCTCGTTACTTGTCACCTCGTGAGCACTCAGTACTAAATCGCCACGGCTTTGATATTCACGGCTATTATCAATCGGGAGTTTGCGAAAGTTGGTCAGTGCGGCAAATTGTCCAGTTTTAGCGATTGCCATCCAAGTGCCACCTGCGGCCAAGTCTTTCCCTGCGAGCAATTGGTTATCTGGCCACCAGTGCATTGCTTGGGTCGGTCGCTGATGGAATTCATCGCGATTGGCGGCGATGATAAGCGGATATTGGGGATGTTGATGTAAGGCAATAAACAAAATACACATGCTTGCTACAGTATTTGGCGAAATTATGAATAATCGCTATAAGTTAGCGGATCCCGACCTTTAACAAAAGCTTGGGCTGCGCTAAAGTTAGCGCCAGCGCGAAAAAGTGGAAAATAACATGTTCGAACTCCCTCAACTTAACCTTAAAGACAAAGTGTCAGACACCGAGTGGCAAACTCGCATTGATTTAGCGGCTTGTTATCGCTTGGCCTACCTACATGGCTGGGATGATTTAATTTATACCCATATCTCAGCGCGTATTCCGGGTACGGATGAATTTTTGATTAACGCGTTTGGTTTGGCATTTGATGAAATCACCGCCTCAAACCTAGTAAAAATTGACCTTGACGGCAATATTTTAGACAGCGACTGTCCGTTTGAAATTAACCCTGCTGGTTTTACTATTCACAGTGCTGTGCACCAAGTGCGTCACGATGCGATGTGCGTGATGCACTTGCATACCAATGAGCTTATTTCGGTAGCTACGTTGAAAGAAGGCTTATTGCCACTGAGCCAATACTCAGCATTTGCGCTGGCATCAATGAGCTATCACGGCTACGAAGGCTTAGCAGTAAACGAAGATGAAAAAGCACGCCTGCAAGCCGATTTGGGTAATGCCAATTTTATGTTGTTGCGCAATCACGGCGGATTAACGTGCGGTCAGACAATCGGCGATGCATTTATGCACATGTACGATTTAACACGCGCGTGCCAAGTGCAGTTGCAAGTACAAGCCACTGGCGCTGAGCTAATCGAGATTGAGCAGAGTATTGTTGACAATATTAAAGCGCAAGCGAACGTAGTACATACGGGATTAACTGGTGGGCAAAAATCATGGCCGGCTATGTTGCGCCGTATTTATCGCCTAGACCCGAGTTTTGCGAGCTAACGCAAAACGTAGCAGTTTAAATTAGTGGCATCCAGTCGCCCCTAAACTTTACCAATACAATAGAGACACCCCGATGAAAATAACACACGTAGAAATTTTTGATATTCATTGCCCAGAGCGCCCGCCGTGGAACCCAGTTTTTGTTCGCATTCATACAGACGAAGGTATTCACGGGCTAGGTGAAGCCGGTTTAGCTTACGACTGGGGGCACAGCGCCGCCGCCGCAATGATCAAGGAAATATCTGAGGCGGTGTTAATCGGCTTTAACCCGTTTCAAACTGAATTGCTTTGGTCGCGCATGTTGCGCGAAAGTTTCTGGGGACTCGGTGGTGGCCCAGTACTTTATGCCGCAATGAGTGCTATTGATACTGCCCTTTGGGACATTAAAGGCAAAGCCTTGGGGTTACCTGTGTATCAGCTATTGGGCGGTAAAACCAATACTAAGCTGCGCACTTATGCCAGCCAATTGCAATTTGACTGGGACAAAGAGTGTAAGAAACTTATCGAGCCAGCGGAGTACGCAGAAGCAGCATTAAAAGCGATGGCCGAAGGTTACGATGCGGTGAAAGTTGACCCTATCGTGTATGACGCCAATGGTGAGTCTTCGTTTGATCGCACTAAATTATTTACTAAGCCGCAAATGCGCTTATTCGGGGATCGCTTGCGGGCGATCCGCGATGCCGTGGGTGAAGACGTGGATATCATTTTTGAATCACATTCATTGATGGGCGCAGCGTCGGCCATTCAAATGGGGGAAGTGATCGAAGAAGTTGGCTGTATGATGTATGAAGAGCCAGTGAACTACTTAAACTCGAAAGTACACAAAAAAGTGTCTGATCGCGTGAATGTCCCCATTGCTGGTGGTGAACGTTTATACCATCGCTGGGATGTGCGTCCGTACTTTGAAGATCAAAGCATTGATGTACTGCAGCCAGATGTTGGCTTATGTGGTGGCTTTACCGAAGCGAAAAAAGTATGTGATTACGCTGATACCTACGATATTCGAGTCCAAGCGCATGTGTGTGGTGGCCCAGTCGCAACGGCCGCTTCATTACACCTTGAAACGGCAATTCCCAACTTTTTAATTCACGAACATCACACCTACGCCATTAAAGCGTGGAACCGCGAGTTGTGTATTCAAGATCCACAGCCGAAAGACGGCTTCTTTGAAGTGTCTGAAACGCCGGGCATTGGTATTGAGTTAAACGACGAAGTTGTTAAGCGCTCACCACACGTAACGGTTAAGTAGCGCCCATGTAAATAAGCGAAGGAAAAATTGAATGACTGTGATTGCCGAACCGCCGATGCCTGAAAATGTCATCGCCAAACACGAGGCTGGTCAGCTAACACAAACTGGCTTGGCCGGTTCACTCGAACAACTGGTGATTGAGCATCAGCACTGCACAGCACGTGTTAGTTTATACGGGGGGCACGTGCTAGCGTGGCAACCTAAAGGCGAGCAAGAAGTGTTTTGGTTATCGAAGTCGCCAAGCTACCAAGCCGGTAAAGCGATTCGCGGCGGGGTTCCATTGTGTTGGCCTTGGTTTGGTGGGTGGCTTGGTACTCAGCCAGAAGCGGCTAAGGCTGGTAATCACGGTTTTGCTCGCACTGTATTGTGGCAACTGGCAAACCATGTGATTGACGACAAAAGTGTCACCATTGAGCTAGTGTGGCAGGGAAGTCAGCAACACCCCGTGTGGCCGTATCACGCAAAGGTGACACAAAAACTGAAATTTGGGCAAACGTTTGAACAGCAGTTTATTGTTGAAAACTTAGCAAGTGAGGCGTTTGAGTTTACCGGTGCCTTACACAGTTATTTTGCCGTCAGCAGCCCTGCGCAAGTGACAGCTCCTGCACTGGATAACGTATTATTTGATTGCAAATTAACGGGTAATCAACAGCAACGAGAAGTGTTGAGCAATCTGGTGGGCCCGCTTGATCGCATTTATCACAGCCAAGCAGAAATGGCGCTCATCGACACAGGCTTTGGCCGCGTTATTCGCATCGCGCCGCAAAATGTTAAGCAATGGGTGTTGTGGAATCCGGGGCAAGCGGTCGCGCAAGGCATGGCCGATGTGCACCAAGGTGGCGAGCAAGAATATGTTTGCTTAGAAGCCGCTAACACCCAGTGGTTAACCGTAGAGGCAGGACAGTCGCTAAGCTTTGGACAGGTAATTAGTGTAGCGCCTTTATAACTGCTCGGTAAGCATAAGCAGGGCTAACGTTTGTTAAAACCTGCTTGCGTTTGATTTTATTGCTGCTCAATTAAATGACGCTTGATTTACAAGCGTCAGATTAAAATGGCGAACAATTAAGGCTCAGCCTTAGCTGCCGTTAACTCATGCATAACCACGCAATTTCGTCCTTTGGCTTTCGCTTGATACAGCGCCCGATCGGCCAGTTGCACAATATCATTAAGTGACTCACCCGCTAATTGCCCCTCAGCCAGACCAAAGCTAGCGGTCACTTGCAGCGGTGTTGCTACATCAGGTGCTGTAATTTTCAGCGCTTCGATTGATTGCCGCATTCGCTCGGCTATGCGATAAGCTTGCTCGCTGTCTGTGTCGGGTAACATCATAATAAATTCTTCGCCGCCCCAACGGGCAACGACATCAAATTGACGAAGTGATTGTGAGAGTTGCTTGGCAATCACCTTGAGTACTTCATCTCCGGCAAGATGGCCGTGTTTGTCGTTAATACTTTTAAACTTATCGATATCGGTGATCACCACCGATAAAAATCGGTGTTTGTTGCGGATATCATCGGCTTTCCAATTAATAAAGCTACGATTGGGTAGCTGGGTTAAGAAGTCGGTTTCTGAGTCTTTTACCAAATCGTTTTTAAACGTAGTAATGTTGTATTCAAACGCAAAATACAAGGCCAATGACACGAGGAAAAATATCAGTACGGTACTGACCAATTGCTGCCAGTAAAGACTCTGCTGATAAGGTGGCGGCGCGACCAGGTACATGTCCCACTTTAACGCAGGAATTGCGATTTTACTGATGATGTAGTCGCTGCCATCCACCTCGACCAAATGATTTGCTTGCCCTTGCTGCTCCATAGCGTGGTATGGCTCAAACCATGGCAGGCTAGACAAGTTAACGATTTCATCACGGCGGTGATGACTTTCGGTTTTCATTAACGAAGAAGATGTCAGCGTAATGTCGTTGTGCTGATCGGCCACAAAAAGCTCGTAGCCAAAATCATCGCTAAATGTGCGAAAACGCGCCGAAAATTCATCTAAATCAACACCAACGCCAGTAAAGCCGAGAAACTTACCGTCATCATCGCGCAATTTCACATCGAAATAAAGGTGCGGGTTTTC
The DNA here is from genome assembly GCF_003390335.1 of Thalassotalea euphylliae. NCBI lineage: Bacteria > Pseudomonadati > Pseudomonadota > Gammaproteobacteria > Alteromonadales > Colwelliaceae > Thalassotalea > Thalassotalea euphylliae. The sequence goes on from NZ_QUOU01000001.1 coordinate 1,680,484, forward strand.
AGCGTTGCCAATATCAGCAATTTGCTCTTCAGGTAACGACTTTAAGCGATGAAACCATTCGGCTTGTTGATCGGAAAGTGAAGTTTCCTTACCGTTGGAGTCGAGCATCAAATTGTGTTGTTCAACCGCAACAAACGCGAGCAGCTTGTAGGCGTTACTAAAGCCGTGCAAGTACGAACGCACTTGTGCCTTATCCAACTGAGGCGCCTGCACAGTTTGTTTGATGTAATAACTGTTCGCCATGTGATGCGCGATAGTCAGTGGGCGAATAATTTCGCTGGTCGCGAGCGTGAGTAGTGGCACTACTGCCTGCTGTTGATGGTGGATATGATCTCGTATGACCTTGTTAAAGGTAAAATACGAGGTCATGATCAGGACGATGACGGTGGTGATAAAAATTAATGTCACATGTCGGTCAAATCGCTTTGTTAGCCTCATGCTAAAGACTCGTCAATACTGCTACGGAAATCGCCAGTATAGTATTAATGTTAATACAGTGCTGCAACAAGTGACTAACCAATACGCAAATTTTTGCGGATTAACGCGCGTGTAAAGGGTATTTTTAAATAAAAGCCGCGTGGTAAAGTTTTAAATGGCCGGCCGTGTTTGTCGAAGGCATCTGTTTTCACTTTACTGTTCGCCGCTTTTGGCCTGAGCTGCATGACTTGCCCGTGTTTACCACTGATATTCTCAACTTCCCCTAGCACTATCATATCGATAAGTTCTTGCCAGTCGTTGGCAAGCAAGGTTTCTTCTTCCGCAGAAGGTGACCACAAAAATGGCATAGCGACAATGCGCTCAGGCACGGGAATCTCGCGCTCGGCGACAATTGGCACCCACAACACCCGTTTGAGCTTATTTTTTACGTGACTATTTTGCCAAGTGGCTCCGACGAGTCCGGTGAGTGGCGCGACACTGACAAAGGTGGTTTCTAGCGGCTTACCGTCACGGTTAATGGGGATTGTTTTTAGTTCAATACCAAGTTCTGGGAAGTCAGGCTCTGGCTTGGAGCCTGCGGTCGCCCCCAAAGTATACTCCAACAACTGTCCCGGCCAACCTTTGTCACGGCGCAAATTAGCCGGCACGGCAATACCGGCTTGATGGGCTATTTCGCCTAAGGTGTAACCCGCCAAACTTTGTGCCTTAGTGATCAGTGTTTGCTCGGAATCGGGAATATTTTCTTGTGGGGTAATCATTTAGTCGCGCAATATACAGGTTTGCCGACATTCTAACCCGATTAATCGCAAGCAAAAAATAATCTGGCAAATAATTTGCTCAGGCCAAGAGTTTGTGGAAGAATCAAATCATAACGAATTTGTTGCTGGGAGTTCCTGTGATAGATGCCGAAGGCTATCGAGCCAACGTCGGCATAGTAATAATCAATGACAGGGGACAAGTATTTTGGGCAAGACGTTTTGGGCAACATTCATGGCAGTTTCCACAAGGTGGAATTGACGAAGGCGAGTCAGCAGAAAAAACCCTTTATCGTGAACTATACGAAGAAGTGGGCTTAAAGCCTGAGCATGTCAAAATTGTTGCAACAAGCAAACATTGGCTGAGATACAAATTACCAAAGAGATTTATCAGACACGATAGTAAACCCGTATGTATTGGGCAAAAACAAAAATGGTTTTTGTTGAAACTGGTCGCAGATGATTCTGCGGTTAATTTAATCCATTCGTCGCACCCTGAATTCGACGACTGGCGTTGGGTAAGCTACTGGTATCCTGTCAGACAGGTAGTATCTTTTAAGAAGGATGTTTATCGCAAAGTGATGAAAGAGTTTGCTTCGCACGCAATGCCATTTCATCGTCATGACCGTAGAAAACGTCGTAACTGATTGTCGTAAAAGATTATTATTATGTGAAAATCGCCTGCTTTATGCGGGCGCTTTTATTATCTGCTACTAACTTTTATTATCTTTTATACCAATTGAATTAATTAATTGATCAATTCAGAGCGCTGTCAGCGGTGGGAGAACAAGCCAAATTTTTGTTGATATAGTTGTTCTACATCTCATCAATTTGGCGCCGTTATCGCGACGCTGACACGCTCCCAAAGGGCGAGTTTAAAAGGTTCATATGCTGCGTTATTGATTTTGACAAGGGAGCGACCATTCTCTGCAATCAATGCCTTGCCTCTGAACCTTTTAATTCTCGCTGAATGATTAAGTATTTATTTCAATTGGTATTAAATAACAACGGAGCCCATTTCACCCATTCTCATTGTCAAATATCAATTGCATGTCACTTTTAATCGGTATACTAATCATAACTGAGCTAATGGCGCAGTATGCGCCCAGAAAATGAATCGAAAAGTAATAGATAAAAAATAGAAAAGGAATTGCATGTTAACCACTTTACGCCGCATCGTGTTGGACTTTGGTCGAGAGCCAGAGTTGCAGATCGCATTACAACAGTTAGTGACGCAAGTGAAACAGGCAATGACCACCGATTGTTGTTCGATTTACTTAGCTGATTACCAACAACAACACTTCTTATTGATGGCGTCTGACGGCTTAGCACAAGGCTCATTGGGGTATACCCGTATTGGTTTTAATGAAGGGCTTGTCGGCCTAGTCGGGCAGCGCGAAGAGCCCTTAAATATCGCCAATGCTCATGCCCACCCGCACTTTAAACAAGCGCCTGAAGTGCAAGAAGATGACTTAAAAGCCTTCTTGGGTACGCCAATTATTCATCAGCGTAAAGTGATCGGTATTTTATCGATTCAGCAAAAACACGCGCGCAGTTTCAATGAAAACGAAGAAGCATTTTTAGTCACCTTGGCGGCACAGTTGGCCACGGTGTTGGCCGACGCGGATAAACAAAATCACGCTGAGCAAGGCGGTTTACAACCCTTTCAGCAGCTCAAAGGAATAGCCGGCTCATCAGGTGTAGCGATGGCACCTATGAAAGTCGTACAACCCAGGGCTGACTTGCGTAAATTGCCGCTGCAAAAAGTGTATGCAAGCGCTGAACAGTTGGACAGATACCATAAATCGGTACTTAAAACTCGCGTAGATTTTGAAGCGATGAGCTTAAAGCTCACGAAGATTGTTGCGCAAGACACCTTAGATATCTTTGAGGTCTATAAACAGCTACTCGATAATGCCAGCATAGGCAAGGAAGTCGAAGCAAAAATCAAAACCGGTTGGTGCGCGGAAAGCGCCTTGAAGTTGGTGATTGATCACTACGCGATGCAGTTTGAAGCGCTGGAAGAGCCCTACCTGCGCGAGCGTGCCAGTGATATTCGCGATTTGGGTAATCGCGTTTTGTTTAACTTGCAGCAGTTGTCATTGGCCAGTGAAGCTTTGCCTGAGCAGTTTATTCTAGTGGCCGATGATGTGACAGCATCCATGATTGCGGAATATCAACAGCGTGGCTTGCAAGGTATCGTGTCGTTAACTGGCTCAAACAACTCCCATGCGGCAATTTTGGCGCGAGCTATGGGTTTACCAGCTATCATGGGGGTGAGCTCTTTACCCTTGAGTCAGCTTGATCACCAACAAGCAATACTCGACGGTTACAGCGGTGATTTATTTATTTCGCCAGACGCCACCTTAGTGCAAGAGTATCGCCACCTAATTGAAGAAGAAACGGCTTTAACGGAAAAGGTTAAAGCGGTTATCGGCTTACCGGCAGTCACCCCAGACGGCCGCGCAATCGAATTGGTACTTAATGCCGGTTTAAGTGCAGGGTTTGAGCATTCGCAAAAAGTAGGGGCGTTGGGGATTGGCTTATACCGCACTGAAATTCCCTTTATGAACCGCAGCTGTTTTCCATCAGAGCATGAGCAAACCGTCTGGTATCAAGAAGTATTACAAGCATTCCCTAGTCACAGTGTGACCATGCGGACGCTCGATGTGGGCGGTGACAAAGCACTGCCTTATTTCCCCATTCAGGAAGATAACCCATTTTTGGGGTGGCGTGGGATTCGCATTACCTTAGATCACCCTGAGATTTTCTTGCTGCAAGTGCGTGCTATGATACGAGCGAATATTGGCAGCAACAACCTAGAAATCATGCTGCCAATGATTGCTAGTGTTGGTGAAGTAGATGATGCAGTACGCTTGATCAATCAGGCGTATTACGAGCTTTGTACTGAGTATGAGCAAAAACTCACTAAACCGAGCGTTGGCATTATGCTTGAAGTGCCGGGGGTCTTGTACCAACTGAAAGAGTTGGCACAACGCGTCGACTTTTTCTCGGTTGGAAGTAACGACTTAACCCAGTATTTGTTGGCCGTTGACCGCAATAATTCACGGGTTGCCAACCTTTATGACTTTTACCACCCAGCAGTGCTGAGAGCGCTTAATTTTATTGCTCAGGAATCAAATAAGTACTTGGTGCCGTTAAGTTTGTGTGGTGAATTAGCCAGTGAACCTGCGGGTGCTCTGCTATTATTAGCAATGGGGTACGACAAACTCAGTATGAACTCATATAACATTAGCCGAGTGAAGTGGGTCATTCGCCATGTCGAAATACAAAGAGCAAAAGTCATGCTCTCTCATGCGTTGACCCTCAGCACCGCCCAGCAAGTTCACAATTATTTAAATGAGCAATTGGAATTACTTGGCCTAGGCGGTTTTGTTCGGGCGGGCATGTAGTCGAAATCTTGCCAGTACTCGCTTTTAGGTATTTGGCACTCAAACCCTCGGCAACTAAACTTTCGGCAATTAAGTAATCAATAAAAGAGCATTAATGCTAACCACGTTTTTTGTTTTTTGTTTAGTTTTAGGCGCGCTTGTTGGCTTGCTAGCGGGCTTGCTTGGTATTGGCGGCGGGCTAGTGATTGTGCCAGCGCTTGTTTATCTGCTGCCTATTGCTGGCGTTGAACCTGCGCTTGTTATGCCTGTGGCATTGGCGACATCGCTCGCCACGATTGTCCTCACCTCTATTTCGGCTGTTCGTGCGCATCATAAAAATCGCAATATACCGTGGGAGCTAGCGCGACAAATTATGTTAGTGGTTGCGGTTGGCGCTTTGCTTGGCGCCTTTATTGCCGATACCTTGTCAGGTCAAACCCTCACCTATATATTCGCCACCGCAGTCAGCTTGCTGGCTGTTTACATGCTGGCTTCTATTCGCAAACCAACTTCCAGAGCAATGCCAAGCGCGTTTGTTTTTCAAGTTTCGGGTTTAGTGACCGGCGTTATGGCGAGTTTAATGGGGATTGCTGGCGGCGCTATTTTAATTCCACTGTTGAGTTACTTTGGCGTGCAAATGCGACAAAGCATTGGTGTTGCAACCGCTTGTGGATTGGTGGTCGCCTTGTTTGGCTCGCTTGGTTATATCATTACAGGCTTAGAACAAAGCGCATTGCCAACGTGGAGTCTAGGTTATATTTACTTGCCAGCACTACTGGGCATTAGCTTAACGTCGTCTTTATTTGCCCGCTATGGGGTAAAGCTGTCGGCTAAATTGCCCGTTAGAACATTAAAAAAGGGCTTTGCCGTTTTCTTAATTCTAGTGGCGATTCGCATGGCGATATAACCTTGAAAAAACACTGTGTAAAAATAACGTCCTTCATCGGCCTGCGACCCTAGAATTTGAAGGTGGAACTAGGCATAATCTAGCTAAATTTAACAACCTATCGCCAATGCAAAGTTGGTGAAATTATAAGAATTTTCATGTCATCTGATTTTATTCAATTTCCGGCGATTGACCCGGTTATCTTTAGTGTTGGCCCAGTAGCGATCCGCTGGTATGGGTTGATGTACCTCATTGGCTTTATTGCAGCCATGTTTATCGCTAACCGCGCAGCAGACAACAGCAAGGGCGAGTGGACACGTGACCAAGTCAGTGATTTGCTGTTTTATGGCTTCCTTGGTGTGATTTTAGGTGGACGATTAGGTTATGTGTTCTTTTACCAGTTTGAATATTTATTGGTTGAACCAATGTACTTATTTAAGATTTGGGAAGGGGGCATGTCGTTCCACGGCGGTTTACTTGGCGTGATCACGGCCATTTTCTTGTTTGCACGCAAAACCAATAAGCGCTTTTTAGCGGTAGGTGATTTTGTTGCTCCGCTTGTGCCAATTGGTTTAGGTATGGGGCGTATTGGTAACTTTATTAACGCTGAACTTTGGGGACGCCAAACTGATATGCCGTTGGGCGTAGTCTTTCCAAACGACCCACTTGCCGTGCCGCGCCACCCCTCGCAGCTATACGAATTTGCGCTTGAAGGCGTTGTGTTATTTGCCATCTTGTACTGGATCGTGCGCAAGCCAAGAACCCTAGGTTTGGCCTCTGGTGCTTTTTTAATTGGCTACGGCGTATTTAGAACCTTTATCGAATTCTTCCGCGAGCCAGATGCGCATTTAGGGTTTATTTTTGCCAATGTTACGCAAGGGCAAATTCTCAGTTTCCCAATGATTTTAACCGGCGTTGCCATTATTGTGATCGGTCGCAATATGAAGGCCAAGGCAGCAATTGCGGGAGCAAGTAAATGAGACAGTACTTAGATTTATGCCAGCGCATTGTCGATGAGGGCGTTTGGGTCGATAACAAGCGCACAGGCAAGCGTTGTTTAACCGTAATTGATGCTGAACTTAAATACGATGTAGGCAACAACGAATTCCCACTTATTACTACGCGAAAAAGCTTTTGGAAAGCGGCAATTGCCGAGTTATTGGGGTATTTACGCGGCTATGATAATGCCGCTGATTTTCGCGCTATTGGTTGTAATACCTGGAATGCTAACGCCAATGAAAACGAGGCATGGCTAAACAACTCACACCGTAAAGGTGAAGACGATATGGGGCGTGTTTATGGTGTGCAAGGTCGAGGTTGGGCCAAGCCAGATGGCGGTGTTGTTGACCAGTTAGCAAAGCTTGTTAATGACCTAAAAAACGGCATTGATGATCGCGGTGAAATACTGTCGTTTTACAATCCAGGCGAATTCCACATGGGCTGCTTGCGCCCTTGTATGCACACCCACAACTTTTCATTACTGGGCGATACACTGTACTTGACCAGTTATCAGCGCTCGTGTGACGTGCCGCTGGGCTTGAACTTTAATCAAATTCAAGTGTATGTGCTATTGGCATTGGTGGCGCAAATTACTGGTCATAAAGCAGGTATGGCGTACCATAAAATTGTTAATGCGCATATTTATGAAGACCAGCTAGCGTTGATGAAAGACGTACAGCTAAAACGCGAGCCATTTGCTGCGCCTAAGTTAAACATTAACCCCAATATTAAAACCTTAGAGGATATTGAGACTTGGGTGACATTGGATGACTTCTCGGTAGAAGGCTATCAGCACCACGACGCTATTGCCTACCCGTTCTCGGTCTAGCAACAAGATACATAAAGCCAGCAGATTTAATAGCAGCATAACTGCTGCTATTTTTCATTCGTGGCATGATTCGTATGATTTAACTTGCTTTTAGTTTAATAATTTCAATAAGCTTTTAGTTTAAAAAAACATAACAACAATAAGGAATTCACTATGAGTATCTCAGCCGAATTGGCCATTACTGGTTTGTACACCAGTTTGCTAGCCATTCTATTTATTGCTCTGTCATTTAATGTCAGTCGATTACGTTTAAAGCATAAAGTGAGTATTGGCGGCGACGGGGTGAAGCCATTAGAAAAAGCCATTCGTATTCAAGCCAATTTTACTGAATACGTGCCGCTGGCATTAATTATGTTAGCCGTGTTAGAGCTGGCTGGTTTAGCGGCAATGTGGCTACACATTTTGGGCTTAACAATTTTGCTAGGGCGCGTACTTCATGCCATGGGCTTAACCAAAACCTTAGGCGTTTCTCTCGCACGCCAAATCGGTACATTGGCAACCTTTATGGTATTGCTTGTAATGCCGGTTATCTTCTTGGTAATGACTTACTTATAAGTGTCAATAAGCATTAGGTTATGACTAACGGCCCATTGCTAAAACCCTATCGCGAACGAGCAGAGCGTCGCCATAACAAATAGCTGCTACAGTGATAGCACATAAAAAACGCGCTTAATGCGCGTTTTTTATGTCGATTAATGTCTACTGCTGATCTTAAAAATCTATCGCTTAGCTATCACTTAACAGCATACCAATATGTGGAATGCCATCTTCTAAATACATGTCGGTGACTTGTTTAAAACCATGTCGGCCATAAAACTTGGCTAAGTGCTCTTGCGCGGAAATTTTGATGGCTTTTTCATTGAAGTGCGATTGGCATGCGCTGATGCCTGTTGTCAGTAAATCGTGCCCAAGCCCTGTACCACGAGCACTTTCAGCAATAATGACACGGCCGATACTGTTATAGTCTGGGTAACTTGTCCCTTTGGGTAAAATGCGTAAGTAGGCTTGTATTTGCTCATCTTTATAACAAAATATATGCAGTGTTTGCGGGTGACGATCTAAGTCGTCTAGGTCGGGGTAGTAGCAGGTTTGTTCAACAACGAAAACATCAACTCTCAGCTTGAGAAAGTCGTAAAGCTCGTTGGTGGTCAGCTGCTCAAAAGATTTTATTTGCCAGTTCATGGTGATTCAGTACCGCTATTTAATACCGTTTGGTTATCGCGGTATTGAAGCACAAATAGCGAAATGAAAACAACCGATGAAAACAGCCCAGAAAAATAACCTAGGAAAACAACTAGCTTGCTTGCTTTAATACTTGCAGTTGGCCTTCGTAATTTTTGTTGGCCAAGTAACTAATTATTTCCTGTTTGTAAGCCTCAATATCCATTTCAGGAAACTCGCGACTAAAGACTTCGTTTAATTCACAAGGTGTCAGAAAAAGAATATAGCCCAGAGGCAAGAACCTAGGGTTAAAGTCTTTTTGATAGACTGTGGCTCGGATTTGATGAGCGGAATAAAACTCGTGCTTTCCGTATCGTTTTTCTAGCGTTGGCAACAATTTTGTGCCGTATTTTTTTAATGACCAATATGTAAACATAGCTATTCCTTAGCAGTGATATTATGGGAGGTATCAAATATTGCCGTCCATATTTTGAGGTCGAAAATTATACAATTGTAGGTGTTGATTGCAATGGGCATTCGTGTACATTTTGGTAACAATTTGATTACATAATGAATAAAGTCTTCAAACGTTTGGTATAAATCACATCTGGGATGAAAAATCACGCTGGAAAAGGTTTGGACAAGGCTTGTATCCGGTAAAGCACAACAATGAATGACTTTCTCACTCACCTTAGGCATTTTATAGTGGCTAGCTATAACAGAAGTCTATGTCTTTCATGTGATTTGGCATTAGCATTTAGCTAAGTGGCAACAGATGATGATGGGTCAAAACATCGCTAATGGGTATGTGCACGCCATGTTGCCCAACGTATGTCAGAAAAAGGTTTGAAAATGACAAATATTCGCACGCTATTTACCACTAAACGCCTCCTCTTGAATTTACTGGTGGTCGGTACACTAGGCACCTTGCAACTGGCTAACGCGCATGGTCATGTAGACGAAAGTGCCGCAGTTATTCGCTATGATGCCATTCATCATCCCGTTATTGGCAAAGGCGGCATGGTATCGAGTCAACGTATGCTTGCTAGCCAAATTGGTGCGGATATTCTTGCACAAGGCGGTAATGCGGTTGATGCAGCGGTTGCAACTGGGATCGCGCTGGCGGTAACACTGCCGCGTGCAGGTAATTTAGGTGGTGGTGGTTTTATGTTAGTGCATTTAGCCGAAACACAAGAAACCGTTGCAATAGATTACCGAGAAATGGCACCAAGTGCCGCCCATCGCGATATGTTTCTCGACACAAAAGGTGATGTAGACAATCAAAAAGCCCGTTTTAGCCATGCCTCTTCTGGGGTGCCGGGTACGGTCGCGGGGCTAGCTCATGCCCTTAACAAATACGGCACAATGAGCTGGCAGCAAGTGGTTCAGCCAGCTATTGAATTAGCAGAAAAGGGCATTCTGGTTTCTTATGATTTATCGGAAAACTTAAAAAGTCGTAAAGCCTGGTTAACAGCTAACCCAGCAACGGCAAAGGCTTATTACAAAGCGCATAATGTGCCGTATGAAGCAGGCGAAGTGCTTGTACAACCAGACTTAGCAAAAACGCTTAAACGACTCGCTAAACATGGCCCGCAAGAATTTTACACGGGGAAAACCGCAGAGCTCATTGCCACAGATATGAAAAAGAATGGCGGCTTAATTACCATGCAAGACTTGGCTAATTACAAAGTCGCTGAGCGCGAGGTCGTCACGACAACTTACCGTGGATACGAGGTTGTCTCGATGCCGCCAACAAGCTCGGGTGGTGTTCACGTTGCACAAATGCTCAATATTCTTGAAAACTATCCAATCAAGGAACAGGGTTTTGGCAGCGCAAAGAACTTGCACGTGCTCAGTGAAGTGATGAAGTTGGCTTATGCGGATCGCAGTAAATATCTGGGCGACCCGGATCATTTCGATGTACCAATCAAAGGGCTAACCAGCAAGGCCTATGCTAAATCGCTGATGAGCCAAATATCTATGGCTAAAGCGACACCTGCAAGTGAAATTAACCCGGGTAAGCCTGCGCCATACGAAAGCCCAGATACTACGCATTTTTCTGTGATGGACAAATACGGAAACGCGGTTTCTAACACCTACACGCTCAACTTTTCTTATGGTTCAGGCATTGTTATCCCGGGAACAGGCATATTGATGAACAATGAAATGGACGACTTTTCATCAAAACCTGGCGTGCCAAACGGTTTTGGTTTGATCGGCGGTGAAGCCAATGCCATTGCGCCAACGAAAAGACCATTGAGTTCGATGACCCCAACAATGATCCTAAAAGATGGCAAGCCATATGTCGTTGTGGGTAGCCCGGGCGGTAGCCGAATCATCACTACGGTATTGCAAGTGATAGTTAACGTACTGGATCACGATATGAGTATTGCCGAGGCCGTGCACGCGCCCCGCGTTCACCATCAATGGCTACCAGATGTTTTCCAACTAGAGCCGGGCTTTAGCCCTGACACCATTGAGCTACTAAAAGCCAAAGGGCAAAACGTAGAGAAAGCTAAAACTATGGGGAGCGTGCAATCCATTATGTTTAAAGACGGTTTGTTCTACGGTGTTTCTGATCCTCGCAGACCGGGCGCAGGCACCGTTTCAGCGGATTAGTGATGACGCTTTGAAGAGAAGTTATCAATAAAAGTCGTTAACAAAAAGTGCTTGGCTATGTGCGCAGGGAAAAGCAACAGCCAAGCAACTGTTTGTTGCTCAAAACTCATTCCTTTTTTTATCAAGTCGCTATTAGCCTAATCGCATATCTGTAGTTTCTTTGGCTACCAATTCGCGTAGCTCACGCAAATCATTAATGACTTTAGCATTCGTCGGCGCCTCGTCATTTTGCTGACCTTTCAACCACACGGCTTGAATACCCGCTGCTAGCGCTGGCTTAATATCTTTAGCCAAGCTATCGCCAATCATGGTTGTTGTGGCGCTATTGGCATTAATTTCGCTCAAAATAGCGGGTAGGAATGCTGGGTCACCTTTTGAAACCCCTATGTTTGCAAAACAGAAATAGCCCTTAATAAACTGGCTTAACTGCACGCGAGCAAATGCTTTTTCGATATCGCTTTCTGTGGAATCTTGTGCGCTTGTCGCAATATAAATATCAGCGTGTTGTGATAGGTGAGCTAAAGTTTCAAAAGCGCTATTTACGGCTTCAACTTGCGGCCAGTCACACATTTTTCCGTCAACATTAGGAAAATCAACCATCAGTGTATTTCCCCAGTCAAATAGGAATATCGGTCGGCTTATTGTGGTTGTTTGTGTTGTTGATTGTGTGGTTAGGGCGCGCATAGCTTATCCATTTCTTCTTTGGAACGATTTACATTGCTAAAAGCCATTGTTGTTTAATGGCGCTTACTTCATCGACTTCGCGAGGGTTTAATACCGGCTCTGCTGAATCAAGTATTTGCAAACGTGTATTGATAAAGCGGCAATGCACGGGTTTGTCGCCTTGTAAGTCACCTTTTATTGAACCATAGGAGTCAAGGTAATTTAAAGCGCCACTCATTTCTTGCGCTCCCGCATATAATTGACTGCTCTGTGAGCAAGCATCATCAACGATTCCAGCGTAAAGACAGAGAAAATAATTTTAGATTTCATCGCACCTCCTTATGCACTTTCTACTATGTAAAGGTACTACAGATTACAAAAATGAGTAATAGTTTTAGAAAGTTAGGGACAGGGCGTAATTTACGGCAAGCCAATATTACTGAGCATTTCAGGAAGTTTGAGAGTTGAGGGAGTCGATAGATTAGTTGGCGCATTGTTGGCGCTAACTCTCAAACGGTGCGCACTTTGTGTCATTTTGAAAGTTGAATTCAAATATTCTTTTCATCTGTAACTTACTACCACTACTGTTGCAACATGCTACAATCAATTTTGTTAGTTAGGAGAAACTTATGGCAACTGCAAGCATTAGGCTCGACCAAGACTTAGTAGAAAAAGCGAGTATCATGGCTAAAGCCCTGAATCGTACTACCCCAAAACAAATAGAACACTGGGCGAAAATAGGTGAAATGATGGAAGACAACCCTGATTTACCCTACGAATTCGTGCGACAAGCAATAATTGCAAAGGCCGAAAAAGAAGCTGGAAAGCTTGAGACTTACGAGTTTGGCTAAAATTACTCGCGTTTTACAAACTGCTAGCTTTAAGAAAGCAGCTAAGAAATTACACAAAAATCAAAAAGCTGACCTAGATAACGCTATACGCGAACTAATGATAGATCCTGAACTGGGAGAGCCGAAGAAAGGCGATTTGTCATTTATGCGTGTGTATAAATTCAGGATGGTAAAGCAACTAACTTGTACTAGTTCAGACCTGATCTAACGATTACCAGTTTAGAACGGGTGTCCGTCAGGTTAGTTTGAACTTAAATTCTTTTCAGTCCAAACCGATTTGCCATCAATGAGCGTTTCCATTGGCGTTCTGCCACAGCAGATTTTACCCTGATGGGTTCGTTCATTGTTGTAGTATTCGAGCCATTCGTCCAGATCTTTTTGAAGCTCATCTAAGCTCATATACAAGCGTTTACGGAATGTTACTTGATAGAATTCCTGTAATATCGTTTTGTGGAAACGTTCACAGATACCGTTAGTTTGCGGTGATTTGACCTTTGTTTTTGTGTGATCGATATCGTTAATTGCCAAATACATTTGGTAATCGTGATTCTCGATTTTTCCACAGTATTCCGTGCCACGGTCAGTGAGAATACGTAGCATAGGAAGGTCATGAGATTCGAAGAATGGCAACACCTTATCATTGAGCGTATCAGCCGCTGTAATCGGTGTTTTCATTGTATAAAGTTTAGCGAAAGCAACCTTCGAATAGGTATCAACAAACGTCTGCTGGTAGACACGGCCAACACCTTTAAGATTCCCCACGTAAAACGTGTCCTGTGATCCTAGATAACCGGGATGCGCGGTCTCTATTTCACCGCAAGCCTCATCGTCTAGCTTCTTGCGCTCAAGTGCCTGAACTTGGCTTTCGGTGAGTATAATGTTTTCTTTCGACACCTTGTCTTCTAGGGCTTTTAAGCGACCTTTGAAGTTGGCTAAGCCATGACGCAGCCAGACGGAACGAACACCACTGGGAGAGACGAAGATGCCTTGCTTGCGTAATTCATTACTCGCTCTGGTTTGCCCATGGGCAGGATATTCGACCGCGTAATCAATAACAGCCAATTCAATCGCTTCATCGACTCGGTTTTTAACATTAGGTACTCGACGGTTTTGATTGAGTAAAGCTTCAACGCCACCTTCTTCATTTGCTTGTTGATAGCGATAAAACGTATCGCGAGATACACCCATCACTTTGCAAGCTTGCGTAATGTTACCTAATTCTTCGGCTAAGTTGAGTAAACCGACTTTGTGTTTAATGACAGGGTTGTTAGTATGAATCATGAGAGTTACCTCTTTGTTTAGTTTGGATTAGACACCCTTAAACTAAACTGGTAACTCTCTCTTTTGAAAGTGAAATGTCAGATCAGATTGAAACTTCTATAAGTAGCCCAAGTAAGTCTTGAAATGCTATTAAAGCATCTAAAGATGATTCTGAAATGTTATTTTTGTATTTAGCTAACTTGCATTCTTTATAAGACTTCATTTCGAATTTGCATTCAAGGGTTTCAATTTTTATTTCTTTTTTTAGCTCGTGCTCGACAGTATATCTGTATTTATGGGAGTCTGACTCTATGGGCAAAGCCAAAGTAGATACGCTCATTAGAGATCCTAAATACAGCGTAGCAATTATAATAAATGCTTTGAAAAAACCTTTATATCCATCTTTACTGGTAATTTCTGTAATAGTAAAGTCAAAAACTTTCACCGTGCCACCCTTAAAACATAACAGCTTATTAGAAGGCAAAATGCGCACTTTTCACGTTTAGCTTTCAACACTTATTTAAAAAGGTGCGTACTCTAACTGATAGTAATTTTCTTTGCCAGTCAGTTACTTAACAAATCAGTAAAAGTATGTGGTAGAAGCGCGCAATTTGCGCGCTTCTACCGAGGAAAGGAGAATTTAAGGGGGTATGTATATCAATACCGTTTCTTGTCAGAGAGTATTGAAAATAAAACCTATAAGCTTTTGCTAGCTTACCTAGTCAATTTTACTCAGCAAGAATAGGCATAGTTTATCTAAAACCTACTTACTATGACGCTGTTGAAGCACTTCCATTACTTCACTTAGCTCAACCCCTTTATCTTCCAGCAATACTAGCGTGTGGTAGAAAAGGTCGGCACATTCGCCAAGTAAGTCTTCTTTGGTTTCGGCAACGGCGGCAAGGGCAACTTCTACCCCTTCTTCCCCCACTTTTTGGGCAACTTTTGTAGTGCCTCTAGCGAGCAGGCGAGCAGTGTAGCTTTCTTCAACTGGGTCGTTTTTACGCTCACCAATAAAACGCTCTAAGTAAGATAGGAAGTTTTGCTGGCTGAGCTTTTCTTCAGGAAAACAAGAGTGATTACCTAGGTGACATGTTGGGCCATGCGGCACTGCTGCAATTAAAATAGAGTCTTGATCGCAATCGGCTAGCACTTGTTTAACGGCTAGCACGTTGCCAGAGCTTTCACCTTTCATCCACAGGCGTTGTTTTGAGCGGCTAAAGAAAGTGGCGTTGCCAGATTCTAAAGTCACTTTAAGCGCTTCTTGGTTCATAAAACCTTGCATTAACACGGCGCCAGTTGCGCTGTCTTGAATAATGGCTGGCAATAGGTTGTCCATTTTCTGCCACGCTAATTCATTAAAATTTTCTAGAGTAACAATCACGCTTAAATCCTTATTTCTACATCGGCAGCTTTTAGTGTTTGTTTTAGCTCTGCCATGTCAATAATGCCTTTGTGGAATACACTGGCGGCGAGTGCGCCATCAACATCCGCTTGTTTAAATACGTCTGTGAAGTGGGCAATTTCACCCGCGCCACCGGAAGCGATTAGAGGGATATTGGCAACCGAACGCGCTTTGCTTAGCTGGTCAATATCGTAACCTTGGCGCACGCCGTCTTGGTTCATGCAGTTTAAAACAATTTCACCAGCGCCCAGTTGTTGCACCCGCTCAATCCAGTCAAAGGTTTGCCAGCTAGTTTTTTGGGTGCGGCTTTCATCGCCGGTAAATTGGTACACTTGGTAAGCGCCCGTTTCTTTGTCGAAATAGCTGTCGATACCCACCACCACACATTGCACGCCAAAACGATCTGCTAAGCGTTCAATTAAACTTGGGTCTTGCAGGGCAGGGGAGTTAATGCTGATTTTATCGGCGCCCATCATTAAAATTTCACGCGCATCTTGTTCTGATTTAATACCACCTGCGACACAAAATGGAATGTCGATCACTTCGGCAATACGGCTTACCCAGCTTTTATCGACTACGCGACCGTCAGAGCTGGCGGTAATATCGTAAAATACCAGTTCGTCGGCACCCGCTTCCGCGTATTTTTGCGCCAGCGGCACAATATCGCCAATGATTTCGTGGTTACGGAATTTTACCCCTTTCACTACTTTGCCATCACGCACGTCAAGGCATGGAATAATACGTTTCGCTAGCATTATTGTGCTCCTTGCGTAGCGCTGCTTTGGGTAAATTCAGCGCTGTTAAAGTCGTTCGGCCATAAGGCTAACGCTTCATCTAAGGTGAATTTACCCTCTAATAATGAGCGACCTAGAATTACGCCACTTACGCCAGTGGGTTTAAGTGCTTCAATATCTGCTAACGAACCGATTCCGCCAGAAGCTTGCCATTGAATGCTAGGGTATTGGCTGCAAAGTTCGCTGTACATGCCAACATTGCTACCAGAAAGCGTGCCGTCTTTGCTGATGTCAGTACAAAGTACGTGAATTAAGCCTGCGGCTAGGTAGTCGTCTAACAATTCTTCAAGGTTAACGCCGCTGTCTTTAATCCAGCCGTGGGTTGGTAGCGTTTTGTTGCCTTGTTCATCAATTTTTACATCAAGCGCAAGTACAATTTTCTCGCCGCCAAATTCCACTAGCCATTCGCGTACTAGTTGCGGCTCTTTAATGGCAAGGCTGCCAATCACCACGCGATCTGCGCCCAACGCTAATAAATCGTCAACGTCTTGTTTTGAGCGCACGCCACCACCGACTTGAATAATCATGCTTGAGTGATTCACTAAGGTTTTTAGTAAGGTGAGTTGGCGTTTTGTGCTGTCTTTTGCGCCGTCTAAATCAACAAAGTGCATTACTTTTGCACCTGCTTGGGCATAGCTAGCTTGGCGCTCGGCGGCAGAGGTTTGGTAACTGGTTTTTTGCTCGTAGTCACCTTGGTATAGGCGAACCACTTCGCCGTTAATTAAATCAATTGCAGGGATCAGCACCTTACATCTCCAAAAAGTTTTTAATGATTTTGCTGCCGTTTGCGCCGGAGCGCTCAGGGTGGAACTGACAACCAACAAAATTGTCTTTAACAATCGCGGCTGAAAACGCGCTGCCGTATTCACAGGACGCTGCCGTGTAATCACTCACTGGCGCGGCAAAGCTGTGCACGAAGTAGAAGTAATCACCGACATTGATGCCAGCAAATACGGGGTGGTCAATCACTGACGTTAATGTGTTCCAGCCCATGTGGGGTAAACGCAGTCCGTTCGCTTCAAGTGGTGCAACTGAGGTGGGAATTAAATTTAAACAGTCGATAATTTCCACGCCCTCATCCGAATCCGTTTTTGTGTGGCTCAGTGCTGAGCTTTCGCGAGAATCAGTGCACATTAACTGCATACCTAAACAAAAACCTAATACCGGTTGTTTTAACCCTTGTATACAGGCCACCAAGTTTTTCTCGCGAATGTTTTCCATCGCGTGCTTGGCATTACCGACACCGGGTAAAATCACTTTTTCTGTCGCTTTTATCTTGGTGACATCGTCAGTAATTTCGGCGTCAAAGCCTAAGCGCTTTATGGCAAATTTTACTGAGGAGAGATTGGCACAGCCAGTATCAACAATGACAAAGCGGCTGTTTGTTTGCTCTGGCATTACAGTGCTCCTTTGGTGCTTGGTAATTCGCTACCTTGCACGGTAATGGCTTGGCGCAATGCACGGCCAAATACTTTAAATAAACTCTCTACTTGGTGGTGACAGTTACCTTCTGTTGTGGAAAGGTGCAAGGTTACCGCCATGCTGTCGGCCAATGAGCGGAAAAAGTGCGATACCATTTGCGTTGACATCGTACCAACGCGGCTGTCGGTAAAGTTAGCATCGAATTCAAGCCAAGGGCGGCCAGATAAATCAATCGCACATTCGGCTCGGCATTCATCCATCGGCAAGACAAAGCCAAAGCGACCAATTCCGCGCTTATCACCGAGTGCTTGTTTTAATGCACTGCCTAGCGCTAATGCGGTGTCTTCCACGCTGTGGTGTTCGTCGATGTGGTAATCGCCGTCTACTTTTACTGTTAGCGCAAAACCGCCGTGCGTTGAAATTTGCTCTAGCATGTGATCGAAAAAGCCGAGGCCAGTATTAATGCTATTGCCTGTACCATCAAGGTTAACGTCAATGGTGATATCAGTTTCTTTGGTGGTGCGAGTCACGGTTGCCTTGCGCGACTGGGTTAATAGCTGCTCGGCAATGGCGTCCCAGTTTAGGGTGTCACGGTTGTAGCGCAGCCCTTGAATCCCCATATTGGCCGCTAGCTGCATATCAGTTTCACGATCGCCAATCACATAAGAGTTAGCAAAGTTAACTTTACCTTGCTGCAAGTAGTCAGACACCATGCCAAGCTTTGGTTTGCGGCAGCTACAGTTGTCTTCTTCAAAGTGTGGGCATAACAATACATCGTCAAAAATCACCCCCTGTGAGGTGAAAAAATCCATCATTTTGTTGTGTGGCAAGTCAAAATCCGCTTGCGGGTAGCTGTCGGTGCCTAAACCGTCTTGGTTCGACACCATAACAAGGCGAAAGCCCTTCGCTTGTAAGGCAAGCAGTACAGGAATAACTTTTGGCTCAAAGACCAGTTTTTCTAGGGTATCGACCTGAAAATCTACTGGCGGTTCTTCAATTAACGTGCCGTCGCGATCGATAAATAAAATATTTTGTCCACTCATTAATTTGTTTCCTGTACTGATAACGCAGAAGTATTTGTGACCAGATTTGTCATTGTTTTTTGTACTAAGTCCATCTCGCGCTTACTGCCAATAGAAATGCGTAGGCAGTTTTCCAATTGCAGTTGTTTTGATTGATCGCGAATTAATATGCCTTGCGCTTTTAGCCCGTCAAAAATTTCAGTTTTTAATGGCGTGCGAAACAGCACAAAGTTGGCATCGCTGGCAAACACTTCATCGACCCAACTTTGCGTTTCTAACCAGCTAATTAGGCTTTGGCGAAGTATTTTTGTTTCTTCAACGCGCACTTTCATCAACTGTAAGTTATCACCAGTTAACGCTTGGCTGGCAATTTCTGCAACTGGCGCTGAAATAGGGTAAGGGGCGATCACTTTGCTTAGCAGCGTGATAATTTCTTTTGACGCCAGTGTAAAACCACAGCGTAAGCCGGCGAGCGCAAAGGCTTTAGAAAGCGTGCGTAGTACCACTAAATTAGGGTAGTCAGCTAACCAGCTTTGCGCTGAATCTTCGGGTGAAAATTCAATGTAAGCTTCATCCACCACGACTATGGCTTTGTCTTGTGCTGCATCTAGCACGGCTTTAATTTGTGCTTTAGGTAGTAAGTTGCCCGTTGGGTTGCCCGGCGAACATAAAAATACAACGTTGACGTTATCAAGTTGCTCGATGATGCCGTCAACATCCAACTGATTATTTACTTGTGGCACTTTAACAATACCTGCACCGTGGTTTTCAGCGCTAATGGCGTACATGCCGTATGTTGGCGGGCAGATTAAAATGCTGTCTTGATATGCCGTACAGAAGGTGCGAATAATCAATTCAATACCTTCGTCAGCCCCGCGTGTTGCCAGCAATTGCTCAACAGGTAAGCCGCTATAGTCGCTGTACGCTGCCATCAAGTTTTCTGGTTGAAAATCTGGGTAGCGGTTAATGCAATCGGCGCTTAGCTGGTATTTTCCGGGCCCCGAAGCTTCGTTTGCGTTTAACCAAATTTTACTATTAAAGGCTTGCTTGCCATTAGCATCTGCATCTGCTTTTTGTAAGCGGCGTGCCGACTGATAGGGCACCATTTCGATAAGCTCAGCACGTGCGAGCTTTTCTGCACTAGATAAACCTTTCGTTGCCATTAGCCTTCACCCTCTAGTCGTATGGTTACCGCTTTTTGGTGCGCCATTAAACCTTCCGCGTCTGTTAGCTCGATGATTGCTGGCGCTAAATTTGCCAAGCCCTGACGAGTAATTTGCTGCACTGTGTAACGGCGAGAGAAATCAGCAAGCGATAAACTACTGACTACTTTTGAATAGCCGTAAGTCGGTAGT
The DNA here is from genome assembly GCF_003390335.1 of Thalassotalea euphylliae. NCBI lineage: Bacteria > Pseudomonadati > Pseudomonadota > Gammaproteobacteria > Alteromonadales > Colwelliaceae > Thalassotalea > Thalassotalea euphylliae. Next base: position 1,700,335 of record NZ_QUOU01000001.1, read on the forward strand.
ACGTGGTTAGTACCACTGGCATAATCACCAGCAGATTCAGGTGTGTAAGCACCTAAGAAAATAGAGCCAGCATTACGCAGTTTACCCACGAGGCTTTCTGGCTCTGCTGTTTGCACAATTAAGTGCTCCGGGCCGTAAAGGTTAGATACTTCAACTGCCATCGCGATATCGTCGGTTAAAATTAAACGACTTTTTGACAGCGCCGCACGAGCAATGTCGGCACGCGGTAATTCGGCTAATTGGCGATCTAATGCTTCGCGCACATTGGCAATTTGCGTTTCGCTATCCGACAGCAAAATTACTTGGCTGTCTTCGCCGTGCTCTGCTTGCGACAGTAAATCAGCAGCAACAAAATCAGCATTGGCGCCATTGTCAGCAATCACTAACACTTCGGAAGGGCCTGCTGGCATATCAATGGCAAAACCGGGGATTTTTTGCGACAGCTGCTTTTTCGCTTCGGTCACAAAGCGGTTACCTGGGCCAAACACTTTATTGACGGGTTTGATTGACGCTGTGCCAAGGGCTAGGGCGGCAACCGCTTGCGCGCCGCCAACCGCGTATATTTCATCAATGCCACAAAGCTTTGCCGCTGCCAGTACTTCGGGGGCGATATCGCCATTTTTATCTGGCGGTGACACCAACACTTTGCGCGGGCAATTGGCAAGCTCAGCTGGCACACCTAACATCAGCACCGTCGAAGGTAATGGCGCGCTACCGGCTGGAATATATAAACCTACCGCTTCAATGGCTTCGGTTTTTAACACACAAGTGACACCGGGGCAGGTTTCTACCACGATATCTTCTTGCTGCTGTGCTTGGTGGAAGCGTTTGATTTGTCCGTAAGCGGTTTCCAATGCTTCAAGGCGAGCTGGTGATAAGCTCTCAACGGCCGCTTGCACTTGCGCTGCGGTGACTTTCAGTGCTTCAAGGCGAATACCGTCAAAGCGCTCAGTTAGGTTGATGAGCGCAGCGTCGCCTTGCTCAGCTACTTGGTTAATGATGTTATCGACTTGCGTGGCAAGTAAGCTGCTTTCTGCAATGGCTGGCCTTGCCAGTGCGCTTTGTTGCTCTTGGCGAGAAATGCTTGACCAAGTAGTCGTTGGGAGTAACGACAATAAAGATTGTGTGCCCATGGTGTTTGCCCTTAACCCATCATTTTTTCAATTGGCATGACCAAAATCGAGTCACAGCCCAGTGCTTTTAATGCTTCCATGGTTTCCCAGAAGAAAGTTTCGGTGGCAACCACGTGTACTGCCACTAAGTCGTCGCGACCAGCTAATGGCAATACCGTCGGCGTTTCTTTACCTGGCATTAAGTTGCTGACTTCTTCTAGTTTGTCTTTTGGTGCGTGTAGCATAATGTACTTGCTTTCTTGTGCCTTCATTACCCCTTGGATACGCGGTAACAAGGTATCGAGAATGGCTTGTTTTTCTGGTGCAAGTTCAACACCTTGAATTAAGGAGGCTTTAGAGCGGTAAATCACTTCCACTTCTTTTAGGCCATTGGCTTCAAGCGTTGCGCCGGTTGAGACCAAGTCACAAATACCATCAGCTAAGCCAACACGTGGCGCGACTTCTACTGAGCCTTTTAATAAACAAAAATCAACGTTAATGCCATTTTCTTTGGCAAAGCGTTTCATTAATTGCGGGTAGGTAGTAGCAAAACGCAAACCGTCAAGTGAGGCAAGGCCGGTGTAGTTAAACTCTTCTGGCATGGCAAGCGATAAGCGGCAACCGCCAAAATTTAAGCCAGTGGTTTTAGTATATGTAGAATTTTGGCCTAATAACTCACGCTCAAGTGCGGTTTCTTCCAGTGTGTTGTCGCCAACTATGCCTAAGTCACAAACACCGTCCATCACTAGGCCTGGAATGTCACTCGAGCGAACACGCATAATGTCGATAGGCATGTTAGTGACATGCGCTAACAGACGACGATCACCGACATTAAGTTTTAAACCACAACGTTTAAGTAGTTGCTGCGTTTCGTCACTCAGGCGACCTGACTTTTGCATGGCGATGCGTAAGCGTGTTTCTGTAGTCATTTTCCCTTCCTAAAATAAGTATAAATTTAAAATGCGTTGTATATTGTCAATTTTTTTCAGTGCCAAATCATTAGGCCATAAACGTAAAAAACCCCGAGAGAGAGTGACTCTTTCGGGGTTTTTAGAATTCTTCAATTCGCATGCCGCTGAAAGAGCCATAGCCCTCAGCGAATAAACCTGAGCGGCTAATCCGTGTGATGGTGGTGATGGATTTTGCTGAGGTTTAATAACATTTAATTTGCCTTTGTTTAGCCTTAAATTGGCTTAGTATCTGTCTTGTATTGCATAGCGATTTGTATGCGTCTTGCAAATAACAATACTGGCTAATGTGGCGCTTCGCAACCCCTAAAAATGATTCTTTTATGACAAAAAGTTGTTAGTTATTGCTGCTAGCGCTAAGGTTGTTGAAAAACCAGCCGATACAGGGAGAGAATTTATTGCTTTTATAATGGTCATAAAGAGTAGGCATTCGCGCTGATCCTGTGAAGGCAAAATCAGCCATATTCTCTTTGAGTATAATCGTGGGGTAAGGAGCACAGTAGACAATGGATATTTTTACAACACAGCTTGCAAAGCTCGCTCCAAATCGCTTGCAACCGAAAAAACTCAAAGTCAATCGCTTGACCAAGCAAAGCCCGGCTAAAAATATTGATGAAGAGCGCGAACATCTCGATGCTCACGATACCACTACCACCACATTCCAACACGCGAAACAGCAATTCTCTGACGTAGTTGATGCTGAGATAGCGCATCAACAAAATGCTAATGCGGATGATGATAAAGGCATTGTAGATAATGAAAAAAGCCCGTTATCAGCAGAAGCATCTCAGCATGCCAATTCACCAGCAAATACAGCAGCCCAGCGCCATACAATTCAGCAACAAATAGATAGTAATATCCAGAAACGTGTTGAACAAGAAGGTGTCGAAGTGCCAAGCGATGAAGCATTAGCGCAGGTGGTTTACCAGCGGCCAACAGTTGGTAACTCTGTTGCTAGCGAAAAAGCCGATGAACAGGCGGGTAAAGACGATGATCACGGCTGTAAGCACGACAAGGATCACGACAACGACCAGCATTTAGATATTTTTGTTTAATCCTCACAATCTACCGATATAATAGCGCCTTTGTTATTTTCTCTCGGTAATTTCGCGCAGATGGGCACAGTTGCACAGGCTTTTTCATCAAGTGGTTTATTGGCAAAAGCCATTAATGGTTTTTCCCCTCGCCAAGCACAACTTGATATGGCGCTAGAAGTTGAACAAGCGATTGCCAAGCAACATACCTTAATTGTTGAAGCGGGTACCGGAACCGGTAAAACCTTTGCTTATTTGATCCCTGCGTTGATGTCGGATAAAAAAGTGATTGTTTCCACGGGTACTAAAACTCTGCAAGAGCAGCTGTTTCACAAAGATATTCCGGTTATCCGCAAAGCGTTAGCAACGGGCGCACAAATGGCGCTGTTAAAAGGGCGTGCAAATTATCTGTGCATCTACCGTATGGAGCAATTTCAACATACGCGTGGCGTGTTAGATGCGCAAGGTTTAGCTGACTTTGTGCAAGTGAAACATTGGGCGAATAGCACGCATGCAGGCGATATCGGTGAGCTAGACTCGGTTGCTGAAGACTCAAGCATATTTCCGCATATCACTAGCACAGCCGACAACTGCTTGGCGCGAGACTGCCCTCACTTCGAAGATTGCTACTTGGTTAAAGCGCGTCAAAAGGCGATAGAAGCCGATGTTGTGGTGATTAACCATCATCTGTTTTTTGCGGATATGGCACTGAAAGACACGGGCTTTGGTGAGTTAATCCCGAAAGCCGATGTGGTGATATTTGATGAGGCTCATCAAATATCCGATATTGCCAGCGAATACTTTGGCGAGTCGTTTTCAACAAGACAAGTGCAAGAGTTGTGTAGCGACATTATTCAAGCCTACAAAACTACCGTTACGGATGTAAAACAACTGGGTAAAGCCGCAGAAAAGCTTGAGCGAACTTGCCAAGATTTTCGCTTGTTGTTTGCTCATGATCCTGAGCGCGGCAATTGGCGAGAGAAATGGCACAATGCCCGCATTCGTCAAGCATTTGAACATATCAAAACGGATTTAGACTTTTTATATCAAGTGCTAAAACTGAATGTCTCGCGCAATGAGCTAGTGGATAACTGTTTTGAGCGGGCAGTGACACTGTTATCTAAGTACGACATTGTTGCCAATATCAATGCCTTTGAAGTTAGCCTTTGGTATGAAACAACACGCCGTCATATTACGCTGCATCAAACACCGTTATCGATTGCCGACAAGTTTCGCCAAGTGGTTAGCGAGTCTGGCGCTGGTTGGATTTTTACCAGTGCGACACTGGCGGTAAATAATGGTTTCGAGCATTTTGCTAGGCCATTGGGCTTATCACAAGAGCATACGCTAATGCTGGATAGCCCGTTTGACTATTTAAATCAGTCACAGCTTGTGGTGCCACGTTATTTGCCTGAACCTAATGATAGGGGCAGGGCGTTAGCGCTAGCGGAATTAGCTGTGCCGTTAATTAACAGTGCTGCGGGTGCCTGCTTTATGCTATTCACTAGCTATCGCATGATGAACCAAGTAGCAGAGCTACTGGAAGATAAAATAGATAACCCACTTTTGGTGCAAGGGCAAATGGCTAAGCGTAACTTACTGACCGAATTTATTGCCCAGCCTGATGCGGTATTGCTCGCAACGGCAAGCTTTTGGGAAGGCGTTGATGTTAGAGGCGACAAATTAACTTGTGTTATCATAGACAAATTGCCGTTTGCCTCGCCGGATGAGCCGTTATTACAAGCTCGAAGTGAAGACGCCCGAAGGCAGGGTAAAGATCCCTTTGCTGAAATTCAATTGCCCCAAGCCGTTATCGCCTTAAAACAAGGGGTTGGGCGATTAATTCGTGATGTTAACGATCGCGGCGTACTGGTGATTTGTGACAACCGTATTGTTAATCGCCCATACGGACAGGTATTTTTATCCAGTCTACCGGAAATGCGACGCAGCCGAGATTTAGACAAAGCGGCATCTTTTTTAACAACTATTCATAGTGAGACCCAATCAAGGTGAATTTACTAGCTATTGATGCATCGACTGAAGCATGTTCAGTCGCAATTTTAAAAGACGATCAAGTATTGAGTGATTTTGAGTTATGCCCGCAATCACATAGCGTTGTGTTGTTGCCTATGGTAGACAAGCTACTTGCCAAAGCTGGCGCGAGATTAACTGATTTTGACGCCTTAGTTTATGGCCGTGGTCCTGGCAGTTTTACCGGTGTGCGCATTGGTATTGGTGTCGCTCAAGGGTTAGCGTTTGCAGCCGATTTACCGACCATTGGTATTTCGACCATGCAGGCAATGGCTCAGCAGGCATACGAACAAGAAGGCAAAGACACCGTTAGTGTTGCTATTGATGCGAGAATGGCGGAAGTTTATTGCAGTAACTGGCAAGTAAACGAGCAAGGGCTAATGGCGCTTGTCGGTGAAGAGCGAGTACTTCCACCAGAGCAATTTGCCCAATCACTTGATCAGTCACTTGAGCAATCACCTAAAAAAGGTCAGCAGCACTATGGTGCGGGTACCGGATGGCAAGCCTATCAAGAAGCTTTTCAGCCAATTTGTGCTAACCTAGAAAAGATAAGTGTGATGTATCCTAACGCCCAATTTATGCTGGCGCTTGCTAAACAAGAATTTCTTGCTGGCAAAGCGTTACCAGCGGAGCAAGCACAACCTGTTTATGTGCGTGATACCGTGTCGTGGAAAAAGCTACCAGGGCGAGAGTAGTCTGTTATAAAACTACTGTAACGCTATGGTAAAAGAAGGTATTAGTTAAGCGGTATAACACTCGTTGCGTTAGGACATCTTGTAAGAATTGATGCCAGCTTAATGCAATGGAAATCTATAACACTAATACTACGATACCGCTAACACGCCAAAGCCGAGCTTTTGCTACTAATCAGCAGCGTGTTAGTGGCAATAGCGACACCGATAACGGCAATCAAATAGAGCAGATACGTCGTGCTCGCAATACTGATCGAGTTGATCAAAACTCGCCACAAAACCTTCCTGTAGCTCAACCACCATCAGCTCAGCCTCAATCTCAACCGCAAGCGCGGCAAAACCGTTTAGATTACAGCGAAGCGGCGATTGCCATATTAGAAGAGCGCACTCAGCGGCAGAGCCCTCAGCAAGATTTAGCTAATGAGCGAGATGTTGGCCTTCAGCGAGAGCTCGACTTTGAGCAGGAATTTAATCGGCAACAAGATTTTAACCCACAGCAGGGGGTTAACCTGCAACAAAGAAACCGCCAACAAGACACTTCATCAGGACAATTTGCGGGTTACGATCGCCCATCAGCCGCTAACCGCACGGCGATTTCTGCCTATCAAACAGTTGAAGGCTTAGAAGAAAGGGATAACCTTGAGCAAATCCTTGGCGTAGACTTATACGCTTAAAAACTTCATGCACGCCTCCCAATAGCATTAAATATTATCAATTTCAGTTATATAAACGTGCTTGCCAAATAATGGTTTAACCTCCACTATGATCTGCAAACTCATGTATCGAGCCAATCGTGACCAGCCAGCTTCACCAACCTTCATTCTTTTATCGACACCGCTTTTGGTTATTGTTATTAGCTGCGGCGACTTTGCGTCACTTGCCAATTGTCTCTCTGCCATTTAATTGGTTAGAAAGTTATTTTCACGAAATTAGCCATGGCTTAGCGGCCATCATTGCAGGTGGAAAAATTATTCAAATAGAGCTTTTTCCCAACGGCGCTGGCTTATGTACGACTCAAGGTGGCAGCCGATTACTAACGGCATTTATGGGGTATAGCGGGGCAGCTATTTGGGGAGCAGCAATTTATTCCTTGTCGTCAGTGAATCAGCGAGTCACTCAATTAGTAACCGCCAGTATTTTAATACTCTTGGTATTGAGCTGTATTTTTTGGGTCAGAGATATACTAACGCTCATTATATTGGCCGTTTTAATTGCGCTTTTTGCGCTCAAAGTGAAGTTTTATCGCCACCCTTGGTTGAATGTGAGTGTGCAATTAGTCGGCCTAACTGTGCTGCTAAATGCCTTATTTAGCCCCTTGTATTTGATCGATGGCCGTCATCGCGGTGATGGTGCAACGCTCGCGGGCTTAACTGGCATGCCAGAAATTTTATGGGTTGCAATCTGGCTAGTAATCGCTGTAGTTTTGTTATATCGACTGGCAAAACAATCCAATAAGAGATCAAGTTGAGAATAACCACAGAAGAAATATGTTACGACATAAATGAAGTGTCACTGCATGGCTTAACCACAACCGATGACGATCAGCCAATCACTTTATGCTTGCATGGTTGGCTTGATAACGCCGCTAGTTTTTTACCGCTCATGCCATATTTGCCGAATCGCAAGCTCATTGCGTTAGATTGGCCTGGGCACGGTTTTTCCTCTCATCGCAGTTTAGATGCTCATTACCACTTTATTGACTGGGTTTATGACCTAGTTCAGTTATTTGAAATAACGCAATGGCCAGCTGTTGATATTGTTGCCCATTCAATGGGGGGCATGGTGGCTACGGCATTTGCTGCCGCATTTCCTGAGAAAGTAAAATCGTTAACTTTGCTTGATTCGATAGGGCTGATTTCCGATAAGCCTGAAAATACCACCGAACAATTGCGTAAAGGTTTAACCAGCCGCCTTAAAGGCTTGTCGAAGCAAAAAAATCAACACCCATCGATAGAGTCTGCCGTCAAGGCAAGGGTCGCGGTGTCGGACATGGCGTATGAGCAAGCGCAATTAATTGTTAAGCGCGGTTTAGTGCAACAAGGTGGCAAGTATATTTGGCGCGCTGACAGCCGATTGAGAAATGCCTCGCCATATCGGTTAACAGTAGAGCAAGCCAAGCAACTTATTTCAGATGTGCAGTGCCCTGTCAATTTGGTTTATGGTGACAAAGGCTTGGAAATGGTGCATTTAGGCATCAAAGAATTTTCAGCACTGTTTAGCGATTTAACCGTACATAAAGTTTCTGGCGGACATCATGTGCACATGGAAGCGCCACAACAGGTTGCTGAAAAGATAACCGCATTTTGGCAACAAATCGCGACAAAAGTACCGTAAAATTTACATAAATCGCGAAAATTGTCGCTATATCGCTCCACAAAAAACTAGGATTTTCGATCAAAGTGTGGAATGATCCTGAACTTTCGAGTAAAAGCTCAGGCAAAAGTAGACCGTAAAAATTTACGCAAACACGCAAACCGCCTGACGAACGCAATATCATTCATCTTGGTATTACTATAAAAATTATAATTATCACGCGTGTCTAAATAGAATTGAGGAGATGACTGTGGAAAAAATTTGGCTTGAAAAAAGTTACCCCCCCGGTGTTCCACACGAAATAGACCCCGACAAATACTCATCAATTGTCGAAATGTTTGACAAGTATGTTGGCATTTACGCGCAGCGCACCGCGTTTATTAATATGGGCGCAGAAATCACCTACAGTGAATTAGCCGAGCAGGCGAGTGCGTTTGCAGCATACCTACAACAGGAGTTGGGTTTAGTTAAAGGTGATAAATTTGCCATTATGGTACCTAACACTTTGCAATACCCAGTTGCTTTATTTGGCGCGCTAAAAGCAGGTTTAACGGTTGTTAATGTTAACCCGTTATACACGGCGCGTGAGCTAAAGCATCAGTTGAACGACTCTGGCACGAAAGCCATGCTCATCGTTGAAAACTTTGCTCATACTTTGCAAGAAGTTATCAAAGATACGCCAGTTGAAAAAGTTATTTTAACAGGGTTAGGTGATCGCCTTGGTGGTTTAAAAGGCAAACTGGTTAACTTCGCCGTTAAATACGTGAAGAAAATGGTGCCGAGTTACTCACTGGCAAACACGGTTAAATTCAATCAGGTTATTGCCAAAGGCGAGAGCTTAACGTTAGCTCCAGTTGAGATTGCTGGTGAAGACTTAGCTTTCTTGCAATACACAGGTGGCACCACGGGTGTCTCAAAAGGCGCAATGTTAACGCACCGCAATATGGTGGCGAATTTAGAGCAAGCCAAAGCCGCGATTCGCCCGGTATTAAAAGACGGCGAAGAGTTGGTGGTGACTGCACTGCCGCTTTACCATATTTTTGCACTAACCGCGAACTGCCTAACGTTTATGACACTAGGTGGCACTAACTTATTGATCACTAACCCGCGCGATATGCCGAGTTTTGTTAAAGAACTAGGCAAGTATCCATTTACCGCGATTACAGGCGTAAATACCCTGTTTAACGGTTTAGTAAACACGCCGGGCTTTGCGCAATTGGACTTCTCAAAACTCAAGCTATCGCTAGGTGGTGGCATGGCAGTACAACGCCCAGTTGCAGAGCGTTGGGAAGATGTCACAAAAACGCGCTTACTTGAGGGTTATGGCTTAACAGAATGTTCACCTATGGTGACGATTAGTCCTTATAACCAAAACGCATTTAATGGCTCTATCGGCTTACCTGCGCCGTCTACTGAAATTAGAATTGTCCGTGAAGATGGCACAACTGCTGGCGTGAATGAGCCCGGCGAAATGTGTGTGCAAGGTCCACAAGTAATGAAAGGCTACTACAATCGCCAAGAAGCTACCGATGAAATATTGACCGATGGCTGGCTAGCGACAGGTGATATTGCTGAGATGGATGAGCATGGCTTCTTCCGAATTGTTGACCGTAAAAAAGACATGATCTTGGTCTCTGGCTTTAATGTCTTCCCGAACGAAATTGAAGAAGTGGCGATGATGCACAAAGGTGTTGTTGAAGCTGCTGCGGTTGGTGTACCGCACGAAGTCAGTGGTGAAATCATTAAGTTGTTTATCGTTAAGAAAGACGATTCACTTACCCAAAAGAACATCATTGAACACTGTGCTAAGCACTTAACAAATTATAAAGTGCCTAAGCTAATTGAGTTTAGAGATGATCTACCAAAAACCAACGTAGGTAAAATCTTACGTCGTGAACTAAGGTAGTACATCTGCAACTAATTAACTTCGTAGTATTAAAAAGCCGACATAATGTCGGCTTTTTTGTCGCTGCTATAAAGGTGTAGATAAACGTACTTAACGCCTTAGCTATTTTTACTTTATTAAGGCTATTGCGCTTTTAACACTTGGCCATTAACCGCTGCGCTATCGTCTGACATTAAGTAAACGTATAGCGGCATAATGTCTTTCGGTGTTGCTAACGTATCTGGGTTTTCACCTGGGTAGGCCGTTGCGCGCATCGCTGTGCGTGTGCCACCCGGGTTAATTGCGTTAGTGCGTAAATTCGTCCCTTCGAATTCGTCAGCAATTAACTCCATCATCCCCTCAGTCGCGAATTTCGACATACTGTAAGTCGCCCAAAATGCTCGGCCTTTGCCACCAACGGTTGAGGTTGTAAATACTAGTGAAGCTTTGTCAGCTTTTTGTAGCGCTGCAATTAAGGCTTGCGCCATCATCATTTGCGCTTTGACATTAATTTGCATGACATCGTCAAACGTTTGTTCGTGAATATTCACAAACGGGGTTAACTCGCCCAGCACAGAAGCGTTAAGCAGTGCACCATCGAGCTTACCAAACTGGTCAACAATAGTATTGGTCATGTCAATATAGTGTTGCTTTGTCGCACCTTTCATATCGAGGGGCACGATAGCTGGCTCAGGATTACCTGCGGCAACGATTTCATCGTAAACGTTTTCGAGCTTTTCAACCGTTCTACCCAGCAAGATAACAGTCGCGCCGAGCTCGGCATAAGTTAATGCTGCCTGCTTACCAATACCGTCACCAGCACCAGTGATCAAAATTGTTTTATCTTTCAAACAGCTATTTTGAATTGTGTAGTCAAACATCGAGTAATTATCACATTGATTTCAATGCTGTAATTTTACGCTTCCTAAGCAGATATGACGAGTGAAAATTCCCAAGATTCAGCAGATTTATTGAAAAAGCGGGAGAAAAACAAAAAAACGCTAGCGCTCTTGTGCAACTTTGTGTAGCTTAAAAATTGTCTAATATGTTGGCGGAAGTAGTGTAAAAGCTCTAATTTTTTTGAAAAAAAAGCTAACAAAGTCAAATGGATAAAAGCAAAAAATAAATAGACTAGACTCTGGGGAGATGCAATGAAAAAGCTAGTACTAAGTATCGCTATCGCTGGTGCACTTGGATTAAGTGGCTGTGATGATGAAACCATTCGCGATGTAGAACAAGAGGTCGCAGAAAACGGCCCAGTAACCACACCAACGGCCCGTATAATTTTTGATCCAACAGCGGGCGATCTTTCAGTTCCGAACGATTTACTTTTCTTAGGTACCACTGATGGTACGTTAAACCCGCCAGTTAGCGACCCTACTGATTCTTCTGACCCGTTTTTTGCGCTGAGTGCGCTTGATGGTTGGTCTACCGTTCAACCATTTAGAATTGATGTCGACTTACCGCCAGGCGTCAGTTTAGATGCAAACAGTGTGGCGAACCCAGCCTCTGTGCGTATTTTTGAAACCGAATTTGGTGGCCCAACGGCATCATCAGCAGAGTGTGCTGCATTGCCACAAGGCGCTGCTTGTCAGGTGGTTGGTGAACTAACGTTTGGCGTTGATTTTATCTCGCAAATGTCTGGCGATGGCGTAGCTGTTGTACCATTAAAACCGCTCAAAGCTAAAACGGGTTACCTCATTGTTTTAACAAATTCATTGCAAGACGATACTGGTAAGTCAGTTGCGGGTTCATTTACTTATGAGCTTGTCCAGCAAGACTTAGCGACTAAGCCGCTAGCAACTGACTCTCAGTTAGCACTGCAAGGTGCAGTAAACAGTTTTGAGAATGCCGTAAGCGGCGCAGGTGTTGATAAATCTAGCATTATTTACACAGCGGCAATGACCACACAATCAACGGTTGATGCGGTTGCAACGGTTAAACAAGTGATGGCTGCGGGCTTACAACTAGGTAACGTGCCTACGATTGCTATTCAAGATACCTCAGTTTCGGTATTCGACGCATTAACATCGCAAGGTGTATCGCTACCAGCTGAATTGGCGCCGGTCTACCAAGCAGCTAACTTAATGCAAGGTTCAATTACGTTGCCATATTACTTAGGTACACCAAGTGCTGAAAATCCGCTTGCACCAGTGAACGATTGGTGGAAAGCACAGTGTGATTCAGGTGCTATGCTAGCGGGGCTTGCCGCACAAAACCCAAGTGCAATTCCAGCTGACGCTGTGAGTGAAGGTGACGGCCTATGTTTAGCAATTTCTGCGGCAGCAGGTTTAGCAGCACCAGGTTTACGTGACTTACGTGGCGTATTAGATTTAGATACAGAGCGTAACATCACTAAATTTAACCCAATGCCAGAAAAGCGCGCAGATATGACGCTTGATGTGCAAGTAACCACGCCTGACATGGCGGTAGCTAATGCAGTGCGCGCAAGCTTAGGTTTACCAGCGTTGACACAACCAGAAGCTGGTTGGCCGGTTGCCATCCTGCAGCACGGGATTACTTCTCGAAAAGAAGACATGTTAGCGATTACCGGGGCATTGGCCATCCAAGGTATTGCAACGGCAGCGATTGATCACCCAATTCACGGTAGCCGTGGTTTTGATTTAGATGGTGATGGTGTTGACGATTTAAATGCTTCAACCGTTTCAGCAACACACTACATGAACCTAGGCAACTTGCTAACGACACGTGATAACTTGCGTCAAAGTACCGTTGATACGCTTGGTTTACGCTTAGGTCTTAACTTTGCTGGCGGTGTTGACGCGGCTGGCGCTGCTATTGCATTAGACGGTTCTAAAGTGTACTTCTTAGGCCACTCATTAGGTGCTATCTCAGGTATCAACACAGTTGCATTAGCAAACTTACCGTTAGACCCTGCGGTTGACCCGTTATTTAAGGTATCGGCAACTTCGTTTGCGATGCCGGGTGTTGGTGTTGCTAACTTGCTGCTTGAATCGCCGGCATTTAGCGGCCTGATCAAAGCAAGCTTAACGTTAGCGACATCAGAAGAGTTCGCAGCATTTGTTGCCGCAACTTTCCCTGGTCAGCCAACAGAAGATGAGCTTGTTCAAGCATTCAACACCTTCTTTGCGGCGTTAACGCCAGCGCAACAAGCTGAGTTAAATGGTGCGTTCGCACAATTTACTTTTGCAGCGCAAACTGTGACAGATGCTGGCGACCCAGCGAACTACGCAGGTATGGTGGCGATGACACAAACGCCGACACACTTAATTGAAGTGGTTGGTAATGGTGCCGATAACTTATCAGACCAAGTAATTCCTAACACGGTGAGTTCAACACCGTTATCAGGTACGGAAGCTGCTATTCCGTTACTTGGCTTGACAGGTGTTAGTGAAACAACGGAAGGCTCTGGTGCGGTTCGTTTCACTTTCGGTCATCATGCGTCGATTCTTGACCCATCAATTCGTCCAGAAGCAACTGATCCTGCACAAACAGCGGCAGCGACTGCTGAGATGCAAGGTCAAGTGGCGACCTTCTTTGCGACAATGGGGCAGTTACTTTCAATCACCAACAGCGATGTTGTGATGTAATTAACGGCTGTGAATATCAAAAGCTCCCAACAGGGAGCTTTTTTTTTGCTAAAACATCCATATATAGTAGTAAAGTGTGGAATAAGTTGTAACGGTTACGGTTGCAATACATCAAATTGGAGACTCCATTGGAATTTTTATACGAATACGGTTTGTTCTTGGCCAAAGTGGTCACTTTTGTGTTGGCGGTTGTGGTTATCGTCGCTGTCGGGGCAGGTGCTGCGATGAAGCAAAAGGCTCGTAAAGGTGAGCTGGAGATCGAAGATTTATCAGAGCATTTTGAAGAGGTTGAGCTGGAAGTTACTCATGCACTTTTGACCAAAGACGAGTTAAAAGAAAAAGAGAAACAAGATAAAAAAGCTGAAAAAGAAAAAGCCAAAGCAGCGAAAGCAGCTAAAGTAAATAAGGGTAGTGACGAAGCCGCCAAAACTAAACCGAGAATGTTCGTTTTAGACTTTAACGGCAGCATCGACGCTAAAGAAGTGTCTGGTTTACGTGAAGAGGTTTCAGCGGTACTAGCGGTTGCTAAGCCAGAAGACGAAGTGTTTGTGAAATTGGAATCTGGCGGCGGTATGGTGCACGGCTACGGTCTCGCCTCATCACAGCTAGATCGCATTCGCCAACGAGATATTCCACTCACCATTTCGGTTGATAAAGTGGCGGCAAGCGGCGGTTACATGATGGCCTGTGTTGCCAATAAAATTATCGCGGCGCCATTTGCGATTTTAGGTTCGATTGGGGTGATCGCCCAAGTACCTAACTTTAATAAACTACTGAAAAAGAATGATATCGACTTTGAACAGTTAACGGCTGGCGAATTTAAGCGCACGCTTACTATGTTCGGTGAGAATACAGACAAAGGTCGCGAGAAGTTTGTTGAAGAGCTAGAAGAAACGCATCAGTTATTTAAAGACTTTGTTAGCGAACACCGTCCGTCATTAGATATTGCCAAAGTAGCAACGGGTGAGCATTGGTTTGGAACAAAAGCGAAAGCATTGGGTTTAGTGGATGATATTCAAACCAGTGACGATTATTTATTTGCAGCGGCAAAAACTCACAAAATTGTCGGCCTAAAATATGCGACCAAAAAAGGCTTAGCGGAAAAATTATCAAAAGCTGCGTCAATGTCAGCAGATAGCTTTATCTCGCGATTAATCCAGCGTAACCGTATCTTCCCTAGCTAATCGGTTTTTCAGAGTTGTTCAATATCAAAAGGTGCTGAGTTTAGCACCTTTTTAGTTTGTGGAGCCGACCCTGAAAAAGCTCGCTTTTTACATACGATTGCATGGATGCAGGAGGTAGTTCGACTCAGAAGATAAAGCCGAGAGCGACTATGCGACAAAACGAGCGCTGCGATTAGAAACCGTTTAGATTGAACGAAATTTAAGTTCGAAAGATCAACACGCTCTGGTTCGTGTTCTGAGCTATGTTATTGCGCCTACCTTACCGCTTACTCCCTAGTCAGGGACGATTTTTCCATCTATTTACTTGATGCCAGTCAGATCTGGAACTAGCTTTATTCACTAACTACCTTCTGGATAAAGGGAACGAACATGCTGACGAAAGGCTATTCTTTTATGTTGCTTGTTGTGCTCATGGCAGGATGTAGCACACAACCAGACCCTCATACAGAGCTTGGAACAGCAGCTACAACAGATGGTTTAGTACCTGCTGAAACGTTTACTTTAGCCAATGGGCTGGATGTTGTTTTTCATATTGACCGCTCTGATCCTGTTGTCGCGGTTAACCTTACCGTACATGCGGGCTCAGCAAGAGAGCCAGAGGGCCGCTCTGGTTTTGCCCATATGTTTGAACATCTGTTTTTCCTCGAATCTGAAAATCTTGGCAAAGGCGGTTTGGACAAGCTAAGTGCCAGAGTTGGCGGCTCTGGAGCCAATGGCTATACAACTCGTGACTTAACGGTTTACCAACAGACAATTCCCAAAGATGCCCTAGAAAAACTCCTCTGGGCAGAGGCGGATCGGCTGGGTTATTCAATTAATACAGTGACCGCTAGCGTTCTGGAAAAAGAAAAGCAGGTTGTTAAAAATGAAAAGCGGCAATTTGTTGATAACAGGCCGTATGGTCATACTGGCTATATGTTGTCAAAACACTTGTACCCGAAAGAGCACCCTTACAGTTGGCGTGTTATTGGCTCGATGCAGGATATTCAAAATGCAACACTTGAGGATGTCCATGATTTCTTTTTGCGCTGGTATGCACCAAACAATGTGACCTTAACCTTGGCGGGCGATTTTGACCCTGTGCAGGCCAAGCGCTGGATTGAAACGTATTTTAATGATATTCCAGCAGGTGAGCAGATACCAACACTTGAACCAAACACTCCTAAGCTCAGGCAAACAACACAACTCGTACATCAGGATAATTTTGCCAGCCTAGCGGAGTTGACCATAGTCTGGCCGACCATAGAGCGTTTTCACGCTGACGAATATGCGCTCAATGCCTTGGCACGTATTCTCGCCGATGGTAAACAAAGCGTATTTAATCAACTGCTAGTTGAGCAACTTAAATTAACGCCCCAAGTGACTATTAATCATTACAGTAATCAGCTAACAGGTGAGTTCAGCCTGAAAGTGCGCGCCTTTAGTGGTATTGATCTTGATAGGGTGCAGCAGGCGCTTGAGCAGGCGTTCAAACAGTTTGAGCAAGATGGCTTTACAGCGTCACAACTTGATCGCGTCCATGCGCAAACCGAAACCAAGTTTTATCAACAATTGGTCAGCGTTGAGCAAAAAGCAAGTATGCTAGGTTATTACAATGCCTTGATATCGACGCCAGCTTTCGCCTCTCGCGATTTAGACAGCGCCTTGGCGGTCACTAGCGACGACATTTGGCGAGTCTATCGTCAGTATATTCAAAACAAACCCTTTATCAGCACTAGTTTAGTACCCAAAGGGCAGGCAGAGTTAGCGATAAGTGGTGCCAGATTGTCAGGCGTTGTTGAGGAAACGATTAGCGCAAACACGCCTGACAACTTTGTCTCACCAAACCTGACTCAAGCTACCAAACCTAGCAATACTCCTTCGACAATTGACCGCAGTATTGAGCCTGATTATGGCGAGCCAATTAAATTAAAAAGCCCTGATATTTGGCATGCCAAATTGGCCAACGAAATGACGGTTTATGGCATTAATACGTCAGAGTTACCGTTAATTGAGTTTGAATGGGTGATTAGTGGTGGTCAGCTATTTGATAGTGTGAACAAGTCAGGTGTGGCGAATTTCACCGCCTTGATGATGACTAAAGGAACGGCGACTAAAACCACACAAGAGTTACAGCAAGCGATTCAGCAGCTTGGGGCTGATATTCGGATTACTGCCAGTGAGACGGCAATGACCATTTCAGGGACAAGTTTGTCGCGTCACTTTGATGCAACGCTAGCACTGGCAATCGAAATGCTGCTAGAGCCGAGATGGGACAAGCAGGAATTTGATATTGTAAAACGAGAGCAAATAAGTCGTATCGTAGCAGAGCAAAGCCAACCTCACTTGGTCGCGGATAAGCAGTTTAATCGTTTACTCTATGGCGACGACCATATCCTTAGCCACAGCTTACTCGGTAGTAAAGACACGATCAAAGCAATCCAGATGTCAGACTTACAAACTTTTTATCGAGAGAAACTGTCACCTAACCTCGCTACCTTGCATGTGGTTGGCGACATTTCTCACCAGCAAGTAGTCGCTTCGTTGGCGCTGGTTGAACAAAGATGGCGTAATTTAAATCTGACCCAGCCAAGCATCGGTGATGTGAAATCATCAGCAAGCGCTGGCTTGTATTTTTATAACATAGCGGATGCAAAGCAGTCACAATTACGGATCGGTTATGCTGCGATGAGTGCCAGAGATGAGCATTACTATCCGGGAAAAATTGTGAATTTTCGCCTTGGCGGTGGGGGCTTTGTTGCTCAGTTAATGCAACAGGTTCGTGAGCAAAAAGGTTACACTTACTCTATTAATTCGGACTTTGAAGGCACCCCATATTATGGTCGTTTTGTCCTCAAGTCCCCTGTGCGTACAGACGCCACTTTCGATGCGACCAAGCTGGTTAAAGATATTCTGGCTAGCTATACCCGGAATTACAATCAAGTAGACCTAGAGGTTACCCAAAGCTATTTACTTAAAAGTAACGCTCGGCGCTTAGAATCAATGGAAGCCAAGCTCGGTGTACTTTATGCCATCAGCCAATATCAATATCCATATGATTATTTGGAGCAGCGCGAGCAGCTAGTGAAGCAATTTACGGTTGAAAAAGTAAAACGTCTGGGTGATAAACTTATTCAACCAGAGCAGTTAATTTATCTGGTGGTGGGGGATGCAAAAACTCAATTAGATAGCCTGTCTAAGCTGGGGCTAGGAAAGCCAATACGGTTAAATTAGGATAATGACTGAGCTCCTAGCCGCCTAAAGTAGGTAGAGTAGAACTAGAGTAAGATTATGGCTCATTAACAATAACATCTAATGAAGACATTAAATCGAAAGGACTTTTAAGAGGCTCTAATTTATCAATTTTATCGCGTTTCGATTGCTCTATCTTCTTATACTCAACTTCAGTTTCAAGTAACCTCAAAAAGTAATATGAATTGATGTTATTGCTAGCATCCACCATTTTAGCAGATTTGGGCTTTTTAGCTCTCAACAATGAAGCAGACATAAAATACTTATACCTTTCTGCCATAGTGCAATGAATGAAAGTTTCATGCTGCTTGTACAGTAGTACGGCTTCCATTTCTTTTTTTGATAGGTTAATACCGGAAAAGAGGTTTTTTGGTAATACAGTCGCTTGTTTCTCACATTGTTCCTCTGAGTTTTCGAGTTCAGCTAAGCTTTCCGAATATGATCTTAATATCAAGCTTTCAGAGTTTTCGAGCTCATTCGCACTCAAATTAAAGTTCAATACAATTAAACATGGACTTAATAAGTACTTTATCATTTCGCTTTATACCCAAAATAAATAGCTTTCCAAAATGTTCTTTCTTTGTAATTAGTTGATTGTTGATAGGTTTCGGCTGCAATTTTTTCTATTTGTCGCCGAGTAATTTTGGGGATGGTTGCAAGCCCGCGAGTTAAGGTTGCAAAATCTGTCGAATATACAGAATATGTTGCTGCGAGACTGTTCGAACCAAGAAAAATATTTGCGAAAACCCCAATACCAGTAAATGTGGCCAATAGTTTAGATAATTCGTCTAATTCTTTTAGCCTTTTTAATGCTCTTTTACTTGTTGAAGAAAATTCAACGCCTTCAATATTTGGACATTTCATAGTTATTCCTTTTACTATTAATCTGTTGATAAGTGGCGATACTTTGCTTGTTTTCTTCTCTAAATATCACATGTTAATTATTGTTTTGTAACGATGTTGGGTTTAATTAGCCAATATAAAAACTATATGTGACTGATATTTGAACACCATAACTCAAAAATTCTTTCCAATGCAATCAAGAATGTAGCTACTTATCTCACGTTGATTATTTTTCTTATACGGTTGTCTTACTTGATAGTGTAATCGCGCAACTCGGTGTCGATTAAAATATTAGTTTGCTTGTGTGTTCTCGTATACTCGTAACCTCGTAAATTTCTGGCATATAAAAAATGCACAGTTGTTTTGTTAAATAGATGTAGCTAACCTTTGCCTCATTACGAATGTTGCCTAGCTACTTTGCAGACTTGGTTTTTGTCAAAATAGCTATTGCGGAGAGAAAAATGAAAAACTGGAAGAGCTCACTATTACCCTTTTTAAGCGTGCTAGCGTTAGTGGGCTGTGGTGATAGCGCAAATCTTCAAGGTAAAAACGCTGCTGATGATGAGGTTGAGTTAGCTAGTCGAGTTAAGCATTGTGGACAGGATAACCAACAACTCGCCCAATGTTCTGATGGTGCCTTTCAGTTACAGCTATTGCACTTCGCCGATATTGATGGCGGCCGCGATATTCTGAACAATGCCGTTCGTTTTTCTGCAATATTAAATAAATTCCGCGCTGAATATGCCAATACTTTAGTACTCAGCTCAGGTGATAATTGGATACCCGGCCCAGAATATAATGTCGGCGGTGATCTTGCCTTGAGTAGCATTTTAGGTGTTGCCGCCAATGGCAGAGCGCATATCGCTTATTTAAATGCTATGGGCGTGCAAGCCACGGCGGTTGGCAATCACGAATTAGACATGGGGACAGAAGCGTTCGCCAATTTGATTGCGCCACAAGTGCTGAGTGGTAAAACTTGGCAAGGTGCTCAATTTCCCTATTTATCGGCCAATTTGGATTTCACAACAGATACCTCGTTAGCGCCATTGTTCGGTGTTAACGGCGATATCAATACTAATCAAGCAGGGCAGGTTGCCGCCAGCACGGTGATTGAGGTCAACGGCGAAAGGATCGGTGTCGTTGGCGCTTCAACACCAGCGTTAAGCAGTATTACGAAAACAGACGACATTACTGTACTACCTGATGATGCCAGTGACATCGCGGCACTTGCCTTGAAAATACAAACTTATATTGACTCCCTCACCAAGCAAGGTATCAACAAAATTATCTTACTCGCCCATATGCAGCAAATTGCCATTGAACAACAACTCGCGCCTTTACTGGATGGTGTCGATATTATCGTCGCAGGTGGTTCGAATACGATATTGGCTGACAAAAACGACAGGCTACGCGATGGCGATAGTGCCGAAGGCAGTTATCCACTCGTTTTTCAAAGTGCCACAAAAGAGCCTATTGTAGTGCTGAACACCGACGGAGATTACACCTACCTCGGGCGATTTGTCGTGATGTTCGATGAAAACGGTGTGATGATCCCCAGCTTGTTAGACGATGAACTAAACGGTGCATACGCTGCTGACGAACGAGCACTTACTGAACACAACCTTGAGTTAAGTGACGCGATTCCAGAAGTTCAAACGATAACTACGGCGTTAAACCAAGCATTGACGGCCAAACTCAGTAAGGTATTTGGTAGCACATCGGTGTATTTAAACGGCAGCAGGGTATCAGTGAGAACTGAGGAAACGAACCTCGGCAACCTTACCGCTGACGCCAACCTTGCTTATGCACAAACAATTGATAAAAGCGTGGCTATTTCACTTAAAAACGGTGGTGGGATTCGCGCACCAATTGGTGCTTGCGTCATTCCCCCCGGCAGTACTGATAGTGAGTTGGTATGCAGTCCGCCCAAAGGCGCAGACGGTATCAATAACGCAGGCGATGTAACGCAGTTGGATTTAGAAATCGCGCTGCGCTTTAACAGCGCACTTAGCAATTTATCAGTCACTGGTCGTGAATTAAAAGACATTATTGAGTACGGCGTGTCGGCTACCAGAGCTGGCGCAACCCCCGGCCGTTTTCCGCAAGTGGCAGGCATGCGTTTTAGTTTTGACGCAAGTAAAGCGGTTGGTTCGCGCGTGCAAAATCTTATGATACTTGATGATAATGGCGCTTTACCCAAGGGTAAGACAGTTGTAGTTGTTAACAATGGAAAGCTAAACCCAGCTGCGGCTAAGCAAATATTTCGCTTGGTGACCTTGGACTTTCTAGTGAACGGTGGTGACGGTTATGCCTTTCCCAAGGGGAAATCGGCAAACGTGGTGAGCCTTAAAAGCGCAGGGCAAAAAACAGGTAATGTCGTTATTGCTGACGATGGCACAGAGCAAGACGCCCTCGCAGAGTATTTATTCGAGCACTACCAAAAAGTGGGTAAGGCTTATTACGAAATGGACACGCCAAGCGCACAAGACAAGCGTATTCAGAATTTAGCCAAGGTGCCAGAAGATACGGTATTAGCTGACGAATAACTACACGTTGAGGAAGCTTTAACTGGCACAAAAAAGGCTTGCATCGGCAAGCCTTTTCTCTATGTATTTTTAATCTTTGGTTATCGCTGTGTTTGGTTTAATTTTTAGTAATACGCCAAAATGCAATTAATGCGGCAAAGAATAAAATCATCGGGTAAAACGAGTAAATCACCACATCCACAGGGGAAATACCAATAGTTGCTCCAAGCAGCAAGGCTTGCGCGCCATAAGGTAATAAACCTTGGTTAATACAGGCGAAAATATCTAGCAAACTAGCCGATTCTGCTGCTTTAATGTTGCCATCTTCGGCGAGCTCTTTCGCGGTTTCACCTGTGATAATAATTGACACTGTATTATTGGCGGTAAAAAAGTTCGCACTAAATGCGAGGCTGGCAATACCTAAACCAGCCGCGCGTTTCGGGTTATTGGGGCTAAGTTTACCCGCTAATTTTTTTAAGCTTACCGTAAGCGCTTGCAAGCCACCTTGGCGGCGTACTAACTCGCTTAAACCACCAATAAATAGCGCTAAAATAAAGACGTCTTGTACGTTAGCAAAGCCTTTGTTGATATCAGATGCGAGTGCAGACAGTTGATAGCCATTACTGACAAAGCCTGTTGCAGCTGCCAGTAAAATACCAACCAGTAAAACCACAAACACGTTTACCCCCGACAACGCTAAACCAAGAATAACGACGTAAGGCAATAGGCCAATTACGTCGATCGCTTGCTCGCTTTGATAGTCAGCACTACCTCCCAAGAAAGTGAATAGCACGAGCGAGATAAGTGCGGCGGGAAGAGCGAACTTAAAGTTCACACGAAACTTGTCTTTCATTCGCGCCCCTTGTGTTCGCGTTGAGGCAATGGTTGTGTCAGAGATAATCGATAAATTATCACCGAAAATAGCGCCGGAGATAATACTACCTGCAACTAATGCAGGGCTTAGGCTCGCAGCTTCAATAAAGCCCGCGGCTATCGGGGCAATGGCAGCGATGGTACCAACCGATGTTCCCATAGCTGTTGATAAAAATGCGGCAACAATGAATAGTCCAGGAATGATTAAATAGTCCGGAAACAGCGCTAATCCCAGTTGCACACTTGCATCAACACTGCCTGTTGCTTTCGCAACCATGCCAAACGCGCCTGCCAGCAAATAAATCACCCCCATGGTAATAATATTGCTATGGCCGGCACCTTCAATAAACTGGTTAACTTGCTCGCTAATCGTTTCCTTCCCCATCATTATTGCAACGATGATGGCAGGGATAATGGCAACACTGGCAGGCAGCTGGTAAAACGCAAACTCAACACCTTGCAGGGTTAGGACAATCCCTGTACCGATAAAGAGCGAAAGGAATACGCCAAACGGCAATAGGCTGAGAAGGCGAGGTGGTGAGGTTTGTTCAGTCATATAATGCTCTAATTCTTATTGTTAGTTGTTGTCGCTAGCGCGTTATTACTTTGAACTTTAATTTGTTTAATCTTATTCACGCGTTAGGTAGTGATGCACGCGAACAAGCATAAAATGTTCAAATAATAAGCTTTTATAACATTCCACTGGATCAGGGGAAAGGCAAAATAGCAAGCTAACAGATAGATAAGTTTTCATTTGGCGAATAGCGCAAATTATAAAGTGATTTGTACCACTGTCAATCTAGATGTTTAGATGGCTAAAATAACTTGATGTTTAGCTGATGCTGAGAATGAACCAAATTTCGTTAAAAACTAGGTTCAATAATTTAGCGATATAATCCCTCTATTTTTATCAATCGTAGCGGAATTAGCCCTACTTTATGGTGGCGCTCTGTGCTATTCTTGCCGCCAATTTTTACAATGAAGAAGTGCAAATGTCTGATAACAAATTTGAATCAATCGAAGCACGCGTAAGTTACGGCGTTGGCCGTCAACTTGGCGACCAATTACGCAATAACCCATTTAAAGAGTTTGACGTAACCGCGGTACAATCTGGTTTAGCTGACGCATTAGCAGCTGCAGATAGCCAAGTAAGCGAGCAAGACTTAAACGAAGCATTTGCTGTTGTTTCTAAGAAATTACAAGAGCAAGAGCAAGCACAAGCCAAAGAAAAAGCGGCTGAAGGCGAAGCTTTCTTAGCAAAAAATGCTGAGCGTGCAGAAGTGACTGTGACTGAATCTGGCTTACAGTACGAAGTGCTAGCAGATGCAGAAGGTGAAAAACCAACGGCAGCATCAACGGTTCGCACTCACTACCACGGTACTTTCATTAACGGTGAAGTATTCGATAGCTCAGTTGATCGCGGTCAACCTGCTGAATTCCCAGTTGGTGGTGTTATCGCTGGTTGGACAGAAGCATTACAGCTAATGAGTGTTGGCGCAAAATGGCGTTTATACATTCCTTACAACTTAGCTTACGGTGAGCGTGGTTCGCACGGTGCGATCCCTCCATACTCAGCGTTAGTATTCGATGTTGAACTATTAGACATCCTATAAATGATTAAGCCGGGCTAGCCCGGCTTTTCTTTGTCTGGAATTTTTTAATTCGTATTGTTACCCAAAGCAAACAGCACTTTTTACTACGCACCTTTTAATGCGCGCTATAAGAATGAACGAACAGCACCAAGAACAAAACTACCCTAACAAAGCCCAGCAGTTGGCTACCTTCTACCAAAATTACATTCATGCCTTCTCTGCGGCCAGCGTGCCAGCAGTAGCGAAATGCTATCAACTCCCTTGCGTATTGAGTACGCCAGATAAAGTACTCGTGCTTGATAGTGAGCAAGGCTTCAATCAAGAGTTTAGTGGCATTTTTGCCATGTTAGCTGAACATAACATCACCGGGTTTAAGGCCAGTAATGCCAGTTATCAGCATATTAATGAAACACTTAGCTTAGTGAAAATTGATTGGCGTTTTTATGACCAAGCTAATAACCTTTTTAGCGAATTTTCGGCAATTTATCATTTAAGCTATCAACAAGAAGCCTATAGAATCATTAACGTTATTTCTCATGATATGTGTCAGCTTGCTGACTTAGCTCATGAGTTAACCTTAATCCCGAGTGCTAACGATACAAACAATAGTGCTAACGATATAAACAATAAGGAAACCGATAAATGACCACTAAAGTTGCAATTTTAGGCTGTAGCGGCCGCATGGGCCGTAACTTGATCAAGGCAGCTGTAGAGCATGATGAAATTGAACTGGTTGGTGGCACGGTGCGCGAAAATTCTTCTTTTGCTGGTTTTGACTTAGGCGAGTTAGCAGGTATTGGCAAACTTGATTTGGTGACAAGCACTTCGCTTGAAGCGGTCAGCAGTGCCGATGTCTTTATCGACTTTACTTCGATTGAATCTACGTTGAGCAATATCGAGTGGTGTAAAGCGAATAATAAAGCACTAGTCATTGGTACTACCGGCTTTGAAGATGCGCAAGTTAAATCGATCAAACAGGCTGGTCAAGACATGCCCGTATTATTAGCGCCAAACACCAGTGTTGGTGTTAACTTGCTATTTAAACTCTTGGAAATTACCGCTCAGGCTATTGGCGACTATACTGATATAGAAATTTTTGAGGCGCACCACCGATTCAAAAAAGATGCACCGTCAGGCACCGCGATGAAGATGGGGCAGGTGATCGCTGAAACCCTAGGGCGTGATTTAAATGAATGCGCCGTTTATGGTCGCGAGGGTATTACTGATGAACGCGATAACAAGACTATAGGTTTTGCCACGGTTCGTGCTGGCGATATCGTTGGTGAACATACGGCATTTTTTGCGGATTTGGGCGAGCGCCTCGAAATCACCCATAAAGCCAGTTCGCGTATGACCTTTGCTCAAGGGGCAATGCGTGCAGCACTTTGGTTAGCTAAGGCTAAGCACGGTTATTACGATATGCAAGATGTTCTTGGGCTGAAATAACACACCCGAATATATGGCATAAATTGATTAAATAAATCATATAAAACAGCTTGTTAGTTATTTTTGTTCGCTTAATTTTCTAGACAAATTAAGTGATATCAAGGTTAGAAAACATAGATTTTTGACCGTTTGGTCATAAAAATCATTTTAAAGCTAAATATTTCTAATTTTACTAGACGAAAAACACTAATGGGCGTAGAATGCGCGGAATTTGTCAAAAATTTGCGATTCGCAAGCCAAAAGACGGATTATTGAACAATTTTCGCGCTTAGTGCTTTTAACGAGAAATACGCAAAAAAACGTTAAAAGCGATTAAGTTTACTTTCTTCTTTTCGGAGGCTAAATTGACTAAATCTGCCATTTTGGTGCTAGAAGACGGCACTATATTTAACGGCACCGCTATTGGTGCAGAAGGAATGGCGGTTGGTGAAGTGGTGTTTAACACTTCCATGACCGGTTACCAAGAAATCCTGACTGATCCTTCCTACGCAGAACAAATTGTTACCCTCACTTATCCTCACATTGGCAACACTGGTACAAACTCAGAAGACGAAGAGTCTGGCACCATTTGGGCTAAAGGCTTAGTGATTCGCGACTTACCTTTACTGGCCAGTAATTTTAGAAACGAAGAAAGCTTGAGCGATTACCTAGCGCGCAACAATATTTTAGGTATTGCTGATATCGACACGCGTAAACTAACACGTATTCTACGTGAAAAAGGTGCTCAAAATGGCTGTATCTTAGCGGGCGATAGCCTAGATGAGGCAAAGGCACTAGCCCAAGCAAAAGGCTTCCCTGGCTTAAAAGGTATGGACTTAGCAAAAGTCGTATCGACTAAAGAACAATACCAGTGGACAGAAGGCAGCTGGCAGCTAGGAAAAGGCCATACCTGCTATAAAGAAACGCCGGAAAACTTCGACTTTCACGTCGTTGCCTACGATTTTGGTGCCAAACGCAATATTTTACGTATGTTAGTAGACCGTGGCTGTAAGCTTACGGTTGTGCCAGCGCAAACTCCAGCGGCTGACGTACTAGCGATGAATCCAGATGGCATCTTCCTATCTAATGGTCCCGGCGATCCAGAGCCATGTGACTACGCAATCGCAGCAATTAAATCTTTCCTTGAAACTGATATTCCAGTGTTCGGTATTTGTTTAGGCCATCAGCTATTAGGTTTAGCCAGTGGTGCCAAGACGATTAAAATGAAGTTCGGTCACCACGGTGGCAACCACCCAGTGAAAGACATTGACCGCGATGCGGTGATGATCACCGCGCAAAACCATGGTTTCGCTGTTGATGAAGACAATATGTCAGACAATCTGCGCGTCACGCACAAATCACTGTTTGATGGCACAATTCAAGGTATTCACCGCACTGACAAGCCAGCCTTTAGCTTCCAAGGTCACCCAGAAGCAAGCCCAGGTCCACATGACGCAGCACCGTTATTTGACCACTTTATTGAACTAATTAATGAAGCTAAAGCAGCTAAGTAAGAGAGAACAAGACTATGCCAAAACGTACTGACATAAAAAGTATTCTAATCTTAGGTGCTGGCCCAATTGTTATCGGTCAAGCGTGTGAGTTTGACTATTCAGGCGCACAAGCCTGTAAAGCCCTGCGCGAAGAAGGTTACCGCGTTATTCTCGTGAACTCTAATCCAGCCACCATTATGACCGACCCAGAAATGGCTGACGCAACTTATATTGAGCCTATTCACTGGGAAGTTGTGCGCAAGATCATTGAAAAAGAACGTCCAGACGCGATTTTACCTACTATGGGTGGTCAAACAGCACTTAACTGTGCACTAGAGCTTGAATCAAACGGTGTACTTGCTGAGTTTGATGTTGAGATGATCGGTGCAACTGCTGATGCTATCGACAAAGCAGAAAACCGTGAACGCTTTGACCAAGCAATGAAAAACATTGGTTTGGAATGTCCACGCGCTGAAATTGTGCACTCAATGGAAGAAGCGAAAGAAACCGCTAAGCGTATCGGTTTCCCATGTATTATTCGCCCGTCTTTCACCATGGGTGGAACCGGTGGCGGTATCGCGTATAACCAAGAAGAATTCGAGACAATTTGTACGCGTGGTTTAGATTTATCTCCAACCAACGAACTACTTATCGATGAATCATTGATCGGTTGGAAAGAGTATGAAATGGAAGTGGTTCGCGATAAGAACGACAACTGTATCATTATCTGTTCGATTGAAAACTTTGACCCTATGGGCATTCACACTGGTGACTCAATCACGGTAGCACCAGCGCAAACCCTAACTGACAAAGAATACCAAATCATGCGTAACGCATCACTTGCGGTATTGCGTGAAATTGGTGTTGAAACTGGTGGTTCAAACGTACAGTTTGGTGTTAACCCGAAAGATGGTCGCGTTGTCATTATCGAGATGAACCCGCGTGTTTCGCGCTCATCTGCATTAGCATCAAAAGCGACTGGTTTCCCAATTGCGAAAGTGGCCGCAAAACTAGCAGTTGGCTTCACGTTAGACGAGTTACAAAACGATATTACAGGCGGCGCAACACCAGCATCGTTCGAACCGACGATTGATTACGTGGTAACAAAAATCCCACGTTTTAACTTCGAAAAATTCGCTGGCTCAGAAGATCGCTTAACGACGCAAATGAAATCAGTCGGTGAGGTGATGGCAATTGGTCGTAACCAACAAGAATCAATGCAAAAAGCACTACGTGGCTTAGAAGTTGGCGCTAGCGGTTTTGATCCAAAAGTAGATATCAACGACAAAGACGCACGCTCTGAAATTATGCACGAGTTGCAAGAAGCGGGCGCTGATCGCATCTGGTATGTGGCTGATGCCTTCCGTTTAGGCATGTCAGTTGATGAGGTATTCAATGCCACAAAGATTGACCGCTGGTTCCTAGTGCAAATCGAAGACATCGTTAATGAAGAGAAAGTACTAGCAGAAAGCGGCATGGCGGGCTTAAACGCTGCGTCATTAAAACGCTTAAAGCGCAAAGGTTTCTCAGACAAGCGTCTTGCTGATGTAATTGGTGTTAACGAGTCAGAAATTCGCAAGAAACGTCATGCGGCTGATATTCGCCCAGTTTACAAGCGCGTTGATACCTGTGCGGCAGAATTTAAGTCTGACACGGCTTACATGTACTCAACCTACGATGAAGAGTGTGAGTCTTCACCGTCTGACAAAGAAAAAATCATGATCATTGGTGGTGGTCCAAACCGTATCGGTCAAGGCATCGAGTTTGACTACTGTTGTGTACACGCAGCCCTTGCAATGCGCGAAGACGGTTACGAAACCATTATGGTGAACTGTAACCCTGAAACGGTTTCAACTGACTACGACACGTCTGATCGCTTGTACTTCGAGCCGATCACTTTTGAAGATGTGTTAGAAATCGTCAATGTTGAAAAACCAAAAGGCGTTATCGTGCAGTACGGTGGTCAAACACCACTGAAACTTGCTCGTGCATTAGAAGCGGCTGGCGTGCCAATTATTGGTACTTCACCTGATGCGATTGACCGTGCAGAAGACCGTGAGCGTTTCCAACAAGCGGTTGAGCGTTTAGGTTTATTACAACCAGAAAACGCAACAGTGACTTCATTAGAAGAAGCGGTATCAGAAGCGAAAACTATCGGCTTTCCATTGGTTGTTCGTCCATCTTACGTATTGGGTGGTCGTGCGATGGAAATCGTTTACGATGAAGACGACTTACGCCGTTACATGAACGAAGCAGTAAGCGTGTCAAACGATTCGCCAGTATTGCTTGATCACTTCCTTGACGATGCCGTTGAAGTAGACATCGATGCTATTTGTGACGGTGAAAACGTGGTGATTGGCGGCATTATGCAGCATATCGAACAAGCGGGTGTTCACTCAGGTGACTCAGCCTGTTCATTACCGGCTTACAGCCTAAGCCAAGAAGTGCAAGACGTGATGCGTGAGCAAGTGACTAAACTTGCGTTTGAACTAGGTGTTGTTGGCCTAATGAACACGCAAATGGCGGTAAAAGACGGCAAGGTCTACTTAATTGAAGTTAACCCTCGTGCTGCTCGTACCGTGCCATTTGTTTCAAAGGCAACATCAGTACCACTAGCGAAAGTGGCGGCACGTGTAATGGCTGGTAAGTCATTGACTGAACAAGGCATTACTAAAGAAACGATTCCACCGTTCTTCTCAGTAAAAGAAGTGGTGATTCCGTTTAACAAGTTCCACGGCTCTGACCCATTAGTTGGCCCAGAAATGCGCTCAACTGGTGAAGTGATGGGTGTTGGTGAAACGTTTGAAGAAGCGTATGCCAAAGCGAACTTAGGTGCGAACGTAGTTGTACCGAAATCAGGTCGTGCGTTGGTGTCTGTGCGTAACTCAGATAAAGAGCGTGTGGTTGACTTAGGTAAGCAGTTAGTAGAATTAGGCTACGAGCTAGATGCCACCCACGGCACCGCGGTAATGTTAGGTGAAGCAGGCGTACCGTGTCGCTTAGTTAACAAGGTACACGAAGGTCGCCCACACATTCTTGATAGAATCAAAAATGGCGAGTATAGCTACATTATTAACACTACTGAAGGCCGTAAGGCGATTGAAGACTCAAAAGTGTTACGTGGCGGTGCATTGCGTTACAAAGTGGCTTATACCACAACCTTGAATGCGGCTTTTGCAGCATGCCAGGCACACGCTGCTGATGACCGCGACAAGGTAACGTCTATTCAAGAGTTACACGCACGCTGTTAGTCGTTAACTTAGCTGCATAACACAAGATTCGACAAACTAGACTGAAGCCGTGGCTGAGAAAGATAGTTTTGTCGAATCATGACAGTTTTGTTATGCTAAAGTTATTGAGCTAAGCAGAAGTAGCACAACACAGAATATAGAGGTGGTTAATAGCCACCTTTATCTATTTTAGGAACAGACATTCTTTAGGAAAAAAAACTTCGAATGAACCAAATTCCAATGACAGCAGCTGGCGCAGAAGCGTTGCGTGAAGAGCTGACCCATTTAAAGCAAGTAAAACGTCCAGAAATTATTGAAGCAATTGCCGAAGCGCGTGAGCATGGCGATCTAAAAGAAAATGCGGAGTATCATGCCGCTCGCGAACAGCAAGGCTTCTGTGAAGGCCGTATTCAAGAAATTGAAGGCAAGCTGGGCAATGCACAAATCATTGACGTCACTAAAATCCCTAACTCAGGTAAAGTGATTTTCGGTGTTACCGTTGGCTTATTAAATATCGATACTGACGAAGAAGTAAGCTACCAAATTGTTGGCGATGATGAAGCCGATATTAAAAATAATCGCATCTCGGTTAACTCACCGATTGCGCGCGGTTTGATTGGTAAAACCGTTGATTCAGAGGTTGAAATTACAACTCCTGCGGGCGTAGTTGAATATGAGATTATCTCTGTAGACCATAAATAATTAATCATCTTATGGATTAATTTTAAAAGCCGAGCACCAAGCTCGGCTTTTTTGGACACGGCCGTTAAATACCCTATTTGCAGCTTAAAACTGCCCCAACCATTCGTAACCTATTAAGCCTAATACCGTTTATCGCTAAAACTGCGATATTTATCGTGTAATGGAAACATTCACCATTCAATTTAGCTATAGTCAAAGGTTGCTAATTTTGTCTTTTCTACTATTTACTTGCCCACGCTATTAAGCTGGAAAATAAAGTCACTATATCGCCCGACTTGCTGTAAAAAGTAAAGAAAGCACAACAGATCAGACGTACGTACAACAACAAAAATATTCTCCGTGGTGGCGACCTGATCGCCACTGCTTTATATTCATTTAGCTATCAATCATTTTAAGGTTATAAATTCTAATGAAAAAATCCTTAACCTCGTTATTTGTCTCGGCGGCGTTATTTGCCTCAAGCAGTTATGCTGCCATCGACACTGACTTATTATCAGGTATTAAAGCGCGCCATATCGGCCCCGCAGCAACCAGTGGTCGTATTTCAGATATTGAAGCTGTGCCTTCAAATCCCAATATTATTTATGCCAGCGCAGCTTCCGGCGGCGTGTGGAAATCAGAAAATGCTGGCCTAAACTGGCAGCCGATTTTTGACGAAGAAGAGTGGGCGTCAACGGGCGCGCTAGCCGTACACCCAGCCATCCCTGATATTGTTTGGTTAGGTACGGGTGAGGGTAATGTCCGTAACTCAACTTCAATTGGTGGCGGTATTTACAAGTCAATGGACGGTGGTAAAACATGGCAAAACATGGGCTTAAAAACCACTGAGCGTATTAATCGCATCGCGTTGCATCCAACCAACCCAGATATCGCGTATGCGGCAGCCATGGGTACGCTTTGGTCAAAAAATGAAGACAGAGGTATCTATAAAACCACCGACGGCGGCAAAACGTGGCAGAAAATTTTGTACGTAGATAACGTCACGGGTGCGTCTGACATCAAAATGGATCCCAGCAACCCAAACAAGCTTTATGCGTCAATGTGGCAGTTCCAACGTTGGCCGGATAAGTTTGAGTCAGGTGGCTCCGGCTCTGGCATGTATGTGTCAATCGATGGGGGTGAAACTTGGCAACAACGCACGGCAGCAGATGGCCTACCTTCCGGTCAATTAGGTCGTATTACGTTTGATATCGCTGAAAGTCAGCCAAGCACGGTTTATGCGCTAGTTGAAGCGGAGAAAAGTGCGTTACTGCGCAGTGACGATGGCGGCGATAGCTGGACGACAGTGAACAGCGAACACAATGTTGCCGATCGCCCATTCTACTACTCAGAAATTGAAGTCGACCCAACTAACCCAGATATTATCTACAATATCGCGACTTTTATTCGCCGTTCAATTGATGGCGGTAAAACCTTTAGCAAAATCGATAAAGTTGATTGTTGTGCAACCGGTAACACTATCCACATTGATAACCACAGTTTGTGGATCAACCCCAAAAACCCTGAGCACCTAATTTTAGGTAATGACGGTGGTATCGCGATCACCCAAGATAAAGGCGACAGCTGGCGCTTTGTGCAAAACCTTGCGGTTTCTCAGTTCTACCATATCCGTGTTGACGATGCGGTGCCTTACAATGTTTACGGTGGTTTGCAGGATAACGGCTCATGGCGTGGCCCTGCGGAAGTCTTCCACACCGCAGGTATTCGCAATGTCCACTGGCAGGAAGTTGGCTTTGGTGATGGTTTCGATACTATGCCATTCCCAGATGATGTCACTAAAGGCTATGTACAATCGCAAGGCGGCTACTTAAACCGTTACGATTTAGTGACTGGCGAGCAAAAGCTTATTCGCCCCGCAGCGCCTGATCACGACACAGAATTGCGTTTCAACTGGAACGCTGGCCTTGCCCAAGACCCATTTGATGATAACACCATCTACTACGGTAGCCAGTTCGTGCACAAATCAACAGATCGCGGCGAAACGTGGCAGGTGATCTCGAAAGATTTATCGACTAACAACCCAGATTGGCAGCGTTACAAGGAATCTGGTGGTTTAACGCCAGATGTCACCGCGGCGGAAAATCACACAGCGATTATTACTATTGCGCCTAGCCCAATTAAACAAGGGGTGATTTGGGTCGCAACGGACGATGGCCGTATTCATGTTACGCAAGATGGTGGCGATACTTGGAAGAGCGTAGAAAAGAAAGCGCGTAAAGCACCGAAAAATGCGTTTGTACCGCACATTCAGCCATCGCTTCACAACCCAGAAGAAGCCTTTATCGTGTTTGATAACCACAGACGCGGTGATATGAAGCCTTACGTGTTTAAAGCGTCTAAGTACGGTAGCAAGTTTACCAATTTAACCGCTAAAAACATTCGTGGTTATGCCTTATCGGTTGTACAAGATCACGTTGATGAAGACTTATTATTCTTAGGTACAGAGCTTGGTTTATACGCCTCAACTGACGGTGGTGATTCTTGGTTCAAGTACGATCAAAACGTACCAACCGTATCTGTGATGGATATGGCCATTCAGCAACGTGAAAACGACTTAGTATTAGGTACGCACGGTCGCTCTGTGATTGTGATTGACGATTACAGCCCGCTGCGTGGTTTAAATGAAAAGTCGTTTAACTCATCATTAAAACTATTGAGTGTTGGCGATGGTCAGCAATACGTATCGAGCCGTGCACCTTCAACCCGTTTCTGGGGCGATGCGGCTTATGTGGGTGATAATGAAGTTTACGGTGTCACCATTAATGTTATGGCATCGGGCGATCACTTAACTCATCCTGATGCAGATAAAGAAAAAGCACGTCAGTTAGCGAAAGCGAAAAAAGCCGCTAACAAAGATAGCGGCAAGAAGGATGAAAAGCCGCTTTCAGAAAAGGCTCGTGTCACGGTTAAAGATGCAAATGGTGAAGTGGTTCGTACTTTTGTCACTAAGCTAAAACAAGGGGTTAACCGCATTGTTTGGGGCTTGGAATCGGACGGTCAAGGCCGTATGCCGGGGCAAGAGCCAAAAGAAGATAAAGACATCAAACCAGCTGGCCCTGAAGTGGTACCGGGTACTTACACTATTCATGTGAAACTTAACGATAACGAGTTTGAAACCACGGCTAAGGTGTTAAAAGACCCTCGCTTTACCGATGTCACACTGGCGGATATGAAAGCGCGTTATGCATTAGAGCATCAAGCTGTTGCCATGTACGGCACGCTAACCAAAGCGGTTCATACTTTGCACGACAGCAAAAAAGATATTGAAGTGATTAAAGCGATGGCAGATAAGGCACTCGAAGATCTTGGCAGTACCGAGGCTGAGAACAAAGCTGAAAACAAAGACGAGTTACCTGCGAGCAAGTTAGCTAAGTCTGCCGGTGAGCTGATCAAGAAAATTGGCGAGTTAGATAAAAACCTGCGTTCTATTCCTAAAACCACTGGCATTGTTGATGAAACTTATAAAGTTACATCGCATGTCTTTATGGCTTGGGGTTATGCAGGTGGCCGCTACGGTAAG
The DNA here is from genome assembly GCF_003390335.1 of Thalassotalea euphylliae. Classification (NCBI taxonomy): domain Bacteria; kingdom Pseudomonadati; phylum Pseudomonadota; class Gammaproteobacteria; order Alteromonadales; family Colwelliaceae; genus Thalassotalea; species Thalassotalea euphylliae. The sequence continues at coordinate 1,734,560 of NZ_QUOU01000001.1, forward strand.
CCTTCACCAACCGCTGAAATCTACCTTGAAAAAGCGAAAATTGAGTTAGATAAAGGCGTAGGTAAAGTGAATGAGTTTATTCAGCAAGACCTTACAGAGTTTAAACAGGCGTACCAAGCATCTGGCTTAGGCTTGTTATCAACCACTCAACCAATCGCGCTTAACTAGCGTTCACAAGTTTAATAAAACAATCCAAAGCCCAATATCATTTTGGGCTTTTCTCTTTAGTAAAATGAATAGAACTTATAATAATTAAGGAAGTGAAATGAGATTACTACCTTCTTTACTCGCAGCATCAATTGCACTCGGTTTATCGGGTGCATCAAGTGAAGCATTAGCGGCAAAAGGCGATAAAAAAGCCGATGCCAGCATTTATAGCAGTATTAAATTAAGAAATATGGGGCCAGCGGTTACTGGTGGTCGTGTCAGTGATTTTGCCTTTAACCCAGAAAATCCGGCAGAGTATTTTGTTGCCACTGCCTCTGGCGGCATGTGGAAAACTGACAACGCAGGTGTTACCTGGCAAGCAGTTGCTGATAGCATGCCAAGTTACTCGTATGGTGATGTCACCATGGACCCAAACAATAAAAATGTGATTTGGGCGGGTACGGGTGAAAACAATTCACAGCGCTCAGTTGCCTATGGTGACGGGGTATATAAATCCGTTGATGGCGGTAAAACATGGGAAAACGTTGGCCTGAAAAATTCAGAGCATATTGGGGAGATCTTAATTGACCCAAGAAACTCTGATGTAGTCTACGTCGCCTCACAAGGCCCATTGTGGAGCAAGGGCGGCGATCGCGGTTTATTTAAAACCACTGATGGCGGTAAAACATGGGAAAACGTGTTAGAAATTAGCGAGCACACAGGGGTGAGTGATATCGCCTTTGACCCACAAAACCCAGATGTAATTTACGCGACTTCGTACCAGCGTCGTCGCCATGTCTGGACGCTGATCAATGGTGGCCCAGAATCGACTATCTATAAATCAACGGATGCCGGTAAAACCTGGAACAAAATTGAAAAGGGATTACCGAGCGTTGATAAAGGCCGTATCGGGATTGATGTAGCGCCAACCGATGGCAATATTCTTTACGCCATAGTTGAAGCGGCTGATGGCAAATCAGGCTTTTATCGCTCTACCGATGCTGGCGCTAGCTGGCATAAGCAAAGTAGTTATGTATCGGGAAGCCCGCAGTACTACCAAGAAATTGTTGTTGACCCTAAAAATCCACACCGTGTTTACTCGCTTGATACCTACTTAATGGTTTCTGAAGACGGTGGTAAAAACTTTACCCGCGTAGGCGAAGCACACAAGCATGTTGATAACCATGCACTATGGATTGACCCACACAACACCAATCACTTGATCATTGGTAGTGACGGTGGTGTTTATGAGTCGTGGGATCGCGCCAAGAACTGGACGTTTAAAGACAATATGCCATTAACTCAGTTCTACAAAGTGACGGTGGATAACGATTACCCATTCTACAACGTCTTTGGTGGTACACAGGATAACGCCTCACTAGGTGCGCCGCATCGCACCACAACAAAGTCAGGTATTCAAAACAGTGACTGGTTATTTACCCAATTTGGTGACGGCTTTAAAACAGTTATCGACCCGAAAAATCCAGATATTATCTACTCGCAATACCAATACGGCGGTTTAGCGCGTTACGACAAGCAATCTGGTGAACGTGTGCAAATGCAACCGGTTACGCCAGATCCAGCCGTTGCCCAGCGTTTTAACTGGAACTCGCCGCTGCTGATTAGCCCGCACAACAATGAACGTATTTACTACGGCTCACAAACCTTGTTTCAATCAGATAATCGCGGTGACGACTGGCGTGCCATCAGTGGTGACTTATCACGTAATATAGACCGCAATAAGCTAGAAGTGATGGACACAGTTTGGGGCGTAGATACGGTAGCGAAAAATACTTCAACGTCGTTCTACGGATCGCTTATCGCGCTAACAGAATCACCATTGCAAGAAGGCTTGCTATACACGGGTAGTGATGATGGCGTAATGCATGTCACCAAAGACGGCGGCCAAGCGTGGACAAAATTAGACTGGCCTTCAAAAGTGCCAGACAACGCTTATGTTGCGGATATGGAAGCGTCAGTGTTTGACAAAAATACCGTATTTGCAGTATTCGATAACCACAAGCGTGGCGATTTCAAACCATACGTATACCGCAGCGACAACAATGGTAAAAGCTGGAAAAACATTACAGGTGATTTACCTGTGCGTGGCTCAACTTACACCATTGCTCAAGATCACCAAAACAAAGACTTACTTTTTGTTGGTACTGAATTTGGTGTCTTATTCACGCAAAATGGCGGTAAAAACTGGGTACAATTAAAATCAGGTATACCTACCATTGCCGTACGTGATATTGAAATTCAACGCCGCGAAAGCGATTTAGCGTTAGCAACGTTTGGTCGTGGTTTTTACATCTTAGATGACTATTCACCACTGCGTGAAGATGCCAAAGCCGTGAAAAAGCAAGACGCAACGTTATTCCCTGTGCGCCGTGCTTTCCAATTTATCGAACACAGTCCACTAGGTTTACCAGGCAAAGCAATGCGCGGTGCTGATTTCTACTTTGCAGAAAACCCAGAATACGGTGCAGCGTTTAGTTTCTACATTAACGAAGAGTTCAAATCGTTAAAGGCACAGCGTCAGGCAAAAGAAGCCGAGCTGCGCAAAGATGAAAAGCCAGTTTACTACCCAAGCTGGGATGCACTCAAAGAAGAAGACTTTGAGCAAAAGCCAAGCCTATTGCTAACAGTACGCGATGATGAAGGTAATATTGTTCGCCGTATCAAAGCACCTGCGAAAAAAGGCTTTAACCGCATTCATTGGGATCTACGCTACCCAGGCTTTGAGCCAATTGATGCCAGTGGCGACCAAGATGCGGGCTGGTTAGTGGTACCGGGTAAATACACGGTTTCGTTATCTAAACTCGTTAAAGGTGTTGAAACGCCATACGATCAAGAGCAAAGCTTTGAAGTGGTTTCCATCGATAACCGCACCTTCCCAAGCACAGATCGCGAAGCCGACTTAGCCTTTGATATGAAAGCAGGCCGATTAAGCAATGCGATTGCTGGCGCGCGTAAATACCTAGGTGAGCTGGAATCACGTATTAAGCACATCAAGGTTGCAACCACAGAAACACTGGCGCTTGACCAAGCAACGCTAGCACTTGCTCACCAAATGCAGCGTGACTTGCAAGAGATCAAACTCGATCTCAATGGCAACTCAGTCGTGGCTAAACGCGCTGAGCCAACGCCAACGTCAGTTAATGGCTATATTGGTTATCTCATGTGGTCTCGTAGCGAAAGCACCAGCCCAGTTAGTGGCCAGCAAAAGCTGCGCTTTAAGCGAGCAAGCGAAGGCTATGCCGATATCTACCAACGCATTGTTCAGTTAGCAGAATCTGTCAAACTGACAGAAGAAGCGATTGCCAAAGCAGGTGGTAACTGGTTACCGGGCACTATGCCGGCGAGTGGTAAATAGGGTTTGGTTACACGCTAAGCAAATCATTGTAAGTGGCTCATTAAATTGAGCCACTTATTGCCATGCCATTCGATTAAGCTTACTCATAATCCATAATGACAATAGCTTTTGCGTCTTGGTCATGCGTTCTATAAAGGTGGGCAGAGCTAGCTGAAAAGAAAGCCGTATCACCAGCCTTTAAATGAATGGGCGCATCAATCGAACCTGTCGTCATTTCACCTTCCGTTACGATAACCACTTCATTCGTGCCTGCCTTATGCGCTTCAGAGAGTATTTCGGCATTTTTCGATAGACTGATCTCAAACACATCAAAACCGCTTCGCAGTGGTCTAGAAACGAGTAAATCAGCCTGCATGTTTTTCGACTGAGTGACAACCGATACACCGTCTCCTTTTTTGACTGACATCACCTTGCTGTCTTTTTCATTAATTAATTGACCAAAGGGAACTTGCAGCGCAGTTGCCAATGCCCAAATGGTTTCTATATTCGGATTGCCATTGCCAGCTTCAAGCACCGATAAAGTCGATTTTCCAATACCCGCTAGCTTTGCTAGTTGACTTAGACTTAGCCCTTTTTTTTCTCTATTTTCCTTAACATTAAGTGCTAACGCCTGAGCTACATCTTTAAGATTATCCATTTGAATGCCACTATGATGAACAAACGTTCTGTTGACAGAACGAATTATTGTTTGTTAAGTTGGAATTATGTTCGTTATACCGAACGAATGCAATAAATGTAAGGCAGGGGGTGAGATGGCAAAAAATCAAAATATTATCAATCGAGATGATCGTGTAATGTCTTCGGTGATTGAATCAATAGGAAATACTCCCTTGGTAAATTTAAGTCGCCTAACTAAGGGGTTAGATGGGCAAATTTTTGCCAAATTAGACATGTTAAATCCTGGGTTTTCAAAAAAAGATCGCGCGGCCTTACAAATTATTGAAGAAGCTGAGCAAACAGGCCTTTTAAAACCTAATCAGCCAGTTGTTGAGTTGACTAGCGGTAACATGGGCACGGGGTTAGCTATAGTTTGTGGAATCAAGGGGTACCCCTTTATTGCCGTAATGTCTAAAGGTAATTCCGAAGAGCGAGCGCGCATGATGCGAGCGTTGGGGGCTGAGGTAGTGCTTGTTGATCAGTTGCCTAATTCAATTCCCGGACAGGTTTCTGGTGGCGATCTAGCGCTTGTTGCGAAAAAAGCGGACGAACTAACTGAGCAAATACAGGCGTTTAGAGCCGATCAATTTGAACGCAATGGCAATTGTAATGCCCACTATTTACACACAGGTCCTGAAATATGGTCACAAGCAGCGGGAGCTATCGACGCTTTTTGTGATTTTGTTGGCTCAGGCGGCACGTTAGCTGGCGTTTCACGTTATCTTAAAGAGCAAAGTGGCGAGGTGAAATGCTTTGCGGTTGAACCTCAAGGAGCCGCGGCACTTCAACATAAAGAGATAACTAACCCAGACCACCCAATTCAAGGGGGCGGTTATGCCATGGCAGATCTCACTTTCTTGGAGGGGTGCAAACTAGATGGCTATGTTGAGGTGACGGCAGATGAAACTAAACAGTACACTAAACGGCTTGCCCGTGAAGAAGGCATATTTGCAGGCTTTTCATCGGGTGCCAATATTGCGGCAGCGGTGAAATTGTTAAAAGGGCCACTCAAAGGCAAGAATATCGTGGTTATGGTGTGCGATTCTGGTTTGAAATATTTAAGCACTGATTTATGGGATTAACGTTTAGTTGCTTTCTTGTAACAATTTGACTGGAGTGATCTTGTACATAAGGTCGAGCATATGCGGCGATAACTATAGCAAGGCACAAAAAAGGCGCTAAGTGTTTGCTTAGCGCCTTTTGTATATTTTAAACAAGTTTTTGCTAGTTAGTCAGGTTCAGAGCCAAACCAAGCTGGTTGGGGATGCTTGGTCTGACTCCAACTCCTAAAATTTAAGCTGAAAAACAAGCTTATAATTAGCTAGTTAACTTATTCGCTTTCGATTAACTGATTTAATGCAACAGTTTCAGCTTTTGCTTTTGCTTTTGCCGTTTGCTGACCGTGCGTATCGGTTTTTTGTGTGACTAGCACGTTGTCTAACTTAATCGTCAGTGGTGCTTGATTGTTTAAGCTCTGGCGAAGATAATCTTGCGCCACAACTTGTAGTTGAATTGGGTTGATTGCCACTGCGTTTTCCGCAGTCATTGTGCTGTTGACACTCTCTGCATTTGCGGTAAATGCGAGCGCGCCAGTGATAAGTGCAAGCAGAGTTGTTTTCATGATGGTACCTTTAATCTTACATACATAAGTTACGTCAATATTCCTTATAGATGTCAAAGGACCAATCTCTAATGCGATGAGTTGTGGGTTGGGAACACAACTAAAGTTTTGAGTCATCCTGTGTGCGTTAAGTGTTTTGCAAAATATCTTTTACAGCACACCCTTATGGCTTGATGACCTAGAGATGTTGTCCTTCATCTACGGTTTGTATTTTATGCAAGTTGATTAAAAAATAACACTGACATAAATTCACGTTATTCATTAGAAAAACTAATGCAAATCATTGCTGAATTTTCATTTATTTGTCATAATCTCAGGCTATAGTTTTCACTTTGAAGCGAATTCATTTTGGCCTCTCGTTTACCTCCATTAAATGCACTCCGCGCTTTTGAAGCGGCTGCCCGTCACCTAAGTTTTACCCGTGCGGCAGAAGAGCTTTTTGTTACCCAGGCGGCAATCAGTCATCAAATAAAATCCTTGGAAGAGCACCTTGGTATTAAGCTTTTTATGCGTAAAAACCGGGCGTTGTTGTTGACGGAAGAAGGGCAAGCATATTTTCTCGATATCAAAGATATTTTTACTGCACTGCATGACGCTACTGAAAAATTGCTTGCTCGTGGCGCCAAAGGTGCTATCACCGTAAGTTTGCAACCGAGTTTCGCGATCCAATGGTTAGTGCCACGTTTAAATGCGTTTAATATTTTACACCCTGATATTGATGTGCGAATTAAAGCGGTTGATCAGCCGGATAACTCGCTAACCGAAGATGTCGACGTCGCGATTTACTATGGCCGTGGCCGCTGGACAAATGTTTTGGCAGAAAAGCTTCATACCGAGTACTTGATTCCGGTCTGTTCTCCGCTACTCATGAGCGGGAAAAAGCCGCTCTTTACGGTCAATGACTTAGCTCAGCACAATTTATTGCACGATACCTCGCGTCGCGATTGGAAGCGCTGGTTTAAAGAGGTGGGCGTTAAAGGCGTGAATGTTAATCACGGTCCAATATTTAGTCACTCTTCAATGGTATTGCAAGCGGCGATCCACGGTCAGGGGGTAGCATTAGCGCATAGCGTGTTGGCTAAGCCTGATATTGATTCTGGCCGCTTGGTTACACCGTTTAGCGACGTGCTTGTTAGCAACAATGCCTACTATATTGTTTGCCGAGAGCATCAGGCGGATGTCGGTAAAATATCTGCGTTTCGCGACTGGGTGCTGGAAACTGTGGAAGAAGAGCAAGATCAAATTGAAGATGGGCAATTGTTATAAGCGCTATATAGTTCAACCTCATCTATCACATGAAGTGTTTAAATTTAAGTAGCCTACAAGTTAGCTAACCCAAGCGAGAATAAAGTGACAAATCAAACCAATGCCACAGCAGCATTTAATGCCGGGCACACATCAGTCGTTGTTGACCATGCCGCGAGCCCCAAAGCCATTGTGATTTTCGCCCATGGTGCGGGGGCCGACAAAAGCCATGCTTTTATGTCTACTGTTAGCCAGTATCTGGTTGAGCACAATATCTCAGTATTGCGTTTTAATTTTCCTTATATGGATAAACGTTTGGCGGACGCTAAAAAGCGGCCACCGGATCGCATGCCCAAATTGCTTGCTTGCTACTTGCAACACATAAAACAATTAAATGATCATTTTAGTGCTGAGCAGTTAGCACAATTACCTTTGTTTATTGGTGGCAAGTCGATGGGCAGCCGTGTGGCTGCAACCATCACCAGCGAAACACTGGCGAGCGAGTTAAAAGAGGACATGCCGTTAACAAGAAAAGTGGCGGGTACTTTTTGTTTAGGTTATCCCTTCTACCCCATTGGCAAGCCAGAGAAAACTCGTTTAGCACCTATTGTTGAGCGCAGTGTGGATAATTCGATACTGATAGTGCAGGGCAGTCGCGATAAATTGGGCGATGAACAAGCAATTAAACGTTACGATTTACCCGCACACTGCCAGATCATTTTCCTCGAAGATGGCGACCATGATTTTAAGCCAAGAGTAAAGTCTGGTTTTAACCATGATCAGCATATTCGCACGGCAGCAAAAACAATCAGTGATTACATCGATAAGGTCACAGAAAAGCTCACATTGGAGAAATCTGCCCATGATTAACTGGCAACATCGCGTTTTAGCGGTTTTTATTGGCCTTAGTGGGTGTTTTTGCGTATTATTCGGCGCTTGGCTCGCCCATGCTGGCGGGCATTTATCACTAGAAGTGGTAACCCGATTGGAAACAGCTCACCAATACCATATTTTACACACCTTAGCGCTGTTAGGGCTGGTGATTTGGCGTCAGCAAGCTAAGTCTAGAATATTAGCAGCAAGTAGTTGGCTAATGGTGGCTGGCATGTGTGGTTTTAGTGGTAGTTTATACTTTAAAACCTTACTAATGATGCCTGAGCTTGGCAAAATGGCGCCTTTTGGTGGCGTGAGTTTAGCGCTGGCGTGGCTGTGTATTGCTATTTATGGTGTTACAGGGGCAGCAACAAGCCAACGAATTGAATAATTGAAATAGGTCGTCATAAATGAAAACCTCCATTGTATTGTATTGTCGTCCGGGCTTTGAGAAAGAATGTGGCGCAGAAATTCAGGAAAAAGCGGCATGGAACGAAATTTACGGCTATTTGGAAATCGTTAAAAAGCAAGGCTTAGTGTTTTTCCATTTGCACAACGGTGAAGATGGAGAAACGCTGATGGAAAAGTTGCCATTAAAACGCTTGATTTTCACCCGCCAGTGGTTTGTTACTTTAACGGAAAAAATTGAGTTACCCGATTACAATCGCGTTGAAGCTATTGTTGACGCGTTAGGTACAGACTGGCAATACGCCGATTTACGCATGGAAACGCCTGATACTAACGATGGCAAAGCATTAACGAAATTCTGCCGTAAACTTGCTGTGCCATTGCGTCAAGCGCTCAGAAAACAAAAGGTGTTAACGGCGCAGGGCGACGATGAAGGCGCTGTGTTGCACGCATTGTTTTTGTCTGGTAAAGAAGTGATCCTTGGCTTCTCGCTAGGCACTAATACGTCGAAACACGTAATGGGTATTCCGCGTTTGAAATTCCCGTCACAAGCGCCAAGCCGTTCAACCCTGAAGCTCGATGAAGCCTTTTTGTATTTTGTGCCGAAAAAAGACTGGGATTCACGTTTAACTTCTGGCTTAAATGCGGTTGATTTAGGTGCAGCACCAGGCGGTTGGACATACCAGCTGGTACGCCGCGGCATGATGGTCTCGTCAGTTGATAATGGCCCAATGGCGGAGTCGTTAATGGAAACTGGCCAGGTTAAACATTATCAGATTGATGGCTTTAAGTTTAAGCCTGCCAAGCAAAATGTTTATTGGTTGGTGTGTGATATGGTGGAAAAGCCGCATCGCGTTGCTTATTTAATGACAGACTGGTTGCTACACGGATATTGTAAAGAGGCAATGTTTAACCTGAAATTGCCAATGAAAGGTCGTTATCAACAAGTGCAAAAAGACCTACAAATGATAAAAGACAGGTTTGCTGAGCATGACGTGAAATATGAAATGTACGCTAAGCACTTGTATTACGATCGCGAAGAGATCACGGTGCACGCGCGATTATTATCCCCTGCGCCGTTAGCGAGACATTCTTAATTCGAATGTTATTGCGATTTGAGTAAAACTGAGTAAATTCTGCTGTAATGTCAAAAAGCCCTATACGCGTATAGGGCTTTTTTCATTCTAAGTATTTGTAATTATTGGTAATAGTTAAATCAGAGCTTTATCTTAAATTTCGCAATAACCTCTTTTAGGCCATTAGAGAATGAAGACAAGGTTTGCGATACTTCCAACCCTTGTTGCGCATTCGCTGATGTTTGTTGATTTACCTCAGCAATTTTGATCAGATTCTCGTTCGCTTCGCCAACGGCTTGTGATTGCTCAGCGGCCGCACGAGATATTTCTCCAACGATTCCGGAGACCTGATCAACCGCATCAACAATTTCTGTTAAGCTCTCAGCTGATGTTAGCGTTAGGCTTGCACCTATCTCTGTTTTCTCAACGACAACTTTCACCAGTTCAGCGGTTTCATTGGCTGCTTGAGTACTTTGTGCCGCCAACGTACGCACCTCGTCGGCAACAACCGCAAACCCGCGTCCTTGTTCTCCTGCTCGGGCGGCTTCAATCGCTGCATTCAACGCTAGCAGGTTAGTTTGTGCAGCAATACCTTCAATTGCGACAAGAATAGAAGAGATATTATCACTGGCTGATTTAATCTCTTCCATCGCAGTTACCACTCGCTCTACTTGATGTTTACCCGCCACCGCTGACTGACTGGCTGTTGAGCCTAAGTCATCGGCGATTGCGGTTTTTTCTGCGGTGTTATCAATTACCTTACCAACCTCCAATAATGAAGTTGAAATGGACTGTAGTGCTTGCTGCGACTGATCCGCGCTGGTGTAAATACTATCACTTGACGTTAATACCTTCTCGCTCTCTACAACTAAATTATCAGTAAAACGAGTGACATTACTGATGACATTAGTTAAGTCTTTATTCGTTGCGATAAGCGCGTGGCTGATAACGTCCTCGTCGTCTTGTGGCGTCACGTCTTGCGTCAGGTCTCCCTCAGCAATGTGTTGTAAACCTTTAACGGTGACATGCTCCAAGTAATGCGCCAAACTATCTAATGATCTTGCCATATGGCCAATTTCATCTTTGCGGTTTAAGTTTGTTCGTTTTCCAATATGACCAAGCGCTAACTCATCTAAGAATTTTGTCATCTGCTTAACTGGCGAGGTGATGGAGCCGCTGATGTAAATAGCAGACATGACAACAATTAGCCCAACGATGAGCAAAATGACTAAGACAATTGTTTTGATACTATTGACGGCGGAAAAAGCTTCTCGCTCACCAATTTCTGATATTAATGCCCAAGTGTCGTCACCAAACGTTATCGAGGTATAGGCAGTTAGTACCTGTGACGCCAAATAGCTTGTGGTGATTTCAACACCAGTATCACCTTGCAGCGCAAGACCAATGGCATGGCTGTTTGCTTTGCCTAAGGCGGGTGCTGCGAAGGACTGATGCACCGAAAAACGATTGGGGGCTAAGTACGAGTCTGAGCGCATGAGGTTATCAGAGCCAACTAAATAACTCTCACCTGTTTCACCCATTCCTGAGCGCTGGCCAGTAATACCATTGATAATGTCTTGGGAAAGCTGGAGTACCACCACAGCAACGACTTGTTGCTTTAAATCGACGACCGGGGCGGCGATAAAAGCAACCGGTTGATTATTTTGCGCTTGATAAGGCGTGTAATCTTGGTATTGCAGCGTTTTATTGTTGACAACGCGCTGCCAGACATTTGCTAGTGGGTTATTTTGATCAAAATTAGCTTTCAGGTTGGCGCCAAGATCAGCGTTTTGTCGAGCGCTATAGACTACGTGACCTGTGTCTGCAGTGATCAATAAAACATCGCTATAACCATTGATTTCTGAAAGGTTTTTGAGCGTACTGCCTTTGCTTGCCCAAAGGTCTTGATATTCATAGGTGTCGACGTTAAAGCGCTCCGCTGGTGTGGTCTCTTCAAGCTTTCGATACACTTTTGCCGCTTTATATAAAGTATTTACATCTTTGCTATTCGCTAAAAACAAAATGTCTTTTCGAGCACTTTCGAGGTAGTCTTCAATTTGCCCTTTCATCACGTCTCGCGTGCTGATCAGCTTGGCAAATACGTATTCTTCCAAGGCATTGCTAGCGTTTAGGAAAGCCCCTGAGCCCACGATTAGCGCGGGTACTAAGCCGATGGTGACAAGTATAATAATTAGTCGAAATTTTAACGTAGAAGTCATTTTTTGCTCTCTGAACCACTATCTTGTTTGCTGATTAGGGTTCATCACTTAGTGTTATTTTAGTTGCTAGCTCGAAAGCTTAGCCGGTTAAGAAAACGACCGCACGGCTGTTGTGCGCTTACCGTGCGATTGCCGAACAAAGTGTACGATTATTGTTGGAGTGACCAGTGTTGGTCGCTCACGGTAACTTCCCAAAGTGGCAGAGTCGCCATCTTGTAGGGTTCAAACATCACTTCTTGATTAACCGCAAGTACTTTTTTCGGAGCCGGTACAAAAAGCATATAAGCGTTGTCATAAGCACGTTGCATAATTTTGCCGATGATTGCCGTGGATGCTGGTGTGTTAATGGTCTCTTTGAACATATCACTAATGTAGGTATTCATGGTTTGATCTGGGCTAACTGTGCTCCAGACACTGTCGGTTTGATAGACAAAAAAAGCTGACCATGGGTGGTTGAAATACCAATCGTCATCGCCCCACACGAGTAAATCCCAATCTTTGGTATTTTGCCCAGCATTGGTACTGAGCAGCTGTTCAAAGATGACATTCTCATTTTGCGTGATCTCAAATTCAAGCTTAACGCCAACTTTACGCAAATCACGGTCAATGGACTTCCACAGGAACATAAAGCGCTCTTGTGTTAACACTTTTAATGTTAAGCCATTGAGCAATTGTTTAAGCTCATTGCGCGCATCTTTAGGGTGCTCAAGTGCTGAAAACGGTTTTAAATCTTGCGCAATATCACCCACCCCAGGAAAGTTTGGCGATGCCAGCGTCGGTTTAGTTTCCGCAAAGCCATAGAAAGAGTTTTTCACTATGCCGCTTTGATTAAGCGCGCGATTCAGTGCTAGCCTTACTTGCTTATCTTTTAACTTAGGGTTACCTGTGATCATATTGATATGCACAGCGATATTGTCGTTTGAGGGGCCACTGACGAGTTTGGCATAGGCTGAGGTCATGATATTAGACACTTCTGTCACCGGGATCGGCATAATATCAAGCCCCCCTTCGTTATCAGCGATGTCTTCTAAGGCAATATTCGTATCTAGCTCAGTAAATACGGTTACTTTTTCAACATTAACCAAGTCTTTATCATAATAGTTTGGGTTAGCCTGCAAGACTGCTTTTTTGGTGCGGCGATCCCCCTCTATGTAACCTTCTGTCAGAATATATGGGCCAATGCCGTAGGGACCAGGCTCAGCCAGGTTAGGGCAGGTGGCCTTGCCATTCCAACCAAATTTCTCTAGATAAGCGGTCGTATAAAAATGCAGCCAAATCACATCGTTGATAAATGAGCCGTACTTTTCTGTTAAGTGAAAACGAACCGTGTAGTCATCCACTTTTTCGGTGTAGTCATACACTTGATGGAACGGGCTAAATGAGAATGGCTTTTCTTTGAAGTAGCGCATGTTTTCCAACACCGCATCGGCATTAAATGGTGTGCCATCTTGGAATACGACGCCCTTGCGGAGGGTAAACTGATAAATCTTGTCGCTTATTTGTTGATGTGACGTCGCTAAATCATAGTCCCAAGCGCGGGCATTATTAGCGGGTTTTAGCAGTGCGCCGTTAATTGCGTGAGAGACATACAGGTAAGGCAAACTAGGTAGGTAAACTTTGATATGTGAATCGGGAATAGGGGTTGCACTCAAATGCATTGAACACAACAGGAAACACACCGCGAACCCATTTCGAGCTAGCTTAAACAAATCTCTAAACATATTATCAATCCTAAACTTATCACCTGCTTTGAGCTGAAAGACAAGGTGAATCCGCACCGATGAAGTGCCACCAATCCAAGGGCGCTAAGTGTAGATGTTTGTATCGTGAAAACCAAGTAAAGACAAAACAATAATTTTGCTTGGAAAAGTAAAGCCGGTTTGTGTCTCAGCGTGAATATGTGGTTCGCGCTATAGTTATTTCGACGGTAATTGCTTTACAGAAATGGGGGGACACCGTTAGAGGTACGAAATACAGATACAAAAAACCGGCGCAGAGGCCGGTTTTTATCATCTTTGCTCACAAGCTTTTAGTGCTAATGGGCGTTTACAAACGCTCTAACACTGCGTCAGTGAAGTCAGTCGTACCGTGAGAACCGCCTAAGTCGCGTGTTGTGCGGTCGCCAGATTCGATAACTTGTGTAATGGCGTTGCGAATGGCTTGTGCTTTGTCGCCCATTTCTAGGTATTCAAGCATTTGAATTGCTGCAAGAATAACAGATGTTGGGTTCGCTAAGTTTTTGCCTGCAATGTCTGGTGCACTGCCGTGAACGGCTTCGAAAATTGCACAGTCTTCACCGATGTTGGCACCAGGCGCCATACCTAAACCGCCAACTAAACCTGCACATAAGTCAGATAAAATATCGCCAAATAGGTTAGTGGTTACGATCACATCAAATTGCTCTGGGTTCATCACTAGCTGCATACAGCAGTTATCGACGATCATTTCAGCAGACTCGATATCTGGATAACGCTCACCCACTTCACGAGCTACTTTTAAGAATAAGCCAGATGTTGATTTAAGGATGTTCGCTTTGTGCACAGCCGTTACTTTCTTGCGGCCTTCTTTACGTGCGGTTTCGTAGGCGAACTCAACAATGCGCTCTGCACCTTCACGGGTAATTTGGCTCATTGCTTCTGCTGTTTCACCACAGTCAGAAACCGTTTGACCTAGGCCAGAGTACATACCTTGCGTATTTTCACGAATGGTAATGATATCGATGTTGTCGTAACGTGCTTTTGTGCCTTTGAAAGAAATTACCGGACGCATGTTGGCGTATAGTTGGAATTGCTTGCGTAAAGTTACGTTGATTGAAGTAAAGCCTTCGCCCACTGGCGTTGTTAATGGGCCTTTAAGCGTGATTTTGTTCTTTTTAATCAGCTCTAACGTTTCTTCTGGAACTAATTCACCGTGCTTTTCAAGCGCTACAAGACCTGCATCAGCGTATTCGTATTCAAAATCACAACCTGCTTTATCTAAAACTTTAATTGTCGCATCGATAATATCAGGACCGATACCGTCACCAGGAATTACCGTGATAGTTTGCTTAGCCATTTATTGTACCTTTAATATTTGTCAGAAGTATTTTCAAAGCATAGCCTAATCGCTATTTCCAGCATCGAATTAGCAAGAAATTAAGTGTGCGCTAGCGTTATATAGTTAGGCTATGTGAAAAAAAAGCGCGCCTTTATACCACGAGTTATCACTGTAAGCTAGTATGAAAACTTACAGTGGGATATACACTGGCTTGTGCTCTAGTGAGGGAATGACTGATTGGAGTGTTTGGTGTTAGTTGATTACAGCGACTTAAACTGCTCGTAGGCAACATTGCCGATGGCGGTTAACAACCCATTACTGAATAGCAGTGGAGTGCACTCTTCTTGGGTAGTAATACCATCTGATTTAACGTGCTGGGTACGGTAGAACATCACTTGATAGTTAACATTATCGACTTTTTTGGCTTCGGTGATATCTGGGCTGCCCAAATTTTCTAACGCTTGTTCAAACGTAAAGTTGTCTAATTGCAATTTGGCAATGTACTGACGGTTAAACGCTTCGCGATCTTCCCATTTCATATTTGCTGGATCGTCGTCATAAAAATTGACGACTAACAGCACAAAAAGACCGTAAGCTGCTAATGCCAATAAAATTCGGAAGATAACTTTTTTACTCATAACCCTAGAAATACGTGTTGAAATGTCAGTTGGCGGGTGAACTTTTTTGTACGCTACCGTTTTTGCCCATGTTTATCGAGCCAACTGAAATACTTTGCTTAGCTGACCCTAAGCATAGCGAGTTATTTATCAGTTTTAAATAGCTTGTTTATGATTTGCAACATTTTTTATCCACACACTAAACAGTTATTAGGCGGATATCTTTGAGGTTAAAGCCCAGTGGTATATTTTGCTTGAGCGTTAGCAGTTGATGGCTAAGTTTTAGCATCTCTTTACCTTGCTCTAATTTTTGCTGAACAGATGATTTTAGTTTGTCAGCCGCTAATATCGCATTTATTGAGCCGTGATCTTTAATGAGCTCTGCCGCCGTAATTTGGCCAATGCCCGCGACCCCCGGAATCTTATTCGTGCTGTCACCGGTGAGCGCCCATAAATCAATAAGCTGGCTTGATTTCACACTAAACTTTTGTTCGATGTAGTTATCATCCAGAAATCGGCGATTAAAATAATCGTAGACTTGAATATTTTCATTAATCAATGACAAGAAACACTTGTCGGTCGAGACAATAGTGACTTTTTGATTGCGCAGCGCAACCTTAATGGCAAGTGTCGCAATCACATCGTCGGCTTCATCTTCTTCTGGCTCAATCGAGTCGATTCCTTTGGCGAGAAAGGCGTCTTGAATATCGCTGAGCTTAGCCGCCAAATGCTCAGGCATTTTTTTACGGCCTTTTTTGTAGTCAGGATAAAGCTGATAACGCCAGCATGGTTGCTCACTATCAAACACGGCAACACCATGCGTTGGCGTTAAAAATTCCAATATATTTGCCACAGCGTTCGCCGAAGCTTGCGCTGTGTTAAAAAGCACTTGCTGCTTGGTACTTTCCGACAGCTCATTATTGAGCAGGAAAGGACGTTCTTGCACAGCATAGATGCGCCGAATTAAATTGAGCGCATCAATGAGTACTACATGTGCTGTCATGCAGGCTCGCCCGGACTAGACTGGGCAACGCGATAGCAAGGAATATATTCACTTCCTGGCAGTTTCATGCGCTGTTGTTTGACAAATGAATCGAGCAACTTATCCATTAACGACATAATTTTCTCTTCCCCAGAAATTACAAACGGGCCATGTTCCCTAATGGCCTTAATACCGTTCGCTTTAACGTTACCAGCAACGATGCCCGAAAATATTCGGCGTAAGTTGGCGGCTAAAGCGGCAGTATCCATATCACTTTTTACGGTTAAGTTTGCCATGTTCTCATGGGTTGGTTCAAATGGTTGTTGAAATTCCTGATCAATTTCTAATGACCAATTGAAGTGGAAAGCGTCGCCACGGCTCTTTCTATCCGCTAATACCTGCTCAACTTCTTGGGTTAGGGCGCGGGCCACTGCGGGCGCATCGTCGATGATGATGCGGTAAAGCCTGCGCACTTGTTTACCAAGTGTCGCGACAACGAATTTATCAATTTCTTGAAAGTATGCCTCGCTTTCTTTCGGGCCAGTTAAAATAATCGGCAAACGTTGCTCGCTGTTTTTCTCATTGAGCATAATGCCAAGAATGTATAAAAATTCTTCTGCGGTGCCGGCGCCGCCGGGGAAGATAATAATGCCGTGAGACAAACGCACAAAGGCTTCTAGGCGCTTTTCAATATCCGGCATAATAATTAGTTCATTAACAATTGGATTGGGTGGCTCAGCGGCAATAATACTTGGCTCGGTAAGCCCGAGATAACGACCAGTGAGGTTACGTTGCTTAGCATGGCCAATGGTGGCGCCTTTCATTGGACCTTTCATGGCGCCGGGGCCACAACCAGTACAAATGTTAAAGCCGCGCAACCCTAGCTGATAGCCCACTTCTTTGGTGTACTTGTATTCCGTTGTATTGATGGAGTGGCCACCCCAGCAGGTGATTAAACCGGGCACTGATTCAGGTAAAATCGCGTTGGCGTTGCGCAAAATATCGAAGACGATGTGGGTGGTTTTTTCACTTTCGCACGATAAGCTATCGCACAGGGCATCATACTTATCATTGATAAATAAAATATCGCGCAGCACAGCAGACAGGTGCTCGCGAATACCGCGAATAATTTTGTTGTCGACAAACGCGTCTTGCGGCGGGTTGGTCAACTCCAGTTTCACCCCCCGTTCAATACGCAGTACTTTGATTTGAAAATCTAAAAATTGCTGATAAATTTCTTCCGCATCGTCGGTGTGACTACCAACATTTAATACCGCCAGCGAACAATTGCGATAAAGCTGAAAGAGTTTACTCTCTGCTGATTCTTGTAATTGATCTACTTCGATTTGTGACAATAAATTCATGTTGCCAACAGGGTTAATTAACGTTTTCATCCTGATCCCCTTTTTCAATTGACGAGTAACGAGTCACAGCAATGCGACAATACTGAGTATGTAAAGTCGCTATTACAGATTCCGTTTGTGTTGTTATTGTGCGTAGATAATTTGGTTTTTACCTTGGTGTTTTGCTTGGTAGAGGGCTTGATCGGCGCGCTCAAACGCTAAGTGAATGTTATCACCATGCTTGATGTGAGTAACGCCAATAGATGTCGTGATATTGACTTTATTGTTTCTAAATTTAAACGGCAACTTGGCCACCGTTTTACGCAGGTTTTCCAATGCTGCCATCACTTCGATTTGGTTAAGTGATTCAAACACGAGTACAAACTCTTCACCGCCGTAGCGTGCGATAAAGGCGTTTTGGGTTAGGGTTTTGGTGAGGGTTGCGGCGATGACTTGCAGTGTTTTATCACCGGCGGTATGACCATAAGTGTCATTGATTTGCTTAAAGTCGTCTAAATCAATAACCGCAACGGCCAGCTCCATTTGTTGATGATTAAAGCGCGCCATTTGCTTGCTAAAATATTCGTCAAACGCAGCGCGATTGTTGAGTTTGGTTAAGGCGTCTTGCAGGCTCATCCGCTGCTGCTCTAACATGCGTTGTTCGAAATGCTTACTTTGCTTTTCCAGTTCACTCACTTTAGTGCGCATTGCCACTAATTGTTGTTCAAGCTGTTCAAAGTAGTTGAGCTCTACGGCATTTTTCTGGTCAATGGTTTGCGTAATCCCTTCGAATTTCGCCATAAGTTCAGCTTTGGCCTCGGTTAAGCTGGGCGACGAGTCAATCACGTCGGCAATATCGCCCAATTGGGTACTGAGCCTTGTATTAATTTGCTCTTGTTCACTGCGGTGACCTTGCGAATTTGACAAGGTTGAGGTGACCGCGCGTTGCACTTTTGACAAGGCACCAGAGAGCGTAGATAAAAAGGTTTTGGCCGTTTTGCGCTCTTGCTCCATATCTTGCGCTACTAAATTGAGCACAGCGACTATGTTGTTGAGCAGGCTATCGTCAATATGTTGCGTGTGACTTAACTCGTTTTTTAATTGATTTAGCTTTTGCTGTAATTGCTCTGATAGCTTGATGCTACTCAAAATAGCAGTAATACGTTCAATAAAGCCTTTGGCACTGCTTTGGGCAATGGGGTCATTAAAGGCGCCATTGTCATTGCCAAGCAGGGCGCTTGTCTTAGCTTTGTTTGTCTGAACCGTGTTAGACCGCATTGCTGCATGTGCTTTGCCGCTTACTTGAATATTGTCTTTAGCGGCCAGCACTTCACCGTAAATCGCCAATAATTCATTTAACTGAGGCACGTACTGCACTACCGTATCTTTGGTCTCTACGTTTTCTGTTAGCAGTGCTCTCAAGCTGCGACGAGATTGCGGCGGTAAACCTTTGGCTTTTTGTAAGGTAGTGCCCGCACCGTGAAATTTTTGATGTAAAGCGCGAATGTTAGACTCGTTTTTACCTGCCTGTTGAGTCAATAGTTTGGACACATTGGCTAGCTCTTTCTCGACATCAGGTAACGGCGCACTTTTCTTTAACATGGCACGTAGCTTTGCCATGCGGTTATCTAGCTCGAGATCTTGGCCTTTAGATAAACGGGAAAGCTTAACGAGAAAGTCGGTTAATAGGATAGAGCGTTTATTAAAGTCCTCTTCCAGCGTTGAGCGTGCTTGAATTGACGCATCAAGTTTGGCTTTTAATTGACGAAGTTGACTCTGAAAAGCAGACGTTTCACTCATGAATAGATGACTTCCTAACTTAATGGGTTCTCAATACTTTACTTTAGAAATATTTACTATAGAAATCTTTACTTTAGAAGTTAAGATGGTTTGTATTAACTCGTCGTGTTACTTGTCTTGAACATAAAACCTGACAATGAGCTTGATGATTTTCGACAGCAGTATAATTCACTTCAATATTTTCGTTTGGTTATTTGACACACTTTCACCTTTAACTTTATAGGAGAACGGTGAATAACACTAATTCTCTCATTAAAAATTTGTTTTTCACGACTAATATCCGTTTTTTCGAGAGCACTAGCATGGTATTCGCATGTAAAGCAGGTAAACTAGCGACATCGACGTGTTCGACACATTATGTTAACAACTTTTAATAAAAATTTATTTGATTATGAACAAAATCATTAAGCGCTTATCACCTATCGCGCTCATCATGGCGAGTGCTTTTTCTCAAGCGGCTTTTGCCGATGTTAAAGTGAATATCGATTTATCTGAAGCAGAGCATCATTACGCAAAAGTTAAGCTTGTGTTACCTGCTTCAAACCAATCATCCATTGATCTAAAACTACCAACCTGGCGCACAGGTCGCTATGAAATTCTCAACCTTGCCAACGGCATTCGCGAATTTAATGTTAAAGACAGCGATATAGCTTGGCAAAAAGTCGACAAAGACACCTGGCGTATTTCGGGTGACTTGAGTGATGGCGTAGATGTGAGCTACCAAATTTATGCCAATCAACTGGGCTTTAGAACTCGCCATGTCGACGATAGCCACGCGTTTTTAGACGCCTCAGGTGTGGTCATGTACACCGATGAAACGCGCGATGATAAACACGTTATCCAGCTTAAAGTTCCGAGAAAATGGCGCAGTGTTTCAGGGTTAGAAAAAGGCAGAAACAAACACCAGTTTATCGCCGCTGATTACGACTTGCTGATAGATTCGCCGATTGAAACGGGTATCAATGACTTTTATAAATTTGACGTAGACGGCCGTGATTACGAGTTAGTGATTTGGGGCAAAGGTAACTACGATGCCGAACAAATGGTTGAAGACTTAGAAAAAATAGTCGAACAAGGTGACGCTATTTGGTCTGACTACCCATTCGAACGTTACGTGTTTATGGTGCACGCAACCAGTGGCGCGCGCGGTGCGACTGAGCATATTAACTCAACCATTATCCAGCGCGATCGCTACACCTTTGCCGAGCGTAAAGATTATTTGAGCTTTTTAGGCACAGCAGCACATGAATTTGTTCACACCTGGAACGTGAAGCAATATCGCCCAGAAGGGCTAGTGCCATACGATTACCAAGGTGAGAACTACGCTAACCTGTTGTGGTTATCTGAAGGCTCTACCAGCTACTTGCAAAACCAGCTGTTAATGCGCGGCGATATCATGACCAACAAAGAGTGGTTGGAGCACCTTGCTCGTCGTATCAATAGCTATTTGAGAAAGCCGGGTCGAGACAGTCAATCAGTGGCTGAGGCGAGCTTCGACAAATGGATCAGCGAAGGCGGTGATTACCATAAAAACCACAGCGTGAATATTTACTCGGAAGGCTTTTTGGTTTCTTGGATGTTGGATTTTGACATCCTCGAAAAAACAGCGCTAAAACAAAGCTATCGCAATGTGCATGATATTTTGTACAAGGAATTTAGCATTCCAAAAACCTTCAACGACCAAGATGTTCGCAACATTCTTAAACGCGTGACTGGTGAAGATTACCAAGCATGGTGGGCTGAGAACGTTGATGGTCATGCCAAACCCGATTTTGATCAGCTACTGGCCAAAGCGGGTTTAGAAATTAGTTATGGTAAAGATGATAAAACCAAAGCATGGTCAGGTATTTCAACGAAAGCTGATACCAATGGTTTAAAAGTCACGAGTGTTGAAAAAAATAGTCCAGCGTGGCGCGCAGGGTTGACTACTGACGATATTATCGTTGCGATTGACGGCTTGCGCATGAAAGATAAAGACCTAACGAAACGCTTGAGCAACTTTAAACCCAAGCAAAAGGTGACCTTTACTTTCTTCCGTCGTGATCAGCTGGTTACTAAAACGGTAACACTTGGCGAGCTACCAGCAGGTAAGCTAAAGGTACAGCCAATGGCAGATGCTACAGCAGCACAAAAAGCGCTATACCAAGCGTGGACTGGTTTAGCATTTCCTGAGAAATAAGGCTCAACAATAGTTGCCTGTCCCGTCCGAAAACAAGTTGACGGTATTAATCTAAATCCAAGGGCATTAGCCCTTGGATTTTTTATGTTTTTTACGCAAATCTAGTCGCCGATATACGGTGGCTATTACTAGCAGCCTCGGTTAGCTATTGCCTCAAGGTGCGCGAGGTTGGTGCGTTCGACGGCAGCGAACTGCGATAAGGGTTGATATCTAATCCACCTCGACGGGTATAGCGCGCAAAAACCGTTAAATACTTAGGGTTACAAAACTGCTGAATATCACAATAGATGCGTTCGACACACTGTTCGTGAAATTCATTGTGATCACGAAATGAGATTAGGTACTTGAGTAGCTTCTCTTTATCGATTTCATTGCCCGTGTAGCTGATATAAACACTAGCCCAATCTGGCTGATTGGTAATTAAGCAATTCGATTTTAACAAGTGGCTAACCAATTGTTCGGTCACTTGTTTTTTATCCTTGTCCGTAGCATCAGCTAAAAGCGTTGGCTGATATTGGTATTGCTCAATCTCCACATCTAGCTCATCAATACAAGTGGCCTTTGTTGCCGCGATAGCCAGTGGTGGGCAGTTATCGACAGGGAATAAACGTACCGTTGCATGAGCGCCCGCCACTTTCGATAAGTCATTGGTCATATGCTCAATGACTTGCGCTTGGCTATCAAAACGCGTCTGATTGAAGCTGTTTAGATACAATTTGAACGACTTAGATTCAATTAAATTATCGCTCGAACAAGGAAATTGAAATTCTGCCACAGCAACCACGGGCTTGCCTTTAGCATTTAGCCAAGAAACCTCGTAGCCGTACCAAATATCTTCACCGAAAAATGGGAGCTTACTTTGGTCAATGTCTAAATCATCGCGATTCAGGCTACGTGGTACGCCTTGCAATAAGCTTGGATCATACTGGTTGCTATAATCTGTTGCTTTTCCTAACGTTAAACCTTCTAATAGGTCACTATTTTGATACTTTGCCATGCGTTATTCGATAAAACGATTTGTGAACGAAATAATGGCGCTATTTTACTAGGATTTTGATTAAGATGACACGCCCAGACCATGATTTAGCCAGACAATTACGCAGCTTAGCTTCGGGGTTTGTGTCGGCCTTTCAGGATAAACACGGCCATTTACCTGTGGTCGAAAAAGATGATGACTGGCCGTCTCCTTGCATCAAAGGGGAGTATTCGGCAGATGCTAATTACTGGCAGCCAGTGGATGCAGGCGATAAGCTAAGCTTTAACAATGTCGAGCAAGCGCTCGAGCTATCGCTTCATCCGGATATAAAAACCTATTTCACCACGTTTTACAGCGAAAGTTTCGACTTAGCCTCTGAAGACGGTAATTTGAGCTTGCTTTTCCCGTGGAGTAAAGCTGATTTTGCTCGCCTACAAGAAAATATTATTGGCCATGTGCTCATGAAACGTAAACTCAAGCAGGACGTGACTATTTTCTTTGCACTTACGGATCAAGACGACTTTATTTTATCGTTAGATAACGACACTGGCGAAGTGTGGGTAGAGCAGGTAGGTAAAGCGCCGCATAAAAAACTCGCAGATAACTTAACTGAATTTCTCAGCCAGTTAACACCTGTTATTTATGACTAGCTTAATATATTGCTTGTCTCAAATTGCCTCTACCTGAGGTTATTTAGCTTTAAGTAACGCTTTAATTTCAGCTAACTCTTCTTGCAGTGGCTTAATTGCTGCTGCTACCACCTTTTCTATATGACTTTGCAACTGGGCTAATTGCGCCCCTGATAGCTCCACCGTTTGGATATTTTCACTGCCTTGCTCACCGCTATTTGAACCCTGATTCACCTGAACAACACTGGTTTTCTCAGGCTGATGTTGCCAGCTTTTCAATGTGTTAATAATGGTGGGTAATGGTGTTGGCTCGCTCAGTTTAGATTTGACTTTCGCCACTGTCGGGCTTTGGCCTTGATTGGCAAGTTGGTTGGCAATGGCTAAAATTTCATCTTTAATCGTCATAATGGATAATCGTGTGAAAAAATTAATAATTATTAGCAAATATGACCAAGTGTTAAATTTCAATAGCTTTATAAAAACACTAAAAACGTAGTAAAAACAAATGGTTGAAAATTTGGTGCATGATTTGCTGAGTAATTAACAATAATAATCAAACTCAGGGAATTATTGAAGATGAAAAAGTCACTTGTTTTACTATTAACAGCCTTACCATTAACGATGGCATTAAGTGGCTGTGTGGTTTCGGTTGGTGGTGATGATGATCACTACGGCTACGATTTAGGTGATCGGGAATACGAAAACCGTAAAAAGATCGCACGCTTACAATTGAACACACCATTTGCTGACGTTCAATCGCGTTTGGGCGTAGCTGATTTTAACGAAGTGTATCAAAAAGAAGGCGAAAACGTGCAGGTGCTCTACTACCGTACGAACCGCAAGCATAAAGACGGCATCACCACCAAAGATGAATGTACACCGCTAATTTTTCGCGACGGGTTATTGGTCAGCTGGGGTGAAATGGCCTATGCACAGCTCTAGACAATAGCTTACATTATTCCTCTGTTATCACTTGAAAAGCGCTAGTTGATGAGTAGCGCTTTTTTATTGCCCTTGTCATAGAAAAACCTGCTTGCTTTCTCAACACTTCATCTCATTCTTACCGATATCAATTCAATACCGGCACTAATTCAATTGTTGTTTGATTATTGACCTATTTCTGATCTTGTTGCTATGGTGATTATGGCGAACAAAAAATAAAAACAATTAGTGCATGGTTCACGTACTACTAAAATAATGACAAACCAGTATGTGGGCGACTGATGATTACTTGCGTATTCACATGCGACAAAGCGATTAAAAATGGGGGAGTCTATGACGCAAACGGTAGCAGTACCACAAGATGTCGATATTCGAGCAACGTACCTAGCCGCAGAGGATCTCAAGCTTGCCGCTTCGTTGCTTTATCAAGCCTATCACGATGATCCTGTCTTTCTGGAAATATTCCACAGTGATAAAGAAGATTATGAGCAGCGTTTGCGTACCTCAATTCGCGAAGAGCTTGGCGCTTTTTGGCAAGCGAAACAACCTATGGTTGGCTTGTACTTAGGTGAAGCCATGGTGGGCGTTGCTTGTTTAAATGGGCCAGATGATGGTGTCGGCTTTGAGCGCTTTTGGCATTGGCGTCTGAAAATGCTGCTCAATGCAGGCTATTTTTCTACCAAGCAAATGATGGAAAAAGAAAAACTGATCATGTCACAAGTCCCGCTAACCAAGTTTCATATGCTGAGCTTTATTGCCGTGCACCCATTGCACCAGCATCACGGTTTTGGCCATTATTTAATGGCCGCTGTTAATACTGTACTTGAAGAGCACCCTGAGAGTCAGGGGGTGGCGGTTTATGCCACCAATGACAAATACCGCGAATTTTTTAAAGACGTTGATTATGAACTGCTCAAAGAAGTGGTCGTGGGTAAAGTCAATGGCGCCTTGATGATTCATTATCGGGAGAGTGATCATGGCAACACCTAAAAAGTACCAAAATTTTGATGATTTTTACCCGTTTTACTTATCGCAACACCAGAACAAAATCTGTCGCGGTTTGCATTATGTTGGCAGCGCGGTTGCACTGGTGCTGTTGGCGTTGGCATTCGTTAAGCAAATTTGGTGGCTGGCGTTACTCGCCATTGTGTCGGGATACGCATTTGCTTGGATAGGGCACTTCTTTTTTGAAAAAAATCGCCCTGCAACCTTTACCTACCCTTGGTACAGCTTTATGGGAGACTGGCGAATGCTAAAAGAGTTTCTAACGAACTCTAGGGCAGATAAAGGTTAGCAAACAAGCGCCATCACAGTGACAAATCGCAGTTTTATATCATTTGTATAGAGAAGTTGCATACAAAAATGATATAGAGCTGCACACGCAAATGGCGCCTCGATTTTGTGCTATCGCGCAATGCATAGCTGCAACTTATTGTCTCTACTGCACCTTGCTTGCTACACTGCCCACGTTTTATTTTCCAACCTTGTATTAAATTGCTTTATGAAATTCAGCCCACTTGTCCAAGAATTAATTGAGTCTTTTCGTTGTTTACCCGGTGTAGGTGCAAAAACAGCGCAGCGCATGGCATTTCACTTGCTTGAGCGCAACCGTCAAGGGGGAGCCAAATTAGCAGAAAATATGGCGAAAGCCATGGACCAAGTTGGTCACTGCCAGCAGTGTCGCAATTTTACCGAGCAAACCTTGTGTGATATTTGTCTAAGCCCGCGCCGCCAGCACGCTGAGCAGTTATGTATTGTCGAAAGTCCGGCCGATGTTATTGCTATCGAGCAAACAGGCGAATTTCAGGGGCGGTACTTTATTTTAATGGGGCATTTATCGCCAATTGATGGCATTGGCCCAGAAGACCTAGGGCTAGATTTACTGGAAGCACAGCTGCAACAGGGGGGGATTAGGGAAGTGATTTTAGCCACTAACCCAACGGTTGAAGGGGAAGCAACGGCGCACTTTGTCGCCGAGATGGCAAAATCGTTTGAGGTGAATTTATCGCGTATTGCGCATGGCGTACCTGTCGGTGGTGAGCTTGAATATGTGGATGGTAACACCCTGTCACATGCTTTATCGGGGCGAAAAAGCTATCAGGTATAATTCACCGCATAACTTGCCTCTCTGCTACTAATTCTAGGCCCCATATGAGCCAAATAATTGCTAATGAATCTGCAATTTGTCTACGTCACGACAGCGTTGACGCCCATTAACGTCAGCCAGTTTGCTGTGGATTGGCAACTCATCAGGGGAATCAGGGGAATGGGCGCCAAGCGGTCAAATGCTTAGGCGTTGATCGTGCTAATCTAACACGCTTAGCTAAATCCCCCGATTCCCTTACTGAGCAACTGATTCGCTAGTTCACCAAAGTCCTTAATGCCCCTAGCCTCGGGGCATTTTGGTGTGCGCCTGTTGTGATACATTCATGCTCATTGCATGGCCAGCTCGAGTTGTATTTGTGGGCGGTGGTGGTGCACTTGAATCGTGCGCCTTTTCATCCATTTCTTGAGCTATTTGCTCATCGCTCGCTTGGGGTGCAGGTGCAAACTTCAAGATGGTATAGCCTGCAATCGCAGCAATGAGCGACGCCATGAGAATGCCCAAACGCTCATCGACAATAATATTGCTGCCTGTGGTTTCAAAGGCCAGAGAGCCGATAAATAAACTCATTGTAAAGCCAATACCACATAACACCGAGGCGCCGAATATATGTCGCCAGGTGATTTCAGCAGGAAGTTTAGCGATGCCTAACTTTGTCGCGATATAACACATTGACATGATACCAAGTGGCTTACCAATTAATAACCCAAGTGCGATACCCACAGTAATCGGGTGGCTAATCGCATCTATCGTCAATTCACGAAAGTCGATGCCGGCGTTGGCAAAAGCAAAGAGCGGCAAGATAACAAACGCGACTGAGCTATGTAGGCTGGATTCCAATTGCTTGACTGGTGAATGTTCAGGTTTTTTCTGATCGCGCATGGGAATGAAAAACGCCAGTAAAACACCAGCAAGTGTTGCATGTACGCCAGACTTCAATACAGCGACCCATAAAATACCACCGACGAACATATACGCAGGAATATCTGTGACGCCCTTGCGGTTGAGTAATGTCAGTACCATTAAACAAGTTGCACTGATAAGTAACGGCGCTGTTTCCAGTTGTTGAGTGTAAAACAGTGCGATAATGACAATGGCCCCTATGTCGTCAATAATGGCAAGCGTGACTAAAAACACTTTTAGCGATGCTGGCACTTGTTTGCCAAGTAGCATTAATATACCCAAAGCGAAGGCAATGTCGGTGGCGGCAGGAATTGCCCAGCCAATCCGATTACTCTCGTCTTGATAATTAATAACAAGGTAAATCAGTGCTGGAATCACCATGCCGCCAACGGCGCCAAACAGCGGCAGAAAAGTGTTTTTCGGCTCTGCTAAGTGACCTTCCAGCAGCTCTCGTTTGAGCTCTAACCCCACTAAAAAGAAAAATGCAGCCATCAGCCCGTCGTTGACCCAAAGCAGTATGGGTTTGTTTATCGAAAGCTCACCAATGTGAATGCCCGCAGGTATTTGGATAAGCATTTCGTAATAAACCGACAAACCACTGTTGGCAACAATCAATGCCAGCAACGTTGTAAACAATAAAATTAAACCAGCAGCAGCTTCCAGCTGTAAAAATTTCTTAATAGCAGTCATATGTACACCTAATTCATCCTGGAGCAGGTTAGTAGTTGGCAATAAACCATTAAAAACAGCCCTGAACAATACGCTGAGGGCTATCACACTTTGTGGGCTGTTGAAGCTATGTAGAGGCGTTTGTACTTGCTGCTTGCACTCCAATTTTTCTGGTGAGATAGATCATTCGACTACGATTATCTTCAAGCAGCACGCAAGCAATTTCAACTTGTGCTCATTGAAACAATAACCACAGCACCATTTACTTACATGAGTCCTTATTCACATGAGTAATGCCTTGCAAGAATGTCAGTTACTAGGCGAACGTCTAATGGTTTACCATAATTTTTGGCGGCTTGAGTTATTACACCTTTGAAGGTTTGGTATTCGATATCGGCAGGTAAACACACTTGCTCCATACCGTACTTACGGGTTTTTACAACGCTGTAGTTGCTTGTGCTCGTACGGTTGTTGTAAGCACGCTCGACAAGGCCTTTAGGTTCAGTAGGAGAAAGCAGTGATTGTTTTTTACTGATCAAGCCGTAAAAAAAACCTTGGCAGCTAAATTCGAGTTGAGGGGAAATATCGTCAGACAAACACTGACTGATCATTTTGTCTGCGGAAAAGTTAGACGCCTGTATAGGTACAGTAAGACTCAACAACACAATTGACATTGCTGCAATAGAAAAACGCATAAATCACCTCGTTAAATGGCTGTGTGAATGTTGGCTGCGAAAATGCGCTCAAGAATTTTATTAGCCATAGTTCTTTAACTCTAAAGTGTATGACGATAAGAAAAAATCTGATTATTTCTTAATATTACTTCGTAATTTACGAAGTTTTGGCTAGTCTATTGAGTAAACCATTGTGTTTCCTAAGTAATCCTCTCAGGAAAAAGGATAAAGCGTGCAAGTTAATTACAACCATCTTTACTACTTTTGGGTGACGGCGACAGAAGGTGGTATTTCCCGAGCCGCAGAAAAACTTCACTTAGCGCCCCAAACGGTTAGCGCGCAAATAGCAGCGTTGGAAGAAAGGTTAGGGCGAGCACTTTTTATTAAGCGGGGTCGAACGTTAGCGCTAACCGAATTTGGCGCATTAACTAAATCTTATGCCGACGAAATGTTTCACAAAGCGCAAGAGTGGTTGCACACAGCAGCTTCCGGTGAAAAGCACGTAGCAACTATGTGCCGAGTAGGGTTGACTGACGGTTTGCCGAAAACGTTAATCAGCAAGTGGCTGTCGCCAGCATTAGATAACGACCAACATGTGCTGCTAGATTGTCAAGACGGCAACTTGGATGAGTTACTCGCGCAATTAACATTGCATAAGTTGGATATGATATTAACTGACTTGCCTTTGATTGCAGATGTTGAACTGTCGGTGTATTGCCAAAATATCGGTTACAGTGACATTGGTTTTTTCGCGCCTATGTCTGAGATCAAAAGGCCGCCATCGTCAAAGCCTAAAACCCCTCTGTCTTCAAGCCCAAGCTCTGCAACCTCAAACGAGCAACTCACCAACACTTTTCCTGTTTGTTTACATCAGAAGAGAATGGTCATGCCGGGGTTTAATACGAGTTTAACGCGCAGTTTGATGCAATGGTTTGAGGTTAATGAAATTAAACCCGATATAACGGTTTATGCCAACGATATCGCTTTAATGAAATCACTGGGCAGAGATGGTTTTGGTATGTTTCCCGCGCCTTTGATCATTAAAGAGGAAATTATGGACAAATTTCACGTTGGTTATATCGGTAAAGCTGACAATGTAACGCAAGAATATCACTTGATTACGCCGCAGCGCAGTATTGTGCATCCATTTGTTGCTAAAATTGTCAGCATGGCGGCTGGCTTAAATTCGGTAAGTTAGCCGTTGAGTTTGCTTTAAGCAGAGAAAGCATCAAATCAATAGTAAATCATAAATAAAACAGAAGTTACGTCATGAAAAGGTTAGATTTTTTACTCAATGTCACGCAAGTACCAGCCGATCTGTTAGCGGTTTGCCACCAACCTAAGGCGGATTTATACGGCACTTATCAATTATATCAATTCCTTGTCGATAGCCCCTTACTCTACAAAGTTTGGATGGTAGATGAATACGGTGACTATTGGCTGGAAGTCAACCTGATTGACGATAGTGGCGAGCCAGCGTTTCACACCATAAAGATAGACCAAGATAGCTATGAACAGGTTGAGTTTGAACCCTATCAAGTGCTTACTGAGCCGGGAAAGTCGAGTTAACCCCCTTGGTGAGTGACTGAGGTTGCGTTAAATAGTCTAGCGTACATACTATGCTTGGTAGATCACGGTAAATGTGAATCTAATCGGATATACCTCAACAAAAGGAGTTTGTGATGGAACACGATCAAATTGTAGAAACCCTCTCGACGCTCGCTAATGGCGTTGACCCAGCCACAGGTGAAGTCTTCCCTCAGGAGTCGCCCTATAACCAGCCAAATGTTATTCGTGCCTTACTTCTACGCGGTGAACCAGCTGCCAAAACCGAAAAAACCAAAACGCACGGTTGAACAGAAGCAACAAGAAAACCTCGCCAAAGGTTTACCGAAAAACTATGGTTTGCCATGGGCTGAAACAGATGCGCAACAGGTTATTGAAAAGTACCAAGCTAACGTTGCTATTCAAGACATCGCAAGTGATATGGCACGCAAATCCAGCTCGATTGTGAGCCTTTTAAAAAAGCATGACATTATCAGTGAGCAACAAGTGATATCAATGGGCATTAGGTTTTAAACTGGCATGTTAATGTAAACTGTGTTGAATGTCGGCAACTGAAAATCAGCCGCTGGCATTCAACGCCTTTAATTAGCACACCAATTTTTTACGAAAATATACTGATGAAAAATTAATTTAGAAAAATCGGCGACAAATTTTCTTGAATTCAAAAACACTATCCCCATATCTCCTGTTAAGTAAAAAGTAGTGCTGCGGCTAGCTTGCCCAAATTAGCGCTACATTGGTTATTTTGAGTTCAGATAGGAGATGTTTCAGATGTCTGAGACAGGTCAAAAAGAAGTTCACGGTTTTCAAACAGAAGTTAAACAGCTGCTCCAGCTTATGATTCACAGTCTCTACAGTAATAAAGAGATTTTCCTACGTGAGTTAGTATCAAACGCGGCGGATGCGTCAGACAAATTACGTTTTAAAGCCTTACAAAACGCTGAGCTTTTTGAAGGTGACGGTGAGTTACGCGTACGGGTAAGTGCCGATAAGGAAAACAACACAGTTACCATTTCTGATAACGGTATCGGGATGACCAGTGACGAGATCATCGCTCACTTAGGCACCATTGCAAAATCAGGTACGGCTGAGTTCTTCTCAAAACTATCTGGCGACCAAGCGTCAGACTCACAATTAATCGGTCAATTCGGTGTAGGTTTCTACTCTGCGTTTATCGTTGCTGACAAAGTCACCGTGCGCTCTCGTGCTGCCGGCGTTGCTCCAAGCGAAGGTGTGGAATGGCAAAGTGAAGGTGAGGGTGAATTTACCACTCGCCAAATCGAAAAGTCAGGCCGTGGTACCGACATTATTCTTCACTTAAAAGAAGACGAAAACGAATTCCTTGATGACTGGCGCTTAAAGTCAATTGTTACTAAGTACTCAGATCACATCTCAGTATCGGTTGAAATGCTAACACCAGAAATTCCAGCGGTCGAAGCACAACCAGAAGAGAAAGACGACGAAGGTAATGTGATTCGCCCAGCGATTGAAGCACGTGACGCTGAGCCTGCCAAATGGGAAGCGGTGAACAAAGCAACTGCGCTTTGGACACGTGAAAAAGCAGATGTTAGCGACGAAGAATACAAAGAATTCTACAAGCACGTGTCGCACGACTACGCAGAGCCAATGCTTTGGGAGCACAACAAGGTAGAAGGTACAACTGAGTACACGTCACTACTTTATATCCCAAGCAAAGCACCATTTGATTTATACAATCGCGAAAAGCAACACGGTTTAAAACTATACGTACAACGCGTTTTCATTATGGATGACGCAGAGCAATTTATGCCGACTTACCTGCGTTTCGTGAAAGGTTTATTAGATTCAAACGATTTACCACTGAACGTATCGCGTGAAATCTTACAAGATAACAAAGTAACGCAAGCCATCCGCAAGGGTTGTACTAAGCGCGTACTTAAAATGCTTGAGAAGTTGGGTAAGAAAGACCAAGAGCAATATCAATCATTCTGGAACGAATTTGGCCAAGTGCTAAAAGAAGGTCCAGCTGAAGATATGGCTAATAAAGAGCAAATTGGTAAGCTATTGCGCTTTGCGTCAACTAACGAAGATTCAAGTGTACAAAACGTATCATTACCTGATTACGTCGAGCGCATGAAAGAAGGCCAAGACAAAATTTACTACGTAGTTGCAGACAGTTTCGCCGCAGCGAAAAACAGCCCGCACTTAGAAGTATTCCGCAAGAAAGGTATTGAAGTACTGCTGCTTTCTGACCGTATCGATGAATGGCTAGTTAGTCACTTAACAGAGTTCGATGGCAAGCAACTACAGTCTGTGGCGCGCGGTGGTGTTGACCTAAGCGGCATGGAAGATGAAGAGTCAAAAGAAGCACAAGAAAAACTTGAGCAAGAGTTTGATTCAGTCGCCAAGCGAATGAAAGAAGCGTTAGGCGATAAAGTACAAGATGTTAAAATTTCTAATCGCTTAACTGACTCGCCAGCCGTTATTGTCACTGCCGAAGATGATATGAGTATTCAGATGCAAAAATTAATGGCATCTGTGGGTCAAGAAGTGCCAGAAACTCAGCCAATCTTTGAAATTAACGCCGAGCACGAGCTCGTTAAACACGTTGCCGATGAGCAAGACGACGACAAATTTAACCAGTGGGTTGAAGTGTTATTTGAGCAAGCAACATTAGCAGAGCGTGGCAGCCTAAGTGACCCAGCATCATTTGTGGCAAAACTAAACAAGCTAATGATGAGCTTAGCTAAGTAACCAAGTTGAAAGCGTGAAAGTAATCGCTCACACTAAATAATATCAAGGCGCCATTCGGCGCCTTTTTTACGTAAAGTGTTTCTTATGTAAATAGGGAAGCATTCATGTTTGTTGTATTACGTATCTCTGTATCCCACAGTAAAACTCGTTAGCATTATCAGCATAGCCCATCTCGTCAGCCCCGGCTTAGCCATCTGCTAAAGCGACTAAAACAACTAAAGCAGCGAAATAAGCTGCTTGCGATTGGCTAATCTATCGGCCACTTTCTGGCCTAAAGCTCACCTTCAAATTCTTCAACCTGAGCATGAAACGCTAGTACTTCATCAATTGCGTCTTGGCAAATTTCAATTGTCATTTTTTGGTGAACTGTAACTGAAATAGAGGCACCAGCTTTTCAACTTAGCACAAAGTCAAAAAGTCCGAGATCGGGGCGCTTCGTAAAAAACTTTTAATATGCTATTGAACATCTAAATGATAATGATTACTATTTGTTTGTTGGTGTGATGATCAATGTTAAAGATCAGTGCACTGTTTTTTTCCAATAGGCAATATGAGAACCATTATGAGGACTAACCTAAATTCCGTTCGTGATTTAGCAACCCAAGCTGTTACCTTTTTAGCACTATGTGCATTATTAGCCTTGTGCGCCAGTAATGTTGCTGTCGCTAAAAATCATGAAGTTAAACTCCTAACGGCTGATAGCAATGGCCAAACCATGATCATGTCACCAGGCTATTTAAAAATTGCCAAGGGCGACACCGTTACTTTTATCCCGGCAGATGTTACCCATAATGTTGAGTCTATTGCCATTCCAGCCTCGGCTAAAAAATTCACCAGTACCATGGGTGAAAAATTCTCTTACACCTTCGATGAACAGGGCGTTTACTTGTACAAATGCACGCCACACTTTGTCATGGGCATGTTAGGTGTTATTCAAGTCGATGACGCAAATAACCTCGCCGATGTGCAAAAACAGTGGGATACAGTGGGGGCAGGCGTTGTGATGAACAAAGAGCGCGTAGCCAACTATTTAGCGCAAGTAAAGTAGAGCAGAGCGTTATGGGACATAACTATCAACACAATTTGCCTCGAAAATCAGATTATCAAAGTGAAAGCTGCCAAAGTAAGGGTAGCGATCACAGCCAATGGCAATCGCTATTAAAGCTGGGCAATGAATCTTTTCACGACCAGCAGTTTCAACAGGCTGAGTTCTTTTACAGCGAAGCGTATGACTTACTCGCTCACAATTACCGTAATTCACCAAAATGCGCTGACACTTTAATGGCCTGGCTCTGCACTTGCCATAATTTGTCTTCATTGTATGAGGAAACGGGGCGATTAGAATTGAGCTTGCGTTTTTTGATGGTGCCACACGAGTACTTGCTTGAAATCACGGAATCAGAAATTCAAGACGAAGATATTAAGTTGATTGCCTTTAAAGGCTTGAGTTTAACCATTGCTCCCATTTTAGCGTTTGCGCAAAAACACCCGATTTGCGATGGCTGTAAAAGCCAATTTGAATCGTTAGAGCAGCTGTTAAAGCACGATGCGCCGCAAGTGCATTAGCTTGATGAGTTAAGCGAGCTAACGCAATCACAACTTCACGGAGAACAACAATGATAAATCGTATTTTTTTACTCGCACTAACGTTAGTGTTTTCAGGCTTAGCCTACGCTCATCCGGGTCATGACCACAATGACCCAATGGCAATGCTAGTGCACTTATTATGGCTTGCACCAATCGCAATCGCGTTAGTAGTGGCCGTTTATTTAAAGAAACGCGCTAGTACTGAAAACGCAAAGCAAGATAAATCGCAAGGTTCGTAAAGGTTAGTGAACTAGGAGACCGGATCATGATTTTTGAACTATTAACACGTTTAGACAAGAAAAACCCGTTTGATACGGCGTCAGCTCATTGTGACATTCCATGTAAAATTTACGACCCTATGTCGGCGCAACTGGCTGTGCTAACCATGATTCGCATGGTGGACTTACTGGAAGAGTTAAAAGCCAATACGCAATTGAGCTTTGAGCAACAAGCTACTTTTTATCGCCTCGTTGCCGAAAAAGAAAACCATGGCAAAATTGTGAAAGAAGAAATTCGCGTTATTTGGGGGGATTACATCAAGCAGCCACAGTTAGAGACACACCCGCAATTACATCAACTTACCCATGAAATCATGTTGGCAGCATCGTTTGCAAAACAGCATATCGATCGAGCGGCAACATTAAAGCTACTAGACAAAGTGAATCAATTTGCCGATATCTTTTGGCAAACTAAAGGTGTCGCCACGTATACCGCCCATTGCCCATATCCACCAGCAGAAACGCTGATCTACCCAGATTTAAAAGCGTCTGCTTAGATACTGTTAGCGGATACCTTTATTATGCTTGGATTAAAAATTTGGAAAGTTAAAGGCCACAGTATGGCGCCCGTTATTCCGCAGGGGTGCTTTATTTTGGCCGCCAAATGGCTTGCCTTTCTGCCAATTAAGCCCGGTCAACGACTGCTGATTGATCACCCTCAATACGGCATTATCGTCAAAACAGTCGCTTTGGTTGACCACAATGGACTGATTTGGAGTAAAGGCGAAAACGCGGCCAGTGTACCAGTTGAAGTGCTTGGCCCGGCAAATAAAACACAGGTACTTGGCCGCGTTATCCGAATTTTTAAACCCAAGCGTTAACGTGCTTATATGATCATTATTAGCTGCGCTAAGCGCTCATTAATACTCATTAATCGCCTATTTATTTAATCTTTTGCCAATAAAAACCTTGGCATTTAGCCACTAACATACAAACCACTTTATGCCGTTATCTCTACTTCAAAAGCTCGATTTTTTCTCATTTCGCACATTAGTGCCTCACTATCGTCGTTTACTCATTCCCGTGCTTTTGGTTGTCCTGCTGATTAACGCTGAGACGCGCTCGCTCACAGTTTCTGTGCTAGCTGACGCGTTCTGGCAAGTAGCGGTGTTCGTTGCCGCAACACTAGCGGTTTATCACTTATTTGCGGATAAAATTTATCAACTGACCCTTTCTAAAAACAAAGAGGCCAATAGCAAAGAGCAGCAAGCGACACGTCAGGTCGTTATTGCCAGTTTGTTGGGTGTTTTACCCGGCTGTGGTGGTGCCATTGTGGTGATCACGCAATACGTGAGTGGTCGCATGGGGTTTGGGGCGGTCGCTGCGGTGTTAACCTCAACCATGGGGGACGCGGCTTTTTTGCTGCTGGCCGCCGAGCCACTAACAGGGCTGGCAGTCGCTTTAGTTTCTCTTGTCGTAGGTGTCTTATCTGGCCTTGCGGTCAATAAAATTCACGGTGCCGACTTTTTGCGAAGTACGGTTTCTCAGAAAAACGTCGAACAACATTGCCTTGCCTGCAAACCAATATCCAAATCCGTAAAACAGCAGCAAACTGTTCCGCGCCGTTTGCGTTATCAAGGGCTAGCGTGGCAAGGGTTAATCATCCCAGGTGCTGTTGTTGGTTTATTAATGTCGGCACAAGTTGATATTGCTGCGCTAATGGGAATTAGTGACGCAATAGTAGCTGGCGCAGGGGCTTTATTGGCATTGAGTTTTATTGTTTTGTGGGCAATTACTCAGGAAGTCACAAACTTCGAATCCATCGTCGCAGAAGATAAAAAGCTCAAACACAGTAAAGCCTTTCAAAAAGTCGCACTGGATACCAATTTTGTCACCAGTTGGGTGGTAATGGCGTTTTTAAGTTTTGAGTTAGTGATGCATTATGGTCAGTTTGATTTAACTCATGTCTTCACGGTTTTTGGTGCTGCCGCGCCGCTAATGGGCGTACTTGTTGGTATGATACCGGGATGTGGCCCGCAAATTATTACCACATCACTATACTTATCGGGTGCAATACCGCTCTCTGCCCAGCTAGGCAACGCCATTAGCAATGATGGTGATGCACTTTTTCCAGCAATCGCTTTATCGCCAAAGGTTGCCATTATCGCGACTTTGTACTCGGCTATTCCCGCGCTTGTTGTTGCCTATGGTTACTATGTGCTATTTGAATAATTTGATATCACTTAATCGCTATCCCCAATTGCGCTAGCAAGTAAATAGACTAGACTTTAGTCAATGCGTATTGACTAAAGTCTAGTTACACATCAACCCACAATCACTTCGCTAAAAGTTTGCTGTCTTTGGTGCCGACTCATACAAGGACAGTAAGATGGAAAAACCACTTGTTCTCCTCATTCATGGCATGGGTACACATCAGCCCGGCGCTATCACAGATGAATTTCAAAAAGGCTTGGCGGAATCAGCAAAATTTCTCGGCATTGAAGACTTCAACGCCAGTGATGAATTTGAATTCGACGAATTTAACTACTCTGAATTTTTAGATGATTGGCGCAACCAACACGCTAACCATGCGCAAGCGATCACTGATGCGATGCTCGCTGGTCCTAGTTTTCTTAATCGAATACTGTCATTTCAGGCGAAATTAGCGAACGATGAATTTTTGTATACTCATTGGCTCGATGTATTTGTTTACTGCGTGCTTGATACGGTTCGGGTTGAGGTTACCGCGCAGTTGATGGCAAAGCTGATGACCATACTCAAAGCGGCTAAAGATGATAACGATAACCCAAGAGAGGTGATCTTTGTTGCCCATAGCTTAGGTACGGCCTTGCTACATGACACCCTTGATTTACTTTATGTTGGCTCTGGTGGTGAGCCAGATACCACCCATACGATTCGTTATGTGAATTACCCCATTGACGGCCTTTGGATGGTCGCTAATGTCTCAAGGCTAACGCATATCTTAACGCGACTTCGCGACCCTGAGCACTCGATTGTGCGAGACAACAGCGTCAGCCACGACGGTATTTGTACTGGCTTTTATCCTGTCTTTAATGAGTTTGACCCCTTCACGTTAATAAAACGCTACAAAGTCGAGCCTGTTTTTGGCGAGTTGATTCGCACTAAAGACTTTCGTCGCCTGTCTGATGGCTGGGTCAATCCACATGATTTTGGCGAATATATGAGTGATCCAAGTGTTGGCGGCGTGTTCTTGGATACTCACTCATCGCATGATATTTCCTTACAGCAACTGCGCGATGCAATGGCTAGTTATCGACATACGACTTTATCGGGAAATGCCTCTTCAAAATACAAGGCGATTAAAAAAGCAATAGCAGACATTGAACACGCAATTGACCAAGGCGCTTCAAAGACACAAAAAGTAATATTGCTGATGGAATTGTATGAACACTTTAAAGAGGCATACGACTTACTGAAATCAGGCTTCGCAAAACGTTAGGAGGAACGCATGAACATTCGTATTCACTATTGCCGTTTAGCTATTCTCCTGTTAGCGCAGTGTATCGTGGCAGGGCAAGTAGGCGCGCAAGACTGCGCTTTGACCAGTAAGCCGACCGATTATCCGGCATTACAAGTATTTCAGGCAGAGAGCTTGAGAGTGGCGCAGCAAACCTGTCAATCAATTGCACAAGATCCTGTCCGTGCATTTTCAGATAAAACCTTTCTGATGGGAGGTGATGCAGATAAGCCCATCAAAGAGTTATTAGCGCAATTCGCTCAGCACTTCCCTGTGGATTTATTTCGAGATGCTGATAAAGCCCTTGCTAGCTGGCGACAATACTCAGTGCCAGAGCAAATCCAAGAGGACTCATTAAACTTATCAATGGCTTATACGAGTGGAAAAATTCTTGGTTTCCGAACTAATAAAGGGCAACAGATAAACCAAATAAGAACCAGAGATTTGGCTCCCGCAATGACAAACCATTGCCAAACGATGGGGTTTTCTGATTGCCGAGTTATGTTTACAGAATTTAACCGCCTTGGTGGCGTACAAAATTCCTATATTAAAGAGTGGAGATCAAACCGGACGTTGGAAAATATCTATCAAACGGCCGATCGCTGGCAGCAATTCTCTGCTGAATCTCGTTACCAAACGCCTATTGATATTTGGTTTACGTCAATTATTTATCGAGATCAGCTCAAAAATTTGGAAAAGCTCCCTGAACCACCCGATTATCAGCTCTTCTTCGCTCGCCCTAGCATAGTTATCGACCATTTTGATAAAGCCCGTAAAGGCGATAAAACCGAATACAGCTTATCGGTAGAGTGGCTTGGCTTTAATCGCTGGCAAAGCACTATCCCTTGGGGGGCGTCAATCACCAGTGTTTATAGTGACCGCAAAGATGGTCAATCGGTTGGCCATGGTTTGATGCTACACATTTACAATAATTTTAGCATTGGTGTTGTCGACCGCGGTAACGGTGATAAAAGCGTATTTGTGAGCCTAGAGTTGATGGATTGGTTTGGGCAGGCACAACAAAAATACCAAGCGTATAAAAAGCGTTACTTTAATTAGAGCAGCTTCTTTCAAATACAAAGGAGAGCGTGATGGCCGATATTTTATTAACTGATTCAGATAAAGACGAAATCAATCAAGTATTAGCGACTCAGTTACCGGAATATCGCAAAGCCTTTAGTTATCGAACCGCATTACTGATGGCGGTTATGTCAGAAGTAGCCTACGTAGTGTGGGAAAAACGCTTTCCAAATTTAGATGACGAAACTACAAACAAGGTTAGAGAAAACATTATCGATAAGTTGGAGAATGCCCGCAATAAACAACTATTAACGGATTACTTGGATGAACTACTGCAAGAAAAAAGCGCACAAAAATCTGAACTGATTAGCTGTTTAGCCGAATTTGACCTTAAAGTAGACGAGCAAGTGAGTTGGTTAAATGAACCCCAAGAAGACACACAAGGGTTTATTGCATTTAATGACGAGTTTGCCATTCTTGCCTTTCGGGGCACTGAAAAAGACAGCTTTAGCGATATCCGTACCGACGCCAGCGCTGCGCTATGCCAAAGTCCAGCAGGTGGATTAGTCCACGAGGGCTTTCAAAATGCGTTTACTAAAGTGTGGCACCAGCAGCTTAAACAAGCGTTAGAGCACCCGCTCTTAGCTGGTAAGCCGCTTTATGTGACTGGCCACAGTTTAGGCGGTGCTCTAGCCACAGTGGCGGCTCGGCAAATTCCGGCGACGACAAAAATTGCGGCGTGTTATACCTTTGGCTCGCCAAGGGTTGGCAATGATGATTGGATCAATCGCATCAAGTCGCCCATTTATCGTATTGTGAATGCGGCTGATGCGGTGCCAATGTTACCACCGGGGGCGGTTGCTATGTCTGCATTAGACTTTGTTACGCGATTAATACCGGGTGTAGGAGAGGCTGTTGCTAAGTGGCTGTCGCAATTTGGCGGTTATGTACATGCCGGTAACATGCGCTATCTAACCAACTGCGTGCCGGGTAATTATCAAAACGTTAAGCTGCTTTATAGCGTCAGTGTGCTTTTTCGCCTCAAAGCATCTGCCGTTGGTGTTTTATCACTGCTTGGCTTGGCTAAAAAATTGATCAGTGATCATTCAATTCGCATCTACCGACAAAAACTTCAAATTATTGCACTAAAGCGCCTCCCTAAGCCGACAGATAGTTAGTTAGTAACAGCGTTGCCCACAGCGATATCGACGATATGGCTGGATGTATAAAAAATACCGATTTTTACGTTGCTTTTTTGATCTAAGCGACGAAATCCTACTTGTTTGCATACATGCGAAAATGTATAGTGTCCCGCGTATTTATGTTAAATATTGTAAGCGAAGAATTATTAACAATAAATTTACTTACGGTTATGTAAACTAAGTACACAAAGGTACAAACATTCTGAATGTACAAAAATAACGAAGAAAGATTAAAACTTAGATAGTTATTTGCTTGGCGAGTTAGCGCGATAGAGGGCTAGACAATCCATAGCGACTATTGCTCAGCTAAACAAGCAAATAAGTATTTAACACAAAAGGCAGATTTTTATGCGCATTATTTTGTTAGGTGCTCCGGGTGCAGGTAAAGGTACTCAAGCACAGTTTCTAATGTCAAAATACGGCATTCCTCAAATTTCTACTGGCGACATGCTACGCGCTGCAATTAAAGCGGGCACAGAGCTGGGTAAGAAAGCAAAAGAAGTCATGGATGCTGGTCAGTTAGTTTCAGATGAACTAATTATTGGCTTAGTAAAAGAGCGTATTGCCCAAGACGATTGTAAAGCAGGTTTCTTATTAGATGGTTTCCCGCGCACGATCCCGCAAGCTGATGCCATGAAAGAAAACGGTGTTGATGTCGACAGTGTTATCGAGTTTGACGTTGCTGATGAAGTTATCGTTGAACGTATGGCTGGCCGTCGCGTACACCCGGGTTCGGGTCGTGTTTACCACGTGGTGTACAATCCACCTAAAGCAGAAGGTAAAGATGACGAAACTGGTGAAGATTTAGTGGTTCGTCCTGATGATGAAGAAGCAACAGTGCGTAAGCGTTTAGCGATTTACCACGAACAAACTAAGCCACTGGTTGATTACTACCAAGCGGAAGCAAAAGCGGCTGCTTGTAAGTACCTAACTATCGACGGTACAAAGCCGGTTGAAGAAGTTAGCAACACCATTGCTGAACAACTTGGCTAATAGCTAGCCAATAGCGAATTACATTGATTGAAAACGGCTCCTAGTGAGTCGTTTTTTTATGTCTGAATGTTTAAGCCAAGGACAGAAGAGAGCAACGTACAGAGTTGAGTGTAGTGCAGTGCTGAGGGGAGAAAGGCGAGTCGCCCATTTAATGCGACATCGGCAATAAATGAGCAACAGAAATTCAGTTGGGTAGTTGGTGTTAGCCTCTAGGTAACTGAATCTTTTTGTCTTCCGACTGGCGGTAAATAATTAGTGTTTTACCGATAACTTGTACTTTTTCTGCGGCCGTTTCACGGCAAATAGCGTCAACAATCAAACCTTTAGTTTCGCGGTTATCTGTTGGAATTTTTACCTTGATAAGTTCGTGATGGTTAAGCGCGAAATCAATTTCTGCGATGACGGCTTCAGTTAAACCATTGCTGCCGAGTAATACCACAGGTTTTAGGTCGTGCGCTAGGGCTTTTAAATGTTGGATTTGTTTTTTATTTAGGCTCATTAACAATTTTCGTTACAGTTTGCTTGAATTCCCATATTTTACCCTTATCTAGTCTGTATTACTATGTCCGCACTTTGGTTTTTGTGTACGGGTTTGTGTCCTTGTACCTCAACTTGAGTGGCAAAAAAGGTTATTTAGTGAGTAAGAAAAAACACAGTGCAAGCAGCAAGCGCTGGCTTGACGAACACTTTGATGACGAATACGTAAAAAAGGCGCAAAAACTTGGCCTTCGTTCAAGAGCGGTATTCAAAATTGAAGAAATTAACAATAAAGACAAGTTGATCAAACCCGGTATGAAGGTCGTAGATCTTGGAGCAGCACCGGGCGGTTGGTCTGAATACGCCGTCAAGCAAGTCGGTGATAACGGGCAAGTGGTCGCTTGTGACATTCTACCTATGGATCCCATCGCCGGTGTCGATTTTCTACAGGGTGATTTTCGCGAAGAAGCCGTGCTTGACGCACTGTTAGAGCGTATTGATGGTAAAGACATCGACGTTGTGATGTCAGACATGGCAGCCAACTTCACTGGCAATGACGCCGCAGATTCAGCGCGCAGTATGTACTTAGTTGAGCTGGCATTAGATATGTGTCATCAAGTTTTGAAGAAAAATGGCGCTTTCGTGGTCAAAGTATTTCAAGGAGAAGGCTTTGATCAGTTTATGAAAGAGGTTAAAGCCGTTTTCAACGTGGTTAAAACTCGTAAGCCAGATTCTTCACGCGCACGTTCAAGGGAAGTATATCTAGTAGCTACTGGTTTTAAATTGTAGTAAATTAAAGAACAGTTTGGTCGCACCATTTTTAGAAACAGCAAGAGGTTGTTAAGTTGAGCGATATGGCAAAAAATCTTATTTTATGGTTGGTAATAGCCGTCGTCCTGATGTCTGTATTCCAGTCTTTTTCTCCGGGTAGTAGTAGTGAACAGCAAATGGACTACACCCGTTTTATTCAGGATGTTAGACAAGGGCAAGTACGCGAAGCCAGCGTTGACCGTAACGGTGTTATT
Source organism: Thalassotalea euphylliae (assembly GCF_003390335.1). NCBI lineage: Bacteria > Pseudomonadati > Pseudomonadota > Gammaproteobacteria > Alteromonadales > Colwelliaceae > Thalassotalea > Thalassotalea euphylliae. Next base: position 1,777,356 of record NZ_QUOU01000001.1, read on the forward strand.
GAAGGCACCAAACGTAGCGGCGAACAATTCGTGACGGTAATTCCGGGTGGTTACGACCGCGACTTAATCAACGATCTGGTTAAACAAGGTGTGCGTGCGAAAGGTCAATTACCTGAAGAGCCAAGCATCTTAACGTCAATTTTCATTTCTTGGTTCCCTATGTTACTGCTGATTGGTGTGTGGATTTTCTTCATGCGTCAAATGCAAGGCGGTGGCGGTAAAGGCGCAATGTCATTCGGCAAATCAAAAGCGCGCCTATTAAGCGAAGATCAAATCAAAACCACTTTTGCTGATGTTGCTGGTTGTGACGAAGCGAAAGAAGAAGTGGCTGAGCTTGTTGACTACTTACGTGATCCAACGAAATTCCAAAAATTAGGTGGTCGCATTCCATCAGGTATTTTGATGGTGGGTCAACCGGGTACCGGTAAAACACTGCTTGCGAAAGCGATTGCAGGTGAAGCAAAAGTACCGTTCTTCTCAATTTCAGGCTCAGACTTCGTTGAAATGTTTGTTGGTGTGGGTGCATCGCGTGTTCGTGACATGTTCGAGCAAGCAAAAAAATCGGCGCCTTGTATTATCTTCATCGATGAAATTGATGCCGTTGGTCGCCAACGTGGCGCAGGTCTTGGTGGCGGTCACGATGAGCGTGAGCAAACCCTTAACCAAATGCTTGTAGAAATGGACGGTTTCGAAGGTAACGAAGGCGTAATTGTTATCGCGGCAACTAACCGCCCAGACGTACTTGACCCAGCATTACTTCGTCCTGGCCGTTTTGATCGCCAAGTAACCGTTGGGTTGCCTGACATTCGCGGTCGTGAGCAAATCTTAAAAGTGCATATGCGTAAAGTGCCGTTAGCGGATGATGTCAAAGCGTCAGTTATCGCTCGTGGTACACCAGGCTTTTCGGGTGCTGACTTAGCAAACCTAGTAAACGAAGCGGCACTATTTGCTGCGCGTGGTTCGCGTCGCTTAGTCTCTATGGAAGAGTTTGAAAAAGCGAAAGACAAAATCTTGATGGGCGCCGAGCGCAAATCAATGGTCATGAGCGAAGAAGAGAAAGAAATGACAGCGTACCACGAAGCGGGTCACGCTATCGTAGGTCGCTTAGTGCCTGAGCATGACCCTGTGTACAAGGTTAGTATTATTCCTCGTGGCCGAGCGCTAGGTGTGACCATGTACTTACCTGAGCAAGATCGCTTCAGTCACAGTAAGCAGCATTTAGAAAGTAATATTTCATCGCTTTACGGTGGTCGTATCGCTGAAGAGATCATCTATGGCCCAGATAAAGTGTCGACTGGCGCATCAAACGATATCGAACGTGCAACTGGCTTAGCGCGTAAAATGGTTACCCAGTGGGGTTTATCAGAAAAAATGGGCCCTATGCTATTTGCAGAAGAAGAAGGCGAAGTGTTCTTAGGTCGTACCTCAGCTAAATCAATGCACATGTCTGATGACACAGCAAAAGCGATTGACGATGAAGTGAAAGACTTTATTGACCGTAACTATCAGCGCGCTGAGCAAATCCTAAAAGACAATATGGATATTTTGCACGCGATGAAAGATGCGCTGATGCAATATGAAACCATTGATGCAAACCAAATTGATGATTTGATGGCGCGCCGTGAAGTTCGCGCACCAGCGGACTTTGATGATTCAAACTCTGGTTCAAAGCCAAGTTCTGGTAGCAAGGTGGATGAAAAGGAGTCGGTTGAGCCTAAATCACCAGATTTAGACGAGCCGTCTGATTTACCTGCCAAGTAAATTGATCTAGTATAGTACTTATTGCTTTGCAATCGATACAAAGCACTTTGTAATTGATATAAAGCCCCGTTTATCGGGGCTTTATTTTTAGTGGCAACAAAAAGCGACTAAAGGTTAGACTTAAAATTCCAATAACAATTAATGAATTTGAACGCTATGACGCCTACGCACCTATCATGCCCCAACAAGCAGCTTTCACTCGTTCACCCCCAAGTGATGGGGATCTTAAATGTCACGCCAGATTCCTTCTCTGACGGCGGCCGTTTCGCAAACTTCGACGATGCCCTGTTTCAAGTCGAGCAAATGATCAGTGATGGCGCCGCTATTATTGATATTGGCGGTGAATCAACGCGCCCCGGTGCGGCCGAGGTATCTGTCGAAGACGAGTTAGCACGCGTAATTCCGGTGCTCGATGCCATTAATCAACGGTTTGATACCATAGTGTCCATTGATACCAGCAAAGCGCAGGTCATGAGCGAGGCGATTGCTCACGGCGCCGGCATGATTAACGATGTTAGGGCACTGCAAAATGAAGGTTGTTTAGCAGCTGTCGCCAATAGCGACATTCCCATCTGTTTGATGCATATGCAGGGGTTACCGCGCACCATGCAAAACAATCCGCATTATCAAGATGTGACAAAAGATATCGTCAACTTTATTCAACAGCGCATAGAAGCGTGCCAGCAAGTAGGCATTGCGAAAGAAAGGTTACTGGTTGACCCTGGCTTTGGGTTTGGCAAAACGCTTGAGCAAAATTATCGCTTGTTACATGAATTAAAAGCGTTTCAAGCATTAGAGCTGCCCGTGTTAGTGGGCATATCGCGAAAATCTATGATTGGTCACTTACTCAACGCAGAAGTTGACCAACGTTTAGCAGGCAGCTTAGCTGCGGCAATTATCAGCGCTCAACAAGGCGCAAAAATTATTCGCGTCCACGATGTTAAAGCCACCGTGGACGCATTGACTGTATTGAAGGCTGCTGAGCAGCCAGAACTGACGCGAGGGTAAGTATGTCAGCACGTAAATATTTCGGCACCGATGGCGTTCGTGGCTTAGTGGGCAAGGCCCCAATTAGCCCTGATTTTGTCATGAAACTAGGTTATGCAGCGGGCAAGGTACTGGCCGCGCAAGGCACCAAGAAAGTGTTAGTCGGTAAAGACACGCGAATTTCAGGTTACATGCTTGAATCGGCACTGGAAGCAGGCTTTTCAGCCGCAGGTGTTAACATCGGCTTGCTTGGCCCGATGCCAACACCAGGTATTGCCTATTTAACCAAAACGTTTCGCGCTGAAGCTGGCATAGTGATCAGTGCATCACATAACCCATATTACGACAACGGTATTAAGTTCTTTTCACAAAGCGGTGAAAAACTACCAGATGCAGTTGAGCTAGCGATTGAAGCCGAAATAGACAAGCCAATGACTTGTGTTGCCTCAGATAAATTAGGCAAAGCGACACGTATTGACGATGCTGCTGGCCGCTATATCGAATTTTGTAAAAGTAACTTCCCAAGTCAGTACTCACTAGCGGGCTTAAAGATTGTTGTTGATTGCGCCAATGGTGCTACGTATCACATTGCGCCTAACGTATTTAAAGAATTGGGTGCCGAGGTGATTGAGATTGCCACAAGCCCGAACGGTACCAATATCAATGATAAATGTGGTGCAACGTCAATGGGGCAAATTCAAGAAGCTGTCGTCAAGCACGGCGCTGATTTAGGTATTGCCCTAGATGGTGACGGCGATCGTCTGATGATGGTTGACCATACCGGCGAAGTGGTTGACGGCGACGAGTTGGTTTACGTGATTGCCACCAGCGATTTAGCCGCCGGTTCATTGTCCGGCGGTGTTGTTGGCACGTTAATGAGCAACATGGGGCTTGAACTTGCGTTAAAAGCGCTTGATATACCTTTTGTCCGCAGTAAAGTGGGTGACCGCTACGTGATGGAAAAGCTGCTTGAAAATGGCTGGCAGTTGGGTGCTGAAAACTCAGGCCACATTATTAACCTAAATCACACCTCAACGGGCGATGGTATTATTGCGGCACTGAATGTACTCACTGCAATATGCCGTACAGAAAAATCCTTGTTCGATCTCCGTCAAGGCATGACTAAGCTGCCGCAAATATTGGTGAATGTACGTTTTGAAGGGGATAACGACCCGCTTGAATCTGCCAACGTGATTACTGCTGTTGAGCAAGTAAATGAACAACTTACAGGTAAAGGACGTGTGTTATTGCGTAAGTCTGGCACTGAGCCGTTGATCCGCGTTATGGTGGAAGGGCCAGATCGCAAAGAGGTCACCCAGCTCGCAAATGACATTGCTGAGCAAGTAAAATTAGCCTGTTAGGTTGAATTATCGCCAAACAGTCGCATATTGTTTGGAAATGCTTGTAAGTTAGTGGCAGGTTAGTTACTATCTCGCCGCTCTAAAATGGGAACGCAAGATGAATAGACAAGCAATTGTTGCAGCCAATTGGAAAATGAATGGTAGTTTCGGTCTTGTGACTGAAATGAGTCAAGGTTTAGCCGATTTAGGCCTGTCAAATGATGTAAGTATCGTTGTTTGTCCTAGCAGCCCATTTTTAGCGGCATTAACTGACGCTTTCGAACAAGAGAAAGCATGCGAGCACATTAGTGTTGGTGCGCAAAATGTCAGTGAGTTTGAGCAAGGTGCTTACACCGGCGAAGTATCGGTCAGCATGTTGCAAGCCTGCAAAGTACAATATGTGATTGTCGGGCATTCAGAGCGTCGCAGCTTGTTTAAAGAGACAAGCACGCAAGTGGCGCATAAGGTAAAAATCGCGTTAGACGCAGGTTTAGTACCTATTTTATGTATCGGTGAAAGTGAAGCAGAGCGTACTGCCGAGCAAACCGAAACTGTGTTGGCCAGCCAACTTCAACCCGTAATTGATGAAGTAGGTATTGAGCGTTTTAGCCATATTGTTGTAGCATACGAACCTGTTTGGGCGATTGGTACAGGCAAAACAGCTTCGCCTGAAATGGCACAGCAAACACACGAATTTATTCGTAAGTTTTTAGCAAATGCAAGCGAAGATATCGCTGCGAAAACGCCAATATTATACGGTGGTAGTGTTAATGCTAAAAACTGTCAGGACTTGTTCGCTCAACCTGACATTGATGGTGGCCTAATTGGCGGCGCAAGTTTAAAAGTCGAAGAATTCAAAACGATTTGTTCGGCGGCAAAAGGAACTCGTTAGATGTTGTATGAAATTTTAATTGTTATCTACTTAGTAGTAGCACTTGCATTAATTGGCTTAGTGCTAATTCAGCAAGGTAAAGGTGCAGATATGGGCGCATCATTTGGCGCTGGTTCATCTGCCACTATTTTCGGTTCAAGCGGTTCGGGCAACTTTATGACCCGCACAACCACTTGGTTAGCGGTTGCGTTCTTTGCAATTAGCCTGGTATTAGGTAATTTAACGGCAAACCGCATTAAAGCAACAGACGAATGGAACGACTTATCAACGCCAGTTGAGCAACAAATTCCAACGGATGTGTCAGCAGCAAGTGCTGAACCTAAAAACGCTGACGTACCAGCGGCTGACGAAGATAAGACCGACAGCGACGTACCGAACTAGGCTACTCAGCCAGAATCAAATTTCGCGGATGTGGTGGAATTGGTAGACACGCCATCTTGAGGGGGTGGTGCTTAATAGCGTGCGGGTTCAAGTCCCGCCATCCGCACCAATTAAAAACAAAGGGCTACAGCAATGTAGCCTTTTTTTATTTCCTGCTATTTTTCAAAATCTTCCTAGAATTTACCATTTCCAAGTGATAACAAGCCGCGCTAGGGCGGCTAAGCTTATTACAGCTAACGTTACTTTAATTGGTAATCGCTAAGGCACCAGTTCTTAATTAACTCAACATATTCATCACCAGCATCTTCTGCTGAGAAGTGTGAAGCGTTTTCAAATATCTTCATTTTATTGTTAGCCAGCTTTGCGCTTAAATAATCGGCATTACTAGCTAACACAAAGGGATCGTGCTTTCCCCACGTGATTAGTGTTGGGGTTTTAATACTTGTAAGGTTCTCTTCAATCCATGGTAAATCACGTTGATATGAACCGAAAAACGCAATCGAATTCTGGTGCGCTTGTTCATTGTGCGTAATTTCATAATATTCATTGATCGCACGCTCATTCGGTTGGTAATGGTGGTAACCGTCTTTAACTGCAGCGTTAAAGTTGGTTTTCATAATGGCTTTTTTATTAATACCTGCGGCTAACCATCTGACCAGACGATAGTTTATAACCGCTTTTAGGATGGGTGACATGGCAGGCGGGTAGCTACCTGGGCCGTCAAAGATGTTAATACTGTCTAATCGCTCTGGGTAACTAATTGCCGTTGCTAGCGTGATAGGTACGCCGACATCAGGCCCCACCAAATGTGCTTTATCAATATTAAAATAATCAAATACTTGAATAATAGCTTGGCTTAATTGACGAGGTGACATATCGGATTTATCTGCCGAACTCAGTCCAAAGCCGGGAATATCAAAGGCGAGTAAATTAAAGTGCTTCGCCAATTCTGGCCACGCACTCTCCCACATGCGAATACTTTGCGGAAAACCGTTAAGTAAAACCAGATTGGGGGCGTTGTTATTGATTGCACGCGCATACCTAACATTGAACTTACCGATCTTCGCAATGTTTGGAGCGAAAATATCGTTTTCGGTTGGCGTGTAGTTTGACGCTGAGTCTGCGATAGCTGATTTAAGCAGTGCCTGTGTCATAAAAAAGTTCCGTATTTAGCGTTGGTTACTGTTGTATACTAAGGTACGGTAAATTATATTAGCTAACAAGAAGGCAGTTTTAACTGTCTTAGTTACCTTTTGGTAACTATTGGCGAGGCTGTTTATACTATTTGATAGCTTGATTAGCTGATGACATCCTAACTAAAGTATTGTAATAAAATATATTTTTTAACCAAGGCTACACATCCTTTTTAGCAATAAAAGGTCGCAATAAAAATTTCAATAAACGTTATTAATAAACGCTATTAAGAAACAACGGGGAATAAAATTTGAACGATAACATTAAAAAGCAAGAACGTAGGGTGTTTGTGCAAGACGAACATTGCCCAATTCGCAATGTGGTTGCGCAAATTGGTGATAAATGGTCGCTGTTGATTATTTTTGCTCTAGTTGATGGGCCAGATCGCTTTAACGCGCTGAAATCTCGTATTGAGGGCATTTCGCAACGCATGCTCACGCAAACACTGCGTGATTTAGAGCGTGATGGCTTCGTTGAACGTACCGTGTATCCTGAGGTACCCGTTAAGGTGGTTTATGAACTTACCGATCTTGGTAAAGGCTTAGCGAAGCCAGCATGGGGTTTGGTTTCATGGGCTAATGACCACCTTGGAGACATTAACAACGCGCGCGTAGCGTATGATCGAGCTGATTAAAACATTTGGCTTAGCTAATGCGTCTAAACATTACCGATCGCAGCACACTTAACGGCTGCCATAGCTTTAGTTTTCAAGCTTGCGATTGTTCAATTGCTTTGATCTCACTGGCAATTTGCTCTGCTTCAGCAGTGAGCATGGCGTAAGATTTTATATCGCCGTTGCGCTGTGCGTGCATTGCTTGTTCGAGCTTTGCTGCGTGTTGTTTATTAAGCTTTTTAATGGGATCACGCTTGAAAAAAGAAAACATCTTGGCCGCCTTGGAGCATTTAAATGTATTTACATAGAATAAGTTATGGAGATTCATTCATGTAAATTAGTTGCAGTTGAATCGTTTTGTTAAGGTTAGGTTTAACTTAGGTGTTTACGGAGCACCGGCTCATCTGGATTAATTACAGTCACTAATTGCTTTGTAACTTAATTAGAGTCAAATCTATTTATACCAATTGAATTAATTAATTGATCAATTCAGAGCGTTGTCAGCGGTGGGAGAATAAGCCAAATTTATGCCGATATAGTTATTCTACATCCAATGAATTTGGCGCAATTGTCGCGACGCTGACACGCTCCCAAAGGGCGAGTTTAAAAGGCTCATATGCAGCGTTATTGATTTTGACAAGGGAATAACCATTCTCTGCAATCAATGCCTTGCCTCTAAGCCTTTTAATTCTCGCTGAATGATTAAGTAGTTATTTCAATTGGTATTAAATGGGAACCTAATCAGAATCATCAGTTCTTCCGTAATCCTAATAAATTGAAATTTTAGGATATTTTTTATGCCATTAATGCCAAATACCTCAGTAACATCACCAGAATTAAACATTAGGCGTTCTGCGCTTTTGATATTCACTTTACTCACTTCATTGTTACTCTCTGCATGCTCTTCACCAGTAGCCAACCGTATACCACTCAAGGAAACTTTTCCCAATGTGCGAGGTGAAAATCTCAACCAAGAACGTGTGTCTATCCCCAATGATCTAAAAGGCGAGCATCGCTTATTGTTAATTGGTTATGTGCAAGACTCCCAGTTTGATATCGATCGCTGGCTAATTGGGTTAGATATGACGCAAACGCCTGTCACTGCTTACGAGCTACCAACGATTGAGGGGATGCTGCCACGTATGTTCGAAACCTTTATCAATAACGGTATGCGCAAGGGGATTCCGAAACAGTTGTGGGGCGGGGTGGTCACGGTTTATCAAGAGGCGGAGAAAATTACCGCGCTCACGGGCACCGAAAACCCGAACAATGCCAGGGTCATCTTACTTGGCGCAAAAAACGAAATTCTTTATTTCTATGATCGCGGCTTTGCCGTAGATGCTTTAAATGATTTACGCGATTTGGTTACGACACCCAAAGCCGCGCTGAGCACCTCCTCGACACAGTAACAGTAAACTTCTTTAATACCGTGAACTTGTTCAACGCAGGCTACTAGGCTGGCTAACAAAGATTGGTCAGCCAAAGCAAGACCAGCTATACAATCAACTACTTGGCTAATAAAGCTAAAGGCTAAAAATAGCCTCACGCACCTTATCATTTACCAGTTAGACACAAATTGTTACTGCAAGATGCTGGTTAAAAAGTAAACCCGAATTTTTCGTGGTGCGTAAATAGCAATATCCGCAGCGGCAATGGCAAAACGCCATGGAAAAGCGTTTTGCCGTTAACACCATTATTTATTAACACTATGACTTACTAACAAAAGACACAGAAACGCAGTTGTTTTTTTTGTTAAACAAACAGGAAAACAAAATGAATACGTTACAGAAAATTTGGGTTAAAGCCGTATCAGTTGTTATGTTACTTTCAGCATTTGCTGTATCTGCGGGTGGCTACAGTTACAAAAAACAGAAAGACATTGTTGATGTTGCCGCATCAAACCAAAGTTTTACGACGCTAGTTGCTGCGGTAAAAGCAGCAGGCTTGGTAGACACACTTAAAGGTAAAGGCCCTTACACTGTGTTCGCGCCCACTAACGCGGCATTTGCCAAGTTGCCAGCCGGCACAGTAGAAAATCTACTCAAGCCAGAAAACAAAGATAAGCTCATTGAAATTCTGACTTATCACGTAGTGCCCAGTAAGTTCTATGCTAAGCAAGTTGTCAATATTGATGCCGCAAAAACTGTGCAAGGCTCAAGTGTTGATATCACCGCAATGAACGGCAAAGTGATGATCGATAATGCCAAAGTGATAAAAACCGATATCAAGGCATCAAACGGTGTCATTCATGTGATTGATAATGTGATCATGCCAAGTGAAAAAGCAACCGTCGCTAAGCACCATTAATTCAATTCAAGTCAGCGTGAGATTTATACGCTTTCGATAAACCGCGTACCAATAGCATTCCGACACTCGCCCACCAAAACTTCTTTCAAGGTGGGCTTTTTTTTACTTCCGTTAGCTCAAAACCGTATTCAGCTATGGTGGTTTTCAATGCACACGCTAATGAGTCACTGCTTTTTCCCGCCTTTGGTCAGCAGAGCAGCATCATTCTAAATGAGGTATAAATAAGGCTTTTACATTGACCTTTGCTGCTAATTTAGTGGCTAAAAGATAAATACCTGCGAGCTTACGGTGAATAAAAATGGCATCAACAGGTGGCGTATGCCACTGATCTTTTTGGCGTTGAATATTCATGCCTTGGTTCTTGATACGCTGTGCTAAGTTGCTTGTCGCAAAATCATAATCGTTAGCTACTAGCGGCTCACTGGCTAATTTGAAAATTGCCAAGATCTGCGCGAGGTAATCGTCACTAATGTCTTTAGTAAAGAATCCCAACTGTTTTGCAGAGGCGATCATTTGTTGCTCATCTTCACACATGGCGGCATTGATAAGCGCTAAATAGCCTGTGCTAATGTGGCCGGGAATCGCTCGTGTCGCCCCAAAGTCCAACAAGACAATTTTTTGCGCTTCCTCTTGGTACAAAAAATTAGCGAAGTTCGGATCTGTTTGCATCAGCTTAAAATCAAACAGCTCACGAAAAAACAGCGCAATTAATTGTTCAACAACCTTATTTCTCGTTGCTTGTGGTGCCATTCGCAAGTTCTCGATAGGCATACCGTCAATAAAGTTCATGGTTAAAATCGCGTCATTACTTAGCGGCTTAACAACCGTTGGCAGGCAAAAACCATCGTTGTTAATCAGCTTTGTGTAGCGATTCATAAAGCTAGCCTCGGCTTGATAACTGGCTTCAACGAGTAGCTGTTTCTTTGCTTCACTGATTAAATCGTCTATTTGTAAATGCTTGGGCAACAGGCCTGATAATTTGAGTAGAGCGGCTACATTGTCAACATCGCTTGCTATCGCGGTGGCGACACCGGGGTATTGCACTTTAACGGCTAGCTTTTCACCTGTTTCTAAATGGGCCAAGTGCACTTGCCCAATGGAGGCCGAGGCAAAGGGTTGCAGCTCAAAATAACTAAAATTATCAAGCCAATTGTCCCCCCATTGCGCTTTTAACACGGTAATGAGCTGTTTGTGAGGCATGGGCTTGGCATCAGCCCTCAGTTTTTCGAGTAACTGACTGAGTTCAGGGGGCAGTAAATCACCAGCGTCCATCGAAAGTAACTGACCCAGCTTCATTGCTGCGCCACGCATTTGCGCCAATTTATCCGCTAACAAGCGGATATTGTGAGGCTGCAGCACCAAGTTCTTTACCGTCGGCGATTCACCCTGCGCGAGTTGTTTTGCGCCGTTCACCATGGCGTTGGTGGCAACTTTTGCCATTAAACCCCCGATGCTGGTTAATCGAGAGAAACGGGAGGTGGGTATTTTTTGGGGGGCATTATCTTTATGTGCTTTGTCTTTATGTGTGTTTTTATGTGTGTCGTCGTGATGTGACAAGGTTAATGGCTACCGATAAAAGAATGTCTATACAGGTTTACGTTAATGCCAGCGGCTTTGATCTTTTTTACTACAAGCCCACTGAAGCCCACTGAAGCCCACTGAAGCCCACTGATATTGATGAGAAGTTATATAATTATAAATACAAAAACACAAATAGAAATCATTATTGATAACAATAATTTGTGTGGGTAGAATGCCGCCACACTTTCATTCATTTACACACCGTTTTTCCATCTTTGGTGTCGTGATGAAAGCGTAAATCACTTTTTGGCGAAGCAAAAAGTTCTAATAACACTAAAGAGTCTCGAATAACAATGAAGTCATTCACCTTATCCAAAGTTGCCGCGGCGACTTTACTCGCCGCCATGTCTACTCACGTCAGTGCTAACACAGCAAACGCCGCTGACGCAGAGAGCTATGAAACCATTACCGTTACTGGCCAAAAAATTGAACGTTCTCTGCAAGACACCAAAGAAAGTGTCTCGGTGATTACTGCTGATGTGATTGCAGAAATGCCAGTACTCGATTATGAAGATTTACTCGACATTACCCCGAACGCATTTTCTTTTGCCAATGGTGAAAATTTTGGCTTGCGTGGTATTACGCAAAATCAGAATTCAACAGGTGGTGGCAGCGGTGAACTAGCAAGTTTATATGTGGATGGCGTTGCTTACACAGGCTTTTCAACGCGCTTTAATCCAAAAGATTTATGGGATGTAGAGCAAGTCGAAATTTTGCGTGGTCCACAATCAACAAACGTTGGCCGTAATGCGCTTATCGGTGCGTTAGTGGTTAAAACCAAGCGCCCAGAGCTTGATGAAAATTACGGTAGCGTAAAGTTAGAGCTTGGTAATTACGGTTTACAAACGACCAGCGGTGTTGCCAATTTTGCCGTGACCGACAACTCAGCGCTGCGCTTAACTGGGCAGTACTCAAAATCTGACGGCTACATCACCAATGTTACCTTAAATGATGATGAGTTTGATGCCCGCGAGAATACTAATATTCGCGCTCAGTACCTTATTGAGTTTAGTGAAGATTTTACAGCTAACTTGCGTTTAGGTTATGCAAAAACTAAACGTGGCCAAGATATTTTCCGCTCTGACTTACAGCTACAAGACAGCTTCAATAGCTCAGCGAATATTGCTGCCGATGAAGACTATGAAGCGACAACCGGTGCGATTCACATCGATTACACTTTCAACGATGCGTGGAGCATGCAGGCAGTAACCTCGTTTATTGATGGCGATTACTTTAGAAAAGACGATGACGATGAAGGCCCTGGTGGTGGTAACGCATTTCGCGGCCGCGAAGCTCAAGATAAAAACTGGTCGCAAGAAATTCGTTTCAACTACGACTCTGACCAGCTAACGGGTGTATTTGGCGCATACTACATTGATGTAGAGTTAGTGAATAACACCAGTGCGTTATCAAACATAGGCTTGCATTTATTACTCGCCAGTGTGCCGGGGGCAGGGCAGCTTATTCCGTTCTACCCTGAGACGATTGAAGTTGATGCTTTACGCCCGTTTGAGCAAGATACGAAAAACTATGCCTTCTTTACCGAGTGGGACTACAAACTTACCGATCAATTAACCTTAAATGCAGGGTTCCGCTACGATGTTGAAGAGCAAGACTCTGTAAGTTCTGCTGCGAATACGTTAGCGGCAGGCAGCACATTACCTGATCCTGTGCAATCGGCGCAGTTAGCCGAATTAATGTTCCCCGGCGCAGGTTTAGGCCCTGTTGTGCAAGCGGGTATTGCTCAGGTCAATGGCGTCCTGCTTTCGCGATTAGCTCCTTCAGGTCCTGACGCGCGTGACACCGACTACAATGCGTTTCTACCGCAAGTGGGTATCACCTATGAGTTAGATGAAAATCAGTCGATAAGTGCGTTCTATAAAAAAGGCTATCGCGTAGGTGGCGTTGACAACGCTATTACCGGTGCTGCACCCGTTGAATATGACCCAGAATATCTGGATAACTACGAACTTGCTTATCGCTCAGTATGGCTTGATGGCGACTTGATATTGAATGCGAATGCGTATTTTGGTGACTGGACAGATCAGCAAGTACAAGAATGCCCAAATGGTTTGTTAAGCTGTGTCACCGTTAATGCGGGTGAATCTGAAATATCCGGTTTAGAAGCTGAATTCCGCTATGCGTACTCAGACGATGTAACTTTCTTTGGTAGTTTAGGTTTGTCTGATACCGAGTTTAAAGACTATACAGCGTTTGACAACAATGCCAATCCGATTGATTTAAGTGGTAATACCTTTGCCCGCTCGCCTGAGATGACGGCTGCATTCGGCAGTCGAGTTTATGTTACTGACGAATTCTACATCAGCGGTAACATCAACTATCAGTCAGATATGGAGTCAGATATCTTCAATAATGACGAGTTCAAGTTAGATTCACGTGTGCTTATTAACCTTAAAGCGGGTTATGAAATTGGTGAGTTTGTTGTTGATGCTTATGTGACTAACTTAACCGACAAAAATTACCTTGAAATCAATGGTGAAGGGCTTGGCTCGCCAGACGCACGCATTGCACGAGCTGGTGTACCGCGTCAATTTGGGCTCGCGGTGACTTACAACTTTGAATAATAGATAGTTAATTAAAGCCCTTAATTCAGCAACTTAATTAAGTTATTTAGTTCGGCGCTGAGTTAAGGGCTTCGTTTGTTTTTTCGCAATCGTGTTTGGCTGTAGTGTATTGCTGATAAATCAGCAATATCGCTTTTCAGGTCGGAGCATGATTGCGAAAGAGTTTTTGTACAAGTGCACCTGTATCAAGACACTAGAGAGGGCAATTTTTTGAATAGAGCAAAGTGGTTTAAAGTCCATAGCTGGGTGGGCTTTAAACTGTCGATACTATTATCGTTTACCTTAGTAACAGGCACACTGGCGGTGCTTTCTCACGAGCTGGATTGGTTAACCAATTCGGCAATGCGTGTTGAGGCCAGCTCAGTTGATAAACTCGATTGGTTAGCCATATACAAGAGTGCCAAAGCACAGCAACCCAATAAACATTTCTTATACCTTAGCGCCCCTCTCGATCCTTGGTTCGCCGCTGAAGTGGCTTACTTTGACACCGAAGATACCAATCATCGCAACTTTTTTCATCCCTCAACGGGAGAGTATCTGGGCGACGGGCGTTGGTATAACTGGCAGCGATTTTTTCGGATGAGCCATCGCCATCTCATGGTACCCACTAAAATCGGGGTGACCATAGTCGGCGCGTTAGGCTTCTTGCTGTTTGTGTCGTTAGTCACGAGCTTAGTGGTTTATCGCAAATGGTGGACAGGGTTTTTCCGCATGCCAAGACGAAGTCATCGCAAGTTATTCTGGGCTGACGTGCACCGTCTAGCTGGGGTGTGGAGTTTGTGGTTTATCGCCATTATTGCTGTCACAGGGATATGGTACTTTGTTGAAGTTTGGGGACTGAGAGCCGATTACCCAGATCGCGGCAAAGCCCATTCTGAGCAGGCTGTCGATGCTAAAGTTCTGCCCTCATTAACGGTATTTGCCAAGATGTTAGCGCAGGTCGAAAAGGCGTATCCTGAACTAACGGTAACCCGAGTCTTCTTCCCACAACGCAATGGCGACGGGGTTGTATTTCAAGGACAAGCTGATGCCATATTGGTTAGACCTCGCGCCAATATGCTGAGCTTTGATCCCATCTCAGGAGAACTTTTAGTCAAAAACCAAGGGGTGAACTTATCCATTCACGCGCGTCTTTCCGAAGCTGCGGACCCGCTTCACTTTGGCACCTTTGCCGGTTTTCCTTCCAAGGTACTCTACTTTATTTTCGGCGTAGTGCTTAGCACCTTGGCAATCTCTGGCACTTATATTTACGGCATGCGCATTGCCCGAGTGCCTAAATCACAGCCAGTTTCACGTGCGCAATTTTGGCGAGCAGCGACTAAAACAATGACCTGGGGCAAGTGGTTTTCTATTGTGGCTATTGTTGTTTGCCTTGTCATCACCGTATTGCTGTTTGGTGGGTTTATTACTCAATAGCAGCTTAAATCAGCATTATTAGCAGCTTAAAGCTTTGCCAAGATAACTGCAGTCGCAAACTCTTCAACTTAGGGCGAATAGTTTTAGGCTGCAGCTGCCCCTTGTTTTTCACTTTCTGTGTATGTCTTAGGATGTACGATTACTCTTCTTTAACCGAATAATCTTGGCTAATTAATATTATTTCATTTGATAATTAACGAACTTTTTACAATGAAAATGCAAATCATTATCATTGCTTCGCTTTTGATGTCTACTGGTATTTTTTGAGTTGAACAGGCGCTATCTAAGTGTTTGAAAAATATTCAAAGGTAGACACTTAAAAGCTGTTTTATGAGGCCACCCCTCAATGCCATGATAAGGAAGCCTCTCACTTTCCCTTTTGGCTCTTTTCGTTGCTGCCGTGAGTTAATGCGCAGCTTTATTTATTGATACAACAGAAGTAAACCCAATGAAATATAACAAAGTTGCCACTGCTTTAATGCTTGCATGCGGCGCGTTCTCTCAAACAATACTTGCCGATGAAATATTAGACGATAGTATCGAGACGATTGTCGTAACAGGTCAAAAAATAGATCGCTCACTCAAAGAAACAGTCAACAGTGTCGCTGTTGTCACGGCAAAAGAATTTGAAAAACTCAACATCAAAACCGTTGATGATATCTACAATATTGTGCCAAATATCTCGGGTGATTTTGGCCAAGGTTTTAGTATTCGCGGCATTGATGGCTTTAACGTTTCAGGCGGTGGTAATAGCTATTTAACCAGCATTTATTTAGATGGTGCTCCTTTACCTGAACGCGTGGCAAGAGCTGGTGGTACATCGGTCTGGGACTTAGCGCAAGTTGAAGTGTTTCGTGGCCCTCAATCAACACTGCAAGGTCGTAATGCATTAGCTGGCGCAATTATTATGCGTACCCAAGATCCAACTTATGAATGGACAGGTAAAGGCAAACTCGCGATAGGGGAATATGGTAAACAAGAAGTTGCCTTTGCCGGTGGTGGTGCCTTGGTTGATGATATCTTGGCATTTCGCTTGAGTTATGAAGATAACCAATACGATGGTGATATTTACAATACGACTCAAAAGAAAGATCAAACTTTTGAGAATACGGAAAGCTTGCGCGGCAAACTGCTGTTTCAGCCAACGGAAGCTATCACAGCACTACTCACGCTATCGAGTATGGAAATCGAGTACGGGGCGCAGTGGGCACAGTTCAACTATGGTGATTCAGCGTTTGATCGCAAGAGCTTTTTCAATTCTCCTATTTGGCAAAAAACGGATGCTGATTTATACAATCTCGAGTTAACGTGGGAGTTAACGGATGAACTATCCTTGTACTCAGTCACTACCTATAATGATTCCGAATACAGTTTCCGTTGGGATGGTGATCTTAGTGCCGAACAATTAGTCGCTGACCAAACCTATATCCGCAATGATGAAACGATCAGCCAAGACCTAAGGATTACCTACCAAACTGATGATATTCAGGCGTTATTTGGGGTTTACTATTCGAAGCTAGAGGTCGATGCTGCCTCGGTAGGCGAGCGATTGATTTCATTTAGTACCATTGGCTTACCACCATTGGCTGTGTTATTAGGTGCTCCGCCGGCACTAGGTGGCTTTGGCTTACCTGCTGAATTAATCGGCGCAGTGTTACCGCTCTATCCTGATATTGATCCTGTTCGCTTGGGTTTAGTTGACGGCTTCGATCAAGAAGTTGAAACCATGGCGATTTATGCTGATATTACATGGCATATTACGGATCAATTTGACTTGCTAGCTGGCCTTCGTTACGACGAAGAAGAACAAAGCAATTCGTCAAGAGCTGTTGTTCAAATTAATAATACATTACCAGATCCCGCTGTGCTGCCTGCACCTTTAAATCAAGTCGTGGCAGGTATTAATGCTAACTTAAATGGCATCGCTGCTGGTGCGTCAGGTGTAGAGCCGCTATCTTCGGCAGATTTTGATGCTTGGTTACCAAAAATTGGTGTGAGTTACCACGCCAGTGAAGATGTTACCGCAAGTTTAGTGTATCAACGCGGTTATCGCTCTGGTGGTGTTGGCACCAATACTGCGCGTACGCGCTTGTTCACCTATGATCCTGAATATACTGACAACTACGAGCTATCGATTCGCTCAGTATGGCTAGGTGGGAACTTAATGTGGAATACCAACTTATTCTACACTGATTGGACAGATCAACAAATCAGTATTCAGTTATCGACAAATACCTTTGACAATGAAACCATTAACTCAGGTGAGTCAAATGTCAAAGGCTTTGAAACCGAGGTCTATTATTACCCAAGTGAACAGCTAACCATTACGGCGGGGTTAGGCTACGCTAAGTCAGAATTTACCGAATTTGAATACACACTGCCAGCTACGGGCGAAGTTGTAGATCTTTCTGAACGTTCATTTGCCGATGCTCCAGAGTGGACGGCTAACATTGCCATTCACTATGATTTTGGCGAAGGGTTTAGCGCTGGTGTTAATGCTAACTACCGTAATGAAAGCCCGGCTTACTTAAATCCTGCAGTCTCACTATCGTCACAAAAGTTAGCACTTAATGCGGACCCAACGAATGATGCGCGTACCTTAGTCAATGTAAATACTAGCTATGAGTGGGACAACTACACGATAAGGCTAGATGTGAGTAATTTACTGGATAAGGACTATATTTCGACACACTTTACGGACGCTGATAACGCAGGAAATAGCCAAAGCTTTGGCCAACATATACCCGGTCGTTCTCGCCAAGTCAGTTTAACATTCTTAGCGGATTTCTAAATTTTACTCAGTCATACTCAATATGACGCGTGGGGAAGAGTGCTGCTTTCCCACGTTACCTTTCTTACCTTCACTGATACAAGGCAATAAACTCTCAATGCAACAACATTCGCTTTGTTTTATTGATAGCTCTGCCCCCCTATATTTTTATAACGTTATTTATTTATAGAACAAATAAATAACAATAATTGTTATTTATGTTTGTGTTGTTGCGAAGTTATTATTTCTTGCTAATTTGTTAAAAGCATAATCAATTCTAAAAATGGATGCTGAACTTATCGAGTCAACCCGCAAGAGTGTCTTTACGGCAATAAAAAGTCGTAATGTCGCTGGTGTACTGATGGCTTTTCTTACTTGTATTGTCTTAGTCCCGGGAATGACAACCTACCTACCTTTTGGTGCCGCCGACCAAATTGGCGTGCCTATCTTATTGTTTCCATTTATTTGGACTGGCTTGTGTTTATACAGCTATATGGCTGAAAAAGCATGGCACCCTTGGGCGCTAATGATCTCTTTGTCTGTGAGCCATGGCGTATTGTCTTATTTGGCGCTGACCGGATAAGCACAGAGTTAGGAAGCTTGGAAAATGAAAAGTAAATCAATTAAAAAACTCTACACCTTGCATAGCTGGGTTGGCATTATCACAGGCGTACTCCTGTTTGTTATTGCCTTTACTGGTGCCGTGTCAGTATTTGGCCGACCTGAAATTAAAATTTGGGCAAACCCAGAAATTCGCGCATTAGCACCTATCGACACCGCTAAGGTGGAGCGATTAGTCGCACAATATGCTCCGCGCGTGCCAGAACATTACAAAGAAGAAATACTGATATTTCTGCCAAGAGTGGGTGGTAACAAACACTTGGCGATTATTTTTGGATCGCATCACGGCGAGCTTGCTGCGGCAGATGAAGATAGCGCTAATAGTGATCAGGGCGAGCCAAAACACAGTCCACCAGTGGGTACTTCATTTGAATTTGATCCTCGTAGCTATGAGTTAGTGCAAGAAAAGTCGGGGTTGATGTCAGAAATTTTTGAGACGTACGAGTCGGACATGGCTGACTTTATCGTCGATTTCCACGCAGATCTACATTTGGGTAGACCCATTGGTCTATTAACGACTGGTGTACTTGGCTTAACCATGATGTTATCCATTGTTACTGGTATTTTTGTTCATCGAAAAATACTGGCGCAATTATTTACCTTCAGGCCAAGAAAGAACTATAGCTTGATGCTAAACGATGGTCACAAAGCGATTGGCGTTTGGGGCTTGCTGTTTAACTCGGTGATCGCTTTTACCGGGGCATTTCTTGGGCTTGCTGTGGTGGTGCTTGTGCCAGCGGCGGCTTTTGTCTCGTTTGGCGGTGATCAAGACAAGCTAGTAGAAACGTTTACCGCGATTCCCGAGCCCGTTATTCAACATATTGAACAACCAACAGCGATTGGTGCGGCATTTGATCAGGCGTTTGAGCTTCATGATGAGGTTATCGTGCGATCAATGACAGTGATGGGCTATGGTGATGGAAGTGCCAAAATGTACGTTGGTATTGCTGGTGGTGAAAGCGTTGCATCACAAACTGCTGTTTATCACGCTGATGGAGAGTTTATCGAGCGTTACAGCAACTTTGGGCGCATTGAAGGGGTTACTGGCGATATATTAGATATTATGTTCCCGCTCCATTTTGGTAATTTTGGCGGAGTGTTCGTTAAACTGATATGGGCAGGACTAGGTTTAGGTACTGCCTTGTTGCCACTCACTGGACTTATGCTCTGGATTGAGCGTGGTGTCAATGCTGCTAATCCTCGTTACTCAATGCAAACATACCAGCGTTTTAATCGTCTTACAGTCGGCGGTTGCGGCGGCATAGTGGTTGCCACAGTGTTGCTATTTCCTACGCAGATGTTTCTTAAATACTTGATGGATGTTGACGATGTCGGCAGCGTTATCGGCTGGCCTTTTTTCGGTAGCTGGCTACTTATTCTTTTATTGGCGTTTGTGGTGAAGTGTGAAAAGCACTTTGCCAAGCAACTCGCTTACCTAACCGCATTCCTTTTAATCACAGTGTTGCCAATCGACCTTGCGGTGACAGGCACACAAAAAATAGATGAAATTCTCAACGGGCATTATATGAGCACCGCAATTGATATCGTTTGCTTGAGCTTAGGTTTATATCTTATTCATGTGGTTAAAGTATTTGCGAAAAAGCAGCAGGTGCCAGAAACAGCATCAATAAAGCAGCCGATGATTAGGGAGGGAGCGTAAATGACCTTTATGGCAATACTCGCAACTATCTTAGGTGTGTTGCTCGCAGATGATAACGGTAGTTTGACGGCTAATGTGCTGAAAAGGTTAGCGGCTACTTTTGCTCTGACGCTAGCTTTAGTGTTAGTGGCATGTGATTACGGTACATTACGGGGCGTTTTTGTATTTCTCGGCATTGCAGGGGCAATAGGCGCTTTATATACCTTGGTGCGTGCTCGACCCGATGTAAGAGCTAATTAAGCGTCACTAATGTCAACTAAAACTATTAACCAGCCAGTAGCTTAAAGGTACTGGCTTTTTTTAATTCGTTATTTTGGCTGAGAAAACATTAAACGTATAGCCTTAGTGCATGAGTGTATGATGTAATGTTGTTGTTGAAATTGTAAATAAAAATGTAAATTCCGCAGCTCCAGTGTGCTAGCCGTAACAATCTAGAGGGGTTGCTTTGTTGTTTTATCGTGTGTTGTCGATAGGCGCTATTGCCTTGAGTGTACTAATGTCTGGGGGAGCAAGTGCTAATCCAGCATTAAAATCTCAGTTTAAAAGACCTGAAACCATTCCTTTTCCTGCCCATAACCCTTATTCAGTGCAAAAAGCAGCACTGGGTAAAATGCTCTTTTTCGATCCGCGCTTGAGTAACAATCGCAATATGACTTGTGCCACTTGTCATAATCCTAGTTTTGGCTGGGAAGATGCTACCCAGCTTTCAGTGGGGGATCAAAATACCAAATTAGATCGACACTCGCCGAGTATTATCAATGTTGCTTGGGGCAAAAGCTTTTTTTGGGATGGCCGTGCAACTACGCTAGAAGAGCAAGCCAAAGGCCCGATTGAGAGTGCCGTCGAAATGAACTTACCGATTGGCGAAGCGGTTAATCGGTTAAAACAGGTGCCGCAATACCGCACTTGGTTTGCCCGCGCGTTTGGCAATGAAGGTATCACCGCCGATAATATTGCTAAAGCAATCGCCACTTATGAGCGTACCGTTGTCTCTGGTGAAGCGCCTTTTGACCGCTGGGTTAACGGGGATGACAGTGCGATCAACGAATCTGCTAAGCGCGGTTTTGATTTGTTTGTGGGCAAAGCCCAATGTGCGGATTGTCACAGTGGCTGGAATTTTACTGATCAGGAATTCCACGACATCGGCTTAGCTGGCGAAGATCAAGGCCGTGGCAAGCTGACGGGTAAATCGCAAGAAAAGTTTGCATTTAAAACGCCAAGCTTGCGTAACATCGGCCAAAGAGCGCCGTATATGCATGACGGACGATTCGAAAACTTAACTGCGGTAATCGGCCACTACATACCTGGTGGTTTGAAGCGCGCAAGTCTTTCTAAAAAAATGCAGCCAATAGCGTTAAATGCGACTGACATTGCTGATTTAGAGCAATTTATGTTAACCCTTACTGGTGATGATAGCGCCGTAAGTTTACCTATTTTACCGTATTAGGGGGCCAGCATGACCATCAAATCTAAGTTACTTTACAGTTTTATTGCGATTATTCTGGCCTTTGGCACTTTGGCTGTCTATCTGGTGTATTTGCTCTTTCAACAAGGGCAACAAACGGTTTATGCGTTTAACCAGCCGATGCAAGCGGTGGTGAATAGCCAGCACGCGGCAGAGCAGTTTGGCCAGGCCGTCGACTTGGCTCAGTCAGTACTTATCATGACCACGCCAAGCGAGAATGATAGCGTAATGACGCAATTTCAAGAGTTGCAGCAAGCCTTCAATCAATCAATGGCGATTGCCCAGGAAAATGCGCTGACTCAAGCGACGAAAGAACTGGGTGAGTCGGTAAATGCGGTGTCGTCACAGTGGTTTGCCGAAAAAGAGCAGTACTTATCAGCAGTAAGCCAGCATCAGCTGCACGACATGCGATTGCTGAAAAAGCAGCAGCTCAAGGTCTCTGCATTATTGTCTGAGTTTGCAAAAAATACCGAGGCTGATGCTGAACATATTGCCAAACAAGTGACCGCTAATACCGATCAGCAACTGCAATTAGCGGGCATTACACTGTTGATCTTCACGCTCGTTGCATTGTTTATCTCGTTTTATTTAACTAACAGTTTGTTAAAACCGATCAGCCAGTTAAAAGCGGCAGCCATCGCACTGTCGCGTGGTGATGGTGATTTAACGCGTCGCTTAGTGAATCGCGATAAAGATGAAATTGATGCCCTGAGTAAAGAGTTCAACTCGTTTATTGATAAAGTGCAGCACATTGTCAGTGAAATTGCCGGCTCAGTAAGCCACACACATGATAAGGTGGCTGAGTTTTCACGTATTTCAGACAGCACACAGCAAGGCACTGAGCAGCAAAAAGTGGAAATTGAGCGCGTTAACGAATCGATCAGCCAAGTGTTGACCTTAGGTTCACAAGTCACAGAATCAAGTGAGTCAGCGCAGCGACAATCCAATGAAATTGTTGATTACACTAAACAAGGTGTTGAACTTACCGAGCAAAGTAATGAACGTATGTCTCTGCTCACTGAAAAAGTTGAGGCCGCGAGTGATGTTATCTTCTCGCTGAGTAATTCAAGCGGCGAAATCAATTCTGTCATTGAAGTGATTCAGGTGATTGCCGACCAAACCAACTTGTTGGCTCTTAATGCGGCAATTGAAGCGGCACGTGCAGGCGAGGCGGGTCGAGGTTTTGCGGTTGTTGCTGAAGAAGTAAGAGCGCTGGCGCTTAAAACGCAGGAATCAACCAGCTCTATTCAGCAGACGATCACCAAAGTACAAGCAATGGCCAACGAAGCGAAATCGCTTATGGAAGTGGGGCGTGAACAAGTTCACTCGTGCCGAGAGGTTAACCTATCACTGACCGACTCATTGCAGCAGGTGCTTGATAAACTGACTGAAATTCAGCAGGTTAATGGTGAAGTTGGCCGATTTACGCATGAGCAAGAGCTAGCCGTCAAAGAAGTAAACGAATTCTTATTCCGTATTACGCATATCGCCAATGAAACGGCGAAAGACAGTTTGAGCTTGAAAGACAACAGTGTTGAAGTACTGAGCGCAATCGAGCATGTGAATGCGAATGTGTCGACTTTCAAGCTGGCGTAATTTATAACCCTTCACTACTAGTCAACCCAGCTTGCGACGCTGGGTTGAGCTACTTAACAAGTCAAATAATTCGTAGATATCTCAGTTCATCAAAACTCATTTCGCCAAAAATCGTCTAGTAGCAAATTACAACCGTCGTTTTTAAGCGCCAATTTACAAAAAATGCAGATTATTTACACAAGTTTTTAAACCTTTTCGATTTGCTGCGCGACTTACCTTGTGATTGTTCATTTGATATTCAATTTCGGGAAAAGCGTTGTGAAAATAGCAGACACCAGCGGACAGGATGTCGTCCTGACGCCCAAATCCAATAAAAAAGCGTGGTTAGTGAGTGGTTTATCACTGACGACTATCATAGTTTTAATTTTCTTAGCCGCACCTGCGATTAGCAGTTGGTCATCCGGCGAAGCTAGTATTGCACGCGATAGATTGCGCATTGCCACTGTTGAGCGCGGCGACCTTGTTCGAGATTTGTCAGTGCAGGGCAGAGTGGTCGCGGCGGTCAGCCCAAGATTATATGCCACCGGACAAGGCACCATCACCTTTTCAGTCGATGCTGGCGATCAAGTAGCGAAAGGTCAAGTACTGGCGAGTATCGACAGCCCTGCGCTTACCAACGAATTGAAACAAGAGCAGGCCAGTTTGCAGCAACAAAAACTGGAATTGGAGCGTCAAAAAATTCAAGCGCGTAAACAAGCGTTGGAAGATCAAAAAGCCGTAGATATGGCTAAAGTCACCTTAGTTGCCGCTGATCGCGAAAAACGCCGCGCCGACAAAGCATATGCCTTTAAATCGATTAGCCAAATTGACTTTGAAAAAGCACAAGACGACTTACAAAACGCCAAATTTGTCTTCCAACACGCCGAGCAAGATGCGGCATTAAACGCAGAAAGCTTAGCGTTTGAAATTAAAACCAGCCAATTGCAAGTTGATCGCCAAGCCTTATTGGTCAAGGAGTTACAACGCAAAGTAGACGAGCTTGTGATGCGCTCACCAGTAAGCGGTATTGTCGGCAACCTGGCAGTTAAACAAAAAAACCAAGTGAGCCGCGACCAACCTATTTTGAGTGTGGTTGACTTGTCTGAATTCGAACTCGAAGTATTTATCCCCGAAAGCTATGCCGATGATTTAGCGATTGGCATGCCAGCAGAAGTCACCGTTAATGGCGAAACGTATGCGGCTAACCTAGTCACTATCTCGCCCGAAATCGAGAACAATCAAGTGACTGGCCGCGTGCGTTTTGCCGCCTCCGATACTGCACAGCCCCCTGGGCTTCGCCAAAACCAGCGCCTAACCACTCGCGTTTTGATGGAGCGAAAAACTGATGTGCTGATAGTGCGCAGAGGTCAATTCTTAGAAAGCTCCAGTGGCCGTTTTGCCTTTAAAGTCACGGGTGATAGTGCTGAAAAAGTGGCGATTAATACTGGTGCGCGCAGCTTGTCGATGGTGGAAATTAGCAGCGGTTTAGCAGTTGGCGATCAAATTATTGTCTCCAGCACTGACCAATTTAATGATGCCAGTAAAGTGCTCTTAACTAATTAAGAGCTAATTAGAAAACGAATAAAAAGCTGCCCACCCAAAAGTGGCAGCCAAACAACTGGTCGCAAAATAAATAACACAATAACCAAGATAACAAGATTCATATCAGAAGGAAGCACACCATGTTAACCATGACGAACATCAAGAAGGTATTTCGCACTGAGGTGGTGGAAACTCATGCCCTACGCGACTTTAACCTGCAAGTGGACGAAGGCGAATTTGTTGCTGTAACAGGCCCGTCAGGCTCAGGGAAAACCACGTTTTTAAATATTGCTGGCATGCTGGAAACCTTTAACAGCGGCAGTTATCTGCTCGATGGCGAAGACGTAAGTCATCTAAACGATAATCAGCGCAGTAAACTGCGTAACGAGAAAATTGGTTTTATTTTTCAAAGCTACAACCTTATCCCTGATTTAAACCTATTCGACAATGTCGATGTGCCATTGCGCTATCGAGGCTTTAACGCTAAAGAGCGCAAAACACGCATCGAAGAGAGCTTGGAAATTGTTGGCCTCGCCAGTCGCATGAAGCACTTACCGTCGCAGCTCTCAGGTGGTCAACAGCAACGGGTCGCTATAGCACGAGCGCTCGCAGGTAAGCCGAGGTTTTTACTTGCTGATGAGCCAACCGGTAACTTGGACTCGTCAATGGCACAAAGTGTGATGGAATTGCTAAAAAACATTAATAAAGCTGGCACTACCATCGTTATGGTAACCCACGATCCGCAACTGGCTACCCAAGCCACGCGCAATATTTTTGTCAAAGATGGTCAAGTCAGTGATATCAGCCAAGATCAGGTGATCAGCAATGGCCAAGCTGCAAGCGAACATGCAAAGGTCGTTGAAATCCCTGCGGCGCAAGCATAGCAGTAGCAAACAAAAAACAAGAATTCCAACGAGAAAAGCAAAGGAGGCAATATGTTTAGTTACTACCTAAAGCTTGCCGCGAAAAGCATAAAAAAGAATCCACTACTGAGTACGCTAATGGTGCTGGCCATCGCACTGGGCATAGGTGCCAGTATGACCACGGTTACGGTTAATTATTTGATGTCGGCTAATCCGATCCCTGAGAAAAGTGAGCAGCTGTTTTATGTGCAAGTCGACAGTTGGGACCCGCACAACGCCTTTAACGACAGCAACGGCGAGCCACCAAACCAAATTACTTGGACCGAAGCCAACAACTTATTCAATGCGCAACAAGCGAGTAAACAAGTGGTGATGGCTAAATCGGGTGGCATTATTGTGCCGGAAAACCAAGACATCAACCCATTTGAAGCGGTCATTCGCCTAACCACAGGGGATTTCTTCGCCATGTTCAACACGCCGTTTTTATTCGGTAGTGGCTGGCAATTGGCAAGTGATCAACAACGTGCACAAGTGATTGTGTTAACTAAGCGTATTAACGACAAGCTTTTTGGTGGTGAAAACTCGATTGGCCGCACTGTGCTGCTTGCTGGGCAAAACTACAAAGTCGTTGGTGTACTCGATGCGTGGCAGCCAATGCCTAAGTTTTACGACGTTAACAACGGTGCTTTTGATGAAAGCGAAGAAGTCTTTATTCCGTTTTTCTTAAAAGAAACTTATGAGTTGCCTAATTGGGGCAATACCAATTGCTGGAAAAGTCCAGAAGGCGAGGGTTTTAAAGCATTCTTGCAGTCTGAATGTATCAATTACCAAATGTGGGTACAACTTAATAGCGAGCAAGAACAGTCTGATTACTTAGCGTTTTTAAATAACTATGTGAGTGAGCAAAAGGCGTTAGGACGTTTTCCACGGCCAATGAACAACCAATTGCTTGATGTGATGGGCTGGATGGCAAACCAAGAGGTGGTTGAAGACGATGCCAAAATGATGATGTGGATGTCGTTTATGTTCCTTGTGGTGTGCTTGCTTAACACCATCGGGCTTTTACTCGCCAAGTTTATGGGGAAGTCGTCAGAAATAGGACTGCGCAGAGCGATTGGCGCATCTAAACGCGACATCTTTATTCAGCATATTATTGAGTCGGCCACGATTGGTTTGCTAGGCGGTTTGTTGGGCTTAGGGCTTGCGCTCTTTGGCTTGGTTGGCATTGAAACCTTGTACGGTGATTTTGTCAGTAACTTAGTGTCGCTTGATTGGGTGATGGCATTAACGGGCATTGTGATTGCGATTGTTGCCAGTATTTTAGCGGGTTTATACCCCACGTGGCGTGCGTGTAATGTCGCGCCTGCAACCCAGCTAAGTAGCCAATAACAAAACAGCATAAGGAGCAATAAAATGTTAGCACTAGGACCCATATTTCGCGCATTGTTGCGCAACAAAGTTGGCGCACTGCTGATCGCGATTCAGATCGCCTTCACCATGGCCGTTATCGTTAATTCAGTGTTTATTATTTACGAGCGTAGCCAAGAGACCAAACGCCCAAGCGGTATTGATGAAGCCAACTCATTTTTTGTCACCAGCAGCGGCTTTACTGAAAATTTCAGCGCGAAAGCTACGATTGAAGAAGATTTAGCGAATATTCGCGCGTTATCTGGCGTGGTTGATGCGATTCAAATTAATGCGATTCCCGTGAGCGGTAGCGGGTGGTCAATGGGCTTGCAAACTGAACCGGGCGCAGAGCACGATGGTATAGGCACGGCAGTTTACATGGTGGATGAGCGCGGCATTAATGCGCTTGATGTGCAATTGTTAGCGGGGGAAAATTTTACGGCAACTGATATCCGTTGGCGAGGCAAGGGCGCCAGCGACTGGCCTGATAAAATTATCGTCACGCAAGCGATGGCAACGCGCCTATTTCCCGACTTAGATTACGCACAAAGCATAGGTAAAACCGTTTACATCAATGATACTGAGCCAATGATCATCACCGGTGTGATTGATAAACTGCAAGCCCCTTGGGTCGGCTGGAACAACGTAGAACATTCTTTCTTATCACCCGAGTATTTAGCGCGTGACTCAAGCAGTTACTTCATTCGCACGGAAGATGGCCAACGAGACGCCATGATGAAGCAGGTAGAAGAGCTGCTAGCGAAGAATAAATCCCGTGTTATCCAAAACATGCGCAGTGTTGATTATGTCAGGGAGCGCAGCTATCGCGGTCATACGGCGATGATCAAAATCCTGACCACCGTTATTATTACCCTGACCATTGTCACTAGCTTAGGTATTGTTGGCCTTGCCAGCTTTAGCGTTAATCGCCGTAAGAAACAGATAGGCATTCGCCGCGCGTTAGGGGCGACTAAGGCCGATATTCTGCGCTACTTTATGACGGAGAATATGATCATTAGTGGCTTTGGCGTGCTACTTGGTGCGGCGCTTACCATAGGGTTAAACATGATCTTGGTCAATGCGCTGTCGTTAACCCCAATGAGCTGGTTTTATATTCCTGTCGGTATGTTGGCACTATGTGTCGTCGGGCAAGTGGCGGTTTTTGGTCCAGCGCGAAAGGCAACGAGTATTGCACCTGCTACAGCTACTCGAACGGTTTAATGCTACCTGGTAAAAGCGTGTCATTAGTTCTTTATATTCGCGCTTTTGTTCACTTTTTTATCAGACAAAGTAAAAGTGAGTGCTCGTGCTTAGCGAGTGCTCGCTTTATTTTCTCGATATACTTTTTGACATCTGCCCCTCCATTTTTACGAAATTTTACACGCTAGTGCTTATTTTCTTTGATCATTTTATTTATATTGAGCCTCGTTCATTTAGGATTCATTAACCACTCGCTAGAGTGGTTAATATCTTTTCGGTAAGGATTTGTTTTTTCTATGCTTGTGCTTGCAAAGCGACTTTTTGTGGTTTGTGCTGTCGTCGCGATGTCGGGATGTGCAACCTTACAGCTCAACAACTTGTTTCAAGACTATGCGTCACAATTTCAGCCAGTGCGCACAGCACTTGTACAGGGAGATATTGAAAGCGCTCAGTCGAACATTAAAAAAGCCTATGCCGGTGACACTAACTATCAGCTTTCACTGGTTGAACAAGGGCGGATCGCCTTTTTACAAGGTGATATAAAACAAAGCAAGTGGTGGTTTGAACAAAGCTATCAAGCACTTGAGCAAGAAAGAGCGCGAGCAAAACTCACCGTAGGGCGCAGCGTAGAACAAGTGAATACCTTAGTGACGAACGATAACGCTATTGCCTATCAATTGCCCGCATACGAGCAGAGCATGATGCATGGCTACCAAGCGCTCAATTATGCCTTTGCACATGATTTAGAAGGTGCCTTAGTGGAAGTTCGTCGTGCTAACTACATTCAAGAAGCTGCGCTTGCTCAGCACGAACGTGAATTGTTAAATGCCGAGCAAGCACAAGCTATTGAAGGCATTGATCTTAACTATCTCGATAACACCATGTCGGCGCTAACAAGCAAAGCCGGCCAGTTAAAAAATGGCTTTCAAAATGCGTATACCTTTTACTTGTCGGGTATTTTGTATGAAGCGGCTGGTCAGCTTAACGACGCGTATATTGATTATAAAAGAGCATTCGAAATCTTCCCTGAAAACCGCTATTTACAGCGTGATGTATTAAGGCTTGGTTCAGTTTTAGGGATGAATAATGACCTTGATGTTTATCGCGAGCAATTGGGCAAAGATAACGTCGGGCAAGTGCTAAAAAGTATAGAAAAGGGGCGAGGGGCGAACGCAGCGCAAACTGGCCAATTAGTTATCGTCTATGAGCAAGCACTGATTGCTGCGAAACACGAACAAGCAGTGCAATTGCCTATTTGGACAAGTGGCGGCGACCCAAGGTTTTACAGTGTTTCGGTACCAAGCTATGACCATAATCAACGTTCGAATAAAGCTCGTTTACCAGAAAGCCTGACAGTAACCGTTGGTGAGCGTGAGTTAACAGCAGCCACTATTGTTAATCTGCAAGCATTAGTGGCCAAACAACTGGCAGAGCGCTTACCTGCCATTGTTAGCCGTCAGGTGTTACGTTTGGTCGCCAAAGAACAAGTGAGAAAGAAATTAAGCAAAGAAGGCGGCGATGTTGGCAACATTCTCGCAGGACTATACAACTTGGCCTCGGAGCGCGCTGATACTCGTAGCTGGCTGACGCTGCCGGGTGATGTACAAATAATTCGGGCTGATATACC
This sequence comes from Thalassotalea euphylliae, assembly GCF_003390335.1. NCBI lineage: Bacteria > Pseudomonadati > Pseudomonadota > Gammaproteobacteria > Alteromonadales > Colwelliaceae > Thalassotalea > Thalassotalea euphylliae. The sequence goes on from NZ_QUOU01000001.1 coordinate 1,807,143, forward strand.
CCTTGGTGATCATCGCCTAGCGATAAATCAACACAGTCAGCGACGACAGCCTATAACAGTGAATATTTCCGCAGACAAAATGACCTTGGTCGTTATTTCTGAGGTCGGCCAACTTTGGCAAGTTAAACAGGTAGAGCTTTAAACAGTTTTACCGTAACAGTTCATGATAATTGGAAAGGAATTAACGATGAAAAAAGCATTATTTATCGCATCGGCACTATCAGCCATGGTGTTAGCGGGTTGTTCAAGTAAACAGGTGGTCAGCTATGGTGACGCCACGGCGGTTGAAACCACCGATATCAATTTCGGCTCAACCGACTTACAAACCGTGGCAAACGAGATGACTGACTCACTAATTGCCTCGCCGATTATCGGTTCGCTAACACAAAACAAACGTCCTGTAGTGTTTGTTGAGCGCTTAAAGAACAAAACCAGTGAGCACATTGATACGGAGTCAATTACGGATTCTATTTCAACTAAAGTACTGCGCTCAGGCAAATTCCGTTTTGTTGATATGAGCCGCGTGGATGCCGTGCGCAAGCAGCTAGATTTCCAGCAAACTGGCGGTTTAGTTGACCCAAGCAAGGCGATTCAGTTTGGTCAGCAAGTGGGGGCGGAGTACATGCTATACGGTAACTTGGCAAGCATCGTAAAAACCAATGAAGACAAGAAAGACGTATACTACAAGTTTACAATGCGTCTGATGGACTTAAAAAGCGGTATTATTGAATGGGCGGATGAAACTGAAATTCGTAAGACGCGCGAGAATGCTACCCTAGGTTGGTAAGTTGCTGTCCGGTAAAAAGAACGGGTAAATAGCGATAGCAAGCTGCCTATACTTTCTGGATAACGATAGTTGCTAGATAACGATGAAAACAGACACCACCATTAAATTGGTAATGTTTAAGGAGCCAATGATGAAAGTTAACCTTATTCCTGTTGTGATTACCGTACTTTGGTCGTTGCTGGTAAGTGCGACACTTTCAACACCAACATCAACGGCAAGTGAATATCAGCGCAACCAAGCCGTCCCTGTGCAACAAGTGCTGTTTGGTAAAGTGCTTTCGAGTCGGCGCATTACCGAACGTGAAATTCGCGAAGACCAAGCCAACGGCTGGCAAGTTTTCGGTGGTGCCTTGATCGGTGGTGCCATTGGCTATCAATTTGGTGATGGCTCAGGGCAGGCAATAGCCACAATTTTAGGATCTGTGTTGGGTGCTGCGGCGGCGGATAGCAATCATTCGCGCCAGCAAGAACGCGTGCTACATTTGGTTGAGCTTAATATTCGCATCGACGATGGTAGTGAATACATGGTGATCCAGGATTTTGATCGCCGCATGGTGTTTAGCGCTGGTGATGCGATAAGAATGATCTACTTGGCCAACGGCAGCGTGAGAATTGATAAGCAGTTATAGTCGTAATTTTGTGAGTTGGACAAAACCTACAAGGATTTAGCCTAAAGCTTGGACTTTTATTGTAATAACAAGTGGTGAATTAAAAGTGGAGAATAAAAAACCAGACTAAGTGTTTAGTCTGGTTTTTTGTTTTACGCGTTATTATTGCAGGGATGCAAAATACGGTTTTCTAGCGAGATTAGAATACCGTGATTAAGGCCGTGCGCACTAAGCTCGTATCTTTATTGGTTAGCTCGTTGTCTTGAGCACTAAATTCTACTTTAAATGCAGCAGATTCGTGGAAGTCCCAACGAGCACCTATGGTGTAGTAAGTGTTGTCTTGTTTACGGAAGTTTAAAAATTCGCGTGTCAGACTAACTTGCGAAGCTAAAGGCTCAACAGCATTAATTGGTAAGCGGTTGATAACGGGGTTCACTTCGTTTTCAACCATGCCATACGTGGCGTGTACCAAAACGTCGTCAAAACGATAGCCAATGGTTGCATACATAGCTTCTTCGTTATCGATAGTCATGGTTTCGTAGTTTTGACGTGAGTATTCAGCGATAACTAACCAGTTGTTGTAGTCAATTTGAATGCCTACCTCAGCGAAGTCCATCGTATCGTCTTGAACGGTAATTTGATCGGCAACAAATTCGAATCCTGGGGTGGCAAGCCATGCATTGCCTAAACCGTCTGCACGAGAGTTAGGCACAGTTACTTTCGCAGATAAAAATGCCGTATGTAAGGTTAACCAATCGCGAGTTAAGCTCAGGTTGGCACCGTACATATTGTTAAAGTCAACATCAATGTTGTCACCAGCAATATTCATTTCTGTTGTTTCAGCGCCACCAATGACTTGGATACTTGACTCAAATTCCCCTAATGAGAAGTCGTGGCTGACACTAACACCGTCAAATCTTGAGAATTCCGTAGCATAAAGGCCTTCTGGTACGGTGATCCAAGGCATCGCATAAGATACATCTAAGTACTCAGAGTACATAAACAGTGGTGCACGTTGACGACCCACCATCACTGTTGTTTGCTCATTCAAGCGGTAGCTTAAATAGGCCCACTCAAAGTCCGTTTCCCAGTCACTCTCACCACGGGCAATAATTTGAGCCGTCATGCTAAGGCCATCGCCTAAATCGGCAGATGTTTGAAGGGCGAATAATGAGTCTTGTTTGAAGTCAGTGTTATCGTCATAACCCCATTGTGTATCACCACTTGATGCTTTGCCTGCAACAATATTGGCAAAACCGTTAAAGGTTAGCTCTGCATGCGCTGAAGATAGAGGAAGAGTTGCTGCTAAAGCAAGTGTAACAAGAGACTTTTTCATGATATTCCTTTGAATTTAATTTATCGACTCACTAGCTATTTAAATGGCTGTTTTTGGGAATTGAGCGATAAAATTGGCTAATAAAATTACGACGTATTGCCGGCGGTTAGCTGACAAAAATTTGTTCACGTTTTGTGTCGCTTGCTGTTGATAATTTTGTTTTCAATATTTTTTATTTTCTATGTGGTTAAGCGATGTCGCCATTACTTATATCGTTAACTTCGCGGAGCTTCTTTTTGAACTAGAGCTATCGCCTATTGATTGATTTCGCTAGCACATGGTTATTTTTGATAAGTTTTTTTAGAATTTTTTAAGCACTTTTACTGAGCCATCAACACTGCCAGCATCAACATAACCAATAGCATTCGGTGTGGACGCGACAAAGCTGATAATGTCAGCATCAGAGGCAAGCTCTTTAAGCGGTTTGCCTTTGCCAGTAAATAGGCGTTTAGACCAGTAAGCTTTGACTTGCGCTGACGATTTTTTCAAGACTAGCTTTTCAAACTCACTGCGTGCTTGGTTGCCAGATTTACTATTCACGGCGTTAATGGTTTGGCCATCAGTAAAGGTTTTTAATTTACCAAGGAAGGCACGAGAAATATCGCTATCCGACAAGCTATTGCCATTGGCTGAATTGACGATAACGGCTACTTGGGCAGAAGCAGCGGTACTCACAGTTAACAAAAGTGATAACGATAGGGTTTTTAATAACTTCATAATACTTCCTTAAAACACAGTGACTAAAGCAGGGCGAATCAAATGACCATTGGTTAGTGGCATTGTTCACTTTGTTTTTGTCTTGACCGCAAATTAAATGTGCATGCAGGTTGTCGAAACGGTACCACTGATAACATACATAAACTTTTTATAAGCTAGCTATTGCTATTTATTTGTCTGCAATAACAAATTCACCAATAAAGCGGGTCACCAATTGCAAAACTAAATGGGTTAGAGAAACCAAAGGTTAATTGTGTTCCCCTGACTTTATCGGGGGTGAATTATACTGAAAACGTTTTCTAAAAATAGGGCTGAAACGTTCAGTTTTTTATTTAAAGCTAATAAAATCAAAGGCTTGTTAAATTTTTGTTAATCATTTGAGAGGGGCTTGTAAAGGCAGTGTTTCACATCTGTAAATGATTATTGTTAACATCGCTAGAGTGGCAATTGTTATTGCATCATGTAGAAAAGCTTTAATCTTTAAAGCAAGAGTTTAAATAGGCTAAGGGGGGCTTTTGGCGATGCTGAACTCGTCAATCAAGTCACAGCAGTCGGTGTTATTGTAAGTGAATATGCAATGCCTGGTATTGTTACTGGCTGTATAGGGAACAGGGCATAAACCAATCGTAGTTTATGCCCTTAGACTTATATTGTTGCTGTTTGATTATCCCGCGCTGAGGTTACTTAAACGTTTTAAGAACTTTGACTGAGCCGTTAACCGAACTTGCATCAACATAACCGATGGCATTCGGTGTTGAGGCAACCAGCGACAGCACTTGCGCATCAGCGTCTAACTCTTGAAGCGGTTTGCCTTTACCTGTGAATAAACGCTTAGACCAGTATGCTTTGACTTGTGCTGGCGACTTCTTTAAGACTTTCTTTTCAAACTCCACGCGTGAGTTACTATTCGCTTTACCGTTAACGGCTTTAATGGTTTGGCCATCAGCAAAGTTTTTTAGCTTGCCTAAAAATGCGCGCGCGATATCACTATCTGACATCCCATTTGCGTTCGTTGGGTTCACAATGACGGCAACATCGGCAAAAGTAGTCGTGCTTACAGCGAGCAGCGCCGCGATAGAAAGCGATTTGATAAATTTCATCATCGAATTAACGTCCTATTTAAAATACAGTGACAAGGGCAGTGCGCACTAAGCTGGTATCTTGGTTTAATAACTCGTTGTCAAAACGCGTGAATTCAACTTTCAGAGCTGCTGAGTCGTGAAAATCCCAGCGTGTACCTAGTGTATAGGATGAAGAGTCTTCGCGCTGCGCGGCAAGTACTTGATCCGTTAAGCCAACCAATTGATCAAGTTCAGGAGTAACCCCTAAAGGTATGCCGTTGGTAGCCGTTGCTGGTGTTTCTTCATCTTTGCCGTAAGTTAGGTGCACAAGTACATCATCAAAGCGATAGCCAATCGTCGCGAACATTGATTCTTCATCACCTAGCGGCGTACCTTCGTAGGTGTTATCAACGTACTCAGCAATGAATAGCCAATTGTTGTAGTCAATTTGAACACCAAATTCTAAGAATTCACCTGTATCGTCATCTAAGGTCAGATCAGCAACAACTTGCTCAAAACCGGCGTTTGTCCATAAGTTGCGCAGTGGATCTAAGACAGGCAGTGAGAACGACAGATTAGCGGTAAAATATCCACCACGTAAGGTCAACCAGTCGTTGTTAAACGTTAAGGCAGCACCGTAAATATTGTCGATTTGGGTATCTGTCACTTCAACACCACTCACTAATAAATCTTCTGAGTTAGATCCGTAAATAGCGTGAATGCTCGAATCAAATTCGCCTACTGTAAACGAATGAATCGCACTAATACCGTCAAAACGCGTGATTTCAAAATCATAAACACCGTTAGGTGGAGAAATCCATGGATACGCGTATGACACGTCTAAGTAATCAGACACCATGTAGATAGGTGTACGTTGGCGACCTGCAAGAATGCGGGTATTGTCATTGATGCTGTAGGCTAAGTAAGCCCACTCAAAATCAGCTTCCCAGTTATCTTCACCACGGGCAATAATTTGAGCCGTCGCGGACAGGCCTTCACCAAGGTCTGAGCTTGCTTGCAGCGCGAATAATGAACCTTGTTTAAAATCAACGTCATCGTCATAGCCCCATAGCGTGTCACCACTTGATGCTTGACCAGCGACAATATTGGCAAAACCATTAAAACTAACTTCCGCTTGCGCCGCATTGGCAGATAAAAGGGTGCATAGCACACTGCTTAAAAGTGCTTTTTTCATGAGTACCTTTTTGTTATTAAGAGTTGTATTGAATTTGTAAATCGAGTGTTCGAATGTTTCGTTTAACTTGAAGTTAAACGTGTGATTATTAAAGAATGGACTTTAGCAGCCTAAAAGAGCTGTAATTTAAAGAAAAACTTTCAAAAAAAAATCGCCCCTTGCACTCTATGTGCAGGGGGCGATCATCAAATAATATGATTTATAATGCAAGCTAAAGTGTAAACAAATTGTTATATATCATTAATATTTGTTATTAAAATTTAATCAGCAGTAGTAACAATGCTAACCTACAGAAGTTTCAATCTGATCTAACGATTACACCTTAAATTGTTTAGTGACGCCCTCTAGCTCGCCAGCTAAATCGGCAAGTTTATCACTTACTTGAGCGACATCGTTCGATACTTGTGTGGCTTCGTCCGCACAGCTTTGAATATCTTCAACATGACTGATCATCAGGCTAGACACTTGATGTTGTTGCTCGGTTGCGGTTGCGATTGCGCCGTTCATATCATTAATAATATTCACTTTGTCGTTTATCGCGATTAGGCTTTCGCCTGCTTGATGTGCAGAATCAACACTGGTATGTACACTTGCACAAGAGCTTTCCATTTTAACCACCGCTTCACCAGCAGCGGATTGCAATTGTGCTAGCATTTGGTTGATTTCTTCCGTCGATTCTTGCGTACGTGATGCTAAGCTGCGAACCTCGTCAGCGACTACCGCGAAACCTCGACCTTGTTCGCCAGCGCGAGCAGCCTCAATTGCCGCGTTAAGTGCAAGTAGGTTGGTTTGCTCGGCTATCCCCTTAATTACATCCAGTACGACGTTGACACGTTCAGCGTCTTGTTGTAATTGATTGATAGTGACAGCTGAGCCTTCAATATCTGTGGCCAGCGTTTGAATTTGCTTAACGGTTAATTCAACCACCTTGCGACCATTTTCTGCTTCGTCACTTGCTAAACGCGCAGCTTCGGCAGCGTCGGCGGCATTGTGACTAATGCTAGCGATGCTCTGGCTCATCTCTTCTACCGATTGACGAGACTGAATAACACTCTCTGTTTGGCGAGAAAACGCCTGTAATGACTGGTCTGATAAACCTTGAATTTGGCTAGACGTTTGCGCGACAGGTGTTGCCGTATCCACCACGTCTTTAATGACGGTTTGTAGTTTCTCGATAAAGCTATTAAACCAAAATACTAAATCACCAATTTCGTCTTTACTGCTGGTGGATAAACGTACGGTTAGGTCGCCGTTTTCCTTGGCAATATCCTGCATTGATTCAATGATGCTGTGTAAGTTGCGGTAAATCGCATTAGCAATAGGGACAGCGACGAGGAAGAGGGCAAAAATCGTAATGGCACCGACAATTAAACCCAAGGTACTTGTCGTGCTAGCGCTGTTAGCTGCACTATCAAAAGCATTGCTAAAGCTGTCGTAGCGTTCGCTTTGAAATTTCTCTAATTTAGCGTGAACGGTATCAAGTTGTGCGGTCATTTGCTTTGATACTTCGCCAATCTTTTCAAAATCAGCGCTACCATCAACCAACTGGCTTGAGAGCTTGTGACCAGTGGTGAAATAAGCATTAAAGTCATCAAGAATATCGCTTAGTTGCTGTGCAGATTGCGGGGCAATGCTTTTCCCGTCATTGATACCTGCTCTGAATTCGTCAGCAAGGCTAGCAGCTGTATCAAGTAGTTCTTCTTCACCTAAAGTCACCGCGTTACCCAGATTTTCTGTGATCTTATCTAATTTTACTAGGCTGCGATCCGCACCTTGGAGCAGTTGATAATCAACTTTGTAGGCTTGTTCCAATTGATCAACAGTACTATTCATCGACAATATGCTGATCGCTAAATACAGGCAAAACCCAATCATACCCACTAATGGGATAAGTAAGACTTTTGTTCTTATAGAAATTGATTTAATTGAAATCATATTTTTTGTACGGCCTTGCTATTGTGTTTAATTTTGAAGAAGTTAGTTGAAGTTAAATAATAATCAAATAATTAGAGTAATTACGTAACAAAGTGTAGTTAGGCGAACTATTGATGAAATAAAGTGCCAAGTGCAGGTTTAGCGTAAGTGCTTATCCTTATACCAATTGAAATAACTACTTAATCATTCAGCGAGAATTAAAAGGCTTAGAGGCAAGGCATTGATTGCGGAGAATGGTTATTCCCTTGTCAAAATCAATAACGCAGCATATAAGCCTTTTAAACTCGCCCCTTGGGAGCGTGTCAGCGTCGCGATAACTGCGCCAAATTGATGAGATGTAGAATAACTATATCAACAAAAATTTGGCTTGTTCTCCCACCGCTGACAGCGCTCTGAATTGATCAATTAATTAATTCAATTGGTATTATTACTTAATCTGCAGCCATTATCGAGAGCGATATGACATTACTGGTAAATGGTCGGTACATTGGCACGTGATGATTAACATCGTTTTTCAGTGCGGCAACGCTAAACAAGTTGTATTGTTTAAAAAGGAATCAACAAGCTAGAGCGGTTGGAAATTTGAGGTTGCAGAGGGGAGCTTTTTATAACGAGCTTAAAGCTGAGTAGATGAGAAAATGCTGGCTCCTTATGCTTAACTGCGAATAAGCGTTTTATTGTCGCATTTACCCGATTGCAAATTGTTGAGGCTGTATTGAAGGATGTAAACACCGTTATGAATAGTCAGTTACATCGACAATACAGCCAAAATTAGCCGGAGTGTTAACCGACCTTAGAACACCGTTACCAGTGCTGTGCGCACTAAGTTAGTGTCATCGCTTGTTAAGTCATTTTCTAAACGGCTGTACTCAATTTTCAATGCTGCTGACTCGTGGAAGTCCCAACGTGCACCTAAGCTGTAGGTTTTTGAATCTTCAGTACGTGCATTAAATACACGAGCCGTCGCAGTAGATAGCTGGTCAAGTTGCGCGTTAATACCGTAAGGTAATTCGTTAACCGTTGGGTTGGCATCATTTTTATCTCGACCGTAAGTTGCGTGCACCAGCACATCGTCAAAACGGTAACCGAAAGTCACGTATAAAGACTCTTCGGTGTCAGATGCTGACTCATCAAAGTCGGTGTGGGTGTATTCACTAATAACAAGCCAGTTGTTGTAGTCAATTTGTAAGCCAGCTTCAAAGAACTGCGCTTGGTCTTCTTCAAGCATTAATTCAGTGCCAACGTACTCAAAGCCTGGTACTTGGTTCCACGCTTCAACAATTGCAGTGCCAATTGGTGTTGGCATTGAAATGTCAGTTGCAAGATAGGCGGCACGCAATGTTAACCAATCGCGGTTAAACGTCGCATTAAAGCCGTGAATATTATCAAAAGTTGAGTAAATGTCGCTGTCTAATACGTGTACATCACGGCTTTCTGAGCCGTAAATCGCTTGTACGTTCGTGTCGAATTCGCCTAGGCTGAATGAGTGGCTAATGCTAGCGCCATCAAAAGAAGTAAACTGCAAGCTATAAACGCCCTCTGGTGGTGTAATCCAAGGGTAGGCGTAAGAGACATCAAGGTAGCCAGAGTAAATATATAAGTTGGCACGTTGACGACCAAGAATTACTCGGGTTTCCTCACTGATATCATACGCTAAATAAGCCCATTCAAAATCCGTTTCCCAGTCATCTTCACCGCGAGAAATTAACTGAACGGTAGCACTTAGACCTTCACCCAAGTCAGCTGTTGCTTGTAAGCCAAATAACGAATCTCGTTTGAAATCAACATCGTCATCGTAGCCCCATTGTTCGTCACCACTTGACGCTTTACCTGCGACGACATTGGCAAAACCGTTGAAGTTTAATTCTGCGTGAGCGGAAAGTGGAAGTGCTGCTGCTAGAGCGAGCGTAACAAGCGTCTTTTTCATGTACTACCTTACTACTTATCTTGTTGTTGTGTTGAAAATGCAAACTGATGTTCGAGCTTTAGTCGATGACGTGTCTCAAAAACAGACATACATCTGCGCAATGAACTGATGACTTGTTACGTTTTATAATCTTTATGAATGAACTAGATCAGAATATGCTATGCGCTCAAAGCGGCAAGAATTCTAATTGAATTAAGCGCAGGGGATGTAACAAGATGTAACTATAAGGTTACGGTTTGGTGAAATGACAATAATAGAGGGAGACATTTGTTTAAGGCCCAGCGCATAACGTCAAGTATTATTAAGACTTCAAGTTAAGGCCAATACCGATAGTGTTAATAAAAATGCCGGTCAATCAGCGTTTAGCGCTAACTAACCAGCATTTGCCATAGACATTACTTCCAAGTTTCATTTTGCTAAGAGTTTAGCAAATGCCTTAGAAAGTGAACTTTACCCCAGCCTTGTAAATACGACCTAGTGCACTGTATGTACTTGGGAACGTGTTACCTGAGTTAAAGGTCGTTGAACCTGCTTCACCGCCGACAACGGGTGGATCTTCATCCGTTACGTTATCCACACCTAAGGTTAACTTGATGTGCTCATTTATGTGGTAGCTGGCAAATAGGTCAATGTAGTCGTAAGCATCAATTGATCTAAAGGCTTCAAATGAACCTGCCGCTTGTGCTGGTTCCATATCGATACCACTTAGGTGACGCCACAACATTGACACTGTAAAGTCTTCCAAATCCCAAGTAATACGCTGATTCCAGGTTGTTTCAGGCGTTGGCGAACAGTTGTTGCCGTAAGCACCCAAACAATCAATCACAGGTAGTACTTCTGAAGATTGGCGTTCATTCGCGATATAATGGTTAATATCGGTGTTAAAACGTAATTCACCCCAATCTTCAAGACCGATAGCGAAGTTAATACCTACTTCCACACCTTCTGCTAAGCGATAGCTCAAGTTTGTGGTAAAGGTTTGAATACCAGAACCAGCAATGGTCAAATCACCACCAATACGAACAATTTTGGCACATTCGCTGGCGATACCAAATTGGTAACAAGCATCTAAGGTTTGTTGGGCCGTAAATTCACCAATACTGTTATCGACTTCAATGTCGTAGTAGTCAACAGAAACTTCCAGATCCCAAAGTTCTTCATTGGTGTAAACAAAACCAGCAGTAAACGTTTCAGCTTCTTCCGCATCTGGCAGTTGGCTTGGGTTAGTACCTTGGAAGGCATTAACTTGACCAGAAATAACATCTTGTACACGACCGACTTGTGCATCAGTCATACCGGTTGAAATACAAAGCTGACGCAATGTACTGTCAATGTTGGCGGCATTGGCTACTGAACAAGGATCGATTAGCGCATTGTCTAACCCCGTTACCGACGGCGAAGCAATTTCACCAACGTTTGGCGCACGTGTTGCTTCTTGTTGCATAACGCGTACTAGCAGGCTATCAACCGGGCGCCAGCTAAAACCTAACTTCCACGTTTCATTGTTACCTACTGAGTCATAATCAGCGCTACGGAATGCAAATTCCATATCCAGCGACTCAGCAAAGCTTTCACCTTCAACAATAGGTAATACACCTTCGATGAAGAATTCTTCAACTTTAAAGCCACCTTTGATAGGCAAGACATTACCACCCGCGCCACCTAAACAGCTAGTCGGTGCTTCTTTTAAACATTCGTCGGGAATAGTCTCACCGGTTTCACGGCGATGCTCATAACCAAAGCTAAGTGATAATGGCGCACCAGCCCAAGGTAGCTCAATGGCATCAACTGGGCCGCTTACATTGGCGTTAAAGACTTCTTGTGAGTATTCTTGCTTCGTTAATGCAGTAGCAGATGAATAGGCTGCCATTTCAGGGGTAATGGTGCCAAAACCACCGAACAAATCAATTGGTACACAAGTTGAGTCGCCATTATTACAAGTGACGCCATCTGTGCTGTCTAATGCGTTTTGAATATTGCTGACATTGGTGTAACCCGCACTAATGTTGGTTCGGTTTGATTCACCGTATTGGAAAGACACGTCGTATTCCCAATCTTCGTAAAGCACACCTTCAACACCTGCCACTAACTGGAACAACTGAGTTTCAAAGTTAGTTGTACGCGGCCCAAGCTCTAATGTGCGACGACGAAGCTGTACTAAAAGATAATCGTCATTATCAACCACACCATTATTGTTGATATCTTGCCAATTGGTCACGCCACCGCCATTAAGCAAGCCGTCTAAGCGCGCTTGATTGGCGTTATCTATGATCCACGAGCGAGCCTGATCGCCAATAAATGGGTTCGCGATAGGCAGGTTAAAGGTTGAACCAAAAGTGCCCGAAGGAGCAACTTGCTGTCTAACCTGTGTGTTGGTAAACGTTGCTGAGGTATAAACGGTGTGCTCTTCAGCAACATCGTAATGTGCGATAGCTGTTGCACCGTAGCGCTCTTGCGGTGTTTGGTAGAAGTTAAACGGGTTGAAGTTAAAACGACTACAATCGTCAGCTAACGTGCGATCTTCTCTAAATTGGCCGGAAACACCTGCACCAACAATGGCAAAGCGGGTCGGAATTGATGTTGTTGAGCCACCACCACTTTCAAAGGTAGTGACATTCGGGCCACCACAGTTATCAAGCGGCGGAATCGGGCCTTGACCATCTAAAAATGCTTGGTAACCACCGCCTGATGCGGTCGCAATACCGAGTAAACCGAGTGGACGGTCGCCTAAAAACGTTGGTTTTCTATCTGTCCAGTTCATTGACAGTGCCACATTACCGCGGCCATCGCTTAATGAAGAACCAAGAGTCAAGGCAATGCTGTCAGTATCACCATCGCCATCGCCAGTTTCAGAGTGGTTGATTAACAGTTCAACCCCTTCAAAATTGTTCTTCATCACGAAGTTAACAGCACCAGCAATTGCATCTGAACCGTAAACGGCTGACGCACCACCGGTGACAACATCAACACTTTCAATCAGTGAAACCGGCACCGATGCGGTATCAACAATCCCGTTGAAATTGAATGGGATCATTCGGCGGCCATTCATTAATACTAAGGTACGCTCTGTACCCAAGGCCCTAAGGTTAACGGTTGCCGCACCTGCGGTACCATTGTTTACACTGCCGCCATCGCCGGGAATTGTCGCAGGTAAATTACGCAATACTTCTTCTATTTGTGGCGTTTGTATCATCTCAATTTCTTGAGCGCCAACCGATACGATTGGACTCGCAGAAACCGCACCTGGTCGCCTGATCCGGCTACCAGTTACGGCAATTCGTTCGATCTCATCTTCAGCATTTTGTTCAGCTTGTTGGGCAAAAGTAGTTTGCGGAAGGAGGAGAGCGCTTGAGGTTGCACCAAACATCAGCGCAAAGCGAACTGACTTCGCTACGCTTGTTTTTGTAAACATAATATTCTCCCTGATTTTTTTATAATCTTTGTCTAGACGTAGCCTTGGCAGCACCGCTTACGAAGCCAATAGTACGAATTAACAGAGTCAAATTACTCCTGTCGATAAGCCGCGACATTAAGGAATACATCAGTGGCCTAAATGATGTGATTATTGGCATCAAAGTCGAGTTAAACGGTTAGTGCACTGCACCAAAGCTGTGAAAATTACTTTTTTGTTAGTAGTAACTTGATGATTTTTAATGTAGTTTTAAAACCCTAAAGGGTATTAAGAGCGACAAGGTTATGGAGCGTTGGCGCAAATTCGTCGCCAAAGTCGTGTCAAGGCAAGCAGAAAGTTGAAAAATGCTCAAGCGTATTTTAAGCCTATGTTATTGAACCTAACTTTTAGGGATGACCATTAGGCCTGACTTTGCGCCTGAGCTTTTGTGACTAGGCTTTTGTGCCTGTGCTTTTACGCATCAGATAAGGACTGATTGGCCTGACGAGTTTTTGTCACCGAGCCATCGTTGTTGAATCCGGCTCAGTGAATCTCGGTGCTTAAATTCAAAAAAGTTGATTAGGCAAATCGGTTAAGGAAATCCTTCACATTACATATTATGTTTAAAACCTTTATCGACAATTTACCATCGAAATATTTTTGGCTTGCCAACGCGCTGTTTTGGCTGTTGCTCAATTCGATGGCTGCAACCAATAGCTACCGCATGAGTTTGCACTTTAATCGACCGGTTGAGTGGCTTGATGTTTGGCTAGAGTACTTGCCGTGGTGGGGCAATTGGGCCTTGCTGGCGCCGTTAATTATTGCCAGCACACAAATGATCAGCTTTGACGCTGAGCGCCTAACCAGCTTTGTTGGTAAAACCTGCGCGGTGATGTTGCTGTTTTTCTGTCTGTATTGGGGGCTTACCATTGTCGAAGTTGCTCTGATCAACAATGGCTACCTTAATCAAGCGGTATTGGCTGAATCGTTCGCCCAGTTGTTACTAAGCCCACTGCACATGGACTTATTAGTATACTTAGCTGTGCTGTGCTCCGGCTATTCGTACACGTATTACAAGCATTCGCGTATTCAAGCGCGCCGCAATCAAGAGCTTAGTGAGCAATTACTGCAAGTTGAATTGCAATCATTGAAATCGCAGCTCAACCCCCATTTCTTGTTCAATACCCTTAACACCATTGCCAGCCTGATTCGTTTAAATGACCAAAACCACGCGATTAAAGCGCTGAGTGAGCTCAGTTTTATGTTGCGTAAGGTGTTGGAAAATCAGCGACACCAACTGATATCACTTGAGCAAGAAGTCGAATTTATTCAAAGTTACTTAACCATACAGCAAATGCGTTTTGCCCATAAGCTGCAAACATCTGTTGAAGTAGACGAGCGATGCTTGCCGTTAGACGTGCCATTTATGTTACTGCAACCTTTGGTCGAAAATGCGGTGCAGCATGGATCACAGCTGGAAAGCGACAAGAATGAACTAAAATTATCTGTGTATTGTCAAGACGACTATTTACACGTAAAGCTGATTAATAAGATTCCCGAAAAAGACGAACATAAAGGCTTCGGCATCGGCCTGAGTAATTGTCGAAAACGCTTGGAAAAGCTCTTCCATTTGGATTTTCAGTTAACCCTGACACCGATGACAAATGGTTATTTTGAAACTTATCTTTGTATGCCGATTGGAGTATTGGATGCTTAATATATTAGTTGCTGACGACGAGCCGTTAGCGCGCGAAACCATTAAATTACTGCTGGCGACACAAACGGATGTCGGTAATGTTTACGAGGCGCAAGACGGTAATCAAGTGCTCGATGTCTTTAGTGAACATCACCCAGACATCGTATTTTTGGACATACAAATGCCGGGTAAGACTGGTATTGAACTTGCTGAGCAGCTGCCTGATGATACCGTTATTATTTTTGCGACCGCTTACGATCAATTTGCCATTACCGCATTTGAACTTAATGCGATAGGTTATTTACTCAAGCCGTTTGACGATGACAAGTTCTATGCTGCCCTTGATCGCGCGCGTCAGCAAGTTGCGACTAAATCTCCCACTAATTTCAAAAAGGTCGGCCAGCTTATTCAGCACATGGTGGATGAACAAGATCGCGCTTATAAAACCCGTTTAGTGGTTAAAGACCCCGGCAGAATTAGGTTGGTGGATGTTGATCAAATTAACTATATTTCCGGCGCAGGCAATTACGCCGAGGTGCATTTGTTTGACGACAAACCTGTGCTGCATCGCGAAACGTTAACGAGTTTAGAAAAACAGCTCGATCCGAATGTCTTTGTACGCATTCATCGCTCGACTATCGTCAGGCGCTCTAGTGTCATTGAGCTAAGGCCAAATGAAAATGGCGATTATAGTGTGATATTAAAATCAGGTGAGCTGTTAACACTGTCAAGAAGGAACAAAGGCAAGCTAGAAGCTTTGATTGGCGAACAATAGCTCGGTATTAACCACTAACGAACAGCGGTGTGACGGCGCTTGAAATTGCTCGTGCGAAACTATGCTTATAAAAGGCTTAGAAAAAACTCAGAAAACCTTCGCGTAAAAAAAGGGGGCAAAATCTCGCCCCCTGCAAAGTCATCATTGTGTTTAAAATTGACAGATCGTAAACACAAAACTACATGCCTCAATGTCATCGAAAATATGTATCCAGAGAGTAGTTGAATTTCATATTAACTTTAACGATATCAGTATGACAAAGCGGCTTGGCACCCGACAATGACGCTGGGATAAAGTGATTGATATTTGGGACAAGTGGCACCAACGGTTGGAAAACAGGTTGTTACTGATTTTATATTACATTGATTTTGATAATTTTATT
This sequence comes from Thalassotalea euphylliae, assembly GCF_003390335.1. NCBI lineage: Bacteria > Pseudomonadati > Pseudomonadota > Gammaproteobacteria > Alteromonadales > Colwelliaceae > Thalassotalea > Thalassotalea euphylliae. The sequence goes on from NZ_QUOU01000001.1 coordinate 1,822,952, forward strand.
GATATTACAACCACTTGCCAAACTATCGCACGGCTGGTTGCCATGATGTCATCTGGTGTTATCACTGAACACTTCGACCCGAAAATTTATCACGTACGCTTTGCCATATAACCATGGTAATCCGGAATTTTACGCTCAAACGCTTGCTCAAATAGCCTTGATGTGATCAGTAAATCAGCGCTCGCCATGTTACAAGCAACAGGAATATTCCACACCGCTGCGAGGCGCAATAGCGCTTTTACGTCAGGATCGTGTGGCTGGGCTTCGAGCGGATCCCAGAAAAAAATCAACACATCAATTTTCTGCTCAGTGATAAGGGCGCCAATTTGCTGGTCGCCACCGAGAGGGCCACTGATCAGGGGGGTTATATTCAAACCCGTTTGCTTGGCAATAAGTGCGCCCGTGGTGCCAGTGGCAAAAAGCTGGTGGTTATTCAGTGTCTCTAAATAGGTATGGCACCAGTCAATCAAACTGGCTTTCATATTATCGTGAGCAACCAAAGCGATGGATTTTTGTGCTTTTGTTTGAATACTTTTGTAGTCCATTTTGTGCAACCGCCTTTACTGTGTTTCATCATCTCAAGTCACTATATCGCTTTTTCGTCAGACGCGGTGCAAGAAATACTTGATAAAATATTTCACGATCGGTTTTAGCGCTTTGGCCTTGTTTTCGCTCTCGGTTTCAATATGGTTGATGTTATTGCTGAGGCCATTTTTTAGGTGACTGTTGAAACACCTCAAGATGAGAAATTTCCAGTGTTTAAAAATCCTTGATAAGGTAAAATTACCGCTTTCGTGCACAATAATAATCATCGCTATTCATGAACATCCTGCATACATCCGACTGGCATTTGGGTCAGCATTTCTATGGCAAAAGCCGCGCTGACGAGCACCAACAATTTCTCGACTGGCTGCTAGAGCAAGTCACACAACACAATGTAGATGCCATAGTTTTAGCGGGTGATATTTTTGATACCGGCACGCCGCCAAGTTATGCGCGCGAGCTTTATTTTAATTTTATCAACCAGTTACATCAGCTAGGTTGCCAGTTGATTGCCTTGGCAGGCAACCACGACTCAGTCGCCATGCTCGGTGAATCAAAGCAGTTGTTAGCAGGGTTAAACACGCAAGTGATAACAACTGCTGCAACTAATATTGAAGATCAGTTGGTCGAGATAAAAAATAACAACGGTGAAGCGATAGGTATTGTGTGTGGCATTCCATTTCTCAGACCCCGTGATTTGGTGACTAGCCAAGCAGGGCAGAGTGCCAGTGATAAACAGCGACAATTACAAACCGCGATTACCGAGCATTATCAGGCGCTTTACGAAGCTGCTGCTCAATATCAATTGCCAGTGATTATGACCGGGCATTTAACCACAGTGGGAAGCAAAAGCTCTGATTCGGTGCGTGAAATTTATATTGGTACATTAGAAGCCTTTCCTGCGGGCGCTTTTCCTGCCGCCGACTACATCGCGCTGGGGCATATTCATCGACCACAAAAAGTCGCGGATAGCGAGGTTATTCGTTATTGCGGCTCACCAATTCCATTGAGTTTTGACGAAGCCGCTCATGACAAAACCGTTAATTTAGTGAGTATTAGTAGAGGTGAAAGCAGTGCCAATGCCAACGTTGACGTCACTCCTATCACCATACCGCGCTTTCAACCTATGGCAATGCTCAAAACCAGTGTTGACGAGCTGGCGTCAGAGTTAGAGGCGCTCGCCGCTCAGCATAAAGGCGAACGACCACTTTGGTTAGACATTGAGATCAGTGCACAAGGGTATTTGGCAGATCTCTCCGCTCGTGTTCAAGAGTTAACCCGCGATCTCCCTATTGAGGTGTTACTCATTCGTCGCAGCAAACAAGCGCGGCAACAGGCAATGAGCAGCCAGCGCACGGTAACACTCGAAGAGCTCTCGGTTGACGATGTGTTTACTGCGCGTCTTGAGCAAGAAGTTTGGCAAAGTGAAGCGCAAGTGCAACAAAGAACACGGCTCACCAGCTTGTTTAAGCAAGTGCACCAACAAGTACTTGAGCAAAGTGACAAAGCAGATCAAGCCAACCACGCAAGCAAGGCCAGCGGGGAGGGCGCGAAATAATGAGAATTTTGTCACTGCGCTTTGAGAACTTAAACTCGCTTAAAGGTCACTGGTTTATTGACTTTAGCGAAGAGCCATTTGCTGGCAATGGCTTATTTGCCATTACTGGACCGACAGGGGCGGGTAAAACCACCATTTTAGATGCGATTTGTTTAGCCCTTTATCATCAAACGCCACGCTTGAATATCTCTGATAAGAACAACCAGCTGATGACGCGTCACACGGCGAGCTGTTTAGCGGAAGTTGAATTTGAGGTCAAAGGTCAAGGCTACCGTGCGTTTTGGAGTCAGCGCCGGGCAAAAAATTCGCCTGATGGTAAATTGCAGCCGGCAAAAGCAGAGTTAGCGACGTTAGGCGGTGACATTCTCGCCGAAAAACTGCAAGCGGTCAGGCAACAAGTCGCCCAACTGACGGGCTTAGATTTTGGCCGCTTTACCAAGTCGATGATGTTGTCACAAGGGCAGTTTGCGGCGTTTTTAAATGCATCAGCTAATGATCGCGCTGAGCTCTTAGAAGAGCTAACTGGCAGTGACATTTACGGCGATATTTCTAAAGCTGTGTTCCAAGAAGCGAAAGCCAGTGAGCAAAGTCTGGCATTACTCAAAGCCAAACTTGACGGTGTTGAGCTACTCAGCGATGAACAAGTGCAAGCGCTGCAAGCCAAGCAGCAAACGTTAGTTGAGCAAGAGAGCGGCCATGCTAAGCAAGTGGAAACGCTTCAAAAAGATATTCAAATAGCAACACAGCGTGCGACATTACTTGACAAGCAGCAAGCATTATCTGCTAATCAAGCCGCGCTGGCAGAGCGGCAACAAACTCACCAAAACGAACTTGATGCGCTCGATAATGCAAAACCAGCAATTGCTATTCAGGAAAAATATGCGGCCAAGCAGCAAATTCAGCAGCAGTCCGAAAGCCTTGAGCAGCAACTAGCCGCGACCACAGCGCAGTTAACAGCCGCTGATCAGGAGCTGAGTGAACAAACCACGGCACTTAATCAGTGGCAGGCGCAAGCTGGCCAACAGCAAGCAGACCTAAAGGCGCGCAACACCAAGTTAAACGAGCAAATTCTGCCAGCGCGACAAAGTTTGCAGCACAGCCAAACACTATTCGGTGAAAAACAAGCCATCGCCGAGCACAAACAAGCGAGCCTGAATAATATCGCGAACGCCATTGCTAACCAGCAATCTGAATTAGCAGGCCAGCAGCAGGCTTATCAAACGATTGTCGATTACTTGGCAAACAATCAATACGTGCAAGCGCTGCCAAGTTATGTGGGCAAATGGCAGAGTGATTTTAGCCACTGGCAAGCGCTTAATAACGACAAGCTAGCAGCAGAGCAAGCCATCAAAGTACTAGCAGCACAGCAAGCAAGTTCGCAAACCGAACAGCAACACTGTGAGCAGGCTTTAGCTGAACACGCCATCACCAAACAAGCGTTAGAAAAAGCACAGCTGGAAATTCAGCAGCAGCGAGCACGCCAGCTACAAGTAATTCAAATCGCTGGCGGCTGCCTTGCTAGTGAAGCTGACTTGCAAACACACCTGCTGCAATTACAGCAACATCAACAAGGGCTAAATGAACTTGGCCTAATCGCCCAACAATTTGCGCAAACACATCAGCAACTGTTGGAAAAACAACAGGCACAAACAGAGCTAAAGCAAACGTTAAAACACCAGGAAACCTTGTTGGGTGAAAAGCGAGCGGAGTTTAAACAAGCCAAGCACACGCTGAATTTGCTCGAAAAAGTGGTCAGTCAGCAGCAAACCATTAAGCAACTTGCCGACTATCGCGCCGAGTTACAACCCGGCAATGCTTGCCCACTGTGCGGCGCCACTGAGCATCCGGCTATTGCCGAGTATCAGGCGCTCACTGTGTCAAGTGAAGAAGCGCAGTTAGCCACGCAAAAACCTTTGGTTGAGCAATTAACCAAACAGGGGATAGAGCTGAATGAACAGTGTAATCACCAACAAAGTTTGCTGACCGAAATTGAGCACCAGCTGGTGGCGTTTGAGCAACAAATAGCATCGTTGAATCAACAGTGGCAAGGCGCTTGCCAACCACTAACTATCAATGCCCAAGAGATCTGGCCAATTGCCCAAATAGATGCTGAGCAGGCGAATATTCAGCAGCAGATCTCACAAGTAATGCAATGTCAAACCGCGCTGATGGAAATGACAGAGCAGGAGAGCGCTCAGCAAAAGCAATTGGCAGACGTTGAGCAGCACATTGCCCAGCTAACGCAGCAACAAGCCGTGGCTAATGAGCAAGCAGCGCATCAACAGGCTGAACATGAAAAATTACTCAAGCAGTTAGCAAGTGCGAGCAAGCAAGCACAAGCATTGTGGCAACAAATCACAGCGCAAGCGGCAGAGCTGCAACTTAGCGCGCCTGAGGTTGCGCAGTTTGCCAATTGGTTAGTCCAGCTAGAGCAGCAAATTAACGAGTATCAGCAACAAGCAAAAGCGAGTGAGCAAGCACAAGCAGATATTCAATCACTGGAAAAGTCGTTGATCAGTGCGCAGCAACAGCAACTCGCTGAAAACCAACAATTAACTGAGCTTAGCCAAGAAACTACTGCGTTAGCGCAGCAAGTTTCGCAGCTGCAAGCGCAGTTAATCACGCTGCTTGGTGATAACACGGTAGAGCAAGAACAGCACAGTATTGCCCGTGCCGAGGCAGAACTCACAGCGCGCCAACAAACTGTAGAAAGTGCCTACAACCAAGCTGCCAACGCACAGCAACATGTGCAAGGGCAGCACCAATTGCTCATCCAACAGCAACAGGATGTGCAAACGCAGTTCACTCAAGCGATTGAACAATGGCAGAGTGCTTTGGCCGATAGTGAATTTTCCGATGAAGCGGCCTTTATCGCCGCCAATATGCCTGCGGAGGATTTTGCGCGAATCAGTGCGTTAGCCGATGATTTCAAAGCGCAAGCACAGCAGCAGGCAGCCCTTGCCAAGGAATATCAAACGCAGCTGGCGGCTTTACCTACGCTGAGCGACAGCAACATATCGCTGGCTGAGCTGCAAGCAGGATTGGCTTCCCAAGAAAGTGCTTTAAAAGCGATGCAAATCGAGCTTGCGCAACTGGCTTTTGAGCTGACACAAGATGCCAAGCGCCGACAAGAGCAGACATCGTTAATGGCAGATATTGAACGCCAACAACTGGCGCTCAATGATATTAGCCACCTTAATGGCTTAATTGGCTCAGCAGATGGCGCCAAGTTTAGGCGGTTTGCGCAAAGCTTAACGCTGGAATATTTAGTGCATTTAGCCAATAAACAGCTAATGCGATTACATGGTCGTTATCAATTATCCCGCCAAGCAAACGAATCACTTGCGCTGGAAGTGGTTGATACCTGGCAGGCGGATTTAACGCGCGATACGAAAACCCTGTCGGGCGGTGAAAGCTTTCTTGTCTCGCTTGCACTAGCGTTGGCGTTATCGGACTTGGTCAGTGCCAAAACACAAATAGACTCGCTGTTTTTAGATGAAGGCTTTGGCACACTGGATAACGATACGCTTGAGGTGGCGCTTGACGCGCTTGATAACCTTAATGCCGCAGGCAAAATGATTGGTGTTATCAGCCATATTGATACGCTAAAAGAGCGTATTGCGACACAAATTAAAGTGGAAAAAATAAGTGGTTTAGGGGTGAGTAAACTTGCACCTGAATTTGCTTATTTGCCGCAATAGCATCGCCGCAATCGCAGTACCGGCAGGTGACTAATAGTCATGATAACCCTTGGTTATTGGTTGCCTGACAGCCTAAGCACTACTATAAATGCTCACTAATATGAATACGCACTAGCACAAACATTCCCCCACAAGAGACAGTTGTTAAATGGAAACTTGGATCGCATTCACTTTACTCGCTGCGTTTATGCAAGCCGTGCGCACGGCAGGACAAAAACAACTGTCGGCGCAGTTATCCTCAATAGCAACGGCAGGTGTGCGTTATATTTTTGCCTTGCCATTCGCGTGGCTCTATTTGTGGTGGGCGCTTGAGTACTATCAAGTGGCAATGCCTGAACTTAACGATGAATTCCTGCAATACGCGATAATTGCCAGCTTCGCTCAGCTGATAGGTACCGCTTGCCTAGTGGTTGCGTTTCAATATCGCAACTTTGCCGTAGCCACCAGTTTAGCTAAAACCGAAGCGATTCAAGTCGCCGTGATTGGCGCTTTGTTATTTGCTGCGCCTTTGTCAGGTTACGGGTGGCTGTCAGTAATTTTAGGTGTGGTCGGCGTGATTTTGCTGTCAAAAGTGAAATTTAGTGTCAAAGATGTGCTCATGAACCCCGGTGCGGGCTATGGATTGGCCTCTGGCCTTGGCTTGGCGATAACCACCTTGCTGATTCGCGAATCCAATCTGGCACTTGGCAGTCATCCAATGGTCAGCGCGGCGGTGACCCTCGTCTTTTTAATCAGCGCGCAATCTTTGCTGTCGGCGCTGTATTTGTTGGCTCGCGATGCGGGACAATTTCGCAACATGATCCGCCATTGGCGGTTAGCGTTATTCGTTGGCATAACCAGCTTGTTAGGCTCAATTGGCTGGTTCACTGCGGTTAGCTATCAAACGGCGGCCTATGTTAAAGCACTTGGGCAGGTAGAGTTTTTTATTACCCTGATTCTGACGTATCGCATCTTTAAAGAGAAAACCACGCTCGTTGAAATTATTGGCATGCTACTGATTATTATCAGTGTGGTAGTGCTCTTGTTGTTGGCTTAGTTTTATCGCTCAGTTTCATAGCCTAGTTTTTTAGCTTAGTGCTGTAACAGCGCTTAAATCACGTATCTTGCAGTAGCGTTGGGATAAAGCACTCCTGCCAGAGCGAATAATCTGCTACACTCGCGTCGCATTTTTCACACGAATCAAATACGACAAACACTATGCAAATTACCAAAGACAAAGTAGTGCAGTTTCACTACACAATGAAAGACGAATCAGGCGAAACAGTTGAAAGCTCCACTGGCGGCGATCCAATGGCTTACCTTCACGGCCATAACAACATGATTGTGGGTGTTGAAAACGCACTGGCAGACAAGTCGGCAGGCGATAGCTTCTCAGTAACCGTTGCCCCTGAAGACGCCTACGGTGAGCGCCAAGAAGATGCTGTACAGCGCATTCCAACAAAACACCTACAAGGTGCAAAAGTGTGGAAACCGGGCATGGTAGCGGTTGTTCACACTGAGCAAGGCCAGCGCCAAGTCACGGTATTAAAAGTAGGGCGCTTTATGGTCACTTGTGATCTTAACCCGCCGCTAGCGGGCAAAACACTAACGTTCGATTTAGAAGTGGTGGATGTCCGCGATGCGTCTGACGAAGAAATCGAACACGGCCATGCGCACGGCGTAGGTGGTCATCAGCACTAATCACTGGGTGTTAAGCACAAGGCGTTGAACTCGATGTTAGGTTTTGCTTTGCCTCATGTAAGCACTTAGCGTCAGTAAAAACCGAGTCAACTATGCCAAGTCAAAAATGCCAAGCTAGACCAAGTCAAGAATACCAAGCCAGCCAATACTGATCCTATTGGCTGGCTTTTTTGGTATTTGTTTTTTGGGCTTGCGGTTTAGCTAGCGATGTTTGTACTGGGTTGGGCAATATCCTCGGCTGACCTCTGCTGGCCTCAGTTTCAGGTGCTTAGTTGACCGCCCCGACACCCTTGCTCGCCAAAGATCAAAACTTTTGCGTTTAAGGGAGCGGCGCATCAGCTTGATAACCGCCGCTTCTTGCAAACCAAATTGTACGTTAATGGCTTCAAAAGGTGTTCGGTCCTCCCATGCCATTTCAATAATTCTTGATGTGTCATCATCTGATAAATTCACGAGCATCTTCTCTAAGTCGACTTTACTAAATTTTACTAAACGCATTAGCAACTACGTAACGCATAGCGAACGGGTGCACAAAAGATTATGCAAGTGGTGAATGACTATTCATTTGATAGGCTAATACTTGATTTTTATAGGAAAAAATAACCACGCATTAGCTAGTGGTATAGTCTTTGAAGATCTTAGTTGATATAGTCATGAGCTAGCGCATGGACGCTAATTAGGGGAGTGAGCAGTGACAGAACAAGCGAAACAACAACCAAAACAACACCCAATCATTAAAACAAATTACTTACCGCGCTGTTATGCAACGGTGTTTTTGTTGAGTATTTGCGGCTTAAAACTCGGCGAGAGTCTGTTGGAGTTGCAATATTTGTGGTTGTTTATATTGGGGGTATGTTACCCACATGTGACCTATTTTTTGGCCAAGCATAGTCAAAATGGCAAGCGCCAAGAGCACATTAATATTCATGTTGATGCATTTATATCGGGCATTCTGGTGAGCATCCAACCGGATTACTATATGCTGTCCACCATGGGCATTATTTTGTGTGTTAATGCACTATATATCGGCGCATTTAGAATGTTGGTAACCTGTATTTTCGTTTATGCCATCGCATTGGCGTTAGGTATGGGCTATTTATGGCCATTTGCTGGCTTTGTCGAAGCCAGTTGGGCGGTTCAAATTATGATCAGTATTTTTATCCTGATTTATTTTTGTACCTTTGCCATCTTAAGTTACTACTTAACGCGACGCATGATCGCACTCAATAAAGAGGTGCAAAGTTTATCGATTATTGATGGCTTAACTAAGGCCTATAACCGCCACTACCTCGATGCTAACCTGACGAAAGAGATACATCGCAGCCAACGATTAAACTACCCATTAACCGTCATTTTTGCTGATTTAGATCATTTCAAGCAAATTAATGACACCTATGGCCATCAAATTGGTGACAAAGTGTTGATCGAGTTTGTCAATATTGCCGCCACTAGCGTTCGAGAAGATGTTGACTGGATTGCGCGATTTGGGGGGGAAGAGTTTGTTATCGTACTCCCTAATGCTGACTCTGATTATGGTGCCAGCATTGCAGAGCGTATTCGTCAGGATATTGATCAACACCTTTTTGAGTTCGACGGACAGGCTTTATCCGTTTCGTCCAGCTTTGGTGTGGTTTCAATAGCAAGTGAAGGCAATAATGCATCGATGGAAAATATTATTGCCTGCGCAGACTCTGGCTTGTATAAGGCTAAAGCGAATGGCCGCAATTGTGTTGAAGTGGTCGACTTCTATTCGACCGCTGAGCAACCGAGTTAGAGAGTAAATAGTTAGAAAATAAATAGTTAGGAAATAAATAGTTAGCAAGTAAACGACTTAGTGCATTAAGCTAAGAGCGCTGCTCTGCCAGCGCCCAATCGCCCCTGCGGCGAGTGTCAACCGCGTGAGTGGCAAACTGCCGGAAATTTAAGATTAACGGCAATGGTGGCCATGAAATTTAATGCTAAGGTATATAGCAATAATAACAAGGCAGGGTATAACGTCTGCCAATCTTAAATAGGAACTTATCTATGGGCATTTTTTCAAAACGCCATCTGCTACGTCGTTACTTTACAAGCCAAGGTTTAACAGGGGCAGCATTGGCTTTAGCGACGGCCATTTCAACCCCCGCCTTTGCCGATACTAAAGTGATTCACGCTGGTGAGCTACTGGCCGTGCCCGGCGAAAAACCCCTAAAAAAATACAGCTTAGTGATCACGGATGGCAAAATTTCCGCACTGAAAAAAGGCTTTGTTAACACCCGCACATACGGCGAAGACGCGCAGTTAATTGACTTATCTTCGTCGTTTGTGATGCCGGGACTAATGGATATGCATGTTCACTTGCACGGCGAGCTTGGCCCAAACAATCACAAAGAAACGGTGCAAATGTCGGATGCAGATATCGCGATGAAAAGCGTCTATTTTGCCAACAAAACCTTGATGGCCGGATTTACTACGGTTCGAGATTTACTCAATCAGCCAGAGCAAATTCACGCGCTGCGCGATGCCATCAATAAAGGCTGGGTGGATGGCCCTCGCATTATTGCTGGCACAGGGGTATCTGTTACCGGTGGGCATTTAGACGTAGATGGCATGTCACCCGATATACTTGAATTGAAAACCCCAGAAACCCTGTGCGATGGTCCTTACGAGTGCCGTAAAGCCGTTCGCCATGCCATTAAGTACGGTGCAGACGTAATTAAAATCGCCTCGACTGGCGGCGTGCTATCCGACACAAACACAGGTACAGGTCAGCAAATGGCGGATGATGAAATGAAAGCCATTGTCGAGGCCGCGCACGTACTTGGTCGTAAAGTGACGAGTCATGCCCATGCCGCAGAAGGTATTAACGCAGCCTTGCGCGCTGGTGTTGATAGCGTTGAACACGGCAGCTATGCCAACGAAGAAAGTATTAAACTGTTCAAAGAAACGGGCGCGTACTTAGTGCCAACGTTGTTAGCTGGCGATACGGTAGTAACGATGGCCAAAACATCAAACTTTATGTCGCCGCCCATTAAGGAAAAAGCTATTCGCGTTGGCGCCGACATGCTGAAAAACTTTACGCGCGCATACAAAGCCGGTGTAAAAATCGCTTATGGCACCGACAGTGGCGTGTCTAAACACGGCACTAACGCCAAAGAAGCCGTGTTAATGTATCGCGCTGGCATGACCACGCAAGATATTTTGCAAGCAGCAACGGTCAATGCCGCAGATCTTGCTGGCATGAGCAGTAGCTTAGGGACGCTAGAGGCCGGGAAACTCGCTGATATCATCGCACTAGATGCCAGCCCGTTAGCGAATATCGAAGCGTTAATGGATGTTGACTTTGTGATGAAAGGCGGCAAAGTTTACAAACAATAAATATTGGTAAGTAGTAACGCCACACACGTGGCTGCTTTACAATAAAGAAAGGAATACCGCGATAAGCGGCGATAGGAGTTGAAGCCTTGCCTTGCTTGGCTTCATATTTTCAGTTATCAACAAGTATCCGATGAAGTTACACTCCAAATTTGTCACCAGTTGCCAATCAATCGATGAGTATGACTGGCAGCGCTGTTTTGCCAGCGAGCAACCGTTCACTCACTACCACTTTATCAACACACTCGAAACAACCGGCTGCGTTACCCAACAAACGGGCTGGCAGCCTTGTCATTTGGTGCTGGCGAACGATCATCAGCAAGTTGTTGCCATTGTGATCCTCTACATCAAATCACACTCTTACGGCGAGTACTTATTTGATTGGAGCTGGGCTGATGCGTTTCAACAACACGGCATTGCTTACTATCCCAAAATTGTCTCTGCGGTGCCATTTACGCCAGTGACAGGGCAAAGGTTTGGCATTGCCGACGAGTTTTTAGCAGATAAAGCCTACATTTTAAGTCAAGCAACGCAGGCGATTAATGCCTTGGCGAAACAAATTGATGCCTCTATGGTGCAATGTTTGTTCTTACCTGAGCCGTACGCTGAGGCACTGCAATTAAACGGCTGGTTAAAGCGTTGTGACGTGCAATACCACTGGTTTAATCGAAACTATCAAGACTTTTCAGACTTTCTGCTGGCGCTCAATGCGCGCAAGCGAAAATCAATCAATAAAGAGCGCCAAGCGATAGTCAAACAAGGCATTACGGTAAAAACTTATCTTGCCGAGCAGCTTACCGACGAGCATTGGCAAACGTTTTATCGCTTTTACCAAGCAACCTATATGAAGCGCTCTGGTCACGATGGCTATTTATCCTCAGCATTCTTTGATGCGCTTGCCAATCCCGCGCTTGGTATCGCCCAGCGCAGCGCGCTGGTGTTTGCCTATCGAGAGGGGCGCACAATTGCCGCAGCGTTATTTTTCTATGACGACGACCAATTGTATGGACGCTATTGGGGGGCAGAGCAAGTGTTCAACAACCTGCATTTTGAATTGTGTTATTACCAAGGTATCGAACTGTGCATTAAGCTGGGGCTCTCGCGTTTTAATGCCGGAGCACAAGGGCAGCACAAGCTAAAACGCGGCTTTGAGCCCGTGTATATTCACGGCAGTTATCGCATTTATCAGCCAATATTTGCCGATGCAATAGCCGATTTTATTGAGCGTGAAGAAGCGCAACTCACCCAATACGTGGCGCAAGCTCAAACTGAATTACCTTATAAACTCAGTGGCTAGAGTGCGAATTGTCACTTGTTGCCATGCAACCAACGTCTGCTACGCAAAACGCTGCCTTATTATTCGCTTATTGTTCCCTTATTTCGCGAAGCGGCGAGAAAATAAGCCAGTGGTTAGCCCAACACCCAACAAAATACAGCCACTGCCTGCCAATGTGCTCAGGGTTATTGGCTCAGCCAAAAACAAGTAGCCCCACAATAAGCCAAATACTGGGATTAAATAAGTCACCGAAATCGCCTTCGTTGGGCCAACACTGGCAATCAGGCGGAAAAACAAAATATAGGCAATGCCAGTGCAGAAAACGCCAAGGGCGGCGACTGAATAAAACGCGCTGTGACTTGGCATTTCGCTCGGTAAAAACCACAAGGCAAAAGGCAATAACATCAAGGTCGAGCTAATTTGGCTACCTGCGGCGAGTGCTAGCGGCTTTAAATCGTGCAGGTATTGCTTGGTGTAGTTGGTGGCAATGGCGTAGCACAAGGTTGCGCTAAGCGCAGCCAATGTCGGCAGTAACAGCGTTTCTCCATCGCTACTTATTTTGCCCGACATCAACATATAGACGCCAAAAAAGCCTAACAATAACCCCATAATGCCCGCGATTGAGATCCTATCTTTTAGCCAAATAAAAGCGACAATGGCCGCAAAAATCGGCGCCGTAGCGTTTAGAACCGAGCCAACACCAGCGGAAAGTGACAATAACGCATAGCCAAACAATGCAAAGGGGATGGCCGTGTTAAATGCGCCCATGATAAAAATTTGCGGCCACCGACCACTGAGCTGCTGATGCTGACGCTTAGCCATTAAAATTGGCAGCAAAAACAAACTGGCGGTTAGTGTGCGCAGGGCAACCAGCAAAAATGGGCCAAATTCAGGCGAGCCAATACGCATAAATAAAAACGAAGCGCCCCACAGTGAGGCTAAAAAGAGGAGTTCTAAAAACGCGTTAATTGGCATATCAGCTGATGCTTTCCCAAGTTATGGAAGTGAGGAGTGACACTATTGAGTGTCGTTTGATTCGTACGGACTTATTGCCAGCACTTGTACTTTATGTAACGAGTGACATTGCCAAGTGATGTTGAAATCGTGTAAGTGCATACCGTAGATGTGCTCGTCTGGCTTGTTTTGCCGATAAGCCGGACGGGGATCTTGTGCCAATACTTGCTCGATCAAGGTTTTTAGCGCTGGCGTTGTGCTTGCCAACACTTGTTGGGCAGACTCAGAAAACGACACCGCAAGTTTAGCTTGGGGCGCTTTTTCAGCAAAGCCCGCACTCGCATCAGTTAAGCTGTCGGAATAGGGAATGTAAGGTTTAATATCAATCACCGGCGTGCCGTCGAGCAGGTCTAATCCCGACACATAAATACGGGTTTGCGCCTGATGATGGCTGAGCCTTATAGTTTCAACTTTATCAATGGGCAGCACCGACATCCCAATGCCATTGGGGCGAAAAGTAGAGCGTGTTGCCAACACTCCGATTTTCTTATTGCCGCCAAGGCGAGGGGGTTTTACTTTTGCTTTCCAACCATGGGCAAGGTTTTGGTGAAACATAAATAATACCCAAATGTGGCTGTAGCCCTCTAGCCCAGCCACCATGGCTTCGCTGTCTAAGTTTGAGGTAAGCTCGATATAACCTTTGGCGGCGGTGACTAGACCCGGCTGCCTAGGGATCGCAAACTTTTCTTTGTACGGCGAACTTACCGTACCAATCGCCGAAACACTGTAGTTATTGGTTGAAGTACTCATTGAGGCAAAGGATTACTGAATGTTTTCAACTTGGTACGCCTTGCCATAACAAACAATGCTGGCATGGCATTGGCGGCTTTCAATTTGTTGATGGGTAACTTCGGCACAACCGGAAAATACAATGGCATTAGCACCGAGTTGATAAGCGTTGCGGCGCGCTTGCGTGCGCGCTTCAATTTTATCGGGTGGTGCTAAATGTGCTTTAGCTTGACAGTGTTCGCCCTCAACCATACCGATCATTTGGTACTTGCCGGGAAACGCTTGCTCATTATCAAAAATGGTGACTTCGCCCGGCGAAAAATAATGGCTGAAATTTTCGCGATCTAAATTGGTATGCACTGTACTGATTTTGGCGCAGCTGCTTAGCAACAATGCGCAACTTGTCATACCTAAATAGGCAAGTACTTGGTTAGCGGTTAAGTGTTTAATACTCATCAAAAATGGTTCATCGAAAATAGTTGATTAAAAAATTGCTAATAGGCTTGCTCAATTAAACACAAGACACAAGGCGACTATGTTTGTTTTCGTGGTTTGCTTTCATGGCTTGCTTTCGTGTGCCCTGTTTTCATGCGTCTTATTTTCGCGCCGTTGCGACAAGCCAAAATACGCTACTATAAGCCATATACTGCCCCGACATAAAAATTACCATTTTCGGCCAAAAAGGCGTTTCTTCGCTAAAAAAGCTTAATGCCCACATGGCAGGTGCGGCAATGACTTCATAGCCGGGCAGTGAAACTGGCACCATATGGTAATTAAACAAAAAGGCGATTAACCCCAAAACAATGCCGAGTAGCCCCCAACGGGTAGCGAATTGTAACCTGCTCATCTTATTCCTTGATAGTAAAATTATCGTGCTCACAATGTTAATGATGGTCGCGCCAATGATGGCTTTAGTAATTGTTGGTCAAATAACAAATAGGCCATCGCATTAACGAAAATAACACTGCACCGCTAAATCAGCGGTGAACACAATGTCAACTCGCTTGTGATACTCACTATGGGTGACATAACCACAAGCGCCGCTAACCTCAGTGTTTACCGATTCGCCAAGCTCAATACGATAGTGATATTCCCCATCTTGCTGAGCAAGGGCATAGTAAATGGTATTGATGTTATTCGGGGCAATATCACCAAAATTCAAGTGGCTATTGGGCAGGGTAACACTGGCTTTTTCAATCAGGTAATGTGATTTATTGACTAGCGTAACGCTTGGCTGCAAGAAAAAGTAGGCTTGATACGCAAGGATTAAGCCCGCGATAAACAGCGCAGAAAAAATCACTAAACGTTTGTTTAATATGGCTAGTACATTTCGCATGAGTTGAGCATTAGCTAAGTATTAGTTGAATAAGTGATTACTTACAGAGAGTTACCTCAAACTTTACAATATTAGCGCCGTACTTCACAAGCGCTTGAATTGTTCGCTGAAATAACAGATAACTAGGACTTCGAGGGGAAGCAAATTTACCCTTTATTTTTGCTCTTTAAAAAACACTAATAATTTCAATTGGTTAAAAATCAACTGAAAATTTGGGTAAAAAAGCCTAATGCCAGTTAATTGATTGGTATTAATGATTATTCTCGCGATAAACTATTGTTCACTGCCGCACAGGCAGCTTAGAAATCGCCGGGTGCCAAGCCATTGGCGAGCATTTCGTTCACTGCCGCACAGGCAGCTTAGAAAGAGGACATCTGAAAACTTTTTGGTCAGATGTTGTTCACTGCCGCACAGGCAGCTTAGAAAACCATAAGGAATCCTTAAAACGTTGCTCATACGTTCACTGCCGCACAGGCAGCTTAGAAAGTGAGGTGATGCGTTTAGATAATGGAGATTTTGTTCACTGCCGCACAGGCAGCTTAGAAACAGAGGGTAAAACTGGGCCATGTGATGACAATGTTCACTGCCGCACAGGCAGCTTAGAAAACCAAAATTTTCAATAGCTATTTCATCAAAAAGTTCACTGCCGCACAGGCAGCTTAGAAACTTGAGTAAATGGCATTGGAAGTCTCAATAAAGTTCACTGCCGCACAGGCAGCTTAGAAAGCTCAGGCAAAACTTAAAAATAGAACGCACAAGTTCACTGCCGCACAGGCAGCTTAGAAATTGCTGCAATGCGTTGATAATCTCCGCCGAGGGTTCACTGCCGCACAGGCAGCTTAGAAAATCGTGATTTAAACCTTTAGGTGACTGTGTGCGTTCACTGCCGCACAGGCAGCTTAGAAAACTAAAGGGTCGGCGGGTGATACTGCCGCGACGTTCACTGCCGCACAGGCAGCTTAGAAAGCTATACGATGTAAAAATGCCAGGTCCGTTTCGTTCACTGCCGCACAGGCAGCTTAGAAATTTGACCATGGATGAAAATTGAATTTCAGCCAGTTCACTGCCGCACAGGCAGCTTAGAAATATATCGCAGATAAAATGGGGTTATCCCCAGTGTTCACTGCCGCACAGGCAGCTTAGAAAGCGAATGGCCTGTAAAATATCGACCATTGGCAGTTCACTGCCGCACAGGCAGCTTAGAAATTTATCCAAAAGTAAAATCAATGCTAGTTGAAGTTCACTGCCGCACAGGCAGCTTAGAAAAGTCGAGCAATTCGGCCGTTGAATGAAACGCGGTTCACTGCCGCACAGGCAGCTTAGAAAATTTATCATCAAAAGTCATTTGCTCAAAATAGGTTCACTGCCGCACAGGCAGCTTAGAAATTGCCAAAGATAGGTTTTAGATGCTTGGTAACGTTCACTGCCGCACAGGCAGCTTAGAAAATATACCGCACTGATAATGAATCAGTGGTGTAGTTCACTGCCGCACAGGCAGCTTAGAAAGTGCTCCTCTAACCGTACCAGCGCTTCGGCTTGTTCACTGCCGCACAGGCAGCTTAGAAAAGTTGACGACCATGTTTAAATGAGCGCACCACGTTCACTGCCGCACAGGCAGCTTAGAAAATGTTGTGCTTTGGCTTTCGCATCGGTGAAACGTTCACTGCCGCACAGGCAGCTTAGAAAGACAACGAACCTGCGTTAAGCATTGATAAGCGGTTCACTGCCGCACAGGCAGCTTAGAAACCTCAACCTTTGGCTTAAACCATCCTGTGATCGTTCACTGCCGCACAGGCAGCTTAGAAATATTGGTCGCCTTGGCATAAGCTATCCCTTTTTGTTCACTGCCGCACAGGCAGCTTAGAAATTGTGAAGCTACTGATAAATATTTTTCAACTTGTTCACTGCCGCACAGGCAGCTTAGAAAAATAACGATGCCAATGCACAAGCAGCAAGAATGTTCACTGCCGCACAGGCAGCTTAGAAATGAAGGTCTGGGTGACACGTCGATAATCTATCTGTTCACTGCCGCACAGGCAGCTTAGAAAGCATAGTAAAGACCGATAGCGTAGAGATAATCGTTCACTGCCGCACAGGCAGCTTAGAAAAGCTATCAAAAGCTTAAACATGCACTTTTTGGGTTCACTGCCGCACAGGCAGCTTAGAAATGTGCATCTACCTGTATCGCCTCTTCGATACGGTTCACTGCCGCACAGGCAGCTTAGAAACTAAGCTTGTTGATATTTTAATACTAAATAAAGTTCACTGCCGCACAGGCAGCTTAGAAAGAGCGAGGCGCTAAAAGCCAAATGGTGGTTATGTTCACTGCCGCACAGGCAGCTTAGAAATTTAAAATATTCATCAGCCATTTGTCTCACTGGTTCACTGCCGCACAGGCAGCTTAGAAATTCATTAGCTACGACTTTTAAAGTATTTGTTTGTTCACTGCCGCACAGGCAGCTTAGAAAATCTACGAAAAGGCACTTGTAATAAACCCAGCGTTCACTGCCGCACACGACTCCATGGAAGGAGGAGGTAGGGCGACGCATGGATGCCAAAGCCGAGGCAGCTTAGAAATCAAAACTTAATTGTTCTGTCACCATATAATGGTTCACTGCCGCACAGGCAGCTTAGAAATGCTTACCCTGACACAACGGCCGCTAGCCGTGGTTCACTGCCGCACAGGCAGCTTAGAAATGTGTGAAATTTTTTACATTTGTGCTTCAAACGTTCACTGCCGCACAGGCAGCTTAGAAATAGATCACGCACCGTCTGCGTGTCCGGCGGGGGTTCACTGCCGCACAGGCAGCTTAGAAATTAATTGCTGTTGCACTTGTAAGTGCTGCGGGGTTCACTGCCGCACAGGCAGCTTAGAAACCTGACCTCTTTTTTTGAGTTGGTTTGTAAATGTTCACTGCCGCACAGGCAGCTTAGAAATAAAAAAACACCATTCTGGAATTGTTTCAAATGTTCACTGCCGCACAGGCAGCTTAGAAATGGCGAAAAAAAGCGTTTGAACGACGTCAGCTGTTCACTGCCGCACAGGCAGCTTAGAAAGGAGGAAAACACTGGACCGAGCTTAGCAATACGTTCACTGCCGCACAGGCAGCTTAGAAAGGCAAGAGGTTTACCAAGCTAACCGTCGTTAAGTTCACTGCCGCACAGGCAGCTTAGAAAACCAGTAGGTATGTAATGCCTAGAGCCACTAAGTTCACTGCCGCACAGGCAGCTTAGAAAAGACCAACAGAAACGGCCTAAGATATCTAGCTGTTCACTGCCGCACAGGCAGCTTAGAAATATGTACATAACACAAGAACAAGTAACGCCAGGTTCACTGCCGCACAGGCAGCTTAGAAATTTAAGCAAGAAGGCATGACCGCAGCAATCGCGTTCACTGCCGCACAGGCAGCTTAGAAAATTAACTTACGCTGGTGAAGTTCACCAAGAATGTTCACTGCCGCACAGGCAGCTTAGAAATGCTTGAGTAAATCTTCAAGCTTTAAACCGGAGTTCACTGCCGCACAGGCAGCTTAGAAAAAAATGTCAGGCGTTGAGGTGGTTGAGCTCGAGTTCACTGCCGCACAGGCAGCTTAGAAAACACTTCACGGCGAACGGAGCGCAGTAGCGCTGTTCACTGCCGCACAGGCAGCTTAGAAATCAAAGGGCATGTACTGCATACGGCTAAAAATGTTCACTGCCGCACAGGCAGCTTAGAAATTTATCCAAAAGTAAAATCAATGCTAGTTGAAGTTCACTGCCGCACAGGCAGCTTAGAAAAGTCGAGCAATTCGGCCGTTGAATGAAACGCGGTTCACTGCCGCACAGGCAGCTTAGAAAATTTATCATCAAAAGTCATTTGCTCAAAATAGGTTCACTGCCGCACAGGCAGCTTAGAAATTGCCAAAGATAGGTTTTAGATGCTTGGTAACGTTCACTGCCGCACAGGCAGCTTAGAAAATATACCGCACTGATAATGAATCAGTGGTGTAGTTCACTGCCGCACAGGCAGCTTAGAAAAGTTGACGACCATGTTTAAATGAGCGCACCACGTTCACTGCCGCACAGGCAGCTTAGAAAATGTTGTGCTTTGGCTTTCGCATCGGTGAAACGTTCACTGCCGCACAGGCAGCTTAGAAAATCGGCATAAAATAACTTTGAATTTGGTTTTCGTTCACTGCCGCACAGGCAGCTTAGAAATAGCTGGTTGAACACGTAGGAAAATACTAATTGTTCACTGCCGCACAGGCAGCTTAGAAAATCTGCAAATAACTTTCTAGCGTATCAAATGAGTTCACTGCCGCACAGGCAGCTTAGAAAATAAATCATAAATTGTTCCGCTAGCTCGCTTGGTTCA
Organism: Thalassotalea euphylliae; assembly: GCF_003390335.1. Taxonomy (NCBI): domain Bacteria; kingdom Pseudomonadati; phylum Pseudomonadota; class Gammaproteobacteria; order Alteromonadales; family Colwelliaceae; genus Thalassotalea; species Thalassotalea euphylliae. Next base: position 1,842,497 of record NZ_QUOU01000001.1, read on the forward strand.
CTGCCGCACAGGCAGCTTAGAAAATAGAAGATGATACAAAGATAAACTACTGGGAGTTCACTGCCGCACAGGCAGCTTAGAAAGATAGTACTTTAGGCACTACTTGCTGATTTATGTTCACTGCCGCACAGGCAGCTTAGAAAAGCTATCAAAAGCTTAAACATGCACTTTTTGGGTTCACTGCCGCACAGGCAGCTTAGAAAGAAGACAGTTGCAGGTTCGGTGCCTATCACTCGTTCACTGCCGCACAGGCAGCTTAGAAAATCCCAATTTGCTATAGAACTCTTCTAACAAAGTTCACTGCCGCACAGGCAGCTTAGAAACATAAGGGAAACGTTAAGGATAGGGAAACAATTGTTCACTGCCGCACAGGCAGCTTAGAAAGAGCAAGTAAGAGATTATCTTGGCGTAACCTTGTTCACTGCCGCACAGGCAGCTTAGAAAAATCGGTAAATAAAACATTTAAGCTTATGAAAGTTCACTGCCGCACACGACTCCATGGAAGGAGGAGGTAGGGCGACGCATGGATGCCAAAGCCGAGGCAGCTTAGAAAGCTGGCTGACATGCTCTATCGCACAAAAGAAGGTTCACTGCCGCACAGGCAGCTTAGAAACCGATCACCAAAACAAAGAACGCGTTTACCTCGTTCACTGCCGCACACGACTCCATGGAAGGAGGAGGTAGGGCGACGCATGGATGCCAAAGCCGAGGCAGCTTAGAAATTCTCACGTTGGCTAAATGCGCCATAATATGAGTTCACTGCCGCACAGGCAGCTTAGAAAGTGTCACGATGCAAGCTAAACGCCTCAGCTATGTTCACTGCCGCACAGGCAGCTTAGAAATGACGGTAATGAAATGATTGACGCTCAGGCCAGTTCATTGCTGCCCAAGTCTCCATGGCAGCCAAAGCCAAAGGAATATAATTGTTGCCACACAAGCTATGAAGGAAACAGCTGCTCCACGGTTTTCATCGGGAGAAACATACGAATACAGCCATTGTGCTCACACAAAACCTGAAACCCAAATTTTGTATAAAAAGAATGTGCTGAGTTTGTCAGGCAATCAACCACAATAGCATACGCCGGCATATGCTGATTAACCTCCCACAAATACTTTAATGCGCGAATTAAGCTGATTTTGCCTAATCCCGAACCGTGAAACGCTTTGTGTACCGCTAACTGTGCCAGCAAAAAAACAGGGACTGGATATCGAGGTAATTTTTTGGCGAGCGGGCTAGGTAATGTGTCGCGACGAATTGAGGTGGGCGCTACGCTGTAAAAAGCGCAAATAGCAAACTTTTGATTTAACAATGGTTGCGCACTTGGCAGCACCATTATTCGACTAATGCCAGCCTGCATATGCTTAGCCGCTTGAGTTCTAATAAACGTGTTTAGCGCTTGCTCTCCACAGTCAAATACATTGCGATCATGCTTTGTTTTACTTAGCTCAACAAATTCGGTAGCCCAACTCACTTAATCTTGCTCTTATCGGTGAATTTTGCTGCTGCTAACAACGCCTGATTGGGTGCTTGAGCTTGCTCGCATGCCGACATGAACTCGTCAAAAACACTGGCACTTACCGTCATACTTTCATGCTCTTTAATAACATGAGTGGCGTCTTCATCCATTAGCCTAACCACATATTCGGTTAGACTTTTAAGCCCCAGTAATGCCGACGCTTTTTCGGCTTTCGCTTTGATCTCTTCATCAAGGCGAATATCTAAACGAGCAGTTGCCATAATCATACACTCCTAGTGTACGGAGCCATTCCGTAAATCTATTCCGCAAACATTTGTTCTGGTCAACTCCAGCCGGACACTTTTCTAAAAGAATTTTCATACTCTACTGGTGACAGATCACCATTAGCTGAATGCAGTCTTTCTAAGTTGTAATACTTCATATAATCGACAACATCATTTTTCATATGCTCACGCGTAGGTTGAGCCACTTTAAGTAACCAATCATGTTTCAAACTGCCAAAGAACCTCTCCACTACTGCGTTATCCCAACAGGCTCCCACATCACCCATACTCGCTCGAATACCAAATTGTTCGAGCAGCTGACGGTAACGCTTACTGGTGTATTGAGAGCCTCGGTCAGAGTGGAATACTAAGCCTTTAGCTGGTTTTCTCAGGTTATAAGCCCTAATCATGGCTTTCATCACTAAGTCAGTCGTCATACGTTTATCTATATGCCAACCAACAATGCGTCGAGAATATAAATCCATCACAACAGCAAGATACATCCAACCTTCGCCTGTTTTTAAATAAGTCACATCACCAGCCCAAATCTGATTTGGCCCCAACGGATTAAAGTTCTGATTAAGCAAATTATCTGCAACTGCATCAGCATGCTTACGCTTCGTTGTTACCTTGTAGGCAACTCGCTGCTTTACTTTCAGGTTCAACGCTTCCATGAGCTTTCGAGTTCTGTGCTTACCAATTTCAAAGCCTTCTTTGCGTAAGTTTTTATGTAGCTCGCGATAGCCCAAGCTTTCACGACTGCGTTTAAACAGCGCTTTAGCTCGCCGATATAAATGAAGCTCTTCTGCCGTAATTAACTTGGCTGGCCGTTTGAGCCATGCATAGTAAGCAGAGCGACTGACTTGCATCACAGCACACATCTTGCGGACGTCATGAGCCTGACTATTGGCTTTGACGAACTCGTACTTTACTTCATTTCTTTCGCAAAGAAGGCGCTTGCCTTTTTTAAGATCTCTTTCTCCACTTTGAGTTCTTTAACTTCTTTTCTCAGTCGTTTTAGCTCTGCTCGTTCACCTTCACTTAACGCATTGCCAGCTTGTTGTTGTTCAAGTTTAGCTTTCCAGTTATAAATGAGTTTAGTTGTAATTCCCAAAGAGGCTGCGGCTTGTGAGACCGTATAGCCTTGCTCAGTCACTAAAGCTACAGCTTCTTGTTTAAATTCGGTTGTATAGGTTTTGTTTTTTCGTTTTGTCATTTAACACCTCAATATTGGAACATTGTCCTTTATTAAAGTGTCCGGCTCAATTAAACCAGTTCAATTGGTGGATTATAAAACAGCTCAGCGAAACTTACAATTTGTACGGATACGTGACGGATGATGGAGGATGAGATTATGCACCTGTTTAGTTTTTCATCTTAACAAACTTGATAGTTGTGCGTTCACTGCCGAATACGCAGCCGAGGAAATTCAAAGTGCACAAAATGCTTGAAATATAGGCTAGTATGTCAACGCTTTGACTGGAAAATAGACAATAACGTTACGGTTTGTAATTCACTATTTTTTTTCCTTTTGATTTTGATAGCATCAAAGCGACTGAAAAACAGGAATTAAATTATGGATGATTTTTCGCCTAGCGATATGAAGTCAATTCTGCATTCCAAGCGCGCGAATATGTTCTACCTTGAATACTGCCGCGTGATGCAAAAAGATGGCAGGGTGCTCTACCTCACAGAGGCCGACAAAGAAAACCAATATTTCAATATTCCTATCGCCAACACCACGGTGTTACTGCTCGGCAACGGTACTTCTATTACGCAAGCGGCCATGCGTATGCTAGCTCAAGCAGGAGTGCTGGTTGGCTTTACTGGCGGCGGTGGTACGCCACTGCACATGGCTTGTGAAGTTGAGTGGTTCACACCACAGAGTGAATATCGACCCACAGAATACCTTCAAGCTTGGCTCCAATTCTGGTTTGATGATGAAAAGCGCTTAGCCGCTGCGAAACAATTCCAACAAGCCCGTATCGCGTATCTTGAAAAAGTGTGGCGTCGCGATCGCGAATTAAAAACAGAAGGCTTTGATTTCAATAACATCAATGTGCAAAACGCACTTGGCACCTTTAATCAGCGCACAGACCAAGCAACAAAGCCACAGGAATTATTGCTAACTGAAGCACAACTGACCAAAGTGCTTTATAAATTCGCTGCGAACTCAACCAATACCCAAGGCTTTAAGCGTCAGCACAACAGTACCGACAAAGCTAACGACTTTTTAAACCATGGTAATTATTTAGCTTATGGTTTAGCAGCCAGTTGTTTATGGGTACTGGGCATTCCTCATGGCTTTGCTGTAATGCATGGTAAAACACGGCGCGGCGCGCTAGTTTTTGATATTGCCGACTTGATTAAAGACGCCATCGTGCTGCCATGGGCCTTCGTTTGCGCCAAAGAAAACGCTACCGAACAAGAATTTCGCCAACAAGTACTGCAAGCCTTTACTGATCATAAAGCCTTAGATTTTATGTTTGATACGGTGAAAGGCGTAGCTCTCTACAATAGTAAAGAGCAGTAAAAACAGCTGCCTGTGCGGCAGTGAATACCTAAGGTTTGTAATTATCATTCTAAGCTACATTTGCTGTAGTACTTTTAGTGTAGCAATTTTATTTGAAAAATATAGGCTCAAATATTTTAGTATTGTATTTATCGGAACTTGATTTTTAAAAGAACACATATAGTCTTTTTAATAGGGCGGAATATAACCAGCGTATGTATTCACTGGCACTGATTCTTAGCCCTTGGATGCGACATTTGGTATATGCCGTAGTCATCAAGGGGGCTGCTATTTTACTTGTGCAATAGCAGCTTTACCCTGACTCGAAAAGGATTTGTTAAAAAATATGATGGTCACCTTTGTCTCGCAATGCGAGAAAAATGCGCTCAAGAAAACCCGCCGTGTACTCGACGCCTTTGCTAACCGCATTGGCGATAACACTTGGCAGACGCTTATTACCGAGGACAGCCTACTGACTGTTAAAAAAATGCTGCGCCAAACCGCCACCAAAAGCACGGCAGTAAGCTGCCATTGGATACGATCACGTTCACGCAGCCAATTTTTATGGGTAGTAGGCAATAAACGAAAGTTTAATAATGAAGGTATGGTGCCAGTGAATAGTACCCAAGTTGTAGATATTAAAATGGACGAAACTAAAATTATGAATACAGTTGCCTACGCTAACACGAATAAACAGTTATTAACTCATCACTTGTTTGCGGTTGGTTTTGTTGCATCTCAGTTGATCAAGCGAATGATTAAATCTGATGATGTGAAATATTTTGAAAAGCTGGCATTTGTTGCTGGTTGTTTGCACGATATTGGCAAGCTGGATCCTGAATTTCAATCTTGGCTAAATGGCTTGTTAGAAAAAAACAAGCATGCGGAGGAAACGGCTGACGGTGTGCATATTGAAAAGGGTAAGTTCTCATGGGAAAAACATGCCAGCCATAACGAAATTTCTCTGTTGATGTATCACCTAATCAATGATGAATCGAACAAGGTAATTAACGCTAAAAGCAAAAATTCGATTAAACACGTTATTTATTGGCATCATGCCAAGCGCTTTAGAAAAGAAGACTTACCAAACTTAGAATACATATACAAAAAGCTCGCTAAAAGTTTAGGTAACATCAAGTTTAAAGATTTCTATCAGGCAACACTTTCTTTAATTGAACAAACCAACCAACTAAGCAAGGATTACGGTGTCGATCTTGAAGTAGAAGGGCTGTTAAAAACACTCGATAGAGATAAGTTTGAAGATATTTCCACGATAAAGTTGCCTGATTATAAAAAATATTCCCGTATCCACGAGGATGTTGACGAGTATTTAAGTGATGTGGTTGTGAATGCCAGAAATAACTTAATTCGCGCGGCTGTAATCAGTGCAGATCGGTTAGTCTCTCAGCTAAGTGGTGAGCAGCTAGAGTATCATATTGAAGAACAAACTCTTAACCATCTGCTTGATAGCGCTTTGTTAAAAGACAGGGGGTTAACAACACATATCAAAGCTTGTTTAGCTGAATTTGAGAAAAATTATCCCGATAGTGAGCGAAATAAAGCACAGCAAGAAGTTGCTGCTCAATTAGCTGAGGTAGACGATGATAGCCACGTAAAGGTGTTAAATGGCCCCGCTGGCTGTGGCAAAACAAAAATCGCGCTTGAGTGGGCATTAAATACTCATGCTAAGAAAATCATTTGGGTATGCCCGCGAGTGCAAGTGTGTCAAGGGCTGTTCAAAGACTTAACCAGTCAAGCGTATCTTCCCAGCGCACAAGTCGAAATTAATACCGGTGAATTCAAATTTATCAATAGCGATAAGTGTGAGACACCAGTTGGTCAAGAATTCTCTGGTGATGTTGTACTGACGACTATAGACCAAGTGATTAATGCGATCACAACCCACCGCAACGTAACTAACCTTGTCGAGTTTATGAATGCCCATATTGTATTTGATGAATTCCACGAATATATCAATATGCCAGCTTTTAATTTGCTCTATGCCGAGTTAATTCAGGCGAAAAAGTGGCAGGGGAGCCAAGCAAATACGCTGTTGGTGTCAGCAACGCCCAATCACTATTTTATTCGAGAATTCTTGGATATTGATGACATTGTGAATATGCCAAGCTTTAATCAAAGCAAGTATCAAATTCAATTCCAGCGGTATTACGAAGCATTTTGCGATGATACTCACCCACTGTATCAACTACAGCCAAGCGATAAGAAGACCTTTGTTATCAGTAATGTTGCAACAACAGCTCAACTTGCCTTTATTGAGCATCAGCAGAACGAAAACGCTGTATTACTGCATTCAAAATTTAAAAAAGCAGATAAGTTGTCGTTGTTTACGCGTGTATTTGACGCGTTTAAACAACAGGGTAGTGGCGAATATGATGTGCTACGAAGTGGCCCAATTGTACAGGCATCACTGAATATTAGCTGTGATGCAATGACAACGGAATTTACCAATGCTGAAAACAGCTTACAACGACTTGGTCGTTTGGATCGCTTTGGTGAAAACAAAGAGGTAAATCAGCTTATGATTGCGGTTCCAGAGTCAATACATTCGGGTAAAGGCAACGGTGCGTGTGCACGATTTTTAGGTCGTTTATTTAGCTTCCAGTCAGCTAAAGCATGGTATCAGTTTTTACTTGAGCAAGAAGTAGAGGGAAAAGTACAAACAATTACTGATATTTATGCGCTTTACACTAACTTCTACAAATCAAGCCGAGGACTTCAAGCTGTAGAAGAAGACTTTCTTGCCGCACTAAAGAAAAGTACACAGATTATTGATGCCAAAGTGCACGACCCTCTATCAGCTCCTAAAAGAAAGGTTGCCGATAAAAAGCAAGCCATTAAAACAAGTTCACTGCGCGGAGACAATCGCTTTGTCAATATGGTGCTGTGTGACCTGACAGATAGCAAGCAACCCAAAATATTAGACGAATATGTTAATACCACTAGCGAACAAGGTGGCTTAACTGAATCACTCGATCTCATTCGAAATACAGGGTTAATTGATTATGTCGCACAAAAAGACAGCCGAATTAATGAAAATACCTTAGTGAAAGGCATTAAAGCGAATCAAATTAACAAACGTAAAATGCTAATCGAAGGTGCAGCAACCAGCCCAGAAAATGCCATTTATTTAAGCTACATCAAGTCAGATCTTGAGAAAATAGGCGAGTCTGTTGCTCATCAAGAAGCTATTTATTATGCCATTTGTGACAAGCAAGCAATTGGCAAACTTTCAATCAATCAGTTTATGGAAACTGAATAAGTAACCTCAGTAAGGAAAAATCATGGAAAAGGTAACAGGCATTAAAAGTGTCGATTTTAAAGTTATTGCACTTGGTCATGGCGTTGTTAATTGGAACGGGCCTACGACATTAACAGGTAATGGCGGTCAAACGGTTGATAACCATACGTTGCCTAAGCTAAGAGGCTATACCAATCTCACAGGAAAAATTAAAGAAGAGACAGGTTACAAATACAAAAAAGAAGCAACGGATATAGATTTTAAAGATAACCCTCTCTATATCAGCCAAAACTGTATTCGCCATCACCTGTTTAAATCGCAGTCGTTTGATTTGCATTATGCGAAAAAAACAAATTTACAACAAGTACTTGCTTCAATTACTGGTTTAGTTCGTGGCTATGTCGTGCCAGCGACACAAAACAAACGCACAAGCCCGTTATTAATTGAAGACTTTGTTGATCAATTGGGTAATGGTAATTTTGAGCAATTTGGTCAAGCGGGGGAGAGAGACAATTCGTCTTTCTTTTCGAAAACGACCTTTGGCGATACTCAATATATTTCTTACGGTTCGATCAGTATTGAGCAATTGCAGTTTATCTCGCTCGATAAAAAGTTTGATCGTGAAGCTATGGAAATTAAGGAAGGCCAAGGCGAAGAGATAGCACAAGAGATTCAGGCATTTATTCACTCATTAAATCCAGAACTAACGCCTAAAGCAACTTTCCATAAAAACTATGTTCGTAGCGGCACTATTTTTGAAGAGGGCGAAGTGGGGATTTTACTCAATGATGATGCAATAAAAGCACTCGTTGGTTATACGCTTAGCTTAATCTCTGAGCTGTCTATTCGTCAGGCAAAATCTTATATGTATGTTGATAGCGTTATTGTTGACTACAACGACAGCCATAAAATGATGCGCATTAAACGCGATGAAGCCAGCATTTCAGAAGTGCCAGAATCTAACTTTGCCAGCTACTTTTATGCTAAGTAGGAGTCGTACATGAGAATCATGATTGAATATGAGTCATCATGGCGAAACTCATTTTTAGATGGCAGTAATAACGAACCTTTGCCTAAAGCAGGCCGAAAATTCATCGCTTCAATGACGAATTTGAAAAAGCCTGAAAACTTTAAAAAACGCGATATTTCAATAGATACCGTGATGGGCGTGTTAAATCGTTTAATTGGCGATCAACGAAAGTTATATCAAGCAAGAAATGCTACTGACTATTTTTTTAGAGAGATAGAGCCGTTAGTGACTTTTAATGATGATGTTAAGGTTGTTAACAATGAGATGACCTATATTCGCAATATCACAGGTAGTACAGATCAAAATTCATATACTGGGATGATAAAGGTAAAAGATCCTATTTTTCTATCGGATTATAGCCGTGAATTTTGGGGAGTTCTTGCCTTAGATATAGAGCAACTTTGCCAGTTTATTATTCAGCAAACAGAAGTCACGGCCACTACAACGGCTGACCCTTTAAATATTATTGGTAAACTTGAAGAGTTAAATAAACTAAAGCCCATAGAGAGTAAGGATAATGTTCAATCCGCTTTTAACATTTTACAAACTAAGTTTGAAAAATTTAAAGGGGTGAATAACAAAGGTCTAGTTTTACCTATATCGCTCTACTGCTCAGCACTTTATTTGCAGCTTGAACTACTATCGCGTAAATATGATATGAGTTCGGCTAAAACTAAAGCAGGAGGCATTAGTGGTATATCTAATAATGGCTTTACTAAAAAAGACTTTATGAGTCGATATACCTCGGGCGACAAGAAAAAGATCTGGGGTAACCCTTATATCTTTGAAGAGTATGTTAAAGGCGAAGGAAAAAACAAGCAACTGATGACCAAAGCGAGTGGTAAGTTAGAGATTGTTTTAAATGTAAGTCGCGATAAAGCCAAAGAAATTAAGTCACTCATTGAAAATGCAGGCGTATCTAGTTTTTACTTGGGTAAAAAGGGGCTTGCTTACGTTAAAGACATAAAAACAAGGGAGGAGCTTTAATGGATCATTATATTGATATCAAGCTAATGCCAGATGCTGAAATGCCTGAAAACGTACTTATGAACAAAGTTTATACCAAGCTACATAAGGTACTTTTTGATTTTAACGCTGATAACATTGGCGTCAGCTTTCCAGAGTACCGTATCAAACTAGGTAAGTTACTTAGACTTCATGGTGATCTTGCGATATTAAATGATTTACAAGGTACTGATTGGTTAGGAGGCTTAGGCAGAGGTTACTGTAAAGTATCATCAATTTTGCCAGTACCGATTGATGCTAAGCACAGAACCGTATCGCGTAAGCAAACTACCATGTCTCAAGCCAAATTAAGACGATTAAAAGCAAGAGGCTCAATTTCCTCGGCAGCAGAAGAAAAAGCCTATATCGCTAAAATGTTTACCCAAGGCATAGATAACCCATATTTAGAGCTTGAAAGTGGCTCTAATGGGCATAAGCACAGACGCTTTATTCAATTTGGTGAATTAACTGATCAGCCAATAGCAGGTAAATTTGATCATTTTGGTTTAAGTAAACTTGCCACTATTCCTTGGTTTTAATACTTAGTTAATAGTGTTTACTTATATTTAAAGGGTAATCATTTTACCCTTTATTTTTGATCTTTAAAAATTAGTAATATTATCAATAACATAAAAGTAGGTGAAAAATTTGGGTAAAAAAGATAAATAACCTTGTAGCCCTTGTTGTTGCTTATTTTTTTGTTAACATTCTATTGTTCACTGCCGCACAGGCAGCTTAGAAAAATGACACAGGCAATGATTCAGCGATTAGTTGGTTCACTGCCGCACAGGCAGCTTAGAAATTTGAGCCAGACGACGAGCAATTCCGGACCACGTTCACTGCCGCACAGGCAGCTTAGAAATCACAATGTACTACTATGGTTTTGACAAGTCTGTTCACTGCCGCACAGGCAGCTTAGAAAGAAGACGAAAGCAAGCGAACAGGCACATGACTGTTCACTGCCGCACAGGCAGCTTAGAAAAAAGCTCGAAGTTCTTTGGTGCGGTGTAACGAGTTCACTGCCGCACAGGCAGCTTAGAAATGCCGCGATGTTAACGTTGCTTGTGCCACCAAGTTCACTGCCGCACAGGCAGCTTAGAAATATCGTCGCCGTTTAGATTTATGTACGCGTCAGTTCACTGCCGCACAGGCAGCTTAGAAATAGCTGTACTAGGAAAAACTTCATTTAATTCAGTTCACTGCCGCACAGGCAGCTTAGAAATTTATCTGATTCCGGCTGGTCTACTGTTTTTGGTTCACTGCCGCACAGGCAGCTTAGAAATATATTGACTTTAAGTTGATTGGCTATTTTGAGTTCACTGCCGCACAGGCAGCTTAGAAAATCTTTGTCCCAAACGGGTGAGCATCTAACATGTTCACTGCCGCACAGGCAGCTTAGAAACCTAGCCGATCTGCAAAATAAACGCATGGCAAGTTCACTGCCGCACAGGCAGCTTAGAAACGTCATTATGTCTATGAATACGCCAAATACAAGTTCGCTGCCGCACAGGCAGCTTAGAAAAGAAATGCTAGAGCAATGTGCATGCGAATTAGGTTCGCTGCCGCACAGGCAGCTTAGAAAGCAAAATTTGGACAACAAGCATTTGAAGAAGCGTTCGCTGCCGCACAGGCAGCTTAGAAAGATAAAATGACGATGTTATCGTCGGGTGATAAGTTCGCTGCCGCACAGGCAGCTTAGAAATTAGCAACTCGCTTGGCTGCTCGGCGGCTTTCGTTCGCTGCCGCACAGGCAGCTTAGAAAGCACCAGAGCGCTTGAATACTGTAAGAATGTTGTTCGCTGCCGCACAGGCAGCTTAGAAACTAATGACAGAAATCAATAAACAGCGCACCCCGTTCGCTGCCGCACAGGCAGCTTAGAAAATGGAAACCGATAAGAGCAGGTAAGGCTATTAGTTCGCTGCCGCACAGGCAGCTTAGAAAATATACACGTTTAGCGAATGACTTCGATTTTTGTTCGCTGCCGCACAGGCCGCTTAGAAAAATTAACACCCATGCCCACGCTGGCAACTGAGGTTCGCTGCCGCACAGGCAGCTTAGAAACCAAAGATTTTGAAAATCTTTCTAAAAGCTGTGTTCGCTGCCGCACAGGCAGCTTAGAAAACCTTATGCCGACATGATTAATTGCTTATTGCGTTCGCTGCCGCACAGGCAGCTTAGAAATCAAACCAACGAGACACCAGTTGAAGCAGACGGTTCGCTGCCGCACACGACTCCATGGAAGGAGGAGGTAGGGCGACGCATGGATGCCAAAGCCGAGGCAGCTTAGAAATGCAAACGCTAACGAAAAACCAGCAGCCATTTGTTCACTGCCGCACAGGCAGCTTAGAAAATTCAGGCCACCAATTTCTAACTGTCATTCTTGTTCACTGCCGCACAAGCAGCTTTACTTTGCAATAAAACGTTTAAATACTGCCACGGTTTCTAGTGGTGCTTCTTCGTGGGGCAGGTGTCCCAATTCGTCAAACATCACCAGTTCGCTGTCAGGTATTTCGCGGTGGAAATGATCACCAAGTTCTGGTGGTATTAAGCGGTCTTGGCCGCCCCAAATAATTAACGTAGGTTGAGTAATGGTGCTGATTTTATCAGCGTAGGTACCGGGTTTGGTTTGACGAAAACGTTGTGCTAGCGCTTGGCGGTTGCCAGCTCGAACGGTCAGATCAAAATAGCGATCAACCAGCTCTGGGGTAATGATACTTGGGTCGCCATATAAGTTGATAATACTGCTTTCGATCATGCTGCGCGGCAGTACCTTTTCCATCAGCTTGTTTAATATCGGCGTATTGGCAACGATAAAGCCAATGGGGGTGGATTTAGGGGTAAATGGGTAGCCACTGGTGTCAACAAGTGCCAGTTGGCTTACGCGATCAGGGTAGATAACCGCTGTTGCCCAAGCCACGTAACCACCGAGTGAATTGCCTGCTAATACGCCTTGTTCGATATTTAGGTGATCGAGCATCGCAACGATAAAGCTGGCGTAGCTTTCGATGGTGTAATTATTATCGGGCGATGGCCCGGTTAAGCCAAAAGCTGGAATATCGAAGCGCACCACACGGCGTGTTGATTTTAATTCGTCTGTCCAACCATCCCAAGTGTGCAGCGATGACGAGGTGCCGTGAATAAGCACGATGGGGTTTGGGTCGTCGCGCGGCCCTTCATCACGCAGGTGTACTTGCATTCCCTGAACATTCACAAATTGCGAAGGTGCTGGCGCCCATTTGGGTTTGAGTTCTTCAAGCGATTTGTCTGCTTGCCAGTAAACCGCAATTAAAATGATGCTAGTCACGAGAATGACAAGCAGTAGCCAGCCTAATACCTTCATGGTGTTACCTTATTGTTGTTATATTTTTGTTATCTAGTGTCATGACACTGGGGTGTGTAAATATTAACCTACTGGTAAAGCTTTAATTTATCAATTGGTTAATAAATTTTTACGAATAAATGTTGCAAATAAGTGTTACGAATCACAACGGCCAACACAGACGCTATTGGTTCTAAGAGGCATTACGGATACTTTGGTGGTTTGGCTTAGCGGTTGGCGATTTGATGGTAGGTGGTGACGGTAGATGATAACGTTACTAGCGATTAAAAAAGGCGCTTAGCCAGTGCTATGCGCCTTGATAAGTTATGTGCTCGTTTCTAGTTGAGCATGACAGCCCTAGATTAGCGTTTATTAACTTTTAGCAGCTTCTTGTTGCGCGGCGATGCGTGCTTTTTTCTCAGCTTTACGCTGTTCCAAAATTTTTGCCGCGTCTGAGCCTACGTGCGTTTCGCCGCGTTCTTTTGCCAATTGCATTTGGCGTTCGCGTTCAGCGTAACGAGCGCGTTGCGCCTCGGTTGTTGAGCTAAAGCAGTGGTGACAGCTAACGCCTTTTTCGTACTCAGGCTTTTCTTTGTCTTCTGCTAGAATTGGCATACGGCAAGCGTGACATTGGTCGTATTTACCGGCTTCTAGGCTGTGATCTACGGTAACGCGATCGTCAAAGACAAAACACTCGCCTTGCCACATGGTGTCTTCGGCTGGCACGTCTTCAAGGTATTGTAAAATACCACCTTCTAAGTGATAAACCTCTTCAAAACCTTGCTCTTTCATGTAAGCGGTAGATTTTTCGCAGCGAATACCGCCAGTACAGAACATCGCCACTTTTTTGTGCTTGGCCGGGTCCATGTTGTCTTTTGCCCAAGCGGGGAATTCACGGAAGGTTTTAGTGTCTGGGTCAACTGCGTTTTCAAACGTACCAATTTGCACTTCGTAATCGTTACGGGTATCAACCACGAACACTTCTGGGTCAGAAATTAGCGCGTTCCAATCTTTTGGTTTTACGTAAGTACCCACTACGTGGCGCGGATCAATACCTTCAACGCCCATGGTAACAATTTCTTTTTTCAGTTTTACTTTGGTGCGTTTAAACGGTTTTTCTTGGGTAAACGATTCTTTGTAAGAAATGTCGGTTAAGCGTTCGTCACTTTTTAGCCATGCAAGCAGGGCGTCAATGCCTTCGCGAGAGCCTGCGACTGTACCGTTAATACCTTCTTTCGCCAGTAATAACGTACCGCAAACTTGGTTGTCTTCCATTGTTTTTAACAATTTAGGACGGATAGTTTCAAAATCTTCAAGCGCAACAAATTTGTACATTGCGCAAACAACGTATTGCATATTTACCTCGGCTGGCGGGAGCGTAAATCCCGTGCGTTTCATAATACTGTACTGATATCCGGCTGATAGCTGAACTAGCTAGTCATTCGCGGTCAGTACTTCGATAACTCTTGAATCAGGCAAGCGCTGTACTTGCTAAGAATTCGGGCAACATTATATTGATCTAGATCAAGAAATGAAAGCGAGTGAACAAAGTATTACAGTTAGGGAAATGTTGCTGGTATTGGCTTAGCTGTATCTGCTCGAAATATCGGATGAAGGGCAGGGGAGTGCTCAAATTCGGTATTAAAAAAGCAGCATTACGCCACTTTTTTAATAACCGTTTGTTGGTGATAAATAGTCTCGCGATAACGAATCAGTTATTTAAAACGGTGCAGTGCGCAGATTTTGTTGCCCGCTGGGTCACGCAAGTAGGCAAGGTAGAGTTTTACATCAAAGCCCTCGCGAACACCCGGAGGCTCTTCACACGTGGTGCCGCCATTGGCGATACCTGCGGCATGCCACGCATCGGCGACTTCAGGTGATTTGGCGAAAAAGCCGACGGTAGAGCCATTGCCATGACAGGCAGGCTCGCCGTCAATCGGTTTTGATAAGGCAAAAATCCCTTTGTCGGTGTAATAGAAACAACGGCCTAGCGGGTCAATAACGCCTTCTTTGTGACCCATCGCGCCTAGCACGGCATCGTAAAACTTTTTTGATTCTTGAATATCATTCGCGCCGATCATAATGTGACTAAACATAGCTTCTCTCTTATTATTTTCGTTAGTTGTGTATGTGGTTATTTACTTTAATTTTGTGACTAATCGTTTGTTTTTAAAGAGTTAGTACTGTTGTGGGTGATATTTAGTTTGCTTGGCCCCGGAAAAAACATGTTGGTTTCGGCCTGATATTGGCGATAAGCTGGGCGTTTTTGTACTGAATAGTATTCAGCTGGCACCGCGCCAGTGTAGGTGACTAGCGTGGTATACATGACTCTTGAAACGAACAATAAACCCATGCCTAACAGTAAATTGACAATCAGTAACTCTTGGTTAAACAAGGCCAGCCAGGCGGGAATGGCGGCAATAATCAGGGCATTCCACACCATCCACTCGGCAAAGTAATTAGGGTGACGGCTATAGCGCCATAGCCCGACATTACATACTTGGTTTTTTTCCCCTTGGGCTTTCATCTTTTTCAAAAATGCGAGTTTCTGCGTATCAGCGATTGACTCCATGGCAAATGCCGCGAGCCAAAGGATGATGGCAATAATTTCAAATGGCGATATTTGTGGTGAGGTGTTCGAGGCAATAATAAACGCAGGTAAGGCGAGGAAGCCAGCATTGGCGACACCTTGTAAAATCGCTTCCACCTGCATGGCGAGCTTAGTATTGGTTTTCCCGTGTTTTTGCCAGCGACGCTTTTGAAATTCATAACGCGGCAGTTCAGTATTTAAATGACCGGAAGTTAAGAGTTTTATCGCCCCAAGCCCCATACGGCTGCCAGCGAAAATATAGGCGATACTCACTGCGGCAACGCGTACAGGGTCTCCTTCGCTAAATAGCCAAGTGAGCACACCAATAACCGTTAAGCCCCAAGGCCAGCCAATATCAACATACGACATGCGGCCTGTTTTCCATGCTGGAATGCAAACCACCAAGGCAAACAACAGCATTTGCAGGGCGCCATTGATTAACGCTATTTGGCTAAAGCTGATAGTGTTCATCAGCAGCATCCAACCGGCGAAAAAAGGTAAGAGTGGCGTGAAGTACTTCATTCGATTTCCCCTAATTTTTTATGCGCTATTGTTTGCGTTTAAGCGGCGCGAATGGCGACAGGTGTGCCATTAAACGCGGCATTACCCGTAAGCACGTCAACGCGATCTGCTGCGGTCACATCATTAATACTGACGCCCGCTTGTGTGGCGGCAATGGTCATTTGCGTATCTGCTTGATTATGCCCCCAGCCTTGCGGCATCGACACAACACCAGCGAGCACATCGTCGGTGACGCTGGCGGGCAAGGTAACTTCACCAACCGGCGATGACACCACCACCAGCTGGCCTTGGCAAATACCTAATTTATCCGCATCTGTGGGGTGAATTTCCAAGGTCACTGGGTTTTTGCCTTTAACTAAGCGGGCAGAGTTTTGTGTCCACGTATTATGGCTTTTTACTAGGCGGCGGCTGATCAGCTCAAATGGGTAGTGCGGATCAACGGCAGGTGATTGAACTAACTTGTTTAACCGAGGTAAGTCATTGATAAACAAGCTAGGCGCAAGCTCTATTTTACCACTAGCAGTTAACAGTCGCTCTGGCAGGCTTGGCTGCAGTGGTCCTAAATCAATACCGTGTGGGTTGGCTTTAAGCTTGTCGAGATCTAGTGCTTGCTCGCTATTACTTTCCTTGCCGTAAGGCCCTGCTTTTAGCTCCATATCTAAAATCATTTCTGGCGCATAAGGCAGGGCAGGTTTACCGGTAACGGCTTCGGCGATACCGTTAAGGATCTCCCAATCTGCAAGCTGGTGTGCAGTTTTTTCAAATAATGGCGCTGAGTACTTAGCTGTATTGCGCACTGCAAAGCTGTGGAAGAAAATATCGTAATGAGAATTTTCTAGCCCAGTGGTTGCTGGCAAAATAATGTCGGCATGTTTCGTCGTTTCATTCAGGTAGATATCAACCGCGACCATAAATTCTAGCGATTGAAACGCTTGACCAAGCTTTTGCCCATCAGGGGCAGACAGCACAGGGTTACCGGCGATGGTGATCATGGCTTTAATTTGGCCGTCACCTTGCGTCAGAATTTCATCGGCTAAGGTGGCGGTTGGGAATTCGCCATTAAAAAATGGCATTTTCTGTACTCGTGATTGGTATTTGCCAAAATTGGTTGGGTGACCAGCGGTTTTACCTCTCAGCAAATTAAAGGCAGGTAGCGGGAACATGGCACCGCCTTCGCGGTCGAAGTTACCTGTGAGCACATTAAGGACGATGGTTAACCATTGGCAGAGACCGCCGAAACTTTGTGTGGAAGCGCCCATCCGGCTGTAGCAAATGGCAGATTCAGCCCCAGACATTTCAGTAGCTAAGGTTTTAATGTCATCAACACTAATGCCTATATGTTCTGCGACAACTTCTGGCGCATAATCTTTTGCCACTTGCTCTATATCAGCTAAGCCATTTATATAGTCGCTTAAATGCCCCAAGCGGACTTGGTGATTGGCAAAAATACAGTGAATCAGTGACAGCAATAGCAAGGCGTCTTTTTCTGGGCGAATAAACAGGTGTTGATCTGCCATTTTCGCGGTTTTAGTGCGCTGTGGGTCAACAACAACGACTTTACCGCCGCGTTTTTGGATCGCGGTTAAGCGGTTTAGCACGCCGGGCGCGGTCATCATACTGCCGTTGGAAACCACAGGGTTAGCACCGATAATCAGCATAAAGTCGGTGCGGTCAATGTCTGGAACGGGGATCAGCATACCATTGCCGAGCATGTAATTAGCGGCAACGTGGTGTGGCATTTGGTCGGTTGATGCCGAGCTAAAGCGATTTAATGTACCTAAGGCTTTCGAGAACGGTTTGAGCACCAATGAATTGCCAAAATTATGGGCATTGGGGTTACCAAGGTAAATACCGAGTGCATTTTTACCGTAAGCACTTTGAATGGCGTTAAATTTCTCACCAATTTCGCTAAACGCCTGTTGCCAGCTTATTTCCTGCCAACCATCAGCCGTGCGTTTTATCGGGCTTTTTAAGCGATCTTTATCTTCGTAAAAGTCTTGTAGTGCAAGCGCTTTAGGGCACATATGGCCTTTGCTAAAGGGGTCGTTTTTATCGCCTTTGATAGAGATAATTTCTTTGCTTTCGGCTTTGTACTGAATCTCAATACCGCACATGGCTTCGCAAATATTACAGTTGCGATAGTGGGTTTTAATGTCGCTCATGGTTTGTGCCCTCGTTGCTGCGCTGGATGAGTTAGCGCCTGCATGTAATTTTTATTGTTATTTTTTTGACTATGTATTTTCGATAGTAGATTTAGTGTGACAGCAAAATAGGTCAAGACTAACGGTAATAATTGACATATATTGGGTGGTATTAGCCATTTTTTAACTGTTTAAGGTGTCAAAGCAAAGTATGATTAAAGTAACGATACTGGCGTTTGACTATGTACTTGCCAGCGCACTAACAGGGATTAATGACTTATTTAATTTGGCCGGTGTTTCTTGGAATAAGTATCACCAACTACCCGTTGATAAGCGTTTTCAGGTGCAAATTGCCAGTTGGCAGAAAAAGCCGATTTATACCATGAACGATGTCATTATTAGCCCACATTGCGCAATTAGTGACACCACGGATAGCGATATTTTTCTGGTGCCGAGTATTGCGGGCGATATTGAAAAAACGTTAGCGCAAAACTATGAACTCATTGAATTTTTGCGTCAATTGAAAGCCAGTGACGCGATGATTGGCAGTAATTCTACAGGGTCGTTCTTTTTGGCCGAGGCAGGCTTACTTGATGGCAAAAGTGCCACCACCCATTGGGCAGCAGCTGAGCAATTTAGTCAGCGTTATGCCAATATTTCGTTAAATAGCGAGCAGCATATTACTCATGACGGCAATATTCTTTGTGATAGCGGCGGTATGGCGTGGTTTGATTTGGGTCTGTATTTGATTGAGCTGTTTTGTGATCATGAAACGGCACAAGGCACAGCGCGCTCGTTTGTGCTTGAGACTGGCCGAACAACGCAGCTTACTTATTCACCGTTAATTGCTAAAAAGTACCATAACGACAAAACCGTGAAAGCAGTGCAAGAATGGCTAGAGAGCCACTACAGTCAAACCATTGCGATTGGTGAGGTAAGCCAGCAATTTGGTGTGTCTAACCGTACTTTGATCAGACGTTTTAAAGAGGCTGCGCAAATAACGCCTTCCGAATATTTACAAGCGATTCGCATTGACGCCGCGAGTAAGCTATTGGTGCAATCAAACAAGCATATTGATGAAATTACTCACGCAGTCGGGTACAGCGACATTAGCTCATTTACCAAGTTGTTTAAGCGCAAAACGGGGCTGTCGCCCAGTAATTACCGCGCCCGCTATAAAGCTAATCTGCTTTGACAATTCTTTCTTTATGAGCCCGTTTTTTATGAATCAGGCTATCTCTTGCCATTGGAAGTACTTCTTATTGGCTAGGGCGAGCATTGGCATATCTTCTTGCGTGTCGCCGTAGGCATAAATATGTGAGTAGTTGGCTAACTTATAGTGCGATTTGATCGCTAGTGCTTTCTTTTCATTGCTGCAATCACCATTACGGTACTTGCCCGTGTAACGCTGGTTTTTCCGTCGTTTTTGAACGGCGAGTTCGCTGCTAATCAAGTTCACCTGATGGCGGTGACACCAAGCGGCTAAGTAGATATTTACGTTGGCAGAGACCACCGCAATTTCATGGCCTTGTGTTTGATGCCAACGAATTTCGGTAAGTGCTCTGTCGAAAATAACGGAATCCATAAACTGGGCGGAAAAGTTATTGGCTTGTCGTTTAGTGCTTGCGACTTTTCTGCGCCAAAAAGCAAAAAAGGTGAGCTTAGGTCTCAGTTTAGCGGTCGGGTAGCGGCCAAGCTTATGCCATAAAATAAAGGGGGACAGCACAAGTGCGCCAATTACAATGCGATAGAGTGGCGTGGTATTGAGGAGAAACTTAGTATAGGTATCTGCCGTGGTAATGGTGCCATCAAAATCGAATAGCGCGAGGCCAAGGTTCGGGTTGTTTACTGCTTTCATTTGTCGGACTTAACTTCTTAGGACTTTGTCTTTACCAACTTAATTTTTACTGATCAGATAGGCGCTAGGGTGAGATCGTTTCATTTAGAAAATTCGCTTCTAAGCCAATACCCGCAGGTGAATGGAAAAACACTTGCGTCATGCCGATATCAGGCAGCGAGTCAGTGCGGTAGCTGATTCCTAACTCATCGAGCTTTGCCAGTAATCGAGCTAAGTCGGTTAGTTGGAATGCAATATGAGAGGGCGTTCAGAATTCTGTGTCAGCCTAAATTGCTAAATATCTAGCACGCCATCTAATCGCCCCTCGAAGTGGATGGCTAATTGCGACAATGTCAGGTTCCAACTGTGGATTGGCATTGTCCATTTCTTCGAAGCGTTCAATATGCCCGCATACAATAATTTCATCAAGCTATTTTCGTTCGGGAAAGCGCCTTTCGTTTTGGTCAATTTCCTAAACTGGCGGTGCACTGCCTCGATAGCATTGGTGGTGTAAATAGCTTTGCGCACGTAGTCTGGATACTTGAAGTAAACCGACAAGTTAGCCCATTTTCTGCGCCAAGACTCAATCACGATGGGATATAGCTTGCCCCATTTAGCATCTAATTCGTCTAAGGCTGCTTCTGCGGCATCTTTGGTCGTTGCACGGTAAACAGGCTTTAAGTCCGCCATAAATGCTTTCTGGTGCTTTGAAGCAACATACTTCATCGAGTTACGAATTTGATGAATAACGCACTGTTGAACCTCTGTTTCAGGATAGATAGTACCAATGGCCTCAGGAAAGCCTTTAAGTCCATCAACACAAGCAATTAAAATATCGGATACGCCGCGATTGTGTAAATCGGTGAGCACTGATAGCCAGTAGTTAGCGCCTTCGCTTTCTGAGACGTATAAGCCAAGTAACTCTTTGCGACCTTCGATATTTATGCCGAGTACGGTGTAAACAGCTTTGCTAACATAACGGCCACTTTCCTTGATTTTATAGTGAATAGCATCAAGCCAGATAAACGGGTACAGCGTATCAAGGCTACGTGATTGCCACGCTTTTAGCTCTGGTATGAGCTGGTCTGTAACGCCTGTTATCGTGGCTTCTGAGATTTCAATGCCGTACATTTCCTGAACATGGCTGCGAATATCACGATAGCTCATGCCTAACGCAAACATGGATAGGATTTTATGGTCAATCTCAGCGGTTAGCTTAGTTTGATTTTTCTTAACGAGTTGAGGTTCAAATGAGCCAGTACGGTCTCTTGGGGTTTCAAGCTCAAACTGGCCTACGGAGGATTTAACCGTTTTCTTGCTTGTACCGTTCTTACGGTTAGGTTGTTGCTCTGAGTCTAGGTGTTGCTCTAGCTCGGCTTTGAGTGCAGCTTCTGTTAATTGTTTAAATTCGGTTGTATAGGTTTTGTTTTTTCGTTTTGTCATTTAACACCTCAATATTGGAACATTGTCCTTTATTAAAGTGTCCGGCTCAATTAAACCAGTTCAGTGTGCTTATAACATTAGGATCATTAGATAAGCTAATCAAAAAGTCTTTTCGGATTCCTTGATTGAACGCTTTGCGAAGGGCTTGGTATTCTGCTCGATCTCTTTTTAGATAATTAATTTTTCTATAGGTTATGTTTTGTAGTACTACATCTTTGCCTTTATAACTACCTGTGAAACTATTGTTTCTATTAGTTGATGTGAACTCGTTTTTATTTGAAGTTACAAGCTCATCCGTCTTAACTTTTTTAGCTTCACCTGTACGCCCAGTATGCGGCAATTCACCTTCATAGGCTTTTATTGCTTTATTGGCCTTGGCTTCAATCAGGTTCGTTGCACTGGCAATGCCTTCGTCGATTTTCGGCAGTACTTCGTCTAATCGGTCGGCATTTTGTTTAATACTGGCTAGGGCTTCGTCGCTCAGCGTCTTTCTGAGTATCCAACTATCGCTAATGCTATGCAGGGCATCGCGGATGGCGGTGACTTTTTCTTTAATCAGGGCGGCGGCTTGTTTGCCCAAGTCTTGCCAGTCGATATTTTTGACGTAAGCGATAGGGTCGCCTTTACCGATTTTTCTCAGGGTGGCAGCAGCCAGTGAAATGGCACCTTCAGCGTTTTTCACAATCACTTTACCGACGCCTTTAACCGCAGAGCCGAGCACGGGAATAAAACCAATACCGGTTAGGGTTAAGGCAATCCAACCGTTAGTGTCGTTGGCCTTATCATCATCGGTCAATACCATCACATTCGCGCAAACGTCTCTGCAATCCATGATTTGGTCAATCACAGGAATCATGGAAATTACTGAGCCAACAACAATTTGTGAGGTGGTGGGATTTTCATTGAAATCCCCTTGCAGAGTTCCCCATAACCAATCGCCTGCGCTAGCTGCGAGGCTGCCTGCTTCGTCAAGCAGTGACGTATCACCTGCTTCCACCATCGCCACCGCGTTGGCTGGTGAAATTTTGCCATAGAGCGGGTTGGGTTGGGTGTTATCAACGGGGGCATATTCTCGGGTATCTTCACCGTATTGCACGGTAAATTGCCCGGTAGGCATATTTTCCAGCTCGGCCTGGCCGCTATCATCTAGCGCACCCTTAATTTCAGTACCGTCTGCGAGTTTGAGTGTGTATGGCGCGTTTTTAACAGGCTCACCATCTTGGTAGTGATATGCTAAATTAATGGTTTGTGGCGAAATCTCAAATTCTGCATCATCATCGCTATTGATATCCGCGATTCTGGCAATACTGGGCGCAGCATTAGTACTTGGTTCGCTGGCCTTTTTCGGTGAGGTAATCTCGTAGGTGACATCGCCATCAAAGGTAATCATTTGGCCGTTGAGGGTCAGTACATCACTGCCGATAAGTTCGACATTGCCGCCGCTATCGAGTTTAATCATGCCGCCTTGGTTGTACAGGGTGATATCACCACTGCCGGTGCCTTCAATGCGAATATCCCCCTCAGCATTGATGATAGTGGAGCCTTCGGGCACGTTAACGGTGAGGCTGCCTTGCTCGGTGTGTAACGCAATCTCGCTATCGGCACGCACGTTAACACTGCGCCCCGTCAGTAATGTCGCGTCTTGCTCAGCTTCAAAGGTGATATTGTTTGCGGTTTGCTGATGGGCGAGGGCGCTTTGCATCGCCACGTTTTGCTTCTCGGCATTGAAACTTGCCGCGCCTTTAATATCAAATTGCTGATTGGCCTTGGCATTAAGGTTGATGCTTTGCTCATCTGAGGTAAATAAAATATCGTCACCAGCGACTAAGCTCAGACTGCCCAGACGTGATGCCCATTCAATATAATGACGCCCTGCCTTGGCATTGAGCTCAAGGTAGTGCTCACCGCCTAAGGTTTGCAGTATCACGGTCGGGACATTGCCGTCATCATCAAACCGTAGCTCATGACCTGCGCGGCTGAGCATTCTGTTGTGGGTGTGATTGAAACTGTTGACGATGCTTGGCTGTTCATCATTGCTGGCAAAACCCATTAGGGAGCTACTTGTTTTTACAAGCAGCTCGAATTGAGTAGCGATGCTATTGTTTAAGTCCCTCAGCTAGTACCTGAGGTAAGCGCTCGGTAAAATTGGGGGTGAGTCCAACGGTTTCGCCAGATAAATCTAACAACTCGTTGCGTAAGTGGAACATGCAAGCATTAAATTTCTCATCAAAATTAGGCAGTAGCTTGGTTAACCCACCTGCGGCAGCCGTAATGGTCGTCATCGCAGGCTCAATGATTTTTTCCGTATAGCTAGCGTCATGAGCGATGGCTTTTGGGGAAAGTTGCTGCATTTTTTCAATAACAGGGTTGATGTGCGGGGCAAGCATGCTTGCTGCTTTGTTGGTCGCTGCATCACCGGCGGCAGCTTTTAGTTTTCCTAACATATAGACTCCTTATGATATGTATTAGGGGAAATGATTGTCGTGTGATTTTGTTTTGTACGGATGAATAAATTAATGATGAAATTAGGGTGCCGAAATGACAGCGCCAGCATCCGTACTGATGCCATCAAATCGACGAAAAATTGTTTGGTATGAATCCTTTTCAAAGCTACAACACAAGAGTGTGAACTTTTAGTAAGGATTACTCGCTTAACGTTTAAAGCGAGCAATCATAAATTCCGTTTCAAGTTGTGAAAGAGCGAATGTTTTGCGTTCTAAATTTTATTTACAACCAAGAGTCAGTGTTGACTAGTTAATTAATTGGCAACTCTTTAGCTAAACGCTCTCTGACTTCAGGAGGTGAAAGGGGGGGGAAGTTTATTCCTTTTTCTATTAGTAGCTCTTTAAGTTTTAGTGCCCACTTGTATGAAGTTCCATTTTTATTGATTAGATCTGATTCGAGCTTTCTATTCAGAACATTAGCAAGAGTTGCTCCACCTTTGCTCGGTTGGTGATAGTTAGCTCCAAGATTAATTAATCTGAAAACAGTCTCAAACTTATTTAGCGATGCTGCATCAAGAGCAGAGTTTTTCCCTGCTAAGTTAACCTTATTTAAATCGGCTTCATAATTTACTAATAGTTCAATTTCATCCCAAGCTCCCATACCTATAGCGTCGAAAATTGCAGGGTCGCCATTTCTATCTACGGCATTGGCATCGCCGCCATACTCTAGTAGTAATTTCAACAGCTCAATGGTGTCATTCCCTGTCATCATCGGTACTGGGTGTGCGCCGTCAGTGGCTGTAAAGTTCGGGTCAGCGCCAAGCTCTAAAGCTAATTTTACAGCGGTAGAATCTTGCTTTAGTAACAGCAAAAATAGGGGCGTAATACCCTCATCACCATGGACATTTAAATCAAGCCCATTGTTTAACTGTTGCTCGGCAGCAAATCTGTCACCTCGCTGTATGTTCTTTAACAAAGTGGTCATGTCGGGATTAAAAAAGTCTTCGGCTTTCATATTGCTTCCTGAATTACAGGCCGTTAATAAACCGACCATCATTGTTGATAAAATACGGGTTATCCATTGAGTTTTTGAAAATATACGTTGTAGCTTACTCATTATAATCTCGTATATATTGTTTTAGTTGTTCACTGTCTTGAGCAATTTGGTATTCAATACCATCAATCACTTGCCCCATACCGTGTCGTGTTATGGGGTTACCACCTTCAACACTGGGAAGTTCTCTCATCTGGCCTACGGCCTGAGGTACGTCGTCTGTCGTTAACTTTTGTATACCAATACCTAATACAGCACCAATTGGTCCACCCAACAAAAAGCCCAGCCCACCTGCGGCACCCGATACGGCGGTATCACCATGCTTTTGCACCCCAGTCAAAACCTCTCCATCTACGTGTTGAGAGACTATCAGTTTACTTGCATCCTCATTACTTAATCCACCTAAGCGCTCAGCTGTGTTCGGGTGCAAACCTGCGGCATTATATGTTTGCCCTTGCAACCCTGTTACTGCAACGGCGGCGGATGCTAAACCGCCACCCAATGAGTGGCCAACGATAATCGTTTCTTCTCCAACATACTCTAATACATCGTCAGCTAGCTTCATCGCCTGGCTGTATTGCTTAGTTTCTTTTCCAATTCCCTGCTTACCATTGGTTGCCCAGTCTTTTTTTCCGGTAACACCATTGTTGGTACCTCGAAAAACTAGCATGGTTTCGCCACTGATAGACGATTTCATTAGAGCAGCACCAAAGCCCGTTTCTTTATCGGTAAACACAGCATTTTCTAAGCCAGGAATTGTTGAGGGGTCAATCACGTCTATGCCCTCTGGAGCCGCAGGTAGCTTACTTATATGACCACGATTAAACTCATCAACCTTATAGACATATTCTGCGGCTTCTGCGCGCAAAAGACTATCGTTATTTAGTGCCAAGCGTTCTCTTGGTTCATTTAACGCTTCAATACCAGCCGTGTTTTCTATGAGACGCTGATTTTCTTGATAGCGACTTTCTTTTTCTGACACTGTCGATAGTGCTCGGTCATTTTCATTCGACTTCGATGTGTAATCTTCATCGTTACTAATATCCGCGATGCGAGCAATACTCGGTGCTGAATTCGCACTTGGCTCACTGGCCTTTATAAGGTTGATAGCGGCGAGGTAATCTCGTAAGTGACATCGCCATCATCAAGAAGAGGGTGCCGAAATGACAGCGCCAGCATCCGTACTGATGCCATCAAATCGACGAAAAATTGTTTGGTATGAATCATTGTTAAAGCCACAACATAGGTGTGTGAACTTTTCGTAAGGATTGCTCGCTTAACGTTTAAAGCGAGCAATCATGAATTCCATTTCAAATTGTGAAAGAGCGAGATTTATACTTTCTAAAGTTTTGTGATACCGAACCGAGTAGAAATGTTCTGGTCAACTCCAGCCGGACACTTTTCTAAAAGAATTTTCATACTCTACTGGTGACAGATCACTATTAGCTGAATGCAGTCTTTCTAAGTTGTAATACTTCATATAATCGACAACATCATTTTTCATATGCTCACGCGTAGGTTGAGCCACTTTAAGTAACCAATCATGTTTCAAACTGCCAAAGAACCTCTCCACTACTGCGTTATCCCAACAGGCTCCCACATCACCCATACTCGCTCGAATACCAAATTGTTCGAGCAGCTGACGGTAACGCTTACTGGTGTATTGAGAGCCTCGGTCAGAGTGGAATATTAAGCCTTTAGCTGGTTTTCTCAGGTTATAAGCCCTAATCATGGCTTTCATCACTAAGTCAGTCGTCATACGTTTATCTATATGCCAACCAACAATGCGTCGAGAATATAAATCCATCACAACAGCAAGATACATCCAACCTTCGCCTGTTTTTAAATAAGTCACATCACCAGCCCAAATCTGATTTGGCCCCAACGGATTAAAGTTCTGATTAAGCAAATTATCTGCAACTGCATCAGCATGCTTACGCTTCGTTGTTACCTTGTAGGCAACTCGCTGCTTTACTTTTAGGTTTAACGCTTCCATGAGCTTTCGAGTTCTGTGCTTACCAATTTCAAAGCCTTCTTTGCGTAAATTCTTACGTAGTTCGCGATAGCCCAAGCTCTCGCGGCTACGTTTAAACAGTGCTTTAGCTCGCCGATATAAATGAAGCTCTTCTGCCGTAATTAACTTGGCTGGTCGTTTAAGCCATGCATAGTAAGCAGAGCGACTGACTTGCATCACAGCACACATCTTGCGGACGTCATGAGCCTGACTATTGGCCTTGACGAACCCATACTTTACTTCATTTCTTTCGCAAAGAAGGCGCTTGCCTTTTTTAAGATCTCTTTCTCCATTTTGAGTTCTTTATTTTCTTTTCTGAGCCGTTTTAGCTCTGCTCGTTCATCTTCACTTAACGCATTACCAGCTTGTTGTTGTTCAAGTTTCGCTTTCCAGTTATAAATGAGTTTAGTGGTGATCCCCAAAGAAGCTGCGGCTTGTGAGACCGTATAGCCTTGCTCAGTCACTAAGGCTACAGCTTCTTGTTTAAATTCGGTTGTATAGGTTTTGTTTTTTCGTTTTGTCATTTAACACCTCAATATTGGAACATTGTCCTTTATTAAAGTGTCCGGCTCAATTAAACCAGTTCAATAATACCATCCATTTTGAAAACGGTAGAAACTCTGAAATCGAGTAGTGAGATTTCTATAACGTTCTTGCTTCTCTACACCTTTTGGATTAGAACTTTGGTAGTAAAGTATCTCTTTTCCATTACCCGATCTTAATCCATATATTAGATGGTAATTTTCATTGAAGTAAGCCAAATCCAATGAGACTAAATTCTCAACCAAATACTCATAAACTAACTTTAGTTCCTCTTTAAACTCAGCCCATTCTTCGAGTGCTCGCTGTATTTTTTCATCTTCATTTTCGAGGATTTGCAACCACCTCTTAGGAAGCTTGTCTTTATCAGAGGGATTTAATTCGAAGTAAGGTATTATTTTAGGATCTTCCACATAATCATTTAAAAAATTTAACAGATCATTTTTCACTATTTTTTTGCTCCCTTGACCCTAAATTGAGACATTAAATATACGCTAGGGTAAGTTCTTCTTGAAATTTTTTATTCCAAAATTCTGTATTTACCTTTTCGATACCTTACTCATTAGTTTGACGCGATGCTCGACTTTAATGAGTGATAACCTCATTTAGTCGGAGCCATTCATTAGCTCCTTTTCCTTGCTCTGTATTCGCGAGAATCCCTAGCGTATGAGCAAGGACTTTTCTTCCTATTAGTCATCACAAACTTTTCCCATTAGCTTTGCGTGATAAGCAGGAAGTCGTGCTAGCACTCAAGGTTTTCAATAAACTCTTGAAAGCTATAACTAACATGTCTCAAAGCAAGATCGCCGTCTTCAATTTGGGATGATATGACAAAACTAATACTGGGGTTTGAAGAACTCTCTCTAAAGTCTAAAACGAGAAGGTTAGAATCAAAGGTTATTGCAAAAGGCACTAATCTTGGAGAAACAAATTCATCTAAATCCTCTTTTTGCTCTGAAATACTATATATTTCCAGTTCTTGCTCTACTATACGTTGACAGTGCAAAAAATGAGCTATTGAATTTTGCTTTTCACTAAATTTAAATATGTTAGCTTGAGGCTTGTCTCCAAAGTTCTCTTCAAAAAATTCAATAAACTGAATAGGAAAATTTATTGAGTGCTCTGTTTCTAATAGTTCTAAGTAAGCGCTATTGAATGTAGGCTTGTTTTGTTCCCAGAGGTACGGTTCGCACATTTTCATCGTTAATATCCTCCACCCCAGATAGACATACCACCAGTGTGCCTAAATGTATCGTGTGTAGCTCTATCTATAAGTTGCATCCTTCCGACATCTTGATGGTGATGCCAAGTTAATCCTTTAGCAGGATCACTTGATGGCGGAACTTTTAGAATGTGAGCGACTTGTTCATCAGTTAGGCCTAATTTTTTAGCTAAATTAGGGTTGTTTTTTAATTGTTTTGCAAGGTTCTGGTTAGCTTGGCGAAAATGGTCTAATGGTTTTCCCGAGTTGACGTGAATGTCGTCGATATGGGTATCAAATTTACTATCGAATATAGGGAAACCATCAGAATCATATTTTAGTTTTTTTCCTTTTCTATGCAAGTATCCATTTTCATCTAAATTCTTTTTATTTCGTATAGTTATAGCATCTGATGGTTGGCCTCCGAATGGTATAACTTTGCCATCATTTGTGAGTTTAGGTTTTCTTGAAATATCTCCAATTTTACTAAGGCTACTTGGGTCAATAAAGTTTTCGCTTTTTGGTTTGACTACTCCTTTTAAGTCATTATCAAGCGGCGCTTTTACCTCATCCGTCTTAACCTTCTTAACCTCACCCGTGCGCCCCCTATGCGGCAATTCCCCCTCATACGCCTTAATCGCTTGCTTGGCTTTGGTCTCAATCAGGTTCGTTGCACTGGCAATACCTTGCTCAATTGTAGGGATGATGGTAGCGAGGCTTTCATTGACTTGCTTAAGGTTAGCGAGCATGTCATCTGGTAGCAGCCACTTGAGTTTGTAGCTGGCGGTAATGGCCGTTAGCGCCTCGCGCAGTGCTTGGACTTTTTCTTTAATCAACGCTGCGGCTTGCTTACCCAAATCTTGCCAGTCGATATTTTTGATATAAGCGATGGGGTCGCCTTTGCCGAGTTTTCTGAGGGTGGCGGCAGCGACGGACATGGCACTATCAGCGTTTTTCACAATGACTTTACCGACCCCTTTTACCGCTGAGCCGATAACGGGGATAAAACCAATGCCAGTTAAGGTTAAGGCAATCCAACCGTTAGTGTCGTTGGCCTTATCGTCATCGGTCAGTACCATCACATTGGCGCAAACGTCTCTGCAATCCATGATTTGGTCAATGACTGGTATCATGGAAATAATCGAGCCAACAACAACTTGTGAGGTTGAGGGGTTTTCATTGAAATCCCCTTGTAAGGTGCCCCACAGCCAATCGCCAGCGCTTGCCGCTAGGCTGCCTGCTTCATCAAGTAGTGAAGTATCACCAGATTCAACCATCGCTACTGCGTTGGCTGGGGTGATTTTGCCATACAGGGGATTGGGGGTGGTGGTATCCTCTGGTGCATAGTCGCGGCTATCTTCACCGTATTGCACACTAAATTGCCCCGTGGGCATGTTGTCGAGCGTGGCTTGGCCGCTATCATCGAGCGCACCCTTAATTTCAGTGCCATCGGCGAGTTTAAGTGTGTAAGGCGCGTTCTTAACAGGCTCACCATCTTGGTAGTGGTAAGCCAAATCAATGGTTTGCGGGGCAATGTCCTGCTCAGTAGCCGCATCGTTATTAATATCCGCGATGCGGGCAATACTCGGCGCAGCGTTTGCACTTGGCTCACTGGCCGTCTTGGGCGAGGTAATCTCGTAGGTGACATCGCCATCAAAGGTAATCATTTGGCCGTTGAGGGTTAGTACATCACTGCCGATAAGTTCCACATTACCGCCGCTATCGAGCTTTATCATACCGCCTTGGTTGTACAGGGTGATATCACCACTGCCGGTGCCTTCAATGCGAATATCCCCCTCAGCATTGATGATAGTGGAGCCTTCGGGCACGTTAACGGTGAGGCTGCCTTGCTCGGTTTGTAACGCAATCTCGCTATCGGCCCGCACGTTAACACTGCGCCCCGTCAGTAGTGTCGCGTCTTGCTCAGCCTCAAAGGTGATATTGTTTGCGGTTTGCTGATGGGCGAGGGCGCTTTGCATCGCCACGTTTTGTTTCTCGGCGGTGAGGTTGGCCACGCCTTTAATATCAAATTGCTGATTGGCCTTGGCATTAAGGTTGATGCTTTGCTCATCTGAGGTAAATAAAATATCGTCACCTGCCACTAAGCTTAAACTGCCCAGACGTGATGCCCACTCAATGTAATTATTGCCTGCCTTGGCGTTGAGCTCTAGGTAGTGCTCACCGCCTAAGGTTTGCAGTATCACGGTCGGGACATTGCCGTCATCATCAAACCGTAGCTCATGACCTGCGCGGCTGAGCATTCTGTTGTGGGTGTGATTGAAACTGTTGACGATGCTTGGCTGTTCATCATTGCTGGCAAAACCCATCAAGTACGCTTGGGTGGGGTCGTTGTTAAAACAACCCAGTAACACTTGCGCATCTTGAGTGAGCGGAAAATGCCAGCCAGTGGCGTGTGGCTGATTGGCACAAGCATAATTGACCAGCTTACGTAGCGGCTGTGTGCTACCAAGAGGGGCTTGCGCGGTTTTATCAACATCAAACTTAGTGTAGTAATCGCCTTGCTCGGTCAGGGTAGGCACGCCACCTAAGGCTTCTACCTTAGCAGAAAACACCATGGGGAGCGGTGCAGGCTCAGCTAATGGCAGCTTAAAGGGTGTTGCTCGGGGAATAGCTTTCACCACACAAACATATTGGCTAAGCCCATCTTGGGTACTTTCATCACTGGGCTGCTGGCAATGATGTTCAACACTAATACAGAGATAATCACCGCTTGTATTTAAGCCACTGTTGTCACTCAGTGAAAACGAGCAACCCGCAAACATATCGGGCACATTACCCACCAGTGTTATGACCTGATTGAGGCTATTCAG
Organism: Thalassotalea euphylliae; assembly: GCF_003390335.1. NCBI lineage: Bacteria > Pseudomonadati > Pseudomonadota > Gammaproteobacteria > Alteromonadales > Colwelliaceae > Thalassotalea > Thalassotalea euphylliae. Next base: position 1,873,981 of record NZ_QUOU01000001.1, read on the forward strand.
CGCCAAGCTTTGCTGCTGGGCAAAGTGGCTGGCTAGCCCGTGATTGCTCGCTACAGGCTGTGCAAAATTGTTCTCGGCAAGGTGTTCGGCTTGGTTGTCGCTAGCATCCGTTACCATATCATGGCTCATTATACTGGCAAGCCCAGTGGCCATTTGATGGTCAACCTGACAGCCACTAAAGCCGACAAACGCTGATTCCCCAGCAGGCGCATAAATATCCGTTATTTGACGATTAAAGCCTTCACCCGCATGCACCTGAACCAAACCACGGCCAAGGTATGGGCTGGTTTGGTTAGTATCGGTAATCACTATAGTGGATTGGTTGTCACGGGTATCGAAAAAGTAAAACAAGCCGTATTGACTGAGCAAGCGATTAAAAAAGGCGCGATTGTTTTCCATCGCTTGCACGCATTGCGATACTTGCGGCAGTGGCGTGGCCAGCGAAAACTGAATTTGCCCGTGGTGATAGCCAGCCCCTGCGAGAATGTGGGTGATGATTTCGTCTAACGAGGTATCAACAAACACCCGTGAGTGCTGGGTGTTATCCAGCAAGGATAAACGGCTGCCAACGGTCAGTTCATAACGGCGTTTGGCGTTGGTCAGCAGCGCCGCTTGCTGGGCAGCTTGTTCGGGATTGGCCGTCATTATGCCTTTGTCTTCAATGGCAAGCAGGGTATGACATACCGTGTGACTAAAGCCGTCTTCGGCGATAAATTCAAGGGTAACGGGCTGGCCTAACCCCTGGTTGAGCGGCTCAATGTCGAACGTGTCAACGGTTACCGTGTAGCGCGCATCGTCGCTGAGGTTATCGGTGCCAGTTAAACCAATGGCGAGGTAGTTGGCGCTGTTACAGGTGATGATTAAGCGCGCTTTTGAGGTGCTGTGATGAGTGTCGGGGCGAGCAGGTACCACGTCGTTGTCCTTAACGAAAATTCGATTCCTCGTGGTGTCAGATTGTTAACGAATATTGTGATGCTTGCAAGCATTTTCTGGAAGCAATACGTAAGAACCATAAAAAAGCCCATCGACGTGATGGGCTTATATATTTTTATGCAGGGCTAGCGTTTATTTAACGCGCATACCCGGCTGAGCGCCTTCTTCTGGATTAAGGATCCATAAGTCTTTGCCGCCAGGGCCAGCAGCTAACACCATGCCTTCAGACATACCAAAACGCATTTTGCGCGGCGCTAGGTTAGCCACCATAACCGTTAACTTACCTTCTAAGTCTTCTGGCTGGTACGCTGATTTAATACCAGCAAATACTTGGCGTGTTTCGCCGCCTAGGTCTAATTCAAGGCGTAGCAGTTTGTCTGCTTTTTCAACGTGCTCCGCTTTTACAATTTTCGCTACGCGTAGGTCAATTTTTGCGAAATCGTCAAACTGAATTTCTGGTGAAATCGGGTCATCAGCTAATGGGCCAGTTGGCGCAGGTGCTGCTTTTTCCGTTGCTAATGATTCTTTAGAGGCTTCAATCATGTCGTTTACTTTATCCATTTCAATACGTTGCATTAACGCTTTGAATTTGTTGATTTGGTGATCTTTAAGCAGGGCCTTGTGACCGTCCCATACTAATTCGTCGTTTAAGAAACCTTGCGTTTTCTCTGCTAGGGCAGGAAGCACTGGTTTTAAGTAAATCATCAAGATACGGAATAGGTTAATGCCTAATGAACAAATATCTTGCACTTCTTGCTGCTTGGTTTCGTCTTTCACCAGCTGCCATGGCTCTTTAACGGCAATGTACTCGTTCACTTTGTCAGCCAATGCCATGATTTCACGCATCGCTTTACCAAACTCACGGCCTTCGTATAGCTCGGCTAGCTTGTCGCCAGCGGCCGTTACTTCATCTGCCAATGTTTGGTTTTCAACATTGCTTGATAACATGCCGTCAAAGCGCTTAGTGATAAAGCTAGCACAGCGTGAGGCGATGTTAACAACTTTACCGACTAGATCGGAGTTTACGCGTTGCGCAAAGTCTTCTAGATTTAAGTCTAAATCGTCGATTCGGTTCGTTAATTTCGCCGCATAGTAATAACGCAAGTACTCAGGATTTAGGTGATCTAAGTAAGTACGGCCTTTAATAAAGGTACCTTTTGACTTAGACATTTTCGCGCCATTGACGGTCACAAAACCGTGCGCGTAAACAGAAGTTGGCTTACGGTAACCTGCGCCTTCTAACATGGCAGGCCAGAATAAGCTGTGGAAGTAGATAATGTCTTTACCGATAAAGTGGTAAAGCTCGGCATCTGAGTTCTCGTTCCAGTAGCTGTCAAAATCAATGTTTTCGCGATCACATAGGTTTTTGAAACTGCCCATATAACCGATTGGTGCGTCTAGCCATACATAGAAGAACTTGCCCGGTGCACCTGGGATTTCAAAACCAAAGTATGGCGCGTCACGGCTGATATCCCACTGTTGTAGGCCAGATTCAAACCATTCATTTAGCTTGTTGGCCATTTCTTCTTGTAATGAACCACCAGTCGTCCAGTCTTTTAGCATTTGTTCAAATGCTGGCAGGTCAAAGAAGTAGTGCTCTGAATCTCGTAGTACAGGCGTTGAACCTGATACGACTGAGCGCGGGTTAATCACTTCTGTTGGCGAGTATGTTGCGCCACAGTTATCACAGCTGTCGCCGTTTTCGTCTTCACTCTTACACTTAGGGCAAGTGCCTTTGACGAAACGATCTGGCAAGAACATGCCTTTTTCTTCATCGTAAAGCTGTGAAATAGTGCGTGTTTTGATGTGACCCGCAGCGTTTAGCTTGTTGTAAATCTCACTGGCAAACTCACGGTTTTCATCACTGTGGGTTGAGTGATAATTGTCAAAGCTGATCAAGAAATCGTTGAAATCTGCCATGTGCTCTTCGCGCACACCATCAATCATTTGCTCTGGCGTAATGCCAAGCTCTTGCGCTTTTAGCATAATCGGCGTGCCGTGGGCGTCGTCGGCACAAACAAAATAGGTTTCATTGCCGCGCATACGTTGGAAACGCACCCAAATATCGGTTTGGATATGTTCTAGTAAATGGCCTAAATGAATAGAGCCATTGGCGTAAGGTAGGGCACAGGTCACTAAGATTTTACGCTTGTCTGCAGCAGCAGTTTGCGCGTTAGCTTGAGGTGTAGATTCTGACATTTTCTTTAGATACTAGCGTGCTAAGCACTTTAAGGTGGAAATCAATGGCGCAATGGTACAGAATTTAGCAGCTATTTTCATTAACAATTCAGGGCTATTTTCAATTAACTCGCCCTAGTTACTGTTATTTATACAGGTGTCCATTTGAGTCGCTTTAGTCAATTTTTTAGTAAGAAGAAACCTATTAATCCCGAAGATCTTTCACTGATTGAGTCAGTGCTTGACGCCTATCGCTCTGATGCGTTTCCACATGGTGTATTAGCTGTTGCCAACGAGTTAGCCAGTGAGCAGCAAAAAGACAAGCTGCTGATTGCAATAGACCTGCCTTTTTGTGCAGGCGATGAGTTAACAAGTATTGCGCACTCACTTTCTGATGAACTCAGTAAAACGGTTGAGTTTACAACCTCAAGCCATATTGAGGCGGTTCGCCAACACAATATAGCAGGCGTAAAAAACATTATTGCTATTGCCTCTGGCAAAGGTGGCGTTGGAAAATCAACAACCACCGTTAATATCGCCCGTGCCTTGCAAAAACAAGGGGCGCGAGTCGGTATTTTAGATGCTGATATTTATGGCCCGTCAATTCCGACGATGCTGGGTTGTCAAGACGATAAACCGAGCTCAGTTGATGGTAAAACTATGATCCCCATTGATGCTGATGGTATTTATTCAATGTCGATCGGCTATTTAGTGCCAGACAGTGATGCTGCGGTATGGCGGGGCCCCATGGCGAGCACGGCGTTTAGCCAGCTATTAAATGAAACGCAGTGGCCAGCGCTAGATTATTTGCTCATTGATATGCCGCCGGGGACAGGTGACATTCAACTCACGCTTTCCCAAAAAGTACCCGTGGCTGGCGCAGTGATCGTCACCACGCCGCAAGATATCGCGTTAGCGGATGCGCAAAAGGGCATTGCCATGTTTGATAAAGTCAAAGTCCCTGTGCTTGGTGTAGTCGAGAACATGAGTTATCACATTTGTGAAAACTGCGGTCATCATTCGCATTTATTCGGCCTTGACGGTGGCAAAGATATTGCTGAAATTAACAAGGTTGATTTACTTGGCCAGTTGCCGCTCAATATTCAAGTCAGGCAAGAAGCTGATCTAGGGGAAAGCCTATTTAATAGTGAGAGCGCTAGTGACATCTGTGATCAATACCGTAGAATAGCCAGTAACTTAGCAAGTAAAGTGTTCCATTTACTGGATATGCGCAGTCCTGCAACGCCTAGCGTAGAATTTACCGACTCGTAGATACTCAACTAGTTATTGACTAGCGATTGGTTGAGAGTCGCTAAAGAGGCTGCGAGTAGGTAATAACCAAAACACTTTTTCCTTTATAGCAACACAAATTAGATAAGAAGAAACACCATGAGATTATGTGATAAAGATATTGAACGCTGCATTGCTGACGGCAAAATTGTGATTGAGCCACAGCCAGATGCCTCGATGATCTCTGGTGTTAGTGTTGATATTCGTTTGGGTAATGAGTTTCGCGTATTTAAAAACAATACTGCGCCTTTTATTGATTTAAGTGGCCCACGCGAAGAAGTACAAGCGCAAATGAACGCGGTAATGAGTGAGGAGATTGTTATACCCGACGGTGAAGCCTTCTTTTTACATCCGGGTGAGCTTGCGCTTGCGGTAACGTATGAGTCGGTAACCCTACCTGCGGATATTGTCGGCTGGCTTGATGGCCGTTCATCTTTAGCGCGCTTGGGGTTAATGGTGCACGTAACGGCACACCGTATTGACCCAGGTTGGTCAGGTCAGATTGTTTTAGAATTCTATAATAGTGGCAAGCTGCCATTGGCATTGCGCCCAGGCATGAAAATTGCGGCATTAAACTTTGAAACTATGTCAGGCGAGGCTGATCGCCCCTACAACAAACGTGTGGATGCAAAATACAAAGGCCAAACGGGTGCGGTAGCGAGTCGTATCAGTGAAGATGATGCTTCTGAAGTTTAAAAAACATTTAGATGTTATAAAAGAAAATAGCCAATGCTAGTTAGCATTGGCTATTTTTAATGGCGTGATTGGCTCAATATCTTCGATGCACTTATTGAGTGCTTCAATTAGCTTCGCTTTGTCATGATGGTGTCTTATATCATCACTCGCCATATCGTGTTTTATCACTTTGACTTTGGTTGAAGCCACGTCATCGTGATGGCAAATGGCGCTGTCGATTGGCAAGCAACCAATGTTCTCTTCTATCCAGTTGAGCTTTTCGTCTAAGCTCAATGCTGCCGCTGGGCTATTTTCAGCAACAATGTTTTCGACAAATACGCAGTGACCCTTTCTCTGTTGCAGCGCATTGGTAATATCACGTACCAATAATGGCGGTACGACACTGGTTAGAAAGCTGCCCGGGCCTAAGATAATCAAATCTGCATTATTAATTGCCGTAACACATTGTTGTGGCGACTTCACTAAAGGTGCCAACATCAAATTCTTGGGCATGATGGGCATATCATCAACCGACAGCTCGCCTACTCGGCAACGACCTTCGGGATAAAAAGCCATTAAATCAGTAGGGGACTCAGACATAGGTAATACTTGAGTTTTAACGCGCAATAAACGTCGCACGAGCTTAATCGAGTCAATCGGGCTTGATTGAATCTGGCCTAAACCGTAAAGAATTAGGTTACCTAAGTTGTGACCACCAAGCTCGTCTTCACCGTCGAAGCGAAAATCGAACAGCTGGCTACCGACGGTATTTTCATCCACTAGCTGGGTTAAACAGTTACGTAAATCGCCCCAAGCAATAGAAGAGCTTCTTTTTCTTAGTCGACCCGTTGAGCCGCCATTGTCAGTGGTAGTAACAATGCCGGTGAGCTGATCTTGCATAAATGAAAGTGTTGAAAGCACACGACCTAAGCCGTGCCCGCCACCAATGGCAACAATATTTAGTTTTTTTAGTTGCATAGGTATGTATATATCTTAACCAATTAGTTAAACCTTAACGTTAAAGCCTTTAAAAATAAAGTTTTGGCACTTTAGCGTTTCGAAAGAGGGCGCGAATACTAGCACAATTAAGCAAAATGACAGGAAAACAGGCTGAGCTAACTGCTTGAATAAACAAAAAATATACAATTAGCTGTTATTGTGAACGGTTAAGCAAAAAGTCACGATATTTTCGTGTTTTTTTAAAATTAAGTGTTGACACTCAACAGGGGCATGCCTAAAATGCGCCTCGCTTTCGACGAGTACTAGGTCGCTTGTCTAAAGGCTGGTTTAAGTAAGGTTTAACCACCTAGCTAAAACTGGGGCTATAGCTCAGCTGGGAGAGCGCTTCGCTGGCAGCGAAGAGGTCTGCGGTTCGAACCCGCATAGCTCCACCATTTTCTAGAGTGTTGGTAACTAAAGGTGTCTTTTAAGATAAAGGTTACGAGCATGAACAGTGTCCCGTTCGTCTAGAGGCCTAGGACACCGCCCTTTCACGGCGGTAACAGGGGTTCGAATCCCCTACGGGATGCCACATTCTTTCCTGCTTGTTTTAAGATAAGGGGAAAAGGGAGCTGCCTTCTAGGTCAGGCAGTTGACCAAGTGAGCATTAGGCTAGTGAAAATCGGTTTAATGTTAACTAAAAAGTTTCTAAGCGGTTGCTATTAAAAGAGAAGGTTACTTTTCTTGAAAGGTAAATAGTAACAAGCGCTGAATTAACAAAATGTATCAGCACAATTTGTTAAACGATTTCAGTGTCCCGTTCGTCTAGAGGCCTAGGACACCGCCCTTTCACGGCGGTAACAGGGGTTCGAATCCCCTACGGGATGCCACATTATTTCCTGCTTGTTTTAAGACGAGGGGAAAAGGGAGCTGCCTTCTAGGTCAGGCAGTTGACCAAGTGAGCATTAGGCTAATGATAATTAGCGTAGTGTTAACTAAAAAGTTTCTAAGCGGTTGCTATTAAAAGAGAAGGGTACTTTTCTTGAAAGGTAAATAGTAACAAGCGCTGAATTAACAAAGTGTGTTAGCACAATTTGTTAAACGATTTCAGTGTCCCGTTCGTCTAGAGGCCTAGGACACCGCCCTTTCACGGCGGTAACAGGGGTTCGAATCCCCTACGGGATGCCACATTTTTTCCTGCTTGTTTCAAGACAAGGGGAAAAGGGGGCTGCCTTCTAGGTCAGGCAGTTGACCAAGTGAGCATTAGGCTAATGATAATTAGCGTAGTGTTAACTAAAAAATTTCTAAGCGGTTGCTATTAAAAGAGAAGGTTATTTTTCTTGAAAGGTAAATAGTAACAAGCGCTGAATTAACAAAGTGTATCAGCACAACTTGTTAAGCGATTTCAGTGTCCCGTTCGTCTAGAGGCCTAGGACACCGCCCTTTCACGGCGGTAACAGGGGTTCGAATCCCCTACGGGATGCCACTAATTAAAAAAACCGACGCAAGTCGGTTTTTTTATGTCTGCCATTTACGTTTGGCTTCAACGAGTGTTGTCGCTCTCTTTGCTCAATATCTACCTGATATTGTGCGCTATCTATTATTCGCAAACCATCGCCTGCTAGCCATTGGCCTCTGTCTGTGCAATCAAATCTCTCTTTTAGGCTCAGGCGCTGATAATGACATGCTTATCAGTAAAGACAATTACAACCCTTATATTTACTTTATCTATAATGAAGATTGGTCAGTCTTAAAAAGCACTTGCAAGATCTACCTACTGACAATAAAAGCCTTATTTATCAAAATCTAACTGGTTGACGAGTAAAGTCACTAGTGGTTAAGCGATTTGAGACGGTCATATAGGTGTCACAAAATTCACTTACTTTATTCTATATCTTTGGTAGGGTAAACAAACAAGTGAATAACTTTGGCCGAAAAAAAATCACTTGTACGAGTTATTTTAGCTCGCTAAGGTAATGAATAGAGTATTTACTCAAGTGCTTGTTCGGCACTGGCTATTTTGCTTCGTAGAGGAAGTGCATAAGTGCGGCTCTATGGAGGAGAAAATCACAGCAACCTAATGCTGTTAATCAACACGTAAAGCAACGGAAGGTAACATGGTAGATAAGAAAATTCCTCGTAGTTCAGAAAATGATTACACAGATGAAATGGCACAAGTTCGTCGCGATTTTATACATCAGCAAACCGGTGCTACTTTGGAGCATACTGGCAATTACAGTATCGGTACAGATGTGCTACCAGGCAATATTGAGAACTTTATCGGTGTTGTACAAATGCCTGTCGGTGTCGCAGGGCCTGTTCAAATAGATGGCGAATATGCGCAAGGTGAGTTTTACATACCGTTAGCAACAACAGAGGGTACGTTAGTCGCAAGTTATAGCCGTGGTATGCGTTTGTTAAATGAGTGCGGCGGTGTCAAAACTACGGTGGTTGAAGGCTTTATGCAGCGCGCCCCAGCGTTTATTTTTGACAGTGCGCGTGAAGCCAGAGCTTTTGGTGAGTGGGTTGACGAAAACTTCGAAACCATTAAGGAAGTGGCGGAAACAACGACTTCTGTTGGTAAGTTGGAGAAGATTCAACAGTGGTCAATTTCAAGATTCCGCTACTTGCGCTTTAACTTTACAACAGGGGATGCCGCCGGCCAAAACATGGTAGGTAAAGCGACATTAGCAGCGTGTGAGTGGATTATTGCCAATGCGCCTTTCGAGTGTCGCTACTTGTTATCAGGTAATATGGATACTGATAAAAAGCACTCGCATTTAAATATGCTTCATTCACGTGGCCGACGTGTTATTGCTGAGATTGTAATTAAAGACGAAGTGCTAAAAAAGTTGATGAAAGTCAGTACTAAGCAATTTGCAGATGGCTGTGTGATGGCAAATACGGGGGCTATGATGGCAAATGCCGCGTATAACGGTCCACATTCTGCCAATGGTATTGCCTCTTTGTTTATCGCCACAGGCCAAGATGAGGCTAACGTTGTTGAATCGCATGCAGGTCTATTGTCTCATCAGTTGTTAGACAATGGTGATCTATACCTCTCAGTCACACTGCCTTCATTGATCGTCGCAACGTTTGGTGGTGGTACGGGGTTACCAACTCAAAACGAATGCCTGCAAATGTTGGGTTGTGTTGGTAAAGACAAAGCCAACAAGTTTGCTGAAATTGTCGCAGCAACTGTATTAGCGGGTGACATTTCATTGAAATCAGCGGTTATTTCGGGTCACTGGGTAAGTAGCCATGATCAGTTAGGACGTAACCGTTAGTCAGATATAGTGACACACCTTGTAGCTTTTGATTAGCGTTAAAAAAGCAGATAGCCGCGTGAACGACTATCTGCTTTTTTGTGACTACTGTTTTGTAATCTATTTTTTACTAGCCTAAGCCTCTAGGCAGGTTGCAGCATAGCTAAACTTTCTTCGGCGAAACCAACACCGGCTTCATTATAAAAGTTAAAGACTTTATCAATACCCAACGCTTGCAGTTGCTCTCGTTCATCGTCAAAACGTGCTATCGCGGCAATTTGTCCAGCGTAATTTACCGCTTTTAACTGTGTTGTAATGTTAATAACGTCTTGCACAGAAGGCACAGCGATCATAACAAGTTTGAGTCGCTCAAGATCTAATGTTTCCCAAAAATCGCGAGACTCGGCGTCACCGTAAAACGCTTGTGCACCTGTCGATTTTAACCAAGCAACTTTACTTTGATCGGCGTCTAGCCCCCAAACTTTATTGCCGACTTGCTGCTCAAGCGCTTGGTATGCACCCATGCCAACTCGACCTAAACCGACGACAACGACGGGCGAGTCACATGGTTGGTCAAAAATATCTTGTGGTAAACGTTGACTTCGCTCTAACTGAGTTAACGTCGGCTTGTATCTGGCGAATAGTCGTTCAGAGAAGCGATAGACCACATTCGTTAGTACGAATGACAGCGAAACCGCGAGCGCGAGAATAACCAGCCATTCCTTATCTAACCATGAATTTTCAACACTCAGTGCGGCAACGATCAAACCAAATTCACTGAAATTAGTGAGCAGCATAGCGGATAAAAACGCGGGTCTTGCTTTGAGTTTTAACAGGCTCAATAACGCGTAAAACAGGCCAAACTTAATTGGCAGCATTAAACAGATCAGCAAGGCAATACCCAGCATTTCCCACGTTGGCAGGGCGGTAAAACCGATAAGCAAGAAAAAGCCAATCAGGAATAAGTCTTTAAAGTTCAATAATGCTTTGTTGATTTCACTGGCTTTCGGGTGACTCGCCAACAACATACCAACAATTAACGCGCCTAAATCACCCTTAATGCTCACGGCTTCAAATAACTCATAACTACCTAACGCGAGGAAGAAGCCGGTTAAGGGAATTAATTCCCCATGGCCGACAGAGGTGATGATTTTGTTAACGAGTGGCTTGATGATAAATAGCGCTAATAAGCCTAGCGCCCAAATACTCGGCATTTTACCTGTTGCGACCACCAGAAAAGCGACCGCTACTACGTCTTGCATGACTAGAATACCAACGGCCAGTTTACCGTGGCGGGTACGCATTTCCCCCTGTTCTTCCAGTAACTTGACAATACACACGGTACTGCTAAAGCTAAGCGCGAAGGCGATAAGTAGTGCAACTTCAAGCTCTAGCACAGCAAAATAAGACAGACCAGCAAGGGCAATGAGTTTGATCATCACAACCGTGCTAACCAACCACAACGCGGTATGAGACATTGCGCCGCCCCATACTTCTGGCTTGATCAAATCCTTCACGTTGAGTTTTAAGCCAATGGTGAACAGCATCAAGGTAATACCCAGATCTGCCAGTGTTTCTAAATAACTATCAGCTTCAAAGCCCATAAAGTGAAGGACAAAGCCAGCCACCAAGTAGCCGATAGAAGGGGGGAGCGAGATTAATTTAGCGCCAAGGCCACAGAAAAATGCAAATAATACCCAGATAAATTCCATTAGTTACTCACTTTGGTTTGATTAAGGTTTGATTCTGGTTTGATAATAGTGGCCAGTTGTTTTGCCATCACTTCAACAATTTTAGGTTGCGCTTCAATATTGGGGTGAATGCCATCGTTTTGCATTAATTCTGGGTGAATGGCGATGGTATTCAGAAAAAAGGGCAGTAGTTCAACTTCTGCTTTTGCTGAGACGTCAGTAAACACTTGACCAAACATTTTGTTGTAGCGAGGGCCGTAATTGGGCGGAATTCTCACGTTCATAAGAAAAACCTTGATGTTCTTTTGCTTGGCTAGGTCGATAATTTGTAACAAATTATTCTTAATTAACTTGGGAGGGAAGCCGCGTAAGCCGTCGTTTCCGCCCAATTCGATCAGTAAATAATCGACACTTTCTTTCGATAGAATTCCCGGTAGACGAGATAAACCGCCTGCTGTGGTCTCACCGCTTATGCTAGCATTGATGATCTGGTAACCTGCATTATTCGTTTTTAGTTGTTGATTCAGCAGGTAAACCCAGCCTTCGTCTTGTTTCATTCCGTAACTTGCGCTGAGGCTATCACCGAGTAATAAAATACGAGAATTAGCAAGCACACTGAAACTTTGCGATAGTAACAGTGACACCATTAATACTTTAAAAGCGCTTTTAAACATGAAGTTAGAATCCGACATTATTTTAAAGGTCAGCGACTTAGCTAAGTCGGTGACATTGGAAAATCATATTTTAGACTTATTATCCGACATAAATCTAGCGGTTAGCGCAGGGGAAACCTTAGCCATTGTTGGTGCGTCTGGCTCTGGTAAAACAACGCTGTTGTCTTTACTGGCAGGTTTAGACCTGCCTTCAAGTGGCCGTATTGAGCTAATGGGTAACACCCTACACACTATGGACGAAGAGGCGCGCAGTGCGGTAAGAGCTAAACATGTAGGCTTTATTTTCCAACAATTTTTATTGGTGAATAGCCTAACGGCGCTTGAAAACGTGATGCTACCCGCCGAGCTTGCCAATATGCCCAATGCTGAGCAGCGCGCAAAAACGCTCTTGGCACAAGTGGACTTAGCGGAGCGCGTCAATCACTTTCCATCACAAATGTCAGGCGGTGAACAGCAACGTGTCGCTATTGCTCGTGCTTTTATTACCCAGCCGGATATTTTGTTCGCGGATGAACCGACTGGTAATCTTGACAGTAAAACGGGCTTACACATCACTGAGCTACTCTTTGATCTCAATAAACAAAACGGGACGACATTGATTCTCGTCACTCACGATGAAAAGCTTGCTGAGCGTTGTCACCGCAAGGTGATCGTTGATAGCGGCCGTATTATTGCAGATAAGCCTACCGAGTCGGCACAAGATGCGATTGCCAGCGTCGATAATTTAACGACTCAGGCAAATAACAGCAGTGATGAAAATACCATTAAGAGAACCGTTAATGAGTAGCACTAATATGTGGATTAACCAATCGCTGCGTTTGCTTAAACACGAGTTAAGACGTGGCGAACTGAGCATCATTTTTTTAGCCATCGTATTAGCTGTTGCCACGGTCTTTTCACTGTCGGGGTTTTCTCACCAAATTCAGGCCGCCATTCTTAGTAAAAGCTCCACCTTTATTGCGGCTGACCGCGTGCTTGACTCACCAAGGCCGATTGCGGAAGAAGTCTTTGTAAAGAGTAATGAGATTGGGTTGCGCTCGGCACTCAAGCTTGAAATGGGGTCAATGGTGTTTGCCAATGACACCTTACAATTAGCGCAATTAGAAGCCGTTGGCGAAGCCTACCCACTAAAGGGTGAGCTGTTGGTCAGAGACGCGCAAGGTCATGTGACTGCCCAGCAAGGGCCTGCGGTAGGCGAAGTATGGGCCGAGCAAAAGTTGCTGAATGTACTCGGTGTGAGCATTGGCGATACGATTGAAGTTGGCTTGGCAGAGCTGATTATTGCTGGCGTTGCCACGCAAATACCCGATGCATCTTTTAGTGTCTTTACCTCAGGCCCGGTCGTGCTGATGAACGTTGCGGATATGGCAAAAACTGAGTTAATTCAGCCAGGCAGCCGCTTAACTTACAAGGTACTGTTCGCTGGTACACCCTCACAAATCGACGATTTCGAAGAGTGGATTGAGCCGCAAGTTAATGAAACCATGCGCTGGTATGGCATTAAATCGAGCAGATCTGCGTTGGCCTCATCATTGACCCGAGCTGAACAATATTTATCGCTGGCGAGTATGTTAGGCATTGTACTCGCCGCAGTTGCTGTCGCGGTTGCTAGTCGTCGCTATGGCCAACGTCATCAGCCTATGGTCGCCGTGTTTAAGGCGATGGGAGCAAGTCAAAGCCACATTACTAAGCTATATTGCCTGCATTGGGGGTTATTAAGCGCGCTATCGATTGGCGTAGGTTTGGTTATTGGCTATGGTTTACAGCAAATCGGCCTAAATGCCATGAAGGGCTACTTGGAAGTGGAAGTTGCCGTGTCAATGGCGCGCCCTTTGTTGATCGCGATAGCGACAGGCTTACTTTGTGCCATTGCGTTTGCCATTGCGCCGCTGATGCAGCTGGTTTCCGTGAAACCACTGGCGGTTATTCGCGGCTTTAAACATGATACTTTCCATTGGCTGCAACTCATTCCGGCTGTTGTTGCCTTGTACTTATTGCTTTATTTATTCAGCCAAAACGCATTGATGAGTATTGTGTTGCTTGCGGGTGGGGTGCTGGTGTCGATTATTCTACTGGTACTGGGGCAAGTCTTTGTCAGTTTAGGGCGCAGTGCTGGCAGTAAATCTGGTAAAGCACTGCACTTGGCGTTTGCTAACCTTAAACGCCGAGCGAAAGAGAATAGCGTACAGCTCGTCAGTTTTACCATCGCTATTAAGCTGTTATTGCTGATCGTGGTGGTACGCACTGATCTAATCAATGAGTGGCAAGCACAGCTACCGAAAGATACCGCTAATCGCTTTTTGGTTAACATTAGCCAAACACAAGTTGATCGCGTTAATCAGTTTATGGATGAGCAACAAATCCCCGGCAGTGGATTATATCCTGTTGTGCGCGGTCGTTTAATTGCCATCAATGAAGATTCGGTCACCAAGCAAGTGACTAAAGAAGAAGACCCAGATGCAGAGCAACAACGTCGCGGCGTTGGCCGAGAGCTTAACCTGACTTGGCGCAATGAATTACCACCGAGCAATGTGTTAATTGATGGTGAATGGTTTAGCGCTGACGATCAAAACCCTCAAGTGTCGATTGAGCAAGGTGTTGCCGAGCGACTCGACGTCAAAGTCGGCGATACGCTGACTTTCCAGCTCGGTAGCGAAGACTTTAAAGCGAAGGTGACGAGTGTGCGCGAAGTTGATTGGCAATCGTTACAGCCGAACTTCTTTATGATCTTTAACCAATATGTGTTGCAAGATTTCCCAGCGACTTATATTTCGTCGCACTATGTTGAGCCAGAAAAAGAGCAAATATTTAATCGCTTCTTGGCAGATTATCCGACCATTTCAATGATTGATGTCGGTGCCTTGATCAAGCAGCTGCGTACGGTGATAGACCAAGTATCCATTGCCGTTGAGTTTATTCTGGTGATGGTGGTTATTGCAGGCTCTTTGGTATTAATTGCCCAAGTACAAGCGAGTATGGAAGAGCGAGAGCGTGAAATCGCCATATTAAGAACCTTAGGTGCTAAAGGTAGTTTATTGCGCAACAGCGTACTCTTAGAATTTGTTTGCTTAGGTATCGTGGCGGGGCTAATGGCTGGTATCGCCATGGAGGCGGCGGTATTTGTCATCCAAACCCAAGTATTTGATATGTCACCTAGCTTTCATTTTAGTTACTGGGGCGTTGGTATTGCTGCTGGTGCTGCGTTTGTTGGCACTGTCGGTATGCTTAGCTGCTGGCGATTACTCAATATGTCGAGTGTCACCTTGATCCGCCGAACGATGTAGCGACAAGGCTCGCTCTTTTTTGATTGTACAAATCAAGTAAGAGCGAGCCAGTTACCGCGAAGTCTACAGCTTCTTTTCGCTAGCTTAAACCTCATTGAGTCGCATGCTGTACTGTACTAAGGAATCAAGTTTTTTAGTGCTGGCTGCAGCTCTGAGTAGTGAAATTGGTAGCCTGCGTTAAGTAATCTCGCTGGTACAACATGCTGACCATAGACCAGCAATTCGGCGACTTCACCAAACATTGCATTGACGACAAACGCTGGCATGCACATTAGCCTTGGTTTGCGATAAGCCTTTGCGAGTGCATCACTAAAGACCCGGTTAGTCACTGGATTTGGCGCGGTAAAGTTAACGACGCCTTTTATTTGCTCAGTCGTTAACAGGAAATCCATCGCTGACGTCATATCATCAATGTGTATCCAAGACATTTGCTGCTGTCCTCCAGCGATAACTGCTCCTAATCCGAACTTAAACGGCGGTGCCATTTGTGCGAGCGCGCCGCCTTTATCACTTAATACGATACCCGTTCTCAGTAAGCAGACACGAGTGTCTGTGGTTACTTTACGTGCGGCGTTTTCCCACTCCTTGCACAATTGATGGCTAAACTCTTGGTAGGGTGATGAAAATTCCTCGTCAATGTGCTCATCGGTTTGGCGGCCGTAATAGCCAATAGCTGAACCTGAGAGCAAAACGCTAGGAGGGTTAGTGCTGTTGTTAATCAATACCACTAATTGTTGGGTTACCGTTACACGACTTTGGATAAGTTTTTGTTTTTGATAAGCATTCCAGCGTTTGCCGAAAATCGGTTCACCTTGCAGGTTAATCACAGCATCAAACTCGTCTAGGTTATCCACACCTTTTAGTGAATCAATATAGGTAACGTTCTTGAATGCCGGTGCTTTTTCGATGTTGCGGGTCAACACAACAAAGCTATGTTTATCAGCAAATTGCTTGATAAATGCTTGACCAATCAGGCCCGTTCCGCCGGTAAGGAATATTTTCATGTGTGCTCTTTCTGCTTTTTGTTTTATTACGATAGCCGCTTTGATGGAGTTTAGCTAAACAAATAAAATCATTGCTTTTTATCTAGCTAACTTTCAATATGTTCGCCAGTAAATATAGATTGCTGAGACTGATATGGGATTGAGTGAAACTTCGACAGGGATATTAAAAGGGCTAGTGGTTATTGCTGCGGTATTTGTTGTGCTGGCAGGCTTAAAAACTGCGACCAATATACTGGTGCCTTTTTTGTTATCCGTGTTTATTGCGGTGATTTGCAATCCGCTAGTTGCCAAGGCAAGTGAATATCGAGTGCCCAAAGGGATATCAGTAACGCTTGTGATTGCACTTTTCTTAGGGGTAGCCCTGTCCATTGCTGGTTTAGTGGGAAATTCTCTTAATGAATTGTCGCAACAGTTACCGCAATATCGCGCGCAGTTAAACGAAGAGTTTACGTGGGTAACGAATAAACTCGCTGAATACAACATTGCGATTTCATCAGCTGTGTTAATTGAATATTTTGACCCAGGCGCCGCAATGGGGTTAGCAGCCGATATGCTGAGTGGCCTTGGCGGTGTGATGGCGAATTTATTCCTGATTATCATTACTGTGATATTTATGTTGTTTGAAGCGTCGTCGCTACCGAAAAAATTGCACTATGCGCTTGATGACCCAGAAATGCGCTTGAGCCAAATTGATCGCTTTTTACAATCGGTAAACCATTATCTCGCTATCAAGACTGTGGTCAGTATTGGTACTGGTGTGCTGGTCTCGCTGATGCTTTGGATCATCGGTTTGGACTTCTTTTTACTCTGGGGCGTGTTAGCATTTTTGTTGAATTATATTCCCAATATTGGCTCTATCATCGCGGCAGTGCCAGCGATGTCGCTCGCTGTGCTGCAAATAGGCCCTGCGGCGGCTGGTGGTATCGGTTTGGGCTACATGGTTATTAATACCATCATGGGGAATGTCATTGAACCGCGCTACATGGGGCGTGGCTTGGGCTTATCAACCTTAGTGGTTTTCTTATCCTTGATATTTTGGGGCTGGTTGTTTGGCACGGTTGGCATGTTGTTGTCGGTTCCGTTGACTATGATTATTAAAATTGGACTGGAAAGCTCCGAAGAAGGCCGTTGGTTTGCGGTGTTATTGTCTAGCGATGAAGATGTCGAGCGGTTTCACAATACCGCAAAATAGAATAAGTGCTTAACATTTGTGATTGAAGGCTGAGTACTAAATACGGTTGAGTGTCACTGGCTAAAGTCTCCGCCTAAACTAAGCCTAAACAAAAAAGCGCGAAATATTATTATATTTCGCGCTTTTAATTATTTAAGGGACAAAGAAATATCAGTTACTCGCTATTTAACTTACTAAGCTCGGTTATACGCGATTTACTTAGGTTGATATAGCACGTTTTATAGGCTGTACTGGCACTACTTGCCGGCGATATCGCTAAATATTGCCAGCGACAATTGTTTTCTCGATATTTGATAAAATCGCTGTTGGCGCGCTTAAACATATTAAGTGCCGATTTACGCCCTGTTTTCATCGCTCTTTCTTCTAGTACAAAGACTTGGTTGTTGATCCAAGTTTGCAATTCGCGATCTACCGCTTCTTTGACACCGTCTAAACAGCGAGAATGGGCGATGTCATCGCTAATATTGTCACACTGGTTTAGTGACTTTGCTTGCCCGTCCATGGCCGCGGTGGTAAGTGCCATCAGTAAAAGAGCCAAATAAGTTTGCTTCATAACGTTAACCGATTTACCTAAAACTTTGTTTTTTGTTATGCCGGTAACACTTTCTTGTATGGCTTAACGACCACTTTGGCATAAACACCGGCGTCGATATACGGGTCTGCATCTGCCCAGGCTTGTGCTTCGGTCAAGTTATTGAATTTAGCGACAACGAGCGACCCCGTAAAACCTGCTTCGCCCGGATCTTCGCTGTCAATGGCAGGGCAAGGACCCGCAACTAACAGGCGTCCTTCGTCTTGCAACGCTTTTAAGCGCGCTAAATGGTCGGCGCGAACGGTCATTCTCAGTGGCAGGCTATTGGCTACATCTTCACTGTAAATCATGTAGTACATCATCTTGATTTCTCTTTGTTTAGATTTTTTTAATTAGGTTTCTTTTTAGTCGCGGTTAATCTTTATTTTTGGTGTTAGGTGTGACTTCTTCTTGAGGTAAGTGCTTGTGCACGGAAACAATTGTGCCAATGGTAAACGCAAAGGTCAGTCCCATGAGACCAAACACTTTGAAGTTAACCCAAATTTCTTGACTGAAGTTAAATGCGATATAAATATTTAGTGCACCGCAAAAAGCAAAAAAGCCTGCCCAGCTTAAATTAAGCTTGTCCCAAATTTTCTCTGGTAGCTCTAGCGCTTCTGACATTAGCTGCTTGATTAAATTTTTCTTGAACACATAGTTGCTGACTAACAATGCGACAGCAAAAATACCGTTAACTATGGTCACTTTCCATTTCAAGAAAGTATCGTCTTGCAGAAATATTGTCAGGCCACCAAAGCCAGCGATGAGGCCGAAAATCACCCAGTTTTTTGTTGGTACTTTTTGTTTGGTGACAACGAAGTACAGAATATGTAGTAAAGAGCCAACAATCAGTACACCTGTGGCCATGTAAATGTCGTAGAACTTATAAACGACGAAGAAAAGAACGAGAGGTACGTATTCGAACAGAGCTTGCATAAATATTGGGTTTTAATCTAGTTTGCTTGCTATTTTACCGAAAGCCTTTTTCATAGCCAATGAATTCTCTGCTGGCGAATATCATTTTTCGTTTATTGCGTTAGTATTTCGGTATAAGCAAATATTAGTTATTGATTTTACATATCATTTGTATGTTGTGAGTGTTATATCGCATCTTTCAGTATCAGTGCTTGCTGATAAAGTGCGTCATCAGATTCTTTAAAATACTCAACGCGTTTGATTGCTTGTGGCAGCCCTAATTCTGCGGCACTGATCAGCCAAGCAAGTCCTAACGCTTCATCTTCTTCGACACCTTCGGCAAGGAAATAGGCACGGCCAAGCGCGCCTCTAGACTTAACACATCCCAGTTTAGCCGCTTCTTTGAACAAGGCAATCGCTTGCTCTGGCTCACCATTTTCACGGCTACTTACGGCCTCGTCGTACAATCTAAGTGCAAGTTCTTCATCTTGTTCATTTGGCTCATTTGAATCAATTGAAGCTGTTGGCGTTGCTGGCACGGGCGTGATCTGTTCGGTATCGGCATAGCTATTGTTGCTTGTCGTCGATTCATCGGCCGCTGCTGCCAGTGGAGTATGCGCTAATTCTTGATGGGTGTCTTCACTTGCAAATTTTACCTCAGACACTTGACTACTAAGATGACTGTCTAATTCAGAAGAGACTCCCAATGGCGCTTCGTCTATTTCGTCATCAAAGACAGCTTTGATATCAATATCGCGTTTCTTCTGCGCTAAAAAGGTTGTCATCACCGCATCGTAGCGGGCATTTAATTGATCAATTGTGTGTTGTTGCTGGGAAATTTGTTGCTTGAAGTAGCTAATATCAGCCTGTAATTGCGCTATGGTTGCTTGGCTTTGCGCTTGCTGTGCTTGATGTGCACTTTTTAGGTTAGCAAGGTGCGCTTGATGACTTTGATCGATTCGCTCTTGTTGTTTTTCGCTTTGCGCTTCAAACTTTTCCAGTACCGCATTTACCGTATTTTCGTAGTTGGCTTTCATTTTTTCAAACCAACGAAACACTTGGCTTGGCGCTTTAAAATTGTCAGATGACATAAATGATTTCGGTGTTATGTATTGATGTTATAGCTACCTTAATGATTTGTATTTTTGAAATCAATTTCCCTACTTAAAATAACGCGATTTGATCATCTATTGTGGACATCGTTATGTGCGACTCGCGCATATTAACTGCCAATAGCGCTTGGGTTTTGATGGGATAATAGCCAGGCCACCATTTGTTAAGCGTTCTTTGTTGCTAATTGGTTGCCAATTGTCTAGCAAAAATTGAGGTTAGGTGTTGGTGTCCTTGCGTGTCTGGCAACATCGCCTATAGTGTTAACGAGAAGGCGAAACCTTTACTGCTATGTCAATATCGGTTGGGTTAACAAATAGTTACAGATAGGGCTTCGTTCTTGGTTTAGCTTTATTAATGCGTGTTCTAGCTGAGAAATTTTTAGTAGCTGATGAATTGTTGGTCAGACGAGTACTAACAATGGCTTACTTGATGCAGATTTACCTTTGTTTTTGCTGATTTATTGTTGAAAAGCATATAACATGCGCAGCGCGAATATTTGTGTTGCTTAGTGCAAACCAAGTAAACAAGGTTTATGGTCGAAAGATAAATAAACGCTAGTTGTAGTATTTACTTAATCAAGGAAACACATGTTCAAATTACCTGCTGAAATAACCATAGCCAAAGCAGAAGAATTTAAACAACTGCTAATGGACTATGCTGAGAATCATGACAGTATCGAAATTGATGATTCTGCTGTGGAAAAGATCGATACCATTGGCGTTCAGCTTATTCTATCTATGGTGACCTACTTAACTTCAATTCATAAGAGTATTGACTGGCAATGTTCAACGCCAATTATCAAAGAGGGCGTTGAGAAATTGGGCATTAAAGACTCAATTCTTTTGCAGTACGTCAATGCTTGATGCAACGATCAAATTAAAAAGGAAATAAGAACATGGCCAAAGTGCTTGTAGTTGATGATTCTAATTCAATTCGTGACATGGTGAGTTTCACGTTAAAGGCTGCGGGATACGAAACCGTGGAAGCGGCGAACGGTCAAGAAGGCTTGACCAAAGGGCAGTCGACCAACATTGATTTAGTAATTACCGACGTCAACATGCCGATTATGGATGGCATTACGCTATGCCAAGAATTACGAAAATTACCAAGCTTCAAATTTACACCGATTTTAATGTTAACAACGGAAAGCTCTGTTGATATGAAACAGCGCGGTAAAGCTGCGGGTGCAACTGGGTGGTTAGTCAAACCTTTTAATCCTGAAAAGTTGTTAGCTACGATTAAACGCGTTATTCGGTAAATTATTATGAGCTTAGATCTCTCGCAATTTATCCCAACTTTTCTTGAGGAAAGTTTTGAAGGTTTAGAGTTAATGGAATCAAGCTTGCTCAATTTAGAGCAAGGCGATGATGAAACCATCAATTCTATTTTTCGTGCCGCGCACTCTATCAAGGGAGGTGCTGGTACTTTCGGCTTTGGTCACGTAACGGATTTTACTCACTTAGTTGAAACTTTGTTGGATGAAATGCGCGATGGTCGACGGGAAATAAACAACGAAGAAGTTGAAGTACTGCTCGCATCAGTTGATTGTATGCGCTTAATGATTGAAGCCATTCAAAACGACGATGACTACGATCCGACTTCAATTGAGGAAACGTCAGAGCGACTTTCATTTTTACTCGCCAGCAGTAGCGACGGTTCTGGCCAAGGTAGTGCCTTGGATAATGAACCTATGTTACTGGGTAAAATTTGGCAAATTACTTTTATTCCAGAGCATCACTTAGTGCAAACCGGTAATGATCCTTTATTGCTATTTAATGCCTTGGAAGATTTGGGCGAGTTAATCGTACTCGCCAAAACAGAGCAACTGCCTTCGCTTACCGAAATAGATGTTGAAGAGCTATACATTCATTGGCAGCTAACGTTGATGTCGGAAGATGCGACAGAAGCTGATATCCGCGAAGTATTCGAGTGGGTAGAGGATGAATGTCAGTTGGATATTCATCTGTTATCGGATGACACACCTAGCACTCCTCCAGAGCAAGCTGACAGTCCTGAACAGATAGAAAGCCCTGAACAAGCTAACAGTCCTGAACAACTAGACAGCCTTGAGCAAACAAACAGCCCTGAGCAAGCTGAAGCTGCAACGAATAATGAGCTAGACCAAGCAAACGCCGCTAGCGAGCAAGCTTCAGCGCCAGTAACGGCGCCAGTAACGGCGCCAACAGTTGCTCCTGCCACTGTTAACGAAAAACCAGCAAAAGCTGCTGAAAGCAAAGCTACAGCTAAACCAGCGGCGAAGGGTAAAGGTGATGCCGGCTCTATTCGCGTTGGCGTTGATAAAGTTGATAGCTTGATTAACTTGGTCGGTGAGTTAGTCATCACACAAAGTATGCTCTCGGAATTAGGCAACGACTTTGACCTTTCAAAAGTGGAAAAACTCACCGCTGGCCTTGAACAGTTATTGCAAAACACGAAAGAGCTGCAAGAAAGTGTGATGCGCATTCGTATGCTGCCAATTAGTTTTGCATTTAACCGCTTCCCGCGTTTAATTCACGATTTAGCGAAAAAAACCGGCAAGGATATTGAGCTCATCATCAACGGGGAAAACACTGAACTAGACAAAACGGTGATGGAGCAAATTGGCGATCCACTTGTTCATTTAGTTCGCAATGCGGTTGACCATGGTATTGAACCCGCAGAGAAGCGTTTAGCGGCGGGAAAATCTGAGCAAGGTACGATTTGGTTAGATGCCTACCATCAAGGTGGCAGTATCGTTATCGAAATCAAAGATAACGGCGGTGGCATTAACCGCGAAGCCGTATTTAACAAAGCGCTTGAAAAAGGTTTGATTGACGCGAATGCATCGCTGAGCGATCAACAAGTTTTCGACCTTATTTTCGAGCCGGGCTTCTCAACAGCGAAAGCGGTTAGCGATATTTCAGGACGCGGCGTGGGTATGGATGTTGTTAAGAAGAACATTCAAGCGCTCGGTGGCCGTATACAAGTGGACTCGGTGCCTGGTGAAGGCAGTACATTCAAAGTGTATTTACCGCTGACACTGGCGATATTAGACGGGCAATTAGTCAAAGTGGGCGATGAGGTTTTTGTCATCCCATTGATCACCATTGTCGAATCGCTGCAAATAAAGCAGGAACAAATTAATCGCGTCTCGGGTGATATGGTGCTTTATCGCTTACGTGAGGACAATGTTCCTGTGATTCCTATTTTTGAACTATTTAACTTACCAGCAGCACATCAAGCAGTTGAGAATGCATTGATGGTTGTGGTTGAGGCAGATGGCCAGAAAGTAGGGTTAATGGTCGATGATTTACTTGCTCAACAGCAAGTGGTGATTAAAAGCTTAAAAGACAACTACCAAGACGTTTCAGGTATCTCTGGTGCGACGATATTAGGTGACGGCTCAGTTGCCATGATTCTGGACATCCCGGGCATCATCACCATGGCGCAAAAAATTGCCGCAGACAAACAAGCTGAGCGTATCGCACGTTATTCTCAAGGGCTTGAAGGAGCAATCAGTTAATGGATATTCAAGCTCTTGCTAAAGATATTCCTGTTGAAGGCGAATACTCGCTTGAGGGTATAGACTTTATTACCAGTGGCGAACAATACTTAACCTTCCAATTAGCGCAAGAAGAGTATGCCGTTGACATACTTTGCGTTGAAGAAATCAGAAGCTGGGAAAAACCAACGCGTATTCCAAATTCACCTGACTACGTGAAAGGTGTGATCAATATGCGCGGCGTGATTGTGCCGATCATTGATTTGCGCCTGAAATTTGGCATTGGTCGCCCTGTCTATACCGAAACCACGGTTGTTATTGTACTGAGCTACGAATCAGCTGAACACAGCCGAACCATCGGCTTTGTGGTTGATGCTGTTTCAGATGTGTTAAACGCGGAAGAAAATGAAATTAAAGCAGCGCCGACACTCGGCGGCGTTATTCCACATCACTATGTTGATGGTTTAGTCAATGTTGGTGAGGGGGTAATTACACTGCTATCAGTTGCTGAATTACAACGTATCGAAGCGCATCGCATTGGTTAAATGTTATGAAATCAAGAAAATTGGCAAGAAAAAGTTGGTAATAAGTTAATGGAACAAGAATATTTAACTTTTGTGCTCAGTGGCGAAGAGTTTGGTGTCGATATCCTTTGCGTGCAGGAAATCAGAGTATTATCAACGGTCACTGAATTACCTGATAAACCAGATTACCTCAAGGGGGTCATTAATCTGCGCGGTGTCATCATCCCGATTGTTGATTTGCGGCAACGCTTTGGTTTGGAGCCTTTGGACTACGACGATAAAACGGTGACGATTATTTTGCGCAGTCGTGATCCGGCCAAGCCGATGGTCGTCGGCATTATTGTTGATGCCGTCTCAGAAGTGTACAAATTTGATTTGGCCAATGTGCGCAAACCCCCAGCACTCGGCAATAAGCTCGATAATAGCTTTTTAAAAGGGCTAGCCGCAATTGAGGAAAAGCTCATTATCTTGTTAGATACGGCAACGTTACTCAACGAAGACGAGCTATTCAGTGTCGACGGGCAGGATGCTCCGACAAAAGCACTCACATAGTAAAACGTTCATAAGCCTTCAAACAACGTGAAGGCGTCGTTATTAACATCTTGATATCGGGACAACTTGCATTATGAGTTGTCAGTAAATTCGGTGTAACTTGGGCAAAGCGATGACACCAAAGCAGATAGCAAGCGTTCAAGAAAGTTGGGCAAAAGCAAGGCCAAAAGCCGACACGGTTGGCCTTGAGACTTTTGCGACGCTTTTGGCAGAAAATTCTAATCTCAAAAAGTTGGTACCACTTTGTAAAGGTGCCGAAGGTAAAACCTTAATTACTCATTTTGATCGGCTGATCATTGAGTTAGCGGTACCAGAGGCTGCAGCCTCGTATATCGCCGCCTTGATGAACAGTGAGCGTCAACCACTCTACCACCTAGATGATGAAGAGGATTATCAGCAACTGTCTCAGCTGGTATTAACCAGCATTGAAGCGTGTTTGGCAAAGTCATTTACTGTGGCGGCAAAACGCGCTTGGCAAGCGGTTGCAAAGTCTTTAGTAACGTTATTAGTGGCAAATCGCCAAAGCCAACACAAAAAGGCGAATAGCAGTGTTAACTCTGATTTATCGGGAAATAACGCGGCGACAAAAATTACTGGGCAAAACAAAAACGGGCAAAAAGAGGCATCTATGGATAAGCCAATCAAACAAAGCAACGATTTAGCTGTGCGTTTGCAGGGGGCATTAGATCAGTCTTCAACGGCATTTATGATGATTGATCGCGACTTTGTTGTAACTTATGTTAACGAAGCAACAATGTTGTTATTACAAAAACACGAGCAAGTATTTCAGCGGAAATGGCCGGAATTTGTTGCGGAAAAAACACAGATTGTCGGTAGCTGCATTGATATATTTCATGTTGATCCAGCGCATCAAAGAGCGTTGTTGTCTGATCCCAACAATCTGCCATGGAAAACCGATATTCACATTGAGCACTTGACCATAGAGCTGAATGTCACTGCCATCAATGACGCAAGCGGCGAGTACATAGGTAACTCACTAGAGTGGCAAGATGTGACTGATGCCCGTGCACAAGAAAACAAAGCCGTGCAATTGCAGGGCGCGGTTGACCAATCTAGTACGCCAAGTATGTTTATTGATCGCGACTTCAACATTACCTATGCCAACCGAGCAACGTTAGACCTGCTCAAGCGTCATGAGGCAACATTTGCCAAAAAATGGCCGGGCTTTAGCGCTGACGAGTCGGCATTAATTGGTGCGTGTATTGATGGCTTTCACGTCAACCCTGAACATCAGCGTCAATTGCTGCAAGACCCGTCGAATTTGCCATGGAAAACAGATATTCACATCGAGCACTTAACCTTTGAATTGAATGTCACTGCGATCAATGATGCAAGCGGAAACTACATTGGCAATGCACTTGAATGGCATGACGTGACTCAAGCCCGCGATAAGGCGCTTGAAGTCGGTCGCTTGAGCTCCGCGGTAGAGGGGATGACGACTAATCTAATGATGGCGGATTTAGAAGGCAATATCGTTTATGCTAACCCGTCTGTGATCAAAATGCTGGCTCGCCGTGAGCAAGAGCTACGACAAGTGTTTCCATCATTTAGTATCGACAATATTGTCGGCACTAATTTCGATATTTTTCACAAAAACCCAGCTCACCAACAGAACTTGTTAGGCAACGTGGCAAACATGCCATACACCACGGAAATCTCAGTTGCAGGGTTAGTGTTTGAGCTAATTGCCATTGCGTTAAAAGACGAGCATGGTAACCACGTGGGCAATGCGGTGCAGTGGCTCGATTTAACCGAGCAAAAAGATGCACAAGGGCAAGTTGAAGGGTTAATTAATGCGGCAATTCAAGGGCGACTTGAAACGCGCATTGAAACTGGCAACTACCAAGGGTTTATGCGCAATTTGGGCGATAGCATTAACGGCTTAATGGATACCATTATTGAGCCTATCAAGGAAGCGATTAACGTTGCCGAAGCACTCGCACGAGGTAATTTAACCAAATCGATGAACGGTGATTACGATGGCGAATTTCTCGCGTTAGCCAATGCCATGAATGAATCGATTGGTAATTTATCTGGCATGGTTAAAGAAATTCACCTAGCCTCGACGACAGTATTCGATTCGGCGAGAGAACTTGCGACAGGCAATAATGAGCTTAGCCATCGCACGGAGTCTCAAGCATCAAGCTTGGAAGAAACGGCGTCAGCGATGGAGCAGTTAACCAGTACGGTTCAGCAAAATGCCGACAATGCCACCAATGCAAGTAAGCTCTCGGCGTCGGTTGTCGATAAAGCGAAAAGCGGTGGCGAAGTGGTCAGTAATGCCATTACAGCGATGAGCGATATCAATAAATCCAGCAAAAAGATTGCCGATATTATTGGCGTAATTGATGAAATAGCGTTTCAAACGAACTTACTCGCGCTTAATGCTGCGGTTGAGGCAGCTCGCGCTGGAGAACAAGGCCGCGGCTTTGCCGTTGTCGCTGCTGAGGTGAGAAACTTGGCACAACGTTCAGCGGGCGCAGCCAAAGAAATCAAAGGGTTGATTAACGACAGTGTCGATGCGGTTGGATTAGGCACTAAGCTTGTTGACGAAACCGGGCAAACCTTTGAGCAACTGATTAAGGCGATTGAAGAAGTCGGTGCTATGCTGAGCGATATTGATAATGCAGGCAAAGAGCAATCGGCAGGCATTAGTGAAGTTAGTGCTGCTGTTAGTCAGATGGATGAAATGACCCAGCAAAATGCGGCGTTAGTGGAAGAAGCTGCCGCTTCAAGTAAGTCAATGGAAGAACAATCACAAATGCTGCTTGAGCAGGTTGCATTTTTCGATGATGGCCAAGCGCAGCAAACCATGCCAGCTGTGGCGCCCAGTAGCGCAGGATTTGCTACACGCACACCAAGAGCCGTCGTGCCGAAACCACGCAATCAAGCTCGGCCAAGAACACTTGCCGATGATGAATGGGAAGAGTTTTAGGGCGCGCGCATGAGTGAGGTACGGGAAGCTGCTTACCAGCTAAGCAGCAAAAATTTTAAGTTTATTTGTGAGTATGTTTATAACGCCGCGGGAATCGTGCTCGGTGAAGCTAAGCGAGAAATGGTTTATCGGCGCTTAACGCGAGTTATTCGTGAGCGCAAGCTAGCGGACTTTGATGCTTATTGCGACCTATTAAGATCGCAGCCAGAGCAGGAGAAAACCTACTTTATCAATGCAATCACCACCAACTTGACCAGCTTTTACCGAGAGCAACATCATTTTGACTATTTAACGGAGCATGAATTTCCCAAGCTGCTTGATGAGCGCCGTGATACTAAACGTATAAGGTTGTGGTCGAGCGCGAGTTCAACTGGAGAAGAGCCCTACAGTCTGGCGATTACAACGCATCAGAGCTTTTCACATGTGTTAAACCGTTGGGATGTCAAGATTCTTGCGACAGATATCGACAGCAATGTGCTCGCGACAGCAGATCAAGGGGTGTATACCACTAACCGCATTGAGGGGCTGACTCAGTCGATTCAGCAGCGATATTTTAAAAAAGGCACGGGGGCAAACGCGAGTAAAGTCAAAGTCACTGACGACATTCGTTCGCTCGTCACGTTTAAGCAGCTTAATTTGTTACACGAGTGGCCGATGAGTGGGCCGTTTGACGTTATTTTCTGTCGTAACGTGATTATTTACTTTGATAAGGCAACGCAGCAAGATTTGTTTGCCCGCTATTACGATATGCTCGCCCCAGGTGGCTTATTGATGCTTGGTCACAGCGAAAACCTTGGTGAGTACCAGCGTTATTTTGAAAATGTTGGGCGCACAATTTTTAGAAAGCCAGTATAGCTTGGCGATTAGTGTATAGAGAGTTAATAAAACAGGAATGGTAACTAGGCAGGAACAAATTGCAGTAAAGTCAGCCTTAGCGCGCTGTGCACCTGACTTTAAGCATGTTAACCACTATTGGGATAAGCAACGCGACACGGTTGTCGCGAAGATTTTACCGGGCGAGTTTTATATGACATCCGATCCGATCCTCATTTCAACAACACTTGGGTCATGTATTTCGGCTTGCATTTGGGATGAGCGCACGAAAGTGGGGGGCATGAATCATTTTATGCTGCCTGCAACAGACAAAAATGCGCATGAAGTGGATTGGGGACAGCGCGGACTAGCATCAGATGCAACTCGCTATGGCAACTTTGCGATGGAGCATTTAATCAATACTTTGCTCAAGCATGGCGCCCAACGTCGCAACTTACGCGCCAAAGTATTTGGCGGCGGTAAAGTACTGAAAAAGATGTCAGATATAGGAGAGCGTAACACGGCATTTGTCTTCAACTATTTGAGTATTGAGCGCATTGAGGTGGTTAAACACGATGTCGGTTCGATTTACCCAAGGAAAGTCATTTTTGATCCGATAACAGGGCGTGCATTTGTCAAGCTCTTGGATAATTTACACAATGATACGATTGCGCAACGCGAGCGCGACTACCGCACTCGCATTGACCATGAATCAGTTGAAGGTGATGTTGAGTTGTTTTAACAATGAATATAACGAATATGAAGAAAATTAAGGTACTAATCGTCGACGATTCTTCGGTGATCCGCAGCATTTTAACGGAGATCATTAGCTCAGATCCGGCTTTAGAGGTTGTGGGTGAAGCCAAAGACCCATACGTGGCGCGCGAGCAGATTAAAAAACTCAACCCTGATGTGATTACGCTTGATGTCGAGATGCCTAAGATGGACGGCATCACTTTTTTGAGTAATTTAATGCGTTTGCGACCGATGCCCGTCATTATGTTATCGACCTTGACCACAAAAGGTGCAGACATCACCTTGGAAGCTCTTGAACTGGGCGCGATAGACTTTATCGCGAAACCTAGTTTTGAGGTGTTATTGGCCAATCGTTACGCATTTAAAGATGCGCTCTTAGATAAGCTTAAATCAGCGGTTACAGTTGATCAGAAAAGCTATCAATTGTCTTCTGCGATCAGCTCAGCTAAACAAACCAAACAAGCAGAGCAATCAACCTTGGCCTTTGCCGGTTGTAAGCGTGCGAATCATTTGGTGGCAATCGGTTCCTCTACTGGCGGGACTGACGCGTTGCGCCAAGTTATTACGCAACTACCCGTCAATTGTCCTCCAGTCGTTATTGCCCAGCATATTCCGGTAAAATTCAGTGAACGTTTTGCGACTCGACTTAATAGTCATGTTGCTGTGACAGTGCAAGAAGCGCGACACGGACAAAAACTGAAAGAAGGTAATGTCTATATCGCGCCAGGTGATCAGCATTTGCAAGTGGTATTGAAAAACGGCTCGCTATTCTCGGTACTCGAAGATTCCGAGCCAGTGAATCGGCATAAACCATCAGTTGATGTCTTGTTTGATTCACTTATGCCTATTGCCAGCAACACCCAAGCGCTATTGTTAACTGGTATGGGGCAAGACGGCGCGGCAGGTATGGCGAAGTTGAAAAAACACGGTGCGCGCACCTTGATTCAGAATAAAGCGTCGAGTTTAATTTGGGGAATGCCAGGAGCTGCCCATGCACTTAATGCCCATACGAGTGAGCATTCATTAACTGATATTGCGCAAGAGCTATTAGCTTATGCGGCGTTATCCCGTGAGCAGATGAAAGAGGTTATTAATGGTTAACAACTCCAAGTTACAATTGCATACCTTAATGGCGATAGGTGTGCTCGCGATAATTAACCAACTGATGTTTGCTGTTACTTGGCTAACAACTTTGTGCTTATTCGTTGTGTTGGTCATTGCTGGCGTAATGGTTTACACATTTAACCGCCAGGGCCTTTTTACCACGGCTCAACCCTCGTCAAGTCGTGAAGCTAAGAACTCCGTAAATGGCTCAGCTAGCGCTGCTCAGGGCATTTCTCAGAGTATTTCTCAGAGCGGCGACCAGCGTAAAACTGAGCATGGTGATGATTCCGTGCTGCGCGCTAGCTTGACGGAAATGTCAGCCTTGATTGCCCATGAAGTCAGCGTGATTGAACAAGAGCATCAGCGGGTAACGGGGTTAGTCAGAGATGCCATTGGTGGTATTTCATATAGCTTTAAGAGCTTACAGGCATTAAGCCAAGAGCAGCAGCAAATGATTAGCGAAGTCATTGA
Organism: Thalassotalea euphylliae; assembly: GCF_003390335.1. NCBI lineage: Bacteria > Pseudomonadati > Pseudomonadota > Gammaproteobacteria > Alteromonadales > Colwelliaceae > Thalassotalea > Thalassotalea euphylliae. Next base: position 1,904,363 of record NZ_QUOU01000001.1, read on the forward strand.
TACTAACCAGAATATCGGCGACGAAGGAAAAACAACGCTAGCTTCTTTTGTTTCCGATTCCAACAAGACGCTAGAAGATTTCGTTGGCGTCATTATCAATACCAGTAAGCAAAGTTTAGAAACCATGTCTTACACCGACGAAATGGTCAAGCAAATTGGCGGTATTTTTAGCTTGCTGGAACAAGTCGAAAACCTGGCCAGCCAAACCAATTTACTTGCGCTTAATGCGGCTATTGAAGCGGCGCGTGCCGGTGATGCCGGCCGAGGTTTTGCCGTTGTTGCCAATGAAGTTCGCGCACTTTCTGAAAACTCAACTGATCTTAACAATGATATTCGCACAGAAATATCGCTCGCACAGCAAACCATTGAAAAATTGCGGGGCTCGGTAGAAGTGATGGCGTCTGCTGATATGACCTCTACATTGCGCGCCAAAGACAACGTCAGTGTCATGATGAAGCACGTTGGCGACGTTAACGACAAAACACAAACCATCGTAGAGCGCCTTGCGGCAATTTCAGGTCAAATAGATGAAACCGCAGTAACTGGCGTTCGCTCGTTGCAATTTGAAGATTTAACCTATCAAACGTTAGATTCTTTAACGTTAAATTTGAATAATTTAGCTAAGCTTAACCAAGCGCTGGCAAAAATTTCTTCAGTGGATGATATCGAGCAACCACTGCGAGAACTACAGCAGCTATGCGCAGAGGGCTTAGCCAGTAGCCAGCAGGCAAACCAAGCAAGAACAGTATCACAGTCTTCCATGGATGAAGGCGATGTTGAATTATTTTAATGAGGAGAGTAGTAAATGTCAGTGAAGAAACACGTAAGTGCGAACTCTAAAGAGATCACCATTAGTATTGATGACAGGTTTGATTTCTCGTTACACCAACTGTTTCGCGACAGCTATATCGGCGAAGTCACCGAAGGTGCCGTTTTTACCCTAGATTTGTCGAGAACGTCTTATATGGACAGTTCGGCACTGGGCATGATTTTATTGTTGAAAGACCATGCCGAAAAATTATCTGGCAAAGTGATTATTAAGCAGCCAAACGAATCGGTGGCAAAAATTCTAGAAATTGCACAATTCCATCGTTTACTTACCATAGAGAATTAGTTTTATGTCAGTCCCGCAAGAGCGTCATTACAAGCTTGCACTCGTCGTTGATGACTCTGTAATGCAGTGCAAAGTGCTCAGTGTTCTGTTGAAAGAAGAGGGGTATCGGGTTTTCACCGCCAATGATGGAGCGCGCGGGGTTGATATGTACAACAAGTATCAGCCTGATTTGGTACTCATGGACATCAATATGCCGATCATGAATGGTTATGAAGCGGCAAGGCAAATCAAGTCACTTTCAAAAAACACTTTGGCACCACTGATTTTCATCACCAGCATGGACACAGATCAGGCGTTTATCGAAAGTATTGAAGCGGGTGGCGATGGTATTTTGGTTCGCCCGTTTTCACCTGAAGTTTTTAAGGCAAAAATCAAGTCAATTCAGCGTATTAGCGATCTTTATGCGCAAGTCAAATCACTACAACAAGCCCAGCAACAAGATGCAGAGCTTGCCGAGCAGTTGATGTCTGGGGTGATTGAGTCACGAAATTTCGCACTCGATCGCATTGAGATTGTAAAAAAACCAGCCGAACTCTTTAGTGGCGATATTCAACTGACTGCTCAATGCCCCAATGGCGATGTCAATGTCTTGCTCGGTGATTTTACCGGCCATGGTTTGCGCTCCTCCATTGGGGCTATCCCGCTTGCAGAAACATTTAGAGTGATGACAAAAAAAGGTTTTAGCCTGTTTGAAATCATCGTTCAAATCAATAACCAATTGTACGATTTGCTGCCATCTGATTTATTCTTGGCCGCCAGTTTTGTGAGTATCTCAAGCATAGATGCCACCGCGTATGTCTTTAATGCAGGTCTTCCCGATACTTATGTATACGATGAGCAAGGCAATATTAAACACAAAATAGTGTCAACACATCCGCCACTAGGGGTCATTCAGTCATTGCTGCCAGGCAGTAAACTTGACGTGGTCACGGTTGCGCCCACAGACAGTGTGGTGCTGCTCAGTGATGGTATTATTGAAGCAGGTAACCCACAAGGTGAAATGTATGGTATCGAACGATTTGAACAAGCCGCACAGCGCGGCGTTGCAAAGAATCGTATCGCCGATACCGTCATTAGTGACGTGAGTGATTTTTGTCAGGGAGCTTTGCAAGAAGATGATATCTCACTGATCAGCGTTCCTTGTGATCAATGGATAAAAACAGTTGCGCTGAGCCCAGCAGCCACACCTAAAAACGCACCGTTTGGTAGCTTCGTTGACGTTCCTGAGTGCGGCGCTTTGTGGCAATGGGATATTATTCTTTCCGGCGAAACTTTAGCCAAAGTTAACCCTGTTCCAATCGCCATGAGCTTTATCCAAGAAGTCGAGGGCGGCGGTGAGCAGTGGCAAAACCTCTTTACTATTTTAACTGAGCTTTTCGTCAACGCGCTCGACCACGGTGTCTTAGGGTTAGATTCTGCGCTAAAACAAGAAGCTGAGGGGTTTGCTTTGTATTTCCATGAAAGGGAGAAAAAGCTCAAAGCACTGACCTGCGGCAAGGTCGAAATATCGCTGCGTTATTACCAGTTAAGTCAATGCGGTCGTATGGATATTTCCATTAAAGATAGTGGTCAAGGCTTTGACTACCAGTCATATGTGGAAAAGAGCTCAGCACAGCAACTTGAAAACGCACTCAGTGGCAGAGGCATTTTATTAGTGCGTCAATTGTGTGAACAGCTGAGTTATCGCGATGGGGGAAGTGCGGTAACGGCGAGTTACCTTATTGCTTAACCATTAACACCCGTAACCAACAACAAGTATTTTTACAGGCGAGCTTGTGAGGCTGAAACCCACGATGTTTTAGTTTGACCAGCGCAAAGAGCAAGTGCAAATGGTGTAATGAAGGTTCAAAACACCACTCTATGGACAGCAGCGTTAGCACTTGCCGAAAACTAAGGACTTTCTACATGACTGAATTAAAAAAATCGGTATTGATCATTGATGATGATGATCAATACCTAGAGTTACTGACTGAGTGCCTTGAAACGGTATTTACCGTTGAAGTGGCGACTTCCACTGCGCTTGGTGAAGCTAAAATTGCCGAGCATGGTAAATTTGATATTGCATTGGTTGATGAATACATCGGCCAAGAAGTTGGCTCTAATTGGATAAAACAGTGTGTAGACCAACAAATTGGCGCGCACTCCTTTGTGCTCTATTCGGGGTTGGCGACCGAGGAAGCAATTTTAAAAGGGTTGGAGTGTGGCGCTGACGATTTTCTTGCTAAGCCTATCTCGCTGTTAACTCTGACCCAAAAATTAGAAAAGTTAATTCATTATCAAGACAAAATACACGACTTTGAAAGTGAATTAATGTCGAAAGATCGCGTGATCAATATCTCGATGGCGCAGGCTTCAAAATATGGTGCCTGTATGCAGCTGACTTCCCGCCTTAACCAGTGCTTTAGTCTTGAAGAAATTCGCGATCAGGTTTTTTCCTTTTTCTACAGCATGAATTTACATGGCTGTATTGCCTTTTACCCATTGCATGGCAAACCGCTTTTTTACAGTTCGAAAAATGGCTTGTGCTCGCCAGTGGAAATAGGCGTGATGGAGTTGCTCAAGGTTAAGCCTCGTCTTTATCGCTTTGGTACGCGCACTATCTTTAATCATCCTTTAGTATCCATTCTGGTGCTAAATCTCGAAGAAGGGGCTATTGATACTGATATTTATATTGATGCACTGGCTTCTGTTATTGAGTGTATTGGCGCGCGTATGGCGTTTATCACTTACAAAAATTCGCTGGTAGATGTGCAAGAGCAAATTCAGCAGGCTGTTGAAAAAACCAAGAAGATGATTGAAATTTCTAAACATCACCAACAAGAGGTGATGAATGAAATTGTACAAAGTATGGGAATGAGCTTTCATGTTTTGGACATGAGTGAAGAGCAAGAAAGCTACTTAACAGATCTAGTGCACAACGCCCTGAAAAAACACACTCAAGATGACGTCAACTTTCTCGAAGTGTCTCAGTTGCTTGATCAAGCGCTCAACAGTGTCGATAGCCTAAAATCTTTGAATCAAGCGCAAGCAGCGCCAGTTGCTGATTTTGATGAAGAAGATGAGCTATTTTGATGGCAAATACGATTGCGTTGGCTGAGCTGCCAATTGCTGTTGTCGAAATTGACGATGAGCAAGAAATTAGCCAGGTTAATCCGGCCATGGCGATGCTGTCGGGTTACCAACCGGAACAGTTGACAGGTAAGCCTTTGTCTTATCTGTTAATAGGCTATGAGTTAACACATGAACTCACGAATGAATTAACGAGTGATGAAGACTCAGCGCTAACAGATAGCGCGATACACTTGTTAAAAACAGCCACAGCTAGCTTAGTGCATGTTGGCGTGAAGACTCTTCAACAAGATGATAAACAATGGGTTTTCGTCACTGCTGTGCAAGAGTTGCCCAAAGAGCAAAGTGAGCCGTTAAAAGAAGACACGAGAACGGCTTTAGAGTCTTTAGATGAGACCTACTGGGAATGGGATATTGCGTCTGATCTCCTTTATTGTTCGCCGGAACTAGCGGCGCTGCTCGGTTATCAGAAAGCGCCACTATCAGCACCTAAAAGTTTTTGGCGACAGCATGTTAGTGAAGATCGGTGGCTTGAACTGCAAGAGCAAGTTAGGCAGTTGGTGTCTGGCGAAGAAAGTAGCTTTAACTCAACCTACCAAGTGACGACCAATGACAATCAGGTGTTGTGGGTAAACGCAACGGCTCGTTTGAAGCGAGGTCAAGACGGTGCACCAGAGCGCATGTATGGTGCGATACGCAATGTCACCGAAACCAAATCGCTCATTCAACAGCTGCGCAAGCAAAACAATTACTTGTCGCTGGCAGAAAAAATTAGCAACTCAGGGCATTGGCGATACAATGTCGGTAACCAAAAAATGTTTTGGTCGACAGAGTTATATCGCATTTACGGCACCCAAGCACATACCTTTAAACCAAGCCTGGAAAAAGTACTTGCGTTTCACGAAGCCAATGAACAAGAGCGTATTCAAGCGTCCTACCAGCAAAGCATTGAGTGTGCCCAAAGCTTTTATCATAAGTCGAGTATTGTGCTTGCCAATGGCAAGAAAGCGAAAATAGAAACCATTGGCGAAGTGGAAGTCGATTCAGACGGCAAGGTTATCGCTTTGTTTGGCATTAGCCGAGATATTACGCGCAGTGAAGCGGTATTTGAAAAGCTCAAATTGCTCGCCTTAGTGAACTATACCATCAAGGTACCGATCTTCTTCATTAACGAAGAGGATAATGTCGTGTATCAAGACATCTCACCGCAGCAAGGCGACAGCAATACCGCTTTGTTTGACTACGTCAACTTCAGTATTACTGAGTACTTATCGTTTAAAAAAATTGCACAGCTTGACGGCCAGCTCAAGCGCACCCACATAAGTTTTGATGACTACAACACGGTATTTGATTTATCGGTAACGTATGAAGCTGACGAAGGGGTCTACATTTGGATTGTCGAAAATGTTACCGACAAATTCAGGAAGGAGCAGCAACAGCTGATTAGCAACCGACTTGCGCTATTGGGCAACACGTTTGGCAACGTATCACATGATATTAATAATGTGTTAGGTGTCGCACTTGGCGCGATTGAAATGTTAGAGCTTAAATTTTCGCAAGGAGAGCAAGACATATCTCGCTATATCGATCGTGTTAAAAATGCTATCGACAAGGGGAAAAGTGTCACTGAAAGGCTGTTGGCGTTTACCAAAAAGCCGATGGTTAAAGTGGTTGAATTCGATCCGCTCAATGACATCCTCGATAACCAATATTTGTTTAGGCAAATACTGATCAATACGATTGAGTTAGAAATTAACTTACCAAAAGAAAAATGCACGATTTACTTTCCGCAAGGTGAGTTTATCAATATTTTGCTCAATTTAGTGATCAATGCGCAAGACGCCATCAAAGACCAAGGCGGTAGCGGTAAAATTCAACTCTCTGCCCATTACAATGCGAAAGGCTCATTTGAAGTTCATGTGAAAGACAGCGGTGTGGGGATATTGTCTGAAAATCTCACCAAGATCTTTGACCCATTCTATTCCAGCAAGTCGGTGAGCAAGGGACACGGTATCGGTCTGGCGAATGTGTACAGTACAATCTACAAGCACAACGCTCAAATACGGGTTTACGGAAAATCAGAACTAGGTGGCGCTCATTTTGTGCTGGAATTCACCTGTAAACGAGCCGTTGCCAACAAAACTGCGACCATTTATTATCCGCATGCCGAAAGGGGAGTTACACTCGACAACATGCAGCGTCAGCGGGTGTTAATTTTGGATGATGAGGCCAGTATTGCTGAATTTGTGGCACTGTTTTTAGAAAGTGTTGGTGCTTACACGGTGCACGTGACGTCTAAAGAAGCCTTGGTTGATGCAATCAATGAGCAAGGCCCTTTTGATGTGTTTATGACGGATATGATCTTACCTGATATGACCGGTCGTGAAGCAACTGCCATTGTGCAGCAAAGCTTTCCACAAATAACCATTGGCTCAATGAGTGGTTACATTGATAATGATGACAAAACCTGGCCTTACCCCGTGCTTCGCAAGCCTTTCAATTCAACTGAACTCGCGCAATTTTTTAGTAATTTGAACAGCGTCATGTAATATTGAGCAATAAAGCATTAAAGATGTAACGCAATGACCAACAATAATAAACAGCAATATAAGCGCTTTTCTTTTTGGACGACACTAAAGTTCAGAGTGCCTTTTGTTAGTGTTGTCATCGCAATCTTTGTCGTCTCTGTCATGAGCCTAACTTCCTACTTGGAAGGTAGCAAAATTCTCCAACAACACGCTGAACAAGACCTCGCTGAAAATGCAGAGTTTGTGTCGGCTATGGTTAAGCGCTACTTTGAGGTGAACTTCGAAGATGCCATTGCTATCACTAACGCCCACCTTGTTGAGCAGTTAGTTAACGACGAAACGGCCAAAGACTACGGCATTAGTTTGAGCAACCAGGAGCGCCAGTTCAACGCGGCTTTCGCCTCACTGATTGCCGCTAAACCTAAATTTGTTACGATTTCATTGCTCGCAGATAGCGGTAAGCTAATTGCAGCCCAGCACAGTGTTTCTGCTCCTCATCAGCAGCAAATCTTGACTATAGTTAGGACTAGGCCTGAGCAGTTTAAGCAAGTAAAAGACACCTACTTTCAACACCTTAAAATCAAAAAGCAAGCGACCACGTTAATGATAACGGTCAATCCTTTGTTCCACCGTGAAAAGCATGTTGCAAGCTTAGTGGTGGCGTTTGATTTATCGTCATTGCATGAATTATTGACGAGGTTTTACAAGGCGGGTGAAAGTATTCAAATCACTGATGGTGAGTCAACTTTAGTTTATCAAAGCAGTGGGCTTAGTATTGCAAACCGTGCTCAACAGCTTAACGAACAACTAACTTCACAAGCTACCGAAACTAGTGAAAGTGCCGAGAGTTTAGCGCAACACGTTGAAACCGACTTAGCATCTAGTACTGAACTGGACAACACAAAACAATCACTGTTTGAGCGAATCAAGCGCGCAGATCTTAGCCTCAATATTGCCAAACAATTAAATTTCATTGAGCGCGGCCAGCACGTTACGCTTAACTTACAGTTTAGCCATGATGGTCACCGTTTGTTTGCCGCGTTTACCCGCTTAGAAGAGCAGCTATTACTTTTTGGATTAGCACTGGCATTAATTGCTTTTGTGCTCTCTATTATTGGGTCTAGGCGAATGATTGCGCCATTGACTAAAATGATTAGCAGTATCAGCCACTATGAAACCAGTGGTGATACTTTACCATTGCCAACCACAAAAAAAGACGAAACTGGCCGATTAGCGCGCAGTTTTGAGCGTTTACTTAAACATGTTGAAGCGCAAAAAGCGTCTGTCAATCGCACCTTACTAGAATCGCAGGACACGTCAGCCAAACTGCAATCTATTTTAAACTCGATAGCCGATGCCGTGGTTAATTTCGACGTTGATGGCAACATCTTAGCGTTTAATCGTTCCGCTGAGCGGATGTTTGGTTATCGAGCAAAAGATATGATTGGTAACCATTTAACCTTGCTTTTGCCCCATGATACCGCCGCCCAGTTTGAGCAGATTGCTGTGGACTTTAGCGATCCTAAGTCCAGTTGCCGCTCGATAACGGGCAGAGAATTACCAGCGATGCGCAAGGATGGGGAAGTATTTCCAATGCTGCTTGTTGTTTCTGAGGTGATCACCGAGCAGGGTTTAATGTATACCGGCCTGATCCGCGATAACACTTACTACAAACTACTCGAATCAGAACGTAAATCGGCCTTGCGTGATGCCAATGAACTTGCATGGCGATTAGATTTTGCTCTATCAGCCCCGCAAATTGGTGTGTGGGAATACAACCGTGTCACCGGCCGTGTTTCTTGGGATAAGCGGATGTACAGTCTTTATGGCTATGAAAAAAGCGACGGTGTGCTACCTGAGCAGATTTGGCTAAAAGCAGTACACCCAAAAGATCGTGAAATTGTCGATCAGGCGATAGAGCGATCGATGTCGACAGGTGAAGACTTCAACCTGACGTTCAGAATTTTAATGCCGGACAATCAAGTCAACTACATTGAGGCACATGCCAAAGCGATTGTTGAGCAGCAAGGCGATATCAAGCGCCTCGTTGGTACCAATCGCAATGTCACTGAGCAACGGCTATTACATGATTTAAAACAAGAAGCACTGGATATGGCGCAGGAGTCGTTGCGCTTAAAATCAGAATTTTTAGCTAGCATGAGCCATGAAATTAGAACACCAATGAATGGTGTGATGGGCATGTTGGGCTTACTTGAACAAAGTGAATTATCGACTAAGCAACGACACTATGTACAGCTGGCTAATTCTAGTGCTTTTTCTCTGTTGAACTTGATCAACGATATTCTCGATTTTTCCAAAGTTGAAGCCGGTAAGCTCGAGCTGGAAGTTTTAGATTTTGATTTGCGTGCGCATTTGGGAGATATTGTCGAGTCGATGGCGATAAAGGCGCAAGAAAAAGGCGTAGAGCTTATTCTCGATGTCAGCCAGATAAGCTTATCTATGGTAAAGAGTGACCCGACAAGACTGAGGCAAATTATTACTAACCTCGTCGGCAATGCCATTAAGTTTACCGAGCGAGGCGAAGTTGTTATCCGCGCGAAGTTGTCACCAGTGCTCATTGATGAGCAAGAGCAGTTAAAATTTGAATGTCAGGTCATCGATACCGGAATTGGTATCGCCGAAAGTAAGCTCGGCAAGCTGTTTGACTCTTTTACACAAGTCGATGCCAGTACCACAAGACGTTATGGCGGCACTGGGTTAGGTTTGGCGATTGTGAAAAAGTTATGCCAGTTGATGACGGGGAGTGTCGCTGTTGAAAGCTCGATTAATGTCGGTAGTCAGTTTACCTTTGATTTAGTCATGCAGCGCAGTGAGCAGACACCTGTTGCCATTCCGGAGATCAGCTTTGTTGGCCATCATATACTCGTTGTTGATGTTAATAGTACCAATCGAGAAGTCCTCGCCGAACAGCTGTCGGTGTGGGGGGCTTCGGTGGTGACTGCTGACAGTGGACAAGCCGCGCTAGCGAAAATCGAGCAGCGACCCAAAGATTATTTTGAAGTGGCGATACTCGATCGCAAGTTAGATGACATTGATGGTGTCGTGCTGGGTCAGCAATTGAAAAAATCTCCACAATCGCAAAAAATTAAGTTGATCATGATGACCTCAATGAATGAGCGTGGGGATGCAAGTTATTTTGCCGAGCTTGGCTATAGTGCATATTTTCCCAAACCCGCAACGACAAGTGATCTGCGCAACGCGATGGCCGTTGTATTAAACAGTACCGAGAGCGAGCACGGTGGGTCGCCGTTATTGACTCACTACAATGTGCACCCGAGTGCAGGAGGCGATGGACAAGATAATTCGCTTAAAGGGATTCGTATTTTACTGGTGGAAGACAATCGGATTAATCAAGCGGTGGTGCAAGGCATTCTTGGGAATTGTGGCGGCCATGCCGATATTGCCAATCATGGTAGAGAGGCGTTAACGTGTTTGGTTCAGTCACCAGTTAATGCGCCATACGATATTATTTTGATGGATTGTCAAATGCCAGAAATGGATGGTTATCAAACGACCGAGGCAATTCGAGCGGGTAAGGCTGGTCATGCCTACCAAGGTATACCGATTATCGCCATGACCGCGAATGCGATGAAAGGTGATAAGGAAAAGTGCCTTGCAGCTGGTATGAACGATTATTTGTCTAAACCTATTGATGCCGACAAACTTGGTCTGAGTTTGAGTCATTGGGTGAAAAAAGCGGAATTAAGCGACGAAATCAATCAGGATGTATTGTCTGGTCAGGAGGCAACCCCCGTTAACGGGCGGGAACACGAGGATGATGTCGATGTGCTTTGGGATAAGCTGGCCTTGTTTAAACGGGTCAGGAACAATGAACAGTTAGTGCGTAACCTTGTCGAATTATACGTGAATGAGGCGCCTGAATTATTCGATAGTTTAGCCGAGGCATTGGCAAAGCTGGACAAAGATGAGGTGTTAGCGTTTGCACACAAGCTCAAAGGGTCATCAAACAATCTTGGCGGCCTCAAGCTCGGTGGTATTGCACTGCAAATTGAGCAGGCGGCAAAAGCGGGTAATCATGACGAACTGACTCGATTAACAACGCCACTTAGTGATACGTACCAAGAGTTTATGACACATTTAAGTGAGTTTTTAACGCACTCCGTTGAGGCTTAGCGCATGTCGAATATTGATGTTGATGATACTCAGTAGCAAAGCCAAAAACGCAATTTTATTCAAGTGTTTGCTAAACTTATGTAAGGCACTGAAAGTATTAAGTTAAAAAGCGGTCTTATATTGTTGAGTATTATTCGATAGTATTGGCAATGAAAGGCATTTATTAAGGACAAACTATGTACACAGTTTTGGCTGCAGACGATGCCAAAGATACGTTAATGTTACTGGAATTTGACCTTCAGGCAGAAGGTTATCAGGTAGTCAAAGCGCTTGATGGAGAGAGTGCATTAACGGCAATTCAAAATGACAATATAGACATTTTGCTACTCGATCTTTATATGCCTGGTATGTCAGGTATTGAGACTTTAAAAAAAATTAAGGAAAACCCAGAGTGGGTTAACATTCCTGTCATCATGCTGTCTGCGTCTGATGACGAGGATCAAATTGTTCAAGCGTTAGAACTCGGCGCCCATGATTACGTGACCAAGCCCTATATCGCTAAAGTATTGCTGGCGCGCATTCGCAATGCCCTGCGCCTGAGAGAAAAAACGTTAACACTGGAAAACCTTGCCAAAACTGACTTTTTAACGAATTTGAACAACAAGGGGCAGTTCGAGAAGCTGAGCCTAAAAGCGATCAATCAAACATCGCGATCTATTCAAAATTTATCGATGGCGATGATTGATATTGATCACTTTAAGTCGGTTAACGACAACTATGGCCATGAAGCAGGCGATATTGTCCTCAAACAGTTTGCTGGTCTACTTGCCAGTACATTTCGCGATTATGATATTACAGGCCGCGTAGGGGGCGAAGAATTTGCTGTATGTATGCCTAATGTGGGCTTACCGGATGCGTTAAGCGTTTGTGAGCGCTTTAGAAAGGCGTTAGAGCAAATGCCAATGGAATTGGGCACAGAGCAAATTTTTGTGACCGCCAGTATTGGTATTGCGTGTGCGCAGCACCCCAATGTCGGTTACGACTTCAACCAATTGATGCAAAACGCTGATAAGTTTTTATATCAAGCGAAACAGCAATCGAGAAATATAACGCTAAGTCACCCGTCAGAAACAGCGCAACCAACTCAAGCAGTAGTGGTGGAAACTGAACCAATGGCGGCTGAAAATCAGGAAGACGGCTTGGTCGGTATCGACTATCAGGTTGGTTTGGACAACGTACTGGGCGATGACAGCTTGTTTAGAGAAATCCTGCACATGTTCTACGATGACCATCACGAAGATGGCTTGAGAATTCAGCAGGCTATCGATAACGATGATCAAGGACGTATTAAGCACTTGGTTCACACTTTAAAGGGCGTCGCCTGCTCTGTTGGTGCACTACAGTTATTTGAGCGCGCCAAATTACTGGATGTCGCTGCTAATGACGGCGACAAAGAAAGTTATCAAGGGTTATTCGACAATGTGTCGTTTGAATTAGCGCGCGTTATCAATGGCATTAAAGTCGAGTTAAAGATAGAGTAATTTCACCATTACGTTCACTAATGACTAATGCATAGTGAGCAGCTACCAAGTCTTACTGCTCACAAAGCTTACAACTAAAAAAACCAGCGTATTGCTGGTTTTTTTATTAAAGTTTTCCAAGCCTGCTAGCTAGTCGACGGTTAGTTCAATATCCGCGGTTGGAACACAGCAGCAGGGCAGAATCTCGTCTTCACCGACAAATGCGAGTGGCTCACCTTGCGGGTAGCAGATTTGCCCTTTACCTAGTTTGACACGGCACGCGCCACAATAGCCATCGCGACAATGGTAGTGCACTTCGATATTGGCCTCTTCTAAACACACCAATAAGTTTGGGTGCTTGTCGGTAAAAATGACCTCTTGGCCATTAGCGGTGACTTTGTGTGACAGCTTGTTATTCTCACTACTACTCATGTTTGAAAAACAGTACCACTCGTCCTTGAAAAACAGTCATTTAGTCATTTCTACAGGTGTTATATCAAAGCGCATAAGACAAAAGCACACAGGTGAATTTTATAGATCGAAGTCGTCAAAATCGTCATCGGCAACGGCCGCATCGACTTGGCCGACTAAGTAGCTGGAAATCTCAGACTCTTGCGGTGCAACTTGCACGTTGTCACTCACCAAATAGGCATTCATCCAAGGTAATGGATTACTCTTGACGTTAAATGGCGATTCTAAGCCGATAGCGCCCATGCGTTGGTGGCTAATGTATTCGATGTATTGATTTAGGATCTGTGCATTCAAACCAATCATTGAGCCGTCTTTAAACAAGTATTCAGCCCACTCTTTTTCTTGTTCAACCACATCAAGGAAGATTTGGCGACCTTCTTCTTTGAGTTCGTCCGCAATTTCCTTCATTTCTGGACAGTCTTTACCCGACATCCAGTTGTTTAGAATATGCTGAGTACCCGTTAAATGAAGCGCCTCATCACGGGCAATCAGCTTAATGATTTTCGCGTTACCTTCGAGTAATTCGCGCTCTGCAAAGGCAAATGAACAAGCAAAACTGACGTAAAAACGAATAGCTTCTAAGGCATTTACCGAGCAAATTGCAAGGAATAAACGCTCTTTTAATTTACGCTGACTAACTTCAACCGTTTTGTCTTCTACTTCATAACTGCCTTCGCCCTGCGCTTGCAGCAATTGCGTTGTCAAAATCACATCGTCGAAGTATTTAGCAATGCTGGTGGCACGATTTAAAATAGCAGGGTTGACGACAATATCGTCGAACACTTCACCTGGCTCGGTAAATAGATTACGCAAAATATGCGTGTATGAGCGAGAGTGAATGGTCTCACTAAATGCCCAAGTTTCAATCCAAGTTTCTAGCTCTGGCAATGAAACTAGCGGCAGTAATACCGCATTAACAGAGCGTGCAGCCATACTATCGAGCAGGGTTTGGTACTTTAGGTTAGAAATAAAAATATGCTTTTCTGATGGCGTTAAGCCTTGCCAGTCGGCGCGGTCTTTAGATACGTCAACCTCTTCTGGACGCCAAAAGAACGAAAGTTGCTTTTCTATCAGCTTTTCAAACGCCATATATCTTTGTTGATCATAGCGAGCAACGTTAACACTGTTACCCAAAAACATCGGTTCAAGCAGGGCGTTTGTTGGGGTCTGATTAAAAGTTGTATAAGTCATTAATAGCTCCAAATGTCGTACTTCACTGACATTTTTGAAAGTGCATGGTAATTGCTTTGTAATTGCAACAGTACTGTTAGCGTAATGTTTGAGTTCTGTTTTGCTGTTTTTATTTTTGCGTGTTTTGCATGTCGAAAGCTTATGCTTCAAAACACAAACAAGCCGCAGGTCATTTTTATGCAATTTGCGCTTAGCAATCTGCATTTAACCATGCGGCTCGCACTCTACGTAGCGTGTAAAAGTTTAGATCTTACACGCGCCGCCTTCACAACCGTCATCTTGCTGACTGTCGTCGGCGCCATCACGTGTGTTGTGGTAATACAGTGTTTTGACACCCAACTTGTACGCAGTAAGTAAGTCTTTGATGATTTGCTTAACAGGTACTTTGCCACCTTCGTAGCGCGATGGGTCGTAGTTGGTATTGGCAGAAATTGTTTGATCAATAAATTTCTGCATAATACCAACGAGCTCTAAATAACCATCGTTACTTGGGATGTTCCACAGTAATTCATAGTTACCTTTAAGGCGTTTGTATTCAGGTACAACTTGCTTTAAAACACCATCTTTACTGGCTTTAATACTGATCAAACCGCGTGGAGGTTCAATGCCATTGGTCGCATTTGAAATTTGCGATGATGTTTCTGATGGCATGAGTGCCGATACAGTTGAGTTACGAACACCGTGCTCTTTAATGCTTTCACGCAGCCACTCCCAGTCAAGGTGAAGCTGCTCGCCAGTGACTTTATCGATCTCTTTTTTATAGGTGTCGATAGGTAAAATGCCTTGGCTTAACTTGGTTTCGTTAAACAGTGGGCAAGCACCTTGTTCTTTAGCCAATAGGTTCGACGCTTTCAATAAGTAAAATTGAATTGCTTCAAACGTGCGGTGCGTTAAATTATTGGCACTACCGTTTGAATAGTACACACCATTTTTCGCTAAGTAGTAGGCATAGTTAATCACGCCTATACCTAGCGTACGACGACCCATGGTTGCATTATGTGCCGCTGGTACTGGGTAGTCTTGGTAATCCAATAAGCTATCAAGCGCGCGAACAGCTAAATCAGCCAGACCCTCTAATTCGTCCAGGCTGTCAATTGCCCCTAAGTTAAATGCTGACAGCGTACACAATGCAATTTCACCGTTAGGATCATTAACATCTGTCATCGGCTTAGTCGGTAAAGCAATTTCTAAACACAAGTTACTTTGACGAATTGGCGCGTATTCAGGATTGAACGGGCCATGTGTATTACAGTGGTCAACGTTTTGCAGATAGATACGGCCAGTGCTTGCCCGCTCTTGGGCAAATAAACCAAATAATTCAATTGCTTTGATACGCTTTTTGCGAATCGACTCATCTTGTTCGTATTTGATGTACAGCGCTTCAAATTTTTCTTGGTCTTCAAAAAATGCGTCGTATAAGCCAGGCACATCGCTTGGGCTGAATAAGGTGATTGATTCACCCTTGATCAAGCGTTGGTACATTAGTTTATTAAACTGTACGCCGTAATCTAAGTGACGAACGCGGTTTTCTTCTACACCACGGTTGTTTTTAAGGACAAGCAAGCTCTCTACTTCTAAATGCCAAAGCGGGTAGAATAGGGTAGCCGCACCGCCGCGTACACCGCCTTGTGAACAGCTCTTAACCGCTGTTTGGAAGTGTTTGTAGAACGGAATACAGCCGGTGTGGAACGCTTCACCGTTGCGAATTTCGCTGCCAAGGGCGCGAATACGGCCAGCATTAATGCCAATACCAGCTCGCTGAGAAACGTATTTAACAATCGCACTTGAAGTGGCGTTAATGGAATCAAGGCTATCATCACACTCGATCAAAACACATGATGAGAATTGGCGAGTTGGTGTACGCACACCAGACATAATGGGTGTTGGTAACGATAATTTGAAGGTTGAAATCGCGTTGTAAAAACCTTCAATGTAGCTTAAACGGGTATCGGCTGGGTACTTAGCAAATAAACACGCTGCAACCAAAATATATAAGAATTGGGCACTTTCGTAGATCTCACCAGTCACACGGTTTTGAACTAAGTACTTGCCTTCTAGCTGCTTAACGGCCGCATAGCTGAAGTTGAGATCGCGGCGATGGTCAATGTAGCTTTCCATCTGCTCGAATTCAGCTTGTGTGTAATCTGCTAATAAATGCTGGTCATATTTGCCCGATTCCACCATTTTGACGACGTGATCAAATAGCTTAGGTGGCTCGAATTGGCCATAAGCTTTTTTACGCAAATGGAAAATCGCAAGGCGAGCAGCTAAATATTGATAATCAGGTGATTCTTCAGAGATTAAATCTGCGGCTGCTTTAATGATCGTTTCATGAATGTCTGAGGTTTTGATCCCATCGTAGAATTGGATATGAGATTTTAATTCAACCTGCGAAACTGAAACGTCTTCAAGGCCTTCGGCGGCCCAAGCAATGACTTTGTGAATTTTTTCCAGATCAATGGCTTCTTTTTTGCCATTTCGTTTAGTTACAAAAAGATTACTATTCATGAAAGACCTTGAGTGTATTTATTATTCTTATTTTTTGAACAGATATTGATGAGCAATTATTCAAGAAGCTGCTAACCACTATCAGTAGTGGTTATTTGAATATTCGATACACAATATATTGGGTTATTTAAAAAATATGATCACAAGATAATGAGGTTTGACCATCTTTGCAAGGGCAAAAAATGAGAGTGATTATTTAATAATCTGGGCTAAATTTGACTGGTTAGTAATGACTAACTTAGTAGTGCTTTTTAATTTTACCTTAATAAAAACGCAACGGTTTTTTTTCACTTTTTTGCCGATATAGAATTATTTATTACATTAAATTCTATTTTTTATTTCTATTTTGCATATATGGTCTGATCTCTATAATTATCAACAGGTTAGCTTTTTGGTTGTTTTGTGAACAAAGATTCCAGCGCTAGCATTTCACCTGGATGATCACAACTCATCTGGGCGTGCCATTGCTGTGTGTTTGCCTCGGCTGGTATATAGCCCCAGTTTGCAATAATGCTATACATTCCCGCTGCATTACTTGCTTCAATATCACGTGGCGCATCACCAACGTATATGCAGTGCTCGGGCGCAATACCAATTTCTTCGGCAGCTTTGAGTAAGGGCGCAGGGTGAGGCTTACGCTGCGCGAGTGAATCTCCGCCTAATACTGAGCCCGCAGAGTCCAGTAGTGGAAAGTGAGGTAATAACAAGCTGGTTAACCCGATTGGCTTATTGGTGACTATGCCCCATGGAATTTGGTTGGCATCTAACGCCTCAATTAGCGTTTCAATGCCCGGGTACAAAGTGGTGTGCACCGCAATATGGTGTTGGTAATAGTCGAGAAACTCAGCACGCAGTTGTTCATAATCAAACAATGCTAACTGCTCGCCAAAGCCAAGCTCAAGCAAGCCTTTGGCTCCGTCTGATGCAACAGGACGATATCGTGCTCGCTCAACCAATGGCTGGTTGTGATTGGCTAATATGGCATTAAGTGCCTCGCCTAAATCATTTGCGGTATCAAGCAGTGTTCCGTCCAAATCGAACAGAACTCCATGATACTTCAATGGCTTGTTCGTTGAAGGTGTGTCGGTTATCGCAGAAAGGGTAGCCATTAGCTCACCTTTTGGCAGCAAATGATGTAGTTAACATCCAGGCTACCGCCTAGCTTGTGATTTTCAGTGATTGGGTTGTAGTGAATACCAGTAGCATCAATACACTTTAACCCCTCGCTTTCCGCCCAGCCGATAAGTTGTGAAGGTCTGATAAATTTATCGTGATCGTGTGTACCATCAGGCACAATTTTTAAGACCTTTTCCGCGGCTAAAATTGCCAATAAGTAGGCTTTTACTGTTTTGTTAAGCGTTGAGAAAAATACGTAGCCTTGTGGCTTTACCATCTGAGCACAGGCTTTAATGATAGATGCTGGATCTGGCACATGCTCTAGCATTTCCATACAAGTCACCACATCAAAATGCGCTGGGCATTCAATTGCCTTTTGCTCAGCAGGTATTTTTTGGTAATTAACCTCAACACCAGACTCCAAAGCGTGCAGTTTAGCAACGTTGAGCGGCTCTTCACCTAAATCAATACCTGTGACGTTGGCGCCTAGCTTTGCCAAGCTCTCAGATAAAATACCGCCACCACAACCAACATCAAGTACTTGTTTGTCAAACACAGAATCGACATGTTGAAGTATGAATTGTCGACGCAGCGGGTTAACTTGATGCAGGGGTTTAAAATCACCAGTTAGATCCCACCACTGGCTGGCCACTTGTTCAAACTTGGCGATTTCTTCTGGGTTTACGTTGATTTTATCTGACATGTAGTGCGCTGTTCTTTTTGATTGAGCTATAAAATGATGTTGAGAATTCTAAACCAAGCGCCTATCGAAGCCCAGTGCAGATTCGCTTTTTGTTGAGGCAACCCGCAATGTATTATTTTTTGGCAGCGCTAATTGGGGATTAGGCGGGAGGTGATAGCCTAGTAAACCGCAAGTAACAGGGCGAGTAATCGCGCAAGATTGCTTTTTACGGTGAAACTACTTAGATTTAAAAATGTACAAACATAATAATAAAACCTAATTACAACAGAGTAGCCAGCGATGAAAAACGTGATTGAACAGTTGTCTAACTACAAAAGTGTTCATTTAAATAAGCATAATATAAAAACCCATGTCATTGGAGTGCCTTTAATCATCTGGGCAGTGGCTTTACTACTGAATTTGGTGAGCTTCGACGCTCGCGTCATGGGGGAAGATTTCGCTATCGGATTGGCCAGTGTGGTTGGCTTGTGTGTGCTTGCTTATTATTTAGTACTACATGTCGCACTAGCCCTAATGATAGCCTGCATATTTGGGCCTTTGATCTACAGCACTCAGTTTTTTGTGGGTGTTGAGTACCCTGCGGCACTAGCGATTGGGGTGTTTATCGTCGGTTGGCTGTTTCAATTTATTGGCCATGCTTTCGAGCGCGCTAAGCCTGCATTTGTCGACGACATTAACCAATTATTGATTGGGCCTTTATTCTTAATTGCTGAGCTATATTTTGCGCTTGGTTTGGATAAGGCAATGGCAGCTCAAGTACACGAAAAAGCGCTTGAAAAAAGAAAGTGTTTTGAACAGTCATTAAAGCCCAAGCAAGCTTAGTGATTAGACTCTAACGCCGATAGCGGGTTGTTGTCGGCGATGACAAAATTATCATTACCGATGCGATCGCCTAGGCCACTTAACACGGTGACCATGCCTTTACATACGGCAAGTATTTGCTTGTTCTGTTTAAAATCATCAGGTAACACGACGCGACCATTATCTCGGCGTGGATAGCAGCCGTAATGATGCTTCAATTGAACATCGTTGTTGTCTAAATACAACACTGTGACTAGTTGTTTGGTTGTTGATCCACTGTCCTTCATACCACTTCCTGATGAAAACATAAAAGTCCATTATACTATTAACCGAATCCAAGTCTTCGTCAACACTGTTCCATTTTGTAACCTATATGTAGTTTATGTCTTTTCGTTGCTACAGATGTTGTGTATTTTCCACCATGTAGCTGGAGGCAATTTGTTAAAGTTGAGTAAGTTTTAGTCAAATGAAAGTGCAGCAGTTCCCAAAACATTTAAAATTGTGTTCGAATACCTTCAAATATTTGAATAAAAATTTCGATAAATCAGTTTCTTAGTTCGCTTATTAACCTTGTGGTAACACAGGTTGAAATCCCCCTGTTTTCTATGCAAAACTAAGCCCCACAAAGCGTTATGGCATCCCCTTTTTTTGTGGTAGTATGCTGGCCTTAAATTAAAATAATAATTTCGAAAATTTCTGTATTAAATAGGGATACCATCGATTTATGTCCGATCTGGCAAAAGAAATTCTCCCAGTCAATATTGAAGACGAGCTAAAAAGCTCTTACCTCGATTATGCGATGAGCGTAATCGTGGGCCGTGCGTTACCTGATGTACGCGACGGTCTAAAACCTGTGCACAGACGCGTATTATACGCAATGAACGTACTAGGTAATGATTGGAACAAACCTTACAAAAAATCAGCACGTGTTGTTGGTGATGTAATCGGTAAATACCACCCACACGGTGACACTGCGGTATACGATACAATCGTTCGTTTGGCGCAAGACTTCTCAATGCGCTACATGCTAGTTGACGGTCAAGGTAACTTCGGTTCAGTTGATGGTGATTCAGCGGCGGCAATGCGTTACACCGAAATTCGCATGAATAAAATCTCGCATTCTATTCTTGCCGACCTAGAAAAAGAAACCGTTGATTTTGTGCCTAACTACGATGGCACTGAGCAAATTCCAGAAGTAATGCCAACCCGCATTCCTAACTTGTTAGTGAATGGTACTTCGGGTATTGCCGTTGGTATGGCAACGAATATTCCACCGCATAACTTAACGGAAGTGATTAACGGCTGTTTAGCGTTAATCGATAACAATGAGTTAACGATTGACGACTTGCTTGAATACATTCCTGGCCCTGATTTCCCAACCGCAGGTATCATCAGCGGTAAAGCGGGGATTATCGAAGCGTACAAAACCGGTCGCGGTAAAATAAAGATCCGCGCTCGCGCTGAAATTGAAGTTGACGATAAGTCAGGTAAAGAAACTATTGTTGTTCACGAATTACCTTACCAAGTTAACAAAGCGCGTTTGATTGAAAAAATGGCCGAGCTGGTTAAAGAAAAACGCTTGGAAGGTATTTCAGCACTGCGCGATGAATCTGATAAAGACGGTATGCGCATGGTCATCGAAGTGAAACGCGGTGATGTGGGTGAGGTTGTGTTAAACAACTTGTACAAGTTAACTCAAATGCAAGTGTCTTTTGGTTTAAATATGGTGGCGTTAACTGACGGCCAACCGAAATTATTTAATCTAAAAGAAATGCTCGAAGCATTCTTACTTCACCGCCGTGAAGTCGTGACTCGTCGTACGATTTTCGAATTACGCAAAGCACGTGACAGAGCCCATATCTTAGAAGGCTTATCAATTGCACTTGCTAATATCGACCCTGTAATCGAGCTAGTGAAAAGCTCAGCTAACCGCAGAGAAGCTGAAGAAAAGCTGGTTTCACAAGGTTGGGCATTAGGCAATGTGGCAGGCATGCTTGAAGCTGCTGGCTCAGATGCAGCTCGCCCAGAGTGGTTAGAGCCGCAATACGGTATTCGCGACGGTCTTTACTATCTAACGCCAGAGCAGGCAAAAGCAATTGTCGATTTGCAGTTGTACAAGCTTTCGGGCATGGAACACGAAAAGATTCTAAACGAGTACAAAGAGTTATTAGACTTAATTGCTGAACTACTGCACATTCTTAACTCGCCAGCGCGTTTGATGGAAGTGATCAAAGAAGAGCTAGAAGCAATTCGCGATGAGTTCGGTGATGAGCGCCGCACAGAAATCACCAATGCTTCGCACGACATTTCTCTTGAAGATTTAATTAACGAAGAAGATGTTGTAGTAACGCTTTCTCACGAAGGTTATGTGAAGTATCAAGCGTTGACGGAATATGAAGCGCAGCGCCGTGGCGGTAAAGGTAAAGCCGCCACTAAGATGAAAGAAGAAGACTTCATCGAACGTTTATTGGTTGCTAATACTCACGATACTATCTTGTGTTTCTCAAACCGCGGTAAGCTTTATTGGTTGAAGGTTTATCAATTGCCACTGGCGAGCCGTACGGCGCGTGGTCGTCCAATTGTTAACTTGTTACCTCTAGAGAGCGACGAACGTATCACGGCGATTTTACCAGTACGTGAATACGAAGAAGACAAGTACATTATCATGGCGACTGCGTCTGGTACGGTTAAGAAAACGCCATTAACGGCGTACTCTAACCAACGTGCTAACGGTATTATCGCCTTAAACCTACGTGATGATGATACGCTTATCGGTGTTGATATCACTGATGGTTCGAACGATATCATGCTGTTCTCAGACGAAGGTAAAGTGGTTCGCTTTAACGAGAAACAGCGCGATAGCGAAACAGGTGAAGTAAAACGCGATCCGGAAACTGGTGAAGAGCTGTTAGCGCTTCGTCCTATGGGGCGTACCGCAACCGGTGTTCGTGGTATTAACCTTGAAGACGGTCAGAAAGTGGTATCACTTATCGTGCCGAAAAATGGTGGCGCGGTCTTAACGGTTACTGAAAATGGCTACGGTAAGCGTACAGAGCTAGCTGAATACCCAGCGAAGAGCCGTGCAACCAAAGGTGTTGTGTCTATCAAAGTGAGTGAGCGTAACGGCAAAGTCGTTGGCGCCGTTCAAGTTGAAGATAACGATGAAATCATGATGATCACCGACAACGGTACGCTTGTTCGTACCCGTGTTAACGAAGTGAGCGTGATTGGTCGTAACACTCAAGGTGTTCGTTTAATTCGTACTGCAGAAGATGAGCACGTAGTGGCACTTCAGCGTATCGATGAAATCGAAAGCGATGAGTTAGTGGACGGCGACATTGTTGAAGGTGAAGTGGTAGCAAGCGAAGGTGAAACAGCGCCAGCGTCTGATGCTGAAAACCTTGATGGCGAATCGTATAGCGATCCTGACGCCTAACGCCCAAGGTATAAGATAAAGGAAAAATGGGCGGCTTATCCGCCCATTTTTTTTCGCTAGAGAAAATAATAGTTATTAAAAATAGTTAGAAGGAAGTGTTGAGATGTCTGCAACCTATAATTTTTGTGCAGGGCCAGCGATGTTACCAACGCCAGTAATGGCAAAGGCACAAGCTGAATTTATTAATTGGCAAGACAATGGTTGCTCGGTGATGGAGCTCAGCCATCGCAGTAAAGTTTTTATGCAGCTGGCTGCCAAAGCCGAAGCAGATCTCAGATCGCTCATGAATATTCCTGCTAACTATAAAGTGCTGTTTATGCATGGTGGCGGTCGCGGCCAGTTTTCGGCGGTGCCGCATAATCTATTGCCTGAGGGTGGCAAAGCGGATTACGTGATTTCAGGCTCTTGGTCAAAAGCGGCAGCCAAAGAAGCCGCTAATTACGGTGAAATCAATACCGTTGAAGTGGTCACTAAAACAGATGAGAGTCAAACGGTGCTAGCGCCAGCTGATTGGGCATTGTCTAAAGACGCTGCTTATGTGCATTACTGCCCGAACGAAACCGTAGATGGCATTGAAATCTTTGATATTCCTGAAACGGGGGATATTCCGCTAGTCGCCGATATGTCCTCGACCATTATGTCGCGCGAAATTGATGTTAGCCGATTTGGTTTAATTTACGCCGGTGCGCAAAAAAATATTGGCCCGTCGGGTCTAACTATCGTCATTGTTCGTGAAGACCTACTGGGCAATGCCAGATTAACCACGCCATCCGTGCTCAATTATCAGCTCGCAGCTAGCAATGACTCGATGTACAACACACCACCGACCTTTGCCTGGTATTTAGCGGGCTTGGTGTTTGAGTGGCTAACCGAGCTTGGCGGTGTTAAGGCTATCGAGCAAGTGAATAAAGAAAAGGCCGCTTTACTTTACGACTATATTGATAGCAATAACTTCTATGTTAATAACATTGATAGCCAGTATCGCTCGTTAATGAATGTGCCATTTTGGTTGACTGATGAATCGCTAAATGATGCTTTCCTAGCAGAGGCTGAGCAAGCGGGTTTATTGGCATTAAAAGGTCACCGCAGCGTTGGCGGTATGCGCGCCAGTATTTATAACGCAATGCCATTGGCAGGCGTACAAGCATTAGTAGATTTTATGACGGATTTCGCTGACCGTAATAAATTGAAGTAAATAGAGTCACTAAATCAAAGTGATTAAAGAGATTGAAGGAAGTTCTACAGTGGAACAATTAACACTACAACCGATCAACAAAATTGACGGTGAAGTATTTTTACCGGGCTCTAAGAGCCTTTCAAACCGTGCCTTACTAATTGCCGCATTGGCAAAAGGCACGACGAAGATTACTAACTTATTAGTGAGTGAAGACATTGAGCATATGCTGAATGCACTCACTAGCTTAGGTATTGAATACCAACTAAGTGATTGCGGCACTGAATGCACAGTGGTTGGCAATGGTGGCTTTTTCAAAGCACAAGCACCACTTGAGTTATATTTAGGTAATGCTGGGACGGCGATGCGACCGCTATGTGCAGCATTAGCGGCAAGTGAAGGTGAATTCGTATTAACGGGTGAGCCGCGCATGAAAGAGCGCCCAATTGGTCACTTGGTTGACTCACTGAATCAATTAAATGCCGATATTGAATACCTAGAAAACACAAATTACCCACCACTAAAAATCAAAGGTAAAACTCTTGGTGGTGAGCGAGTCACCATTGATGGTTCGATTTCAAGTCAGTTCTTAACGGCAATTCTGATGATTGCACCGTTATTACCAACAGACACTCATATTGAAATTGAAGGCGAGTTAGTGTCTAAGCCTTACATTGATATCACGCTGGATATTATGGCGAAATTCGGCGTTGACGTTGAAAATCAAAACTATCAATCTTTCCATGTCAAAGGCCAGCAAAGCTACCAAGCGCGTGAGCGTTACATGGTCGAAGGTGACGCATCTTCTGCTTCTTACTTCTTAGCGGCGGGTGCAATTAAAGGCGGTGAAATTACCGTACACGGTGTTGGTACATCAAGTGTTCAAGGTGACAAGCACTTTGCTGATGTGTTAGAGAAAATGGGTGCGGAAGTCATTTGGCAAGAAGAGTCGATCACGGTTAAAGGCAAGCCATTAACCGCAGTTGATATGGACATGAACCATATTCCAGATGCGGCCATGACCATTGCGACAGCAGCTTTGTTTGCTAAAGGTACCACCAGTATTCGCAATATCTACAACTGGCGCGTCAAAGAAACCGATCGCTTATCAGCCATGGCAACTGAGCTTCGCAAAGTCGGTGCAATAGTAGACGAGGGCGAAGATTACATTTCTGTAACCCCACCAGAAAAGTTAACCCATGCAGCAATCGATACCTACAACGATCACCGCATTGCCATGTGTTTCTCGCTGGTAGCGTTAAGTGATACGCCAGTTACTATCAACGATCCTAAATGTACCGCAAAAACCTTCCCTGATTACTTTGATAAATTAGCTCAAGTTTCGAGCTAATCAGTTCCAAAGACTTGTTGCATCTGATCTAGATCAACTTTAGCGCGACCAATGCAATAAAAGTTGAACTAGTCAGGCAACAAGCCTTCTAAGTAAAGCTAAAAAATAAATCCGCGCATTGGCGTTATCCAAGAAATATTAAAAAACAAATTTTTGAACGATTTTCGCTATTAATTCCCGTATAATGCGCCCGATTTGCGACATTAGGAGATAAAATGTATGCAAGAAAGCATTCCCGTAATCACGATTGATGGCCCAAGCGGCGCTGGTAAAGGCACCGTTTCACGACTAGTAGCAAACCAATTGGGCTGGCAACTTTTAGACAGTGGCGCGATTTATCGCGTGTTAGCTGTGGCTTTGCTGCATCACAACATTGAAGTTGACGAAGAAGAGCCGTTAATTCCGATTGCTGCACATCTTGATGTGCAATTTGAAATTACCGATGATGGCGAAAGCAAAGTCATTCTCGAAGGCGAAGACGTGTCTAATAGTATTCGCACGGAAGAAGTAGGCGCGCTAGCGTCAAAAGTGGCGGCATTTCCGCGTATTCGCGAAGCGCTATTGCGTCGTCAAAGAGCATTTCGCGTTGAGCCGGGTTTAGTGGCTGACGGTCGCGACATGGGCACTGTGGTATTTACTGACGCGCCAGTGAAAGTTTTCTTAACGGCGAGCGCGGAAGAGCGCGCCGAGCGAAGATTTAAGCAGTTGAAGGAAAAGGGCTTTGATGTTAAAATCGGGCGCCTTTTGGATGACATACGTCAACGTGACGAGCGTGATCAGAACCGTACGGTTGCTCCGCTTGTGCCAGCAGAAGGTGCGTTAATTATTGATTCTACTGAACTTTCTATTGACGAAGTGGTCAGTAAAATTCTTTCATTTGTCAATGAAAAATTAACGCAAACGGAAACCATTTAAACTTTGGGTACGGACACACAAAGTATTTTTAACAACCCCATGAAACACTGATGTTGATTGGATTATTTATACGAGTTCATATACAGGTATGACTGAAAATTTTGCACAACTTTTTGAAGAAAGTTTAAAAGAGATCGAAACGCGCCCTGGTTCAATTATCAAGGGTACTGTTGTAAAAATCGAAAAAGACAACGTTATTGTTGACGCTGGTCTTAAATCTGAGTCAGTAATTTCTATCGACCAATTCAAAAACTCTGCTGGTGAAGTAGAAATTGAAGTAGGTTCAGAAGTTGACGTTGCTTTAGATGCGACAGATGACGGTTTCGGTGAAACTGTACTTTCTCGTGAAAAAGCAAAACGCCACGAAGCATGGCAAGTGCTTGAAAAAGCTTACGAAGAAAAAGAAACTGTTATCGGTGTTATCAACGGTAAAGTTAAAGGTGGTTTCACTGTTGAAGTAAGCAACATTCGTGCATTCTTACCAGGTTCTCTAGTTGACGTTCGCCCAGTTCGCGATACTGCTCACCTAGAAGGTAAAGACCTAGAATTTAAAGTTATTAAGCTTGATCAGAAGCGTAATAACGTTGTTGTTTCTCGTCGTGCTGTTATCGAATCAGAAAGCAGCGTAGAACGTGACGAGTTACTAGAATCACTACAAGAAGGCCAAGAAGTTAAAGGTATCGTTAAGAACCTTACTGACTACGGTGCATTCGTAGACTTAGGCGGTATCGACGGTCTTCTTCACATCACTGACATGGCTTGGAAGCGTGTTAAGCACCCAAGTGAAATCGTTAACGTTGGTGACGAGATTCAAGTTAAAGTTCTTAAATTCGACCGTGAGCGTACACGTGTATCTCTAGGTATGAAGCAGTTAGGCGAAGATCCATGGGTAGCAATCGCTAACCGTTACCCAGAAGGTTCTAAGCTTTCTGGCCGCGTAACTAACTTAACTGACTACGGTTGTTTCGTTGAAATCCAAGAAGGCGTTGAAGGTCTTGTTCACGTTTCTGAAATGGATTGGACAAACAAAAACATCCACCCATCTAAAGTTGTTAACTTAGGTGACACTGTTGAAGTGCTAGTATTAGAAATTGACGAAGAACGTCGTCGTATTTCTCTAGGTCTTAAGCAATGTGTTCCAAACCCTTGGGAAGAGTTCGCGAAGAACTTCAACAAAGGTGACAAAGTTACTGGTAAGATCAAGTCAATCACTGACTTCGGTATCTTCATCGGTCTTGACGGTGGCATCGACGGTCTTGTTCACTTATCTGACATTTCATGGAACGGCGGCGAAGAAGCTGTTCGTGAATACAAGAAAGGTGACGAAATCACTGCTGTTGTACTTCAGGTTGACCCAGAGCGTGAGCGTATCTCGCTAGGTGTTAAGCAAGCTGAAGACGATCCGTTCAATATGTATCTGACAGATAACAAAAAAGGTGCTATTGTAACAGGTAAAGTAGTTGAAGTTGACGCTAAAGGCGCTAAGATTGAATTAGCTGAAGGTGTTGAAGGCTACCTACGTGTTTCTGACATTTCTCGTGACCGCATCGAAGATGCAACAACTGAATTATCAGTGGGCGATGAAGTTGAAACTAAGTTCATGGGCGTTGATCGTAAGAACCGCACAATTAGCTTATCTATCAAAGCGAAAGATCAAGCTGAAGAGCGTCAAGCGATGGACAACCTGAACCAAGCAGACGATGCTGGTTTCACTAACGCTATGGCAGAAGCATTCAAAAACGCTAAAGGTTAATTGCTTTAGCGCTTAAGGTGAGGAAGTGACTAGTCATTAGTCACTTCCTTGATCGTTAACTGCATTAGCGTGATGCTGAATGACAACTGGGAGGTCTAATGACCAAGTCAGAACTCATTGAAAAATTAGCGGAAAGTTTAACTCACATTCCAGCTAAAGATGTTGAATCTGCTATCAAAGAAATTCTGGAGTTGATGGCGCAATCTTTATCGAAAGGAGAGCGTATTGAAATTCGAGGGTTTGGTAGTTTTTCTCTACACTATCGTGCACCACGTACTGGTCGTAACCCTAAGACTGGTGAAGCAGTAGAGCTTTCCGGTAAATATGTACCGCACTTTAAGCCAGGTAAAGAGTTACGTGAACGCGTAAATGCTTCCTTTGCTTAGTTGCGAAAATTTATAAAAAACGGCATGCTTCGGCATGCCGTTTTTTTTGTCTCGGATTCTTTAAATATTTACCAATTTTGATTGGTTTAATGATAATTTCGTAAAAAACAAATTTAGATAATAAACACTGGGTGCAAATTTGAAGTTATATATCACTATTTTTGTGATGGTTTTGTTGCTATTGATTGCTTTCGCCTTTGGTAGTCAAAATGATCAACTTATCACGCTAAATTATTTAGTTGCCAAAACTACTATGCCAGTTGCGATGGCAGTAAGTATATTTACCGGCTTAGGTTTTATACTTGGTTTAGTCTTTATGCTGCTGATAAACCTCCTAAAGCCGCTAAAACGCAAACAAAATAAAGGCTAGTTAACCTTATGCTGGAGCTGTTGTTTCTGTTGTTACCCGTTGCCATGGGGTATGGCTGGTTTATGGGGCGCAATAGTATTAAGCAAAAAGACCAGAATGCTAAACAAGATTTATCGATTAAGTATTCTACCGGTCTGAATTACTTGTTATCGAATCAGCAAGACAAGGCGATTGATTACCTTATTGAAGCACTCAAAGTTGAAGACGATACCGTTGAAGCACATTTTGCGATGGCAAATTTGTTTCGCAAACGCGGCGAACTCGATCGCGCGTTAAAGGTTCATGAACATTTAGTACGCAATGGCAATTTACCCACCAAAGCTAAGCAGCAGGCTATTTTTGAGTTAGCGAAAGATTTTTTAACAGCCGGTTTGTACGACCGTGCTGAGCATATGTTTCATAAGTTGCTCAAGGCTAAGCCTTATCAGCGAAAATCTCTGGGTTATTTACTGCAAATTTATCAGTCAACAAAAGACTGGCAACAAGGTATCGCGCTAAAAAAAACAATCTTTAAACTAAAGGATAAAAAGCTTCTGCACAATCTGGCTAACTTCTATTGTGAACAAGCGCTAGAAGCACAAAAGCAAGGTGAATTTATCTCGGTTATTGAATTGTTAGAGCAAGCATTAGTTTGCGACCCGAAATCCTGTCGTGCTAATTGGCATCTAGCGAGCGTTTATGAGGAGCACAAGCAGCACGACCAAGCGGCTAAGTGTTATCGCGCTATCTATAAGCAAGATAAAGATTTCTTTCCAGAGGTTATTGAGAAGATGCACGCTTGCTATCAAGCAATGGGTGACGAGGGCGCTTTCTTCCAGTTTATCAAAAATGTTTACGATGAGACGGGAACAACCAGTACCTTGATTAAGTATTTGGAATTGGTCAGTGCCAAATATGGTGCAGAAAAAGCGATAGAGTTTTTGTTAGCGGGACTAAAACGCAGACCTACTATTAGAGGGTTTAAGCACTTTATAAAACTGCAACTTGCTAACGAGTCTGCTGATAACCAAACAGAAAGTTTAGATGTGATCAAAGAGTTGGTCTCTGCTTATTTGAAGATGCGGCCAAGATATAGCTGTCGTTCGTGTGGCTTTAATAGCAGTACACATTACTGGTCTTGCCCCTCATGCCATGAGTGGGAGCAGTTAAAGCCCGTAAGAGGCCTTGAAGGTGAGTAATCTTCTTTGATTCATTTTGCCTGCCATAAACTCCTAGCAATAACTTTGTAGCATGGTGCTTTGTATATCGTGTTCACTAGGAGTTAAATTACATTGTTTTTTGTAAACCTCAGGTTCGGATAAAAAGAGTAAATAACTTATAAATCCATTTACTTAAATTCACCCATTTAATTTTATAATTCTCTTCTAGCAGAAAAATAGCCGCTAACAGCAAATTAGCTACCCATGGCTGAGGCTATTTAGTATTTCAACATTAGTTTAAACAAGGACATTTATGTATCGCGGTCAGTTAGTCAAATGGAATGACAACAAAGGTTTTGGTTTTATTAAAGCTTCCGAATTAACTTTTGATACCTTCATTCACATTTCAGCGCTCAAACATATGGCTCGACAGCCTAAACAAGGTGACTATATTCATTTTGATGTTGAAACACATAAAGGTAAAACAAGAGCGACCAATGCGAGAATAGAGGGGGTAAAAGCGTATCACCATGCAAGCGTGTCAAAGACACATAAGCGAGGTTCTCACAATAGATTGCTTTATGTCGCTATAGTTATTGCTATATCAGCATTCTTGTTTAGTCGACTAGGGTTAGAGAAATTCATTGAATCCAAACCAACCCAATCTTCAACCAGCATGTTAAAGTTGGCGACTAAACCAATGTTTACCTGTGATGGGCGTCAGTATTGCAGCCAAATGACATCTCGCGCAGAAGCAGAGTTCTTTACTAAACATTGTCCCAATACAAAAATGGATGGCGATAAAGACGGAATACCTTGTGAAAATGATACTAGGTTTTAATTAGCTGGCTAACTGCAATTTTATTACTTGGTGAGCTTTTTATAGAGTAAGCACAAGCAAGTCATTCAAATTCGCCCCGAGTAGATTTATCAGCAGACAGAGAAGTACGATAAGCTATAGAAGTTCCAATCTGATCTGACATTTCACTTTCAAAAGAGAGAGTTACCAGTTTAGTTTAAGGGTGTCTAATCCAAACTAAACAAAGAGGTAACTCTCATGATTCATACTAACAACCCTGTCATTAAACACAAAGTCGGTTTACTCAACTTAGCCGAAGAATTAGGTAACATTACGCAAGCTTGCAAAGTGATGGGTGTATCTCGCGATACGTTTTATCGCTATCAACAAGCAAATGAAGAAGGTGGCGTTGAAGCTTTACTCAATCAAAACCGTCGAGTACCTAATGTTAAAAACCGAGTCGATGAAGCGATTGAATTGGCTGTTATTGATTACGCGGTCGAATATCCTGCCCATGGGCAAACCAGAGCGAGTAATGAATTACGCAAGCAAGGCATCTTCGTCTCTCCCAGTGGTGTTCGTTCCGTCTGGCTGCGTCATGGCTTAGCCAACTTCAAAGGTCGCTTAAAAGCCCTAGAAGACAAGGTGTCGAAAGAAAACATTATACTCACCGAAAGCCAAGTTCAGGCACTTGAGCGCAAGAAGCTAGACGATGAGGCTTGCGGTGAAATAGAGACCGCGCATCCCGGTTATCTAGGATCACAGGACACGTTTTACGTGGGGAATCTTAAAGGTGTTGGCCGTGTCTACCAGCAGACGTTTGTTGATACCTATTCGAAGGTTGCTTTCGCTAAACTTTATACAATGAAAACACCGATTACAGCGGCTGATACGCTTAATGATAAAGTATTGCCATTCTTCGAGTCTCATGACCTTCCTATGCTACGTATTCTTACTGACCGTGGCACGGAATACTGTGGAAAAATCGAGAATCACGATTACCAAATGTATTTGGCAATTAACGATATCGATCACACAAAAACGAAGGTCAAATCACCGCAAACTAACGGTATCTGTGAACGTTTCCACAAAACGATATTACAGGAATTCTATCAAGTAACATTCCGTAAACGCTTGTATATGAGCTTAGATGAGCTTCAAAAAGATCTGGACGAATGGCTCGAATACTACAACAATGAACGAACCCATCAGGGTAAAATCTGCTGTGGCAGAACGCCAATGGAAACGCTCATTGATGGTAAATCGGTTTGGACTGAAAAGAATTTAAGTTCAAACTAACCTGACGGACACCCGTTCTAAACTGGTAATTAATGATCAATTTGAAGAGATATTTCTGCGAAGTACGCCCCCTACTGACATTCCTAACATTGGTGAAATTAATTTAGGACATTCTTCTGATTTTGATCAACGTTTAGATCGTTGGAATGACTACATACTCGATGTTAATCAAGCATCCAAACAAGAAGCCATCGATGGTATTTATAATAATGATGTTAACCGTGTTAACGACACATTTAGTGGTAAATCCGGTGATATTATTCGTGATTTAAATCAAAGCGAGAGAGAGTTTTATAGAATGCAAGGTTGGGAATCTACACCAGAGCAACCTCCTCAGGTCATATCTGATCGAGCTATTGAAAAACAAAAACAACAAGATCAAGAATACAAGGATTTACTTCAAAGGATAGATTTGATGAAAAACATCAAATAGCTGTATAATTTCTATACAGCCTTTTTTAGGAGAACACTATGGAGAACACTATGCAAAAATATATAGAGTTCCTTATTTATATCAATTTCAATGAATGGTGGCCTTTTTTATTGGGTTTTTTCGCATGTTTTGTAATATTTTTGATAAATAAGATTAGTGCTAGTAGCGAGTTTAAGTCTAATTCAAGTGATTCGCGCAATGATGCCAACCATAAATCGTATTTAGAGTCAGATTACTATCATAAGACCGTAGGGCGCAGTGCTGAAGTATATGGTCATATTTATGGTTACAGACCCAAAAGAGATGAATAATGACCCAGCACGTTTTTATTGTTAGATCTCAAATGATGCCCGTTGGCAGAATCAAGAAAAAAGCAGTACCAACGGGTAACACCAAAAAGTTCCTAAAGGTTTTTGACGTTGCAGAAACCAAAATCGAAGAAGAATTCGTCCCTACAGGCTCAAGTGACTGCCAGGTTGATGATTTACAATTAGCACAAGATCTTGAGCTAAAACTAAAGGAATTAGAAGAGAATAACTTTGTCGTCATAAACATAACGCCAATTATTTCTGGTTCTTATAGCTATAAAGCAGAGTGGTCAGCAAAATTTAGCGCCGGTTATGGTTATGGGGTAGTGTTTAGAAATCTGTGTCATTTCAGTAATATTAAGAAAATAGGAATGACACATGACTCAATCTTTCGACTTCAACAAAGCATTAGCAGAACTTCAATCAGGTAAAGGGTTAACGGGTGAAGATGGTGTTTTAACGCCACTCATTAAACAATTAACAGAAGCTGCACTCAAAGCCGAGCTAGAGCAACACCTAGACTCAGAGCAACAACCTAACCGTAAGAACGGTACAAGCAAGAAAACGGTTAAATCCTCCGTAGGCCAGTTTGAGCTTGAAACCCCAAGAGACCGTACTGGCTCATTTGAACCTCAACTCGTTAAGAAAAATCAAACTAAGCTAACCGCTGAGATTGACCATAAAATCCTATCCATGTTTGCGTTAGGCATGAGCTATCGTGATATTCGCAGCCATGTTCAGGAAATGTACGGCATTGAAATCTCAGAAGCCACGATAACAGGCGTTACAGACCAGCTCATACCAGAGCTAAAAGCGTGGCAATCACGTAGCCTTGATACGCTGTACCCGTTTATCTGGCTTGATGCTATTCACTATAAAATCAAGGAAAGTGGCCGTTATGTTAGCAAAGCTGTTTACACCGTACTCGGCATAAATATCGAAGGTCGCAAAGAGTTACTTGGCTTATACGTCTCAGAAAGCGAAGGCGCTAACTACTGGCTATCAGTGCTCACCGATTTACACAATCGCGGCGTATCCGATATTTTAATTGCTTGTGTTGATGGACTTAAAGGCTTTCCTGAGGCCATTGGTACTATCTATCCTGAAACAGAGGTTCAACAGTGCGTTATTCATCAAATTCGTAACTCGATGAAGTATGTTGCTTCAAAGCACCAGAAAGCATTTATGGCGGACTTAAAGCCTGTTTACCGTGCAACGACCAAAGATGCCGCAGAAGCAGCCTTAGACGAATTAGATGCTAAATGGGGCAAGCTATATCCCATCGTGATTGAGTCTTGGCGCAGAAAATGGGCTAACTTGTCGGTTTACTTCAAGTATCCAGACTACGTGCGCAAAGCTATTTACACCACCAATGCTATCGAGGCAGTGCACCGCCAGTTTAGGAAATTGACCAAAACGAAAGGCGCTTTCCCGAACGAAAATAGCTTGATGAAATTATTGTATGCGGGCATATTGAACGCTTCGAAGAAATGGACAATGCCAATCCACAGTTGGAACCTGACATTGTCGCAATTAGCCATCCACTTCGAGGGGCGATTAGATGGCGTGCTAGATATTTAGCAATTTAGGCTGACACAGAATTCTGAACGCCCTCGCAACTCCCCGTAAAGCACCTTAAATCATTCGTTTCTATAATTTCATTAGTTCAATACGCTATCTTTGATTAAAATCGTTGTACAACGATTGGTACTTGGCCTTGACCAGTGGTCAGAATTTTGTGACCTCGGGTCACACCACACATTGTGCTTTCAATGATCGTTCTCCGTTTAGCAGCTTGCTTCGCTTGAAAGTGATTATGGAATTGATACCGATCTTGATATAGAGCCAATAAATGAAACCCCATTTGCTCGTTGAACGCGAAATTGATGACTAAAATCGTTGCACAACGATTAGTACTTGGCCTTGACCAGTGGTCAGAATTTTGTGACCTCGGGTCACACATTGTGCTTTGAAGCTTTAACTATCCGTTTTTAATATTCGTTCTCCGTGTAGCAGCTTGCTTCGATTGAAAGTAAAAGTGATTATGGAATGGAAGCCGATCTTGATATAGAGCCAATAAATGAAACCCCATTTGCTCGTTGAATGAACTATGGCGGGCTTAAATCGTTGCACAACGATTTATGTTAGATGCTAGAGCAAGGTTAGTGGTTTGGCTTGAGGTCACAAAGCCTTATATGATTCGCTTCAACAAACTTTCTTAGTTCATTAGCAACTATATAGCTTGGCTGCGATCAAATACATTTATTCTCAGTTCCCGAGGCATTTGAGGCCTTAGGCCGTTATGCCTCGGACAAATGCGAAGCATTTGACCTAGCAATCAGTAGCATATTGAATTTGATCACTATAGTAATGGTCTTTGACGAGCTTCGCTCCTCAAAGACATGCCATCTTGCTGCGCAAGCTGTCATGATATACTTTTAGTTTTTCGTTTAGTGATCGTGTGATTAGAAGTATTTCGGCAACACTCACCCAAAGCCAACCTGTTATATGGTCAGCTTTAGTCTTGCCAAAGACATTTGAGCAATTCTCAAATAGTATTCGGGTTATGCCACGCCACTAACCGTCTGCATAACTGTAAGGCTGATCGGTAGTAAGTTAGCCAAGCTTACTTGTTAGTACCGCCTATCTGCGATGCCTCACCGCTAAAAGTCTAATTCCAAACTGAAGGGTTATTATTAACATTGCCCAATCAGATCCAACTTTTTATTGCGACTCATCTCACTGCTGCTGTAGATAGATCCCCTTGTTGATATTCAATGCTCGAATATCAGCTGCTTTAAGCAGCACAGCAATTGGACTCTCGCGGGCAAGCGTCTCTTATCCTACCATCCCCATGAAAGCCCGTTTGTTCAGAGGCGTATCTGGCTCTGAACCGGAAGGCCATATATTATGATGTTAACTTCCTCTCAATTCTCATTCTTTTTATTAAGTATACGAATATAAATATGGACCTCAACACATTCATTTGGTTGAAAAGTATACGTTTATCTTGTTTTTCCTGCCGTGTAGGAGATTATGCCAAGTTAACCATATTGCTGATTGGATAAAAAATGAGCTTCTAAGCTCGGATTAAAAATATAGGCGCAGCTGTAATCGTTGTAGTTTCGATTGAGTCGGTACAAGGCATGTTGTATATGATGGAAATTATGTTCACTAGTATAGTAAGCCACCAAAAAGGTAGCTGACTTATCTATCTATGTATTTACTTTAAACCACTCTTCTTTGGCTTTAGCCCTTTGAGCGTCAATATACTCAGCTAAATCATTTAAGTGAATGTAATATGGTGCTTTTGCCGAGCTTCCTATTTTAAACGTAGGGATTGGCAGATCTTCTGCTTTGGCTTTATTCATAGCTGTACGGAGCGAACAGCCAAAATAGTCATCACAAACCTTACCAAGAGGAATAATAGCTTCTTCAAATTGAGCAAGTAACATATATGCAGTTTTCATATTCTTTCCTAACAACAAAGGCTCAGTAACAAGCCAAGTTCAAACAAAATAATTGCTGTAGGCAAAGGGAAAGGCGGAGAAGTGAGTGCTGTAAGTGGCTGATGATTATCAGATTATCGTAACGCAATCGGGGTTACGGCCTATATTTCGGGATAAACATCCACCAAATGATGCTGTTAGAAAATAGGGCGTCATCTCTGGCTACTCCCCAATCATATCGCTATTAACTTCTGCAAAGCAATACTTATGTTTTTGCATGCTATCTAGACTTACCTCGTAAAATTTCACCTATAAACAGGTCGTTGATATATCTCCATGCCAAATTCTAAGTATAACTTAGATTTTGGCATGGAGAGTGCTAATCGAAGGTAAGCGTCAAAAAACTGTTAAGTAATAGCAATAGGTTAGAATGCCCCTCTATCTGAATACAAACATTGGAAGTATTAATGCTCAAAAACAACTTTCTAATATCAGCACACAGCTTAATACCTCATTTGAGAGACTTTCCTCGGGGCTTAGGATCAATAATGCAAAGGACGACGCAGCAGGACTACAAATTTCTAACAGACTAACTGCTCAAATAATGGGGTTAGCTCAAGCTAATCGAAATGCAAATAATGGAATTTCAGTAGCTCAAACAGCAGAAGGTGCTCTAGGAAAGGCTTCAGAGGTTATACAGCGTTTACGAGTTCTCGCGTTGCAATCAGCGAATGGCAGTAATACCAGTAACGATCGTGTAGCATTGGATGATGAATATCAATTGCTAATACAAGAAATTAATAGTATTGCTGACAAAACGTCTTTTGCAGGTAAACCTCTGTTAGATGGCAGCTTTGATGAGTTGTTTCAAGTTGGAGCTAATGCTTCTCAAACTGTACCATTGCAGATAGATGGTTTTTCAGCTGATGATATAGGGAGTGCGAAAGCAGTAACTAAAACAACACTAATTCAAGATGTTGAGCAAGGTAGTTTAAGGCTTCACAGCAATCCAATTAGGGGCTTTGGAGATCCAACTTCGCATGTTTTGGTCGATAGTTCAGCTCCTCCAAGTGTTTCTTGGCCTTCCTCTACTGCTGTATCAACAGTGAGCAACAGTGGCTCAACCTTTTCCGTTCCTACAACAGGGAGTGCCAATGCGAAAGAAGTAGCAGAAAATATTAATAATGCGGGGTTGGGAGTCACTGCATCAGCAGCAACATATGCATCTTTAGTTTTTAGGGATTTCCCTAATCCAGCTTTTAACACCGTCCCATATCCAACACCAATTGATATTTCATTTGATGTTATTGGTGAACTAGGTTCGGTGAGTGTTGCTGTGAACTGGTTTAATTGAGCCGGACACTTTAATAAAGGACAATGTTCCAATATTGAGGTGTTAAATGACAAAACGAAAAAACAAAACCTATACAACCGAATTTAAACAAGAAGCTGTAGCTTTAGTGACTGAGCAAGGCTATACGGTCTCACAAGCCGCAGCCTCTTTGGGAATTACAACTAAACTCATTTATAACTGGAAAGCTAAACTTGAACAACAACAAGCTGGTAATGCGTTAAGTGAAGATGAACGAGCAGAGCTAAAACGGCTCAGAAAAGAAAATAAAGAACTCAAAATGGAGAAAGAGATCTTAAAAAAGGCAAGCGCCTTCTTTGCGAAAGAAATGAAGTAAAGTACGAGTTCGTCAAAGCCAATAGTCAGGCTCATGACGTCCGCAAGATGTGTGCTGTGATGCAAGTCAGTCGCTCTGCTTACTATGCATGGCTCAAACGGCCAGCCAAGTTAATTACGGCAGAAGAGCTTCATTTATATCGGCGAGCTAAAGCGCTGTTTAAACGCAGTCGTGAAAGCTTGGGCTATCGCGAGCTACATAAAAACTTACGCAAAGAAGGCTTTGAAATTGGTAAGCACAGAACTCGAAAGCTCATGGAAGCGTTGAACCTGAAAGTAAAGCAGCGAGTTGCCTACAAGGTAACAACGAAGCGTAAGCATGCTGATGCAGTTGCAGATAATTTGCTTAATCAGAACTTTAATCCGTTGGGGCCAAATCAGATTTGGGCTGGTGATGTGACTTATTTAAAAACAGGCGAAGGTTGGATGTATCTTGCTGTTGTGATGGATTTATATTCTCGACGCATTGTTGGTTGGCATATAGATAAACGTATGACGACTGACTTAGTGATGAAAGCCATGATTAGGGCTTATAACCTGAGAAAACCAGCTAAAGGCTTAGTATTCCACTCTGACCGAGGCTCTCAATACACCAGTAAGCGTTACCGTCAGCTGCTCGAACAATTTGGTATTCGAGCGAGTATGGGTGATGTGGGAGCCTGTTGGGATAACGCAGTAGTGGAGAGGTTCTTTGGCAGTTTGAAACATGATTGGTTACTTAAAGTGGCTCAACCTACGCGTGAGCATATGAAAAATGATGTTGTCGATTATATGAAGTATTACAACTTAGAAAGACTGCATTCAGCTAATGGTGATCTGTCACCAGTAGAGTATGAAAATTCTTTTAGAAAAGTGTCCGGCTGGAGTTGACCAGAACATTTAAGTTCAAACTAACCTGACGGACACCCGTTCTAAACTGGTAATCGTTAGATCAGGTCTGAACTTCTACAGATAATGGGACATATGAAAGCCAATGATAATTGTCATGGACTCTGTAACTAAATCTGTGTAACTGCCTATTATTAATACCCATATAGGGTTTAGGATAGGTAGTTATGAACAAGAAAGAACTTGAAGTCTTTGCCAAGCAAGCGGCTAAATCCATCAAAACGGAAGCAGATTTAACGAACTTTCGTAAAATGCTTACCAAGGTAACGGTTGAAGCTGCGCTTAATGCGGAGCTGGATGAACACCTTGGTTATGTTCGTCATGAGCAATCCATCAACGATAATTCACGCAATGGCTATTCGCCCAAAACTATACGAACAGAAGATGGCGAGATTGATTTAGATACACCTCGTGATAGAGATTCTAGTTTTGAGCCTCAACTGGTTAAAAAGAATCAAACCCGCTTTACGTCAATGGATGACAAGATTTTATATCTGTATTCCAAAGGCATGACGACTCGTGAAATCGTGTCCACATTCAAGGAAATGTACGATGCAGATGTTTCACCAACACTGATTTCTCGTGTGACTGATGCGGTTATCGCTCAAGTCGTCGAGTGGCAAGCCAGGCCGCTTGATGCTGTTTACCCAATCGTCTATCTCGACTGCTTGGTTGTAAAAATACGCCAAGATAAGCAAGTCATCAACAAAGCCATTTACTTAGCCTTAGGCGTGAATATCGAAGGCCATAAAGAACTTCTAGGTATGTGGATATCAGAAAACGAAGGCGCGAAGTTCTGGCTTAACGTATTAACGGAGCTTCAAAACCGTGGCGTCAAAGATATCCTTATCGCCTGTGTCGATGGCCTTAAAGGTTTCCCTGATGCAATTAATACCGTTTATCCTGACACACAAATTCAGCTTTGTATTGTTCATATGGTGCGTAATTCATTGAAGTTTGTGCCGTGGAAAGACTACAAAGCCATCACGGCTGATTTAAAGCGCATATACCAATCGGTAACTGAAGATGAAGCCTTAATGGCCTTAGAGCAGTTTGAGCAACGCTGGGACAGTAAATATCCCAATATCTCTCGCTCATGGCGAAATAACTGGCAAAACGTTAGTACCATCTTCAATTACCCTGAAGATATCAGAAAAGCTATTTACACCACCAACGCTATTGAATCGCTGAACTCAGTTATACGTAAAGCCATTAAGAAACGTAAGCTGTTCCCACATGACGATTCGGCGAAAAAGGTGGTTTACTTAGCTATTGAGCAGGCATCTAAAAAATGGACGATGCCGATAAGAAATTGGAAATCGGCCTTAAATCGATTTATGATCGAATTCGAAGACCGATTAAAAGATGTTATTTAAAACTGGCAGTTACACAAAATGTGTTACAGGGTCTTGTCATGACTTCACTCATTGTCATTCGACTATTGCGCTTACGTTTTTGCGTGCCATCTTCAATCAATTGCTTTTCCCATTCAGGGGTAAATACTTTGCAAAAATCATCGACATCGCAGAATACTTCAACTAATTTGTTCATGCCTGCTCCTTGTTGGTCACTTTCTTTTTTGGTCGAAAGATCTGATCTTGGAGCAGGTATTTAGTTCCTTAAATTATTACCGTCT
The DNA here is from genome assembly GCF_003390335.1 of Thalassotalea euphylliae. Lineage (NCBI taxonomy): Bacteria > Pseudomonadati > Pseudomonadota > Gammaproteobacteria > Alteromonadales > Colwelliaceae > Thalassotalea > Thalassotalea euphylliae. The sequence continues at coordinate 1,944,502 of NZ_QUOU01000001.1, forward strand.
TATCCCGTGTTGGGGTTAGCTTGTTTATAGACAAGAAAAAGCCCGACAATCGTCGGGCTTGATAATATGATAAATTGCTTATCTTAGAATTTATAGGTTGCTTGTGCGTACGCGAAGCGGCCTTGACCACTGTGTACGTTAACCACAAAGCCCATAAAGTCGTGGTAGGCAAACGGTGGCTCTTCGTTGAACAAGTTAGTAGCACCTAACGTTAGTACCATATCTTCAATGCCGTAGTAGTTAATGGTTGCATCTACTGTGGTCATTGAGTCAACTTTTTGGTCAATGTTAAGTGACGCTTCTTGCTCGAACTCGCCAATGTAGTTCACGGCTACCGTTGCGCTAAAGTCGTCTTTAATCCAATCAACTGACGTCGTCCAGCGAATTTCTGGTTGCTCAAAACCGCCTTCTTCAGTACCACGGAAGTCTTCGAACTTGGTTACATAGTTCATGATGTAACCAAGACGGAATTGACCGTATTCAGTTTCTAGGTTGTAACGAATATCAATGTCTAAACCTGACGTTTCTAAGTCACCGATGTTTTGGAAGCTATCGTTAACTTGAATAACTTCACCTGGGTCACCCGGAATTGACGTCGGACGGCGCTCAACAATGTTTGGATCTAAACCAAAGTTGTCCATCACAAACTGTGTATCTGAGTCAATAATGTCTTCGATATCATAGTTGTAGTAGTCAATTGAGAAGCTTAAATCATCTGTGATGTTGTAAATCACACCAAAGTTGTAGCTTTCTGACTCTTCTGGGCCTAGGTCTGGGTTACCTTCAAATACTGCTGTGTATTCTTGCGGGTCACAGGCTCTGTCTTGATCACCAATAATCGCACAACGCTGGGTGTCGACAAGGTTAGGCGATTCATCTGTACGGCCTAAACCCAATTGGTGTAACGACGGTGCACGGAACGCTGTACCGTATGAACCACGTACACTTAAATCATCACTTGGTGCCCATAAGAAAGAGACTTTAGGATCGGTTGTGGTACCAAAATCTGAGTAGTCTTCGTAGCGCACAGCTAATTGCACTTCCAAAGTATCTAATACCGGGATCGCCAGTTCACCGAAAATCGCCGTGTTGTCGCGAGAGCCATTTGCTTGCGTTGCTTCAGTACCGAATACATCACCACGTAAAAACTGATCGTCTGGGTTATCGGCAATGCTTTCTTCACGGTACTCAGCACCTAATGCAAGTAACAGATCGCCGTGTGGCATTTCTAATACAGGACCAGATACTTTAAAGTCGATAGAGCGGTTCGTCGATTTACCGACACGCACTGTTGTCGTTTCAATGTAATCTAGGGCTGCCTGTGAATTCGAAGAAGGCTCAAATGGGTTCCAATACAAGGTGGTGCCATCGTCTTGCGCTACGCCATCAATGGCTTCTTGTACGCGGCGAGAGTTAGGGAAACCATCAACACCGCGCTCTGTTGATTCACTTTTAATGTAGCTGTAGGCGACTTCCCAGCTCCAATCATTAACTTCACCCTGTAAGCCAAGGATTGCACGGTAGTAGTCAGAGTCAACGCGCTTTTCACGGTTACCAATATCAACCGTACGACGACGCATGGTTAAATCTTGCTGGTAGAACGGGTGATCTGGCATGTTCGCAAATGGATGATTCGGGTTGTCGCCCGACATAAATAATTCATTAAAGCTTGGGCTACCAGCACCGCGTACAATCGACTTCGAGTTTTGACCGTTTAATTCGGCAAAAGCACGAACGTTGTCGTTGATTTCGTATTTACCCATGTAGTTCCAGCTAAAGCGCTCAGCGTCTGGGATCATGGTCATATGCGGCGCGTAATCATAGCGACATAAGTTATTAGCCGTATCTTGGTCTTCCACAGGACAAATGTCATTACCGAATAAATCAATTAAACGGTTCGAAGGATCTGACGCTAGTGCAATAGTGCCTGGAATACCTGAAGATGAGCGGAAGTCAGTTGCTAGTGGGTCGCCTGTTAACGCAGCTTGATTAGCCGAGCGCGAGTAGTCGCGATCCGCATAAAGGACTTCTTCACGATCAAAGTACTCTAAAATAAAGGTATGGCTTGATTTTTCCGTTTGATTACCAAATACCAAGCTGTAGCTTTGCTCATCACCACCGCCATCGGCTGTCGAACCAACTTTACCGGATAGTTCAACGCCATCTACATCATCGCGTAACACGACATTGATTACACCGGCAACAGCGTCTGAACCATAAGTTGCTGATGCACCATCTTTTAGAATATCAACGCGCTTGATGGCTGACAGTGGAATGTTGTTAATATCGACGAACGCAGTATCAATACCTTTAGCGAATGGGCTTACCGAGACACGGCGACCATTTACTAAGATCAAGGTTGAGTCAGCACCTAGGCCACGCAAGGATACCGATGAACCACCGTTAGCCGTGTCGTCAGAGCTGTTCGCTTGGGTTGAGAAAGTACCTTGGCCTGAAATAGGTAGCTTAGTAAACAAGCTAATTAAATCAGTTACACCAGTTTTCTGGATATCGTCAGACGACAAGCTGGTGATAGGTGAAGGGCCTTCCATACTGGTACGTTTAATGTGTGAACCAGTAATTTGAATGCGTTCGATTTCATCATTTGCCTCTTCTGCGATTGCGGTGAAACTTTGAGAGGCAAGTAGAGCAGCTGAAATGCTTAGCGCAAGTGACGTTTTCTTTGAAAAGAACTTTGTCATTTCCATATTTCCTTTTGCTTTATTTTGTTTTTAATTATTTTTGTCAAATTCTATCAGTAAACCATTATCAACCAAGTGTTACAGGGAGGAAGCACAAAGTTATACTAGGTAAAGCATGACGTTATTTTTGTATCAAATTAATCAGCATATAGAAATAGCGGATATGTATATAACTTAATCAATTTGTAAATTAATCTGTCTGTGGAATTTTTTAAGAAAGCGCTCAGCCCTTGAAATTTATAGGCTCCACTTTGTATGCCTTACGATCAAATTCGTACGAAAAAAATCATAAAAAATTTCAACATTAGAATTGTTTGGTGAATTAATATGCAGCAAAAATGAATGGGTATTAATTAATGGCTGCAAAAGAGCTCGAAAAGTGCTCAGCATGTGGTTGTTAAATGATCTGGGTTTTGTGGTTTATTGCTGAACACTTCTCTACGCACCTATTTATAAACTAGGAAAAATGGGTCGCTTGAACAGAGAAAAATCAAACGAAATCAGGTAAAGTGGCTGCCATTAATCGCGATAAAAAATTTGGAATTAAATATGCTCAGAGCTGAGTTTGCACAATATTTACAGCAGTTGCTAAAACCAGAACAAATAAAAGACTTTTGCCCAAATGGACTTCAAATACAAGGCGCTGATGAAGTCACAAATATTGTGACAGGCGTTACCGCAACACAAGCCTTAATTGATCAGGCAATTGCGCTAAAAGCGGACACTATTTTGGTACACCATGGTTATTTCTGGAAGGGGGAAAATCAAACCATTACTGGTATGAAGTATCAGCGCATAAAAAAACTGCTTGATCACAATATCAACCTATTTGCTTATCACTTGCCGTTGGATGTTCACCCAGAGCTTGGCAATAATGCTCAACTGGCCAAGCTATTGGGCATGAAAACAACTGGCGGCCTAGAGCCAGGTAACCCAGTGAGTGTGCCCGTTAAAGGTGAGCTGCCGTTTGCGATTGATGGCATAAGCTTTAATGAGATGATCAGCAAGAAATTAGAGCGCCAAAGTTTACATATCGCCCCTCCATCAAACAAACCGATAAAAACTGTGGCATGGTGTACAGGCGGCGGGCAAGGTTACATAGAATTAGCAGCAGAGCAGGGCATCGACGCCTTTATATCTGGCGAAGCGTCTGAGCAGACAACCCATATTGCTCGTGAAATGGATATTCATTTTTTTGCGGCTGGCCATCATGCCACTGAACGCTACGGCGCCAAAGCTTTAGGTGAATTTGTTGCTCGCGACTTAGGGCTTAACGTGGATTTTGTTGATATTGATAACCCGGTGTGAGCACTCGATTTAAGCCGTTAATTTTGTCACGAAGCGATCATTCGTTGATCACAACATTTGAGCGATAACACAGCCTAAGCAGATTTTAGGCTGTTTTTTAGATGGCTTTTATTTAAAAAGTTGCTTTTGTATAGATAGTGATTGAAGTTGAATAATTCGTGATATTCGAATGATTACCAAACAAGGTAATTTCTATTCACATTAGCTGCTAACACTTTTAGCCCATCGCTAAATTCTTGGTAAGTTATTCTGTTAATTTCATCAGCAATCAATTGATTGTAATTTAACGTCTTAAAACCGTTTTCCAATTGCCAGTTTAATTGATGTAACTGTTGCTCTTGACGATAAAACGTATTCAACTTTTCAATGATGACGGGCTTAGCGAGCGCAAATTTTTCCTGGTTAGCTGTTAAATATTCTTGAGCTGAGTAGCCTGCATAGTTGATGATCAATGGCTTGCTAGTATGCAAGCCATTGCCAAATACGACCCATAGTTTCGTACCAAACAATGCTGGATGTTTCCAGGTTTTTAGCGCTAGGCACTAAATGCGGCCAAACTATGTCTTGATCAGGGTTAATTGCATAATAGCCAGCTGGTGCAGGAATTGGATGAACGCCTTCGAGTTCAAAGTACTTCATTGCTCTAGGCAGGTGATAAGCATCTGTTACCAACACCGTTGTTTTTCCTCGCACACGCGGCGCAATTAATTGGGCTTCTTCACGTGTATCTTTGGGATATGGTTCAACGATAATCTTGTTATTCGGAACACCTAACGCAATCGCCGCTTTTTGCACCGTTTCGGCATTTGTTTGTTCATCATAAAGCCCATAGCCTGACACAATGAGTTTTGCTTCTGGGTGTAGCTTTAGCACTCTCATACCTTCAACTAGTCGCCTTAAAGAACAAGCTTTTAGCTGTGAAGTTGCAGGGAGTGCATGGTTAGTGGCATGCCCACAACCAAGTACAACGATATAACTAACCGATTTAATTGAGCGACTAAAACTTTCATACGTTTGCTCGAAAGGGGCTATTGTTTTGTAAGCAACAGGGGTAATGGATGATATACCTAAAATGAATATCGCAGAGGTCAGCGATATTCTGCTTAGCTTGGGTTTTAGTTTAAAAAACAACGCCGAGAAGATCAGTAATAGAAGAGATATATTAAGCGGCATAACAACTGCTGCTATTACTTTTTTAAAGAGAAAAAAATCCATAGAAGAGAGTGATATAAAGGCAATGAGTCAACTATACCAGTTCAATTATATGAGTCTCAATCTAATCTTAAATTGTGAGCCTTTGTTTTCTTGTATGCGTCTGTTTGTTTTTGGAACTTTACGTACTAATGCCATCAAATCGACGAAAAATTGTTTGGTATGAATCCTTTTCAAAGCTACAACACAAGAGTGTTAACTTTTAGTAAGGATTGCTCGCTTAACGTTTAAAGCGAGCAATCATAAATTCCGTTTCAAGTTGTAAAAGAGCGATAGTTTATCGAGAACTAGTTAAATTTTTCAGGTTGTTATTGGTGTTTTAAAGGCTTCCATTTTTGTACTTACTGGCCAGTTCTTTCCATACGTCCAGAAGCCCTCCTTCGAACAACAAGCTATCTGAAAATTTGATTCTGGCATATGAGCTACTCATTTCGTTGTGATCTCCACGATCTAAATTACAAATATCATAGCCCCCTTCCTGTCGTGCATTTCCCGCATTCATCAGTCGACCAAGGATAATGTTTTCACCTCCAACGAGCTCTTTATCTGTTGCGATTTTTTGTGGTGGAAGACCACCTTGACTTGATGGTTTTCTGAAAAACTCCAATTTGTCGACAAACCAAGGTAGTATTTCGAGAGGAGCATCAAATTGATCTGTCGTGAGAAATGAAGGCTTATTTTTAGGAGTTGCGATCCAGTGATGAACAATGGATAAGTAATTTTCCTGTGTAAAAAAAGAATATGTTTCATCTTCATAATTGAGAGAGTCATTTAAACGGGCAACTAATTTAATATTTTCTGGTGTTTTATCGGGGTTTTCTATTGTAATTAACGGTGAGAAGTAAGAGTTTGTCATAATTATTTACCTATTGGAGTGAGTATGTCGGAGATTTTTATCGCGTCACCAAACTCTTCTAAATTAACGAGCTTACGCTCAAAATTAAAGGTTTCCACCGCTCCAAATTGACCGTCATTTGGCAGTAATGTTTTAGTCAGCCCATTGCCTAAGAAATGTTGATTGTTACCTAGTTTATCCTGCATTAATAAACGTTTTTGCATTAGATCAAACTCGGTTTTATCAGCTGAATGTTCGCTAAAGTATTTAACTGCGCCAGCTGTATGCCATTCGTCTTTCATTAATCCAGAATCAAGCGCGGCCTGATACTGTTGTGCATAGTGAGATTGAAATTCAGGTGTCATTAATTTATCGACTTCTTCTACGGAAAAATTGCTAGGTAGCTCTTCTTTCGCAAATTTCCCTAGATTTTGATAAGTGGGAATTATGCTGTGGGTATCGGCGATATTTTTCGTTTTTTCGGTATCAATAACAACCATTACAAATTGTTTGTCTGGCTGGTAATCCAGCCCAAGCTTTTCGCTAATTATTTTGGGATCAGAATCTGCATCTTCGATTTGATCAAAAGTCGTTGACCAATATTTGGCACCATAACCGGATTCGCCTTCAAATGGTTGACCTAAATTTCCGGGCTTACCTTTGTATTCTAGGTAATTAGCATCCATAAATCGGACATGAAAACGCTCATTCGCCACTTTTCCGGCTTGTGCCATCGCCAATAGCTCATCATCAGAATATTTAGCGCGATAGCCATGCTTAATGATGCTCTGTCGTGCCAGCGTTAAACGGTTGAGCGCTTCTGCTATGGATACAGGAGGAGGTAAACGCTTAAACTTAGGCTGTGCTAGTTTTTTCGGAGGTTGTTCAATCTTCTCAACCGTTTTGGTATTGCTTGGCGCTAGTGCATGAGTTTGCTGGCGATTGAGGCGCTTACGCTTAATAATATCGGCAATTTCGGTGAGTGCTTTATGTGCTTTAACGACGTATTTAGACTTTGAGGCAGCAGAGGCCGCAGCGCCATAGCCAGCGGTAAGTACTGCGAGTAATATCTCAAATAAGAAAATACCACCAATACGGTGTTTTTCAACAAACGAATGGGCATTAAAGTAGTCGTTTGGGAAATTGGCGAGCGCTGTGCGGGTTTCGTCATCTTCGACAATGACGACCAGTAGCTCAAAGGCCTCGGTTAAACTTTGATGACTTTTTTCGGTATGCGCAAGAATGGTTTCCATTTGCTGTTTAATGGCTGGAATATCACCGCGCATTAAACTGTCGATTAAGTCATAACAAGCGGAGTAGACTTGTAGCTGTACATCCACGGTAAAGGTCACTATATCGGCAATCCCTTGCACCACGGATTTACCACCATCATAAACGCCTGTCATGGTGGCACCGAGTTGAATCAGCCATTGGTCAATTAAGTCTTGCTGCTCAAACAGGGCATCTTCGCGTGCTGCTTGTGCTTTGATTTCTGCCAGCATGTCGCTCAGGTATTGTTTGAATACTTTGCGTTTTTCGATTAACTGCTGCTCATCCACATCAGTGGTGCCAAGGTAGGAAATTTGACATTGTCCAATTGGTAAATCAGGCATGGTCAGTAAACCGCCTTGTAAGGTGCCGGTATGCAGCTGTCCTAAACTGTCGAGTATTTCCACGCCGATATCGTCAACGGGGTCATTGTTGCTGTCGAAATAGTTCAGTTCAAGTGGTACTACTGCCACTTGCTCACCAGCTTCTGAGACCATTGGTAAATCGGCAATCGGGGCAATACTCGGCGCTGAATTCGCACTTGGCTCGCTGGCCGTCTTAGGTGAGGTAATCTCGTAGGTGACATCGCTATCATCAAGAAGAGGGTGCCGAAATAACAGCGCCAGCATCCGTACTGATGCCATCAAATCAACGAAAAGTTGTTGGATGTGAATCCTTGTCAAAGCTACAACATAGATGTGTGAACTTTTTTATAACGATTGCTCACTTAACATTTAAAGCAAGAACGAATTCCATTTCAATTAATGTAGACACTTATTAACCTTATGTCACTGGTGAGTTTCTTTGTCTTTATGTATTTCATATAACATTTTGCAAAAATGGGTAGCTCTACTAAAACTTTGCTATCGACGGCTTATTAACAGCCCGTCTCTGACACATGGTATATGGGGAGTTTTCCAGATCTCGTACTCCCTCAAAACAATATTCACTAATCATTTCCATGGTTTGAATTCCATTAGAAATTTGGGCTAATTCAGGTGATTTGTAAAACAATACTCCAAGCTCTTGAAATAATTCTCTTTTCAGTGGCAATGTATTGTGTAAATTAATCATTTGTGCTTGTAGCTCAAGTAATTTTGGTCTAAATACAGCCTCGTTTGCTGGTAAGTAAGTAAGTAAGTAAGTTACTAATGGCAGTATCTTCTGGTTGTATTGAGGTTTAGCAATTAAGCGACCTTTGGCGAGATTTAACAACCGCTTATGATAAACTTTCCATAAGGGGGTAGCGTTGTTCATTAATACACCATGCTCTACAGCTACATGCCTCAACGTCCCTATATACTCAGCCTTGACAGGTAACTGAAGTCTTTCGCCTTCTGCTTCTTGCCTTAACCATTTTAGCTGAGAAATCATTCGCCCTTGAGGGGTATCATTAGATTCTATGTAGATTTTTTCTAGTGCGTCTAAATATAGATTGCAGTTATCTATAATATCTTGATATTGCTCGATCATAATTTTCCTTTCGGCAGTCTAATCACTTCACCTAATTTCGAGGCATCCGGAGAGACCTGTATACCACCACCTGACATTGTTTTTGACGTTAGCCCTGTAGAGAAATCACCACGCGTATAGCCAATAAGCTCTGAGGCTTCACCAATTGTGGACTTAACTAATGTATGCTCTTCAAGCACTTCAATTTTCTCAAAAGTATCAGCTGTGTTATAGCAAGGCAGCGCCAAGTAATTTTTGATACCTTCTTTGTCCCATTGACCATTTTTGTAAAACCTTACCTCGACATCCATATAGCTTTTCTTGTCCATCCAGTAGGCTGATTCTTTTGCTTTGGGGAAGCCTGATGAAGTAAAACCATAAAGTTCATCGCCTTTTTGGATTTGAGTAATGCTAAAGTCTTTTCCTGAGCTAAGAATCTCTTCTACAAAATCACTTCTGCCTTGTTCATCCAGAGTATCCATGACAATCAAGTCGGATTGAGACAAATTATTCATGTCAATCTGTCGATGGGTTTTAAAGTCATTGACATCGATCTTATCCCACTGCTGATTATGAAATCCTACAGGGGCAGCTCCTGGCGCATAGCCTTCTTCCGTTTTTGCTTTTTGCGGGTAACCAGTATTGCCACGATGAGGTAAAGGCTCTGCACTTTTATCTAGCGCCTTATTCACTTTGCCTTTAATGGTTTGCATCGCATTGGCGATGCCTTGATCAATTTTCTGCTCAAAGGCATTGAGCTTGGCAATGTTATCTTGAATAGACTTTAGCGTGGCACTATCGAGCACTAATCTTGCCGCCCAAGAGCCGGTCACCGCTTTTAGGGCATCTTTGATGACGGTGACTTTTTCTTTGGCAGCTTTGGTTGCGTCTTTGGTGAGTTTATTCCAATCAAGGTCGCGAATAAATTTCTCTGGGTCACCTTTACCGAGTTTTCTGAGCACCGCTAGCGCAACATCGAGCGATTTACTCGCATTCGCTAGGACAACTTTAAACACACCTTTGACAGCGGAGCCTATGATTGGTACTAAACCCACTGCGGTAAGCGTTAATGCAATCCAACCATTGTTATCATTACTTTCTTCCTCGTCAGTTAATACCATGATATTGGCACAAACGTCTCTGCAATCCATCACTTGGTCAACCACAGGTATCATGGAAATAATCGAGCCGACCACAATTTGTGAGGTGGATGGGTTTGCGTTGAAATCTCCTTGCAGGGTGCCCCACAGCCAATCGCCCGCTTGGGCGGCAAGGTCGCCGGCTTCATCAAGCAGGGAGGTCTCACCGGATTCGACCATGGCCACGGCCTTGGCTGGGGTGATTTTGCCATACAGCGGGTTAGGCTTTGTGTTATCAACAGGGGCGTATTCGCGGGTGTCTTCACCGTATTGCACACTAAATTGCCCCGTGGGCATGTTGTCGAGCGTGGCTTGGCCGCTATCATCGAGCGTCCCTTCAATTTCAGTGCCATCGGCGAGTTTAAGTGTGTAAGGCGCATTCTTAACAGGCTCACCGTCTTGGTAGTGGTACGCTAAATCAATGGTTTGCGGGGCAATGTCCTGCTCAGTAGTAGCATCGTCATTAATATCAGCGATGCGAGCAATACTAGGTGCTGAATTCGCACTCGGCTCGCTGGCCGTCTTCGGTGAGGTAATTTCGTAGGTGACATCGCCATCAAAGGTAATCATTTGCCCGTTGAGGGTCAGTACATCACTGCCGATAAGTTCGACATTGCCGCCGCTATCGAGTTTAATCATGCCGCCTTGGTTGTACAGGGTGATATCACCACTGCCGGTGCCTTCAATGCGAATATCCCCCTCAGCATTGATGATAGTGGAGCCTTCGGGCACGTTAACGGTGAGGCTGCCTTGCTCGGTTTGTAACGCAATCTCGCTATCGGCCCGCACGTTAACACTGCGCCCCGTCAGTAGTGTGGTGTCTTGTTCAGCTTCAAAGGTAATATTGTTTGCGGTTTGCTGATGGGCGAGGGCGCTTTGCATCGCCACGTTTTGCTTCTCGGCGGTGAGGTTGGCTGCGCCTGCACTATAACAACTGTTGGCTAGCTTTTCTCGAGCAGTAAATTCAATGCTCGATGATATTTCTCTATTCTAGCGACATCCTTGTTATTGAGACTTTTTAAGCGGGTGATATTCAAGTTATCTTTTATATCTTCAATTTTAACCTTTGTTGCCAGTTCGTTTCCCATTATTCGATGTATGAAGTGTTCATAATTTTCACCGGGTCTTTTTGTCAAGCAATCTATAGCATCTATCACAAGGTTTGAAAAACCCTTAATTCTCAATTCTTCAACAGTTACATCGCTATCCTCTACTACATCATGCATTACCGCAATAGCCATCTCATCTTCGTTCTTAAACTTAAGCATAACTCTTAAAGGATGAAGTATATAAGGCATGCCTGATTTATCTTTTTGCTCAGCATGTGCTTGAGTTGCTATGGCTATAGCTTTATCAAGACTTTTCAACAGCTTTTCCTTTAGCATATTGTTCTTCGGTGATTAGCTCTCCATACAGTAATGCGTCGTTGAACAGTTTATTATCAAAACTCAACAACTCCTTACACTCAGTCTCACCATAAAATTTTCTATGTATAGATCCATCTGCACTCATACGTCTGAACATCACATCTTCGTATTCATAGTCTATATATATATCTGTGCTATTTAAATACTCGCCTGTTTTAATTGCCATCGAGTAGACTCCTTAAATTACTGTAATATGCTTTACTCTTCGCCGCTATCAATTCTCTATTGGGATCTGATTCAGGTAATGATCTCCATTCTTCATATAGCAAATGTCCTTGGCCGCCAGGCACTTTAGATTTAGCTTTAATGTTATCATAAAGTACATTTCCTAATAGCAGTCTAGCTATATTTTCAGATTCTTTACCGTAAATCATGGTTGGCGTATTAACCTGAATTTCTCCAGTAATAGATGTCTTTGTTTTTAAAGTAGAGTTTATCCCGCTGTAACCTAAAGGATCCCTAGAACCATCGATTCTTTTAACTTTAAAGTTATTTTTGATCAACTCGCCCACGACATTCTCAATATTGTCTTCAGACACAATGATAGTGTTGCGCGCTAAGTCTTTTATTCTAGTAGGATCACCACCATAGTCACTTACGATTTTTTGTATCGCTCTTTCTCTACTTTTCAATGGAGCCTTGGCTACCCTAGCGTTAGCGTAAATATTTGCTATTTCTTGAGCTATAAAATCAATCTCTTTTTTTGCAGCAGGAGCCTTTGAATACATTTCATCAAATATCGCAAGCTGTTTAGGTGCCAATTCTAATTGGGCGGAAGGCTCTGCTTTGTATTTGCCTGAGGAGTAAGTACTTTTATTTGATCTCTCTTTGCTGCCAAGTTCTTCGTGTTTTTCAAGCTCCGTCACTGGCGCTTCAATCTTCTCAACCGCCTTGGTATTGCTTGGCGCTAGTGCATGGGTTTGCTGTCGGTTGAGGCGCTTACGCTTAAGAATATCGGCAATTTCTGTCAGTGTTTTGTGCGCTTTAATCACATATTTAGATTTTGAAGCAATGGAGGCGGCCACGCCCACTCCGCCGGTCAGTATCGCCAACAATACTTCAAAGGCTAGAATGCCATAGATACGCTGTTTATCCACAAAAGAATGCGCATCAATATAATCGAACGGGAAATGGTACAAGGCAGTGCGAGTCTCTTCATCGTCCATGATGTTGAGGAGTATGTCAGCGGCCAATTGTAAGTCGGCTAATTGCTTGTTAGAGTGCGCTAAAAGTGTTTCTAGCTGCTGTTTAACCGCTTCTTTATCACCGTTCAATATCGATAACCGGATATTGTAAACAGCGGCTAACATCTGAGATTGGAACTCTAATGACATGACCACCATGTCGGCTAAACCCGTGATCAATGATTTACCTGCATAGTACAAACCATCAAGTCGAGCACCCACCCCAATTGCCCATTGCGTAAATAGACTCTCTTGTTCAAACAGGGCATCTTCACGCGCGGCGCGTACTTTTACCTCAGCAATCATATCAGCGAGATGTTGTTTGAAGTCTTCTCTTAGCTGAATAAGTTGCTGCTCATCCACATCTGTGGTGCCAAGGTAGGAAATTTGACATTGCCCAATTGGTAAATCAGGCAGGGTGAGTAGACCCGCTTGTAAGGTACCGGTATGCAGCTGTCCTAAACTGTCGAGTATTTCCACGCCGATATCGTCAACGGGGTCATTGTTGCTGTCGAAATAGTTCAGTTCAAGTGGTACTACCGCCACTTGCTTACCAGCTTCTGAGACCAGTGGTAAATCGGCAATCGGGGCAATACTCGGCGCTGAATTCGCACTTGGCTCACTGGCCGTCTTAGGTGAGGTAATCTCGTAGGTGACATCGCCATCAAAGGTAATCATTTGGCCGTTGAGGGTCAGTACATCACTGCCGATAAGTTCGACATTGCCGCCGCTATCGAGTTTAATCATGCCGCCTTGGTTAAACAGGGTAATATCACCACTGCCCGTGCCTTCAATGCGAATATCCCCCTCAGCATTGATAATAGTGGAGCCTTCGGGCACGTTAACGGTGAGGCTGCCTTGCTCGGTTTGTAACGCAATCTCGCTATCGGCCCGCACGTTAACACTGCGCCCCGTCAGTAGTGTCGCGTCTTGCTCAGCCTCAAAGGTGATATTGTTTGCGGTTTGCTGATGGGCGAGGGCGCTTTGCATCGCCACGTTTTGTTTCTCGGCGGTGAGGTTGGCCACGCCTTTAATATCAAATTGCTGATTGGCCTTGGCATTAAGGTTGATGCTTTGCTCATCTGAGGTAAATAAAATATCGTCACCTGCCACTAAGCTTAAACTGCCCAGACGTGATGCCCACTCAATGTAATTATTGCCTGCCTTGGCGTTGAGCTCTAGGTAGTGCTCACCGCCTAAGGTTTGCAGTATCACGGTCGGGACATTGCCGTCATCATCAAACCGTAGCTCATGACCTGCGCGGCTGAGCATTCTGTTGTGGGTGTGATTGAAACTGTTGACGATGCTTGGCTGTTCATCATTGCTGGCAAAACCCATCAAGTACGCTTGGGTGGGGTCGTTGTTAAAACAACCCAGTAACACTTGCGCATCTTGAGTGAGCGGAAAATGCCAGCCAGTGGCGTGTGGCTGATTGGCACAAGCATAATTGACCAGCTTACGTAGCGGCTGTGTGCTACCAAGAGGGGCTTGCGCGGTTTTATCAACATCAAACTTAGTGTAGTAATCGCCTTGCTCGGTCAGGGTAGGCACGCCACCTAAGGCTTCTACCTTAGCAGAAAACACCATGGGGAGCGGTGCAGGCTCAGCTAATGGCAGCTTAAAGGGTGTTGCTCGGGGAATAGCTTTCACCACACAAACATATTGGCTAAGCCCATCTTGGGTACTTTCATCACTGGGCTGCTGGCAATGATGTTCAACACTAATACAGAGATAATCACCGCTTGTATTTAAGCCACTGTTGTCACTCAGTGAAAACGAGCAACCCGCAAACATATCGGGCACATTACCCACCAGTGTTATGACCTGATTGAGGCTATTCAGCGCCAAGCTTTGCTGCTGGGCAAAGTGGCTGGCTAGCCCGTGATTGCTCGCTACAGGCTGTGCAAAATTGTTCTCGGCAAGGTGTTCGGCTTGGTTGTCGCTAGCATCCGTTACCATATCATGGCTCATTATACTGGCAAGCCCAGTGGCCATTTGATGGTCAACCTGACAGCCACTAAAGCCGACAAACGCTGATTCCCCAGCAGGCGCATAAATATCCGTTATTTGACGATTAAAGCCTTCACCCGCATGCACCTGAACCAAACCACGGCCAAGGTATGGGCTGGTTTGGTTAGTATCGGTAATCACGATACTGGATTGGTTATCTCGGGTATCGAAAAAGTAAAACAGGCCGTATTGACTGAGCAAGCGATTAAAAAAGGCACGATTGTTTTCCATCGCTTGCACGCACTGGCCAATTTGCGGCAATGGGGTGGCCAGTGAGAATTGTATTTGTCCGTGATGATAGCCAGCCCCTGCCAAAATATGCGTCAGGATTTCTTCTAGTGAGGTATCAACAAAAACCCGTGAGTGCTGGGTGTTATCCAGCAAGGATAAGCGACTGCCAATGGTCAGTTCATAGCGGCGTTTGGCGTTAGCAACCAGTGTTATTTGCTCTGCCGCTTTTTCGGGACTGGCACTAATTAAGCCTTTATCTTCAATGGCAAGTAAGGTATGACAAACAGAGTGTGCAAAGCCGTCGTCTGCGATGAATTCCATTGTCACAGATTGACCTAAACCGTCGTTGAGCGGCTCAATATCAATCGTATCCACTGTTATCGTGTAGCAGCTATCTTCACTCAGTTTATCACTACCGATTAAGGAGATAGCATTATAAGTGGCATGATTACATTTAATGATTAATTGTGCAGATATAGCACTCAGATCAGTTTTAGGGCGAGTAGATGCCACATCGTTATCCTTAACGAAGTTTTATTCCATAATGTAAATAAATTGTTATCTAATATTTCTCAGCATGCAACTGGTTTTTCATGCAATATTGGTTGGAAAATGGTGATAAATATTTTATAAATGATTTAAACATCAATAAAAACATGTGGATAGGGTGGCTTTTTAGGGTGAGTATAATTATGCAATAGAATTTTGTTTTGACAGGAAAATAAAAATCTCTATCATCTAAATTGTAACAAATGGAATACGTCACTACTTCTCAAAGCTGATAACTAGCACTGATATCAAAGGGTACCGCGCTGAAAAATCAGTCAGCAATTGAGAAAAGCAGTTGAAAGGACACGAGCAGATGGATCTTGCACCTCCAAAAATAAACGCTGTTGAACGCTCTTGTGTGTCAACACCCAATAAAGATAGTCAAACTATCTCATCTTCGGTTAGCGCATCACTCAATCATGCGACAAAAATAATCGACAAAAGTTATAAGCACAGTTTATTAGCATCGGTTTGGCAACAAAGTCGCTTAATTGCCTCCTTGCTTGACCAAGTTGGCTTAGCTTATCACCGAGTTTTTGAACCCAAAGCGCTAGAGCTTTTCATCGTATTAATTAATACAGAATTATCTGTTTGCTACTCGCTAGACAACTTTACGGTGCCAGCAGTGAGTGAATTAAATGATAATTTGTTCACCGTGAATTCAAACATCATTCTGGCAATGGATTCTTTTGTACTTGAAACATTCAATCAACAAGATCAAAGGCAAAAGCAACAAACAATCGTCGCAAGGGCATTAGGTAAAAATCAAGACTGGAAATCGTGTCCTAAAAGCCGATTTGAACAAATCATTTGCCCGGTGCTAGAGCAAAAATTACCCCGAAAACCCCACAATAAGCAGGTATAACGATAATGAATATAGCTAAGTTACTAAGTACGTTTGTATTAAGCTCGGTATTGATAGCTTGTACATCAACCCAGGTGAAACTCGATGTTGTAGCGACTGATAATTTGAATTTGAATCAGTTTGATGAAGCATTGCCTGTCGTACTGCGCATTTATCAACTGTCTGATATTCAAAGTTTCAATTCAGCTACGTTTGAAGAGTTGTGGAAATCGGATAAATCGGTTTTGGCCAATTCACTCATTACCGTGGAAGAGCGCACGGTTAATCCCTCAGATAGACTCAATATTGCTTTTGAGCAAGCTGAGGAAGCCAAGTATGTTGCTGTTTTCGCGTTGTTTAGAGATCGCTCTGATGAAAACTGGCGCGTCCACCATGAGTTAGACTCCGGTACGGTGCAACTATCTACGTCGCTTGATGTAATGTTGACCAGTAACGCGGTTACTCTACCTAACAGAAAAGAAACTAACTAGATATGGCAGCTGTAGTTGGACGAAAGCCGGTTTGGGCAGAAGGTGTGTTGCTTGGTCAACAGCATTTTCAAGTGTTTGATGACTATCAAGAATATATGCATGCTAAGCGGCAATTTACACAATCGTCGTTAGCCTATGGTTTTAAGCATATTACGATCGATCAAACCGCGTTAGCTCGCGGGGAAGTCAACGTTTTAAAGTTAGATTTCGTTTTGGAGTCGGGGCGATATGTTGAATTTAGTCGCACAACGAAGAGTGAATTAGTGTTACCGCTGCCGCAAGACCAAGAAAGCTTAATTATTTATGTCGGCATTGCTTCGAGCGGTTCAGCCAGTGGCATAAGTGGCTATGACAATGCCAGCCAGCTTGCAACATATCAGGCAGAATATATTGATGTAACAGACTTACATGATGCCTCTCGAATTAGGGAAGTCATGGTTGCTGAGCCGAGCTTAACTTTGTTAACTGATACTGATGCCAAAACCTATTTTGATATCTTGCCTTTACTCAAGGTTGTTAGAGGCGCAGATGGATTGTTCTCGTTGGACGAGAAATTTGTACCGCCACTATTAGATATCAATGCGTCAAACTTTTTGAATGATTTGCTAACTCGAACCAACAATTTGGTGAGTGCCAAAGCTAATGTACTGCTTAATCGTCGACAAGGTTTAGGCTCAGTGACTGATTTTGGCCCCAACGAAATGAACAGTTTTTTGTTGTTAAGTGGTTTGCTACCGAGCGCGAAAATCTTGTCACACTTAAAGCATATCGGGCATATACACCCCGAGCGCCTGTATTGCGAATTAACTGAGCTGTTGAGTCGAATTTCAATTTTCGAGCATAGCCAATTAATCGATACATTACCGCCATATCAACACAAGAATCTGACGGAGGTGTTTAGTCAATTTGAGATGCTAATCTCGCAGATGCTTGATGGTGTTGTGCCTAAAAAAATGTCGGGATTGAAGCTAACTAAGGTATCAGACGCGCTCTATCACTTACCAACGATAGATTCTGCGCAAATCGCAAGTAACGATTTTTATTTGGCGGTTTACTATGAGTCGTCTGACAGTAAATGGCTTGACACATTTGGCGAGCAAGTAAAGGTGGGGTCAATAGAGCACATTGAAATCATCGTGTCTTCAGCGCTTAATGGTGTGTCAGTTACACACTGTCAACGGCCTCCCAATAAACTCGCCGTTAAAGGTGGTTACGAATATTTCAGAATTGAACCGCATGGTGACATTTGGCAGCAGATAATAGAGGAGCAAAGCCTAGCGATATTTGTTCCCTACCATCTGCAAGGCGCGAATATTGAAATCGTCACTGTTGACAAACAATAGCCTAAATCTAATTACATAAATAACAAATAGAGAGAGCATGGAAGCCATAGACACAAAGCAGGATTTACTGAGCTGTATTGCGCCCGTAATACACGCACTAATGCCTCTAAAATTGCATCAACAAAGCGATCAAATATCTGGTGATTTCAGAGAGCAAATCATTGGCTGTTTCGATCAGTTTGAAAAGAAGTGCTACGAAAACCAAATCACCACGTCTCAAATGCAAGAAGCTAAATTTGCACTGACCGCTACTTGCGATGAATTGGTCATGAGCTCTGGCGCAGACTTTCGCTTAGATTGGATGAGTCGGCCCTTACAACTAGAGTTTTACGGTAATAATCGAGCTGGTGAAGAATTTTTCGAACGTATGGAAAAGCTTCGAATGGGCAATGAGGACAAGCTAAAAGTACTAGAAGTTTACTACATCTGTTTGCAGATGGGTTTCGAAGGTGCCTACAAAGTGAAAGGATTGGAGCAGCTTAAAGCCTTAATCGTCGATATTCGAGCACAACTAGAAGATATCAGTGGTATCGCTAACACCACACTTTCTGACAATGGTAAACCCACCGAAGGGTTTGTGATGAAGGTTGGCCGTAACTTGCCATATTGGGTGATTTTTAGCATTGGCATGAGTTTGATTATGTTTCTGTTTATGGGCTTTCACTACGTGATTAGCAAAGAAGCAAAAGCCAGTAACCAAGTGATCGAGAAAAAACTAGAAGTATTGAAGCAATTCAGTAAAGCAGAGCATAGTGGAGAGGGTGAATAGCATGTCAGGTCGCGCGAACACCAGTGGTCTTATCCACTTTTTACTTGGCCTAGCCTCATCAAGAGCTTCAGGCCAAGTAGTAGGCTTAATTGCGGTACTTACTATTGTTTGGTTTGCTGGCCATTTGGCTGGTTTAGATACCACAGATAAAAAGCTTATTGCCATGTTGGCAGTTTTTGCTGCCTTTGTTATTTATTTAATTGCCCGTTGGTTTTGGACTAAGCGCTCAGGCGATAAATTGGTCGAAGAACTAGCCACACATAATGCAGGTTCGCAGGCAGAGATTGATGAAATTCAAGGGAAAATGACCGATGTATTAAAGTCACTTAAAGCCTCACATTTAGGGGCGGGTCATCGCGGTAATGCCGCCCTTTATGCGCTGCCGTGGTATATGATTATTGGCCCATCTGCCACAGGTAAAAGTACGCTGTTTGCTAATTCAGGTCTTCATTTTCCTTATGCCAACGCCAATGAACTTCATATTCAGGGCTTTGGTGGCACGCGAAATTGTGATTGGTGGTTCTCAGATCAAGCCGTGCTTATCGACACTGCAGGCAGGTATACCACCGAATCTGCAGACAACAAAGAGTGGTTGTCGTTTTTAGGACTACTGAAAAAACATCGTCCCAAACTGCCTGTTAATGGTGTCATTGTCGCCATTAGTGTCTCAGATATTTTAACTAGTGACAGTGAAGGGGTGCGTCATCATGTAAATTTGGTTAGAGAGCGCATTCAAGAGCTTATTACTGAGCTTGGTGTTGTTTTCCCTGTTCATATCAGCTTCACAAAAACCGATCTTATCAGTGGTTTTGAGCCTTTCTTCGCTGACTTATCTGAAAAAGAGCGCGAGCAAGTCTGGGGTGCCTATTTGCTCGATGAAAGTGAAGATCAGAGCCAAGATCCTGCTGAGCTATTTGAACTTCGCATGGAAGAGCTCTATCAGCGTTTGTGCGAACAGCGTTTGAGCAAGCTTGCGAGAGAGCGTAACGTGCATCGCAAAGCTTTAATTTTCGATTTTCCAAATCAGTTCAAGTCCGCTTCTATTAAGCTCACAGAGTTTGTGAACTTACTATTCAAAGACAACCCCTATCAAGAAGTACCTTGGTTTGCTGGGGTTTATTTCACCTCAGGTACGCAAGAGGGCACGCCAGTTGAGCGAATTTTGTCTGGTGTCCGTGAGCAGTTTTGTTCGGTTGCCATCGAACAAACACAAGAAACCATTACCAAAAGTTACTTTATTAACCGCTTTTTTAATGACGTAGTTTTTAAATTACAAGATTTGACGAGAGGTAATCGTCGAGAACGAAAAATTCAACGTTGGTTAAAAGCCGTATCAGTTTCAGCAACACTTGCCAGCGTTGCAGCAACCGTTGCCTTACTGACAACTTCATACACCATGAATAGCTTGCTGGTGTCAGCGGGCGAGCAGAAAATCGAAGTATTAGTTGATAAAGCGGTATCTGGTGTTGAACCCGCAGAGCATGTCGCAGCATTTATGGACGTTTTTGAGCATTACACCTTGTTGCAATCTTATGAGCAAAAACTTCCATGGCGATTTATTTTAGGCATTTATGAGGGGGATGAAACACTTGACTCTGTTGCGAGTATTACACAGCAAGAGATGACAACCTTGATTTCAATGCCGATTCAAAACCATGTTAAGCAAGAGCTTACAAGCTTTAGCGAAAAATGGGCGTTAGCCCCCGATATGGACAGCAAAAATGTGTTGCGCCAAGAATACTACCGTTTGCTCAAGCTACAACTAATGTTTTCCGAAAATCCTGAGCAAATGGATCTGGAATTTGCCGCTCAGGAAATAGGTAAACACTGGCGTTCGCTGCTTGGATTGAATTTTGAAAGTGAAGAGCTTGAGGCTTTCAATAGCAAGCTCGATAACATTGTCACCATGTATATTGGTTTGTTTGGTAAAAGTGTTGATGAACCAGGTGAATTAGCATTTTGGGAAAGTGATGAAGATCTAGTTGCAACCGCGAGATTACAACTGGATACACAGCCAGAACCTGAACCTCTATATCAGCAAATTATTGCTAGTAAAGCTGCCAAGAAAAAGCCGCTGACACTTCGTAACTTACTTGAGCCGAAAAATAGAAAGTTATTAAACAGCAACTACCGAGTGCCGTATGCCTATACCAAAGCTGGCTGGGAAGACTACGTTTATCCTGAAATGCAACGCATCGTGACTATCGTTAGTTCTGGTGATTGGGTCATGGGTACAGCCAATGAAGCAGGCGAGAATCTGGTTGATAAGTCGAAAGCCCAAGTCTTAGAAAAAGCCATAAGAGCTTTGTATTTTAAAGATTATGCTGAACACTGGTTTGCACTTTTAGGTGACGCGCAAGTGAAGCAATTTACTGGTTTAGCGGATGCGAGTATTTCGTTAGCAAAACTAAGTGCGTTAGATGGTCCACTAACGCAACTAATGACCAATGTTAATAAAAACATCAACCTAACGGACAAGCCTGTTGCCAAGCAGCAAAAAGTGACCAGTGACGCTGAAAAACTCGCTGAAAAAATTAATGTAGAAATGCCGACGGTTGTGGTGACTAAAGTACCTGAGTTAGGGAATAGATTTTCGGATCTGCGCCGTTATACACAAAGCAGTGAACCAGGCAAAGCATCTGACTTTTTACAGCAATATATTCGTACGTTAAGCACAGTGCACAGTGATATTAAAGGCCTCATTGGTAGCAATGAACCTGAAGCGCAAGCAATGGAGTTTGCTCAACAATTACTCAGTGGCGAAGATGTCGATAGTGGTCTTCAAGCCTCATGGATTGTTGTTGAAAGCCAGCTTAGAGCGCTGGAGCCTGTAACCAAAAAAGCGATTGAAAACCTGTTTAAAAGTGCACTTCGCTCAAGTTTTGATTCGATAGCAGTTGTTTCACGCCGTCAGTTAGACGAAGAGTGGCAAGAGCTGGTTTATTCTCTTTACGAAACAGGTATTAAAGGTAAGTTTCCTTTTTACACTAAAGGCCCAGATGCTGCAGTAGCGGATGTTGCTGAGTTATTGAATAGCCGCTCTGGTGTGCTGTGGAAGTTTGTTGACGATGAGCTGACCCCATTTTTGAAAAAACGTAAGGGTAATTGGGAAGAGCGCACCTGGAATGGCATGGGAGTTGGCTTTGACAAGCAATTGTTAACGGGTCTAAAAAGAGCGAATAGAGTGACAAGGTCGCTATTCTCCAAAGACAGTGAAACATCAGGCTTTCAATTCCAAGCGCTCCCCGTCCCACAGCGCGGTGTTAGAGAAACCTATTTAGGCTTTAGCGAGCAATCATATCGTTACCGCAATGAGCCAGAGGAGTGGCGTAAATTTAGCTGGCCAGGCAAAGGAACGACAGAAGTCGCAAGGGTTTATGCTGTTGATAGAACCGGGCGCAGAGTCAGTGTCGAAAAATCTGGGCCTTGGGCGCTATTGCGTGTGCTAAATGAGGCGCAAATAAAATGGATTAAGGGAACAGAATACGCGGTTAACTGGGCGTTTAATGAGCAGAATAAATCGACTGAACAAAAGTTGACCGCTAAGTTTATGCTCAAATCTGGCAGAAGTAACGGTATTTTCAGCAAAAGCACAATGACGTCTTTTAGTTTACCAAACTCGTTGTTTAGTAAAGCGCAGATAACTGCGGATTTGGCGAAGTTAAACTAAGGAGGTTACATGTTTAGTTTATTTAAAAAGAGCAAAGAGCGAAAACCAGATATTGCGAGGCAAGATGAGTTTGGTTATCTCGGGAAAACAGAGCTTCGCCCAGATTTCATTAAATATCAGGTGAATAGTAGAGAATCAATTGCCCTCGACCATTGGGTCAAAGAGGGGTTCTCTTATGCATCGCGTCAGTCTGCAACAACCGGCACCGATAATAGTAACTTTGGTCTTACAAACTTGTTTTTTATGGCAGGTAATGATTCAGAAACCAGCTTGCTAGGGATGATTACGCCAAGCCTGGATAGTAGTGGTCGACACTATCCATTTGCGAGTTTTGTTAATATTGGTCAGGAGCTATACCGAGTGCATCCGTCTGCTTTGTTTTTAAATGAAAGTAACGACTTTATACACTTGAGTGAAAGAGCTAATGCTATTTTTATGGCGCAAAGTGAACTCGAGATGCAGCAAGAAGCTCAAAAACTGACACAAATGGCCCATGTATTTAAATCATCTACAAGTATCAATCAGCTGCTAGAGAAGTTTCGCAATGTGCCGATGAGTGATCTTTGGCAAGCAACAGGGATAGACGATGAGCAAACCAAAGCGACGTTGATCCAAGAGTCTGCTTTGTTGATGCAGTCAATTGCGAATCGTGGCTGCCTGCGAACACAAGTTGGATTGCGATTTCCAATGCCAAAACTCAGCGAGGGGTTTGAGTTAATCGCTGCATTCTGGCTGCATCTAGTTACTGTCATCGTTGCTGATCACAACTGGCGACCTTGGGTGTTTTATCAAACAGGTAGCTGTGGTCAACCGGCGAGTCTGACGGTTTTTACCACACCTGTACCCCCCTCATTTTTTGACGCTATTTGGTCTTCAAAATGTGGTCATCAAACAGTGATTGATTTTGCAACCGTTAGTCCTTCCGAGCCTTTACAACAAGAGTTCCTGTCATTGGCAAAGGCGGACAATGTCAGTATGTATGATGCGCTTCGTCGTTGGTGTAAGGCATAGTTTATGACTCATTATACCCACGACAATTGGTCAGTTTGGCTTGAACATCTAGTTTCGCCTCTAGCAGGAGAAGCGTGTGGTGAAGACCTGAAATACGAAGAAGACTTTAAATATTTAAAGTCAGCTTTTTCAACAATAGCGGAAATTGACTGTAAAAAGGTTTTCATTACTGGCACACATTTACTTGCCGAAAAATCAAAAGATTTGAGAATTGCTAGTTATGTTATGTGTGCTGCTGCACAAGAATATAGTGTTGAAGGTCTAGCTTATGGCCTAAAGCTAGTTAATCAATTAACGGCCGATTTCAGTGAAAAATTACATCCTCTTCGCCCAAAGGCAAGGGCAGCTGTTCATACTTGGTTACTTAGTCAGCAACAGCGAATGATCGCTTTTGCAGAAATGAACAGTTTGGAGCAACCCTCACAAATTGTTTCGTTACTCGAAGAACTTAACCAATATGGAAGCACGACCGCAAGAGTCTTAGATGAAAATGCTGGCACACTGTCAGATTTAAAGCAATGGGCTGAAAAGCTTAGTAAAAAATATCCTATTGTCGACAAGCCTGTCGCCACTCAAAGTACTCAAGAGCTGATAGCCGAGTTGGCTGATGAGCAAGTGTCGACGCAGACAGATTCACAACCAATAGCGACTCTAGCCAATCAAGCTAACCAAGCGAATAAAGTAAATACCCCGCTAGCGCAACAAACAGTTGTGGTTGAAAAACCGATTAGTGTTGAATCGGATAGTGAGTACCTGGCACTTGCGAGGAAATTGCTTGCATTTGACAAAGAAACTAACAACATCAATCGCATGATTAGCCTTGCTCGTGCTGTTCGTTGGTCAACGCTCAAAATACCACCCAATGAAAATGGCAAAACAAGGTTACCAGCGCCCAGACAGACCGCTTTTGCGCCAATCAAAAATGCGCTAGTAAATGAAGACTACGAAGACGCTTTGTTTGCCGCCGAAAGCCTATTTTTGGAAGGTGCAATGCATTTTAATTTTGACCTGCAAGGGATGGCTTTAAGCGCGCTTAAAGGGATGAATCAAACTCGTGTTGTTAATAATTTAGCGATGTTGGTTCATCAACTTAACCAAGAATTTCCAAAATTGGCAGGACTTAGCTACGAAGATGGTAGCCCGTTTTGCAGTGCAAAAACTAAAGAGCTGCTAAGTGAAATTGCAGAGCAGTTCTCAGCAAGTGAGAACACTGGCGATGATGACAATACATACAATACATTGGAGTTAAAAGCGAAAGAGCTCCTTGCACAAGGCAAGTTAGATAAAGCCTTATCTCTCGCCAATGAGTTACCTGCTAATAATCAATTTGCCCAGGCTAAACAACAATTGTTAAAGGTAAAACTTTGTCTTAGTGCAGAAAAATATGAATTTGCCGAGCCTATGCTGCGTGCGCTTATTAGCAAAATTGAACAAGGTGAAATTGGTCAGTGGCAGCCGTCATTTTCAATGCAGGTATGGCGCAGTGCAGTTACCTGCTTTGAGACCTTGAGCACAGAAGAGGGCGACGAATATTGGACGCTTTCAAAACAGCTAAAAAATAAAATGATTTTAACTCAGCCCGAAGTAGCCTTGGGTTGGATTTAAAGCAATAGCAAGCGGTTTTTAACGCTTGAACACTAGTTCGCGCTATTTGCGCGTTGGAAATAACGGAATATAAAAGGGAAAACAATGTCAGATACATTTCAAAAAGAAATTCCGAGAGCTCGCGTAAATATTTCTTTAGAGCTTGAGACGAATGGTGCATCGAGTAGTAAAGAATTGCCGCTGAAAATGCTGGTAATGGGGGATTATTCAAACGGAAAAAATCAGGAAGAGTTGGCTGAACGCGAGCGAGTTCCGATCAATAAAAACAATATTGATCAGGTATTAAAAACCACTGCACCGGAAGCCAAATTTATGGTGGATAACAAGATTAGCGGTGAAGGGGCCATTGGCATCGATCTAACCTTCGACTCTTTTAAATCATTTGAACCAGAGCAAGTGGCTGCACAAATCCCTGAACTTAACAAAATGATGGCGATGCGTAACCTATTAAAGGACTTAAAGTCAAACCTGCTAGACAATTCATCGCTTCGCAAAGAGCTTGAGCGAGTGTTACAAAACAAGCCTGAATTGGAAGAGCTTAAAGCTAAATTAAATGACATTGCACCATTGTTGGATGCACCAGAAGAAACAGCGTCAGAATAGAGGGGATTGACTATGTCTATGCAAGAAAATCTAAATGTAGCCGCAAAGGTAGAAGAAACTGTCGCTAAATCAACCTATGAAACTCTGTGTGATCTTGTCGATATTGCTCCTGTGGACGAGCAAGTTGCATTGGATACGTTTCGCGATGCCAATAGCCTTGCTGAAACCAATGCTGACGAGCGCTTAACCGCAGCATTAAACGTATTCTTAGACATGGCAGGCGATACCAGTGTAACGCGTATCGACAAAAGCTTGCTCGACAACTATGTGTCTAAAATCGACAGCATTATTTCCGAGCAACTTGATGAAATCCTTCATCACCAAGAATTTCAAAAAATAGAATCTGCTTGGCGATCTTTGCAATATCTAGTTAATCGTACCCCGGGCAATTCAAACATTAAAATCGAACTGCTTGACGTAGACAAAGAAACGCTGCGCGATGACTTTGAAGAAGCACCTGATACCACACAATCAGCACTGTATAAGCACGTTTATACGGCTGAGTTTGACACGCCGGGTGGTGAGCCAATTTCTAACATTGTTTCTAATTATGAATTTGATTGCAGCGCAGCAGACGTGAGCTTATTACAAGAAATATCGCGTGTCTCTGCCGCAGCCCATGCCCCGTTTTTAGCGAGCGCAGGTGCTAAGTTCTTCTTGAAGGACTCACTTGAAGATGTCGCAAAAATTCAAGACTTAGGTTCGTATATGGACAGAGCAGAATTCCTGCGCTGGAAGAACTTTAGAAATACGGATGACTCTCGCTATATCGGACTGACTTTCCCACGTTATTTACAGCGCTTGCCTTATGGTGAAGCCAATCCTGTCAGAAACTTCAATTACCAAGAAGATGTTACGGGCGAAAGTCATGACAAATACTTATGGGGGAATGCCTCATTTACTTTTGCTGCCAATATTATTCAAAGCTTCCACAAGAATGGCTGGGCGGTCAATATTCGAGGCCCACAATCAGGCGGTAAAGTCGAGAATCTGCCACTACACACATTCGAAGCGGGTAATGGCACAGAAACAAAGATCCCGACAGAAGTACTCGTTTCCGAAACTAAAGAGCTGGAGTTTGCCAACCAAGGCTTTATTCCGCTTAGCTACTACAAAAATTCAGATTTTGCGTGTTTCTTTTCTGCCAACAGTACTCAACGCCCAGTAGAATTCGATACGCCTGAAGCAACCGCAAATGCTCGAATTAACTCGCGCTTACCGTACATTTTTCTGGTATCTCGTATCGCACATTACATGAAGGTACTGCAACGTGAAAATATCGGCTCAAGCAAGCCTCGCCATGAGTTAGAGCAGCAACTAAACGACTGGTTAGGTTCATTGGTCACTAAAATGAATAACCCTGATGAAAACTTGATTGCTACCCATCCACTCAAAGATGCAAACGTGACGGTATCTGAAATTCCGGGGAACCCAGGGTACTACCGCGTGAATACCTTTATCGTTCCACACTTCCAAGTAGAAGGGGTCGATGTACGTTTAGCCTTGGTAGGGCAAATGCCAGGTGAGAAATAAATGAATTTGGTGGGCAGCGCTTAAAGCTACCCACTTTTAACTAAGTTAGCATTAGGGAATAGCTATGGAAAAAGTAGTAACAAAAATAGGGAAGTTTGGTAAATACTACACAGGTTTTGACTTCCTCTATAAGGCACTTTACAAAAATGAAAAAGATGCTAACGAGGCTTATAAAAAGATTTACCCAGCAATGAAGGCTACTATTCGAGCTCATGGAGTAAGCTCGGAAAAGGCACAGGGTATTTTGGAGCTCTTAGCTTCTTATGCACCTACTGGAGCTAAAAAACGAAATTTTACTAGATACTATATTAATGATCCTGAAGGTTGGAAAAAGTTACCTAAAGATCCAAATGATATTCCATACGGACGCTGGTATTAATATGGAACGACTTGTTAATTTAGAGAGTACGCACTGGCTATGGAAAATATTATTTGTCCTACAGCTTAGCGCTACTCTTATGGATTTACATAGGATGTCAATTGAGTCCGTAATATTACAGCCAAGCCATCCGTTCTTTGTATCCATCTTAGTTTTTGTTTTCGATCAATTAGTTTTGTTTGCAAACTATTGTGTAATTGCTAACAAGTTCTATTTAAACCGAGCTGCATGGTTGCTTACATTGATAATGTCACCAGTTAGCGTAGTTTTAGTTCTTTATTTTGAGTTTACCGCAGGTGGTTACTCTAGTTCGGATATGATGGCCTATGGCCTAGGTACATTTTGGTTATTAGTTCTGTTTTTGCTGCCTTTATTTAAATTGATAAAGGATTTTGAGCGAAGAAAAATCGCTGATTAACATGAAAAACAGGTTTATTTACAAGGCATTGTTTACGGTTCTAATGATTCTGAATATACATGATGTATATGCGGGCTATCAATTGAGTGAAGTACCAGAATATGAGCCAAGCAATCCAATCATTTTGTCGATTGTTTTGTGGCTGTCAAACTCGTTAATTGTTTTTGCAGCCTTTGGCGCAGCATTCAAAAAGTACTGGATTGTAAATTTTAAATTTTGGTGCTCCGTGGTTTTGATAGATGTTTTTGCTAGCGGATTCAGCGTTTATTTCGAATTTCTCGCTGGTGGATATGCAGAAGATGAAATGATAGGAGTTTCATTAGTTACATTTGTAGTGTTGTGTGTTTATTTGCTGGCGCCACTTCGATATTGCCAAGATATACGTGGCTTATGTTTGGCGAGAGAAAAGTGAACAACTTGACGATGGAAAATGAAGATTTAGAGCAAAAAACTCTTGCAGTAGATTAGTTAATTTGTGAGAAATTGCCCCGAGCTAGTTGCAGCTGGCTCGGGACATGTAACCCCTCGGCATAAAGCGGACGGCTTTTGGGGCACCTTTATACGATATCACTTAATTGTGTAGAGGTGTATGCCACCAATTAGGAAGATTTGTCTAGAGGAGAAGGCACTATGACTAAAAAACTGGTAAATAACTTTAAAAAAGGAATGTCTCTAGCATCTTTGACCAATATTATTTACACGACCTTTTACAAAAATGAAAAAGAGGCAAACGAAATGTACTCTCGCATTGTATTGCTAGTCAAAGGTGAAGTGAAAAATGGGGGCAGGAATAGCCCGCGAGCGATAGATGCACTTAAAGCTCTAGCTTCTCTAGCACCTGATGGAGCAAAAGGAAGGAATTTTAGAAGGTACTATGTTGACAGGCCTGATGGATGGCAGAAACTACCAAGAGACCCTAAAAATATTCCATATGGATTCTGGTACTAACATGAGAGATCGTGCTTTTTGGAAAGTACTGTTTGTAATAATATTGCTTGCCAATGCTCTGAGTATATACGAAAGCTTTACATTGCCAAGCTCATTGAAGCCTGTTCATCCTACATGGTTTTCATATGTCGGCTTAGTTGTTGATATTGTTAATTTATATGCAGCATTTGCTGTAGCGTTTAGGTCTCAGCTGATAAAACATGTTTGGTTTTGGCGCATAGCTTTAATAGGAATTGTAAGTAGTAATATTGCAATGTTCTATTGGGAATTTTCGTCTGGCGGATATTCAGTGACTGATATGATTGCACAAGGTTTGATAGCATTGCCTTTACTGATGTTATTTATATTTCCAGTTTTGCAATGCGTTGCAGATATTAGGAAATCAGATCCTGTAAGTAATATTCACTAGAGTAGAAAATTGCCCCGAGCTAGTTGCAGCTGGCTCGGGACATGTAACCCCTCGGCATAAAGCGGACGGCTTTTTGGGGCACCTTTATACGATATCACTTAATTGTGTAGAGGTGTATGCCACCAATTAGGAAAATTATTTTAATTAAAGGAGAAATTAAATGGCAATTCCTGCTTATATGTGGCTAAAAGATGATCAAGCTAACGATATCAAAGGTTCGGTAACGGTAGCTGAGCGTGAAGGCTCAATTGAAGTTTTGCACTTTGATCATGAATTACGTATTCCAATTGACAATGACACTGGTGAGTTAACCGGTACGCGCAAGCACGAGCCGTTCGTCATTACGAAAGCGGTTGATGCGGCAACGCCATACTTGTACAAAGCCTGTGCTAACGGTCAAACGTTGAAGCAGTTAGAACTTAAATGGTACCGCATCGACGATACAGGTACAGAAAAAGAGTACTTCTGCCAAAAACTGGAAGACGTAAAAATCACTTCTATCGCACCAACTATGCACAACGTAAAAGACTTAGACAAGGAGCGTTACCCGCACCTTGAAACTGTTTCTTTACGTTACAAGAAAATCACATGGACTTATTTAGATGGCAACATCGAGTTCGCTGATTCTTGGACAGAAGGCCGCTAGTTCATAGCAATCACTAATGTTAGTGCCGATTTAACATCGGCACTATTTCAAAACAAAACTAGCTAACGTTGGTAAGAAATACATTGAAATTACATTCGTTTATATCAAGCCTTATTCTTGTTTTGATTGTTGTCGTGTCAAATGTCAAGGCTGGAGAATTCGCAACACTTAGTTTGAGCGCACATTTCAAATTGAAAATCGATGCGAGCAAACTTTCTGGTGCCAAAGTGATAGCCTCGGGAGCAACTTCTTTAATTGTTGCTTTTGATGATGGAAGTTATTTCGATGCAACTGTTATTACGAGAGCTATGGAAAAACTTCCCGAAAACTTTGACTTGAGAACTTATCCTGAGTACTTGCTTAAAATTAGGAGTACCGATGACCTTAGTGAAAAGTGGAAAAACAAGTTTAATAACGCTCGCTGCGAGTTGGAGCAAAGATTCAACGGTGGGGCGTATATTGTCAATAGTCAGCGAAAATACACGACATACACACTATTAAATGAACAAGAAATCACGCGATTTGTGATTGCTAAAAATACAACGAGCCAAATTTTACTGGTTAATGCTGTGGGATTGGAGTCTGGGTTTGTTGATGATTTATTTAGGGAAAAATAATGATGCTAAGTGAAAAGGAAAAAAATGAACTCTATCTGTTAATCTCAGCTTTGATTGGTGAAGATGAGAGTATTAGAGCCAGAAAGTCAGCCTTTAATCAAAAAACGGTCAAGGTTGTGGAGAAGATGAACGCAGCTAATGTTGACTGCAACGCTTTGGTGAAAAAGTTGTTAGCTAGTTTATCGAGCGGTAAGAGTTTAACGAGTAATGGCTGGCTTAAAAAGTCATTAGATGCATTGAGTAAATTCATTGGTAAACACGAATTAAAAGGCTATGGGTGTTTGGTTACCACAAAATCGCGTTGGAAATCAGCAATTTTAGTATCGGCGAGCTAGAGAGCTCAACATCATGGCCTTATTCGATAAATTAGCCGCCCCCGTTAAATATACCGCCGTAAATGCGGAGTATGTTGAAGAGGTGGAGAGTGTATGTAAGCACATTAGTTTATTGCTGAACGCTCGTCGAGGGGTGTTATCACACATGCCAGATTACGGCTTGCCTGATGTCGAAGATATATACGAAGGTTTGCCTTATTCGCAACAAACGCTGGCATTGGAAGTGAAAAAACTTATCGAAAAGTATGAGCCAAGAGTGCGTATGGTAAACGTGATAGCAAACGATATTCACGAGCATGATTGCGTGATTAAGTTAGATATACAGGCATTTTTAGTCAGTGGCTCGGCGATAAAATTGAGCACTAAATTTGCGTCAGGTGGCCAAGCCAATGTGCAAAAAAGGGCGAATGCGCAATGACGATTTGGCTACTGACTAAAAATACAGCTTGGCAAGATATAAACATATGCAAAAGGAGTGAGCATGCAGCAGTACTTTGATGCTCAAATGCGGTTATTAACACAAGCAGGGAAGCAGTTCGCGGAGAATTATCCGGAGCATGCTGGCTTGCTCAATATCGATTCAATTAAAGAGCGCGACCCTCATGTAGAACGCTTGCTTGAAGGCGTTGCCTACTTAAATGCAAACATCCACAAACGATTAGATGAATCACTGCCAGAAGTCTCTGAACAGGTGCTAAGGCAGCTTTGCCCCGCGCTGTTAAACTTTTACCCATCGACTACAGTGTTTCAATTCACCCCCAAGTTTTCAATGCAAGAATCTTTAGTGGTAGAAAAAGGGCTGGAGATCACCACAGCGCAAGCGGTAGAGAATGTAAAATGCAAATTCACAACTTGTCATGATGTTAAGATGCTTCCGCTCGAAATCGTTAATGTCGAGTGTCATGATACCTTTGAAGGTTCCGAGCTTTTTATTAAGTTCAAGTGGATATGCCAAGGTGAAAAAGAAAATTATGACCTGGAGAAATTAAGAGTTTACCTTGATGGTGACACACCACTGGTCAGCAGTTTGTATCAATTACTGATGAGTACAAATGAACCATTAACGGTTGACTTTGGCCACACTAACGCAAGCTTTAACAAACAACTGTCTCATGCTAGTGTCCAACCAGCATTTATCGATCAGCGCAGTGCATTATTACCAAACGCCTCAACAAGTCATCCGGGGTATGCGTTACTGCACGATTACTTTAATGGTCGAGAGCGTTTCAACTTTTTGGATATATTCCTCGGTGATCAATTTAACTTACCAGAGCGATTTGACGACTTTGTTTTACATGTTAAATCATCTGTAAAACTGCCACCTGGCCATAAACTCGGAGCCGCAAACATTAAGCTCAATTGCGTTGTCGGTATTAACTTATTTAGCCAAGACGCTGAGCCTATTCGATTAGAGCTTAATCGAACGGATTACCCCGTAATTCCTGATCAAAGCAAACGCCACTATGTTCATACTTATTCAGTTGACAAAGTACAAGGGCGCGACAAGCTAACAGCTGAAGAGAGTGACTATACGCCCCGTTATCAGAGTGTATTTGGTGATGAGCAACGTTTATATACGCTGAATTTGCGAGATATTGGCGCGGCAGTTCCTAGCCATTACATCAACTTGCCCGTTCAACATAGTGGCATTGACGACACAGTGTCAGCTAAATTAACGTGTTATAACGGCCGTTGGCCAAAGCAAACCATAAGGGAAGGGCAGCTTTCTGTGGGCGGTAAAGATATGCCGCAATTATTGCAAGTTAGAAACGTCGCTCGTCCATCCAATTACAAAACAAGCCATGAATCGGCCCAGCATTGGCAGCTCATTAGTCTGCTCAACCTCAAGTTTTCTTCTTTGGCCAGTGTCACTGAATTGAAGCAGCTACTCGCTTTATTTGATTGGTCTGGGCGAGGTGAAAACAAACGCCGCATTGAGTCAATTACAGCGGTGCAAAGTAAAAAATTTAATCAAGTTAAACGCGGTATTTTTATTCAAGGATCTGAGCTTTGCATCACACTCGATGAAACTAAATTTTCTTGTCAGGCAGATGTATATCACTTTGCGACCATGTTGCATCAGTTTTTTATCATGTATGCCCCGATTAATCAGAGTATTCAAACTCGTATCGAGTGTACCCCCAGTTATCAGGAATTTGTCTGGACAATTACGCCCGGACAAAGCGCACACATATAGGAAAACGCAGTAGATGAAAATAGCAACCTATATGGAACAGCCTAGCTGGAGCAAATTATCAGAAAAACTATTGGCATTGCATGAGAAACCTTGGCAGTTCGGCTTGTTTCGGGCCATTAATGTCTTGGAAACCGAGTGGGCCGAAGCAGGGGAACTCGCTTCAGGGCTGAGCAGTCGCGTTTTTATTACGCCAAACAAAGAGCTTGGTTTTCCTGCGTCAGAAGTCAAAAAAGCCAATATAGTGGCGAGCCATCGTGGCACCATTCACCTAGAAGTGAGTTATTCAGGTTTATATGGTGCAGATGCCGCAATGCCACATTATGTGCTTGAGCAGGCAGCACAAGATGATGTGAATGGTGCGCGAACCCGTGCGTTTTTAGATATTTTTAATCACCAGTATTACTGTTTGCTGTATCAAGCGTGGAAAAAATCTCAGCTTAATATCCAAGGTGTCGGCGCTGAACAGTATGACGGCTTGCTCGATGCGATTTTATCTAGCTCAGATATCAATAACGAGCGAGAGGTAAATACGGGCGTTGCAGGATTAAAAACCACCAGTGCTAGCGGTCTGGCAAAGTTATTAAACGATGAGTTTGCGCTATCACAAATTACAGTTGACGACGCTAGCGCTCATTGGCAATCAATTGGTCAAGTATCCGCGCTTGGCTCTGCCAATAACAGTGTACTGGGCGAGTCTCTGATTTTGGGTGATCAGGTCCTTGTTGCTGGTGGCAAAGTCATTATTGATTTAGGAGAGTTGGCCGCAAATGAGGGAACCGCGTTTTTTCCGGGCCAAACCCAGGGGGATAAACTTTGTCAGCTGCTAAAAAAACAGCTTCCTGTTGATCTTCCTTGGCAGTGCCGAGTGTCGGTACGTCATAGTGAAAAAAAGATTCAAACTATCGGCGAGGCCAATATCGTGCTGGGGATCGATAGTCACATAGGGAATGTCACCCCAAAGGTCACCCGACAAGAATTTAAAGATAGCCAATACAAAAATCGCTTGTCGTTAGCGCGCAGTGCTTAACAGCGAATTGCAAAAAATTAATACAGGGAAAATAAAATGGATGTAAAAGGTATTAAGCAGCTTATTGATAAATTAAATGGACACACCGCAAGCGCACTTGAAGCCGCTGCGGGGTTTGCTGCAAGTCGCAGTCATTACGAAGTGCTTCCTGAGCATCTACTCATTAAGCTAATGGAAGAGGGCGCTAATGGCGATTTAGAGCGAGTTTTTCACTTTTTTAATATCGATCAGGATCAAGTCTGGCAGGCGTTGTTAGCTCACCTAAATACGCAACCAGCAGGTAGTAAAAGCAAACCTGTGTTTTCACGTCGTCTATACGAGTGGCTAGAAAAATCTTGGCTCTCTAGCAATATGAATTACGGTGGTGATTGGATTTCTGGCGTGACTTTAGTTGATGCCTTGGCTGAAATCGCACCGTTTAGCCCAGTACTCGCACTGCCGGAGCTCTTGGAAAAGTTAGACACCCGTTTTTTACGGGAGAATCACAACAAAATTTGTGAAGGCTCGTGCGAGCGATTTACGGTGCAAAAAACTGCACCAAAGTCGCATTCAAATTCGTCAAACGAGGCAGCAAAAGTAGAAACGGGTGATGCACTTGCCGATTTTTGTGACGATTTAACGGCTAAAGCAGAACGCGGTGAAATTGACCCTGTATTGGGCCGAAACGACGAAATACGTATGATGATCGACGTGTTATGTCGCCGCCGAAAAAACAACCCGATAATGGTTGGCGAGCCGGGCGTTGGTAAAACAGCTGTGGTTGAAGGCATGGCACAACGAATTGTCGATGGCCAAGTACCGCAAGAGTTAAAGCAAGTGCGCTTACTAACGCTAGACATGGGCTTATTGCAAGCTGGCGCTGGTGTTAAAGGGGAATTTGAGCGTCGCCTAAAACAAGTGATTGATGAGGTTAAAACATCAAGCACACCCACCATCATGTTTATCGACGAAGCCCACACATTAATAGGGGCTGGTGGCGATGCTGGCATGAGCGATGCGGCTAATTTACTCAAACCCGCATTAGCGCGTGGTGAACTCAGAACTGTAGCTGCGACCACTTGGTCTGAGTACAAGAAATACTTTGAACGAGATGCAGCGTTAGAGCGCCGTTTTCAATTAATTAAAGTAGATGAACCATCAGAAAATGCCGCTAAGCTGATGTTGTCTGGCTTAA
Organism: Thalassotalea euphylliae; assembly: GCF_003390335.1. NCBI lineage: Bacteria > Pseudomonadati > Pseudomonadota > Gammaproteobacteria > Alteromonadales > Colwelliaceae > Thalassotalea > Thalassotalea euphylliae. The sequence continues at coordinate 1,979,839 of NZ_QUOU01000001.1, forward strand.
AAGAAAAATATCAGGCACATCACAATATACAAATTACGGATAGTGCGATAGAAGCGGCGGTAACACTGTCTTCTCGTTATATTTCTGGTCGCTATTTACCTGACAAAGCGATTGATGTGCTTGATACAGCAGCTGCGCGAGTTCGTATGTCTGCTGCGACAGAGCCGGCAGCGATAGAGGCAGAACTAGAGCATTTAGCTTATTTGGAGCGCCGCATCGACAATCTGTCGACAGAGTTAGCACAAGGGCTGGATATTAATCATGGGCTAATCGAGCAATTAACCGCAGAAAAAAACATTTCTACTGAGAAGTTGGCTGTGATGCTTGGCGATCGTACTAAGCAAAAAGCAACGCTTGAACAAATCAATACCTTAAAAGAGCAGCAATCAAACGGTGAAAACATCAGCAAAGAGTTGCTGGCTTCTAGAGCACTATTGAAGCAACAAAACGCCGAAGGTAACGGTTTGTTTTCTGAAGTAGATGCGGATTCAGTCGCTGAGATCATTGCCGAATGGACGGGTATTCCAGCAGGCTCTATGGTCAAAGATGAAATAAATACACTCATTTCATTAGAAGAATCGCTTAGCAGCAGCGTTATTGGTCAAAGTGAAGGTTTAGCTAAGCTTGCGCAGTCATTGCGCGTAAGTAAGGCTGGTGTTAGCCCATCAGAAGGTCCATTGGGGGTATTTTTACTGGTCGGCCCTTCGGGTATTGGTAAGACGGAAACAGCGCGAACACTCGCCAGCGAGATGTTTGGTGGCGATAAATTCTTAACCACTATTAATATGAGTGAATACCAAGAAGCGCATACGGTTTCTCAATTAAAAGGCTCGCCTCCGGGTTATGTTGGTTATGGTGAGGGCGGTGTATTGACTGAAGCGGTTAGGCAAAGGCCGTATTCAGTGGTTTTACTTGATGAGGTAGAAAAAGCCCACCCAGATGTTTTAAACCTTTTCTACCAAGTATTTGAACGGGGCTTTATGCGTGACGGGGAAGGCCGAGAAATTGACTTTCGCAATACCATTATCTTGATGACATCAAACTTAGGTTCACAAACCTTGGTTGATGCCTGTATACCTGCGCGAAAAGATGATCCTGAGGGTGTAGCGCAAGAGTTGGCGCGCGAGTTAGTCAATGGCGAACTTGAAATTAATGAAGTTGATGTCTCCGATATTAACGAGTTTGATAACGAAGCATGGGAAAGGCCAAGTCTTAGTGCCATGACTGAATTGATTAAGCCAGAGTTACTGACCTTCTTTGCACCGGCATTACTCGCCCGTATGCAAGTTATTCCATTTTTGCCGTTAGACCAAGAATCACTCTCGTCTATTGTCGCGCTAAAACTTGAGTCGGTCGCTAAACGCTTACAAACCAATCATCAAATGTCGTTGCGGGTAGACAGTGCCGTCGTCAAGCAGATTGCTTCTCAATGCCAGATGTCTGATTCAGGTGCCCGTATGGTTAATGCCATGATTGAGCAGCAACTGTTACCGGGTATTGCTCGCTCAGTGTTGGAATTTATGGCTGAAGAAGATATGCCAGATATTTTAACGTTAGCGCTCGATGAGCACGGGAAAATTGAGGCTATCTTTGCTGACAACACAACAGATAGTGAAGCTGCATAAGCGGCATCAACACAAAAGTTTGTGAGATTTTGAAGCTCTGCGCCCACTGCATTAAGGCGCAGTTAAAAACAAGCTAAAAAGCATATTCAAAAGCTTACTAAAAAAACCAAGTAAAAAGCTTAGTTAAAAGGAAGAGACAAGATGAATGCGCCTGAGTTTTTAAAGGATGTTGTTGCCAACGAAAGTCAATACTATCTTAATGTCGCTGGGCTACCCCAAGGGCTATTGTCAGTGACCGACATAGCTTCCGTGTCTGACGAAATGTGCGCTAGCTATGAATTTACCGTTGACGTACTAAGTAGCGAGCTCATTAGTGCTGATACTGTCGTCGGTAAAGACGTCAGTCTAGGTATTGTTTGGGGATTGGCTGACCGAACCATTTCTGGCTTGATAAGTCGTTTTATTGCTCGTGGTCAAAGCCACCAAGGCTATCACTACTCACTAACGCTCAGTTCACATTTGTCACTACTTAACCACAAGCGCTCAAATCGTGTGTATACCGCCATGACAGTGGATGCCATCATCACCAATGTGTTCGAAAAATCGGGCTTTCCGATGGCTAATTTCAATATGCAAGCATCGGGGCCAAATGTCGATATGTTGGTACAATACAACGAAACCGACTTTCAATTTGTAGATCGCATTATGCGCAGATACGGCATGGTTTATGGGGTTATTGAACAAGAGGGGACACCTGTTGTTACCGTGTCTAACACCAGTGCAGATTTTGCTAGCCAATCGCAAACGATAGATATTCTGTACCAAGCACCAACTGGCACTAATAGAGCGAATGAATCTATTTTTGCAATTAGCAGAAAATCCAGCCTGTTAACCAATAGTGTCTCATTAAACGATTACAACTACGAGCAATCGGGAAATTTGCGCACTGAAACTACTAACAATAGCGCGATAAATGGCTTTGGTGCCGATGAGCGATACGGCGAAAATTATCAAGACACTGGCCAAGGTGACAACTTGGCTAAAGTTCGTCAGCAAGCGATAGACTGTCAGCGAGACATCATAATAATCGACACCGATTGCCGCGCCATTCGCCCGGGCATGCTGATTAATGTTGTTGACCACCAAGACTACAGTGGTAGCTATTTTGTGGTGAAAGTCGATCATCTGGGCAGTCAAGCGGGTGGCGTAAATTACGGCAATAAAGTAAAAAACCTGCACTACAAAAACCAAGCACACCTAGTACCAGCGAAACAACCTTATGTTGCCGCTGTTCCTGATAGCGCTCGCGTCTTTACTTCATTTAATGCAACCATAGAGCAAGAGATTGACGATCAGGGGCGCTACATCGTTAAACTGCCATTTAATCAAGACGGTGAAGGCGAACAAAGCAAGCCAACGCGTATGGTTCAGCCTTATGGCGGCAGTGGTCACGGGATGAACTTTCCTTTGACGCAGGGTACAGAAGTGATCGTTTGTGGGGAAAATGGCGATCTGGATAGGCCCATAATTTTAGGCGCAGTCTACAATGAACAAGCAGTAAACCCGGTAACTTCGGCCAACAGTCATGAAAACCTGATTGTCACGCGCGCTGGTCATACACTTTTGATGGACGACAAGCTAGGCGAAGAGAAGATCAGTTTAGCCAGCCCAGACAAACTCAATCAATTAAAGCTTGATGCCACTAATGGCAGCCATGCAGCCTCACTCACATCGGTTGAAGGAAAAATCAACATTCACGCCAAAGAGAATATTAATGTCTCGACCAATAAAAACTACATAGTGACTGCTGAGCAAGACGTTAATCTGCTTGCTGGTGAGCATTTCAAACTCGCCACGCGAGAGGGCGATATCTCTATTAACGCAAACCAAGCTATTCAAGCAAAAGCTGGTGCTGGTATTAGCCTAGAAGCAACAGACAACAACATCGATATTGCGGCTAGCGCCAATATTAATGTTCAGGCTCGTCAGGATATGTCGCTTTATGCAGAGCAGGGAAATGTTTCACTTAAAGCGGAGCAAGCTGATGTCGAAATTAGCGCCGGTGCCAATCTGGTGTTCAAAAGCACCAATAACGGTAGCATCCATATATCTCAAGGCAATGGTTCACTGGAAATTGATGCTGGCGGCAACTTAACCGTTGATGCAAATTCAATAACGCTTAGCGCCGCCAATATTGTTATAAAAGGCAATGCGGTTTCCAACAACTAACTTACTGTTAGCTGTTAATGAAACCCTCGGATTTAGACACAAGGAATCGTACATGAGTGCTTCAATATCTTTACTTTCAAATAGTGAAACAACCACTAACCTACCAGAAATAGCCAGCGTGCATAGCACTGACGAATTTGGGCGAATTGCGTCCATCATTTTACTGACAAGCGATAGTCTGCAGGCGGTCAGTGCGCAAGCTAAACACATAGTTCCTGGCATCGAGGGAGAGTTAGTCGTGGTATTAAATACACGACAAGGCTGGGTTGTGGTTTCACAGCTAGCAGATAAAAGCGACGCGCCAGCAGCTAGGGTCATCAACCACAATGGGCATGTGCGAATAGAAGGTGCCAAAAGTGTTAGCTTGTCAACAGCAAAAGGCAGCATAGAGGTGTTCGATGACGGAAATATAGTACTTGAGGGCACCCAAGTGGTGGCCGCTAGCGAACGGGACTTTACCATTGCCGGTTGGCCAATTCGTTTAAATTAATTTATTCACGCTCACGATAACAAATAGATCTAATAACAAACATGTTTAGTCCAGTTGCCCGCGCTGCCACCCATCAGCAGCAAGTTATCCAGTTGCTCAAACAACGCAGTAAATTGCATCGCGCATTAGTATACGATAAAAGCCGAATGGCAACACTTGAACAGCATTTGTTAGCGCATGTTTACGCTTTATGTGATGAAGAGTTTCTGCAATTAAAACCTCAGGTAAGCTATTTAGTTGAATCGCTAAAGGTTCTCTCAAATCAGTCATCGACTGGTGAGGTTATCGCCAAGTATTTCTCTGATGTTCAAGAAGCAGAACATCGCCAAGCCATCATTTTAGTGTGCTCGTTACTCTCAAATAAGCCTTCCGTAGAGATGCAAACTCATTTACTTGATCTGCTGCTCTATCAACAATTTGACCTAGCGGATCTCGTTCAGCACTTTAAACTTAATTGGCAAGTAGAGGATTTGACTGCAGCTCGAAAAGCGCTTTTGAATGGTAGCATAGAGCCAACAACATCGCTTGTGAGCCTTTTGTTTAGTGTTAGCGAGATTAGTGACGAAGAGTTGTCAGCAGGTTATCAACATAACAATACTGATATCGCCGTTGCGTGTTTTGTGCGTGGGTTAAACTGCACCAATCACCGAAAAAGTGCGAACACAGCACTATTTAATCGTTTTTCACAAACTGATGATACGAAACAAAAAGCACGTTTACTTGAAATTGCTGGGCTGTCTGGCGACCCACAGTGGTTAGAGCCTTGCAAAGCCTTTTGCCTAGAACATCTTGAATTCGCATTTGATGTTTTGTGTCATTTTCAGCATGTAATCGCATTACCCCTGATAATTGAGCTAATGTCGGTAGCCCATACGGCTGAAGCTGCGTATCAAGTTTGGTTAACGCTTACAGAATACGAGCTGTTGATGACTCCTCAGCTAACGGATATCGATAACAAGCAGCAAATCGCAGGTAAACAACGGTTTCCAAACATTAAACAAGCAGAGCTCTATCGACAACATACGCTTTCGCAAATAAAGCAAGCGAGCCATGCTGAAACAGGCAATGTTGTAACAAAGAGTGCTGAAACAAACAATGCCAAAACAAAGCGCGGTGAGAGATTGTTAAAGGGCGTGTTGTTTAATTCAGATTCTGCCGCGATAAAGCTTAGAACTTATCAAGGATTAGCAGTACAAAGGTCACTGATATTTGCTGGCGCTATAAACCCAGTTCTCGAGTCTTATCAGCAAACATTAAGCGAGAACGCCTTTAGTCAGTTAATGACTACTGCCAACGTAACAGCAGGAGCAACTCATGCTGCATAATTTAACTCATTGGCATGCAACGATAGTGGATAACTGGCTGGCTAACAAGCAAGCGTGCAAAACCCTAATCGTTAAACAATCATTTGAATTTAGTGAGCAAGGGGATGTTTACCCACTAGATAAAAGTAATAACAGCACGGTAATTATTGCGGCTGATGAAATGCAGGGCGACCCTAAATGCAGCTCACTTATTGCGGCTTGTGAAACTGTACCTTTTAAACAAGGATTTGAGGTCTACGGAAACTTTACTGCATACCCGCCCAAGGGGAAACAGGCAAAAGTGATAGAGGTGCATTTATCACTTTGTCAGATTACTAGTGCGCATGACCAGAATGATGAATCATGTAAGCCAGCGCCACTTTTTCATAAGGTCTTACGTGTCACGGGAGAAAGAACTTGGCAAGGGTCATTGCTCGGCACAAAAGCTTCTGATCCTAAGCCACTTTGCCCAGTACCTCTGAGCTATGAGAATACCTTTGGTGGAATTGATGCTAATAAGGCAGATAAGACTTTTACATTTAATCCCGCAGGCACTGGTTATCGTGTAAAACAGCCAAAAGGGCAAATGCTACCACCGGTGGAGTATCCTAATAATCTGTTAACACACCCTAAAAAAGATGGCGTTGCAGCAAGCTATTTACCTATACCGCAATTTTGGCAACCAAGGTTTGAGCTTTTGCCTGAAATTGATCAAGTTGCGACGATGGCTGGGGAGTATCCATTCCAATCTGCATTACCTGAGAATACTTATAATTACGCACCTCAAGATCAGCAATTGGCTATTACTTATGACAATAACATGATGTTATCGTTGAAGGGGCTGGTACCTAATTTAGATTATCACCAACAAGTGGATATTCCACTGCCATTCTTTCCGCCAGAAGTTGCGATTGTTCAAGGAGAAAAACAAACCACTATCGATTTAACCTGTGACACCTTAGTCATAGACGGTGATGCCAATACGTTCCACTTGATCTGGCGTCATAGCATTGCCAATAAAAGTCTCAGCCCCTATGCGACTGTGGTTGTGCAACATACAAGAAAATCAGCAGAAGGAAATGATGAAAAAGCGTCCGTAGAAACAATCAATAATCGCCAAGTCAATAAGACTGTGACGGGGTAAATGGTTGATGAAATTTATTAACTTAGCGACGATTAATGCAGCCGGTACAAGTACTAAAGCTTTGTACAGCGCGCTCGCGACAGAAATGTTTTTCGGGCAACTTTCGAGCAACAAAATCAAGTGTGATCAGGCGCTAACTGCGCCATACCTTTCAGTGCCGTTAATAGAGTTATTCTCGCTTGATCAAGCGCTTAAAAAACTCATCCTAGCAGAGCAATGCCTAGCCAGTGCCGCAATAGCCCTTGATGAACTGGCAAATGATATGTCGATAAGCGCTATTGAACAGCTTGTTATATCGACGAGCTTAATTGGCCAAAGCAATGCGAGAAGTGACGTTGAGCAAGCTGAACAACTGCAAGAGATAAAGCTTACTTGGCAAAATAGTGTTACTGAGCTTGTCGGGCAAGTATTACCTGCATTCGCCAGTAAAATTGTTTTTAGCTATGCCGATGAAAACTACGCAGATGAAAACGCGCTTAATACGCCGCTTTTTGAGAATGAAAAACAGCCAGAAGCGCCGTTCATCTTGCTATGTGTCGAAGCGTTAACTGAATACCGGCAAGTTAGCCAACTCAATAATTCAATGGATATTTTATGTCAGGGCAGTGCAGCTGGCGTTATGCCCGCTGAGGCGGCTAGTTGTAGCTTGGTGATGCCAAAGGATTACCCATTGTCTACCCAACAACCTGTGCTAAGCATTGAAGCTGCTCCTACTGACATACCACTACACAGCCAGTTATCGCATTTGGGATTCGGTTTGCCAAATACCGTTATCCATACTGGTACATATTCAGAGCCATGGGTTAAGCATTGGTATAGTCAAACCGTTAAATTCTTTCATCCCCAAATAGCAGCAACTAATGGCTCTCAGGGTAAATCGCGTCAACAATATCAAACTGAGGAGTTTATTGAAGTTGACCATGTTTCAGCGCAAACAAGTGACGTTGAACTTACCGTTTTAGAGCAGAATAAAACCCTAGGTTATCTAGGAGCGGTTAACTTGAGCATGGCATTTAGCAGCGCTGTAGCTTGGCTTTTAAGCCCCATGAATCAACTAACAAACCTGTGGGTAGTGGAATATCAACTAAACACAAAAACTAGCCTTCGTCGAAATCAAGTTTACAAAGTTTGCTTGTCGAACACAGCGTCACCATAACTGGCTAAAGGAACAACACGTAAAAGGATTTACCATGACAAACTACATCAATGCGCAAGTCGGTAGCACCCCGCAAAGTATTCAATACGATATCGATCAGCTAACCGCTGACGTTTGTAGCGAGGGCAATCAAGCTTGGCGTCACAATAATGTGGCTCTTTTGCCATTTAATATCTCAGCACGACAAGCAAATGCCATTGGCATGGCCAGTGGTGTGGCTATTTTTCCTGACAAGGCGTCGAGCCAACAAGCTTTTTTAGCGGAATGTCAGCGTCCAAAATACGCGGGTAATTCTTTGGGGCAAATGATCAACCAATTTATACCGGATTATATTGTTGAACCACCACATTGGGATGAAGAGAAAAACGAGCCCGTATTGCCTTGGCTCGAACCAATAACCGGTCTTGATGTGAATGCCGAGCTTACCGATTATGATGCGTTATTAACGCTTGTTGAAGAGCATATTGGCTGGCAAGCAGGTTCAACAGAAACTATTGAAAAAGGCCAGCAAGCTGAGGCGCCTAATGTATCGACAGTAAATGGGCACAACGTGCTTATCAATGGAAAAACTGCCGTTCATCAAGACAGCGGCGGTGTACTGCAAACCGTAGATGTTTGCTTAACCACTATTGGCACCTCAGCAGTACCTATTGCTTACCCTAATGTCGCCCAATCAAGCGATGCGGCCAGCACCGCTAGCTCAGTAAAGATCAATGGCAATCCTGCCTGCCATCTCAACAGTAATTTTTCAAAAAGTACCGGCGATCAACCCGGTGACAAAAAAGGTGTCGCCAGTGGCACAACTGAGGGCAAGGCAGAATTTATTCTTGGCTCATTTGACGTATTTATCGAAGGCAAACCCGCTGTTCGCCAAGGAGATCTAATGGTGTCAAACAATAAAAACACACCACCGGCACCGCTTAATCAGCCAGGAGGGCCAATGCCAACGGGGCTTAATATTCGAGCAAAAGAAGCGCTGGCTACACAGTCAAAAGCGAATAAAGTGAAGATTAAAGTCTCAAGTAATGAAAAAGTTGCGCAAGACAATATCAATAAAAATCCGGCGCAAGGTTAAGGAAAACCCATGACAGAAACCATTCCAGACAAAGTAGAAGCCAAGGGCAATTTTCGTGAATTAGTCTTTGAAAATATAACTAAAGACGAAGAAAACTTGTCGCTGATGATCCACGACTCCGCCCCCAAAGGGGTCAAGCCATTTGCTGATAAAAACTACTATAAAATTCCGCTCTACAATGCCCGAAGTGTGGCACATGACAGCGACCAAGCTGATATTGAATTAGTGCACATTTGCCCTAAGCGCTATGCCCAAGTTGGCAATAACATTATCGACCACCAACACTGGCTGCGCGACGGCTACCTTTATGTTAATGGCTATCTCTGGCGCGAACTGCAAGTGGCTTACAACCCCACCAGTAAAACCGTGCGCTACAGCGATGTTAACCTCAGGGTACAAAAAGGCGAACAACGCTGGAAGCAAACCCCTGGTGAGCGTGAAGCCACTGGTGAGGCGCTTACTTGCTTTCTCGTGCCCTATAAACTGCAAGGGCAAGAATGCACAGTAGAAGTGGCTTATTCGGAAGTGCAATGGTCATGGCGACAAGTTCAAGCTTTTGGTGGTATGAACCCGCAAGACCCGCGTTTAACTGGTCATGAACCCGTGAAAACAGATGAAGCAGACCGAGGAGAAGCCGCACAGCGTCGGGCTGAGCGTATGACCCTGCTCGATGGCCTGTCGCACTACCAACAAGGCTACAGCAACCAACAACAACCCAAGCACTTAACTTTACCGTTTAATGATCCCACTGGCGTTTATACGCCAATTATTGATGACGAAATTGGCCGTGCCCGTGGCGCGGCAAAGGAAATAAGCGTTGCCCGAAAAGCGCTAGAGCTCTTGCAAGTATCGTCTGCACTGGAAGCGCCATTAGTAACCGATAACAACATCCCCAAGCCAACCAAAGAGCAAGCCGCGAAGCAAGTGATTGCCCAAACCATTCAAAACCAGTTTTTTGCGTTTCCGCAAACAGTGCAACGCAAAGTAAGTGCCATGGGCGAGAGCAATGTTAACGAAGCTGAGCTCGAATTGGCGGCAGATTACAAAAAGTGGGCAGAAGAGTCGCTAAAAATCGCCGACTTGCGCCGTTATCTAAACACCGAAGAAGCTCTTAAACTGGCCGAATTTATTAATGAAATAAAAACCAAATCGTTTGACCTGATTACCTCAGAAGATGAAGTCGGCAGCTTTTATCAGGCCATGGCTGACTACGCTTATTTTAAAGACAAACGCAAACTTGAAATTTATGAAGTGATCACCGATGTACTCGCGCCGTTAAAAGATAACACCACTGACCTTATTCAACACGTTGTTATTAGTGATGCCGACCAAGCAAAAGTTGCCGAACTTGACCAGCAAGACATGGGACAAGAAACCATTCTTAAAGTGATTGGCACCCACCCTGAAGGCCTTGAAGACAGCAGTAAACAGCTCAAACTGGTGAAATTGCTGTTTCCCAAACAAACCGGCGACGGCCTAAGCGATTATGAAAGTTATGCCGATCCCAATGCGCCATACGACATTACCTTTAATGTCGATGATTTTACGCGGGCTAACCAGGCACAAGGCACCATAGGCAACCCTGAACTGCAACTGGCTAGGCGTGGTATGCAAGTGGTGTGGGGCTTTTTAAATATTGTGATGGAAGTGCCCACCACCATGTTTACCATGAACCAGCATAATCAGCCACTGCAAACCAGCTATGCCAAACTGCAGGAAAAAGAAGATGACTTAAAAATTAAAAGCAAGACGCTTGAGAAAAAGTCTAAAGCATTGGAAGCTGAAATTAAGAATAAGCAGGCTGAAATTAAAGAGGTCGAGGCAAATCAAGAAGCGATGCGCGCCGATCTGCGCGCGCGTGGCCTAGATACACAGCAAATTGATGCCCAATTAACACATATTATCACCCAACGCCAGCAAGAGCTGGCTGCCTTACAGCAAGAAGCCCAACAAGCGAAAAACGCCAATATTCGCAATCGCCAACATGTGGCCAACTTAGTGTCGGGCGCTAAGTATTATTTGGGTGATAAAGGCACCATTAAGTTTCGCGACTTGGCGATAAGAAACGATCCTTATGTGAAATTTAGAAACCTCGCTGATTTAGTCACCGATGGCCTGATCACCGAAATAGAGATAGACGTTAACGACTATTTCAGTGGCAAGCTGCCAGAAGGTAAAATTCCGTTAAATTTTGCCAACCGCGTTCAGCGTGCCGAGCAAAAACTCAATAAATTTAATCAACTTAGCGGCGATTTCGATCAAGCGATATCAGCAGAGCATGCCACCCCCAGTGCTAAAGTGAAAATTAACGACCAACACAGTATTCAAACCCGCTTAGATCACTTAGTGAACCTTGACGGCTCATTGCATGAGCTAGAGCAGATGATTGACCAGCAAGTACTGGCCGCCGAACAAGGGCAAAAGGGGTTAAGGCGTAAATTACTGGTCATTGATGGTACAAGGCTAGCAGAACTAGATATCACCATCGACCAACATATTGACGAAGTTGGCGATGTAAAAAAAGAAAAATTTATAGCCAACTGGGATAGTATGACCTATCAAGCGCAGCGCGAGGCATTATCCACTTATCACCAGTTTAACCTTGACCCTAAAACCTTTGATAACGCGTTTAAAGTGATGTTGCCTTTTGTGGCGACGTTGGAAGTTTGTAATTTTTACGAGACATTCAAAGGGCAAGAAGAGTGGGGAATAAATCAATATTCAGCTATATTCGATTTAGCCGATTTAATGGTCAGTATTGGTCGTAATATTGTTGAATATAAAGTCGGTTTACCTACCAGTAAACAAGTACAGGTGTTTATTTACAGCAAAGGAATGCCAACCAATAGTGCCCAAACTCGTATATTAGGCTTTTCTGTTAGTAAGCTGGCGCTAAAGGTGTTACTGGTTATAGCATCTGACACTCTGTCGTTTGTCGCTAGCGCGATGAGCTTATACTGCGCACTAATTGAGTTTGATAAAGCGCAAAAGGCCGGTAATACTGGCTTAGCCGTCGGTCATGCGATTATGGCGGTCGGTTTTGCCTCGATGACCGCAGGCGCTGGCCTTGCGTTGGCGGGCTATGCCAACCTGATTGGCATTATTGCCACTGGCCCTTTCTTTTTAGTGGGTTTAGTTGCTGTGCTAATTGGTACGGGCGTGGTGTATTATTTTACCGAATCTGCTATTGAAAGCTGGTTACAAGCCTGCCCATGGGGTATTCACCCGTACCAAAACGACAGCGCCAATAACAGCAGCATTCGCGCCAGCTATTGGCTAGAGCGCCCTGATTACTGCCTGCTGGATTTATACAACGTGCTTTATAGCCCGAGTGTCAGTGTTACTGATCAGTCCATTTTTATGCACGTTGAAATCACCGTGAATGTACCTAAATCAGCGCCAGAAAATGGTCTGCATTTCTCACTACAATGGCGCAAACTCTCAAAATTCTTGGGCGTACCAGAATCCGACTTTGATGAAATCTCCTTAAAGCAACTGGCACAAACTAGCGGTACTTGGCAAATGTTCCTTAACCGCACTGGTTGGAAGTTTACCGTATCTTATCATCAACTAAGAAATGCACTAGGGCTTAAAGCTGACGAAAAAATTGAACTAAAAGCCATCCTGAACGCTTACCCAGAAGGTCAAGGCGCGCTGTTGCTACCAAATTTTGACACCGACTTTAGTTTGCCTGTTAGCTATTACAAACAAGGAGAAGTGCCGGATGGGTTTTGGCAAAGCGATAATAGAGAATATGGCCATCAACATTTATCGGCAATAAGCAGTCGCACTCTAAGGCTGAGCGAAAAATCGATTCTGACTCATCTCTAATGGCTGCACTTTAATTAACAGGCACCTAACTGATAGGCAGACATATAAACAGCAGGTAATCGACAAGCGTGAGCAGATTGTTTGAGATTACCTGTCACTATTGAAGGTTAACCACGAGACACTGTTTTGACTAACCCAGATAATAACCAAACTACAGATAACGAGCAGCTATTGCCTGAAAATCAGCCCAAGGGCGAAAAAATTATGCGCGATGACGGCACCTATTTTTATGATTATCGTACCGAAGAAGAAATACTGGCCGATGCAGATAAATTACTTGCAAAATTTCGCGAAGAAAATCCAGAAGAAGCGGCTGAAACTAGAAGGCGTGGAAAGAACCGTCGAAAATATCGTAAAGCTGGTGTTTATACTCAAAATATTCCCAAGGGTTACTTACACCAGCAAAGCTATGAGCAGCGTTTAGCGAAAGCCGAAGCCTTAAACGGCTGCAAATTTAAAGACTCGCCCCCGTATAAAAGTAAAGCCTGGGGTGAGCCGATGGACAGGGTCCTGCACGATAAAGATGACAGCTTTGGAAACCGATGTGACGGCAAAATTGCGATTATGGGGCGCTTAAATGGTTTTGTCACTTATAGCTATATTATTCAAGGGTTTAGCTTTTTATTCAGTTTAATATTTATTATCGCAGGGATTTCTACTGGGGATTTTATCGATTATTGGACGCGAAGTGGCGTTGCTGTGTTGCTCTTTATTGCCATGACCTATATACGCCGCGCACTTAGGCCCTATGACCAGTTTATTTTTAACCGCCATACCGGGCTAGTGCGTACCCCCCATAACTGGTGGCGCCGCTCGTTTTATATTCCTTATGAAGATATCGAATGTTACCACGGCGGCGTGGTCAAATCGGCGCGCGGTGGTGGCGCCCGAGAGAGCGCCAAGTTCCGCTGTATGAAAACCCCCAAACGTTTCTACCTTAAAACCCCAGAATTTATCGCCCAGTTTGGCGGAATTGATCAGGGTAGCTGGGCAGGCTACTTAGCATTTATGGATACCAGTATCCCGGTAAATGAAAACCTGCATGAAAGTATCGAGTATTACTACACCCTAGATAAAAACGCCTTAGAAACCGAGCCGTTTCCCGAAGAAATAAAGCCTTACCTAGACCCCGATGATAAACAAGTGAATCGCGAGCATGTTTGGTAAGTGGTTAAGCCCTATGACAGAAAGGGGCTTAAAACTGACGAAAACATTGAACTAAAAGCCAGCCTGACCGCTTACCCAGAAGGTCAAGGGGCGCTGTTGCTGCCCAATTTTGACACTGACTTTAGTTTGCCGGTGAGCTATGGCAAACAAGGGGAGGCGCCAAATTGGTTTTGGCAAAGTGATGAGCGAGACTATGGTCATCAACAGTTACCGACAGTGAGCAGTCGCACGGTAACGTTAGCCGAAAAATCGATTTTGTCGAATATTGTTTAACCAGCACCTTATTGACGATTAACCACGAGATACTGTTTTGACTAAGCCAGACACTAACCCAGAAACTAACCAAACTACAGATAACGAGCAGCTATTGCCTGAAAATCAGCCCAAGGGTGAAAAAATTATGCGCGATGATGGCACCTATTTTTACGATTATCGTACCGAAGCAGAAATACTGGCCGATGCAGATAAATTACTTGCAAAATTTCGCGAAGAAAATCCAGAGGAAGCTGCAGCTACCGCTTTACGTGTGGATAATCAGTTTAAGTACATAGACGCGGGGGTATATTATCAACAACCTCCAACAGACTATCTCCACCGGCAAAGCTATGCACAGCGTCTGGCTAGAGCCGAAGCCTTAAACGGCTGCAAATTCAGAGACTCGCCACCGTATAAAAGTAAAGCCTGGGGTGAGCCGATGGATAGAGTTTTACACGAAAAAAGAGACAGCTTTAGGAGCCGATGCGACGGTAAAATTGCCATCATGGGGCGCTTAAATGGCTTTGTGACTTATAGCTACATTATTCAATGGTTTAGTTTTTGGTTGGGCTTGATGTATATCATTGCCGGACTGACTACCGGAAATATTATTGGTTATTGGCCGCTAAGCGGCATCGCGACATTACTCTTTATTGCCATGATTTATGTGCGCCGTTTCCTTGAACCTTTCGACCAGTTTATTTTTAACCGCCACACTGGGCTGGTGCGCACCCCCCATAACTGGTGGCGCCGCTCGTTTTATATTCCTTATGAAGATATCGAATGTTACCACGGCGGCGTGGTCAAGTCGGCGCGCGGCGGTGGCGCCCGAGAGAGCGCTAAATTCCGCTGTATGAAAACCCCTAAACGTTTTTACCTTAAAACGCCTGAGTTTATCGCCCGTTTTGGCGGCATTAGCCAAGGCCAGTGGGCTGGCTACTTAGCCTTTATGGATACCAGTATCCCGGTAAATGAAAACCTGCATGAAAGTATTGAGTATTATTACACCCTAGATAAAAACGCCTTAGAAACGGGCCCATTTCCCGAAGAAATAAAGCCGTACCTAGACCCAGATGATAAACAAGTGAATCGAGAGCATGTTTGGTAAGTGGTTAAATCCGATGAGAAAATTGAACTTAAAGCCAGCCTGACCGCTTACCCAGCAGGTGAAGGCGCGCTGCTGCTGCCCAATTTTGACACTGACTTTAGTTTGCCGGTGAGCTATGGCAAACAAGGGGAGGCGCCAAATTGGTTTTGGCAAAGTGATGAGCGAGACTATGGTCATCAACAGTTACCGACAGTGAGCAGTCGCACGGTAACGTTAGCCGAAAAATCGATTTTGTCGAATATTGTTTAACCAGCACCTTATTGACGATTAACCACGAGATACTGTTTTGACTAAGCCAGACACTAACCCAGAAACTAATCAAACTACCGATAACGAGCAGCCAGCGCCTGAAAATCAGCCCAAGGGTGAAAAAATTATGCTCTCTGACGGCTCACACTTTTATTACAATGAAACCAAAGAAGAGAGAGACAGACATTTAGAGGAGCGATTACGAAAATGGCGCGAAGAAAATCCAGAAGAAGCTGCTGAGATCAGGAGACGTGGAAAAAATCGAAAGAGGTACATACTCGAAAAAAAATATTTTAAAGAGCTACCCAAAGACTACCTTCACAAGCAAAGTTACGCACAGCGTTTAGCGAAAGCCGAAGCCTTAAACGGCTGCAAATTCAGAGACTCGCCACCGTATAAAAGTAAAGCCTGGGGTGAGCCGATGGACAGGGTCCTGCACGAAAAAAGAGACAGCTTTAGGAGCCGATGCGACGGTAAAATAGCCATCATGGGGCGCTTAAATGGCTTTGTCACCTACACCTACTTTATTCAAGGGTTTAGCTTTTTAACAAGCTTAATGTTTTTATTTTTGGGTCTCTTTATCGAGTATTTGTTGTACAGCGGTATCGCGATACTGCTCTTTATTGCCATGATTTATGTGCGCCGTTTCCTTGAACCTTTCGACCAGTTTATTTTTAACCGCCATACCGGGCTAGTGCGTACCCCCCATAACTGGTGGCGTCGCTCGTTTTATATTCCCTATGAAGATATTGAGTGCTATCACGGCGGTGTGGTCAAATCGGCACGCGGCGGTGGCGCCCGAGAGAGCGCCAAGTTCCGCTGTATGAAAACCCCTAAACGTTTTTACCTTAAAACGCCTGAGTTTATCGCCCGTTTTGGCGGCATTAGCCAAGGCCAGTGGGCTGGCTACTTAGCCTTTATGGATACCAGTATCCCGGTAAATGAAAACCTGCATGAAAGTATTGAGTATTATTACACCCTAGATAAAAACGCCTTAGAAACGGGCCCATTTCCCGAAGAAATAAAGCCGTACCTAGACCCAGATGATAAACAAGTGAATCGAGAGCATGTTTGGTAAGTGGTTAAATCCGATGAGAAAATTGAACTTAAAGCCAGCCTGACCGCTTACCCAGCAGGTGAAGGCGCGCTGCTGCTGCCCAATTTTGACACTGACTTTAGTTTGCCGGTGAGCTATGGCAAACAAGGGGAGGCGCCAAATTGGTTTTGGCAAAGTGATGAGCGAGACTATGGTCATCAACAGTTACCGACAGTGAGCAGTCGCACGGTAACGTTAGCCGAAAAATCGATTTTGTCGAATATTGTTTAACCAGCACCTTATTGACGATTAACCACGAGATACTGTTTTGACTAAGCCAGACACTAACCCAGAAACTAACCAAACTACCGATAACGAGCAGCCAGCGCCTGAAAATCAGCCCAAGGGTGAAAAAATTATGCTCTCTGACGGCTCACACTTTTATTATAATGAAACCAAAGAAGAGAGAGACAGACATTTAGAGGAGCGATTACGAAAATGGCGTGAAGAAAATCCAGAAGAAGCGGCTGAAACTAGAAGGCGTGGAAAGAACCGTCGAAAATATCGTAAAGCTGGTGTTTATACTCAAAATATTCCCAAGGGTTACTTACACCAGCAAAGCTATGAGCAGCGTTTAGCGAAAGCCGAAGCCTTAAACGGCTGCAAATTTAAAGACTCGCCCCCGTATAAAAGTAAAGCCTGGGGTGAGCCGATGGACAGGGTCCTGCACGATAAAGATGACAGCTTTAGGAGCCGATGCGACGGTAAAATAGCCATCATGGGGCGCTTAAATGGCTTTGTGACTTATAGCTACATTATTCAATGGTTTAGTTTTTGGTTGGGCTTGATGTATATCATTGCCGGACTGACTACCGGAAATATTATTGGTTATTGGCCGCTAAGTGGCATCGCGACATTACTCTTTATTGCCATGATTTATGTGCGCCGTTTCCTTGAACCTTTCGACCAGTTTATTTTTAACCGCCACACTGGGCTGGTGCGCACCCCCCATAACTGGTGGCGCCGCTCCTTTTATATTCCTTATGAAGATATCGAATGTTACCACGGCGGCGTGGTCAAGTCGGCGCGCGGCGGTGGCGCTCGAGAGAGCGCTAAATTCCGCTGTATGAAAACCCCTAAACGCTTTTACCTTAAAACGCCTGAGTTTATCGCCCGTTTTGGCGGCATTAGCCAAGGCCAGTGGGCTGGCTACTTAGCCTTTATGGATACCAGTATTCCGGTAAATGAAAACCTGCATGAAAGCATCGAGTATTATTACACCTTAGATAAAAACGCCTTGGAAACCGAGCCATTTCCCGAAGAAATAAAGCCGTACCTAGACCCAGATGATAAACAAGTTAATCGCGAGCATGTTTGGTAAGTGGTTAAATCCGATTAAAAAATTGAACTAAAAGCCAGCCTGACCGCCTACCCAGAAGGTAAAGGTGCGCTGTTGCTACCAAGTTTTGACACCGACTTTAGTTTGCCGGTGAGCTATTACAAACAAGGGGAAGCGCCGGATGGGTTTTGGCAAAGTGATAATAGAGAATATGGTCATCAACATTTATCGGCAATAAGCAGTCGTACCGTCAGCCTGAGCAAAAAGTCAATATTGACTCACCTTTAATGGCTGCACTTTAATTAACAGGCACCTAACTGATAGGCAGACATATAAACAGCAGGTAATCGACGAGCACGAGCAGATTGTTTGAGATTACCTGTCACTATTGAAGATTAACCACGAGACATTGTTTTGACTACCTCAGATAATAACCAAACTACAGATAACGAGCAGCTATTGCCTGAAAATGAGCCCAAGGGCGAAAAAATTATGCTCTCTGACGGCTCACACTTTTATTACAATGAAACCAAAGAAGAGAGAGACAGACATTTAGAGGAGCGATTACGAAAATGGCGTGAAGAAAATCCAGAAGAAGCTGCTGAGATCAGGAGACGTGGAAAAAATCGAAAGAGGTACATACTCGAAAAAAAATATTTTAAAGAGCTACCCAAAGACTACCTTCACAAGCAAAGTTACGCACAGCGTTTAGCGAAAGCCGAAGCCTTAAACGGCTGCAAATTCAGAGACTCGCCCCCGTATAAAAGTAAAGCCTGGGGTGAGCCGATGGATAGAGTTTTACACGAAAAAAGAGACAGCTTTAGGAGCCGATGCGACGGTAAAATTGCCATCATGGGGCGCTTAAATGGCTTTGTGACTTATAGCTACATTATTCAATGGTTTAGTTTTTGGTTGGGCTTGATGTATATCATTGCCGGACTGACTACCGGAAATATTATTGGTTATTGGCCGCTAAGCGGCATCGCGACATTACTCTTTATTGCCATGATTTATGTGCGCCGTTTCCTTGAACCTTTCGACCAGTTTATTTTTAACCGCCACACTGGGCTGGTGCGCACCCCCCATAACTGGTGGCGCCGCTCGTTTTATATTCCTTATGAAGATATCGAATGTTACCACGGCGGCGTGGTCAAGTCGGCGCGCGGCGGTGGCGCCCGAGAGAGCGCTAAATTCCGCTGTATGAAAACCCCTAAACGTTTTTACCTTAAAACGCCTGAGTTTATCGCCCGTTTTGGCGGCATTAGCCAAGGCCAGTGGGCTGGCTACTTAGCCTTTATGGATACCAGTATTCCGGTAAATGAAAACCTGCATGAAAGTATTGAGTATTACTACACCCTAGATAAAAACGCCTTAGAAACGGGCCCATTTCCCGAAGAGATAAAACCGTATCTGGACCCTGACGATAAACAAGTGAATCGCGAGCACGTTTGGTAAGTGGTTAAGCCCTATGACAGAAAGGGGCTTAAAACTGACGAAAACATTGAACTAAAAGCCAGCCTGACCGCTTACCCAGAAGGTCAAGGCGCGCTGTTGCTACCAAATTTTGACACTGACTTTAGTTTGCCTGTTAGCTATTACAAACAAGGGGAAGCGCCGGATGGGTTTTGGCAAAGTGATAATAGAGAATATGGTCATCAACATTTATCGGCGATAAGCAGTCGTACGGTAAGACTGAGCGAAAAATCGATTCTGACTCATCTCTAATGGCTGCACTTTAATTAACAGGCACCTAACTGATAGGCAGACATATAAACAGCAGGTAATCGACAAGCGTGAGCAGATTGTTTGAGATTACCTGTCACTATTGAAGATTAACCACGAGACACTGTTTTGACTAACCCAGATAATAACCAAACTACAGATAACGAGCAGCTATTGCCTGAAAATGAGCCTAAGGGTGAAAAAATTATGCTCTCTGACGGCTCACACTTTTATTACAATGAAACCAAAGAAGAGAGAGACAGACATTTAGAGGAGCGATTACGAAAATGGCGCGAAGAAAATCCAGAGGAAGCTGCAGCTACCGCTTTACGTGTGGATAATCAATTTAAGTACATAGACGCGGGGGTATATTATCAACAACCTCCAACAGACTATCTCCACCGGCAAAGCTATGCACAGCGTCTGGCTAGAGCCGAAGCCTTAAACGGCTGCAAATTCAGAGACTCGCCCCCGTATAAAAGTAAAGCCTGGGGTGAGCCGATGGATAGAGTTTTACACGAAAAAAGAGACAGCTTTAGGAGCCGATGCGACGGTAAAATTGCCATCATGGGGCGCTTAAATGGCTTTGTGACTTATAGCTACATTATTCAATGGTTTAGTTTTTGGTTGGGCTTGATGTATATCATTGCCGGACTGACTACCGGAAATATTATTGGTTATTGGCCGCTAAGCGGCATCGCGACATTACTCTTTATTGCCATGATTTATGTGCGCCGTTTCCTTGAACCTTTCGACCAGTTTATTTTTAACCGCCACACTGGGCTGGTGCGCACCCCCCATAACTGGTGGCGCCGCTCGTTTTATATTCCTTATGAAGATATCGAATGTTACCACGGCGGCGTGGTCAAGTCGGCGCGCGGCGGTGGCGCCCGAGAGAGCGCTAAATTCCGCTGTATGAAAACCCCTAAACGTTTTTACCTTAAAACGCCTGAGTTTATCGCCCGTTTTGGCGGCATTAGCCAAGGCCAGTGGGCTGGCTACTTAGCCTTTATGGATACCAGTATTCCGGTAAATGAAAACCTGCATGAAAGTATTGAGTATTACTACACCCTAGGTAAAAACGCCTTAGAAACGGGCCCATTTCCCGAAGAGATAAAACCGTATCTGGACCCTGACGATAAACAAGTGAATCGCGAGCATGTTTGGTAAGTGGTTAAATCCGATTAAAAAATTGAACTAAAAGCCAGCCTGACCGCTTACCCAGAAGGTCAAGGGGCGCTGTTGCTGCCAAGTTTTGACACCGACTTTAGTTTGCCGGTGAGCTATACAAACAAGGGGAAGCGCCGGATGGGTTTTGGCAAAGTGATAATAGAGAATATGGTCATCAACATTTATCGGCAATAAGCAGTCGTACCGTCAGCCTGAGCAAAAAGTCAATATTGACTCACCTTTAATGGCTGCACTTTAATTAACAGGCACCTAACTGATAGGCAGACATATAAACAGCAGGTAATCGACGAGCACGATCATATTGTTTGAGATTACCTGTCACTATTGAAGATTAACCACGAGACATTGTTTTGACTACCTCAGATAATAACCAAACTACAGATAACGAGCA
Source organism: Thalassotalea euphylliae (assembly GCF_003390335.1). Lineage (NCBI taxonomy): Bacteria > Pseudomonadati > Pseudomonadota > Gammaproteobacteria > Alteromonadales > Colwelliaceae > Thalassotalea > Thalassotalea euphylliae. The sequence continues at coordinate 2,001,091 of NZ_QUOU01000001.1, forward strand.
GCTATTGCCTGAAAATCAGCCCAAGGGTGAAAAAATTATGCGCGATGACGGCACCTATTTTTATGATTATCGTACCGAAGCAGAAATACTGGCCGATGCAGATAAATTACTTGCAAAATTTCGCGAAGAAAATCCAGAGGAAGCTGCTGAGATCAGGAGACGTGGAAAAAATCGAAAGAGGTACATACTCGAAAAAAAATATTTTAAAGAGCTGCCCAAAGACTACCTTCACAAGCAAAGTTACGCACAGCGTTTAGCGAAAGCCGAAGCCTTAAACGGCTGCAAATTTAAAGACTCGCCCCCGTATAAAAGTAAAGCCTGGGGTGAGCCGATGGATAGGGTGTTACACGAAAGGAGAGACAGCTTTGGAAACCGATGTGACGGCAAAATTGCGATTATGGGGCGCTTAAATGGTTTTGTCACTTATAGCTATATTATTCAAGGGTTTAGCTTTTTATTCAGTTTAATATTTATTATCGCAGGGATTTCTACTGGGGATTTTATCGATTATTGGACGCGAAGTGGCGTTGCTGTGTTGCTCTTTATTGCCATGACCTATATACGCCGCGCACTTAGGCCCTATGACCAGTTTATTTTTAACCGCCATACCGGGCTAGTGCGTACCCCCCATAACTGGTGGCGCCGCTCGTTTTATATTCCTTATGAAGATATCGAATGTTACCACGGCGGCGTGGTCAAATCGGCACGCGGTGGTGGCGCCCGAGAGAGCGCCAAGTTCCGCTGTATGAAAACCCCTAAACGTTTCTACCTTAAAACCCCAGAATTTATCGCCCAGTTTGGCGGAATTGATCAGGGTAGCTGGGCAGGCTACTTAGCCTTTATGGATACCAGTATCCCGGTAAATGAAAACCTGCATGAAAGCATCGAGTATTATTACACCCTAGATAAAAACGCCTTGGAAACCGAGCCATTTCCCGAAGAAATAAAGCCGTACCTAGACCCAGATGATAAACAAGTGAATCGAGAGCATGTTTGGTAAGTGGTTAAATCCGATTAAAAAATTGAACTAAAAGCCAGCCTGAACGCCTACCCAGAAGGTCAAGGTGCGCTGTTGCTACCAAGTTTTGACACCGACTTTAGTTTGCCGGTGAGCTATTACAAACAAGGGGAAGCGCCGGATGGGTTTTGGCAAAGCGATGAGCGGGAATATAACCACTAACATTTATCGGCAATAAGCAGTCGTACCGTCAGCCTGAGCAAAAAGTCAATATTGACTCACCTTTAATGGCTGCATATTAATTAACAAGCACTTGATTAATAGACACATAAGCAACAGGTAATCGACGAGCACGATCATATTGTTTGAGATTACCTGTCACTATTGAAGATTAACCACGAGACATTGTTTTGACTACCTCAGATAATAACCAAACTACCGATAACGAGCAGCCAGCGCCTGAAAATAAGCCCAAGGGTGAAAAAATTATGCTCTCTGACGGCTCACACTTTTATTACAATGAAACCAAAGAAGAGAGAGACAGACATTTAGAGGAGCGATTACGAAAATGGCGCGAAGAAAATCCAGAGGAAGCTGCTGAGATCAGGAGACGTGGAAAAAATCGAAAGAGGTACATACTCGAAAAAAAATATTTTAAAGAGCTACCCAAAGACTACCTTCACAAGCAAAGTTACGCACAGCGTTTAGCGAAAGCCGAAGCGTTAAACGGCTGCAAATTCAGAGACTCGCCCCCGTATAAAAGTAAAACCTGGGGCGAGCCGATGGATAGGGTGTTACACGAAAGGAGAGACAGCTTTGGAAACCGATGTGACGGCAAAATTGCGATTATGGGGCGCTTAAATGGTTTTGTCACTTATAGCTATATTATTCAAGGGTTTAGCTTTTTATTCAGTTTAATATTTATTATCGCAGGGATTTCTACTGGGGATTTTATCGATTATTGGACGCGAAGTGGCGTTGCTGTGTTGCTCTTTATTGCCATGACCTATATACGCCGCGCACTTAGGCCCTATGACCAGTTTATTTTTAACCGCCATACCGGGCTAGTGCGTACCCCCCATAACTGGTGGCGCCGCTCGTTTTATATTCCTTATGAAGATATCGAATGTTACCACGGCGGCGTGGTCAAATCGGCGCGCGGTGGTGGCGCCCGAGAGAGCGCCAAGTTCCGCTGTATGAAAACCCCCAAACGTTTCTACCTTAAAACCCCAGAATTTATCGCCCAATTTGGCGGAATTGATCAGGGTAGCTGGGCAGGCTACTTAGCCTTTATGGATACCAGTATCCCGGTAAATGAAAACCTGCATGAAAGCATCGAGTATTATTACACCTTAGGTAAAAACGCATTAGAAACCGAGCCATTTCCTGAAGAGATAAAACCGTACCTAGACCCAGATGATAAACAAGTGAATCGGGAGCACGTTTGGTAAATGCTCGAAACAAGGTGTTCTTTGTATTTTGATATGAAAACGCGAAGGGCGCAAAATCAACTTGACCGTATTTCGAGCGCTTAAAGAGCTGCGAACGTTAAAAGGCCGGGCCTTGAAATTAATATTGAGTTATCAGCTGGTACTAAAGTTTAGAAAAGTAGTTTAAGGCTAATAAAATAATTAGGGTTAATCCCAATGGGGAGAAATTAATTAGTGATATAGCTTGGAAATAATGAAATTGATTGCAGAAGCCGTTGTTTTTGATAGGGGGAACCTACGACTTGGTCGTTTTTACAAAACAGCTAGTGTTTAATGTGGTTGATAACATTAACAAAAATTGGTTGCGGGAGCCGGATTTGAACCGACGACCTTCGGGTTATGAGCCCGACGAGCTACCAGGCTGCTCCATCCCGCGTCTGAATGGTTTACTAAGTAAACGAGCCAAGATTATTTTACTTCTGAATCTATAACGAAGAATTGATTGTGTGAGCCCTTGTTTTTTTAAGAGCGGCCCGACGACTTAGTCGTCTTACACACCAGTTAATGCTTGTTTTATTTCTAACATCTAAAGAAATTGGTTGCGGGAGCCGGATTTGAACCGACGACCTTCGGGTTATGAGCCCGACGAGCTACCAGGCTGCTCCATCCCGCGTCCGAATGGTTTACTAAGTAAACGAGCCAAGATTATTTTACTTCTGAATCTATAACGAAGAATTGATTGTGTGAGCCCTTGTTTTTTAAAAGCGACCCGACAGCTTAGTCGTCTTACACACCAGTTAATGTTTGTTTTATTTCTAACATCTAAAGAAATTGGTTGCGGGAGCCGGATTTGAACCGACGACCTTCGGGTTATGAGCCCGACGAGCTACCAGGCTGCTCCATCCCGCGCCAAGTATTGTAACTGTTTTACGTCGGTTACCAGCGACATACCTTTGTTAATAAGCTTGATTGCTATTAGCAAAGTTTTGTTTCATCTCTGTGAAAGCGAGGCGTATGTTAAGGATACTTCCTGTGATTTGCAACTGCTTTTTTCAATGTTTTTACTGTTCGGTGTAATTGTGAACGATGGGGTGGTTAATTGTTCTAAAATGACTGGTTTTTTAACGAGTTTGAGCAGTCACCCGCGCATTCTTATATCTCAATTCGTCGCAAAACAGGCTAATCCGGCGAGCTAAAACCTCCTTTAGTTAAGCGCAAATACAGTTTTAGAGTTAACATTTTTTCGTTTAGACATCTAAATGCCTGTTGATTGGCAAATCTAATTAGGGTTTAATGAAGCCGTTGCTGAGTTTTTACTTTAACGTATTTTAATTTATCAGCAACACCAGAAGAGGAGCGATAGCCAGGTAATTAATGTGAGGGTCACTGCCCGTTGAACATTAGTGAGGGGGACTATCGCCGAGGATTTAGTTTGAGTGGCAAGCTAAATTCGGTCACTAGGGTTGAATCCATAGGGCTGTCACCAGTAACGAGGTAATCGTTAAATAGGTGGAGAGCTTCTGGCTGAAAATATCTTGCTTCATTATGCGACAGCATATCCTCAGCCGTGCTCTTCCTTTGTTGTAAATAGTGTTTTGCTATATAGGGAGAACCTTTAATGAACATCATCAATAAATTCCATCATATACTCGCTTGGGCTTGTTCAAGCCGTATTTCATCTTCTGACTGGGCAAGTGATTGGGGGATTTATGTCTAATTTTACGGTCGCAAAATTTGGTGGTACTAGTGTTGCGAATCATGAGGCTATGAGCCGCTGTGCAACCATTATCAAAAATGATTTGGCAAATCGCGTTGTCGTTGTCTCGGCAAGTGCTGGTGTTACAAATCATTTAGTGCGTTTAGGGCAGGAAAATGTGCCAGCTTCAGAGCGTACTGAGATCATTGCCAATATTCGTGACATTCAGCTGAAAATTGTAGAAAAGTTTACACAAACTCATGATCTTACGGTATTTGTTGAGCAAAAGTTGGTTGAGTTGGCTGTTATTGCCGAGCAACAAGCACAGCAGCACAGCATAAAAAATGCCGATGAAATATTATCTTTTGGTGAGCAGTTAAGCTCGGCATTGTTTACACAAGTATTGAATGAACTAGGTGTTAGCGCTCAGTGTTTTGATATTCGCCAAGTGATGAAAACCAATAGTTTATACGGCCAGGCCGTGGTTGATATTGAAGCGTTAAAAGCCAACGCGGTCGAGCATTTAGCGCCATTCACACAAGACGCCGTTATTGTTACCCAAGGCTTTATTGGGCAAGATGGATTGGGGCATACAACAACACTCGGCCGTGGCGGCTCTGACTACAGTGCAGCATTAATTGCGGAAGCGCTTGATGCCACTAGCTTGAGTATATGGACTGATGTCGTAGGAATTTTTACTACAGACCCCAGAATTACAGATCAAGCGCGAGCGATCCCTGAAATTAGTTTTGGCGAAGCCGCAGAAATGGCAACCTTTGGTGCCAAAATATTACACCCGGCAACGTTGATCCCGGCGATGCGCCAAAATATTCCAGTATTTGTTGGCTCAAGTAAAGAGCCAGATAAAGGTGGCACTTTTATTCAGCAGTCAGTTGCGTCATCTCCCACTTATCGTTCAATTGCGCTGCGCAGAGAACAGACGTTAGTGACAGTGAAAAGTCCGGCGATGCTTCACGCCAGTGGCTTTCTGGCAAAAGTGTTTGCGATTTTAGCGAAGCACGAGCTAAGTGTTGATTTGATCACAACCAGTGAAATTAGTGTGGCCTTAACGTTTGATAACCCAACTGGCAGCACGCAGTCGTTGATTAACAATACCGTATTGGCTGAGCTAGAGCAGCTTTGTGAGGTGTCAGTTGAACATGGCTTGTCACTCGTTGCTGTGATCGGTAATAACCTTCATGCGACGAAAGGCCTTGGCAGTAGCGTATTTGATAAAATTAACGATTTTAACATTCGCATGATCTGTCATGGCGCCAGTTCAAATAATCTATGTTTTTTAGTGCCCGAGCAAGACGCAAATACTGTGGTCGAGCAATTACACGATACGCTATTCGCGGCTTAGATAACGGTAAATATCGGCACAGGGAGTGTGACCAAATCAGCTGATAGCCTTATCAATTGCTGAGGCACAGCAGTAGATAACTCAGAGTAATACTTGTGTTTCAAATCGCGAATAAAGCAAAGCGAGTTAACGGCCATTACTTTAGCTTTGCTTTTGTGGTTGCCAGCATGTTGTCTAAAGTCTGTTGCAGGCTTTGTATTTCGTTAATAGACAAGCCCATTAACGCACACATAGTTTCTGGAATTTGAGCCGCTTGCGTTTTTAATTCCCTGCCATGAGGGGTTAGTTGGATATTCACCGAGCGCTCATCTTCACGGCTGCGCTCTCGCGTTAATAAGTCTGATTGCTCCATGCGTTTTAGCAAAGGTGAGAGTGTGCCAGTATCTAAGTCTAATTGCTGACATAGCTTTTTGATAGGTACGGCTTGCTCTACTTGCCAAAGTGCTAACATCACCAGGTATTGTGGATAAGTTAAGCCCATTTTTTTTAATAAAGGGCTATACAACTTGGTTAGGTTTTTATTCAAGCTGTATAGCCTGAAGCACAACTGCTTTTCTAGCGTTAAATGCTCACTCATTGTTATTATTTACTTCCTCGCCCATTGACTACAGTAGCGCTTTAATTGCTGGTTCAATGGCTTGTGGCTTGGTGATACTGCCATAACGCTGCACCACTTTACCGTCGCGACCTACCAAGAATTTAGTAAAGTTCCACTTGATGCCTTGGCTACCTAAAATACCAGGAGCCGCTTGTTTTAAGTGCTGATAAAGCGGGTGCGTATTGCCACCATTAACATCAATTTTGGCGAACAAAGGAAATTGAATATTAAAGTTTAAGTCACAGAATGATTTTATTTCCTCGTTGCTTCCTTTTTCTTGCTCTTTAAACTGATTGCATGGGAACGCCAATACTTCTAAACCCTGATCTTTGTATTTATCGTAGAGTTTTTGCAGTCCTTCATATTGAGGGGTAAAACCACAAGCACTCGCAGTATTAACAATCAGTAGTACTTTGCCTTCGTATTCCTTTAGCGAGACTTCTTCGCCGCGGTAATCTTCCGCGCTGTATTCATAAACGGTTGACGTCATGTGAGTTCCTTATCTTTAGTGAATTAAACTTTAGTTTTGTGATTTATTATTGTGCAATATTAAGTTGTACGCAATATAAAATAATAAGGTTCAGTCGATATTTAAAAATACACAAAGAAATTCTACACAGCACTTTTTACTTGGTACATGAGTATTCGCTCGTTTTAAGTGTATCCATTATCGACTTTATCTGTTTGCAAGTTTTTGTTTTTCCGTGTAAATGATGCGTTTTAATTTCTCTTGACATCCAAATGTTTATTGAAATTAATAAAGACTATTCAATAAGATAGTTAGTCTGAAAGTCGCATTGGCAGATTTAAAAATACCGATAAAGCCAAAAAGTTAAGATAATTAAAAAGCAGTGCTGATCTATCGACGTTTGGTGAATTAGATCGTAATTAATTGAAGCTTGGTAAGTCGAGGTTTAATCAATCGAAGTGATGCTCGTAAATTTTAAAGGAGAGGGGATATGGCAAATGTTGCATTTATTGGGTTAGGGGTAATGGGTTACCCGATGGCAGGGCATCTAGCCAAAGTGGGTCACCAGGTACATGTTTATAACCGTACCACGAGCAAAGCTCAGCAATGGGTAACAGAATTTGGTGGCGAGTATTTTGAAACACCAGCACTTGCAGCTTCAGGCTGTGAGATTGTGTTCTCGTGTGTAGGCAACGACGACGATGTGCGATTGGTGTGCTTGGGAGAAACAGGTGTACTTGCTGGTATGTCGCCGGGCAGTGTGCTTGTTGATCACACCACCGCCTCAGCAGAGCTTGCGCGAGAATTGGCAAATATTGCTAACCAGCAAGGCGTTGGCTTTTTAGATGCCCCGGTCTCAGGTGGGCAGGCTGGCGCAGAAAATGGCGTGCTGACTGTCATGCTAGGCGGAGATCAGCAAGTTTACGATAACGCGCAACCTGTGATGGCCGCTTATTCTCGTTTTACGCAGTTAATGGGCGATGTCGGCAGTGGTCAGCTTGCTAAAATGGTGAATCAAATTTGTATTGCAGGCGTGGTGCAAGGTTTAGCTGAAGCGTTCACCTTTGCTGATAACGCTGGTTTAGATCCAGACCTACTCGTTGAGACTATCTCCAAAGGGGCAGCAGGTTCATGGCAAATGGAAAACCGCTATAAAACCATGTTTGCCGGTGAGTATGACTTTGGCTTTGCGGTTGATTGGATGCGAAAAGACCTTGCCATTGCATTTGCCGAAGCGAAGAAAAATGGTACTGCTTTGCCGATGACTGAAATGATCGATGGCTTTTATCAAGAAATTCAAGCAAAAGGGGGGAGCCGTTGGGATACCTCGAGTTTGATTGCACGCTATAAAAAGTAGCAAGTATTGAAAACAAAAGATGTAGGTTTGTTGTCGAGTACCGAGTGAATAGAGCTGAGCGCACATCAATGTCACTCAGCTCAATTTTCATTAAGTTACCGATTTTACTGCTGTAAATACTGGTAAAGCGCTTTAAGTACCGACATCTTCCCTGCGTTATCTTCATGCTCGTGCACTAGGTTTTCTAGGCGGATCATAAATTCATCGGCGCTGAGTATCCCTTTACCACCAAATTGAATTTTGTCTTGGCAGTATTGCTGCCACTTTTGTTTTTCTGCTGCCGATAGCGTGTAAGGATAGTTTCTGGCGCGATAGCGAAATAACATGACTGGCAAGCGCTCATCCTGAAACTCAAATTGATGTTGTGCCAGCTGTTCTGGCGTTAAGCCATGTAGCACAGCCATTTGTGCTTTATCCGCGGCTGAGAAAAATGCACCGCCGTAAAGGGCGTGCTCGGCATCAACGGATTCGCTGTCGTCATAGTCTGGGGCAAACACTAGGTTTAGTTTGTCGATGATTTCTCGGTGTTCTTTTAACTTACTTAAATTCGCTAAGCATTGTTCACGAGGAATAGCTAACCGAGCTGCGTTTTCCGGCAGTAGTGTTTTTGCTGGTGCAACAACAGGGCACTTGTTTAAATGAATCAGCTTTACCGGGATCGGCAGTTCATCTGCTGCTAAATCACTGTAACGCGTGTACAAACGGGTTTTTATTTCATCTGCGTTTAATTCAAATAGGGGTGAAGGATCACGAGCTAAATCAATCGCTATCACTGCATTTTTATTGGTTGGGTGATAAGCCAATGGTGCAAACCAGCTAGTGCAACCGTGTTGAGAAGATATTTTGCTAGAGGTATGGACGACAGGCGTCATGTTGTATACGTCAATTAGCTCTGCGACCTGTTTTTTATTGCGAAGCTCAAATAAAAAGTGATAAAGCTTAGGCTGTTTTTCTTTAATTAATTTTGCCATCGCAATGGTTGCGTACACATCGCTCATGGCATCGTGTGCTGCTTCATGGCTGATGCCATTGGCAGCCGTTAATAGCTCCAAACGAAAGCTGACGCGTTCTTCACCGGTATCTTCATCAGTGATTTTCGGCCATTCAATACCTTGAGGGCGCAGAGCATAGCAAGCGCGTAGCATGTCGATAATGTCCCAACGGCTGTTACCGTTTTGCCACTCCCTTGCATATGGATCGTAAAAATTACGGTAGAGCAGGTAACGCGTTACTTCGTCGTCAAAACGAATATTATTGTAACCTGCCACACAAGTATTTGGCGTAGTGAATAGTGCGTGAATACGATCGGCAAATTCAGCCTCTGGTAGCCCATCAGACATCGCCTTTTGCGGGGTAATTCCAGTTACTAAAGCCGCTTCTGGATTGGGCAGATAATCAGCAGGGGGCTGGCAATAGAAAACTTCCGGCTCGCCAATAATGTTTAAGTCTAAATCGGTGCGAATTGCTGCAAATTGCGATGGTTTGTCATATTTAGGGCTTACACCCCAAGTTTCAAAATCGTGCCAAAGAATGGTCGGCTGGTTGGTCATATGCGAATTATCGTTGTTTTTTAGTCTGTTATGGTCAAAATTACCACAGTTGTTAGTGGTGGAATATGCGTAGATTGACCGATAGTGATAGCTGTCACTTTATCATAGTTAACGCTGAAATGGCTTATTCACTTGACTTAATCACTTGAATAGCCTTGAAAGTTATTGCTATAAGTCATGTCAATAGTGAAATAAAAACGTCATCTTTCGATGTGTAGCTATAGCTTTACGTTATGGGTTGGGTAATTTATGTACATTTTAAATGTTGCAACTTTATTGCATATTAACCTTGAACTAAGCGCACACGGCAGGAAATATCATGGCTCAACAACAACCGTCAAACACAAACGTAGAAACCATTGTTAATCAAATTAACGAAACCTTGCAGCAATTACCGAAAGTGGTTTCGGCAAAATCTAAGGTGGTTAAACAAGATTTAACGCGTAAATATCAAGTTGAGTTTCTTGGCGGTCAGACGCAACAGTACGTGCTGGGCTATAACTAATTCTGCGTTTTTACGTAACGCATCAACTAAAGTAATTGCAAGTTTAGGCTTGTGATAACCAACAATCTTGCTTTTTCTGATGCGGCTGTTGGCTGTCTGTGAAAGCTGTCCATCTAGAGCACTTCCAGATAAGGCACGTCAAATAAGCCAACCTATATAAGCCAAGTCAGAAAAGATATCCCCAAACAAAAGAGCAAGCGACATTAATGTGGTTTGCTCTTTTATTTTCTTCTGTTGAGCCACTCAATTTAATACGACGAAAGCCAAACTTTTAACACTATTTTCCAAGCTTATGCCATGAAGGCACTTAGTTGAAAGCCATTCTGTATTGCGTTATTAATCAAGTTTACCGATTTTGAGTGTATAGAGTGTTTATCACAACTACTGCATTGCCTATCTAATACCAATTGAAATAAACATGTGATCTAATAGTTATGATTTTTCAATGATTAGATCATCATGCATCAACCAATAGAATTAAAAAAACTTGCCCAACAAGAGAGTGATGCGAGAGTCCGAATAAGATTGCTCGCCATTTATCACTTTTCACTCGGCCAAAATAGAGCACAAATAGCTAAATTGCTTGGTGTTGCTCGCGGTAGTGTTAATAAATGGGTTAATAAGTATCTCTCTGGTGGGCTTAAAGGGCTGCAAACCAAAGTAAATACAGGTAGACCCTCGAAACTATCACAAGCGCAACTGAACCAATTGTCAGCATTTGTGTTATCTCATGTCGAAAAAGACAGTGGTGGCAGGCTGATTGGGGAAGATATTCAAAAATTCATCGATAAAAAATTTGATGTCTCCTATTCACTGCGCAATATTTACCACTTATTACATGCACTTGGATTTAGTTGGATAACGAGCCGCTCCAAGCATCCTAAGCAATCCGAACAAGCCCAAGCGGTTTTTAAAAACCTTCCGACTGGAAACGATCCGTAACACTCCATGGCACGTTCAGCCCGAAGACATTGATGTATGGTTTCAAGATGAAGCGCGTTTTGGACAGCAAAACCAAGTGACAAGATTATGGGCTAAGAAAGGGAGTCGCCCCAGAGTGGTAAGGCAGCAGCAGTTTGACTATGGCTATTTATTTGGTGCTGTTTGTCCTTCAACAGGCCAAACCGAAGCGCTAATTACGCCGCTCGTCAATAAAGCGATGATGACAGAGCACTTGTCTCAAATATCCAAAGCTACACCTCAGGGTAGACATGCGGTGGTTATCATTGATGGTGCGGGGTGGCATACAATGGATACAGCTAGTCCATTTTCTAATCTTACGCTAATCAAGTTGCCACCCTATTCACCAGAGCTAAACCCAATTGAGCAAGTGTGGCAATGGTTACGCCAGCACTGTTTATCTAATCGTGTATTCAGCGGGTTTGATGAAATAGTAGAGCAGGTTTCAGTCGCTTGGAACACATTCATTTCGGATATTGATAGAGTGAAAAAACTTTGTACTCGCGATTGGATTAAAGTGGTCAGATAATTATTTCAATTGGTATAAGTATTGCGCTCAAATCTACCTCTTTAACTTGGCGTTCAAATTTAGTGCTCTTAAATAGCCCGCCAGAATAAGTAATACGCTGAAAAGCTTCGCAAGCTTGCCAATTAATTTTTAGGGTTACCTTTTAAGCATGTAGCTAAACGATTGTAAGTGTCTAATAGCTGGTGCGGTCAAGGTTTTGATTGTCTTGGCTAAGGGGAAAAGAGCTGATAGGCAAATAGAGAAAAGAAGTCCAGTAGTTGGGTAGGCGGCGCAATAGAGGGCTTGCTAAAAGTAAAAAGGCGACAAGCATCGCCTTTTTAGGTTGTTCAAATGTGCCTAATAACTAGATTTACGCTAGAAGATAATAGTGAAAAGTGTGAGCTAAAACGCAGCTGCCAATAACTTATTCAACTAATGCAGTTTTTCGTTATTTTTGAGCATAGTTTGCATTAACGTATTGGCTGCATCTTTGGCGAGTTTGTCAATAAAACTTCGGTCAGTATTATCACCCATTTCGTAAGTGATCGCGTGCACATCAAATTTATCCGCAACGTACTGTTTAAACACGCCCATCTGTGGGTTGTTACCTGGTTTTTGAATCACGTTAAAATCAGGGTACTGGCTGTCTAGTTTGTTCAACCAGTTATTAACCAAGTAGGGCTGTTGCACACCGTAATCGTTTGGCATGGTATAAAAAATGTCTTTATGGGTAGAGTGGAAGTCTACGGCCATCGCTACCTTGTCACCGCGAGCCACTAACTCTGTTAGTAACTTATCAACCGCGATAACCTCAGGTTGTTTGAATTTGTTCCAATCTCGGTTCAAATCAACACCATTGGCGTTGTGACGCCAAAAACCCAATTCAACACCGTCAGGGTTCATATTAGGCACAATCACAATATTGTATTGCTGGCGGAAGTAGCGCGCTAACTCACTGTTGCCAAGCAAAGTATCAACAAATGGGAAAAGAGCCATTGCACCTGTGACTTCTGGCGGGTGTTGGCGGCCAAGCACAACCAACCACTGTTTTACTGCAGGTTGATTGGTAATTATTTGATAGATTGGCTTACCCTTAACGGATTTGCCAATCACCTTGTGATCAATAAATTCAAATTGACTTAATTCGTTGCCCCAATCGACATAATCTTGGTTGGTGATCAGCTCTTGTCCAGCAATCCACGTAGTTTTTGGGCCGATATTAAGTTTGACGTTCATTTTATCATCAACCACTTGGTAATCGACGGCTTGCCAGCTTTCACCATCGTGACTAACTTTTGGATGATAGCGATGCGTTCCATCTTCAACGGTTAGGGTTAACGTTATTTCTTGTGGTTTCTCACTGATCAATTGGAATGCGTACCAAGGGCTGTTATTTATCGGCTTATTTTCAGGTAATAACTTTACGGTTATGCGTTTGTTTTGCTCGTCAATCACACAATTTGTCATTAAGGCGTCTGATGTCGCATTGGGAAAGTCGTTCAAAAGTTGAATTTTGTTACTTTGACAGGCAAAACTACTTGCCGCAAAAAGTGTGAGCAATGCAGAAGTGACGATTCTTTTCATAACTTTAACTTCTTTAGTTTTTGTTGGTAATTCATCATGATTTTAATCAAATACTCGCATATTACTGCGTTTTATCGAAGAACAAGATGACGGGGTGTATGTTTAATAAACAGTTGGCAGCTCAAATCGCTAATTTGGGCAGGATAACTGTAATACCGCTAACCTTGGTTAAAATTAGAAGAATTAACAATTGACTGTTAAGTGTTGTGCTATAACCTTAGGTTATGGGTTCGGGCTGATTCGCTACAGTACGATAGCGGAAAAAATTGCTACCGTTAAAATAATATCTAAAACGCAGGTACAAACGTGTACCAAAAAAACAGCGAGAAAGCGTGTGAGAAATTATAACAAATCAGCACTGTTCGTGGTTATCTTGGGGTTAATTTCTGCGATCTATGTGAGCCAATTTGTGCCTAAAACTTGGTTAGAGCAAACGCTAGTTTACGAAGTCTACCAAACTGACAACGGTCAAAATGCATACACTTATCGCGATAAGCAAGTCATTATTGATGACCTAGTGCCGTATCGCGATTCAGTGCTCAATCAAGCCACACTCAACAATGTCACTGAACCAGCGTTAAGTGAGCAATGGGTAATTGATGATGAGGGGATCATTAAGCAGCTTAAACCCGCATTCCACTATGGCTTTTGGTCATTATTACCAGCACTTATTACCGTTGCTTTGTGCCTTATCACCAAAGAGCCGCTCAGTGCATTATTTACTGGCATTATTACCGGTGCATTAATGCTCGGGGAGTATGACATTACCGACAGTGTAATTATTCCGCAACTTGCCAAAGAGGGCAGTGCTGCGCTCTTATTGCTGTACCTTTGGTTACTTGGGGGCTTGTTAGGGGTTTGGGCGAAAACAGGTGCAGCGCAAGCCTTCGCGGATATGATGACGCGAAAGTTTGTGCGCGGGCAACGCTCGGCAAAACTGGTGTCATGGTGCTTAGGTGTGTTGTTTTTCCAAGGGGGAACCATGAGTACTGTACTTGTTGGTACCACGGTAAGACCTTTGGCCGATAAAGCAAAAGTTAGTCACGAAGAAATGAGTTACATCGTCGATTCGACGGCTTCACCGATTGCTGCTGTATTAGCTTTTAATGCTTGGCCGGCTTACATTCAAGCGCTAATTTTTGTGCCTGGCGTGGCGTTTTTGGCAACCGAGGCTGATCGTCTCGACTTCTTTTTCAGCAGTGTGCCGTTTAGTTTTTACGGTATTTTGGCGGTGCTAGGCACCTTGCTGCTCAGTTTAAATATCACAACGTTTTCAGGTCGAAGAATTCGCGAAGCACATCATCGCGCCAACACAACAGGGCAACTAGACGCGCCTAACGCTCAGCCGTTAAGCGCTAAAGAGTTGCAAGGTAGCGCAGTACCTGAGGGTTACCGACCACATTACTTTGAATTTATTTTCCCTTTGGTGACTTTAATTGGTATTGCGATTTTCACGTTTATTTTCATTGGCTCGCCAAAAGTAAACTGGGCATTTGGCGCAGCATTAATGCTAGCGATTGGCATGGCGCTGTTAAAAGGCATGAGCCTTAAAAATGTGATGGACGGTTTAAACCTTGGCCTAAAAGGCGTGGTGTTTGCCTCGGTGATTCTCATGATGGCGGTGATTATTGGCTTTATGAGCAAAGAAACCGGCGGCGGGTTGTATTTAGTGTCTTTATTGGGCGAGCAGTTACCTTATTGGGCGCTCCCCATCACCTTGCAGTTAATTACCATGGTGATTGCGTTTTCAACAGGTACTAGTTGGGGCACTTATGCGATTGCGTTTCCACTAGCAATGCCGCTTGCTTGGGCAATAAGCCAGCACCAAATGCTTGCACACCCAGAAATGTACATGATGATCTGTTTTGCAACGGTACTTAACGGTAGTATTTACGGTGATCAATGTTCACCAATTTCAGACACGACAATATTAAGTGCGATGACAACCGGTTGTGATTTAATGGATCATGTTAAATCACAAATTGTACCAGCAACATTTGCGGCAGCAACGGCTGGTGCGTTGTGGACATTATGCGTGATGTGGCTGGCGGCATAACAGCCAGCCCTTGTGCAATGAATAGCAACTGCTCGGCTTTGCCAAGTCGTTAATAAAGATAATAATTAGGAGGGCAGATGAGACTTCGACATATAGAGGTGTTTCATGCCATTTATTCAACAGGCTCAATTACCAATGCGGCGAAAATTTTACATGTGTCGCAACCGTCGGTAAGTAAAGTATTAGCCCATGCTGAAATGCAATTGGGGTTTCAACTGTTTGAGCGCTTGAAGGGGCGTCTGATCCCTACCAATGAAGCTGAAATGCTATTTGACGAAGCAGATAAGATTTATCAGCAAATGCGGTCAATCAACAATACCGCAGAGAACATCAAAAAATCGGAATATGGCAATATTAGTATTGCGGTAACGCCCGCCCTTGGGTTTGACGCTCTACCTGTGGCTATTGCTGACTTTCAAAAGGTGCATCCGAAAGTAAATTTTCAGGTACAAACGGTTCATAACGACGAAGTTATGCAATCGCTGTACGAGCATAAATGTGATATTGCTGTGGTCTTCTCGCCCACGGCGATGGCCGGTGTGGTTGAAACCGTGTGTGATCAATCAGAATTGGTGGTGATGTATCCCAAATCCCTGTTTCCAGAGCAGCCAACATCTTTGAGTTTGACCGATTTAAAAGGCCTGCCGTTTATTGATATCAGCGACAGTGGTCCATTAGGTGACCAACTGTGGAAGCGCATGATGAAGGAAAATATCAAGCTGCAATCGACGATAAAAGTTCAAACATATTTTATTGCTGCGCGTATGGTTGCCAATGGCGCTGGTGTGTGTGTTGTTGATAAATACACGGCTTACGGCAACGCGATGGAAGATGTGGCGTATGCATCGTTCAATCCAAGCTTGTCGTTTAATGTCAGCATGTTGCATTTAGAAAACCGCCGTTTATCGGTGGCGGCAGACGACTTTATGCAATTCCTCATTCAACAGATTCAACGTATTTAGCTGCTGTTTTTACTCTAGTAGTTTTAAAAAACTCGGGAAAAGAACACTTTTCCCGGTTTGTTTTCATCACCTTTGGCTCCCATAATTAATGATCAGAGGTTATGGACGCTGTTATGTTCTGGCAAATTCATGCTAACGACTCGCTCATTCTCTGCCTTTTTCAAACCTTTTGTGATTGTTATTGGATACCTTTCTTTTTATACGCTAGCTTGCGGTTCACGTTGATTTTTATAAGGTTTTTAATCATCACATGCTCAATTGGTTGTGAAAGGAGTCATTGATAACCGTTGGCCTCTTTGATTGTACAAATTTTGTATAACCTCAAGTTATGAGAGCGGAAACAGACGCTATTTTTCAAAATGGCAGACACACTCTAAGCTGATTTCAAGTTTTAAAATTTTGAATTACTTAGCTAAAGGAAATGATATGCAAATTGTCGGCCCTTATTTACTTTTCATTGGCGATGCAACTGATGCCTTATCTATCAAAATGGCACGTGGCGTGGCCGACTTCCGACCTGAGCTTTGTATTGGTGAAATGCAAGTTGAAGGTTGTCAGGTAACTACTGGCTTGCCGCAACTCACCATTGCTGAGGCTGTAGCTAAAGGCGCAAAAACATTTGTACTAGGTTTTGCAAACAGCGGCGGTGTATTAGACCCTAAATGGCACCCATACATTTTAGAAGCACTAGCTGCTGGTATGGATGTAGTGAGTGGCTTGCACGAGAAAATGGCTGATGTGCCAGCGCTTGCCGAAGCTGCGCAACACAATAACGTTAAATTGCTTGATATTCGCCACCCCGACGGTGAATTCAAAACAGGTACAGCAGAGCCGCGTCAAGGCAAGCGTTTGTTAACTGTCGGTACAGACTGCTCTGTAGGTAAAATGTATACCTCGTTAAGCCTTGAAAAAGCAATGAAAGACAAAGGCATAGACGTCGACTTCCGCGCTACTGGTCAGTGCGGTATTTTGATCGCTGGGCAAGGGGTTGCTATTGATTGTGTTATCTCTGACTTCATTTCAGGTGCGACAGAATCATTATCGCCAGATAACAGTGAAGGTCACTGGGATATTATTGAAGGCCAAGGCTCACTCTCACACCCTGCATTTGCAGGTGTTAGTATGGGGCTATTGCACGGCTCTCAGCCTGATGCATTGGTGATTTGTCATGCGTTAAATCGTCACCATATGCGCGGTTTACCAAATACTAAGTTCCCTAGCTTGCAAGAGACCATCGAACTAAACGTACAAGCCGCGAAACTAACCAATCCAAACGTTAAAGTAGCGGGCATTGCAGTTAACACATCAAGTGTTAGCGTAGAAGAAGGCCGTGCTATTTGTCAGCAAATTAGTGAAGAATTATCACTACCATGTGTTGATCCTGTGCGTGATGGTTGTGACGCTATTGTTGAACGCCTACAGCAGGAGTTTTAATGATGAGTGCCGCTATTAGCCTAAAATATCGACAAATTGACTTCCCGCTGGCGCAAGTATTTCGCATCGCTCGCGGTGCCAAAACTGAAGCAAAAGTGGTTGAAGTTACGCTGATGCAAGATGGCAAGGTAGGGCGCGCAGAATCTGTGCCTTACAACCGCTATCAAGAAACCATAGGCAGTGTTGCAAATCAGTTAGATTACGTACAAAGCCGGTTAGCAAGCGGTGTTGATATTGATCTTATTTTAGCGGCTATGTCACCAGGTTCAGCGAAGAACGCGATTGATTGTGCCTACTGGGATTTGAAAGCCAAGCTAGCAGGTAAAACCGTATCGCAGTTGTTGTCGCTGAGTGAACCAGCGTCATGTATTACTGCTCAAACCTTGAGTATTGATACGCCAGAAGCGATGGCGCTAGCGGCGGCGGCACTTGATCATCCCCCACTGATTAAAGTGAAGCTTGATAATCAAGACATCGCTGAAAAAATGCAGGCAATTTACAAATCATCACCGCATAGTCAGTTTATTGTTGATGCTAACGAAGGCTGGAGCCTTGAGCAGCTAGTTGATAATGCTCAACTACTGGCTGATTGCAATGTGGCTTTGATTGAGCAGCCGTTATCTACGGGTGAAGATGCCGATCTCATCGATATTAATTTACCTGTCGCGCTCTGTGCTGATGAATCTTGCCATACGCGTAAAGATTTAGACTATCTAGCCGCGCGTTACCAAGCGGTTAACATCAAGCTTGATAAGACGGGGGGATTAACCGAAGCCGTTGCACTTGCACAAGAAGCCCAAGCACTTGGTTTAGACATTATGGTTGGTTGTATGGTCGGTAGTTCACTGGCGATGGCACCAGCTTATCTGCTGGCATCACAAGCAAAATACGTTGATTTAGACGGCCCTGTGTTAGTCGCTAAAGATCGTGAATATGGTTTTAATATTGATCGCGGCGTGATGTCGGCACTTGACCACAGATTATGGGGTGGTGCTAGCGCAAATTACGGCGAATAACAGGCATTTTAGCAAAGTTAATGAATTAGCGGCCTTTTATCTAGTTTAGGTTGGCAGTGAACTAACTTTGAATGGCTAACCAGCATTTAGTTTTTCTGAAATTCTCCTGTCTCAGCCCCTATATGGGGCTTTTTTTCGTCCATTTAATATCTACGTGCTCTCGGACGATGTAACGTAAAGGCATGTAGCGGTATATCAGTGAAGCTCAAAAAGAACTCGACTGACACCATAGTCTCTTGTTATATTTTCAATTTATCTCTTAGCCCTTGAGGGGCTAGATAAAGAATAGTTTTACCCTTTTTACTCTTAGTAGAAATAAGCAAGTCTTCGTCAACAAGTCCATTTAAATATGTTCTAGCCGTACCCTCGTTAATATCAAAATCTGTTGATACCTGTTTTGAAGTAAATATTTTGCCGGGTTCTTTTACAGCGTCTTTTAATAATTCCAACTGAGCACGTTTAAGTTTCTTGGACAGTGGGCTTTTTTCAATCCATTCCATGAACTGATAAAACTCACTTTTCTTAGCTTCAATATGGTTTTGAAGAGCGTCTACAGCCTTTCTAACAATTTCTGTTTGATGATAAATAAAATAAGTTAAATCTAAGTCATCTGTCTCCGTATAAATATATGCAGTATCGTAATCACTTCTTTTTTCTTGTATTAGTTTACTAATAGAAACGTATTCAAAAAGCCAATACCCACTTCTTAACATAAACCAATAAAACAATGCTCTCGCTGTTCTACCATTTCCGTCACCAAAAGGGTGGATAAAACCTATCATAAAGTGAAGTATGATAGCTTTCACAAGAGGATGAATGAAACTATCACTGTTTTCACCGTCATTACATTGGTTTGCAAATTCACATAGAAGAGTTAGCCGTTCTTTTAAAGATTTATAGCAAGGAGGTTCATGCGCGATTTCGTTATACATATCTTTAACTGTAATATCGTTATCGTTACGAATTTCACCAGGTATTGCATTATTATCAATTGCATTGTGTGTAGCTATTTCATGGAGTTCCAATAACAAAGCTATACTTAATTCTTCATCTTTTCTTTCAACTACCTTTTTCATCAGCAGATAATTATTAAATATCATTTGTTCTGACTTGTCAGAGGGTTTTCTATTATTCTCCAACATGTCTTTTGCCACTTTTCTTGTGGTGGATGCTCCTTCGAGTTGTGATGATGTTATCGCTTCTTCCATCATCAAGTTCTTTACTAAATACCGATCTTTTTCTCGTGCAGTAATAAATGAACCATCACCAATTGAATGACCACCACCAGTTAATTTATCAATATGATGTAGCTGAGAGAATAATGAGTCAGGCACACAATAACTAAATAATTCTCTTTCTTTTTTTCCTTGTAAGGGCTCTATGTATTTAGTAATAGTTTTTCTAGAAAGCTTAGTTGCTATCCAAGCAGCAGTTTCATCATCACCTTTTTCAACCTTCCACTTAAACTTATCCCAGTGAAGATAGTTACCTTTAGGATCTGTGGCTTTATATTTTGCCAATAAATGAATAAAGTTTTGCGGGAGCGTCTCTTCCATTAATTTATTAAATGGAATGGGAGTTCTTATCCGTGCCATAAAACACCTGAAAAAACAAAATTGATAAATCGAGTTTATATTAAATTAAGAACAATTCAACTCAAATATGATTTTTTGTGTTTTTATGCTTATGTAAAAAAGTAAAAAAGTAAAAAAGTAACAATTAAATTTTTATACTTGAGTTTAGTTTCGAGCGGAATAGTTGAAAATATAACGCCCAAATAACGGGCTTAAAATTGTGGGCTAAACTTGAGCGAAGCGAAAAGAGCCCGCAGTTTTAAGTCCCAGTTAATTTGCTTGTATGGATAATTACCCACCTAAATAACTATTTTCGGTAAAGTGAGACCCAAGCCTTAGCGGCAACTAAGGCCTTCTTTTACAGTAGTTCGATTGATTAATGGCTCCTCAATCGAGAGACCGATAACAAGAACGAACGCTGTAAAAGACTCCAAGCAACATACTCGAATAGTCTACTGGGTCTCGAACCCGCATTATGCAAGCAAGGGTTAGCTTATTATGAAAACAGTCATCAATCAAAAGATTCACGTTGGGGTAGATACAGGTAAGTACCAACTTGATATATATCTTCGTCCTTTGGACATTTACTTCACCGTCCCCAATGACGAAAAAGGGATTGCAGAAGCCATAAATCAGCTCAAGCAATACCCTGTTGAACGCATCGTCATTGAAGCGACAGGGCGGTTAGAAATGCCGTTTATTATGGCGTGTGCGAACAGCAAACTGCCGTTTGTTATCGCCAATCCTATTCACATCAAACGCTTTGCAGGTGCGATTGGACAGCGCGCTAAAACAGACAAACTTGATGCGCAGCTTATCGCTCATTATGGGGAAGTGATTAAACCAGCACTATCACAACTCAAACCAGCCACTATGCAAGTCATGAGTGATTTGGTCGCCAGAAGAAATCAGTTACTTGTGATGCAAACGATGGAAAAGAACCGCCTTCAGTCTCTGCCAAAAAGCTTATCAATGACCATCAAGCCGATACTTACCGCGTTTAAACATCAAATCCTAAAAATTGAAAAGAAACTCGTTGAACTCATCGAATCTTGCCCTGAATACCAGAAGAAAAATACGATTCTGCAAAGCATGACAGGTATCGGTAAAATAGCGGCCTCATCAATCATCAGTAATTTGCCAGAGCTTGGCTATGTGACGGGTAAACAAGCGAGCAGCCTAGTTGGTGTTGCGCCGATGAATCGAGAAAGTGGCCGCTATAAAGGACAACGGAGAATCCAAGGTGGACGGCACCAAGTGCGCACGGTGTTATATATGGCGATGCTGTCAGCGATTCAAAGTAATCCGGTGTTTAAAGATACCTATCAACGATTAGTTGGTGCAGGCAAACCTAAAAAAGTGGCGATAATTGCCTGTATCAGAAAGATGGTGGTGATATTAAATTCGATGCTCAGAGATGGAGTAATGTGGGAAGCGCCAAAAGCTTAAAAATAGCTATTGACGCCATAGTCTCTTGTTATGTAATTTACCTTACTTTACTGAGGGTTAGATTTAAAGCTAACCCTAGAAAGTATACGTACCGAACCTGCCCGCAACTGGCCACCACAACACGCTAAATCTGAATTTTGAGCCGCAAACTGTTCTCGAAAAAAGCACTAAATGTTAACGGCGAAAAACACATGAACGTGTAGATAAATTCAGAAAAGGGCGCTTCCTTTGATTAACTTTCATCCTTGGCATTGTGGTGGTACATAACGCTTAAATAAACGGCTAAAAATGCTTGGCTATACTTTGGGAGCGAAGCGAACCAAGCCAAGCGTTTTTAGTCCGATTTAATTTTCTTGTTATATTTGGCTATTAAGTACCTTTTCAATTTGGTTGATACTTACTGGTTCTTGAGATTGAAGTAAAATTTTGCTTTTTGATGAAATGATAAAAACATTAAATTCTGGATCGTATCTATCTAGAACCCGTTGAGAGTCAGCTATATTTAAATGATAAAATCCTTTATGATGTTCATCTCCTCCAGATTGAATAAGAAGAATTTGATTCTCTTCTATAAAGCCATCATCCCTCAAAATTTTTAATTGCTCACTCGCTTTTTCAGATTTTGGATCACGTGAAACCATGAGAATAATTACAGGAGTTATTTTATAGCCGTACTTATGCGATAATTTTTCTGATACATTGGAAAATGTATATGATTCAAGCGATGCATCAAAAAATGTTAGTTTCGCAACTTCATTACTAGTACATGCCGATAGAAGCAAAGCAATTAACATTATTTTTATTTTCATTAATCGACAACCTCTAATTTTAAATCGGCGCTTGTCGCTGTTGCGGCAATCAAATCGTAAAACCTTTTAGCATCCGAGCGAATTCCTATGCACCCTAAAGTACCAGGCTTATTTCCATCTGGGTGAATACCTAAACGCCCTCCAGATTTCCCTCTGCTAGTTGCAAATTCTGCATATATTGGAATGAAAAAGCCCTTTCCAGTGCCATCTTGAAATCCCTTCGGAACTGCTGATGAATAGGCAGTAACTTCTCTTCTACTTACTTTGTAAATTCCATTAGGTAGACGTCCTTTGCCATATGGACCACTTAGCGCATCCCATTTACCATTTCCAGGCCAAGATAATGTTTTAGAACTATGATCGTATGTTAGAGTTGGCATATTAATTCCTTTTAAATTTGGTGCTTAAAATTAGCGATCTCAATCGCAAGTTATTAATAACACAATAAATTGAGAAATGCGAAAAACACTGATGCTGATTTACTCGGAGTTAGCTGCTTGGAAAAATATAACGCTCTGTTAACAGGCAAAACATTGTTGGCTAAAATTAGCGACGAAGGAGCAAAAAGCCAACAGTTTTTTGTCCTTGTTTAACAGCTTGTTAGGCTACAATTTAAAGTCATTGTCCACTTTAGTGATAGTGTATTTAGTACCTGTGGCCGTACTTTGGTATTTAAATGAATGCCCATCTAAATCCAATACCAAGTATATTGTACTCATAGAATATGGTTCGTTGTTAAACTCTAGTATTTGGGTTGAATATAAACATTTTGAGTATGCCCAAAAGCCCTTATGTTTCTCTATGGTTACTTCCGACGTACTAAGAGTTGAATATTCTATAGTTGTTTTGTAAGTGCCATTTGGAAAGCGATGCATTAACCAGCGTTGGTAGGTATCCCCATCGTTTTTTTGTTCGCTATACCATTTACCAATAAGCGAGTCATAACTTAATTCAGGGCATTCAATATTCTCAAAGTCAATATTTCCTGCTGCTGAATTTGAAGCTATAAAAATTAAAACGACTATTAATTTTTTCAACGAACTCTCCTTGTAGCCTAACGCCCAAATAACGGGCTTAAAATTGTGGGCTAAACTTGAGCGAAGCGAAAAAAGCCCGCAGTTTTAAGTCCCAGTTGATTTGCTTGTATGGATAATTACCCACCTAAATAACTATTTTCGGTAAAGTGAGACCCAAGCCTTAGCGGCAACTAAGGCCTTCTTTTACAGTAGTTCGATTGATTAATGGCTCCTCAATCGAGAGACCGATAACAAGAACGAACGCTGTAAAAGACTCCAAGCAACATACTCGAATAGTCTACTGGGTCTCGAACCCGCATTATGCAAGCAAGGGTTAGCTTATTATGAAAACAGTCATCAATCAAAAGATTCACGTTGGGGTAGATACAGGTAAGTACCAACTTGATATATATCTTCGTCCTTTGGACATTTACTTCACCTGAACTGGTTTAATTGAGCCGGACACTTTAATAAAGGACAATGTTCCAATATTGAGGTGTTAAATGACAAAACGAAAAAACAAAACCTATACAACCGAATTTAAACAAGAAGCTGTAGCTTTAGTGACTGAGCAAGGCTATACGGTCTCACAAGCCGCAGCCTCTTTGGGAATTACAACTAAACTCATTTATAACTGGAAAGCTAAACTTGAACAACAACAAGCTGGTAATGCGTTAAGTGAAGATGAACGAGCAGAGCTAAAACGGCTCAGAAAAGAAAATAAAGAACTCAAAATGGAGAAAGAGATCTTAAAAAAGGCAAGCGCCTTCTTTGCGAAAGAAATGAAGTAAAGTACGAGTTCGTCAAAGCCAATAGTCAGGCTCATGACGTCCGCAAGATGTGTGCTGTGATGCAAGTCAGTCGCTCTGCTTACTATGCATGGCTCAAACGGCCAGCCAAGTTAATTACGGCAGAAGAGCTTCATTTATATCGGCGAGCTAAAGCGCTGTTTAAACGCAGTCGTGAAAGCTTGGGCTATCGCGAGCTACATAAAAACTTACGCAAAGAAGGCTTTGAAATTGGTAAGCACAGAACTCGAAAGCTCATGGAAGCGTTAAACCTAAAAGTAAAGCAGCGAGTTGCCTACAAGGTAACAACGAAGCGTAAGCATGCTGATGCAGTTGCAGATAATTTGCTTAATCAGAACTTTAATCCGTTGGGGCCAAATCAGATTTGGGCTGGTGATGTGACTTATTTAAAAACAGGCGAAGGTTGGATGTATCTTGCTGTTGTGATGGATTTATATTCTCGACGCATTGTTGGTTGGCATATAGATAAACGTATGACGACTGACTTAGTGATGAAAGCCATGATTAGGGCTTATAACCTGAGAAAACCAGCTAAAGGCTTAATATTCCACTCTGACCGAGGCTCTCAATACACCAGTAAGCGTTACCGTCAGCTGCTCGAACAATTTGGTATTCGAGCGAGTATGGGTGATGTGGGAGCCTGTTGGGATAACGCAGTAGTGGAGAGGTTCTTTGGCAGTTTGAAACATGATTGGTTACTTAAAGTGGCTCAACCTACGCGTGAGCATATGAAAAATGATGTTGTCGATTATATGAAGTATTACAACTTAGAAAGACTGCATTCAGCTAATAGTGATCTGTCACCAGTAGAGTATGAAAATTCTTTTAGAAAAGTGTCCGGCTGGAGTTGACCAGAACAACCGTCCCCAATGACGAAAAAGGGATTGCAGAAGCCATAAATCAGCTCAAGCAATACCCTGTTGAACGCATCGTCATTGAAGCGACAGGGCGGTTAGAAATGCCGTTTATTATGGCGTGTGCGAACAGCAAACTGCCGTTTGTTATCGCCAATCCTATTCACATCAAACGCTTTGCAGGTGCGATTGGACAGCGCGCTAAAACAGACAAACTTGATGCGCAGCTTATCGCTCATTATGGGGAAGTGATTAAACCAGCACTATCACAACTCAAACCAGCCACTATGCAAGTCATGAGTGATTTGGTCGCCAGAAGAAATCAGTTACTTGTGATGCAAACGATGGAAAAGAACCGCCTTCAGTCTCTGCCAAAAAGCTTATCAATGACCATCAAGCCGATACTTACCGCGTTTAAACATCAAATCCTAAAAATTGAAAAGAAACTCGTTGAACTCATCGAATCTTGCCCTGAATACCAGAAGAAAAATACGATTCTGCAAAGCATGACAGGTATCGGTAAAATAGCGGCCTCATCAATCATCAGTAATTTGCCAGAGCTTGGCTATGTGACGGGTAAACAAGCGAGCAGCCTAGTTGGTGTTGCGCCGATGAATCGAGAAAGTGGCCGCTATAAAGGACAACGGAGAATCCAAGGTGGACGGCACCAAGTGCGCACGGTGTTATATATGGCGATGCTGTCAGCGATTCAAAGTGTTCTGGTCAACTACCGCCGGACACTTTTCTAAAAGAATTTTCATACTCTACTGGTGACAGATCACTATTAGCTGAATGCAGTCTTTCTAAGTTGTAATACTTCATATAATCGACAACATCATTTTTCATATGCTCACGGAGGGCGTTCAGAATTCTGTGTCAGCCTAAATTGCTAAATATCTAGCACGCCATCTAATCGCCCCTCGAAGTGGATGGCTAATTGCGACAATGTCAGGTTCCAACTGTGGATTGGCATTGTCCATTTCTTCGAAGCGTTCAATATGCCCGCATACAATAATTTCATCAAGCTATTTTCGTTCGGGAAAGCGCCTTTCGTTTTGGTCAATTTCCTAAACTGGCGGTGCACTGCCTCGATAGCATTGGTGGTGTAAATAGCTTTGCGCACGTAGTCTGGATACTTGAAGTAAACCGACAAGTTAGCCCATTTTCTGCGCCAAGACTCAATCACGATGGGATATAGCTTGCCCCATTTAGCATCTAATTCGTCTAAGGCTGCTTCTGCGGCATCTTTGGTCGTTGCACGGTAAACAGGCTTTAAGTCCGCCATAAATGCTTTCTGGTGCTTTGAAGCAACATACTTCATCGAGTTACGAATTTGATGAATAACGCACTGTTGAACCTCTGTTTCAGGATAGATAGTACCAATGGCCTCAGGAAAGCCTTTAAGTCCATCAACACAAGCAATTAAAATATCGGATACGCCGCGATTGTGTAAATCGGTGAGCACTGATAGCCAGTAGTTAGCGCCTTCGCTTTCTGAGACGTATAAGCCAAGTAACTCTTTGCGACCTTCGATATTTATGCCGAGTACGGTGTAAACAGCTTTGCTAACATAACGGCCACTTTCCTTGATTTTATAGTGAATAGCATCAAGCCAGATAAACGGGTACAGCGTATCAAGGCTACGTGATTGCCACGCTTTTAGCTCTGGTATGAGCTGGTCTGTAACGCCTGTTATCGTGGCTTCTGAGATTTCAATGCCGTACATTTCCTGAACATGGCTGCGAATATCACGATAGCTCATGCCTAACGCAAACATGGATAGGATTTTATGGTCAATCTCAGCGGTTAGCTTAGTTTGATTTTTCTTAACGAGTTGAGGTTCAAATGAGCCAGTACGGTCTCTTGGGGTTTCAAGCTCAAACTGGCCTACGGAGGATTTAACCGTTTTCTTGCTTGTACCGTTCTTACGGTTAGGTTGTTGCTCTGAGTCTAGGTGTTGCTCTAGCTCGGCTTTGAGTGCAGCTTCTGTTAATTGTTTAATGAGTGGCGTTAAAACACCATCTTCACCCGTTAACCCTTTACCTGATTGAAGTTCTGCTAATGCTTTGTTGAAGTCGAAAGATTGAGTCATGTGTCATTCCTATTTTCTTAATATTACTGAAATGACACAGATTTCTAAACACTACCTGCTCACGCGTAGGTTGAGCCACTTTAAGTAACCAATCATGTTTCAAACTGCCAAGGAACCTCTCCACTACTGCGTTATCCCAACAGGCTCCCACATCACCCATACTCGCTCGAATACCAAATTGTTCGAGCAGCTGACGGTAACGCTTACTGGTGTATTGAGAGCCTCGGTCAGAGTGGAATATTAAGCCTTTAGCTGGTTTTCTCAGGTTATAAGCCCTAATCATGGCTTTCATCACTAAGTCAGTCGTCATACGTTTATCTATATGCCAACCAACAATGCGTCGAGAATATAAATCCATCACAACAGCAAGATACATCCAACCTTCGCCTGTTTTTAAATAAGTCACATCACCAGCCCAAATCTGATTTGGCCCCAACGGATTAAAGTTCTGATTAAGCAAATTATCTGCAACTGCATCAGCATGCTTACGCTTCGTTGTTACCTTGTAGGCAACTCGCTGCTTTACTTTCAGGTTTAACGCTTCCATGAGCTTTCGAGTTCTGTGCTTACCAATTTCAAAGCCTTCTTTGCGTAAATTCTTACGTAGTTCGCGATAGCCCAAGCTCTCGCGGCTACGTTTAAACAGTGCTTTAGCTCGCCGATATAAATGAAGCTCTTCTGCCGTAATTAACTTGGCTGGTCGTTTAAGCCATGCATAATAAGCTGAACGACTGACTTGCATCACAGCACACATCTTTCGGACGTCATGAGCCTGACTATTGGCCTTGACGAACCCATACTTTACTTCATTTCTTTCGCAAAGAAGGCGCTTGCCTTTTTTAAGATCTCTTTCTCCATTTTGAGTTCTTTATTTTCTTTTCTGAGCCGTTTTAGCTCTGCTCGTTCATCTTCACTTAACGCATTACCAGCTTGTTGTTGTTCAAGTTTCGCTTTCCAGTTATAAATGAGTTTAGTGGTGATCCCCAAAGAAGCTGAGGCTTGTGAGACCGTATAGCCTTGCTCAGTCACTAAGGCTACAGCTTCTTGTTTAAATTCGGTTGTATAGGTTTTGTTTTTTCGTTTTGTCATTTAACACCTCAATATTGGAACATTGTCCTTTATTAAAGTGTCCGGCTCAATTAAACCAGTTCAAAGTAATCCGGTGTTTAAAGATACCTATCAACGATTAGTTGGTGCAGGCAAACCTAAAAAAGTGGCGATAATTGCCTGTATCAGAAAGATGGTGGTGATATTAAATTCGATGCTCAGAGATGGAGTAATGTGGGAAGCGCCAAAAGCTTAAAAATAGCTATTGACGCCATAGTCTCTTGTTATATTTATTTTAAATGAGGTGAAACTAAATACATCGCTGAGTTACCCTCGATATGACCATCACAATTACCGCTTTTTACCTCTTTCTTGCTTATCACCGCTTCGCCTACATTCGGAAGATAAAGAGCTTTAGATACTCTCCGGCAAGTTTCTCCAATATTTATTTTTTTCTCGATAATTAAAATATGCCCTCCTCCAATCACAAATGCATTAGGTATGTTGGTTTGAGACAAGTTAGCAATGCTACAATCGATATTTTTCCCAAACACGTTATTAATTTCCTGAAGAGATTCATTCACTTGAACTTGAATAGTACAAGGCTGTTTAAGCTGTACAGAATATTTTCCCATTATCCAAGGGAATACTTCTTCAGACTGCACGCAAAACGACCAAGCCAATAGAAGTATTGATATTAATAAGTATTTCATCATGCAAGTTTCCAAAGCCAAATAGTTCCAGCATCCCAATATTCGCTTCCTATAGCATGATCCTTATCCCACAAATCTATATGCCCTTGTCCTCCGAAACCAGGAATGTTCATAAAGCAGATAACTCCCTGAACTCCCATAGCGGTTTTGGGTGTAGCACCAGACCCCGACCAACCAAAATCACGAGTTCCCCATGCAGATCTGAGTGCCGCCCCTAGATCTTGTGCCCCACGAAGGTAACCATGAGGGCATTTGTTTCTAGGAAATCCGCTAATTCTAGCTTTTGTTGACTCCGATGCAGCAGATAAAGCCTCGCTCATACGAATTGCACAAGTATTTGGAAAATACATGCTACATGAATGAATACTTGAAGGGTTTGTTTTATAGTGCTTTTTTACAGCAGAGAAAGATGGTCTACTCATTTTATATCCTTATAATTACTCAATACCATGCTAAAAATATAACGCCCGCATAATGGGCAAAAAATTGTTGGCTAAAATTAGCGACGAAGGAGCAAAAGCCAGCTGTTTTTTGTCCGTTTGAGTAACTTGTTATACGAATTATGCAACTTGCTTGTTTTTAAGTATTGATGCGAACTCGTTCATACTAACAACCTTAACGTTACTATCATCATTTGAAAAACCTTTAGACGGAGTTGGTTTTTTAGTAACTAAATATACGCTGTCTATTGCCTCTTCTTTAGCCATAGACTCCAGTCTGTGAATTGTGCGCTTAATACTGTTTAATGGAACCACTTCTCCCCATGCCTTTGCATCGATAGCAATATTTTTGCCTCCAGCTTCAATAATGAAGTCTGGTCTATGATTTCCTACACGTGGTTCAGACTTATAGTGATAACCAGATTTTTCAATTGCTTTAGCTACTTCAATTTCAAAAGCTACGGCAGAAATTGCAGATGTATTACGACTTACCGTTATTACCTCCTCTTTTTCTCGCCTAATAATTGATAAAAATGTAAGCATTACAAAACTAGCTATGAATACACCAACTCCCGATAATAGCCATTCAGAGTTGGAGGCAATTAAAGAACCAGGATTTTTGAAATAGCTATACATTACAGAAGTTGTTGCACCAACCATTGAAACACTAGCCGTAAGCAAGGCTAATGAACTTCTCTTTCTTTTATTCTCTTCCCTCATTTGCTTAAATTCTTGCACGGAAGGAACTGAAGGTTTGCTCTCTATTTTATTAAAGAGCTTATCTAGCCTTGACTCAATTTCTACCCTTTGAGGTGGTGAGATAAGGTCACTATCGAATACCTCAGTATATATACTATTTAAGAGTTGCTCTTCGGACAGCATATCATTTGAAGATGTATTAAATTCTCGGGCTTTCCCTTCAATAATTCGAGATATATCTTTATATTGCGGGCTGTAGTCTTCTAGAACCATTCGTCTCATTACAGCACGATGTAATGATTTATTAGCATTTTTAGTTCGTTCTTTTTTAGCTCCGATTGTTTGTCGGTAGCTAAGCCAAAACAATAGTATCGAAACCGCGATACCTATTCCTGTTTGGAGATAACCATCCATAATTAAACTCTACCCTCGAGATTCGTATAACGCCGCAATAAACGGCAAGTAATGCTTGGCTAAAATCCGCGAGGCACGAGCGCGAGCCAAGCGTTACGCGTCCGTTTGATTGTTTTGTTATGTAATTTTTCTTACTTTACATTAGGTTAGGTTAAAAGCCAAACCTAGAAAGTATACGTACCCAGCCTGCCAGCTACTCGCCACCACAACACACTAAATCCGAATTTTGAGCCGCTATTTGTTCTAGAAAAATGGCGCTAAATGCTAACGGCGAAAAACACATGAACGTGCGACTAAATTCAGAAAAGGGCGCTTGAATTGATTAACTCTCATCCTTGACATTGTGGTGGTACATAACGCCTTACTAAAAGGCGGAAAATGCTTGGCTATACTTTGCGACGAAGGAGCACAAGCCAAGCGTTTTGCGTCCTTTTGAGTAACTTGTTATACACTATCTCAAAACAATTTCAGTAAAGTTGCAAACACAATAGCTCCTAAAATCCCTGCTGAGAACCTTGAAAGAACCAACGAAGTTTCTTTTGACTTAGCATCCTTTTTTGAGTTGAAGAGCATCGATACTATACTCGTTACAAATGCTATAGAAAGCACAGCAGATACAACAGACTCAAGCCAAGGAAAACTGTTGAAAGCTTTTATTCGATCTGCTGCAACGAAAACTATAGCTAGAAGGGTTAAGCTAAGCGTAGAGGTATGCTTAGCTAACTCAAAAGAATCCTTATCCATGATGACACTCCTTGTGTATAACGCCCAAATAACGGGCTTAAAATTGTGGGCTAAACTTGAGCGAAGCGAAAAGAGCCCGCAGTTTTAAGTCCCAGTTGATTTGCTTGTTATGTAATTCACCTTACTTTACTGAGGGTTAGATTTAAAGCTAAGCCTAGAAAGTATACGTACCGAACCTACCAGCGACTCGCCACCACAACAAGCTAAACCTGAATTTTGAGCCGCAAACAGTCCTCGAAAATAGCACCAAATGCTAACGGCGAAAAACACATGAACATGCAACTAAATTCAGAAAAGGGCGCTTGATTTGATTGATTTTCATCCTTGAAATTGTGGTGGTACATAACGCTTAAATAAACGGCTAAAAATGCTTGGCTACAATACCGAACGAAGTGAGGCTAGCCAACAGTTTTTTGTCCTTTTAAGCGACTTGTTATGCAAACTCTCTGAGGCAACCAAAACCTGCCAATACAACCAACCCCTACAGAAGAGGCGAAAGATACAACAACCATTGCACCCACAACACTTGATACTTCCCTTTTGAGCCACACACTAAAACTAGAATTAGCGATAAGCCCTAACCTGCTTGATACCCATATAAAAATTTACACTTTGAGCAGGAGGTAAAACTCAATTTAGCTGCAAACCAAATGCTGACAGCAACCATAATTGAATGAGCGATAACTACAAGACTAGAATGGCGAAAAACTCATTTTGCTTACACGAATTAACTCTGGCTAAAATCAGAAACGTGCAACACCAAAGAATGAATCACACTCGATCTTAAATGAAAAAGCTGAACTAACAGATTATCAAACGCTGACTTTGTGGGTGGGCATAACGCCCTGTTAAGGGGTTGATAAATGTTTGGCTATAATGTGTAGCGAAGCGAAACCGAGCCAAACTTTAGCAGTCCCACTTGAACAGTTTGTTATAAGCCAACTAGCGAATTTTGAGACCAAACATGTAACGTGTCACATTAAATGGCTTTATCAATAGATAAATAGTAGTGATACAAACCAATAAAGAGGACAATAATAGGCTAATAGATTTTACAGCTATTCCAGCATCCCACTGCACAATATAAAATGCAAATACGACAATAATGCTTTGATGCAAAATGTAAAATGGATAAATGATTTCGTTTGCAGAATGTAGCCATTTTGGAGATTCTTTGCAAAGAACACTAGCATACCCTACTAAGGTTAATAATCCAGACCAAGAAACAAGCGTGCAAACTAACCACCATAATTGCCATCGCATTGACAGAGAAACATATTCGCTAATGTCGGGTTTGAAATAGTAAGCGTAAAATATAACGGAACTGAGCACGAACCACTTGAGGTTAGTTGCTCGGTGCTTTTCCAGAGCCAGCCAAACACTAGCATTATTAATAAAAAACATACCCGCGAGGAAAAAAAATAAAAAGAAGATAGAAACTGATAAATTTTCAATGCTGTGGCTTTGTGATGGCATTACATACTTCAAGGTAAGCCTCACGATAATTACAATCAATACAAGTGAAAAAAGTCCGCTAGGCTTTTCAGCTAATCTCGCTAATTTATGAGCGGCTAAGTTAGCAAATTGGGTTTTTAAAAGTTTGTTTAGCGGCACAGCGAGTAACATAAACACAATGAGGAACTCTATAAACCACAGATGGTTGGCATTAAATGAAAGGGCTAATTTGCTATACGCATCTAGAATGCCTGAGTAGTTGTCAATCTCTTCAAAATAGATTTGCGGCGGTACGATTAAGACCATGCCAACAATAAGCGGCACAAATAAACGATGAAATTTGCTGGTTAGAAAGGTTTTCCCACTCACTTTGTTGAGGAGAATAAAACTACCTGCTCCAGCAATGAAAAATAGTGTTTGCAGGCGCAGTTGTTCGAAATACACCATGATATCGTCCAGCACTTTGCTCGACTCTTTGTTCATTACATGCCAACCGTCACCATTAAATGGCATGAAAACATGATGCAAGAAAACAGCGAAGATTAAAACGACTCTTAACCAATCTAATTCTGAATATCTATAACTACCCATGAATGCAAAACCTTCCTTTGGCTTATAACGCCGCAATAAGCGGCAAGTAATGCTTGGCTAAAATCCGCGAGGCACGAGCGCGAGCCAAGCGTTACGCGTCCGTTTGATTGTTTTGTTATGTAATTATTCTTACTTTACATTAGGTTAGGTTAAAAGCCAAACCTAGAAAGTATACGTACCCAGCCTGCCAGCTACTCGCCACCACAACACGCCAAATCTGAATTTTGAGCCACAAGCTGTTCTCGAAAATAGCACTAAATGCTAACGGCGAAAAACACATGAACGTACTAATAATTTCAGAAAAGAGTACTTTATTTGACTAACTTTCATCCTTGACATTGTGGTGGTACATAACGCCGCAATAAACGGCGCGAAATGCTTGGCTAAACTAAGCGAGGCACGAGCGCGAGCCAAGCGTTACGCGTCCGATTGATTGTTTTGTTATGTAATTTACCTTACTTTACTGAGGGTTGATTAAAAGCTAAACCCAGAAAGTATACGTACTGAACCTGCCTGCAACTCGCCACCACAACACGCTGAATCTGAATTTTGAGCCGCTAATTGTTCTTGAAAAAAGCACCAAATACTAACGGCGAAAAACACGTGAACGTGCAGATAAATTCAGAAAAGAGTGCTTGCTTTGATTGATTTTCATCCTTGACTTTGTGGTGGTACATAACGCCGCAATAAGCGGCAAGTAATGCTTGGCTAAACTAAGCGAGGAACGAGCGCGAGCCAAGCGTTACGCGTCCGTTTGATTGTTTTGTTATGTAATTTTTCTTACTTTACCGAAAGTTAGATTAACAGCTAAACCTAGAAAGTATACGTACCTAACCTGCCAGCAACTCGCCACCACAACACACTAAATCCGAATTTTGAGCCGCCAATTGTTCTAGAAAATAAAGCTAATTACAATCGGCGAAAAACACATGAACGTGCGATTAAATTTAGAATAGGGCGCTTGATTTGATTAACCTTCATCCTTGAAATTGTGGTGGTACATAACGCCCTGTTAATGGGCAAAATATAGTTGGCTAAAATTAAGCGACGAAGGAGCAAAAGCCAACTGTATTTTGTCCTTGTTAAACAGCTTGTTAGGTATACTTTACTGCCAATGTGCCTTTACGTAAATAATGCTGTTTTCTTGTTTGGTGATGTAATTTGACTTACCACTTTTATACGGGATATCTGACAATGAATATTTAGCGCCACTGTTTGTAACGACCGTCAGGTTAATCGTTCCTGTTTCACTTGGGACAACAAACGTTAATGTTTGCTTATTTACTGGTGGAAACTCAAGTTTAGGATTAACAAAATCTAGAGTAGAGTCCTCGATATTCAAGGTAATTCTTTGAATTTCGTTATTATTAAATCCACTAAACATTAAACGAAAGCGATCATCTTTTTCGTCAGAAATGAAAAAATTAATAACGAAAACAACAACCAGTGTTAAGAGCACACCTATAAAAAACTCTTTTTTCGGTGGTACGCCTTGCTCGGATTTCATTGGTATACCTAACGCCGCCATATGGGGCGCACAAATGCTTGGCTAAAATCAGCGACGAAGGAGCGCAAGCCAAGCGTTTTGCGTCCCTGCCATAATGGCCTTGTTAGGTTCATAACCTCTAAGGCCAATGCCTACAACTTTGTGGATTACCGCCTTCATCATGGCCCCAGCTTTTTATTACGTATGTTTCGGGATCTACTACTAGGTAAAATTTACATTTTCCGATCCATTCTTTGTGTCCACGCATCTCATTTTTGTTGTAAAAGTTTGGGAGAACCTCAGCATCAAACCAATGTTGAATAATGTCACCGTTTTCATTGACTGAGGTGTGAGTAAAGCCTTCTCCTGCTACTAAATAATCAGCACGAATAAGCTCACCTGCATTCTCAAACCTATGGGGCTCCATCCGCCAAGCTTTTTTCCCAATTAATTTGTCTTGAAATTCTGCCCAAGGTTCATAGCCGACAGCACAGCCAGATAAAAAATAAATGATGAAAAAGGCTGCAAAAAGATGAATGTTATTCATATATGTCCTTAGCACCACGGCTGGATAATTTGGGTGAACCTAACGCCCGCATAACGGGCAAAAAATTGTTGGCTATAATCAGCGACGAAGGAGCAAAAGCCAACAGTTTTTTGTCCCTGTTAATGCGCTTGTTAGGCTTTGATCTTACTATCAAGTTTTTGAATCTCAAGCACAACTTTTGAAGTTAAGTGCTTGCAAAGCTCTATTTCCCGATCAAGTGATTTATCTGTTGGGTGAGAGTAGTTGATTACAGGAATAAAAACCTTTGACTCGCTGCCATTAGTCGCTAAATAAACCTCTCCTTGCTCATAAACACTACTATCCGAATGAGCTACATATTTGTTTCTGGTTTTTATAATGTTTAGGTGAGTCTTATAAAACATAGATTCATTTTGAAAATAATTTTTGGGTTTTAAAGACAGCCCACGTTCATTGCCTGAAGCAAAACACTTTCCATATTTAATAACAAAGGCATCATATATAGGTTTTGCTATTTCTGATTCTTGGCAGCTTTTGAGTAAATGTAGATATTCAAAACAAGAAGACAAGTCTCTAACTATGTACTCCAAAGCTAATCTTCTCTTTGCAATTTTTCCTGTAACTTCTTGATGTTGGCATTTTTTACCATCATAGAAAGTGGTGTATGTTATTTCGGAAGAATCAGGGCAAATGTTGGATTTTATGCTGAATTTACTCATATGCTCCATAAAAGCCTAACGCCGCAATAAACGGCAAGTAATGCTTGGCTAAAATCCGCGAGGCACGAGCGCGAGCCAAGCGTTACGCGTCCGATTGATTGTTTTGTTATGTAATTTTTCTTACTTTACATTGGGTTGGGTTAAAAGCCAACCTTAGAAAGTATTTGAACCCAGCCTGCCAGCTACTTGCCACCACAACACACAAAGCCTGAATTTTGAGCCGCAAACTGTTCTTGAAAAAAGCACTAAATACTATCGGCGAAAAACACATGAACGTGCTTATAAATTCTGAAAAAAGCGCTTGATTTGACTAGCTTTCATCCTTGGCATTGTGGTGGTACATAACGCCCAAATAACGGGCTTAAAATTGTGGGCTAAACTTGAGCGAAGCGAAAAGAGCCCGCAGTTTTAAGTCCCAGTTAATTTGCTTGTTATGTAATTTACCTTACTTTACGGAGAGTTAGAATAAAAGCTAAACCTAGAAAGTATACGTACTGAACCTGCCAGCCACTCGCCACCACAACACACAGAATCTGAATTTTGAGCCGCAAACTGTTCTCGAAAAAAGCACTAAATGCTAACGGCGAAAAACGCATGAACGCGCGAATAAATTCAGAAAAGGGCGCTTGAATTTATTAACATTCATCCTTGAAATTGTGGTGGTACATAACGCCGCAATAAACGGCAAGTAATGCTTGGCTAAACTAAGCGAGGCACGAGCGCGAGCCAAGCGTTACGCGTCCGTTTGATTGTTTTGTTATGTAATTTTTCTTACTTTACTGAGGTTTGGATTAAAAGCCAAACTTAGAAAGTATTTGAACCCAACCTGCCAGCTACCCGCCACCACAACACACTAAATCTGAATTTTGAGCCGCTAATTGTTCTTGGAAAAAAGCACAAAATACTAACGGCGAAAAACACATGAATGTGCAGATAAATTCAGAAAAGAGTGCTTTCTTTGATTAATTTTCATCCTTGAATTTGTGGTGGTACATAACGCTTTAGTTAAACGGCTTGTAATGATTGGCTGGTGTTTTTGCGTCTTTTGCAAAAACCGAGACAAGCGTTACAAGTCCGGTTGAACTTTTTGTTAGGAAATTTTAGCTTGGTTTACTGAAGGTTGGGTTAAAAGCCAAACTCAGAAAGTATACGTACCGAACCAGCCAGCTACTCGCCACCACAACACGCTAAATTTGAATTTTGAGCCGCAAGCTGTTCTTGAAAAAAAGCTAAACGCTAACGGCGAAAAACACATGAACGTGCAAATAAATTCAGGATAGGGCGCTTGATTGGAATAACTTTCATCCTTGAAATTGTGGTGGTACCTAACGCTTAAAATAAACGGCTAAAAATGCTTGGCTATCATAGGGAGCGCAGCGAACCAAGCCAAGCGTTTTTAGTCCGATTAATTTTCTGGTTATGTATTCTATCTGAGGCCATCGATACTTACCAAAAAAACTAATGTTTGTAGAAGAGGCGGAGGAAACAACAACCCTCACGCCCACAGTACTCGATGCTTGCCTTTTGAGCCAAACGCCAAAACTTGAATTAGCGATAAGCCCTAACCTACTTGGAACCCATACCAGAAACTACATATTAAGCCGCAAGAAAAATCTAATTTTTGCGACAAAACCAATGCTCGAAAGCAACAATACCTGAATGAGCGGCAACTACAAGATTAGACTGGCGAAAAACACATTGGCTGACTTTATTTTAGCTTGCTAAGCACTCCAGGTTATAATTTTGAGCCATGCTCCAATAGTTGATTTAGCGACAAGCTACTAACTGCTGACAAACACCCTACCCAAACAAGCGTTAGCTCCCAAACTGAACAGGCGAAAAACTCACTTTTGGCGGTACTTGCCACAAATCTATCAGTAACAAAGATTGAAACTCGCTCGATCTTGAGAAAAACCACTAAACTAGCAGTTTATCGAACGCTGACTTTGTGGGTGTACATAACGCCCCATTCAGGGGCTTTTTATTGTTGGCTAAAATAACGAACGCAGTGAGGAAAGCCAACTGTAAAAAGTCCCGCACTGCAATGGCTTGTTATGTGTATTTACTATAAACGCTATCAATCTTATCAAACAACTGTTTGTATAAAGATTTATCAATTGTTTCTATAGTAAAACCCTCAACTTCGATTAATGTTTTAGTGAATTTTTCTGAAGTTTTAGGAGGGAATTTAATTAACCTAGATTTTACGTTGGGCGGAAGGCAAAAACCTAAATCGACACAAACCTGATCTAATAGTTTTTCAACTTCTTTTTCGATTGGATTCATACTTCCCTATACACATAACGCCCGCTTAACAGGCAAATAATTAGCTTAGCTAAAATTAGGAGCGCAGCGACGGGAGCTAAGCTTTATTTGTCCCGTTGAAGCGCTTGTTATATGCCAGTTAGTCTTGAGTTTCAAACTCGAAGCCACCAAATTTTTTAGCGACCATATTATAAGCCCAGCAGAATATACGCTGCATAAAGTAAAACATTACACCGTAAAATAAAGGAGCCAAAGCAAAAAATAGAAACGGAAAGCTTGGGAATGGTTCACCATTGTTAGTTTCCATTTCTGGTGCCATAAAAAACATAAATAATGAGATAAAGCTTAATGGCAACATTAAAATCGCAAAAGTGAGTGCAAACACTTTACTTGTTTGGTGACCAGAGATATTTGTAATTTGAACCTTCATGGTAAACGGATTTTCCTTGGCATATAACGCCGCAATAAGCGGCAAGTGATGCTTGGCTAAAATCGGCGAGGAACGAGCACGAGCCAAGCGTTACGCGTCCGTTTGATTGTTTTGTTATGTAATTTTTCTTACTTTACATTAGGTTAGGTTAAAAGCCAAACCTAGAAAGTATACGTACCCAGCCTGCCAGCTACTCGCCACCACAACACGCTGAATCTGAATTTTGAGCCGCTAATTGTTCTTGAAAAAACACTAAACGCGAACGGCGAAAAACACATGAACGTGCTGATAAATTCAGAAAATGGCGCATGCTTTGATTAATTTTCATCCTTGACTATGTGGTGGTACATAACGCCCCAATAAGAGGCTGATAAATGCTTGGCTAAACTTGTGTAGCGAAGCGGAACCGAGCCAAGCTTTAGCAGTCCCGCACTTAATTGGCTTGTTAGGTTACCTGTTCAACGGAATTTGCAGTAACTTTACCAACAAGTACATTACCTTCAAAAACAAGCCATTGGCAATTAGGCTTAAAATAAGAAACTTTTTGTTTAGAACAAATAACATGAATTTCGGATGCTACGGTCTTATTAGGAAAGCATTCTCCATTTTCGAATTCAACGAACCCGATGAAAAAATCTTTTTGACCCTCGAATTGGTGGTTAGGTCGATAAGCGGCACTTCCAAGTGAACGTCTTGGATTTTTAGCACAGCTAAAAAGCTGAAACTTTCCTTTTACGCTGAGTTCTATTAATTCATCCATGTGCTTTGGTAACCTAACGCCGCAATAAACGGCAAGTAATGCTTGGCTAAACTAAGCGAGGCACGAGCGCGAGCCAAGCGTTACGCGTCCGTTTGATTGTTTTGTTATGTAATTTTTCTTACTTTACTGAGGTTTGGATTAAAAGCCAAACTTAGAAAGTATTTGAACCCAACCTGCCAGCTACCCGCCACCACAACACACTAAATCTGAATTTTGAGCCGCTAATTGTTCTTGGAAAAAAGCACAAAATACTAACGGCGAAAAACACATGAATGTGCAGATAAATTCAGAAAAGAGTGCTTTCTTTGATTAATTTTCATCCTTGAATTTGTGGTGGTACATAACGCCGCAATAAGCGGCTAAAAAGGCTTGGCTATAATTAGTGAGGAACGAACTAAGCCAAGCTTTTTTAGTCCGCACTTGATTGCTTTGTTATGTATCACATTAAGTCAAAGCAAGAATCTTTATCACCCTCAAGCCATTTAAATACTGATTCAGTTGCCGTTTTCCACTTAGTTGAATCATTAAGCAAATAAACCTTTATATTAGTTGGGCAAGATTCTGTTTTTTGTAGCTCGATAAGTTGAAGAAAACCACCTGCAACTGGGTTAATGTGTTCGACTGATATTTTGGCAGATGTTCTATCTTTGGAAATTAAACCTTCAATACGATCTTCACTAGATAACGCCATATAAGAACCTGCTGCTGGAACGATTGTACCTTCAGAGCCGCCATGACAACGAGCTGTATTTTGAGCAATGATTTCAAATGCTTCAAATAATTCTGTTTGGGCGCACTTAGATTCGATTTTATAGTGGTTTGTTCTTAACTCTTGCTCCGATTTAGGAAGAGAAACACAGCCTGCTAAAAGAACGAAAAGAACAACAAGATTTAATTTTTTCAACACATTCCTCCGTGATACATAACAATTTATTATCTGACAAAATGTCCAATTTTCTAACGCCATTTTGTCCAATAATCTTCTTAATAATTTTAAACCATACCCTAAGCATATAATTTTACATAGTAATTCCCCTAGAATATTTTTATCTCGGACGAAATTGGACAAAATGTCCGCGATCCTGCAATTTTGATAAATCCAGCTAAACTGTATATAAATACAGCTTTTGGTTTTTATCTTATTGAAGGAACAATAATGAAATCGCCGTTTTTAACTTCTATTCACGATTACATGTATCAGCGCCGATACGCAAAACGCACCATTGCTAGCTACCTTAAAGTGATCGCTGATTTTATTCGGTTCCATGATTTTGCCCATCCCCAAGATTTACATGACAGGGAGGTTGAGTCGTTTCTTACTCACATTGTTATTAACAGGAATGTTGCCCCTAAAACACAAGCTTTAGCGCTGAATGCATTGAGTTTTTTATACCGCGAAATTTTTGTAAACCCGCTTGGCGTAGAGCTCACATTTGTGAAAAGTCAACGGCAAACCAAACTGCCAGTGGTGTTAACTAAGGGTGAAGTTAAACAGCTAATGAGTTTCATTCCTGCAAAACATCATTTATTGGTGAGTTTGCTTTATGGCAGTGGACTGCGTTTAATGGAGGCGGTGAGGCTAAGAGTCATTGACGTCGATATCGATTATCGTTGTTTGCGTATTTTCAATGGCAAAGGCGGTAAACATAGAGTGGTTACCTTAGCGCCTGAATTAATTCCCAAAATTACCGCGCAAATTGAACAAGTGAAATATTTGTTGTCGTGTGACGTTGAAAAAAATCACTATGATGGTGTTTGGCTTCCACACCGTTTACGTGACAAATATAGTGGTGCAAACAAAACTTTGATTTGGCAGTATGTTTTTCCCGCAAGCAGGCTAAGTACTGATCCTGAAAGTGGGTTACTTAGAAGGCATCATATCAATGAAAAGCAGATCCAACGAACGATAAAGCAAGCCAGCGCAAATGCGCATATAGACAAACACGTGACGCCACATACATTGCGACATTCTTTTGCTACGCATTTATTACAATCAGGTGCCGATATTCGCACGGTTCAAGATCAACTCGGGCACAGTGATGTGAAAACAACACAAATTTACACCCACATATTGCAGCAAGGCGCCAATGGGGTAAGAAGCCCTCTGTCTGACCTATAGAAATCTGATTTACAAAAGCCCTGACTTACAAAATCAGTCAAAAAAAGCCGCTCAACAGCCCATACAATAGGCAGTTTAGCGGCTTTTAATTCAGCTACTTGGGCAGTAAAGAATTATTTGCTTTGCGAAGCTAAGTATTCGTCGTAAGTGCCAGCAAAGTCGGTATAACCATCGGCTGTGATTTCGATAATACGCGTCGCTAAGCTCGAAACAAACTCACGGTCATGTGATACGAAAACTAAAGAGCCTTCGAACTGCTCTAATGCCATGTTCAGTGATTCAATGGATTCCATATCTAAGTGGTTGGTCGGTTCGTCCATTACCAGAATATTTGGCTTTTGCATCATTAGCTTACCAAATAGCATGCGACCTTGTTCACCACCAGATAGCACTTTCACTGACTTTTTAATATCGTCAGCAGAAAACAACATACGACCTAGGAAGCCGCGAATGGTTTGTTCGTCGTCACCTTCTTTACGCCACTGGCTCATCCAGTCGAACAAGTTCATGTCTTGTTCAAATTCGTGAGCGTGATCTTGCGCGTAGTAACCTATGTTGTGGTTTTCTGACCATTTCACTTCACCCGAATCTGGGGTTAACTCGCTCATTAAGGTGCGTAAGAACGTGGTTTTACCGACACCGTTCTCACCAATAACCGCAATGCGCTCGCCTACTTCTGCCATTAAGTTGATGTTTTTTAGCACGTGTAAATCGTCGAAACTTTTGTTTAAGCCTTCAATTTCAATCACGTTTCTGAACAAGGGCTTTTCTTGTTCAAAGCGAATGAATGGGTTAACTCGGCTCGAGGCTTTTACTTCATCTAATTGAATTTTATCAATTTGCTTAGCACGAGAAGTGGCTTGTTTCGCTTTAGAGGCGTTAGCTGAGAAGCGCGCCACGAACGTTTTCAATTCAGCAATTTGTGCTTGTTTTTTCGCGTTGTCGGCAAGAAGGCGAGCACGAGCTTGAGTTGCTGCCAGCATGTATTCGTCGTAGTTACCTGGGTAAACACGCAGTTCACCGTAGTCCAAATCTGCCATGTGGGTACACACTGAGTTTAAGAAGTGACGGTCATGGGAAATAATGATCATGGTTGAGTCACGCTCGTTTAACGTGTCTTCAAGCCATTTGATGGTGTGAATGTCCAAGTTGTTGGTTGGCTCGTCGAGCAGCAGAATATCAGGATCAGAAAATAGTGCCTGTGCCAATAGCACACGTAGCTTCCAACCGGGCGCTACTTCACTCATTTTGCCGTAGTGCTGCTCGGTTGGAATACCTACGCCGAGCAGTAATTCACCCGCGCGGCTTTCTGCACTGTAGCCGTCCATTTCAGCGTAAAGTGATTCTAAATCGCCAACGCGC
Organism: Thalassotalea euphylliae; assembly: GCF_003390335.1. Lineage (NCBI taxonomy): Bacteria > Pseudomonadati > Pseudomonadota > Gammaproteobacteria > Alteromonadales > Colwelliaceae > Thalassotalea > Thalassotalea euphylliae. Next base: position 2,043,910 of record NZ_QUOU01000001.1, read on the forward strand.
ATGCCGTCTTCTTCACTCATTTCAGGCAGGGCGTATATGCGATCGCGCTCTTCTTTTACTGCCCATAATTCGGTGTGACCCATGATCACAGTATCGACTACCGAATAGTCTTCAAACGCGAACTGGTCTTGGCGAAGCTTACCAATGCGATCGTTTTGATCTAGGCTGATATTGCCGCCCGTTGGCTCTAAATCGCTACCTAAAATTTTCATAAAGGTCGATTTACCGCAGCCATTGGCACCAATTAAACCATAGCGGTTACCGTTACCAAATTTTTGAGAAATGTTTTCAAACAGTGGCTTAGCGCCAAACTGTTGGGTGATATTATTTGCAATTAGCACGTGATATTTTCCTTAGTGGAGCGATTAGTAAAATAAGCTAGCGCTCGCGATTTATTTAATTTTTAAATTTACACTTTCGTCAGCACGTTAACAGACAGGCTTGCGCACACCTTCGCTAGCGCTAACGTGGTTTGTTCTTATTCTTGCTGTTGTTTTTGTTTGCAGCTGGCTTGTTACCAGAGAATTTTGGCCTTGACTGCTTGCGCTTATCAGCAGGGCGCTTTTTAGCGCCTGAGCCTGATTTTTCGGCGTCATTTTGCCTATCAGCAAATTGATTATCGCTAAAGCGTGTTAAGCCTTGTTTGCCCTTTTTACTTGAAGCACCTGATGAGCGTCTGACGCCTTCGCCTTTTTTAAAGCCTTGGGCGTTGTTTTTACCTTTACCACCTTTTTTGTGGTGCTGATAACTGCCTTCTTGTTTGCTTTGGGCTGGCACTAAGCAGCCGGGTTTATTACCAATGAGTTTGGCTAGCCCCATTTTGGTTAATGCCTCACGAATAAGTGGCCAGTTGTTTGGATCGTGATAGCGTAAAATGGCTTTGTGTAAGCGGCGCTGGCGCCCACCTTTAGGCACAGGCACGGTTTCACTGTTTTTTCTGACGTTGCGCAGTGAATCAATTTCCGTGTGATACAAGGTCGTGGCATTCGCTAGTGGTGAAGGGTAGAAGTTTTGTACCTGATCTAGCTTAAAGTCGTTTTCTTTTAGCCACAGCGCCAAATTCACCATGTCGATATCTTTGGTGCCCGGGTGCGCAGAAATAAAATACGGGATCAGGTATTGTTTTTTACCCGCTGCCTTCGAGTAATGATCGAATAGCTCTTTAAAACGATAATAACTGCCCATGCCGGGCTTCATCATTTTATTCAGTGGCCCTTCTTCAGTATGCTCTGGCGCTATTTTCAAATAACCACCGACATGATGCTCGGCCAGTTCTTTGACATAAGCCGGGTCTTCAACGGCTAAGTCATAGCGCACACCTGAGGCAATCAGTACTTTTTTAATGCCTTTTACATTGCGTGCTTTGCGGTAAAGGTTAATCGTTGGCGTGTGATCTGTATCTAAATGACCACAAATGGTAGGCCACACACAACTTGGCTTTCGGCATGTCGCTTCCGCTTTCGGGCTTTTACAGCGCAGCTGGTACATGTTGGCAGTTGGGCCGCCTAAATCAGAAATTACCCCAGTAAAGCCCGGTACTTTTTCTTTAATATCTTCAATTTCTTGTAAAATCGACTCTTCTGAGCGAGATTGAATAATACGGCCTTCGTGCTCGGTAATTGAGCAGAAGGTACAACCGCCGAAACAGCCGCGCATAATGTTAATCGAGGTTTTGATCATATCGTACGCGGGTATTTTCGCCTTACCGTAAGTCGGGTGAGGTACACGCTGATACGGTAAGCCAAATACGCCGTCCATTTCCGCTTCTGATAACGGGTAAGCGGGTGGATTTAACCAAATAATGCGGTCGGCATGTTTTTGCACAAGCGGTTTCGCACTGCCGGGGTTTACCTCTTGGTGGAAAATCCGTGATGCATGGGCGTAAAGCGTTTTGTTATCACGCACTTGTTCAAATGTAGGCAAGTTAATGTAAGTGGTTTCCCATGGCTTACTTTTCTTTTCCCATGTTTTATTTCGGTACTGTGTGTTTCGATACTCGGCTATCTGAATGGGTTGCGCCGCTTTGGTGATATCTTTTTCTGGCTCAACTGTTTGCACTTGAGTTTTAGCTGAATCACACGTTTCACTGGCAGTGGTGTCAATGTATGGGCTTGGAATGGGGTCAATTTTGCCCGGTTTATCAATTGAGCGAGAATCGATACCTTTCCAGCCGGGTAAGGCATGTTTGGCTAAAAATGCGGTGCCGCGCACGTCAGTAATGGTGTCAATTGGTTCGCCTTTTGCGATACGGTGGCTTACTTCCACCAACGGGCGCTCGGCGTTGCCGTAAATTAAAATATCGGCTTTGGCATCAAATAAAATTGAGCGGCGAACTTTTTCTGACCAGTAGTCATAATGGGCAATACGGCGCAGGCTGGCTTCAATACCGCCAAGCACTACGGGCACGTCTTTGTAGGCTTCTTTACAGCGCTGTGAATACACAAGAGTGGCGCGGTCGGGGCGTTTGCCCCCTTCGTTGTTCGGTGTGTAGGCATCGTCATGGCGCAAACGTCGCTCAGCGGTGTAGCGATTGATCATTGAATCCATATTGCCAGCGGTCACGCCAAAATACAGATTAGGTTTACCTAGCTGCATAAAGGCATCTTTCGAGTGCCAGTCTGGTTGGGCAATGATGCCCACGCGAAAGCCCTGTGATTCCAACATACGGCCAATCACCGCCATGCCAAAGCTTGGATGATCAACGTAAGCATCACCAGTAATGAGAATAATGTCGCAGCTGTCCCAGCCAAGTTCGTCCATTTCTGCACGCGACATCGGCAAAAACGGCGCCGTGCCATAGCATTCTGCCCAGTACTTTGGGTATTCAAACAAGGTGGTTTTCGGCAATGGAATCATTAAATTGGCCTAATCAATCGATGTTAAACGTAATTTCTTTAAACATAGTTTCTACACAGTCAGTGTATAGCCTCGCATCTGGTGTGCGCCAAATTGCGGGCGCGCGATTATAACAAAATATTGGAGCGGTGTTTAGCGACAACTTTTTTACACAATTCGATCACCGCCCAAATTGATACTAAGCTTTGTTTTAGTTAGCAATTTTTTAACAAACCCAGTTGTACTAACTGTAATTGCATCTAATAACATTTGGTTTACATTTTCTTGGTGGTAAAAATCATGTATTTTATGTCGCCTTTACAACAACACTAGGCGTTTAAAAAGCTTTAAATAAGCGTTAAACAGCAGGAATAATGCCTTTATCATGTACAGTACTTATATCGCAAGACAAGCTATTTTAGACCGCAATGCCAATACCATAGGTTACGAATTACTCTTTCGCGATAGTTCGAAAAACGAATTTCCTATTGTGGATCCCGATGTGGCGAGCGCTAAGCTTATTATTCAAAACCACATTCATGGTGATATTGAAGCGATAACAATGGGGAAAGTGGCGTTTATTAATTTTACCCAAGAGTGCTTAGTCCATAAGTTCCCCCTGTTGTTTGATCCAAAATCGATAGTGATAGAGGTCGCTGAGCAAGAAAATAACGCTGAGCGCCTACTCAAACTAGTGAAATCGTACCATCAGCGTGGCTATCAACTGGCATTAACGGCGTATGATACAGGCCGTAAGTGGGACGCATTTTTTCCCTACCTAGCATATATCAAAGTCGATATAGACGTTATTAACCCCAAGCGTTTATTTAGCGTGAGCGAGCGACTAAAGCCGTACGATATTAAGTTGGTGGCGGAGAAAGTGGAAAGTAATCTGCAGCTCTTATCATTGGTAGAAGTTGGATTTAACTATTATCAGGGCTACTTTTATCACGAACCTGAAATTATTGAGGGGCAAACCCTAGCACCTGTAAAAGCACAAATGGTGAGTTTGATGAACGAGGCATTCAAATCGCCAATGGATTTTGATGCTATCGCGCGGGTGATAAGTCAAGATGTGCAATTGAGTGTTGGCCTGTTAAAAATGGTGAACAATGTAGCAACTGGCACGCGTGTTGAAATTACCTCGTTAAAACAAGCCGCTGCTTATTTAGGTGAAGAAAAATTACGCCAATTTGTGTCAATTTTGGCATTGTCCAAAATGACGACAGAAAAAACCCAAGAAGCAGCAAAGCAGGCATTAGTGACGGCTAAATTGATGGAAGCGATTGCTGGCCAAGGGATGTTTGTGCAAATTAAAGAATTGGCCTTTATTACCGGCTTGCTGAGCTCTATTGATGTTGTGTTAGGTCAGCCGATTAGTGAAGTGGTTAGGCAAATTCCATTGGCAAAACCAATCGAACTGGCGCTACTGGGCAATGACGGTTTGTTAGGGGAACTGCTAACCTTAACGACGAGTTACATACTGGGTAATAGCGAAGAAATTAACAGTTTAATTGATACCTATATGCTTGACGCTCAAATAATCCATCAGGACTTTGTTGCAGCAAGTAAGTGGTGCCAATCATTAACGGCGTAATGTGAACTGTCTATTGCTAACGAAGAAATAACAAATACGCTAACTGGTTGCAAAACCAGCGAGTTTTAAAGTGCTATCGCCGTTTGTCTTGTGAATAAATAAAAGGTTTGCTCCAATACTTGCCTATTATTCAATCAAGGCTTGTTTCTGATATGTCTTACTGAGCTTAAACGGCCTCGGTATTGTTTATTATGCTGATACTTTCCGCGCAAGGCGTTCACGCTAGCCCACTGTCTACTTTGCCGAATTTATATACTAAGTACGAAACGCTTGGATTGACGATTTTATCGGCTCAGATATATTGATGCATCACACCTTAGCGTAAAGCGGCGACGTTCAACGCTTTCAAATCGCGAGCTGTTGAGTGAGCTGTCATACCGTTCAAGCTGTTATCCCTACTAACTCGGCTGTCGCGGCCGAAACGCAGCCATGAGTGATAATTCATCTCATATCAGCAGGGCCGGTGATGCAATTTTAGGCGGTTATACTCAGCATTGATGCGCTAGTGATGACAATTTCCCATTGCCTGATATGATAGCGTGACTTTACTTTTTACTTCTGTGTTGATTTTGCGTCAGTTTTTTCGGGCATTGCACTCCTTTCGAGCACCAGCTTATCAAGCGTTATACAGCCTAGTGGCTATTTTTATTTGTTTGGCGTTGGGATACCTTACCTGCGCCTTTTTCTCTATTCTACCTGCCAGTTTATATGGCATGTGCTACCTCGCACTTGGGCTGCACTTTAATTGGCTAGACGCTCAGCGCATTGGGCAAACCGTAAGTTTTATTTTGAAGCACATCGGGGTTTGTTTTGTGCCCGCAGGCGTTGGCATCATGAATTATTTTGGCCTACTTAAAGCGAGTGGCTGGCAATTGTTATTGTTTACCATTGTCTCAACCTTGGCATTGATGGTGTTGGTTGGTTGGAGCTATCAACGAGTGACGCAAAAACCGACACCCAAAGTCACGAAAAAAGCGACACAATTAAGCACCGAGCAAACGCCACATGACTAGTTTTTTAATTGCAGAATTTCTTGTTTATTGCTTACTCACGTTACTGATTTATCAGTGTTTTGCTAAATTTCAACAAAAAACACAGTTAATTTGGTTAAACCCTATGGTGATGTCGATGTTAGTCATCATCCCATTGTTGCTGTACGCCGATATTGGTTACGCGCAATATTATCAACATACCCAGTTTTATAGCTTTTTACTGGAACCTGCGGTGGTTGCCCTGGGGTTTCCTTTATACCAGCAGCTACAAGTGATCAAAAAGCAGTTTAAGCAAGTGGTGTTGGTGCTAAGTGGCGCCATTGGTTTGATGTTTTGCGCAAACTTTTCAATGGCTTATTGGTTGTTTAACAAAACTGACGTGGCGGTGTCTTTGTCTTTAAAGTCGGTAACAACGCCGATTGGTTTAGCCTTAACCGATGAACTTCACGGCGTGGCGGCGATCACTGCGGTTGGGATTATTGTGGCTGGCGTTGTTGGGGCGGCACTTGGGCCTAAGTTACTATCATTGTGCGGTGTTGATTGTAAAAAATCGCAAGGGCTTGCTATTGGTTGCGCGAGCCACGCATTAGGCACCGCCAGCATTACATCGATCAGTTACGACCATGGCGCATTTGCTTCACTCGCGTTAATTTTATCGGCATTTTTAACCGCTGTTTTTAGCCCCTTGTTAACGCCTGTGCTGCTGCAAATATTGATGTAAGCCTAGCCCTTTGTGTTCACGCGTTTAATCATTAGACCCAGTGCAAAGAACAAGGTGCCAGCAATGGCGCCGCTAAGGTGTGCGTCAATGGCAACGTTGGCGTTGATTAAGGTTGCAATCTGCTGGCTTGCACCTTGAGTTTGCTCCATTAAAATTTTGACCCACAGACCCAGGTAGAGGAATACCCCCGTTTTTTCTTTCGCTTGGATGTCTTTTAGCGCTCCCCAAGCAAAAAAACTATGGAGCAGCCCAGATAGGCCGACATAGCGCTCAAGATCGCCATCAAGTATTAAAAAGCCACTGATAAATATCGCGGAAAATAGTGTCAGTGAGGTAAAGGTTATCGGCTGATAAAAGTGGCGATGTAGGGCGGTAATTAGCGCCAATCCGGTTAAGTTTAACAGTAAATGTGTGCCGTTGGTGTGAAATAGATGGCCAGTAAGGAGTCGCCAATATTCGCCTTCATAAATTGCCAAGCGATAAAAATCAAAGTGTTTCACTTGGCTGTCAAAGTAAAAGGCGAGCAAGGCGAGCAGTGCAAGTCCTGTGGCTATGGCGAATTGCTGCCAAGTTGAGCATTTGATGCGTTGTAAGGAAAACAAACCTTGTATTTTACCTGCGCTAATTTAGTATTTGCGCTTAGTCTAAAGAGTTGAGGTAAACATGGCTAGAGCCACTTGTGACAAATGTTGTCGCCCACCTGCTAGGTGTATTTGCCGCTATGTTGTATCGCTAGTCAACAAAGTAGAAATTATATTACTTCAGCACCCCAAAGAAGTTGCTCACCCCAAAGGCAGTGCAGATTTACTATTAACGTCACTAGCACACAAGCAATTATTTATTGGTGAGAACTTTGATGAGCACGACGCATTTCAATCGCTGTTGCAATCAACCAACAAGCAACTGTACGTTATTTTTCCGGGGGAAAAGGCCGTTGAGTTAACACCTCAATTATTACCTGAGCTACCACCTCATTGTGGTGGCGGGCAAACAAGGTCATTGTCTGACATTGCGTTAGTGATTATTGATGGCACCTGGAAAAAAGCATACAAAATGTTCCAATTGTCCAAGTGCTTGCAGCAGTTGCCGCAGCTCTGTCTACCCAGTGGCATAAACGGGCAATACGACATGCGCAAAACACAGAAAGCGAATGCATTGTCTACGTTAGAAGCAACGTGTTATGCACTTGCTGCTATCGAACAGTCACCTGATTGTTACACGGCGCTAAGAGAAAGTTTTGCGCAATACAATCAACATCAGTTATCGTTTAGACCCAAGAGCTAAGCTAATTTATCAGGTCGCACTATCCATGAAAAAACACTTATTATCCATGAGTGTGTTAAGCCTCGCCTTAACCTGCTCGTTTAGCGCTGCTGCGTTTACCGATGGCAAAGTCCGCGAAACACGTGAGCCAGAAGCGGCAACGGGGCTTACCCAAAAGCAAGTTGTTGTTGGTAACGACTATATGGTCGCCGCTGCCAACCCTTATGCCAGTGAAGCTGGTTATAAAATTTTAGCCAAGGGCGGCAGTGCCATTGATGCTGCGATTGCCGTGCAACTGGTCCTGACCTTAGTCGAGCCGCAGTCGTCAGGTATTGGCGGCGGTGCTTTTATTCTCCACTGGGATAAAGCCAATAAACAGCTTACCACAGTAGATGGCCGTGAAACGGCTCCTGCCAAAGCTTCTGCTGATATGTTTATCGACAGCTCAGGTAAGCCGATTAAGTGGATTGACGCCGTTGTTGGCGGTCGCTCGGTTGGTGTACCAGGCGTATTACGCGGCTTGAAAGCTGCTCACGACAACTATGGAAAACTGCCTTGGGCGGCACTTTTCGATGACGCCATTACCCTTGCAGATCAGGGATTTATTGTGTCGCCTCGGCTTGAAAAATTAGTGGCGATGAAATTTAACCCAGGTATCGTCAAACTGCCTGAAATTGCGAACTACTTTTTCCCCCATGGTGAACCCATCAAAGCTGGTCAGCGCTTAGTCAACAAGCCGCTTGCTCAGGTATATCGTACCATTGCCGAGCAGGGCGTAGATGCTTTCTATCAAGGCCAAATCGCACAGCGTATTGTCTCGGCGGTCAACAATGCGCCGATTGCACCAGGTACCCTGTCACTAAAGGATATGAAAGACTATCAACCCAAGTGGCGCGAACCTGTTTGTGGTCAATATCACAGCTACCGAGTTTGCGGTATGGCGCCACCAAGCTCCGGTGGTATCGCGGTTATTCAAATACTCAAACAATTGGAAGCCTTTAATTTGGCGAAATTACCCGCCAACAGTATTGAGCCATGGCATTTATTCACGCAAAGTTCGCGCCTAGCCTTTGCCGATCGCGATAAATATGTCGCAGATGAAGATTTTGTCACTGTGCCGACGCAAGCCTTATTGGCTGATAGTTATATGAATGAACGCGCGCAGTTAATTAAGCCAGACAAAGACATGGGAACGGCCAATGCCGGTCAGCCAGTCGCGTTAACGTACGCTGATAACGACAGCTTTGAGCTACCGTCAACAAGTCATATTTCCATTGTCGACGGTGATGGCAATGCCATTTCAATGACGACAAGTGTTGAAATGGCCTTTGGCTCAGCAGTCATGGTGGATGGTTTTATTTTAAACAATCAACTGACGGACTTTGCACTGTCGCCAGAGCGTGATGGTAAGCCCGTGGCAAATCGCGTCGAGCCATTTAAGCGGCCACGTAGCTCAATGGCACCTATGATGGTCTTTAACCCAGACGGTAGTTTAAAACTTGTTGTTGGCTCGCCAGGCGGGAGTCGAATTATCAATTACGTCGCGCAAACCATTGTCGGTGTGCTGGATTGGCAGTTAAATCCGCAGCAAGCGATCAATTTGCCGAAAGTCACCAATCGCAACAAAGTGACGACACTAGAAAAAGGCACTGAGCTTGAAGGGTTAAAAGCGGCATTTGAGGCGAGAGGCCATAAAGTGATGGTGCGTGATTTAAACAGTGGTGTGCATGCTATTGAAGTGAAAAATGGCAAATTATACGGCGGTGCCGACCCACGCCGTGAAGGTAAGGTATTCGCCAAGTAGACGTGTTATTAGCGTAATGCGTTATCTTCAAAACAAAAGGGCTTCCAATTGGAAGCCCTTTTGTTATTTAAATTATAGTTTTGGTTTTAGAACGGGTCTTTTAGAATTTTGTCGATCACCCATCGACCGTCTAACTGCTTTAAGCTGATGCGTTTAACATCTTTAACGCGCTCATTTTGAAAATAGCCGTCAAAGTAAAGCACGATATCAGCATCATCTTTGAATTGCTCACGTACTTTTACGCCGGTATCGTCGGGGCTGATCTCAACTTTGTCGTACTGCATGTTGAACAGGTGGCGGCTAACAGCGGTTGGTGACTTGTAATGCAATAAAATGCGCGCCAGTTTTGGGGTACATACAGAGGCGGCTTTTTGCACATCTTTTTGATTGTATAGCGCGTCAAAGAATGCGACGGCAACAAGTTCGGGATTTGCCAGTTCTGTGATTTCGTCTTCACCTGAGCAACCAGTAAGAAAAATACTGAAAGCAGCGAAAATAGCAACGAGTCGTTTCATGATGAGTGGTCAATTACCTAAATAGAATCCGTGGTTTGGCCTATTTTAGCCATAACTTTAACGCAGATGCACGAAAAAAGGCGCCAAGTGCGCCTTTTTTAATCAAATCAGAGAGTTATCTGATTTTTAGCCAAGTTTATTAGACGGGCTTATTGGACTAGCTCTTTGTCGCTGAAGCTGTCAGAGAACAATGGGCTCGTTAAGTAACGCTCAGCTGAACTTGGTAAAATAACAACAACGTTTTTGTCTTTGTTTTCAGGAAGCTCTGCTAGTCGTTTCGCTGCAACCACGGCCGCACCAGAAGAAATACCCGCTAATATACCTTCTTCTTTCATGAGGCGATGAGCCATTGCCATGGCGTCGTCATTAGACACTTGCTCAACTTGGTCAACTAAGTCTAAATCCAGGTTGCCAGGAATAAAACCTGCGCCAATACCTTGAATTTTGTGTGGGCCTGGTGTCAGGTCTTGACCCGCTTTGGCTTGGGTAATCACTGGCGAATCGGTTGGCTCTACTGCCACTGATAGGACGTCTTTACCTTGCGTCTTCTTGAAGTAACGGCTGGTACCTGAAATGGTACCGCCCGTACCAACACCGGCGACGAATACATCAACTTGACCGTCAAGGTCGTTCCAAATTTCTGGCCCTGTTGTTTCTTCGTGAATTTGAGGGTTAGCTGGGTTGTCGAATTGACCTAACAACACGTAACGCTCTGGATCTGAATCGCGAATTTCTTGTGCTTTTTCAATGGCGCCTTTCATGCCTTTTGCGCCTTCAGTTAGCTCTAATTTTGCGCCAAGTGCTGCTAATAACTTACGACGCTCTAGGCTCATGGTGTTTGGCATGGTTAAGGTAATTGCGTAACCGCGTGCAGCTGCGACAAAGGCTAGGGCAATACCTGTGTTACCACTGGTTGGTTCGATAATTTCTTTGCCTTCGCCAAGCAAACCTTTTTGCTCTGCATCCCAGACCATACTCGCGCCAATACGACACTTAACACTAAAACTTGGGTTTCTTGCTTCAACTTTTGCGTATACATTGCCGCCAGTTACGCGATTAAGCTTAACCAGAGGAGTACGACCAATACTGGTTGAGTTGTCTTGAAAGATAGAAGTCATGTTCGGATCCTGTAGAATATTCTGTTAACAATATAGAATTGTTGGAATTACTCCATTAGAGTAGCTAGATATTACAAAAAAAAAAGTGATATTTCGTTATATCTTATATGCAAAAATGGAATAACGAAATTACGATTTTAGATCAATTTTTGGGATTTTTATGACTCAATTTACAGGTACTTCTGAATACATTGCCTCGAAAGAATTGCAACTTGCCGTTAATGCTGCCATTGCATTAGAGCGTCCATTGCTTATTAAAGGTGAGCCGGGCACAGGTAAAACCATGCTGGCGGAACAGTTGGCGGCGAGCTTAGACACCGAATTGATCCAGTGGCATATCAAATCGACCACCAAAGCGCAGCAAGGTTTGTATGAATACGATGCGGTATCGCGTCTTCGTGACAGCCAACTCGGTGACGAAAAGGTCAAAGATATTGGCAATTACATCGTTAAGGGCAAGTTATGGCAGGCGTTTACCCATGAAAAGCGCCCAATCTTGTTGATTGACGAGATTGATAAAGCGGATATTGAATTCCCGAATGACTTACTACTAGAGCTCGATAAAATGGAGTTCTTCGTGTATGAAACACAAGAACGCGTGGTTGCCAAGCAGCGCCCCATTGTGATCATTACCTCCAACAACGAAAAAGAGCTGCCTGACGCATTTTTACGCCGTTGCTTCTTCCACTACATTAATTTCCCGGATAAACCCGAGATGCAAGCAATTGTTGATGTGCATTTCCCTGGCATCAAAAAGCAGTTACTTGATCAAGCCTTGGCGTCATTCTTTGAATTGCGCGATATTCCGGGATTAAAGAAAAAGCCGTCTACCTCTGAGCTAATCGATTGGTTAAAACTCTTGTTAGCTGAGGACATTTCGCCAGAAGTGTTACGCGAAAGCCAGCAGTCTAAAGCAATTCCACCGCTACATGGGGCGTTATTGAAAAACGAACAAGATGTGCATTTATTTGAAAAACTTGCCTTTATGAATCGCTCAGGTCGATAAATTATGCTGATAGATTTTTTCCTGAAAGTACGTGAATATCGGGTGCCATGCACGATTCGCGAACTGTTGGATTTAATTCGCGCGCTCGAGCAAAACGTCGTATTTGCCGATATTGATAACTTTTACACGATTAGCCGCGCCATTTTAGTCAAAGACGAAAGCTACTTTGACCGCTTTGATCGCGCTTTTGCCGATTACTTTAAGGGTGTTGAGTCGTTGGAATTGGATTTATCGACGATTCCTGACGATTGGTTGCGCAAGCAGTTAGAGAAGACACTGAGCGAAGAAGAAAAGCAAGCGATTGAAGCCATGGGCGGTTTTGACAAGTTAATGGAAACACTTGCCGAGCGCCTAAAAGAGCAGGAAAAACGCCACCAAGGGGGCAACAAATGGATTGGCACAGGAGGCACCTCGCCATTCGGTGCTTATGGCTATAACCCCGAAGGTATTCGCATTGGTCAAAATGAATCACGTCATCGCAAAGCGGTGAAAGTGTGGGATAAACGCCAATATCGCAATTTAGACAATCAAGTTGAGATCGGCACGCGCAATATTAAAGTCGCACTGCGCAAGTTAAGACAGTTTGCTCGCACTGGCGCCAGTGAGGAACTGGCGATGGATGATACGATTTCTGCGACGGCGAAAAATGCTGGCTACCTCGATATTAAAATGAAGCCCGAGCGCCATAACGCAGTTAAGGTCTTGATGTTTTTTGATGTTGGTGGCTCGATGGATGATCACATCCGCGTGTGTGAGCAGTTGTTCTCGGCTGTGCACACCGAGTTTAAGCATTTAGAATTCTTTTATTTTCACAACTGTTTGTACGAGCAGGTATGGCACGACAACGAACGTCGCTACAATGAAGGGATGGACGTGCTCGATGTGATCCATAAATTTAGCCGTGATTACAAGGTGATTTTCGTCGGTGATGCGACCATGGGGCCTTACGAAATTACTTACCCCGGTGGCAGTGTTGAGCACTGGAATCAAGAACCCGGTAGCGTGTGGATGGAGCGTATCACCGATCACTTTGATAAGGTGATTTGGTTAAACCCTCAGCCAGAGCAAGCTTGGCATTACTATCCGTCAATCAAGATTATGCATCAATTGGTGGATAAAAAAATGTACCCAATGACCATTTCCGGTCTTACCGAGGGGATTAAAGCGCTACTGTAATGTGGCGCTTTTTTTAGAAACACTAGCTTCCAAAAAATTTAGCTATCAGAAACATTAATTTTCAGAAACTTTTACTTTCAAAAAAGATGAGAAAAGTGAGCAAAAAACATCAAGAAAAAAGCTCACTTTTCAGTGCACGCCAAAAGGAGCTATTCGTGCCAACCGAATTACAAGCCAATGAAACCCCAAAAACTGGGCAAGTAACAGAAAAACTTAACGCCTCCCCAATAAATGGCGAGAAAGCAACAAGTCAGCCCCAACAAAGCAGTGAACAACACAAGCTAAACAATAAAGCAAGTACCGAAGGCGATCTCAAATACGAAAAAGAAAGCGAAAAACTTATTCGCCAAACTCAAGAAAAAGTGCCAAATCTACAATCTCAGTCACACCCATATCCACCAATGAGCAGCAATGAAACGCGCCAAATTTTGACGCCATTTGCGTTTGAAATAGACAAATCACTGTTTGGCTTACCACTTGCCTCGCCAATGAAGCGCGGTGTTGCGATTACCATTGACGGCCTGCTGATTGCCATGTTAAGTGGCGCGCCTGGCGAGCTCTTGGCGATTGTGATTGCGGTCACCTTGTACCGTTTGGGGAGTCAAAAGCGCGCCGACGAAATGGGCTATACCAAAGGCAGAAAACGTCGTAAGTTAATGCGCTTTGTCGCTGCATTTACGACTTTTATTGTCTTGTTGTCGATATTACCGGATATGTTTAATGGCTTAGGCTGGTCGGACAGCAACAAATATTATGACAGTGGCAAAAACGAGTACACAGATAAAGTCTACCAAGAGCTCAATGCTGAAAAAGGCGAAGAAATAGCGGCAACCATTGGTGACAAAATACTGTTTAGTTTAGCGATAGGACAAGCAATGTCTGCTTTAAGTGAGGACGAGTGCATGGATGCCGACTGCTGGTATCAAGCCCTCGCACCTAGCGTTGCGACACTTGATGAAACGGGTTTGACCATGGCCGAAAAAAAGGAAGTGATCAAGCAAAGCCTTGCAGATATTGACGTACCAGAAGGGCAGTATCAGGTGCTGGAGGATAAACTTATTGCCTCGCTTGATTTATCACCGCAGGCTGAACAGGGCACTTCAGATAGTTCAACTGCTGTGCCAATTGAAGAGACGCAAGTGGCACAAAGTGCAAAAACTGATGATTCCGAAAAGGCATCGCCCGTTGAAAATCCCCCTACAGTAGAGAAAGCAAAAGCCCCAGATAAACCGATTTATTCACTGGTTGAACTATTTAAGGGCATTATTCACGATTTAGGACTAGGCTTTGGCTGGGCTGCGTTTTATTTTACGGCGCTAACCGCTGTGTGGCGTGGTCAAACACCGGGTAAAAAACTATGTGGCATACGGGTGATTCAACTTGATGGTACGCCGCTTTCTCTATGGGATAGCTTTGGTCGATACGGTGGTTACGGAGCCGGTATTGCAACGGGGTTATTAGGGTTTATGCAGATTTTTTGGGATGCAAACCGTCAGGCAATTCACGATAAGATCTCTGCAACTGTCGTTGTTGATGCCAAAGCGGTGAACCCAAGACATTAAGCGTGTAAAAACTCAGTATGTAAAAGAAAGTAAAAAATGAATTGGAGAGCATAAAATGAAGGTACGTAACTTATTATCGGCTAGCTTGCTCTACCCAGCTCTTTACCTAGCTGTTTACCTAACTCTCTACATCGTGCCGTTGGGAGCCTTTGCAAAGGGCGCTCCTTTTGTCGAGCAACTGGCCATGTTTGAACCATACTTAGGCACGTGGGAAGCGGTTTTTGAGGAAGAAAATGGCAAGCCTACCGTTGTTGACGTGTCGCATTGGGAAAAGGCATTAAATGGTACGACATTGCGTACCCTGCATTCGATCAATGATGGTATGTATGGTGGTGAGTCGTTAATTTTCTTTGATAAAACCAAACGGCAGTTGGTGTTTTACTACTTCACTACGGCAGGCTTTTACACCCAAGGTACGATTGAGGTATTAAGTGACAACCGTTTTGTTGCTTATGAAGCGGTGACGGGCAACAAAGATGGTATTACACAGGTAAAATCGACCAGTACCATGAGCCCTGAAAAGCTTACCGTATCGACAAGTTATCTAAAAAAAGGGCAGTGGACAGAGCCTGAGCGTCGCACTTACCAACGCTCCAATAAAAAGGTGAAATTTAAATAATTCACTTGCGGTGGCTGATATTTCATATCGAAGTTTCAATCGCTGAAACAAGCTATTCAAGTGATTGCAACTTTTGCTTTAACGATTTAGCTCTATCGAGGTGAATTATTGCCAGTTCATGCTTGCTGTCTAATGTCAGCACCTTGTCCCAAAGGGCAATCGCCGAGTCCAGTTGCTGCTGACGAAGGGCGAGCATAGCTTGCGTGTGATAGTCTTCACTGAGCTTGCTTTGTAGCATCTGGTACTTACTGGTCGTTGCCAGTTGAGGATACTGGCGTTTTACGGTTAGCAGACTTTCATACAGGTTTGCAGGGCGCTCACTAACATCAATGTCAGCGAGTGTTTGTTTGGCTTGCAGGTGTTGGTTGAGCTCGTTTATCCTCGGCTGCAACGACTGCGGGTCATCCAGCAAAACGCCAATATTGCTGAGTATTTCTAATCCTCGTGCTGGCGCTCCTTCTTCATCAGCTTCTTTGCTCAGTGCTAATGCGGCTTCTTTTACCAAATCTTGATCAAAAGGGCTTAATTCAATCTGAGTTGCGCGCAGCAATACTTCGTGATAATTCTGGCGTTCAAACTGCTCTGCTATTTCAACGTCGTTGCTAACTATTGGCTCGCTTATTTCTGCTATGTTAGTTTCGGCCAAAGCTTCAATTTCACTCGTCGCTTCTTCATCGTCAAGGTTATCTGTCGTGTCTGACGATGCTATTTCAGTGATACTGGGTGCTTCGCCTGGTATTTTTATCTTATCACCCACCTTTATTCGGCCAGGGTTAGCAATATTGTTATAGCGCGCTAATGCGAAAAACATATATTGATCGTTAAGGTACTGTTTGGCCAGTTTAGACAGTGACTCCCCGCTTTTAATTTGATGAATAAAGTACGTTTCCCCCAATAGCGCGACTGGATTTGTGTTGATTTGTTTTAGCAGTTTGTTCGCTAAGTAATTGTCTGGTTTTTGGTTAAGCACGTACTCAAGTATGATTTTGGCGTCGGCAGTGCGCCCTTGATGTAAAGCATTGGTCGCAGCAATGACGTCTTGATGACTATTACCTGTATATAACTTAGGTGCAGGCTGCTCATTGGTTGCTACAACTTGCGGTGAGGGGGCCACGTTTTTTTGCCCGCCCAATTGGCAGGCCGATAAGAGCAACAATGGCAGTATCAGTAAAACACTGTGCTTGGTGTCATTCATATGTACTTTCCTTTAGATGTACATAAAGGTTGGTGCTGTTTTCAGGAATTTACATTTAATTGATATAATTCTAGCAGTTATCCCGTAAGTCGTTTTGTTTTTATTGGCGCACAGCGATAGTCTGAAAAGGCCTCATTCAATTTCATTAAAATTCTTCTGAACTTTATATGCCATCATGAGTTTAATCTTGGCTTTTTGGTATTGCTGATCTAACTCGACACACAGTTGCCATAGCTTAATTGCTTCATTGATACTGGTAGCGAATACGATTTGCCCTTTTTGGTAAAGAGCTTCCACTAAAGCAGAGCGTTTTTCAGCGATAAAGGTTTGCGTATTGGTATTTTGGTTAGCAGCGCTGTGACTCTGTGCAATAAGTATATTAGCGGCGTTGGCTAATTGTCCCTGCTCAATTAGTGTCGCAAATGTTCGCTGCCAGCGCTTATTATCAAACGGTTTTGCCGTTGCTTGATTACCTGCGATTGGCGCTGCGCTTTTTACTGCGACTTCCGCGTTAACTGCCTTGCTTTGACCTTTGTTTTTGGCCTTGTTGGTAGCAGCTGTTTGTGTTTTTGCTAGCGAGTCGAATTGCGCTTGCCAAGCAATTTCACGCCTGTGATGTTTTCTCGCTAAACGCGCCATTTGCTGCTTTGTGACTAAGGATCTCAATTGCTGGAAATAATCTGAGTTACTCGGCTCAATGGTTAACAAACTGCGCAAAATCTCAACTTGGTTGGTGTTTTTTTGTGTCAGTTGAGACGTTAGTGACGCAATTGCTTGTGACCTATGGGCGTTAATTGTTTGTCGTTCACTTTGTCCGT
Source organism: Thalassotalea euphylliae (assembly GCF_003390335.1). Lineage (NCBI taxonomy): Bacteria > Pseudomonadati > Pseudomonadota > Gammaproteobacteria > Alteromonadales > Colwelliaceae > Thalassotalea > Thalassotalea euphylliae. Next base: position 2,061,131 of record NZ_QUOU01000001.1, read on the forward strand.
CTTGAGATGGGTTAACTGATTGCCTTGCATTTGCATATATCTCTGCTTGCTGCCACTGCTTATCGCGAATGGCTTGCTGAGCCTTTGCTGCAAAGTATTGCTCGGCAGCAAATTGGTGTTTAGCTGAGGTCAGTTTGCAGCTCGACAAGAAAACGAGTGCGGCCGCTGCGACCGCTACGCTAGTGAAAATCTTTATTGCTTTCGATGATCTGCTGAAATTTTTCAAAACTGTGATTTCCGAATATTTGGTATCTTTTCAACAGTAGAGGAGCGTTATAGGCTTTGTTGCTTTGCCCGACAACAGTGAATGCAAGGTCAAAGCCTTCACTCGTGAGTTTGTCTGTGACTACTGGATTAACTTCGCCATATGGATAGGCAAAAAAACGCGGTGATAATATCGAATTGAGAGTTTTTGCGACTTTTTGCGTTGAAACTTCAACTTCCTCGTCAATGCTGTCTAAATATGCCTGTTGGGTTTCTGCCTTGTGCAGTCGGTTAAAGTTTCGGTGGGTTTTAGAGTGTGGTTGCACATCGATTAATGCTGATGCCTGCATTATGTTTAACTGTTTTTTTGATAGACCTCCGTTGCTGATGTAGTCAGAGTAAATAAACACCGTTGCTGGTAAATTCAGCGCTTTTAATATCGGAAAAGCAATGGAATAGGTGGCTCGATAGCCATCGTCGATAGTAATAATCACAGCGCGTTTGGGGATTTGCTGACCCAATTGAATATGCTGAAAATATTGCTTTAAGCTGATTACCCTAAAATTGTTGTTAACTAAATACAACAGTTGTTGTTTAAATTTATCAGCAGTAATGGTAGTTGCCGTATTGACGCGACCAAAGTTGTGATAAACCAGTATCGGGACTTGTTGTTCATAATCGTCATAAAAGCCAAAATGGGTTTTTCGCGCGAGTGGAATACTTAAATAAAGCCCAGGTTGATAAGTATTAATGTCATTGTGGTCTTGGATTCGCCACTTTAAGTCGCTATTGCCCAAATAGCGTTTTGCTATGCTGTTAAAGCTGTCGTTTTCTCCTGTGAAAATGATGACTTCTTCTGCGTTTTTCGCAATTTCTATCGATAAGCCTGAATGCTGAGCGCAGCCGCTGAGCATCAGCAAGCAAAGAGAAACCAAAATAGCAGAGACATGTGTCACGATATTACCTACTTTTCTACGCTCGTTGACTTTGGCTCAGCGCCGTGATTACTGGTCATGATCACGGTTTCGTCTGTATCTTGTATCAGCTGCTCAGTATGTGCCACTTTCACTATGGTTTTATCGCTATCTGGCGTGCTGGAGGGGGCGACAGTTTTTGGTTCTTTGTCGGGTGCGGGGCTGAGGGTGTCAATCTTGACAATGAGCTTGTTTAAATTACTTGCTAACACGCCAAATTCATCGACACGGGCGCTTTCATCAACCGTTTCATAGTTGCCTTCAATGACATTGACGATTGCTTCGTCAATTTGCTCGATGGATGTCGTGATCCTTTTGATCAGTAGGTAAGTGACGATGATCACTGATAGTGTGGTGACGACGAACAAAAGTAACATCATCCACATGGTGACATTGGCAGCAGATGAGAGTGGCGCTTGGCTTAGCCCCAAGTGCACAGTGCCTACTTTTTTGTTTTGAAACGTAATTGCGGCTTCAAAATCAAAAACGGCACCGGACTCATGTGACTGCCAGTCTCTAATGATGGTATTGGCATAAGGCTGTGATTGCGGTGGTAAATTCTTAAATTCAAATGGTTGCCCGAGCTGGTCGATATCAAAACTGCCACGTAAAATGCCTCTATGATCAAGAATATAGAGATACATAAATTCCTGATTGTTTTGCAGGCTGTCGACAATCGTCTTGATGTTTATCCAGTCTTCACTCAACACTGGCAAGGCGCTCTCCGTTGCCAACAGCTTCGCCAGTGAACTTCCCGAATCCAGAATAAAGTGTCGCATTGAATTGAGTTGCGCGTGATAGACAATTGAACTGGCCAGAGTCAGCGTGATACTGACGCCAATCGTCATTACGGCAAGCCATTTGAGTTTGAGTGGAATTTTTAAATGCTGACGATGCTCTTCACAGAGTTTTTTCTTTTGCTCGACCTTATGATCTAAGGTTTTTGCCGTTTTTTTAATCTGCTGTGACCAATTAGTGCTTTCTTTGCCAAGTTTGGTCATTAAGAAATCTATTTTATTGGTTAATCCACGGGCCACTAAGTAGCTGTAATACTTAGTCTGACTCGTTAACCAAGCGAGTAAGAGCTTGATGGCATAGCGGCTACTCATAGTGTCTTCAGAGCTAGACAATTGCTTGTGGGCTTTTTTTAGCGCTTCGGCCAAATCACCACCCGTTTGAAACCGCTTATCAGGCTGCTTATGAAGGAGTTTTTCTATCACGCCATAGAGTTTACTGGGCAGGTGGGGTCTCACGGTTTCTAACGGTGGTGGCGTTTTATTGATGATCTCCATAAACAAGGTAGCAAGGGTATTGGCAGTAAACGGACGTTCGTTTGCGAGTAACTGGTATAAAATCACCCCAACTGAAAACAAATCAGAGCGACCATCGACCGCTTCTCCCTTAATTTGCTCTGGCGACATGTATTGCGGGGTGCCTAACACCATACCGACTTGGGTTAACTTTGTATTTTGTGTTTCGTCTAAATGGGCAATACCAAAATCGGTAATGCGTACTTGCGAGCACTCTTTGACATAAATGATATTGGAAGGCTTGATATCTCGGTGCACAACACCTTTTTGATGGGAGTAATCTAATGCTTCTGCCAGTTGAATGCCAATATTGATAATATCTTCTAGTTGAAACTCAAACTCATCTTCCATGTAGTCTTCAAGCATTTTACCTTCGAGTAACTCCATCACCATATAGGGGTGTTGGTCTTCCTCGCCAACGTCGTACACAGTGACAATATTTGGGTGGACTAGTACGCCAGCGGCTTTTGCTTCGCGCACAAACCTAAACCGGTATTCTTCATTACTCGCATGTTCAGGTTTGAGTACTTTTATCGCTAAGGTGCGATTGATTTGTGGGTCGTGGGCCTTGTATACATTCGCCATAGCTCCAGAGCCAATGGTTGAAATAACTTTGTAGCGTCCAATATTTTTATTCATGTTCTTGCCTGCAATACTGTTAATTCCGTTAACGCATATCAGCGCTGAGCTGGAGTTTTCAATAAACAGCGGAAAACCGTTGATAAAAAATCGCTAAAACTGGTTATTGGTCAGCACGCACATAACAGCTTTAATTGGCGAGTTACAATGTGTACAGCTCTGTTTTGAGCAAGTTATCGTTATACCAGTTGAAATTAATTAATTGATCAATTCAGAGCGATGTCAGCGGTGGGAGAACAAGCCAAATTTTTGTTGATATAGTTATTCTACATCTCATCAATTTGGCGCAGTTATCGCGACGCTGACACGCTCCCAAAGGGCGAGTTTAAAAGGCTCATATGCGGCGTTATTGATTTTGCTTTCCATGCAAAAAGTGGAATAACCATTCTCTGCAATCAATGCCTTGCCTACATGGATGTAGGTACTTAGGTTATGCATGGAGCATATAACCTGTGTCTCTAAGCCTTTTAATTCTCGCTGAATGATTAAGTAGTTATTTCAATAGGTATTAAATGTAATTCTAGAACAGCAAAGGAAATAATGGTACTTGAGAAGCTGAAAGTGGGGTTGTTGTGCCGTTTAACATGATGCCAGTGAATATGATTGACGCCATTGATAGCATATTAATAACAAGCTGCCATTTCATTTCGATTTGGCGAAATGACCGCTATTTCAACGTTTGTATGTCGGGACGGGTGGAAAATAAATAACTGTTGATGATTTTTTCGTATTGCTTGGTGTTGATAAACTGAGCCAGTGCGCGATTAAATTCATCTCTTAGTGCTTTTGAGTAAAATGCCGCGTAGGCGCTCACTGGAGGTATTAACGGGTGGCTTTGTATTAAGTAGTTAGTTGCTTGGTGGCGAGACATCACGCCAGTATCGCCTTCATTACCGATTATAGTATTTAAGTAGTAATAAAAAATGTAGTAATCGAGTACCACAATATCGGTACGTTTAGACAATAACAAGGCCGGGAATTTTGACATATCGTGTAGTTCACGATAGTTAGTTTTCGATACGGCTTGTTCATAAGCTTGGCCAAAATAGCCCGTTGCCCCTTGAAAAGAAATTACGGAATAGTGGGCTAAGTCATTAAAATCATTTATATTTAGACTGTCTTTTCGCCGTGAAAATATGGTCGGCTTATAGTCAATGATCGGCGCCGAAAAATAGAGTTGTTCGTTATCTTGCTGGTAAAACGTAGGCACAATGACATCGGCTTTACCGCTTATTACCATTTGTTTAGCACGGTGCAAGGGGGCGTAGGTATAGCTCAGGTTATATCCAAGGCTCGTTAATACTTGGCTCACGATATCCAAGTCAATACCACTGTTTGTTCGGGCAATCATATGGGGCGGGGCATCATCAGAAGCAATGACTAAATTCGCACCATGTAAGTTTGCCGAGCTTAGACAAAACGCAAACAACAATAAGCGTGTAAATATACCCATTGTTCTAACTCCTTTGCACATGCTAGCGTCTCTCTTTTTCCATAAAACTGAATTTTTTTCAGTCAGCAAGTCATAAAATCATCTGTAGCAAGCACTGAAAATACGTGTAAAAGCCACAGGCTGATGGTTAACGCCAAGCGTAACTTATTTTAGTAAATATTGTACGCCTGTCTTGTTTTAGCGAACCGATAAAATCATCTTCAAAACTGTTATCAGAATAACCCAAGAAAAATACCGTATGCGGATTTAACTTGTAGGCGTAAATCAGTTGTGTTGCCAACCCGCGCTCTTGCTCGGTGAAGAACGAAAGCGGATTGTTTTCGGGGTTGTAATCTATATCGCGGTAAACAAGGCTAAGCTTTAGTGAGCTTTGGACATCAAAGTAATAGCGCAAGCGAAGATCTGTTAAGTTAGCGGTAAAAACATTTTCGCCTTGAGCATCTAGCTCGCTATAGGTGTAGTACAAATCAAGCTCTATATGCGCAGTAGGATGCCAAGTAAGGTTACCAACCAGCTCGGTAATATCCCCTAAACGATTGTTGTCATAATCTATTTTCTCGCCAAGTGTGCCGTTGAGCGAAAGGTAGGTTTTATTATCAGGTCTAAGCTGGCCAAAAAAGCGCCACTGCCGCTCATTAAATCTCTCGGTGTTGCCATCAATTGCAAGGCTGGCATCGTTTTGACGCAGCCCCACTTTATTCGCGTCTGCGTAGATAAGCTCCACTCTGGATAACAATGGGCCGTCAGCGAACACATAAAATGATTGTTCTTGGTTGATAAGCTCGCCATTTTCATTGTGTTGAATGGCATACTTACTGCCAAGTTCTATTGTTGACCAAAGCGCGTTTTCGTCTTGGTAAAAATTGCGCGTAATATTGATATGATCGTTGACGTAATCGACGCGATTAATAAAGCCAAGATCCGCTCTAAAGTCGTCGCCAAACCATTGCCTTTGGGCATCGAATGTCCAGTACTCAGAGTTGTGTAAATACTTTATTTGATATGCCTTATCAGAAAAACTGCCGTCTTTGCGGCTGCGCAGCACTTGTTCGTTAGGCAAACAGTTAACACCGCAAAAATCGTTAAACAAGTTCTCAGGGTATTCAGTATCACTGGTTAACCACTGGAGCTTTATGGAATTAGCCCCATTTAGGCGGTAACTACCGTCGATACCCGTCACATAGTTGTGATAGTCATCGGCTTGGCGAAACGTTGAAATCACGCCTAAGGTGATATCCTGATTAATGTCATATAAATAACGCAGTGCACCAGAGTGGCTTTGTGTATTGAGCGAGGCGATACGCGCACTCAAATTCCCCGATAGAATAAAATTGGTTTCTTCGTCATGGCTGATAAAGGCGCCAAAATTGTGGGCACCTTCACTGCCCGTTAATTTTGCACCGTAATCAGGATCGGCAATATTTCGGGTGTACACTAAATTGGTAATACTCTCAAAATAGTGTTGGTTTTCCAGAAAAAAGCTGCGCTTCTCGTCGAAAAACAATGAAAACGTATTGTTAACTTTTAATTGGCCAGCATCGGCTTCTACGGTGGAAAAATCAGGGTTTAAAGTCGCATTTAGCAGAGTTTTTGGGGTAATGCCCCAACGTAAATCAAGGCTTGCCTCAATATCTGTTTCCTCTTGCCAATCAGCTTGTTCGTCATAAATGTCTCTTTGCTGATCATAACTGGCGACAAGTGCAGGGGTGATTTGTAAATTGCGACCAATTTGGGCGTGTTCAAACCCCGTCGCCATCGGGTATTGGCAAAGCCAACAGGCGTTGTCTCGGTCTAGTTTTACGTTTGAGATACGCAAACGTTGAGCTCTTGGGTAAATGCGGACAAGCTCAAACGGCCAATGTTGAATGGTTTCTTGCTGATCAAAATTGAGAATTTGATAGGGGATTTCCATTTCAACTTGGTAGCCAAATTCCGTTACCTTGCCATATGACTGCCAGATACCATCCCAGAGTTCGTTAGGTTGTCCGGTAATTTCGTTAAACGTTTCATCGTTTTGTACGCCGTATGGGTTAACAAAAAAGTTATAACTCAATCGGCGGTTATTCAGTGGGTCGATAATAACGCCCACGACATCGTCAAACCATTTAGTATCGCGCTCGCCAATAGAGCTGATCATTTGACTGGGGTTGGGATCGTAAGCTTTGAATGCAACTAACAGTGATTTGCCGTTATCAATGACCCAAGCTTCTGTTTTTACGGGACTTGGCGTGTTTTCATAAGGGCTAGTCACATTATCAAGCACAATCACTTTTGCCTGTTGCCAAATAGGGTCGCTTAAATCGCCATCGATATTGGCAGTTAAATCACTAAAAGGAATATCAAGCGTTTGTTTAGCTTGCTGTATAAAAGGGTCTGCGAGTGAAAGAAATGAGTAACATAAAAGTGCGACAGTGAGTCCTTTACAGCCGTAGGCAAACATCTAAAAGCCTTTGAATAATATATTATTGTTGTTTTATCGGGCGGTTATTGTGTCAGAATGCAGTGAAGTAAACAAATCTAAGTTTACAAATGCTTTACACCTACTTCACATGGTATTATCCACACCTTATTAATCTTGCAAGTTGTTAATAGGAATAGGGCTGGTCAGCAAATGATGCATAAGTTCGATTGGTATAAGCTCACTTGTGATAAATTCCATTGGCGTAACTTAGGAGCGCTCATTTATGCCATTTAGTTGGTTTGACATTTCCGCAATTGCTATCTTTGTGCTTTGCTGGGCGGGCTACACTATGTTTGCTCGGCGCCAAGCTAAAACAACGAACTGTATCGCGCGGTGTTTACATCAGCATCGAATTCATTGGATGTATGAGTTAATGACTCGTGATGTACGTGTTGGCGAGGCCGCTTTGCTGGCGAACTTAGAGCGCAATATCGCTTTTTTTGCGTCAACCTCACTGTTGGTCATTGCGGGTATTTTGACTTTGTTTGCGCAAATCGAAAAGCTCGAAGAGGTGATTGCTTCACTGCCTTTCGCCGATCACTCTAACCATTTAGCCATTCAACTGAAATTGGCCTTGCTTGCTTTTATTTTTGTCGTCGCGTTTTTCCATTTTACTTGGTCAATGCGTCAATATGGTTTTTTGAATGTCATGATTGGCGCTGCACCTATTGATTTAGCCGGAACTAACCCCAATTTAAAACAATACGCCAAGCAGATGGCGGTGGTACAAGATCAGGCGGCGCACTCGTATAACTATGGACTGCGCTCATATTACTTTTCGTTAGCGGCTATTTGTTGGTTTTTCCATCCGCTGTTGTTTGCGCTGGCGAGTTTGGTGGTGGTTTATACCTTGTATATTCGCGAATTTAAGTCAAAAGCCGTCAGGGCAATTACTGTTGCACAAGATTTGTTATGGGTTGAACGAGAGCAGAAGCAAAGTGATGGGATTAATCAAACCAAGGCATCGATTAAACCTGCACATACGATACCTTCAACTGTGTCTCCAAAGAAAGGCGGCTAAAACACTGTGGTAGAGCAATTTAAACACTACAGCGTCAGTGATTTCGATCGTTTTGATTGTGTCAAACTTTCTAAAACAATATATCTCGCCTTGGCATTCTTGCTGCGCGGCTACTTAGTGTGGATGATGTCGGTGACCAACTTTAATGATCGCGTGGGGGTTATCCAGTCAATTTATCCAGATCCTAAGTTGTTTTATTTGAATTTAGCATCAGGTAGTTTGGGATTGTTGGTCGTATTACTCGTGAGTTTACGGCGCCCCAATGCCAGTGGCTGGGTTAAACGCGCTTGGCCTTATACGCTTAACGTTATTATCGTTGCACTTATTATAGATAGCCTTATTATTTTTGCGGGCTTTTATTGGTGGCAACTCACTGACCTTGCAACCATGTTAATTCAGCTAGCGTTGGCTTTGTGTGTGGCGCTACTGTGTTTGCGCAGTAAACGCTTGAAATTGAATCTGGCGGAGTTTCCTGAGCCGCTACCAGAAAAATAAGACGGGTAGCGGTGCAAGTGCCAAAACGCTGAGTTTCTACAATATTGAGGTATTCAAGCTGTGAGGCAGTTAATTCTTTAGGTTCTGAGTCAGTAAGGCATTGAAGGGCTTGAACATGAATTGCTTAATTGCCAAATCCTTGATCAATGATTAAATTTTTCCCTTCGGCTGCGGTGCGTGCAAGCTCGTCGCAGCGCTCATTTTCAGGGTGACCGGAATGGCCTTTTACCCATTTCCATTCGATTTCGTGGCGTTGCACTTCGGCGTGCAATTGCTTCCATAAGTCAACATTCTTTACGGGCTGCTTACTCGCCGTTTTCCAGTTGTTTTTAAGCCAGTTGTGAATCCAGTTGGTGATACCTTGGCGCACATATTGGCTATCGGTAGTAATGGTGACTTTGCAACTTTCTTTTAGTGACTCAAGCGCCTTGATGGGCGCTAATAGCTCCATGCGATTATTCGTGGTTTGTTGATAGCCTTGTGACAATTCTTTTTTGTGCGCTTTGTAGATGAGTAGCGCACCATAGCCACCTGGGCCAGGGTTACCGAGACATGAGCCGTCGGTATAAATATAAACATGCTTTTGCATTAACTACTGCCTTTTAAACTTTTTGCCGATATTGAGTCCCATCAAACTAGATGTTTAAGCAAACTCGCCGCTGTTCATTAACACTCAATAATGGTGCTTGTACTTTATTGTACTGTTTTTATTATCAAGTTTTTATTATCCTATGAAGCTCCTTCATTATGCCAGTGAATTTACGCAGGCGCGCTGTAATCAAAGGTGTTAAGTGTCAAACCCAGCTAAGCAAGAAGAACGTTTAATCGTACTGGATACCGAAACAACCGGTATTAATCCCAAAGAGGGCCATCGTATTGTTGAAATAGGTTGTGTTGAAATGATCAACCGTCAGCTAACGGGGCGCACCTATCATGCCTATATTAACCCTATGTTCCAAATGGAGCAGGAAGTTATTGACGTTCACGGCTTGACCAATGAATTCTTGGCGGACAAGCCGCTGTTTAATCAAGTTGCCCAAGAGTTTATCGACTTTATTCGCGGTGCCGAATTAGTCATTCACAATGCGCGATTCGATGTTGGCTTTATGGATCATGAGTTTGGCATGGTCAATGCTGGGTTGCCGATGACAGATGACATTTGTACGGTAACCGATACCTTGAAAGTCTCCAAAGACGAGTTTGGCTCTCCTAAAACGCTAGATTTTCTCGCTAAGCACTATCGTGTCGATAAACTCATTGACCGTACCTATCACGGGGCATTGATCGATGCCCAGTTATTGGCTTACGTCTACATCGAAATGACGCGTAAGCAAGAGGTGTTTAATTTAAATGCAGATGAGGGGGATGGTAATGATCAAGCGGGTGGCATTCGTCGATTGGCGGAAAACCGATCGCCGCTAAAGATTGTGCGCGCTTCTGCCGATGAATTGTTAGCACATCAAGAAAGGCTTGATGTAGTTGAGCAAAAAGGAAGTGCACCACTATGGTTAAAATAAGCCGGTTGTTGAGTGCTGGTGTGCTGGTGATGAGCACTTCATCACTTGCGGGTTTGGCACAGACGGCACAAAACACAGCGCCAGTCGAACAGGCAACAACTGCAACGACAGACATTGAACGTCAACCCACCGCAACTAACAGCATGGCTAAGCAACCGTCGATGCTAAACAAGCCGAGCCCTAAAATTGATTATTATGACGCAGATAATGTCACGAATCAGATACCGTATTTCGATAATCGCTTTCGCATTGATGCACAAGTTGACGAAGTTACCCTGCTTTTTTACCGCCAACCCGGTTCGCCGCCCGTTATTCTCGTTCGCCCTGACGGCAGCAAAATAAAAGTAAACCAGCACGACAGAGAACAAGTGGATTGGTATGACGATCGCACCTTTGACATGGTTAAAATGAAAAACCCTATGCCGGGGCCTTGGCAGGCGATAGGGCAAATTCAAACTGGCAGCCATATTATGGTTATGTCTCAAGTTCGCATTGAAGTGGATCCGCTGCCTAGTGTTTTATTGTCAGGAGAAACCATCAAGCTAACGGGTAAACTCTATAATGGTGAATTAGCTATCGATAACCCAGCATTTAAAGATGTGGTTCGTTTAGATGTTGATTTTTTCAGTACCAACAACTCGGCATATGACAATTTTGGCGCAGAGCCAATTAAGTTAACTTCGTTTCGCGATGATGGCCGAAATTTGGATGAATACGCAGACGATGGTGTTTTTACTGGCGAGTTTGAATTGACCTTCTCGCCAGGTGAATGGATACCACTTTATTTCATTAAGCTACCCATGGCGAGTCGAGAGCTAAGACAGCAGCCAGTAATTGTGCATACTAATCCGATCACGCTCAGTGCCGAGCCGACGATGGATGCGCAAAGTAAACACCTGCTCAATATTGCCATTGACGACCAGCTGGTCGACGTCGATAGCATGGTGTTCCAAGGCAAAGTCACGTTTCCTGATAAACAAGTCGAAGCTTTTTCAATCATGGAAGGGGTTGGTAAAAGTCGGATACATGAAATTAGTTATACCGAGCCAGGTGTTCACCGCGTCAACATCAGTGCGTTTGGTGAAACCAAAAACGGCAGGGAGTTTAGATTAGTTGTTCCTGACTTTTCGTTTAATGTTGAGCGCGATCCAAATGAGCTGGTGGCAACAGTAAATGAACAAGGTGAGATCATTGAACTTAGCCAAGAGGAGCTTGATCAGCTAACAGGTAGTGTCGTCGAAGAAAAATTGTCCATTGAAGAAGAGCTAGAGATACTTAAACAAGAGCAGGCCGCGATTAAAGCGCAAGAAGAAAAAGAAACCTTGCTATTTATTGGTATTGGCAATGGCATTATTTTAATCATTGCGGCACTTGGTTATGGCATTTTCGCTTTTTTACGCCGCAGGAAAAACGCTAAAGCGTTGGAAAAAAGCTAGAAAATCACAGGTTTTTGCTGGTATTTCGATCTTATTGTTCGGCAAATGTCCACTTAGAAAATAATCTCAAAAAAGTGGTTGACGGATAGGAATCATATCCGTAATATTCGCTCCGCATTCAACGAGATGTTGTTGATTAGCAGAGTTTTAAACGCGGAGTGGTAGTTCAGTTGGTTAGAATACCGGCCTGTCACGCCGGGGGTCGCGGGTTCGAGTCCCGTCCACTCCGCCAATTTAAAATCCTGTTTTGTATTAACTGCGGAGTGGTAGTTCAGTTGGTTAGAATACCGGCCTGTCACGCCGGGGGTCGCGGGTTCGAGTCCCGTCCACTCCGCCACTTAATGCAATAAATCAATCTTCATTTTAGCGACGTAGCATATAGCTAAATGCGGAGTGGTAGTTCAGTTGGTTAGAATACCGGCCTGTCACGCCGGGGGTCGCGGGTTCGAGTCCCGTCCACTCCGCCAAGTCGTTAGGTGAATTCAAATAAAGAAAATCTTACCGGTTAATCGGTAAGTCATGCTGCGGAGTGGTAGTTCAGTTGGTTAGAATACCGGCCTGTCACGCCGGGGGTCGCGGGTTCGAGTCCCGTCCACTCCGCCAACTCTTTATCTTGAATTAACGTTTTGAATATTAAGAATAGTAAAATATTTAACCTTAGGTTAAGCACTGCGGAGTGGTAGTTCAGTTGGTTAGAATACCGGCCTGTCACGCCGGGGGTCGCGGGTTCGAGTCCCGTCCACTCCGCCAATATTCTTAATTTATAAGCGACAGTAAGAAACAATACATTTGTTGAATACAAAATTTATTTCAGGCTGTTTTATTTAAGTTCTTTTAAATACGAATGCCTAAATAGTAAATACTGCGGAGTGGTAGTTCAGTTGGTTAGAATACCGGCCTGTCACGCCGGGGGTCGCGGGTTCGAGTCCCGTCCACTCCGCCACTATTTACTCAATCTTGTTTTTCCTTTCGAAAATAATAAAAGCGCTAAGTTCGCACTCATCACAGTTTAGTCCTTTAAATTAGCTTTAATAAATAGCTATCTTGTCGCAGTTTTATTTAATACTTACTCATATTGGTATTAGCACGCTCACCAACGGCTTCTTCTTTGAACATCGGTTACTTAATAACAACGCTTTGCTCAAATTCTGCTTATACCAATTGAAATAATTATCTGACCACCTTGATCCAATCGCGAGTACAGAGTTTTTTCACCCTATCAATATCCGAAATGAATGTATTCCAGGCCACTGAGACTTGTTCTACTATTTCATCAAACCCGCTGAATACACGATTAGATAAACAGTGCTGGCGTAACCATTGCCACACTTGCTCAATTGGGTTTAGCTCTGGTGAATAGGGTGGCAACTTGATTAGCGTAAGATTAGAAAATGGACTAGCTGTATCCATTGTATGCCACCCCGCACCATCAATGATAACCACCGCATGTCTACCCTGAGGTGTAGCTTTGGATATTTGAGACAAGTGCTCTGTCATCATCGCTTTATTGACGAGCGGCGTAATTAGCGCTTCGGTTTGGCCTGTCGAAGGGCAAACAGCACCAAATAAATAGCCGTAGTCAAACTGCTGTTGTTTAACCGCCCGTGGACGACTTCCTTTTTTCGCCCACGTTCTTGTTACTTGATTTTGCTGGCCAAAACGAGCCTCATCTTGGAACCACACATCAACGTCTTCGGGCTGGACATGCCATGGGGTGTTAAGGATCGTTTCCAGTCGGAAGGTTTTTAAAAACCGCTTGGGCTTGTTCGGATTGCTTAGGATGCTTGGAGCGGCTCGTTATCCAACTAAAGCCGAGCGCATGGAGCAGGTGATAGATATTGCGTAGTGAATAAGTCACATCAAATTCTTGAGCAATGAACTGTTGAATATCTTCCCCAATCAGTCTACCGCCACTGTTTTTTTCTGCATGGGACAACACAAATGCTGACAGCTGATTCAGTTGCGCTTGTGAGAGTTTGGAGGGTCTCCCCTTGTTTACTTTGGATTGCAGCCCTTTAAGCCCTGCCGATAGGTAGCTGTTAACCCATTTATTAACGCTGCCTCGAGCAACACCGAGTAATTGAGCTATTTGCGCTCTATTTTGACCAAGTGAAAAGTGATAAATGGCGAGCAACCTCATTCGGACTCTCGCGTTACTTTCTTGTTGGGCGAGCTTTTTTAATTCTGTTGGGTGATGCATGCTGATCTACTGGTTGAAAAGTCATGGCTATTAGATCACATGTTTATTTCAATTGGTATTAGTGAACAAATCTATCGACTGAGTTTTTACAATTCATCATTAAAGCTAACTGAATACTTATTCCGCTCAGTATTTTTAGATGAATATTTGAACGTCAATGTTAACCAGTTTTTTCAATAGTTAACCTGTTGTTAATGTTGATGATGGTTCGTAATTAAAACGTTATTTATGATTGCAATCAATTAATAAGCTAAATATATTGCCTAGCATTTCTGACCATCTCCAGCTTTTTATAGGATATTTATGCTTACCAAATTTTCCAGACTTTCTCTGACGCTTCAATTAGCCGTTGCAACCACTATCGCCATTGTGTTACTGGTTATCGTTGCCGGTTATATTTCAATAACACAATCAGCAAGTGCCTTATTGGCAGTTGAACAAAAAACACTACGTGAAGAAGTAAACACCACGACATCGCTTCTCAGTACGCCATATAATGCCTTGACACCTGTAGTGCATAAATTTGCGCGAGAGTTAAGAACAGAATTCGATGGAGAGTTTACTTTCGATCGGCAGAGCACAGCGCGAATTGCTGGTATTGATGTGCCTATGCTCCTCAATGATGGCACAGCTATTACCAATGATTTTACTAAGCTAGACGCATTTACCAAGCGATGGGATGTACCTGCCACCGTATTTCAAAGGGTTAAAGGCGGCTTTCTTCGAGTGAGCACCTCCCTGAAAACGAATTCAGGTGAACGAGCATACGGTACTTGGCTAAGTAAAGATCACATGGGTTATCAGACCATACTAAGCGGTAAGTCTTATGTCGGTTATGCCAATTTGTTCGGCAAACACTTCCTGACACAATACGACCCTGTTGTTGTTAATGGCGAAGTTATTGCTGTGTTATTTGTCGGCGTAGATGTTTCCGCAAGTATAGAACAGGCCTTTAATGCGCTTGCTGCTGTTAATATTGGCGATACTGGCTATCTTTATGTCATCAACAACAGCGGAGACGTGGTATACCACCCAACGCTAGCTGTGGGAAGTGATTTGGTTAACACCAAAACCCCTGATGGCCAGCAACCTTTCCAACAGTTAGTCGACGACAAGCAAGGCAGTTTTCGCTACCTTTGGGATAACGGTAGTGGGGAGGTTAGTTACAAACACGTTGAATTTGCTTATGCAAAAGAGTGGGGGTGGATTGTCGCTGGTGGCACTTACGAAAGCGAGTTTACTGCTGCTGCCGATGAAATGGCTTGGCGCCTTATGGTGACCTATATCTTTGGGGTGTTAGCCGTCATTCTAATTATCGTTTATTTGTCAAAGCGATTATTACTTCCTCTGCAGTTGTTGACTGACAAAATAGAAATTATTGGCGCTGGCGACTTAGTTAATCATGGCTTAGCCGTACAGCATGACAATTCGAAAAACGAAGTTGATCGCATTGAAGCAAGTATGGTTAACACTGTCGCTTCATTGAGAGCGCTAGTTAATGGAGCCTCTACTATTGGCGATAGCGTCAATGCAATTAGCGTTAGTGTATATGATAACGCTGAATCACAGCGAGTGACATCAAATCAACTCTCAGGTGAGTCGTATCAAACGGCTTCCGGCATCGAAGAAATGTCTAATTCCTATAAAGAAGTGGCCGAAAATGTCAATAGTGCAGCCGATAATGCGCAACATATAGATGACGCATCAAAAGCTTCTTCTGCGCATATGGCTGAACTGATGAAATCTGCAGATAATACAACGCTGCGCATTAACGATGTTGCGCAATCTATAGATGAGTTAAACGCTAACGTTTATGGAATTACGCAAGCTGTTGAATTAATTCGTGGGATCGCAGATCAAACAAACTTACTTGCATTGAATGCAGCAATTGAAGCGGCGAGAGCGGGCGAACAAGGGCGTGGCTTTAGCGTCGTCGCGGATGAAGTGAGAAGTTTAGCTAAGCGCACCCAAGAATCAACAGACGAAATTGAACCGTTAGTGGCGTCATTTTTGTCAGCCACACAAGTTGCAGCGAAGGGGATGTCTGTGGTGCTAACGGATATGGATATAACTAAAGATAAGGCGACAGAAAGCAACGAATTATTAGCCAATATCTCTGCGATGGTTGAGCAAATGAGCGGTGAGCTTACATCGATATCCGTTGCGGTTACTGAGCAATCTCAGCTAACGGACGAAATGGCAGGGCGCCAACAGGAGGTTAATCAAATTGCTGAATCTTCAGATACTAAAGCCTCGCAAGTACTTGATTCAGCGAAAGAGCTAAACAGCTTGGCAGAGCAATTAAAAACCTCGTTAGCACAGTTTACGACCAAATAGGGCGATAAATTGTTAATGTGCTGGCTGCCTGTTTATACCGGGTTGCTAGCAGTAGGCGAAAGTTGAACTATTTCAGATAAGGCAAGTGCATTTGCTGCCTGCCTTATCTGCTGTTTCATAACTAAGAATGTTTAGCTGCAGAAGTTTAGCCTTGTCGAGCTAATTCAGCTAAACAGGGTTACCAACTATACCTAGTGTATTTGTGTATTTTTAAACTGAGTATATTAACGCTAATTACTTAGGTGGCCCGCTTAGGTTATTTGTTTAGGTTGACTGGTGTGGGCTAATTTGATTTTTTAGTGCCTCTTCTTGCTCTTGTTGGCAATATAGTCGATGAATCAACTGATCTTTATCTAGCCACTGCTGGTTCAGCCATTCTTGGAAATGGGCCTTAAACTCTGGATCTTCAAAATAATCACCGATCAGTGCTTGGTTAATGTCAATTGCCTCTATGTGAACAATCACTTTTCCCAGCTTTCCTTTAAGCATGTCCTTCATCACGTGACCGGGATTATCAGGGTAGAGCACCGTTATGTTGAGTACCTTATCAAATTGCTCACCCAGTGTGGCCAAAGTGAATGCAATGCCACCGGCTTTAGGTTTGAGTAAATAGCGAAATGGGCTTTGCTGGCGTTCATGTTTGCGCTTTGTAAAGCGCGTGCCTTCAACAAAGTTAATGATGGTTGTTGGATGATCGCGAAAAGACTGGCAAGATTTTTTTGTGGTTTCGATATCTTGACCTTTCAAGTGTGGATTTTTCGCGACAAAGGCTTTGCTGTAACGCTTCATAAAGGGCATATCTAGCGCCCAGCACGCCATCCCCAAAAACGGGATTTTCTTTAATGATTCTTTGAGAAAAAATTTAGGCTCAGGTGTGTGTTGGCGGGCAACTTCGGCAATGACTAAAATGTCTAGCCAGCTTTGGTGATTTGCCAATATCAAGTACCAGGCGTCTTTACTAAGATTTTCTGCCCCTTTAATTTCCCATTCTGAGCGGTTGACTAAGCGTAAAATCAGTGTGTTGTTGTATGTCCACAAACGATAAAAGGTGTGCATTGGACAATACAACAGTTGATGGAACGCCTTTACAGGGATGAGGGTTTTTAATAAACCACCAAGAAAAACTAGCGTGCCGTTAAACGCTAGATTTAGACAAAATAATAAGAAAGCAACGGGCATTAACACAACACTTGGCAATCCAGATAGCATTTTCTCTCCTTTATCTACCTAGGCAAACACTTGGTAGACATTGCAGTTCAAGGAATCCCCTGAATTTATTCATAAAAATGACATCTTACCGTCATTTAATGTGTGCTGGAACTGTTATGTTTGTCACAAATGTACGCTGAAATTACAGGTTATCTATATAATTTTATTATTTAACATAGCGTTAGCTGCGACATGGTTAAACGCTAGACATAAAAAAACCTGCCAGAGCAGGTTTTTTCAATTTGCATATTGAGCGCTTACGCTGCGTGTTCTTGTTTCTGTTCGATATCCGTAAGTAGTGACTTATCAGCCGCTAAATACATAGGATCGAAATCATCAACATCGATTACCGCTTTACGTCCAATTTCAGTTTTACGTAGGTGCTCAGCTTCGCTTTCAGTAATAGCATTCGCTGCTAAACCTTGCTCAGCAACTTCATTCAAGCGATAGAAAGGCAATTTCTTTCCAATGGCGCGACAGACTTTATCGTAAATCGGCTCAGCGGCAAGAATATCGTCAAGCGTTTGCTCAAGCATACCAATGACATTCTCTGGCTCACGCGTTAAGTATTGGCCTTCACCGATACGGTTACGAGTTTCACATGGCGTTTGTAAAATTCGCGCAACAGCGTGATCAACCTTGTCAGATGGCTTAGTTAACCAACTACCTAACGGTAAGATAATAGCACGTAAGGCGATACCAACTGCTTTGTTAGGGAAGTTGCTAATGAGCTCGTCAATTGCCACTTGTGTTTGGTATAAGCTATCTTCAACAGCCCATTGCAGCACAGGGAAGTCAGCAGATTGACGACCTTCATCGTTAAAGCGCTTCAAGGTTGCCGATGCTAAGTACAAGTGGCTCAGAATATCACCTAAGCGCGCTGAGATACGCTCACGACGTTTTAAGTCGCCGCCTAGTGTCAACATCGCAATGTCAGATAACATGGCTAAGTTCGAGCTAAAACGCGTTAGCAACTGGTAGTAACGACGAGTGCCATCGCTGTATGGTGACTTAACAAAACGCGAACCGGTTAATGACATCCACAAGCTACGGAAGATGTTACTGGTTGCAAAACCAATGTGACCGAATAAAGCGTGATCGAAATCGTCTAATGCTTGTTTAAAGTCACTGTTACCAGCAGCCTCTAATTCTGCTAGTACATAGGGATGACAGCGAATGGCACCTTGACCGTAAATAATCATGTTACGGGTTAAGATGTTGGCACCTTCTACGGTGATCGCAACTGGTGCACCTTGGTAGCCGCGTGCAAGGTAGTTGCTTGGCCCCATACATACGCCTTTACCACCGTGAATATCCATCGCATCGGTAACTGACGCACGCATTTTCTCAGTTAAGTGATATTTCGCGATAGCAGAGATCACCGAAGGCTTCTCACCAAGATCAATACCGCCTGTTGACATTGTCGTCACAGCGTCCATCAAGTAAGCGTTACCACCAATGCGAGCAAGCGCTTCTTCGATACCTTCCATCTTACCAATTGGTAACTTGAATTGGCGACGAATTCGGCTGTATGCACCTGACGCTAGGGCGATAGATTTCACGCCACCAGCACTGTTTGAAGGTAAGGTAATAGCACGGCCGACAGACAAACATTCAACTAGCATACGCCAGCCTTGACCAGCCATTTTCGGGCCACCGATAATGTAATCAAGTGGTACAAAAACTTCTTCACCTTGTGTCGGGCCATTTTGGAACGGCACGTTAAGTGGGAAGTGACGACGACCAGTAATCACACCGTCAAGATCTGTAGGGATCAGGGCACAGGTGATACCTAAATCTTCTTCTTCACCGATTAATCCATCTGGATCGTACAACTTAAAAGCAAGGCCAAGTACGGTAGCTACAGGTGCAAGTGTAATGTAACGCTTGTCCCATGTTAGCTTCATGCCTAGTACTTCTTCGCCGTCAAATTCGCCTTTGCAAACAATACCAAAATCAGGAATTGAGCCTGCATCAGAGCCAGCTTCCGGACTGGTTAACGCAAAACACGGAATTTCTTGGCCATTAACTAGGCGAGGTAAGTAGTAGTCTTGTTGTTCTTTAGTGCCGTAGTGCTGCAATAGCTCACCTGGGCCTAAAGAGTTAGGAACACCAACGGTACTGGCAAGTACTGAACTTGCACCCGTTAGTTTTTGTAACACGCGAGACTGTGCATAGGCGCTGAATTCCAAACCACCAAATTCTTTTTTGATGATCATCGCAAAGAACTTGTTGTCTTTTAGGTATTGCCAAATCTCTGGCGATAGGTCGGCGCGATCGTGTGTGGTATCCCAGTCATCCACCATTTTACAAACTTGCTCAACAGGGCCATCCAAGAATGCCTGTTCTTCAGCTGACAAACGCGGCTTAGGGAAATTGTGAAGTTTCTGCCAATCTGGGTTACCGCGGAATAAGTCCGCTTCAAACCATGTTGTACCAGCATCAATTGCTTCTTTTTCGGTACGAGACATTTCTGGCATAATACCTTTAAACATTTTCAGCAAAGGCTTACTGATGTATTCCTTTCTGAAGCTTGTCATGTTCAATGGTAAAGCGATGGCGGCAAAGATTAACCAGCCAACAAGAGAAACAACGTTAAATACAGAGCCTACCACCATGAGTATACCGAATACTAAGGTGTAGGTAGTCAGAGCGGCTCGGGTATAAGCCATAAACCAGCTTAGTGCTATTGCGCTGGCAAACCAAATTAAAGTTTCCACTTACTTTCCTTACTTTTTTAAGAGGTCAGACCACTAAAGATTAGCTCGTAGATGAAAAAAATTCAAATATATTTGTACCCTAAATAGTAAATAAATAGTAAAAATCGAGTGATCCGTTTAATGAAACGCAGTATTTTTACGTCAATCACAGCAGTAGTACGAAAAAGGTGAACACTTAACCTATGTGTGAATTACTGGCCATGAGTGCCAATGTACCAACCGATATTTGTTTCAGTTTTACCGGTTTAATGCAACGCGGCGGCAATACCGGCCCGCATAAAGATGGCTGGGGCATTACTTTTTATGAAGGAAAAGGTTGTCGCAGTTTTAAAGATCCCAAACCAAGTGCTGAATCTAAAATCGCTGAGTTAGTGACTGATTACCCCATCAAAAGTGAATCGGTAATTTGCCATATCAGACAAGCCAATTCTGGTGCGGTGTGTTTGGAAAATACTCACCCATTTATCCGACAGTTATGGGGCAAAAATTGGACTTAT
This sequence comes from Thalassotalea euphylliae, assembly GCF_003390335.1. Lineage (NCBI taxonomy): Bacteria > Pseudomonadati > Pseudomonadota > Gammaproteobacteria > Alteromonadales > Colwelliaceae > Thalassotalea > Thalassotalea euphylliae. The sequence continues at coordinate 2,081,604 of NZ_QUOU01000001.1, forward strand.
GCCCACAATGGTCAGCTTAAATCGTTTAGCGAAAAGCTCGCCGTTGAGCATCACATTCCCGTTGGTACAACGGACAGTGAACACGCTTTTTGTTGGATACTTGACAAGCTTTATATTGAGTTTGGCCGTGATGAACCTGATACCCAAACGCTGTACGAATTTATTGCCAAGCACGCGAGTCAAATAAATCAGTTGGGCGTCTTTAATTTAATCTTATCGGATGGTGAGCATCTATTTGCATTCTGCTCGAATAATTTGCATTGGATCACACGCAAAGCGCCATTTGGTCAAGCGCAGCTGATTGATGCGGAAGTCGTTGTCGACTTTAAACAAGAAACCAGTCATTCAGATGTTGTCACTGTCATTGCGACTCAGCCGTTAACCAATAATGAGCAATGGCACAAAATGGCTGCCGGGCAATGGCAACTGTTTAACAAAGGAATTTGTGTTTTAAGCTCTGTGTGAGGCTGTTAAACCTAGTAAACAAGCTTAGAAATTTATATTGAGTTGCTGTAGCGCTTAGCAAGGTTATCTAGAGCAAGGATACCTATGACAAGGTTAGCTATAGCAACTCAATTACCTTATTCATCTGATAGCGATTAACTGCTTATTCGCCACGGGTAACAGAAGAAAGCTGCGCTTGAAATTGCTCAACACCGCCTTTCATTTGATAGAGTTTGACCATTAAGTAGTTGAGCTCTGGTGCAAACCAAGCGTATGTAGCGCGCTTCTTATCTGCTACTTCGCGTTTCAAACGAACGGTTTTGACTAAACCATAGGGCAACATCAACTCTTCTTCACCATCGTATTCGTAAACATAGTTTTTCACTTTACCTGACGTACCTACCACGGGGTAAACAAAGTGCTGTTGTTTATTTTGTTGTTGGGCATTGGCGATCAGGTTGAAACGATTTTGTAGGTGGTAACTGAGTTTGTCTTGGATATTGTCGGGAAAGTCGACTTCGAGAGTACGCTTTTCTTTAACATTAGTGGCTTGATTAGCACCGATGTCATATTGCCATTCGTAATCCTTGTCTTTACCTGTACCTTCGCGCTTGAATGTGTAGTGCGTTGGCTTTACTTTCCCTTGGTCAATAGCAACAATGGACGTTTCAGCACGTCTGTCTGAAAAGACCAGCCATTCAATCTCTGTGTGGTAACTGTACTTAGCTAGGCCGTTAGGTAAATAACTGAGTTCGCGCACCGCGCTGCCAACCGATTTCGATTTTCTTAGTATTGTGTATTTTGCAGAGAATGGTTCGACGAGTGGTTGAGCTGCTGAGGAAGTTTCGTCGTTGGCATGCACAGAAGAAACAAAAAGTGCTGAAGAAGTCATCGCAAAGGTGGCGAATAGCCAATTTTTTAACATCAATATAACCTCTGTATCGATAATTGTCGGGGAGTTAGTGAGCGATGTTAATCATCGCTCGCATATCCTGACACAGGCAAAGGCACATCATCAAGTACTGCTTGTTCGTTGCGCATTAGTAACCGGCCTTGGCATAACCATTTAATCACCAGAGGATAAATTCGATGCTCTTGCTCGTGTACGCGTGCGGCGAGCTCTTGCGCCGTATCATCATCAAATACTGGCACTTTGGCTTGCAAAATAACAGGGCCACCGTCTAACTCTTCGGTAACAAAATGTACGCTAACACCGTGCTCTTTGTCACCAGCATCAATTGCTCGTTGATGTGTATTGAGTCCTTGGTACTTAGGTAACAAAGAAGGGTGAATGTTGATGAGTTGACCTTGATAGTGCTGCACAAAGGCAGGCGTCAATATCCGCATAAAGCCGGCAAGGACAACAATGTTGGGCTGATATGTGTCAATGGCTGCCATTAAGGCTTGGTCGTAGGCTGCTCTTGATTCAAAATCACGGTGAGAAAGTGTTGTGGTTGGGATGTTTTCGTTGGCGGCGCGCTCAAGGCCATAGGCTTCGGCTTTGTTAGATAGTACACCAACAACTTGTCCTGGATAGTCTGGCGTCTTGCAGGCGTCAATAATCGCCTGCAAGTTAGTTCCACTGCCAGAAATTAACACAAGAATTCGGCAGGACATTAAATTTACTCCTGGCCAATAACGACTTGTGCTTGACCTTCGGCTTTAGTGTTAATTTCACCAATGTGCCATGCTTGCTCACCGTGTTCGCGTAATATCGTCAAGCTTTGCTCAACGGCATCTTCTGGAACCGCAATGATCATGCCTACACCGCAGTTAAAGGTGCGATACATTTCATGGGTCGTGACGTTGCCTTTTTCTTGTAACCAATTGAAAATGCTCGGCCATTGCCACGATGTTTCATTGATCACCGCTTGAGCATTTTCCGGCAATACGCGCGGAATATTTTCCCAGAAGCCACCCCCTGTAATATGAGATAGGGCATGAACGTCTACTTCTTTAAGCAGCGCAAGTACTGATTTAACGTAAATTTTGGTTGGCTCAAGTAAGTGTTCTCCAATTGACTTACCATCAAGTAGTTCGTTGGTATCGCTAGCGCTTACTTCTAACACTTTGCGAATTAATGAGTAGCCATTTGAGTGAGGGCCAGAGGCGCCAAGGGCGATAAGTTGATCACCAGCAGCAACTTTTTGGCCGTCTAATACTTTTGATTTTTCGGCAACACCCACACAGAAACCAGCGATATCGTAATCACCTTGGTGATACATACCTGGCATTTCGGCGGTTTCACCACCAACTAGTGCACAGCCTGCCTGCACACAGCCTTCGGCAATGCCATTTACTACACTAGCCGCTACCGGCACATCAAGTTTGGCCGTTGCATAGTAATCAAGGAAGAATAATGGCTCTGCCCCTTGAACAATTAAGTCGTTAACACACATAGCAACAAGATCGATACCAACCGTGTCGTGTTTGGCTAAATCAATCGCTAAACGCAATTTCGTACCAACGCCATCAGTACCAGCAACAAGCACTGGTTCTTTATAACCCGTTGGCAATTGGCAAATCGAGCCAAATCCACCTAAACCACCCATGACTTCTGGGCGAGTTGTACGCTTTACCGCGCCCTTGATATTTTCTACTAACTCATTGCCTGCATCGATATCGACACCAGCGTCCTTATAGCTTAGGGATTGCTTTTGTTCGCTCACGAGAAACCTCAAAATGTTCAAAAGGGATTTTTGAAAGCGCATATTCTAACAGCGCATTTAGGCAGATAAAATCTTTATCAGAAATTATTTTTAAATGAAAATTTTGCTAGTAAGTGTGTTAAGATCACCACTATGAAATTGATTCAATTAAACAAAATGTTCAAGGCGCTCGTCTTTTTTTTCGCCATATTTAGCGTATTTTCAGCAACAGCGATAGAAGTCACTGATTTATACCAAGCTAAAGTCGTTGTTGAATCGCAAGCAACCAAGGCGCGCAATCAAGCCATCAAGCAGGCCATGTCGGCAGTGCTACTCAAAGTAGGCGGGCAAGCCGCTGTACTGGCAAATGATGACGTTAAGCGTCAGTTAAATCGCTATAATCAATATTTAACCCAATATCGCTATCAGCGCGTCGATGGTGATCTTTATCTTGTTGCAATGTTTGATGAGGGCAAGATTAACCAACTTTTCCAAACCCTCAATTTACCGATATGGGGTAGCCTGAGACCTCAGATACTCGTTTGGTTGCTCAACGAAGATAACCTATCGCGCGATGTCATTGCCGAGTCCTCTGGTTCTTTACTGCCTGCTCAAGTACGCCATTTTTCTACTGAACGTGGCTTACCGCTGATTCTTCCGCTAATGGACTTGGAAGACTCGTTAAATGTTAATGTTACCGATTTATGGGGACGTTTTGCGGATGCAACAACGCAAGCCTCGGCGCGTTATTTTGTTGATGCCAACCTTATCGTGCGGATCTCAAATAGCAGCTTAATTACCACGTCGAATGAGCAAGTAGCTTGTGAAGGGGTTTTGTGTCAACAACCCAGTTGGTTTGCCGTTGATTGGAGTTTGGTGGGTGAACGCCAGCAATTTGGTCAAACCTATGAGGGCAGTAATGTTGAGGCTTTGCTTTCGCAGGTGCTGGCCGATGTCGCCTCAGTTGTATATCAAGACTATGCACTGTCGACAGACTTGAGTAATGAACTGGTTATTGATGTTGCCAATGTTGACTCACTGACCACCTATGTTGAAATTCATCAGTTCTTGTCTGCTTTATCCGCTGTTGAGTCAGTCACCTTAGTGGAAGCGGAACAAGAAATTCGTACGTTTAAGCTGAACCTACTTGGGTCGAAAAAAGCCTTGCTGGCCTCGTTAAAACTCAATGATCAACTGCAGCAATACATAGATCCGTTAGTAGGTGAAGAGCCAGGAGCCAATCCTATTTTTTATTGGAGCCGTCAATGAAGCAAGATGCACAATTAGCACTGGCTGTGCATTTGCCTGATGACGAAACCTTTGAAAGCTATACCGGGGATACCAACCTCACGGTGTTAAGGATATTACGCGATTTTGTTGCACAGCCCAGTTTAGCGATTAGCAAGCAAGGGAAAAACTCGCCGCAACAAGAGTTAATTGAAGCGGTTAATAGCTTTTATTTGTTTGGTTTATCCGGCGCTGGTAAGTCACACTTGCTGCACGCTGCCAGTAATTTTGCCGATAGCCTGGGCAAGTCCTCCCTGTGCTTGCCGATGTCTGAAGTGGTTAACATGCCGGTGGAAGTACTCGATGGTTTAGAGCAAATGGATTTAATTTGTGTTGACGATATTCAAGTAATTAATGCTAGCTCACAATGGCAACAAGCGATTTTTGATTTGTTTAACCGCGTTAAAGAGCAGGGCAAACTTATCATTATCGCCGGTAACAGTGCGGTACCCGATTTAGGTTTATCGCTACCTGATCTTAAATCGCGTTTGAGTTGGGGCTACGTCGAACAATTGAAGCAGCTCACGGATGAAGAAAAAATGGCCGTAGTGGCTCGTCGAGCGGGGCAGCGCGGGTTAAACATTCAAACCGACGTGATCAAATATTTGCTCAATCACTTCAGTCGCGACACTGCGGTTTTGATCCAATACCTCGATACATTAGATAAACTCTCGATCCGCGAGCAGCGAAAAATCACCATCCCCTTTATTAAAGAAGCGCTCGCTGCAAAATAACCTCGGTTAAAGTGCTGTTATTAACCTCGCTTAAATATACTTATCTAAAACATACTTACCTAAAACAGAAAAACTTAGCCTAGTTGCTGAGCTTTTCTGTTTTCGCCTGTTAGAGCTAATAAAGGGCTAACGCAGGTTGCATAACTACTTACCTCTGCTCTGATTGGGGCAGGGGTTTAGTGTAATAATGATATTGTGCTGGTGGCTGCTTGCCATCTGTACGTTGCACTTTGCTGCGCTGAGTGCCTTGGCTTAAACGACCCTTGTCATCCGGCGAAAGTGATAAGTTTTCACGCCAAGTCTCACCAACGATAAAAGGCAAGGTATTGGGTAGTCGCTCGATGGCTGATTGCGCATTAAATTCGGGGTAAATATAATCGCTGGTAAAGGCGATGCGATCGGTAATTTGCGGCTGTGCCAGTCGACCACGTTGTCCCCATTGCACAATGTAGTCATCACTTGGGGAATTGACATGATCTGGGTTGTTGGTTATTGCGACATCTCGAATGACACCATATCTGTGCTGCATCATCAGCTCTTCAAACAGCATGGCAAAATCTTCTCGCTCACTACTGTAACTATAAAAGTGGACAGCTTTATCAGGTGCAAACAAGGTTTGAATATCTTGCGGTAGATAAGCTTTTTGTGTGTCATTTGCTTCACCTGTACGATAGCGCACTTGTGCCAGATCTCGCATGACTTGGCTATTCAAGGGGCTAAATGCGGTCAATAAATCTGAGCGCGTGGCATTTTCTAGCGCAGCGTCGAGTACGCGATCTGCGCGCTCAAGCGATGGCCAGTTTGTTTGTGGGAAAAAGTCATTGGCATGTGCCAATTCATGATAGAGCAAGTAACCTAGTGGGTAGGTTAATGCTGATAACGGGCGGTTGACTCGCTCTGCACGATCGTAAGATTCAAATGCGTATTCATTGTCTTTAACATAACGCCAAGGAATGGCGAACTGCAAGTCACCGCCAAGGTTCGAGCGAAAGTCTGGCGCTTCGTTAATGGTATCGCGCTCACGGGGAGTTAACCAAAAATTCTCAGGATCGAGATAAATCGCTCCGGTAGCAGCCCAATAAAATGATGGCCTGACATCATAAGAGATAACAACTGCGGTGGTGGCGCGAAGTAGCTGCTTGAAATCATCATGCGGGTCTAACTGGGTTAAAAAGGCTTTAAAGTTGTCGCCCATCCACTGATGCGACACAACGACGCGATCCATAATGTCATCTACGGTTGGCGTTAACGTTTGCTGCGCAATGAGGGGTAAGCGCTGTAAAGTACAAGAAGAAGACAGCGTATTGCTATATACGCAATTAACCAGTTGGTTGGCGTATTGGCTGTTGCGATTGTATGGAAAAACGTTTGCAACACGATCATCAAAATAAGCCGCTTCAGCGATACTCGCCGCCTGTTCAACTAATACGCTCACGGTTTCAGTGGCTGATTGGCCGTTGGCTCGTGCTGTTACCTCGAAAGTCAGCACGGTATCACTGTTAACAACAGGGGCGTCAAAAATTAATACGGGTTCACTTCGATTGGCTATAGCGGCAGTTGGCCCAGATGTTTGCTGCCAGCTAAGCTCAGACAAGCTATTACTGTTATTACTGCGCTCCCCACCAAAAGCGCGCAGAGACACTTTGTTTTGCGCTCGTACTGATTGGCCACTGGGTACGGTTATTAATGACTGATCGGCACTGACATCGAATTCAGTGGTCAGCGATTTACTGACGCCATTTTCATTGAAATTGACTTGGAATTGATAATTACCGCTTTGTGTCGGCACAACGGACACGAGTTTGTGGCTTGCACTCAGCAGCTCAACATTGGTGCCGCTTAGTTGCGACCATTGAATATTGGCAATGCTGGAATCTGGCGCGTACAGAATCAGCTCAACGGCTTGGCCTGTGCTCACCGTTTTACTGGCACTAGCATTATCGACTAAAACACTCGCGTCTCGCGCTCCTTGCCCTGTGTTGTTGGGGGCAGGTGTTGGCTCATTTGAGGAGGAGCCTCCACCGCAGCCACTGAGCGCGAGTAATAGTGCAGAGCCGATAAGTGTTTTCTTCATGATACATCTCCTTTACTAATGTAACGAGTGAATGCAATGAATTAATGCTATAAATTAGTGCGCCGAAATACACTAAGCGTATCTACTGCCTTCACTATTACCCGTTTCGCTAGTCGCTGAGTTTGGCTGTCACGCTTAGTTGTTATCTTCGTCTTTTTTCTTGCGAATACTCAAGCCAAGTTCTTGGCCTCGATACTTGGCGTAGTAAGTGCCACCAAAGAACATCAAACTTGCCAGCAGTAATTCGATACTTGGGTAAATCTTGTTAGTTGATACCCACAAACTGGTCAAACTGTGGAGAAAATACCACATGACAATAAAATTAGACCACGCAAAGGTATAAGGACTTCCCTGCATTAAGCCTTTAAATGGAAAAAATAGCGGTACGACGAATAAAATCACCGCCAACCAAGGGCCAAGCGAACTTGGCTCAAGCACTAAAAGCCAAAGTGGCATAAAGGCCAGTAAGCCAAAATAACCAAGCAGTGCTACTTTTTTGTAGGTATTTGTTGCAATAGATTTCATCAATTGTATCGCTTACAACAAAGTGTTTACATTCTCGGGTGGGCGACCAATAACCGCTTGCTCTGCGTTGACCACGATTGGACGCTCCATCAATTTAGGCGTATTGGCCATGGCCGTAAATAACGCGTCATCGTTAGCATCTTTGAGTGCCTGCTCTTTGAACTCTGCTTCTTTAGTGCGCATCATATCAATTGGTGCAACCCCGAGCTTGGCGGCCAATTGGCGCAATTCAGTTTCGTTCAACGGCGTTTTTAAGTACTCAACCACTTGATGCTCTGCACTTGCAGCCTCAATAAGTTGTAGTGTTTGGCGACTTTTAGAACAGCGTGGGTTGTGATAAATGGTTAACATAAAATTCTCATTGTTTGCGGAATATATAATCTAGCGCAGGCGCTATAAACGTTTGAGTTTGCTCTGCTGATCTTCAAACTGAAGAATACGAGCTTTAATGCGCTTTCGGATTAGCGGCTGCTCGTCAGCAAAATTATAAGCCGTTTGTAATTCATCAATGGCTTTGGGATAAGCACCTAACAAGGCGTATATCTCTGCTTGTGTAGTGTGCATAAGTGCCGTTTTTTTCGATTTTCGGTACACTTCATTGAGTAAGTCGTACGCGATAAAGTGCTTGGGCTTGACCAGTAAAAAATCTTGCAACACTTGCTCTGCTTGTGCGTACTGCGCGTTTTTCTGCAATGCATTGGCGTAATTAAGTGCAACAACTTGGTTGTTTGGCATTAACAGGTTGAGCTTACCAAGCATCTCGATCGCGCTTTTGTGCTCATCTAATGCGATGTAAGTGTCAGTTAAGGCGTCGGCGTAAAACAAATTACGTGCATCGTTAGCCAATAACGGCTCAAGCAGCGCCTTGGCTTGCTGGTAGTCTTCGTTGGCGAAATAGGCAAGTGCTAAACCGTAATTTGCCGCGTCTTTTAGCGCGTATTGTTGTTTCTCTAACACACTTTTAAAGTAGGCAATATTGCGCTTGGGATCACCTTGATAGCGCGCTTGAATGCGTGCTTTGGTAAGTTCAAACGACAAACTTGGCGGCAACTGCCTGCGCGGATAGTTTTGCGCTCGCAGTCGGGCGTCACTTATACGTGCTTCCGGCAGTGGGTGCGTTAGTAACATCGCGGGCGGTTTAGATTTATAACGAAAGCGCTCTGCCATTTTTCCGAAAAAGTTTGGCGCACCCATAGGGTCAAAATTGCTGTTAACTAACAGGGCGATACCAACGCGATCTGCTTCTTTTTCGTTGCCGCGCGTGTAGTTCAGAGACGCTTGTTGGCTTGCGGCAACACTGGTACTCAGGGCGGCGATACCCACCGTTGGGTTCACTAATGTCAGTAGTACACCACCTAACATGCCAGCAAGCGTTAATGGCTGAGTTGCCGACTGCGCTTCTATGCGACGAGCCAAATGGCGCTGGGTAACGTGTGAAATTTCATGTGCTAGCACAGAAGCCAGCTCGCTTTCGGTATCTGCTGAGGTGATCAGACCTGAGTGAACGCCGACGTGCCCGCCGAAAAAGGCAAAAGCATTCAGCTCATTGTTATTGACAACAAAAAATTTAAATTGATAGTTAACATCTTGAGCGTTTCTAACCAGGCGATTGCCGATATCGTTGACGTACTCGGTAATGACAGGGTCGTGCAAAATTGGCTGTGTTGCTCTTAAATGACGCATCATAGCCGCACCGACCACGCGCTCTTTATCGATGGATAAAATACTGGAACCCGCAGCGCCAATTTCCGGCAATTCGTTTTTGTTTTGTTGCTGCGCATTCAAGGGATTGCTGTTGATGGTTAAGCACAGCCCAATACTGATTAAAAGAGGTTTTAGCTTAAACAAAATTATTCCACTTGGTTGTTATTAGAATTGGCCAGATCAGCACTCAGTAAGTCATTGTTGTGTTTCACTGCTTCCTGAAAAAATCGGGCAATAGTAGGTCCTTTGACCTCTACTATATCGAATGATTCATCCAAGTAGCGAATTAATCGTTCAACTCGTCGATAGATGTGACGAACAAGCAGCACATCGGCCTGATCACCCATCTCGGCCGTCAGTATCACAAATGACTTTAAACTGTTGACGCGAAAAAGTCGGCGCATTGCTTCAGGAATCCAACGTTGAAACGGGCACAGTGGATGGTTAATCAGATTTTGGTTAATGCGTTCGCCGTTAATGATAGGGTAACAGTGAAGCTCGTAGCCCATGTCGTTATAGACGTGTCGTAAACTGATCTTAGGTCTGGTCGCGACCACAATTTTACCGTTGGCGTCTTTGCTACCTTTTAACAGTGCTAAATTCCACTGCTCTTTGTCGAGAATATTGGTGAAGCCACTTTCAAAGCCATGGGTTAGAATACCGTCCAATTCACCCGCAGAACTGGCTACCATGTGGTAAATGGCAGAAACATCACCCCAGGTAAGCTGTTTTTTTAACGCGTTGATTTCTTTGAGTTCGATAAATTCAGGTATTTCGGACATACAAAACGCAAATGGTTGAAAATGAAATTAAACTACGACACTTGTTGTATTCAATTGTCGCAAATTAGATAATCAAACAAAAGAGCTGTGTCGCAATTTACGATGAATTATCACTATGATGCCTGTGACGAAGTATGTCCACTGCCACTGGTTAAGTTACGAGTACTATTGAAAAAAATGAAATTTGGCGACAGTTGTCGCTTGTTGATCAAAGACACAGGTTCGAAAAGTGATATTCCTCGCTTGCTCGATAAACTAAATTATCCTTACACCTCATCAGTTGATGACAACGGGATTCAAGAACTCAATATTAGGGTTAGGTAACGATTTTATGGTCAGGTTTTTTAAAGACTGGTACACACGAAAATTCTCCGATCCACACGCAGTTACACTGATGATTATTCTAGTAACGGCGTTTCTGGGGGTGTACTTTCTCAGTAGCTTATTAATGCCAGTATTTGTTGCAATCGCAATCGCTTTCTTGCTCGATTTACCGGTAAATCGATTAACTAACTTGGGCGTAGGGCACGGCTGGTCGGTCATTATTGTTGTCGGCGCTTTTGTCGGTGTCTCGATGGTGACGTTTTTGGGGTTAATGCCCATCATCTGGCAACAAAGCACTAATTTAATGCAAGAGGTGCCGCATATGGTCACCGAAGGTCGCACTTATTTGATGACCTTACCAGAGCGTTACCCCGAGATTATTCAAGCGGAGCAAATAGAGCATATGATCGCGCTAACCAACGACAAGCTTCTGGAGTGGGGGCAAGTAGCGGTCGAAGCAACGTTGAATTCGCTGTCAGACTTAGTGGCGCTGATCATCTATTTGATATTAGTGCCGATCATGATTTTCTTCTTCCTCAAAGACAAACGCGAGTTAGTCACTGGTTTTAGCAAGTTTTTGCCTAAAGAGCGCCGTATGGCGAGCCAAGTGGGTAAGGAAATGAACCAACAAATTTTAAATTATATTCGCGGTAAATTAATTGAAATTTTGATCATTGGTTCGGTCAGTACCATCACGTTTATTTTCCTAGATTTGCGATACTCTGTATTACTTGGCGTGCTAGTTGGCCTTTCCGTGCTAGTTCCTTATGTTGGTGCAACGCTGGTTACTCTGCCTGTGATGTTGGTGGCTTTATTCCAGTTTGGGGTAAGCCCAGAGTTTGGCTACGTGATGCTAGCGTACGGTATTATCCAAGTGCTTGATGGCAACTTACTGGTGCCTGTGTTGTTTTCTGAAGCCGTTAATTTACACCCTGTCACCATTATTATCGCAGTGATCTTCTTTGGCGGTATGTGGGGCTTTTGGGGGGTATTTTTTGCGATCCCGTTGGCCACCTTAGTGAAAGCTGTGGTTAATGCGTTTCCAACCACGCCACTTGAGGATGAGCAATCGGTAACTGCATAACCTTATGTCAATTGGCTTTGTCTTTTCTTCAACCATAACCAATAATTGACTTATACCAATTGAAATAACTACTTAATCATTCAGCGAGAATTAAAAGGCTTAGAGGCAAGGCATTGATTGCAGAGAATGGTCGCTCCCTTGTCAAAATCAATAACGCAGCATATGAGCCTTTTAAACTCGCCCTTTGGGAGCGTGTCAGCGTCGCGATAACTGCGCCAAATTGATGAGATGTAGAATAACTATATCAACAAAAATTTGGCTTGTTCTCCCACCGCTGACAGCGCTCTGAATTGATCAATTAATCAATTCAATTGGTATTACATTTGGTTAAGCACGTCTAGTACCACTTCGTGGTGGTTTTTCGTTTTAAACTTATTAAATACGTGGCTGACTTTACCATCTAAGCCAATAAGAAAGCTCAGGCGGTGAATACCATCGTATTCTTTACCCATAAACTTCTTCAAACCCCATACGCCAAAATCGTCTGCCACTTTGTGATCGACGTCTGATAATAAGGTGAAATTTAGTTCGTCACGTTGGCAAAACTTGTCTAATCGTTTGCTCTCGTCAGGGCTAATGCCAAATACAACAGTATTTAACTGCTCAAGCTCAGCTTTGCTGTCGCGCAGACCTTGCGCTTGCACAGTACAGCCGGGTGTCATGGCTTTTGGGTAAAAATAAACAAGTACTTGTTGTTTACCTATGTAGTCTTGCAATGAAACTGGGTTTCCATCTTGATCAGGAAGGGTAAATAGTGGTGCTGTATCACCCACGGTTAATGTATTCATTTTATTATTCCTGCTTTTTGTTTTTGATTTGGTTATTGCTTGCGAATACAGCCCTGGATATCAAATTGCTGGCAAAGCTGCAAAAAATCCGTTTCAATGGTGTCGATACTCGTGTCCTGATTAACGGTAAACTCGATAATCGCACTCATATTGTTAGTAACAGGATCGATATCGGATTTTAGCGATGATATATCAATCTGGCGATTTGCAAAGAAAGCCGTCACGGCTTTTAAAATACCGGGTTGATCGATACCTGTGTACTCAGCGCTGTACATTTGTGTCTTGTCTAGCGTCAAGTAGCCAGAGGTACGTTTCATCATGGTAATAAGTTCAAGTTCGACCGCCATGGCAGGTAAACGCGCTTCAATCAAATTGATCGAACGGGCATCACCTTGCAACAACATAATAAAGGTAAACTCTTTACCAAAGATCGCCATTCGGCTGTCGAGAATATTACACTCGCACTCGGTCGCAAGATTGGTAAGTTCACTGACGCTACCATTTCTATCTGCGCCCATCGCAGTCAGTACTAGATATTGAGACATTCGTTGCCGCTGTTTGAGTAAAAGGCGAGCATTGTAACGCAGAAGCTTATAAATTATTAGCAGTTAACAAAAATTAATCTGGGTTGTTTGAAAAAGCAGCGGTGTTAATTGTTGCCACGGTATTCGCCTTGTTATTGCCCTGCGCGGCGAGTACCATGAGCGCAATTTTACGCAATAGCCATAGTTTTAATGTTTACCGGTAGTATTGTCGCCTTGGTGACGCCCTTTGATGAGCACGAGCAAATTGATTTTGCTCAAGTGGCCAACTTGATTGATTGGCATATTAGCCAAGGCACGAGTGCCATTGTGATTGCTGGCACCACGGGGGAGTCGGCAACGTTAAGCGATGAAGACGTTATTGCGCTAGCCCGTTTTAGTGCAACACACAATGCAAAATACGGTGAAAAACGCATTGCCATTATTGCTGGTAATGGCTGCAATTGTACTCGCCGCAGTGTGGCGTTAACTAAACAGCTAAACACCACAGGTATTGATGGTTTTCTTACCGTTACTCCTTATTACAATAAGCCTTCGATTGATGGCTTAATGGCGCATTATCGCGCGATTAATAACGCTAGCCAGCTGCCAATTTTGCTTTACAATGTGCCCAGCCGCACGGGGTGTGATTTGCCTGTTAGTCTTGTCGCAAAGCTTGCGGAACTATCCCAAGTTTGCGGTATCAAAGATGCAACAGCTGAGCTTGCGCGTATTGCACAATACCGCCAATTATGTGAGGGGCATTTTATCTTGCTCAGCGGCGATGATGAAAGCGCCACAGAGTTTTGTAAACTCGGTGGGGACGGTGTAATATCAGTGACCGCGAACCTAGTGCCGGGCGTTATGGCACAGATACAGCAGTTTATAAAAGAAGAAAAATACCAACAGGCAGAGTTGCTTGATCAGCAACTGGCCCAGTTACATAAAAATTTATTTGTTGAGTCGAACCCGATCCCCGTAAAGTGGGCAATGCAAGCAATTAAGCGCTTACCCAATGCTAAAATGCGTTTGCCACTTTGTCCGTTATCAACAACAGGGCAGCAATTAGTTTCGGCAACATTAGCAGACTTAACACAACATTTTCAGGAGTATTAATGAGTCGTCGTAGTCTTTATTTATCGGTATTGGCACTGTCCATTTCGGCATGTAGTAGTGTTCGTCATAATCAAGCGTCCGGCGATTTTGAATATGCTAAGGTTGAAGAGCCTGCACCGTTAGTCGTTCCTCAATCGTTGCACAAACCAGCAGCACAAGATGAATTTAAAATCGCTGGCGACAATATCACGCAAGGCCCTATCGGCAATGAAATGGACGTAAGAGCGCCATCGCTTGTATTACCCATTGCAGCCTCCTCACGCGTAGTGCCTGAAAGTGGCAAAGCGATTATTTGGTTTGATAAAGTGCTAGAAGACAAAGCGTTGGCGGAATTTATTCAAACAGCGGTCAAAGATACGTTATTGGAAAATAATGTTGCGCTGCGCCCTGAAAATGACACTGCACTGTCACTTGAATCTGATTGGTTTCACAGCGAAGAAGAATCAGGCTGGTTATTTAAGGAGGTCGATGCGTCTGAGAGCATGCGCTTTCGTTTTGATTTAACGACCAAGCCTCATGGTCGTAGTGTTTCACTTGAAGTGACCATGGTTGATTATATGAAAACCGATCAATCAGGCTCAACTAAAACGCCAGATGTGATTGATAAACACCGCGCCGAAATGGCGTTGTTAAATGAGATCACTGCAACTGTCGATTACAAGTATCGCTTGCAACAACGTGAAAACCGCTTGATGCGCGCTAATCAAAAATTAGTGTCAATTGGTGAAAACTCAACGGGTGAGGCGGCTTATATCATCGAAATGGAAGCGGATCTGCTGTGGTCAAACCTACCGCTCTTCTTCGAACGTTACGGTTTTGAAATTACTGACTTAAACGATAGCAAAAAAGTGTACTTTGTTGACTTTACCAAGCCTGATATCAGTTTGTGGGATCGCATTTGGGGTGACGACATTCCAGTACTAGAATTGGGGGATGCCAGTTACCAGTTCAAATTAACGGAACAAAGCAGTGCCGAAAGTGAGGGCGAAAGCACAGCGCTAACCATTTACAACAGTGAGGAGCAGGCTCTCTCAAAAGACATTCTTGAAGAAGTGTTTTCGGTCATGGAGCCTGCACTTTCGTTTAGAGATTTGTAATCTAAAAACTCGAAAATGGGTGTAGGCGAAACAGTAGCAGTACTTTTGTAAATTCACTCTCAAAAGGCATATAAAAAAACTCCGTTAATCGGAGTTTTTTTATATCGAGTAATCAAGGTAATAAGTTGCTATTTCAATTGGTATAATTTTCTTCTCTGCAACTCAGTAATGGCTATTCTTGCTTAGGTAATGAGTTAGTTGACTTATTGAACGTGGGTAAGCCACTTTCTTGCTCGCGTTTGGGACTGCGCGGTAAGGTTTCTTTGAGGTCATTTAAGCCTTTTTTTCGCAGTGGCTTGTGAGCAGTTTTATGCACCGTACTAAAATTACCAATCATAAATAGCACCACCACTACAATAATTAAAATAACCAGCCAGTGATTATCCATTTGGGTAATCTCCAATGTTCGTGATATATGTGTGATAAAGCATGTCTAAATGTTCAATGATGGTTGCTTTGCCGGCAACTCCTGAATTTGCTATGGCATCAGCTAACACTGATGTTGTGAGCGCTGCTTGAAAACCCGCGGCCGTTGCTGAATGCGATAAATGCCAAGGCTCCGCCGCTACGCCGCCACGAAACTTATCATAAGGAAAATAAAACCCAAAGTGTTTTGCATTTTCCTGCAGCCACAAGCTCAATTGCGCCATAGGGCCATCCGTTTGGTATTCCCATTGCTCAAGTTGTAATGTTTGATCGTCAGCCAGCAAGTTAGGTGCATAAACGTCAATATCGCTACCCCAATGGTGGCGACTTGCACCGGGTAGGGCAGAAAACAACATAATGGCGGTGATTTTTGCTAAATCACTCATCGATGCCATGTTAAGCGGTTTTTCATGCTCATCAAGTACCGGTAATTGGCCGTTAAACTTGCGATTCCATATTGCCATCTGGCGCTCAAACGAGCGAAAGCCACTGACCAATGTCAGGTGTAAACCATCTTTTTCGGCTGATTTAGCCATGGCTTGCCAGTCATTTAACACTTGGTGGTGAATGCCATGACGTTCATTTAGCCAGTGGATATGATTGTCGCTTTTTCCTGTTAATGCGAGTTTGCTGAATGTCGCGATATTTTGTTTACTCACCGTTTACTTAGCACTCACTGTTGAGCTTGGCGAGAATGTTGACCATGCTGTGGTAATAAATATCGACCAACTGGATCAGGTCGTCGCAAGCAACACATTCATTGACTTGGTGAATTGTCGCATTGCATGGCCCCAGTTCAATCACCTCGGCACCAGTTGGCGCAATAAATCGACCATCCGATGTGCCGCCAGAAGTTGACAGCTGGGTTGTTTGCTTGGTTACGGTTGCGATGGCATCAACAACACTGTCAAGCAACACGCCGGGTTCAGTAATAAATGGCTGACCGTTGTATGTCCACTTGATGTCGTAATCCAGCTGGTGGCGAGTCAAAATTTCGTTGACTTGAGCGACTATGGTTTGATCGTCTAATTCAGTGCTATAGCGCAAATTAAACAATGCGGTTAATTGCCCTGGCACCACGTTGGTAGCGCCTGTTCCGCTGTAGATATTGGTCAGCTGAAAGCTGGTTGCAGGGAAGTAGTCGTTGCCATTGTCCCATGCGGTTTGGCTTAATTCAGCAAGTGCGGGAGTGGCCAAGTGAATCGGGTTGACGACATGATCCGGGTAGGCCACATGACCTTGCTTACCTTTGATCACCAGCTCACCGGAAATAGAGCCGCGACGACCGTTTTTAACAATATCGCCGACGCGATGTGAACTCGAAGGTTCACCAACAATACAGTGGTCAATTTTTTCTTGTCGGGCTTCCAGTGTGTCAATGACACGAGTTGTACCATTGATAAATGGGCCTTCTTCATCGCTCGTAATCAAGTAGCTAATCGAGCCTTGGTGATTTGGGTAATCGTTGACGAAGCGCTCGGTAGCAATAATCATCGCTGCTAGCGAACCTTTCATATCCGCCGCGCCTCTGCCATAAAGCATATCGTTGTGAATAACCGGGGTAAACGGGTCGGTGTGCCATTGACTTAAATCACCAGCGGGTACGACGTCTGTGTGGCCGGCAAAACAAAATACGGGGGCCTTGCTCCCCTTTCTTGCCCACATATTGGTGGTATCTTCAAACACCATGGTTTCAATATCAAACCCCAATGCGGTCAAGCGCTCAGCCATCAAGGGTTGGCAGCCAGCGTCTTGTGGTGTTACTGACTCGCGCTCAATGAGCGCTTTAGCGAGTTCAATTACAGGATGGTTCATTAGGCAAACTTATTGGCAAAAGTATCAGCTTTAAAGCCCACCAGTATTTCATCGCCTACCACAGTCACAGGGCGCTTGATTAGTGTTGGCTCTGCCAACATGGCTGCTTTAGCTGTTGCTTCGTCAAGATTATTTTTAACGTCATCGCTTAAATTGCGGAAACTTGTGCTGCGCTTATTAAGCAACTGATCCCACGCTGTTTTTTCGAGAAATGAGGTAAGTAACGCTTCACTTAGGCCATCTTTCCTAAAGTCGTGGAAGTGGTGGCTAATGCTTTTTTCGTCGAGCCACTTACGTGCTTTTTTTACTGTATCGCAATTTGGGATGCCGTATAGGGTTGTCATATTAATCTCTAATAATGTTGTACTGATTGTGCTGTAGTGCGTCGATAGCGTTGTCGATCAAATTCTCTTTAACCAAAATGTAATCCGTGTCGAAAGTTGAAATTGCAAAAATACTGATTTTGTCCGCTGCTAATATACTGGAAATGCGCGATAAAATCCCGGTCAGGCTAAAGCCTAGTGGACCAACAACTTCAAGCGCGCGCCAGTCTTTTTCGACGTCTTCACTGTCGATGGTCATGGACTGAGGCAGTACTAAGGATACTTCATCATAAGTTTTAGCGATAAAGTAAATCGGTGCAGCAAACACTTCCATCGGTATGTCACTGTCAGGTGATAAGCTATGTATCGCAAAAGTTTCCTTGAGCAGCTGTAAAGTTAGGGCATTACTTGCCATGTTTGCTCCTGTCGTCGCACTTATTGGTGGTTTTATCTTAGCAAGTTTTAATACAGAAAACTAACCGACTAATAAGGGCTCAAGTTGTTAATATTTACTTTTTTGAGAAGTTGGTTTTAATTTTGTTAATAAATCGCTAAAAACCATGATTTAAACACCCAATTTTAGTGAGATATTTTGGCAAGTTGCTCAAATTGGGTAAAAAATGATATCCACAAAAGTTGTGGATAAGTTTGTTAGCAAACCATGGGAAAGGCTTAAAGGTATTGAAAAATAAAGGAAATATAAATGGCTCGTTTTTTGACTAGTTAAACAGCACTAAAAAACGAGATAAAAGGGGTAAAAATAGCGGCTTTTGTTAAAGCCGCTACAATTTGGTGCATCATGACCAGTTAAATTGCTCAGAAAAGGGCAAAGTGTCAGAGTTTTTTACTTATCTGCTTGAATTGCCGTCAAAGCGATAGTGTAGACAATATCATCAACTAGCGCGCCGCGAGACAAATCATTCACTGGTTTCGCCATACCTTGCAGCATTGGCCCAATACTGATGAGGTCGGCTGATCTTTGCACCGCTTTATAGGTTGTATTACCCGTGTTTAAGTCCGGGAACACAAACACGGTTGCTTGACCGGCAACTGGGCTGTTTGGCGCTTTTTTCTTGGCCACATTTTCCATGATGGCGGCATCGTATTGCAGTGGGCCATCAATAATCAGGTCAGGGCGCTTAGCTTTTGCAATTTCAGTCGCCTTCGTTACTTTTTCTACATCTGCGCCTGAGCCAGAAGTGCCTGTGCTGTAACTGATCATCGCAACTTTAGGGTCGATACCAAATTGCAGTGCCGAGTCAGCAGATTGAATCGCGATATCGGCTAGCTGTTCAGCGTTTGGATCCGGGTTGATTGCACAGTCGCCATACACGAGTACTTGATCTGGCAGCAACATAAAGAATACTGACGAAACTAAACTTGAGTCTGGTGCCGTTTTCACTAACTGCAGTGCAGGCCTAATGGTATTCGCTGTGGTATTCACTGCGCCTGAGACTAAGCCATCGACTTGACCAAGCTGTAACATCATAGTGCCGAGCACTACGTTGTCTTGCAGTTTTTCCCGCGCAACAACGTCGGTTAAGCCTTTGTGCTTGCGTAATTCGACCATAGGGCCAACGTAGTTTTCAATAATCTCACTAGGATCTGTGATGATCACACCTTGCGGTAAAGTAATACCTTGTTGCTCAGCTAGGCGGAGGATCTCTTCTTTATCACCCAGTAACTGACAACGCGCAATATGGCGTTCAGCACAAATTGCTGCCGCTTTAATCGTGCGAATATCGTTACCCTCAGGTAGTACGATCAACTTGTCTGCATTGCGCGCCATCACGGTTAATTTGTGTCTGAATGCTGGCGGCGAGAATTGGCGATTAACCGTAACGTTTTCGGTGAACTCATTAACCCAATCTTGCGCTAAGTGATCGGCGACAAATTGCTTCACTTTTTCTTCGCGCTGCACATCATCTTCTGGCATTTCTGGGTTAAAGTTCATGATATAACGCGAGGTTTGCCAGGTATCAGACTTAACCGACAGCACAGGTAAACCGGCGTCAAACGCCTGTTGACACAGCGACATCACGTTGTCGTTGAGTTGGTAACCATTCGTTAATAACAATGCACCAACTTTAGTACCGTTTAATGCTGATAGACACGTAGCCACAATAATATCAACGCGATCGCCCGGGGTGACGATTAAGCGACCCGGCACTAAGTGGCTTGTTAGGTTTGCTAAGGTGCGAGCGCAAAACGATACACTGCGAATGCGGCGATGTTCAAAGTCGCCAGCGTTAATCACTTCTGCATCTAAGTAGTCAGCGATATCTTTTACGCGTGGTGCGATAAGATCCAATTCCCATGGAATAGTACCTAATAAACGGAAGCTATCGTTTTTGAAGATACTCAGGTCTTGCCAAGTGTCTAAATTGGGCGTTGGTTGAATTTCGTTTTCGCGTGGTAATAACCCGTATTCGTCTTTATCGGGCGAATTCACCTTGTTAATCACGCAGCCGATTAAACGTTTGCCTTTTAGTCCACCGTAGGTGGCTGCAGAAACTTCAATACGGTCTTCAAATTCTTCGAAAGTATCGTTATCTGGTGAGGCAACTAACACGACATTAATGGATAATGCTTGTGCTACTTCGCGATTGAAGCGAACGGCATAAGGCTGTCTCGTGGTCGGAATTAAGCCTTCCACAACGACTAAGTCATATTCTTGCGTAAGCTGGGTGTAGGTTTCTACGATTTGCTCTAATACAACTTCCAGCTCACCATCACCCATCTTTTCTTCGACGTAGCTGATCGGCAAGCTTTTCGTAGTTGAATTTACATTAGCTTCTGGTTGGCGCGAGCGGCGTACATTGCGAGCTGGCTGTGAGATTGGCTTGTAGTGAACAACATTTAATCCTTGTTGCTGGCATGAGTGGATAAGGCCCATGGCGACACTGCCTAAGCCAACCCCAAAACCCGCAGGCACTAACATTACTTGATGTGACATAATTTTACTCTTGGATCAGTTGGTGAGTTTGGTTGGCGATAACCCATTCTTCATTGGTCGGTACGACCAAAATCGCAGGCGATTGTTCAGTGGCAATATTCAATGACTTACCGCGAATCGCTTGTGCATTTAATGCTTCGTTAAGTGATAAACCGAGCACAGAAAGCTGTTTAATCACTTGGTCACGCACATAGTCAGAGTTTTCACCAATACCACCAGTAAAGACAATACCGTCGAGTTTCGAGAGGCTAACGGTCATTGCGGCCAGTGATTTAGCGATGGTAAAGCTAAATACATCTAATGCTAACTTAGCTTGTGGGTTGTTTTCTTCTAGTGCTTGCTCTTCTAGTGTTCGACAATCGTTGCTGATGCCTGACAAGCCCAGTAAGCCACTTTCTTTGTTGAGCATAGCATCGACTTGCTCTACCGTATAACCACAGTGAGATGTCAGGTGGAAAATAACACCTGGGTCAATATCGCCGCTGCGCGTGCCCATAGTAACGCCAGCAAGTGGCGTAAAGCCCATGCTAGTGTCAACGCTTTGACCCGCTTCAATGGCCGCCAAACTACAACCATTGCCCAAGTGAACGGTCACTAAGCTTAGTTCATTAATGTCTTTGCCAAGCATATTGGCTGCTTCACGACTAACGAAGTAGTGACTGGTACCGTGGAAACCGTATTTGCGAATACTGTGTTCTTTGTAAAGTTTTTGCGGTACTGCATATAAGAATGCTTTGTTAGGTATGCTCTGGTGGAAGGCGGTATCGAACACTGCAACTTGTGGTAAGTGCTCAAATGCTGCTAGCGCAGCTTCAATACCTATGATATTTGCCGGGTTGTGTAGCGGGGCTAAATTACTCAGCTTTTTAAGCTGTGCCATGACTTTTTCAGTAATAAGGGTTGGCAGGTGGTACTCTTCGCCGCCATGTACAACGCGATGACCAATGGCAACAATACTGTCTGTTAAACTATTCGTTTTTAAAAATTCGATAAGTTTTGCGAGTGCTGCTTGGTGCAAGTAAGGGGCTGTAAGCGCCATTGTTTGCTTATCACCCTTGTATTTAATGGTGATCGATGCTTGCTCTGAGCCCAAGCGCTGGGCCAGGCCAGATAGCGACTCTTCTTTGGTTGCCACATCAATTAACGCAAATTTTAATGAAGAACTGCCACAGTTTATGACAAGAATAGTTTGTTTAGTCATAGTCACTCAATTATGTTGTATCGTAATAGCCTAATAATCTTAGTCTATTTTGCAAAAGTCAGGGTTTAAGTAATTGCTCTAATTATACAACGGCTAGAGACAGAAGAGAATTGAGATTACATGTTTTTACTATTAATTACGCAGTCTATGGTTTACATTTAAGATTATGAAACTCAGTGTCTCTGCGCTCATTAAATTGGGCTATCAATACATGAAGCTCTGGCCTAAGCGTGCTGAGCTCGGCGAGTACTTTGCCGAGTACCGCACAGTGCAATTTGCGCGCTTAGTGATCAACGTCATCCCTGGCTTGGCTGTATGCTGTTTAGTCTTACAGTTGAGTTTGCAGACAGACAATGCTGTAGCAATGGCGTTATTCTATGCAATTTTGTTGTTATCTATGCCAGTGCAAGCATTAGTCATGCTCGGTGTTAATGCCGACAAAGTGCTGCCGCCATCACTGGCATCTTGGTATAAACAAGGGGTTGCAAGGTTCAACGAGCAAGGGGGCGACATCAAACTGTCAACGGCCAACCCCAAATACCTTGATTTAGCTAAATTGTTGAACATCACATACACCCACTCTCGAAAATAGCAAGTTTCATCTAAATGCAGTGAGTGAACAGGTAATGCTTAGCTAGTGTACAAGCCGTGGTCGAGTAATAGCTAACCAACCCTCAAGTACAACGACCCCCGCAGTACAAAAGGCAATCACTATATTAATGATTGCCTTTTCTGTTATGACATTCGTTTTAAGGGATTTATTCTACGTTGCTTTGAATAGGTAAGCCGTTAGTCGCTAGGCTTTTGGTAGAGCTTAATCAGAAAATCAGCCTGACATTCAAAATTGGCTTGCTGAGCTAACCAATTTTTAACCCTTTCACTCGCCTTGAATGCAAACGGTGTCATTGATAGTAAATTAAGGCAATCTTCACCAGTGGCTAGTGTCATCTTATAGTTCAAGTGCCATTCTTCGATACTTGTTAAATCACTGATCGGCTGCCTTGTTTCATCGTGTGTTAGTGCCTGTTCATAGACCTTTTGTTTTAATTCCAAGAGGTGGTTAGCACCTGGCGTCACAGTGATTAAATACCCCTGTGGTGCCAATACTCGCGTAAACTCTTGCTCTAAAATTGGCGCATAAATAGAGACTATCCAGTTAAAAAAGTGATCTGTGAATGGCAGTTTTGACAAGGTGGCGACACTAAAGTGGCAGTCGCGATACTTTTTACCTGCTTTTTTGATCGCCTCTTTGGCGATGTCGACACCATATACCTGGTTACTGTCTTGCTTGTGCTGGTGAGTGTAATAGCCCTCGCCACATCCAGCATCAAGCAGTTGGCCATTATGACCATTAAACGCAAGATATTTTTCGACTAAACACTCAACGAGTGGCTGGTAATAACCCTTCTCTAAGAAGGCGCGTCGAGCATTAACCATGGCTTTATTATCACCAGGATTTTTTGACTGCTTAAACTGAACGGGGAGCAAATTAACGTAGTGCTCTTTAGCCATGTCAAAACAGTGATTTTGACGGCAACGATAGCTGCTATTTGCCACAGCAAGATCACTTTGGCAAATTGGACAGCGGTATTGGGCGAGTTTTTCAGTTGTTGACATTATTTGAATGTCGACCAAATTGGCGCGTGATCCGAAGGTTTTTCAATGCCACGCAGTTCATAGTCTACGTCAGATTCAATACAGGTTGCTGCCATTTTTTCAGTTGCTAAAACCACATCAATGCGCAGACCTCGATTGTCATCAAAACCTTTTGAACGATAATCAAACCAAGAGTATCGTTCTTCACGAGTTGGATGTAACTCGCGGAAAGTGTCCTTAAAGCCCCAGTCCATTAATGTTTTAAGCCATTCACGCTCTTCTGGTTGGAAGCTGCATTTACCTGTTTTTAGCCAACGTTTGCGGTTTACTTCACCTATGCCTATATCCAAATCAATCGGTGAAATATTAATGTCGCCCATTACGACAACATTGTCTTCTGGCGAATGATGATCGTTTAAATAAGTCATCAAATCTTTGTAAAACTGACGTTTATACGGGAACTTGGTCTCATGCGCGATATTGTCACCTTGTGGGAAATAGCCGTTTAATACGGTAACTTTTTCACCAAGTTCATTGCTCGTTTCTACCATGATCATGCGGCGCTGCGCCTCGTCGGTATCAGTTGGAAATCCTTTGATTACTTTATCAGCAGGTTTTTTGCAGAGCATCGCCACACCATAATGTGCTTTTTGTCCGTGAAAATAGACGTGATAGCCCATTGCTTCGACAGCTTCAAGTGGAAAGGCTTCGTCGTGCACTTTAATTTCCTGCAAACCTATGATGTCTGGTTGATGCTTATCAATTAAAGCTTGCAACTGGTGAAGCCTAGCGCGTAGACCATTAATATTAAAAGAGATGATTTTCATTTTTTATATGCTTTGTGTGTATTATTTTTGAGTATGTTGGCAAGACCAACGACAGAGATATCAGCAAGTTTATCATCGGTTTGTGGATTGATAAACGCTTAGTCTGGGCGGATAAGGAATTTGTGCTGGCCTCAATTAGTCGTGTATTGCGCAACATATTATGAGTGCATTGTGTTTATCTCGAACAGGCAATGAAAAGGGCTAGGGCATACCGTAGACCTAAAAGTGTTTAGAACTTTTGTTATAAAGATGTAACTTAATGTAGCCAGAGGGTAATACCTTGTACTTTAAGTTGTTATATCTAAACAAGTTAATTAAGGTTAAGCTCAGTTGAAGCGATAAAAATAGCAATTTATTGTGTGCCAACGGAATAAAAAAACCAGATAGCACATGCAATTATTGCAATAAATAGGCAAGATTATGGACTGTTTACGATTATTAACGGTTTATATCAACAAATGGAGTCAAAATGTCAGATAACATGTCATCGGTAAAAAAGATACTTTTGGTGGAAGATGACCGCCAACTATCTGATCTTGTAGCAGATTTTTTAACTACAGAAGGTTTTCATGTAAAACAAGAGTTTCGTGGTGATACTGCCGCAAAACGCGTGGAAAGTTTTACTCCAGATCTCATTGTTTTGGACGTTATGCTGCCGGGAAAAGACGGTTTTGCAGTATGCCGAGACGTTAGAACGACGTATAGCGGACCGATATTGATGCTGACAGCTAAAGGGACTGATTTTGACCAAGTGTTGGGTCTTGAAATTGGTGCCGATGATTATGTTATTAAGCCAGTAGAACCGAGAGTGTTGCTGGCACGAGTAAATGCCTTGTTACGTCGAGGTGAGTTAGCAAGTGACCCGAAAGATAAAGAAGTGCTGAGTATCGGCGAACTTTATATTAATCGAGGTTCAAGACAAGTCACTTTACACGGTGAATCTATCGAGCTAACCAGCCAAGAATTTGATTTATTGTGGTTATTAGCAAGCCGCGCAGGGGAAGTACAAAATCGTGATTATATCTACAAAGCGGTTGTTGGTCGTGAATACGACGGCATGGATCGCAGCGTTGATGTACGCATTTCTCGCCTGCGTAAAAAATTACACGACAGTAACGATACGCCATTTCGCATTAAAACCATATGGGGCCAAGGTTACCTATTCGTGCCTGATGCATGGAGCTAGTAGTTTTGTCCTTTACAAGTTCGGTTGGCAGCGCTTGCCAACCGCTTGTTGAAAATAGAAGTAAATCCATTTATTGATGAAAACCTTCGTAAAAATCGGCCGTTCTTTTCTTAGCCTGTACTTCTTAATCACCCTAACTTTTATCGTGGCTTCATGGCTTTTAGATGAGGTTTGGAACTCGTACATGGATCAAGATGTTGAATCTTATACGGGCTATAAAACCATGCTACAGGCCATAGGTGATTACGTTAGCAATCATCCGCAAAACGAGTGGCAAGGTGTTATTGAAGACGCTGCTAATCGCTATCATCTGCCGCTCGCATTGGCACGAATAACCGATATCGAAGTGGCAGCAAAACATGGCGAGCGGCGCGCTGTTGGCGCAGGTCATACAAATGTTTTCATTGAGCAGGATACGGTTACTTTACACCACCTAATTGCTGGCTCGAACTATGCGATCACCTTGGGGCCAACAGAAATTCCTACTAGACCCAGAGCCGAAACCATGGTGCGAGTGCTGGTACTCGTTGCATTGGCGGTGATGATTTTGGTGTGGTTGTGGCCCATTTCTCGCGATTTACACGAATTGCGTCGAGTCACTAAAGAGTTTGGTAAAGAGCACTTTGATGTGCAAGCAGCAAAACCCAAATCCATTATGATGGCGGGGTTAATTCACGGCTTTAATGGTATGGCAGTGCGAATTAAGCATTTGATTGACGCCCATAAAGAGCTGACGACCGCAATCTCGCACGAACTCAGAACGCCAATGGCACGCAGTAAATTTGCACTGCAAATGCTCAGTCGAGCAGATGATGAAACAAAACGTCAAAACTATATCAAGCAAATATGTGGTGATATTAACGAGCTAGAAAGCTTAGTTAATGAATTATTAGAATACGCGTCACTTGAGGGTGATAAGCCCAAGCTGAATTTTGCTGACTACAACCTCGACGACATTGTTAGTCAGCAAGTAGCGCTAGCCAGTGGCCAATGTGCAGAAGTTACCTATCAACCACCAGCGCTTCCTATTAAGGTGCACTGTGATCGCCTCTATATCGAAAGAGCGTTAAGCAATTACATCTCTAATGCGATCAAGTACGGTGACGGCCAAGTCGCAATTTCTTGTGATACGGTCGGCCGCGAGTGCGTTATTAAAGTAGAAGACAATGGCAATGGCGTGGACGATTGTGTTAAAAACACCTTATTTGATGCGTTTTCGCGGGCAGATGAGAGCCGCAATAAAGAAACGGGTGGCTTTGGTTTAGGCCTTGCGATTGTTAAACGTGTGCTTGAATGGCATGGTGGTAGTGTTTACGTTGAGTCGAGTAGTCTTGGTGGCGCATGTTTTGTTATGCGATGGCCAACCCACAAAAAACGCTAATAACCCAGCTCTCATTTTCAAGCTTTGATTCAAAAGTCTTCATTTAAGTTAATATTTGTACGGCTGAGATACGATAAGTGATGTTACTCAGCATTGCTGGTTAATATTTGACCTAACGAACAACTCATTCAACGTTTTCTCTAAAGTTTACTGTGAATGCGTCGATAGCGTTATTAGAACGTCTATATCAACGCTTGGCAGTTAAACGCTTGATTGAGAATATCCTTTTACAACATGAACATCAGCTTGGAGAATCGCTAAACGAATGCGTGCACCAAGCCCGTCGTTCTGATTTTGCATTGCTATTGGCGATGCTTAATGATGATGTTCGCCAGCAAAGCCAGTTTTTAATGCCAAAGACTGAGCAATCTGAAAAACAGATCACAGATGCAAGTCTGCGCGCTGAATTTGAACTGCCCAAAAGTGCTGAGCTCGCACTGAACAATATTGAGCAAATTCAGCAATACAACCAAGCAACACTGGTCAGTGATAACTTAATGGCATCCGTTAAACTAGGTGATGCGCTTAATCCTAAGCCGCTGAGCTTTCGTGATAACAAGCACCATGTGCCTACCGATGTGCTATCAAACACAAGTATCCATTGCCAAAATCGCGTGCAACCAACGAATCCACAAGATGAATCGTCTCAGCAGGCATCGGCAGAGCGTCTTCCCTTGAATGC
Source organism: Thalassotalea euphylliae (assembly GCF_003390335.1). Lineage (NCBI taxonomy): Bacteria > Pseudomonadati > Pseudomonadota > Gammaproteobacteria > Alteromonadales > Colwelliaceae > Thalassotalea > Thalassotalea euphylliae. Next base: position 2,109,125 of record NZ_QUOU01000001.1, read on the forward strand.
TAAAGGTTGGTTGAAAGCGGTTCAAAACACCTTAGTAAAAACCTCACAGCCACTTATCACCGAACAGTTTGCTTAATCGGCTTATACCAATTGAAATAACTACTTAATCATTCAGCGAGAATTAAAAGGCTTAGAGGCAAGGCATTGATTGCAGAGAATGGTTATTCCCTTGTCAAAATCAATGACGCAGCATATGAGCCTTTTAAACTCGCCCTTTGGGCTGAGGGATCCCCATTTATCATACAATGATTATCTTGTTGTAGTCGTTAATGAAATTTAACCAACTCCTTTTGATAAACCTCTTTGTTAACTGGTGAGGGCATTGTTTGACAATATTTTTGGCGAGTGACAGAAATGAAAGCACGCGCCGCTTTCTCACGGTATTTGCTTGGAACCTAAAGTGCCATTTTCTTCTTTCTGCTTCAAAGCCAATAAGCCAGAGTACCAAGCTTGCTACACAAGCGATAAGGCACAGTATGCTCATCCGTTTAATGCCCATCGTTCGACTAAACCGCCAAGAAAAACCATACTGCTCACTTTTGTCATCTCTAAAGTTTTGCTCTATTTGCATACGTTTAGCGTACAAATTGATTACTTCGCGACTTGTTAGCTCGGCATCAGATGTCGCGATGAGCCAAGGTTCATGAGCAAGGTTGCGGTACATTTTATCATCCTTAGTAAAGCGGCTTTTCCCGCGTCGGCCTCTGTGCTCACCTTGATAAAGGTGCAGGCTCGCTTGGCACCCCGTTTTGCTGTGTTGCGTTAACCTTGCGCTCCCTAAATTTTTAGGTGTACAACTGGCGTCCTTTCTTAACTGCGCTAAGGTTTGCCATTGCGTTGGCTGCTGTTTCAATTGGCACTTCATTGTACCTCGCAGTCGACCAATAAAATCCCATCCGTGGGCAAGTACTTCGGCATACCAAGGTGTTAAAAAGCCGCCGTCAGATGTGATATACACTTTCGCATGCCCCGCCAATATGTGACTTAATCGTGAGAGAAACAATTGATGAGTGGTACGGGTTTCCTTATCCTTTTCTTCAACAACCATGTTGTAGAGCGTCATTGAGCGACCATCGACCAATAAACTAGCGCGTAACAAATGATAATTTGAGCCACAGCACCCACTCCAGTCGACAGCAATGACTAGGTATGGCAATTGGCTTATAACGGGCTTGGCAAGCGCACGGTAAATGTCAATAAGCTCTCGTTGTAAGTGGTCATTGTTTAAAAATCTGTCGATTCGTTTAATTTTGTTTTTACTGAACGCTTTTCCTTCGAGGTGTCGACCTATATCAGTGAGAGTTAACCGATTCGAGTCAATTAACGCATCGGCACTGAGCATTAAGGTTTTCATGCGTGCGCGATTGAAGGAAGATAGCGTATTTTTAAAGTAGTTGTGGCATAGTGATTTTACAGGCATAGCAGTTGTCCTTATTGTGTTTGGCGATTCAATAAGATCACAAATTGTTATGCCTGTCACTTTTTGGGGATTCCTCAGCCCTTTGGGAGCGTGTCAGCGTCGCGATAATTGCGCCAAATTCATTGGATGTAGAATAACTATATCGGCATAAATTTGGCTTATTCTCCCACCGCTGACAACGCTCTGAATTGATCAATTAATTAATTCAATTGGTATTACATAGATTATCGCCCGCAACACTTCTTATATTTTTTACCGCTAAGGCATGGGCAGGCATCATTTCGTTTAACCAAGGCAACTTCCTCGTGTTTAATTATATCGCCGTCGAGATAACACCAGCTGCCTTGCTCGACCACAAAGTTTGAGCATTCACGCATTTCATAAACGCGATCTTGGTTGAGATAAAAAGCAGAGAATTCAACTTGAGCGGGGGTTGATAAGGGATCGTGGCGATGGACTGTGAGCCTGAGCCAAGTATTTTCTTGAGCCCAATCCGCGATATCCTTAACAGAAAGATCTTGTTGGCTCGGTGTGGCATAGGTGTCAAAAAGGTACTGCGCCTCTGCTTTGGCATAAGCACTATAGCGCGAACGCATCAGTTGCTCGGCATTCTTTGCTTTTTTCTCGCCACGAATAATTACTTGGCAGCAATGCTCAAATTGCTTGGCTGAACCGCAAGGGCATAAGTTATTTGTCATAATCGCGGTCACTTAAACGCATTAATACATTGGCCGCGTAGTTTATCTAATTCAGCTATTGAATAAAACACAGTGTGTTTTGCCTTGCTCAGCAAACGCTTTAATGCGCATGCTATTCAGAGCTGCTTGTTTGGCATTACAAACAATAACCGCAGCGCAGTTACCCTTTATTAACGTACGTTCAAGGTTGGCTTGTGCTACGGCAACTTTGTTGGCATGCACCCACAACACTTTTGGGCCTAGTTCTGGGTTCACTTGCATTTGATGTGCAACGCGGCTGTCTGAACTGATCACTAAAATCCATTTCTTTGTATGTTCATAGCGTTTTGTTAATTGCGCCAATTGTTGTTTGAGGGAGTGTTCGCACATCTCTGTCTTTTGTTCAAACCATGGTGATAATTGAAATACATTTTGCTTGTGTAAACAGGCTCCATTCAAAAGCGGATTCACTTGTTTAACAGCTGAGTGAGTATTTAATGTATCCATATTTATCTCCAATTATTTGTGTTGACACGAATGCTGTATAAATAAACAGTATTATTAAAATGAGCTAAATGCAAGCCTTAACATGAATAAATTTCGCTCATTATTTTAATGCAGCAGTCTAAACACTGTCCGCAAGACGACGCTTGTTAAGGTGACACCTTTTTCTGAACGATGACAATAGAACTTAGATCAACTAAAAGTAATGACTCGTCTGATATGCTGCACTTGCAAGATGCAGTAGAATTATTGCTCTAATTTTTTGTCAGCTTTTTACTTGAAGCCTGATCTCGTGGTTTGGAAGAAGCTTGTTGTGGCAGCAGTATTAATTAGGAATACTCAATGAAAATCTTTCGCATGATGGCGCTAAGTGCAGCGCTTATCTCGGCATACCCTGTTAGTGCAGAAAATACTAATACACTGATTAAGCCGCGAATTGTTGGCGGCCAAGCGGCAAGCGAGGGCGATTGGCCGTGGATGTCTGCTCTGGTGGTTACTAGCGAGCAACCTGTCTCTTTACTCACCGCTAAAGGCGGAGAAATTGCCACACAACCTTTTATATTTAGTCCGCAAGGGCAAGCCAATGGCGAAGTTGTTGATTGCGGTTTAGGCGATCAGGTTTGCGTCAATGTGCAAGATAAGGTTTGCTTTATTGAGCGCGGTGACGTGCAATTTGCTACTAAAGTTAATAACTGTGAAGCGGGTGGTGGTGTTGGGGCGATAATTTATAATAATGCGCCCGGTCCCTTGCTAAATGGTACCTTGTTTGCTGATTTTACTGGTTCAATTCCTGTGGTGGCGATATCACAAGAAGATGGTCAGGCGTTTAAAGATAACTTCTTTGGCAATCAGGTTGAAATTTCAGTAACGACACTGCTTGATGCCGCTCAATCATCGTTTTGTGGCGCCAGCTTTCTTGGCAGTAAATGGGTGTTAACGGCGTCCCATTGTGTCGACGGTGAAACGACAGATTCATTTAAAGTTAATGTCGGTGAATATGACTTAGCCAATGGCGCGCAAAATGCCATCTCAGTGGCCCGTATTTATATGCACCCACTATATGATAGTGTGGCGCTTAATAACGATGTGGCGTTAATTGAGCTAACTCAAGCCGTTAATGCGCCTGCCATTAGTATTTCTTCATCAATAACCACAGATAACGCGGCTGTGGATCATCAAACCGTTACTGCCATGGGCTGGGGCGATCGGACAGGCTACCAGCCAGGTGAGGAGCACCTTGCTGATATTCCCGAGCTATTACACCAAGTTGATTTACAGCTGCTGACCAATCTTGAGTGCAATACCACATTAGCCAATTCTGTCATTGGCCCAGATAGTGATCCCAGCCAAGGCGGCATCACGGATGCAATGATTTGCGCTGCGGTTGCTGGTGGCGGCAAGAGTTCTTGTCAAGGAGATAGTGGCGGTCCACTCGTCCTGAATACCAACGAGGGCTGGCAGCAAGTGGGGGTGGTTAGCTGGGGGGTTGGCTGTGCAGCGGATGGTTACCCTGGTGTTTATGCGCGAGTCGCTGAATTTAGTGACTGGATAACTGGAATTTATCAAGGCATCGCAGTCGAACAAACATTGGATTTTCATGTCGCCGGTGTTGATCATACACAGACATCTCTGGTCAGAGTGTCAAATAACAGCGGCCAAGCCGTCCAGCTAAGCTATGCCATTGACGGCGATCAAAGCTTTACCTTTACCCATGGCGAATGTGTATCGCTCGCTGCCGGTGCCAGCTGTGATTTAACCGTGAGTTTTCAACCAAACCAGATTGGTGATCATAGGGCGGTATTAAACATTATGGCTGACAATGATGCGATCAAAACCAGTCAAGCCTATTTATCTGGCCGAGCTATCCAGTTATCGACAGCGCTTAATAATAGCTTGTCGAACAGCGATAATATCACTTGGTACAATGGCGGCGAACAGGGATGGCAAGCAGATACAGTCAATGGCGGTATCGAAAGTGGCGTGATAGATCATTTGCAATCGAGCATTGCCATGGCCATCATCACAGGTGAGGGTGAGTTAAGCTTTGAGTGGGCAGTATCGTCAGAAGCCAATACGGAAAATGAAAATGATCCCTTTGATGCCCTGTATATTTATATTAATGGTATAGCGTTTGATTTTATCTCTGGTGAGCTTGATTACCGTCAAGTGAGTTACCAATTAACGGGGGCCGAGAATCGGGTTACCTGGGTTTATCAGAAAGATCAGCAGGTCTCTGAGGGCCAAGATAAAGGCTATTTACGTAACATCCGCTTTACTGCTAAAGATACGGGCAGCGCGCCTACGGCACCAGAAACGCCAAGTGCTCCGTCAAATCAGACGACACCAAGCTCGCCTGCTGCGCCTAGCACCCCGTCTACCCCTAGTGCGCCGTCAACACCAACCACAGAGTCATCAAGCAGTAGCTCGTCAGGCGGCGGTTCATTCGCTTGGTTGCTCCCCCTGTTGGCGACACTTTGGTTAAGGCGCAAAACAAAGTCAGCTTGAGCGAGGGCTTAACAATTTTACCTTAACAATGAGAGTCAGCAGTTGCTGGCTCTTTTTTTTGCCAACGCCATTCATCAGGCTGCCGTGGAAAATGTATCTTGGCATAAAGATATAAGGATTATTCGACTTTTTGTCTTTAAACCTCGTACATAATCTATTATGGTGACTTCGGATTTAATGTTAAGGAATTGAAAGTGAAAAGATTTGGGATAGCGGCAGTCAGTGCTGCCTTAATGGTTGCGTACCCAGTAGTAGCCAAAAACACGAATCCATTGATAAAGCCTAGAATTGTTGGTGGCGAGCAAGCGCCCAATGGTGATTGGCCTTGGATGTCAGCATTAGTATTTACTGGCGAAGAGTTAACTACCTCGTTAACAGTTGCTGGCACTAATTATGAAACGGGTCCATTCACCAACAGCCCATCAGGTGAAGCAAGTGGGGCAATTGTTGACTGTGGTATTGGCGACCAAGCTTGTAGCGATGCCCAAGGTAAGATCTGTTTAATTGAACGTGGCGAAATCAACTTCTCGGTTAAAGCCGAAAACTGTGAAACCGCTGGTGGTGTTGGTGTTGTTATATATAACAATGTCGACGGTGCAATTAACGGTACTTTAGGCGATGATTTCTCTGGCACTATCCCCGTTGTTGGGGTTACCCAAGAAGCTGGTCAAACAATTAAAAATAATAACTTAGGTGATAACGCGACAGTCTCTGTATCAAGTGAAGCCAGTCTAGTGCAAGACTCTTCATGTGGTGCAACCTTCCTCGGTGGCAAATGGGTGTTGACGGCATCGCACTGTGTCGATAGTGCCAGTTCTCAGTTTTTGAAGGTCAACATTGGCGAGTACGATCTTTCTGATGGTGCCGAGAATGCCGTTGATATTCAATCTATTTACATGCACCCAGAATACAATGATGTGAGTTTAATCAACGATATCGCGTTATTAGAGTTAACCGCGCCTGTCGATGCACCAAGTGTTGCACTTGCATCGAAAGTAACCACAGATAATGCAGCTGCTGAAGCAAGTGCCGTTACGGTTATTGGTTGGGGTGGACGTTTGGGCTATGAGCCTGGCGAAGGGCCAACTGGCGATTTTCCTGATGTATTGCACCAAGTAGATTTACAGCTACTTAATAATCAGGAATGTCGAGCAGTATTAGCCAACTCGCTATTTGGTGAAGGTGGCGATCCAGCGCGCGCGGGTGTTACCAATGTAATGATATGTGCTGCCGTTGCTGGCGGTGGCAAAGGCTCTTGCCAAGGTGATAGCGGTGGCCCATTAGTATTAAACACCAATGAAGGTTGGCAACAGCTAGGTATCGTTAGCTGGGGCTTTGGCTGTGCGGCAGACGGCTACCCAGGCGTTTATGCTCGTGTGGCAGAATTCGATACTTGGTTAACCGCAATTACGCAAGGAATTGCCATCAATCAATCGCTTGATTTTCACGTTGTGGGCGTTGAGCAATCACAAATGGCGAAAGTAGAAGTTGTGAATAATGCCGAACAAACGGCGACGCTAAGTTATCGCATCGAAGGTGACGAGAGTTTTACCTTAGCTGGTCAAGAGTGTTTAACCCTAAGTGCAGGCGAACGCTGTGAGTTAACGGTGAATTACACTGCCAGTGGCGTAGGTAATCAAACGGCACGCGTAACAATTGAAAGCGACACTAGCGAGATCACTACCAGTGAAACTTATTTAGCTGGTCGAGCGATTGCTACCTCCAGCGATATAGAAAACACCCTAGGAGCTGACGAAAATATCACTTGGTTCAATGGCGGCGAGCAAAGCTGGCAAGCGAACAGTACAGCTGCTGGTATTGAAAGTGGTGGTATTACTCACGATGAAGATAGTATTGTCATGGCAGCGATTAGCGGTGAAGGTGAGTTAAGCTTTGAGTGGTCAGTGTCTGCAGAAGAGAACACAGCCGATGCGAGCGAACCTTTTGATGCTTTATACCTATACATCAACGGTGAGTTAGTCGAGTTTATCTCTGGTGAAGTTGAGTTTGAAGAAAAAACTTATACGTTAACCGGCGAAGATAACCGCATTACCTGGATCTACAACAAAGATGGCTCAGCGAGTGAAGGTGAAGACAAAGGTTATATTCGCAATGTGCGTTTTACCCCAAAAGCAGAGCCAACGCCACCAGCGCCTGCGCCAACGCCTGCGCCAACGCCTGCGCCAACGCCTGCACCAGTAACACCAACAAGCTCTTCAGGTGGCGGTTCAATGGCGTGGTTATTGCCCTTGTTGTCGTTAGCATGGCTGAGAAGGAAGCGTTAATCAGTTAACATTCATTGATAGATAATAGTTAAGCGTCACTATTGAGCTTAACAAGTGAGAATGTAAGAGGTCTGCAATAGCAGACCTTTTTTATGTGCGAATGGTAGCTTTGTGTTGGTAATGACTTGAACTCGGCTTTGCAAAATAAGACTTTGAATATCACTACTGCATCATTCAACTTTCACTAAAATAAGGCAAGACTGCATTAATTAGGGTCATTAGCCCGGCTTTCTTCATAGGTAGATTTCTTAGGTTGTTGTTTAATAAGTAAATATAAAGCTGGTATGTATTTTGTTTCTTTCTCGCACCAAGCTTGGAAAATGTGGCGACACACGCAAAACAGCATGCCAAAACAACAATTAAACGAATTAAATGTGCTACTGATTGAAGACGATAAGAAAAAGGCCAACATTCTGATGGAAGCCTTAGGGCGCTCTCAATATTGTATTAAACACGTCGCTTCCTCTGGCATATCCTTACTCAAGCAAGTAGAGCAGCTGCAACCCGATGTCATTATTATCGATGTCGAATCGCCCAGTCGCGATATTTTAGACAGCCTCAGTATTATTTCTCACGCCAACCCCAAACCGGTCGTGATGTTCTCAGAGCAGGAAGATACCGAAACCATCAATCAAACCGTCAAATCTGGTGTAAGTGCCTATATCGCTGGTGATATCAATCCTATTCGCGTGCGCTCTATTTTAGATACCGCCGTTGCGCGCTTTTCAGAATACCAAGCGTTAAAAAGTGAACTGGTGAAAACCAAGCAAAAACTATCGAGTCAGCGGGTTGTTGAGCAGGCGAAAGTTTGGCTAATGGAAACCAAAAGCTTAACGGAAAAAGAGGCTTACCATCGCATACGTAAAATGGCGATGGACAATAGCCAAAAATTAGAAGATGTCGCTAAAAACATTTTATCGCTGGCGCAAATGTTGGAGAAATCATCATGAGTCAAATTCATACTCAACTCAGTGGCAGTGAATCGCGTGACATTGCATTGGGCTTTATGCCGTTAACCGACTGTGCCCCCTTAGTGGTTGCGCATGAGCTTGGTTTTTTTGAAGGGCAGGGGCTTAACGTTACCCTGAAAAAACAATATTCGTGGGCGACAATGCGCGACAAGCTCCACGCTGGTGTACTCGATGCAGCTCAGTTTCTTGCCCCTATGCCCATTGCCAGTACGCTCGGGTTAAGTGGGCCTGCAGTGAATGTCATTGCCCCTATGGTACTTAGCCAAAACGGCAACGGTATCACCTTATCCATGGCGCTTTATGAAGAGATCAAATTCATTCATCAACGGCTGTTTGTCGACTTACCCATTAGTGCGGCATTGTTAAAACCTGTGATTGAGGCGAGAAAACAGTCGGGCACTAAACTTAGGTTTGCCACCGTTTATCCGCACAGCTGTCATTATTACCAGCTGCTCACTTGGTTCGAGCAAAACGGTGTCAACAAAGGTGATGTCGATATTGTGATCATTCCGCCAGCCTCAATGGTTGAGGCACTTCAAAGTGATGATATCGACGGCTTCTGTGTCGGTGGCCCGTGGAATGCCAAAGCGGTTCGTGACGGGGTTGGTGTAACGGGGGCAACGTCATGTGATATTTGGCCGGATATGCCCGAAAAAGTCCTTGCGATGAAACACAGTTGGCAAGTACAAAACCCAGCAACCACCAAAGCGCTGATCCGCGCACTGCAACAAGCATGTGACTGGCTAGCCACTGTGGCTAATCGCTTTGAAGCGGCGCGTATTTTGAGCCGCCATACCTATTTAGACTTACATCTGTCGGTAATAGCCCCATCCTTAATCGGCAGTTGTTTAGTACACCATCAACTATCACCGCGACATATGCCGAGCTACAACCGTTTTGCAGTTGATGGTAGCGACACGATCAACAAACCAGAGCTGTTTCACGGTGAATGGTTGTTAAGTCAGATGCTCAAGTATCAGCACATTCCAGAAAATAGTAAAGTGGAACAACTGATGAGCCAAGTCTTTAGGCAAGACATCTACCAAGGTGCCTTTACTGATAGCAATATTGCTACGCCTTCAAATGTCGCTAGGCTAGCAACAGCAACTAAAGCATCGCTAAAAAGCACCAAAATGGTTCCATGATGCGCCAAACTAATGCATTACATAGCAATGTACGATTTAGACAACTATTCGCTAAACAAGCTGTAGGCCAGTAAAAACCAAGGTTTAGAGTATATATTCAAAGTTGGCACTAAACATGAATAGCCTAATGTGAAGTTATCAACGTTTGCAGTTGGGGCAAACGAAAAATTAAAAGCCAACCCTGCAACGGCTGTGGGTATAACTCGTCTAGAACCAAGCATTTTAGACCAACATTTTATACGCTGTAATTGAGCGTTAATAACAACACAATTTAATTTAACTAATTACACCGCAAAGGCGTGGTAACCGATTAGTTTGGCATTGTAGCCCGCATGCACATGGTGTCGATCCCCGTGATTGAGCCTTGAGTGCAGCGGGCTTTTTTTATTTGGAGGAACGGATGTTTAAACACCTAATAAAACAACCAAAACAATTCTGCCGCAAAATAATGAGTCAAGCGATAGTGGCTGGCCTTTGTGTCACTACTAGTATCATGAGTGCTAGTGTGAATGCTAAAGAGTTAGGCTACCCAGAAAAGGAAGAGCTTAAATTCGGTTTTATCAAGCTTACTGATATGGCGCCTATTGCGATTGCCTATGAAAAGGGCTATTTCGAAGACGAAGGCTTATATGTCACTATCGAAGCGCAAGCAAACTGGAAGGTACTGCTTGATGGCGTCATTGATGGGCGTTTAGATGGCGCCCATATGCTTGCTGGCCAACCCATTGCTGCAACGATTGGCTACGGTACCAAAGCAGAAATTATCACGCCATTTTCGATGGACTTAAACGGCAACGGCATTACAGTTTCTAACGAAATTTGGCAGCAAATGAAGGGCAATATTCCCAAGCGCGCTGACGGTAAGCCTGTTCATCCAATTAAAGCAGACGCCCTTAAACCTGTCGTTGAAAAGTACTCAGCAGCGGGCAAACCGTTCAACATGGGCATGGTATTCCCGGTTTCAACACATAACTACGAGTTGCGCTATTGGTTAGCCGCTGGTGGTATCCATCCGGGCTTCTACGCACCGCACAAAGGTGATACTTCCGGCCAAATAGATGCCGAAGCCTTGTTATCAGTAACACCACCACCACAAATGCCCGCGACGTTAGAAGCAGGCACTATCTACGGCTACTGTGTGGGCGAACCTTGGAACCAACAAGCAGTGTTCAAAGGGATTGGCGTACCGGTTGTTACGGATTACGAAATTTGGAAAGACAACCCTGAAAAAGTCTTTGGTATTACCAAAGCGTTTGCCGAGAAATACCCCAATACCACGGTGCGTTTAACCCGCGCCTTAATTCGCGCGGCTAAATGGTTAGATGAAAACAATAACGCTAACCGTCCAGAAGCGGTGAAGATCTTATCGCAATCTAACTATGTGGGCGCAGATTACGACGTTATTGCCAACAGTATGACAGGTACGTTTGAGTATGAAAAAGGCGATAAGCGCGAGGTGCCAGACTTTAATGTGTTCTTCCGTTACAACGCTACGTATCCGTTTTATTCCGATGCAATTTGGTACTTAACGCAAATGCGTCGCTGGGGGCAAATCAGCGAAGACAAGCCAGACGCTTGGTATTTTGATGTCGCGAAAAAAGTTTATCGCCCAGATATTTACATGAAAGCAGCACAGTCTTTGGTGGATGAAAAGCTTATGCTAGCCACTGATTTTGCATCATTAAACGGTGAAGACGGTTTCCGTAACCCGCAAACACACTTTATTGACAATATCGTTTACGACGGTACTAAGCCAAACGAATACATCAATAAATTTAACATTGGCTTAAAAGCTGGCGACAAAATTTAGTCGCCAGTCAAACCAATCAGTTAGGAAGTTATACAGCGTAGCCTTTTCTTTTAGAAGTGAGCGCTACGTGCTTGGAGAATAATATGACCACCTTAATACAAAAAATGATCACCTCAGATGGCGAACCAAATTGGGCTACAAATGCATTGCGTTGGTTGTCAAATCACACCAAAGCAATTGTTTTACCTATTATTGGCATTGCGGTTTTCCTACTCATCTGGTCATTTGCTGCCAGTAACATTGATACGTCACTTGGCAAGTTTCCCGGCCCAACGGCTGTGGCGACACAGGTGGTTAACTTATATGAAGAGCATAATGCAGAGCGCGAAAAAGAAGTCGCTTTTTATCAACGTCAAGAAGAGCGTAACGCCAAACGCGTCGCTGGGGGCAAATCAGCGAAGACAAGCCAGACGCTTGGTATTTTGATGTCGCGAAAAAAGTTTATCGCCCAGATATTTACATGAAAGCAGCACAGTCTTTGGTGGATGAAAAGCTTATGCTAGCCACTGATTTTGCATCATTAAACGGTGAAGACGGTTTCCGTAACCCGCAAACACACTTTATTGACAATATCGTTTACGACGGTACTAAGCCAAACGAATACATCAATAAATTTAACATTGGCTTAAAAGCTGGCGACAAAATTTAGTCGCCAGTCAAACCAATCAGTTAGGAAGTTATACAGCGTAGCCTTTTCTTTTAGAAGTGAGCGCTACGTGCTTGGAGAATAATATGACCACCTTAATACAAAAAATGATCACCTCAGATGGCGAACCAAATTGGGCTACAAATGCATTGCGTTGGTTGTCAAATCACACCAAAGCAATTGTTTTACCTATTATTGGCATTGCGGTTTTCCTACTCATCTGGTCATTTGCTGCCAGTAACATTGATACGTCACTTGGCAAGTTTCCCGGCCCAACGGCTGTGGCGACACAGGTGGTTAACTTATATGAAGAGCATAATGCAGAGCGCGAAAAAGAAGTCGCTTTTTATCAACGTCAAGAAGAGCGTAACGCCAAACGCGTCGCCAAAGATCCTGACTATGTGCCCAAGATCAGAGCCTACACAGGTAAAGAAACATTTATTGACCAAATCGGTACAAGTTTAGTCACGGTTATGAGTGGCTTTGTGTTGGCAGCGGTCATCGCGATTCCATTGGGGATTGCGATTGGGTTAAGCAAAAACTTGAATACGGCAATTAACCCAATTATTCAAATCTTTAAGCCTGTTTCGCCATTGGCATGGTTACCGCTGGTGACTATGGTCGTGAGTGCGCTGTATGTGTCACCTGAGCCAATGTTTGCCAAGTCATTTGTTAACTCAATGATCACCGTCACGCTATGTTGTTTGTGGCCGATGGTGATTAACACGTCGGTAGGCGTGTCAGCAATCAACTCAGATTGGAACAACGTTAGTCGTGTCCTGCGTTTACCTAGCCTAGTTCACGTTCAAAAGATCGTGTTACCTGCGTCAATCCCAGCCATTTTCACTGGTATGCGCTTATCACTTGGTATCGCTTGGATGGTATTAATTGCGGCCGAAATGCTGGCGCAAAACCCTGGTCTTGGCAAATTTGTTTGGGACGAATTCCAAAATGGCAGTTCGCAAAGTTTAAGTCGAATCATGACCGCAGTCTTTGTTATTGGTTTTATCGGCTTCTTACTTGACCGCGGCATGTTGCAGCTACAACGCATTGTCTCTTGGGACAAAGCCAGCGCAAACCGTTAATTCACTTTAGGCACTTACATTCGTAGAGAAAGGAATAGTTAGATGAGCATTTTACTAGATATCAGCAAAATCGACATGGTATTTCCAACGCCTAAAGGGGATTTTACCGCGCTAAAAGAAGTGGATTTGAAAATCAACAAAGGTGAATTCATTTCCCTGATTGGCCACTCTGGCTGTGGTAAGTCAACGGTGTTGAACGTGGTTGCTGGTTTGTATCAAGCAACGAAAGGTGGTGTGTTGTTAAACAACAAAGAAGTCACAGAGCCTGGCCCTGAGCGCGCAGTGGTGTTTCAAAACCATTCACTGTTGCCTTGGTTAACTGCCTATCAAAATGTTGAGTTGGCGGTAAAACAAGTGTTCAAAAAGAAAATGGCAGCGGGCGAGATGAAAGCGTGGATCGAACACAACTTAAAATTGGTTCACATGGATCACGCGATGCACAAGCGTCCTGATGAGATCTCTGGTGGTATGAAGCAACGCGTTGGTATTGCTCGTGCGCTAGCCATGCAACCGGAAGTATTATTGATGGATGAGCCATTTGGCGCACTTGACGCATTAACGCGCGCTCATATGCAAGATTCACTGATGGAAATTCAAGATGAACTTAACAACACAGTGATCATGATCACCCACGATGTTGACGAAGCGGTGCTGTTATCTGATCGCATTGTCATGATGACTAACGGCCCCGCGGCAACCATCGGCGAAATTCTGGATGTTAATCTACCAAGGCCACGAAATCGTTTGGCATTGGCACAAGATGCTGAATACAACCGACTTCGCTCCGCTGTATTAACTTTCCTGTATGAAAAACAACGTAAGGTCGAACCGATCAGTGCTAAAGCTGACCGTTCGAATACGACGAACAGCAAAGTCAACGCCGAAAAACATGATGTGGCGTAGCCATAACATATTATCGCAACGCTACTATAATTTGGCTGAATATTAGCCGTTTTAAAGCGTTCTACAATGACTTTGTTTTCGTTTAAGAATCCAATAAGGAAATAACATGAAAGCTAACAAAATTACTCTCTCAATTTTTGCTGGTACGGCATTTACCGCTGTTTCACCTTTGGCATTAAGTGCTGATGAGGCAAAAGCAAGCATTGATTTTCGTCTGCGCTACGAAGCTGTCGACCAAGACAACGCATTGCGCGATGCCGATGCGCTGACATTGCGTACCCGCCTAAGTTACAAAACAGCAACTTACAACAAGTTTTCTGGCTTTGTTGAGTTTGAAGACTCACGCAAAGTGTTCGGCGTTGATGACTACAACGACACGGCAGGTAATGGTGCAGGCTACTCTGTTATTGCCGACCCAGAAACTTCAGAGCTGGATCAGGCTTATGTGCAATACGCTGACCAAGGCTTTACCGCCAAAGTTGGTCGCCAAGTGATCACCTTAGACAATCATCGCTTTGTTGGCCATGTTGGTTGGCGTCAAGACCGTCAAACCTTTGATGCTGCGTCGTTCAATTACAAAGCCGATAAATTTGAAGCCACTTACGCTTATTTAAATCAGCGCAATCGCATTTTTGCTGAAAATCGCGACCTCGACAGCAAAGACCACTTGTTAAATGTCAGCTACAAAACGCCGTACGGCAAATTAACGGGTTATAGCTACTTGTTAGAGGTTGATGAAGGTGTTGATAACAGTTTAGACACTTACGGTTTCCGCTTTGCCGGTGCGCAAAAGCAAGGGGACAACAAGCTGCTTTACACCATTGAGTTTGCCACCCAAGAATCAGAAGCCGCTGGCACTGAGTTTGATGCCGATTACACCTTGCTAGAGCTGGGTTATGTCATCAAGGGTATTACGCTTAAAGGCGGTTACGAAGTGTTGGGCAGCGACGACGGCGCATATGGCTTCTCAACACCGCTAGCAACACTGCATAAATTCAACGGCTGGGCAGATCAATTTTTGGGGACGCCAAGTGTCGGTTTGACCGACTTATACCTGTCGGCTGCTGGTAAAGCATTTGGCGGTAAATGGTCAGTGGTTTATCACGATTACGAAGCAGACGATGGCAATGCTGTGGTCGATGATCTAGGTGATGAAATTAACCTTTCATACGGCAAAAGCTTCAACAAAACCTTTTCAGGTGGTGTGAAATTCGCTGCCTACTCGGCAGGCGATACAGGCTCAGGCAAAGTCGATACTGACAAGCTTTGGGTCTGGGTTGGTGCAAAATTCTAAGCAAATCGCATCAATCAGGAATCTAAGTTAAGAGGAAATACTATGTCTAATCAGCTAAACGTCGTTGTTGTCGGCAACGGCATGGTCGGTCACCACTTTGTTGAGCAGCTTGCCAATTTGCGCGCATCAGCAGAGCAAGTCAACATTACTGTGTTATCGGCTGAAAGTCGCTTGGCATATGATCGCGTGCACTTATCAGAGTACTTTGCTGGGAAAACGGCGCAAGACTTGGCATTGACTGACGAAGCAACGTACCAAGACTGGCAAGTTGATTTTCGCACTAATGCTAAAGTGTCGACGATTGATCGCGAGCAGCAACAGGTGACAACAGAAGTCGGCGAGACGTTTAGCTACGACAAACTCATTCTGGCAACAGGTTCCTATCCTTTTGTGCCACCGATCCCTGGGGGAGATCAACCACATTGCCTTGTTTACCGGACCATAGATGATCTGGAGTCTATCAAGAGTAGTGCAAGTAGCAGTAATGTTGGTGTGGTGATCGGTGGCGGTTTATTAGGCTTGGAAGCGGCAAACGCGCTCAAAGAATTGGGCTTACAAACTCATGTGGTGGAATTTGCACCACAACTGATGGCAGTGCAAGTGGATGCTGGCGGTGGCCGCTTACTTAAAGCGAAAATAGAAGAGCTTGGCGTACAAGTTCACACCTCAAAAGCCACACAAGTGATTGAAAAAGGCGAGTCATGTCGCTACCGCTTAGTATTCGCTGATGGCGAGGTATTGGAAACGGATCTGGTGTTATTCTCCGCAGGTATTCGCCCCTACGACAACCTAGGGCGAGAAAACGACCTTGTGCTTGGCGAGCGCGGCGGCATTGTCATTAACAATCAGTGTCAAACCTCAGATGAAAACATTTACGCGATCGGTGAGTGTGCACTATACGACAACATGATTTACGGCTTAGTGGCACCGGGCTATTCAATGGCGAAAGTGGCCGCTAAGCACGTGCTTGATAGCACATCTGAGGATGCTTTCGAAGGCGCTGACATGAGCACCAAGTTAAAGCTGATGGGCGTTGACGTTGGCTCAATCGGTGATGCGCACGCCAAAACACAAGGCGCATTAACCTATACCTACGAAAATCAGCCAGAAGGTGTGTACAAAAAGATTGTGGTATCAAGTGACAAGTCATTACTGCTAGGTGCTGTACTGGTTGGTGATACCAGTGAATACGATAGCTTACTGCAATATATGCTGAACGGTATTGAACTACCTGAAAGTCCTGAAGCGCTTATTTTACCAATGGCCGCAGACAAACCTATGTTAGGGGCCGACGCGCTGCCGGATACAGCGACCATATGTTCGTGTTTAAACGTTACCAAAGGCGATATTGTTGCCGCTGTGGATGGCGGTGCATGCAGTGTTGCTGACGTCAAATCATGCACCAAAGCGAGCACGGGCTGTGGCGGCTGTGCTGCGCTCCTTAAAGATGTTGTCGACAAAGAATTAGAGAGTCGCGGTGTTGAGGTGAAAAAAGATATTTGCGAACACTTCACCTATTCTCGCCGCGAGCTATTCGACATTGTTAAAGTTGAAAAAATCACTAGCTTTGACCAGCTACTTGCAAAACACGGTCATGGCTTAGGCTGCGAAATTTGTAAGCCAACAGTGGGTTCAATTTTAGCGTCTGTTTGGAACGACTACATCCTTGAAAGTAGCAAGGTAGCGCTGCAAGATACCAACGATACTTTCCTCGCCAATATGCAAAAAGACGGTACTTATTCTGTTGTCCCCCGTATTCCTGGCGGCGAGATCACCCCTGATAAATTAATTACGATCGGCGAAGTCGCCAAAAAGTATAACCTTTATACCAAGATCACCGGTGGCCAGCGTATTGATTTGTTTGGCGCCCGCGTCGATCAACTACCCGATATTTGGCAAGAACTAATCGATGTAGGCTTAGAAACAGGCCACGCCTATGGTAAATCGGTGCGTACAGTTAAATCTTGCGTAGGTAGTACTTGGTGTCGCTATGGTGTGCAAGACAGCGTTGGCATGGCAATACATATCGAGAATCGCTACAAAGGTGTGCGTGCACCGCATAAAGTCAAGTTTGCGGTTTCTGGTTGTACTCGCGAATGTGCCGAAGCACAAAGTAAAGATTTTGGTGTTATCGCCACCGACAAAGGTTGGAATCTCTATGTTTGCGGTAATGGCGGCATGAAACCGCGTCACGCAGATTTATTCGCGACCGATTTAGACGACGAAACACTGATTAAATACATCGATCGCATCTTCAGTTTCTACATTCAAACCGGTGACCGCTTGCAGCGCACTTCGGTGTGGATGGAAAATTTAGAAGGCGGTCTAGAATACCTGCAAAAAGTGATTATTGACGATCACTTGGGCATTTGTGACGAACTTGAACAACACATGGCGAGCATTGTTGGCAAATACCAATGTGAGTGGAAAACCACACTGGAAAATCCAGAGTCGCTGAAGCGATTCAGACAGTTCGTGAATTCAGATAAAACCGACAACAATATTCAATTTGTGACTGAGCGTGATCAAATTCGCCCAGCCACACTGGCAGAGAAAAAGGCTAGTAAAAATGGTGGCAATATCGAGATTGTCGATTTAACCCACAACGAAAGCCCTAACGAATCTGGCAAGCAAGTTGTTGCAGTAATGGAGGACTAATCATGTCGCAATCAGTCAATGAGCAAACAGTAAATAAAGATTGGGTGACCTTGTGCGGTATTCACGACTTAGTGGCTAACTCGGGTATCTGCGCCTTAGTTGCTAAGCCCAGTGAACAGGGTGAGCAACTAGAAAAGCAAATTGCCATTTTTAGTATTCCTGATAGCGAAGAAAAGGTTTTCGCGGTCGATAATTTTGATCCCATCGGCCAAGCGAACGTGCTTTATCGCGGCATTGTTGGCAGTAACAACGGCGAGCCAATCGTGGCATCACCGCTCTACAAACAGCAATTCTCGCTGAAAACAGGTACGTGTTTGCAAGAGGAAGCTGAAATTGCGGCTTACCCAACGCGTATTCAAGACCAAGCGATCCAAGTGTATATCTAGGAGTATCATTACGCATGATTGGCGACTTAAATGTTAAATCTGCCGCTTGCTCTAATGAGCAGGCTCTCTATCCGCTTCATTATCCGCCAATAGCTGCCGATGCTTTAGTGCAAAGTACTTGTGCTTATTGCGGTGTAGGTTGTGGTGTGGATATTTCGGTAACAGAAGGGCAGGCGACTAGCTTAGAGGGTTCGCCTGAACACCCTGCAAATTTTGGTCGCTTGTGTGTTAAAGGCACTCATTTATTAGATACCGTTGATGTTACGAATCGACTCTTAGCGCCTGAGGTGGCTGGTCAACAAGTCTCATGGCAAACAGCGATTGCTCAAGTGGCAGATAAATTTAGCGAAACCATCGAAAAATACGGCAAAGATGCGGTTGCCTTTTATGTGTCAGGGCAATTACTTACGGAAGACTACTACGTTGCCAACAAGCTGATGAAAGGCTATATCGGTAGCGCTAATATCGATACCAACTCACGTCTTTGCATGTCGTCAGCGGTCTCAGCTTATAAACGAGCGTTTGGCGAAGATGTCGTCCCTTGTGATTATCAAGACTTAGAACAAACCGATCTTATGGTGTTAATTGGCTCTAACGCTGCGTGGACACATCCTGTGCTGTTCCAACGAATGCAGCGCGCCAAGCAAATTAACCCCGCGTGTAAATTGGTCGTGGTTGACCCTCGTCGCACCGCTACCGCTGAAAGTGCTGATTTACATTTGGCCATTACTCCGGGCTCTGATGCCGCGCTATACAATGGTTTATTAAACTATTTGGCTGAGCGGAGCGCACTAGATCACGACTATATTGCAGCACATACGCAAGGGTTTGAAGAGACAATAGCTCAAGCATCGGCTTGGGGCTTAACGCAAGTTAGTGAATTTTGTGGGGTAACTAAAGCTGAGTTACTCAGTTTCTATCAATACTTTGAACAGGCTAACAAGGCGATTTCCATGTATTCAATGGGGATCAATCAGTCAACTTCTGGTGTTGATAAGTGTCATGCCATTATTAATGTGCATTTAGCCACGGGTAAAATTGCAAAGGCAGGTGCCGGGCCGTTTTCTATCACAGGTCAACCCAACGCTATGGGCGGTAGAGAAGTAGGGGGCTTAGCTAACCAACTGGCTGCGCATATGGATATTGAAAATCCTGCGCATCGCGATTTAGTGCAAACGTTTTGGCAGTCTCCTCATATGCCCACCAAGCAAGGCGCGAAAGCTGTCGATATGATCGAACAAATGCTGACGGGAAAAATTAAAGCGGTTTGGGTGATGGGTACAAACCCACTGGTCAGTTTGCCTGATCACAACCAAGTGGCAAAAGCGTTTGAGCAATGTGACTTTGTCGTTGTTTCAGACTGCGTTACAGATAATGACACCCTCGCTTATGCTGATGTTAAATTACCAGCAACGCCATGGCTTGAGAAAAATGGCACCGTGACGAATTCTGAGCGCCGTATTTCGCGTCAACGTAGCGCTGTTAAACCAACAGGCGAAGCCAAGCATGATTGGGACATTATGTCGCTAGTCGCACAAAAAATGGGCTTTAGTGGCTTTGCCTATCAACACCCTTATCAAGTTTTCACTGAATTTGCCGCTTTGTCTGGCTATCAAAATGCTGGGGCGTCTAAACGCGTTTTCGATATGTCGGGCTTGGCGCCACTATCACTGACGGAATATGAGCAGTTGCAGCCAGTGCAGTGGCCTATTCCCATGGCGTCATCAAGACCGAGTCAAGCAGCTGGAGCATCCCAAATTGCGATTGTCTCTCAAATTGCTATTACCTCTCAAAATAAAAGTACTCGCGTGTTTGCTAATGGGGAATATGCAACGGCAAATGGCAAAGCAAATTTTTTCCCAGTAACGCCGAAATTACCTGAACAAAAAGCAAGCAAAGCGTTTCCGTTAGTGCTTAACAGTGGGCGTTTTCGCGATCAATGGCATACCATGACACGAACTGGCGTTGCTCCTGCACTGACGCAACATTTGGCCAAACCTTTTCTTAGTGTCAACCCTGTTGATGCCTCAAAATATGGTTTAAGTGATCATCAAATTGCAAAAGTAAGCTCAGCAAAAGGTGAGTTATACGTGCCCGTGCAAGTGAGCGATGCAGTTGCTGTTGGTGAGTGCTTTATGCCAATTCATTGGAACCAAGAGTTCTGTGGCAGTGCAACCGTGTCAAGTTTATACGATGCGGCTGTTGATCCTATTTCAGGCCAACCAGAGCTTAAACACACCGGTATCGCCATCACCGCAGCCAAGTTTGAGCAATACATTGATTGTTATGTCAGCCAAGCACTTGCAGAGGACATTGAAAGCCAATCAGGCAAAAGGCTCGTGAAAAGTATTGCACAGCACTCAGCGTATTGGTTGAAAACAAAACAGCCGAATAGCTGGCACTACCAATTAGCAACAAAAACTGACCAAGCGTTAACGATGGCGAGGTGCCAACAGTTGTTTCCCTGTCAGGGTGAATGGCTAAGTTTTACTGATAATGACAGTCAGCTATCTCATATTGTTTGCTTGAAAAATGGCGCCGTGATGTTCGCCGCTTATTTTGCGACTGCTTTTACTGCTGCTTCTGCCGAGAGCGACTTTGGTAACGCCAAAAAATGGGTTGACGACTTGTTTGCAGAGGAGTCGCTGTCATTCACCCAAGTACAAGCTTTACTATCAAAAACTGCACCAGCGGCCGCAGATGAGAGCCGTAAAGTCTGTAGTTGCTTTAACGTGACGGAAAACAGTATTCGCGAAGCGGTGCAGGCAGGGGCGGACAGTGTTACTGCGTTGGGCAAAAAACTGAAATGCGGTACCAACTGTGGTTCTTGTAAGCCAGAGTTACAAACCATTATCAACACTTGTCAATCGCAATTGATCGATATTAAAGAAGTGGCGAGCGCATAGCCTGAAGATCGCCGCAAGGGTGATTGTGATAAATAGACTCAATGCCAATCAGTCGCAGCTATTTAAGCGTTAGCCATTGGCTGCTTGAGGAGTAAAAATGCAGTTAAGTTTACTAAAAACCCCATTATTTTGGATTAAGCATCAGCAACAACGTTTGTGGACAACAAACAACACACAAAGAGCCGCATTACCGGTATGGTTTACCCTGCTCAAGCGTCAATCAGTGGTCGGTGTCATAGACAACCAGGCCAGTGATGGAACCGGGCTGAGTGAGCAAGGCAACAAAAAAGGGCAAGTTGTTTTTGTCGGTGCAGGTGCGGGCGATCCAGAGCTGTTGACCCTCAAAGCCGTCAAAGCATTCCAACAAGCCGATGTTGTACTCGTTGACTGGTTAGTAAACCCAGAGATTAACAGCCTGATCCCAAATCACGTTGAGCGTATTTTTGTTGGCAAAAAATGTGGTCAGCACTCTGTTACCCAAGCACAAATTTGTCAGTTATTGGCTGACTATGCCAGCCAAGGAAAATACGTTGTACGGTTAAAAGGCGGTGATCCGTCGATATTTGCACGTTTGGCAGAAGAAACAGACGTGTTAACTAAAGCGAATATTCCTTTTCAAATTATTCCCGGTATAACGGCTGCAACAGGATGTGCCGCATACGCCGGTATACCACTAACTCACAGAGATTGTGCGCAATCAGTGAAGTTTGTTACGGCACATGGAAAGCGCAAAGAGCATGAATGTGACTGGCCGTTATTGGCTAAAGAGCAAAGTACACTAGTGTTTTATATGGGCTTAAATCGCGTTGATTTGATTTGCCAGCGTTTGATCAGTCATGGTATGGATGCAAGGATGCCAATCGCAGTGATTGATCAAGGTACTAGTGATTCGCAAAAGCTTGTTTGTCGAACGTTATCATCGATGAACGCTGAACAAGACCTAGCAGAGTGCCAAGGTCCCGCGCTGATTATCGTCGGCGAGGTGGTTGAAAAACGTGTCAGGGTCAATTTGGCTATAACTGGTGATAATGCACAATCAGCCAACCAGGTTAGCAGCCACCAAGAAGTTATTAATCAATAACTTAACCTGTTGTCAGCTTTGTTTACATTCACCCCCCTACGAATCACTCGTTAGAAATAAAAAGTATTAATTTTCAATGTGTTGCTGTGTTGGTATTGGTTATGCTTTGTGTCATCTTAGGAACTAACAGGAATTCAGTAGTTTAGTACCTATAGGTGTTCCAGTAGTATTAAACAAGCATGCGATTTTGATTGCTTTTTACACTCCTAAACACATAGAAGTCTTTACTGCTGTTATTGAAAAGGGAATGTGTATTTAATTATTTTGGCTGTTCTGTCTTTTAACACATCATTGTTGATAGTGTTAAAAGTGCCATAGAAGTTATGCGGTTTACGGCTACTGGGACTACTTGCGAAACATTCACCTAACGTTTACAAGGAACCCAGAATGAAACAGCAAATAACTCGCGTATGTCGGTTATTTGTCATGTTTTTTAGCTTTTTCATGATAAATAGCGCCTATGCTAATATCGATAATCAAGGCAATGAGTTCATTCTCGCATTTATGCCTAACTTTGATAATACTAATATTGTTGAACTACATCTGGCTACAGAGGTCGCGACAGATGTACAAGTGCAATACCCAGTGAATAATCCCACCTTTGATACGACAGTATCGGTCATCCCTGGCACCGTGACGATTGTCGAACTTCCTAATGCCGCCAGTATTTGGACGCAGAATGCCGTTGCCAACAATGCAGTTAGAGCTGCAGCGGTTAATGGCATAGATGAGTTTGTTGCATATGTCATCAACAGAAGAAGTTTTTCAACTGACGCCGCCTTAGGTCTACCGATAGATACGTTTAATACGGAATATATTTTAAGTACTTATAATGCAACTTTAGGCGGCGGACAGTTTATTGTCTATGCAGCATTTGACAATACTACGGTGACGATTACCCCAACTAACAATATCACAGGCAACCTCGCTGGCGTTCCATTTGATGTGACGTTAAATAGCGGCGAAGCCTACTATGGTCGCTCTAGTGCCAGCGTTGGAACGGCGGGGAGTTTGATGGGGACAACGGTTAGCGCAACTAGGCCTGTTGGTGTGATCAATGGCAATGTATGTACTAATATCCCGAGTAACACTAGTTTTTGCGATCATATTTTTGAAGTCGCGCAACCAGTTGCCAGTTGGGGGACAGAAATCTTAGTGACTAACCTGCCTAATCGGCCAAATGGGAGTATTTATCGTATTGTTGCTTCAGAGGATAGCACCAATATTGACCAAGACGGTGTTAGCATTGGCAATATCAATCGGGGAGAATTTATTGAAACTGCACCGCTACCAGATAACCATGTCTTTAGTAGCGATAACCCTATTTATGTAGTGCAATTTATGACTGGGAGCTCTTCCCCTGGCGCGGTGACGGGGGACCCGTCTATGGGGAATATGATCCCATCTGAGCAGTATTTAAGTGAATATACGTTCTCCACCGTTGGAGGTAACCAGTTTGCGGAGAATTTTCTCTCTATTATTGCTAACAATGCCGACCTAGCAACCATTAGCTTAGATGGTACGCCAATTGGCGCAGGTAGTTTTACTGCCATTCCCAATACAAATTTTTCCTCAGCAGTCGTGCCCTTAACTGACGGTACTCACCAAACTCTCTCCGCCAGTCCTCACGGCATAACAGTGGAAGGTTATAATCAAGATGACTCCTATATTTACCCCGGTGGTGCTTTGTTTAGCTTTATTAATCCGGCAGGCGATGCTAATCCGCCGCTGTGTACATCAGAAGTCACCATGGGAGAAGGTGGTGTTCCAATGTTATTGGCAACAGCAACGGATAACCGACCGAGTGAAGATGTTAATGGTAATGGTGTGCTCGATCCTGGTGAAGATTTAAATAATAACGGGCAAATCGATGAAGACACCGGCATTTTTACCATCGACAGTATTAGTGGTACGAATATTATTGTAACGGTGCCGACCTTTGTGCCTTCGGATCCACAAGTGCAATTTAGCGTCGTTTTAGTTGATGAAACTATGCCCGGTACTGGTGTAGTTGAAGCGTCGGATGGTGCCGGTAACTCATGTACATTCAATATTATGCTAGGCGACGAAACACCATTAATGTGTGACGTTAATGGCGATGAACAAGTTGATCGTATTGATATTGCCGCCATCGCTAGAAATCGCAATGTGCCAGTCTCTGAGGGCAATCCTGCGCTGGATATCAATAATGACGGTGTCATAAATGTTGTAGATGCACGTTTATGTGTATCGCAGTGCACCAATGCACGCTGCGCACCAACACAATTACCTCAATAATAGGAAATAGTAAAATGGAAAAAATAAGAAAAACATTACTTTTGATGGGCTTGCTTTTTACTGCAAGTAGCAACGCCAATCTCATGCTATCGTTCGATCCTGCTTTTCAAATAAGTTCAACCGGTAATTCTGTGTCACTCACCCTAATGGCGAGTGGCTTAGGCGATCAATCACCTGAATCACTTGGAGCTTTTGATTTAGACGTACTTTACGATAGTAGCGTACTTTCTTACACTGATCACACATTAAGCGATGGATTAGGTGATATTGCTCTTGGCGAAGCACTTGATTCAAGCCTTGGTGATGACGGTGCTGGCACTTTAGGACTCGCTGTGGTCAGCTTTCTGGGCGCGGCATTTTTAGATGCCAATCAAGCCGGAGAATTTGCTTTGGCTCAGATTTCTTTTGATGTTGATATGCTAGCAATCCCTGATTTCACAACGGTATCCTTGCAAGGAATCGCATTTAGCGATGCTGATGGTATTGCTATTACCGATGTTAGCTTAGGCAATGCGATAATTGCAACGCAAGCTCGTGACGTGCCAGAACCGACCAGCCTGGCATTATTGTCTTTAGCCGTATTAGGCATGCTAGGGCGAAAACGGTTGATATCCTACAAGAAGTAGCAAAGCAAACATCAAAACGAAAAAAGCCGCACACTGTGCGGCTTTTTAGAATGTGGTGGGTGCGACTGGAGTTGAACCAGCGACCTCTTGCATGTCAAGCAAGCGCTCTAACCAACTGAGCTACGCTCCCAAATCAAATGTTGCCTCAGCAACGGGGCGTAATGTTAGCGATGCTATTTTGTAGTTGCAAGTGTTTTTCGTCATATTTTCGTAAAATTAGTTCGTTCGCTCAATTAACCAACAAATCGCTAAATTTGTTGATTAAATTTAGAACGTTAATAACAATGTAAGAAGAGTTGTTAATATTTAGTGATAGCAGGCTCGCTTGCCATTTAACAACGACTAGGGTGAATATTCAGCAGGGAAAAGGTCAAGGAATCTCAATGAAAAAAAATAAAATTGTTACATTAATCATGGCGGGGTTATATGCCTCAGCATTTCCATCGGCAACACATGCGAGCGAGCAACCAGATGCTTCCGTGTTGGTCAAACAAGCATATGGCGGCATTCACTACAGCTATTTTGATGCAGATAACGAGCGCCTAAAAGTCGCAGGCGATAGTGCCTCGGGATTGGAAGAAGGAGATGGCCTAGGGTTATCTCTGGGCTACCGCTTTTCCGAATACAACGAGCTACGTATTCTATACACCGATTTGTCGGTTGACGCGCTGCGTAATGCATACGGTGATCAAGACGGCCGCTCAGTCGCGATTGACTTACTGCACTTTCCAAGTAAAAAGAACTTGTATTTAATCGGGGGTTTTAAAGAGATTGATCTAGAAGACAAAGAAGTCTCTGCTAACATTGGTATGGGCTATCGCCATTACTTCACTAATCGCTTTGCTGGCTTTATTGAAGGTAAGGGACATTATCAATTTGAAGATTACCACACTGATTTTAATGCAACGATTGGCTTAATGTATTTCTTTGGTGAAAACAAAGCCCGTAAACCATTAGCGCCAGCACCTAAAACTCAAGTTGTGAAAGCCGCCCCAGTGCAAACAGCACCTCAAGCAAAAGATGCAGATAAAGACGGGGTTATCGATAGTCTAGATCAATGCCCAGGCACACCTGCAACACATATGGTAGATGTTAAAGGCTGCACCTTATTTAGTGAAAAAATGCGCTCGATTGAAGTGCAAGTTAACTTTGATAATAACAGTGATGTGATTAAACCTGCGTTTTACGATGAAGTTGAAAAGCTCGCCAACTTTATGAAGCAATACGAGGCGGTTAACTTAACGATTGAAGGGCATTCATCAAGTGTTGGCGCTGCGGCCTATAACCAAACACTATCGATGAAACGTGCACAAGCGGTGGTCGATATGCTGGTTAGTGAATATGGTGTCGATAGCGCGCGTTTAACTGCTGTAGGTTATGGCGAAGAGCGGTTGTTAAATCGAGAAAATAATGCAGCTGCGCACGCACAGAATCGTCGCATCATGGCAACAGCTGAGACCAGTGAAAAAGTAGCGGTAGAAAAATAACCCGGCTATTCAAGCTCGCTTCTAGTAAGAGAAAAAGCGCAAAGTCGATTAATTAATACATTGAGTTGCTTTGCGCTTTTTAATGCCTATTACAAAACGAGCATTAGTGGCGAGTATTTGAATTTAATCCTAATTCTTGCAATAAACCTGTAAAAAAGACTAAGTCTTGAAACAGCCCCTTGATGACCTCGAAGTCAGTAACAGTAAGGGCTAGTTTAGGCTCAAATAAATCCCTGCCTTCGGGGATGGCAATGTAGACATTTTGTTCAACAAAAGATAGGGATATCGCGATTCCCTGTTTTTGCTTTCGATAGTCAACTAATTTATTTATCAACGCAGGCGTTAGCATTTGCAATACCGACGCTGGCGCTGAGCTGATAACGGTGAAATATTGGCTAAATTCACTTTCCGGTAATGCTACTTTTTCACCAATGCGGGGACTTTGGAAAGGGGCAAATAGTCTTTCTTTTATCCCTTGCTTGGCATTTTCTGCCGGTAAAATATAACTAAAATGAGCGAATGACGTGCAGTTTTGAGCTTTGAAAAACAAACCTGTAAAAATAGGCGTTCGCAGTGAGCCGCCCTCTGGTCTCGGAGTAATTTGTTCAACAAAAAGCTCTGACATTGCAACCTTAAAACCTTCGAGCTCGCCACAAATAAGATCTTCACCGCTGTAGCTATCTATTTTCTTAGGGGACAAGCCGCTTTGTTCAAACTCGGTTTGAGTGATGAATTTGTCTTTATGCCAGACCAGCGACTTGTTAATTTCACCTAGCAGAGTCGCCATAATTTGTTGTTTGTAACTGCCTCGGTAATTATCCCAACTGACTTTAAAAGCGAAAATGCAATACACTAGAATTGCAAATAGCAACAGTAATAAAGGGGTAGAGTTAATACCTGACAATACCGCGATAAAAAATGCCCCTACGGAAACGGTAAGTGCCTTTTTCTTCTTTAATGTCGCCAAACGAATACTTTCTAGCGGCGCCAACTTGGGCTTTAGTTTTTGCTCAAACAGTAACTTTAACTGTGCAGCGTCTAGGTCCATGTCTCGTCCACCTCCCATAAAAATTAGCTAGCTTTTGAATACGCCTTACTTATCTTACGCTAGCCGTGCTTGCACGACCTTTAATCGAATGGCCAATAGCACTGCGGCGGTGGTTAATCCTGAGATAAAGCCAATCCAAAATCCAGATGGGCCGATTGGCTCAATTATCCAATCAGTTAAACCTAGCATTAAGCCAATAGATAAGCCGACTATCCAGTATGAGAAAAAAGTAATTAGTAAAATCGATGTAGTGTCTTTATAACCGCGCAGTGCGCCAGCAGAAATGACTTGTATTGCGTCAGAGAACTGAAATAGCGCCGCTAAAAACATTAGGCTTGCCGCTAGTTCAATAACGGGTAATTCTGTGGTGTAAATACTGGCAATCTCTGTTTTAAACAGTAAGGTTGCACTGGCAGTCACTACGGCGATAACAAGACCGAGCATTGCTGAGTGCCAGCAGATCGCTTTTGCTTCTTGGTGTTTTTTGTTACCGACGGCAAATCCCACTTTGATCGTCACCGCCATTGCCAAACTTAGCGGTATCATAAACACGAGCCCAGAAAAGTTAATGGCAATTTGGTGGCTAGCCACAACTTCGGCGCCAAAGGGCGCTAAAATAATCGCGACCACAGCAAATAAGCTCACCTCAAACAGCAGTGATAATGCAATTGGAATACCGAGCGCCAATACGGTTTTAATTTCTGACCAATTAGGCCAGTAGAAGCGCTCAAATAAATGTGCCTGCTTTAAGTGTTTGGAAAAATAGGTATATACCAGCATCGACAAAAACATTGCCCAATAAACCAGTGCCGTGGCTAAGCCACAACCGGCACCGCCAAGCGCTGGCATACCAAACTTTCCGTAGATAAAGACATAATTGGCGGGAATATTAACGAGTAGTCCGATAATACTGATGATCATTGTCGGCCGGGTGTGCGATAAACCTTCTGAATAGTTTCTCAGTACAAAGTATAAACAAAACGCTGGGCCGCCCCAGACAATATAGTCAAGGTAGTCGAACATCAGGCCTTTTAACGCAGGCTCCAAGGTCACTTGTTGATAAATCGCAGGTGCTACGGTGGCATTAAGTAAAATAAGAGAACCGCCTAAAAACAAACCGATCCAAGCTGTTTGGTAGGTGGCGCTAGCAACTTTATCAAAAGCGTTTGAGCCTGCGTATTGTGACACAATGGCTGCCAAGGCCATCATAATGCCAGAAATTGTTAATATTGCTGGTAGCCAAACGCTACTGGCAACAGCAACTGCCGCCATGTCTGTGGCGCTCACTCGACCAGCCATTACCGTGTCGGCAAAGCCCATTAAATTTTGAATTAGCTGGGCAATAAGAATGGGGTAGGCGAGTTTAAGTAGACTTTTGGACTGAAAAATAAAATTAGATAAGCGCATGAAAACCAGAGTACTTTAAATGGTAAATTTGCTACAGTAGCGAAAATTTTTAAGGGGTAAATGATATATGTTTACTGGGATTGTGCAATCGAAAGCACAAGTTTTGTCAGCTGAAAATAGCAATGGTGTTTGTCACTTAACTATTGCCGTAGAAAAGCAATACGCACAACAAATTGAGCTGGGTGCCAGTATTGCCATCAATGGCGTTTGTTTAACTGTCGTTAAACAGCAAGACCATGATGGTGAAAACGCTCGTATTGATTTTGATGTGATTGACGAAACGTTACG
Organism: Thalassotalea euphylliae; assembly: GCF_003390335.1. NCBI lineage: Bacteria > Pseudomonadati > Pseudomonadota > Gammaproteobacteria > Alteromonadales > Colwelliaceae > Thalassotalea > Thalassotalea euphylliae. The sequence goes on from NZ_QUOU01000001.1 coordinate 2,138,534, forward strand.
CGTTACCAATTTATCATCTGTTAAATCAGGTGACTATGTTAATTTTGAACGTTCGTTAAAAGTGGGCGATGAAATAGGGGGTCATCAAGTCTCTGGTCATATTCACGCGCTGGCAACAGTGACCCTGATTGAGCAACAAGGTGATAACTGCAGCATTCACTTTACGCTAGATGAAAACTATCAAGATGGTTACGCAAAGTATTTATTTGGCAAAGGCTTTGTGTCAATTAACGGCACGAGTTTGACCTTGGGTGAGTCCGTTGAGAACGGTCAATTCAATGTGCATTTAATTCCTGAAACATTAACCAGAACCAATATTGGTGAACTAACGGTTGGTGATAAAGTGAATATTGAAATGGACCAACAAACCATTACTATCGTCTCGACGATTGAACGCATGAAGCTTAAACTAGCCTAACGCTATTAATGTTATGTTTGCCAAAAGAATCTCGCAGTAAGTACAAATATTTGAGCCTAAAATACTTGCTCATCATCGGCGTCGACGTGTAGTTCAATCTTTTGGCCAATTTCGTCGATATGCATAACAAAATGAATTTCACTACAACACGCGGGGCATTCGTCGTAATAATTTTGATCACCTGCGCTTGGGTCTAAGGTCACGTGCAAATGATGACCGCAGTGGGGACATTCGATTCGTTGTTGTTGGAGGTCTTCTAGCATAATTTACCGCTCACACTTTGCTCGACAGTCCTTTAATTATGGCTGAAAAACATGAATGTGCTACTTGTCGGTAAGCGTATGAAAAGTCTAAAATTTTTGGTGTGCTGACGATAGGGCGCTTATTTTTTAACTTAGCCTATTATCACGTTAGCTAGGCAAAGATAAAATGCGATGTAAGTTTGCTTTCGCTTGCTTTATGTATACGCCACCAAACATGTTGGCGTGATTGAGAATATGATAAAAGTTATACAGCAATTTTCGCTTGGCGTAACGTTTTGAAAGCGGGAAAGTCGCTTGATAGCCCTGATAGAAACTGGTGGGGAACAAGCCAAATAGCTCGGTCATGGCAATGTCTGCTTCGCGGTCGCCGTAATAACACGCTGGGTCGTAAATAACGCCGCTTAATTCTGTAAAGCCAACATTACCTTGCCATAGATCGCCATGTAAGAGGCTTGGCTCAGGATGGTGATGAGCGAGCAGGTCGTGGCAATGTCCGCAAATGTGATCAATATCACCGAGTTGTATTGATTTTTCTTCTAGTAACGTTAGTTGCCAGCCGATGCGCTGCTCAGCAAAAAACATACTCCAATTTTTCTGCCAAGTGTTTGGTTGGCGCGTATGACCAATAAAATTGTCGCTCTGCCAACCGAATTCGCCATGGGTACAACTTTGATGCATTAGTGCCAATTGCTGCCCCAGTTGGTACCACAAACTGGCACTGCCTTGAACAAATTGCCAATACTCGAGTACCAAGAAACTTTTATCGAGCGAGCAGCCAATAGTTACTGGTTTAGGTGAGCTAATGTTGGTTAAATAGCTCAGCTGCTCGAGAGAATAGTACTCTTGTTCGAAGCTTGCTAGTGCGTGTTTTTCGTTGACTTTGACAAAGTATGCTTGGTCATTACCTGAGACATGAAACGCTAAATTGGTATCGCCACCCGATATAGGGGCTTTTGATTGAATGGAAAATGCTTTTCCGGTTGATTCACTAATAGCGGTTTCTATTGTATGCCACATCGCCAATGCCACAGTAAAACGAAACAATTGTTTTAGTATAGAATAACTTGGCAGGGTGTTACTTGCTAACCCTTATCAAGGAGTGCCTATCAAAGAGCGCTTAACTTAGTGACACTCAAAATTTGCGAATATTAGGGGTGATAGCTTTTCTCAACAATGCCATCGACATGAAATTGCTGCCACTGTGAGCTGGGTAATTGTTTCTCGATATTGCGCATGGTTTGCCATACGGAACGAATCGTCATTTGATTGACCAGCCACTTTGGCACGGCGCCGTTGGGATCAACGCTAAATTTATACTGAATCTTTATTTGACCAGTTTGCTCAAGTGGTTTGATCAACCAACGCGCCTGTAAAACGCTCACGCGAATGACATCAGTATTGGCAGGGGCTTTGTCACTGGCGTCTAACACTTCAATAGCAATGCTTAGATCGGCTTGTTGCTGGTACTGTGTTTCGATCACCATATCTCTTGGTTTAACTGGCCAAACACCATCAAAATAGGTAATGAAGATATTGCGTGCGGGCGTTACCTGCTTAATGAGTTCGCTGTGATTGGCATTGTCCAGCCAGTTGGGAATGTTGGTGTAATCTTGTAAAAATAAAAGAAACCCTGAAAGCGAAGATCTTACCGTAAGCTCAGCGCGAATATGGGCGAGACGGCTGTTGTTGACTTTAGCAACAGAAACACGAATCGTATCACTGGTACGAACTTGTTGCCAATTGGCCTCAGTTGGCAAATCAGCTGTTACCACAACGGGTGGTTTTTCTGACGCCATAATGCTAAAGCTCAAGAGCAAGAGTATTGATGCTAATGGTATTTGATGTAAATGATGAAAAAGCAATGAAAAACGCTTGCTAGCCATTGAAATATCCGCTTAATTTTTCTATTCTTCCGACCTCATTTGTATTAGACCATATTTTGCGTGTTTTAGGTTCGAAAAGGTAATTCGAAAAGACACCGCAAAGTCTGCACCTAATCGTTTTAATTAAATTAACAAGCGGCGCTACGTGTGCGTCGCCACTGTGAAAGGAAAATTCATGCCTGTAATTACTCTCCCAGACGGAAGTCAACGCTCTTTCGACAATGCGGTCTCTGTAATGGATGTTGCCGCAGATATTGGCCCTGGTTTAGCTAAAGCGACACTTGCCGGTCGCATTAATGGTGAGCGCGTTGATGCGTGCGAAATGATCACCGAAGACTGCCAGCTACAGTTGATCACTGCGAAAGACGAAGACGGTCTGGAGATTATTCGTCACTCTTGTGCGCACTTGCTAGGTCACGCCATCAAGCAATTATTCCCCGATGTAAAAATGGCGATTGGTCCAACCATCGACAATGGTTTTTACTACGATATTGATTTAGACCAAGCGCTAAACGATGAAGACTTAGCCAAGTTAGAAAAGCGCATGCTTGAGCTTGCTAAAACTAACTATGCGGTTGTGAAGAAAACAGTTTCTTGGCAAGAAGCACGCGATACGTTTGAAGCGCGTGGCGAAAGCTACAAGATGGAAATTCTTGACGAAAACATCGACAAAGATGATCGTCCAGGCTTGTACCACCACGAAGAATACATCGACATGTGTCGTGGCCCACACGTACCAAACATGAAGCACTGCCATCACTTTAAACTGATGAATGTGGCTGGTGCCTACTGGCGTGGTGATTCTGAAAACAAAATGCTCCAGCGTATTTACGGCACCGCATGGGCGGATAAGAAGCAATTAAAAGCTTACTTACAACGCTTAGCGGAAGCAGAAAAGCGCGACCATCGTAAAATTGGTAAAGCGTTAGATTTATTCCACTGGCAAACTGAAGCGCCGGGTATGGTGTTCTGGCACAACGATGGTTGGACCATTTACACTGAACTTGAAAAATTCGTTCGCCAAAAGCTACACGAGTACGACTACGACGAAGTAAAAGGCCCATTGATGATGGATCGTCAGTTGTGGGAGCGCTCTGGTCACTGGGATAAATACGCAGAAAACATGTTCACGACAGAATCTGAAAAGCGTGAATATGCGATCAAGCCAATGAACTGCCCAGGTCATGTACAAATTTTCAACCAAGGCTTGAAGTCATACCGTGATTTACCGCTGCGTATGGCGGAATTTGGCTGTTGTCACCGCAATGAGCCATCAGGTGCATTGCACGGCTTAATGCGCGTACGTGGTTTCACGCAAGATGATGCCCATATTTTCTGTACTGAAGATCAAGTACAAGCAGAAGTCACTAAGTGTATTGAAATGGTTTACGATGTGTACAAAACCTTTGGTTTTGAAGATATTTTAGTAAAACTTTCAACACGTCCTGAAAAACGCATTGGTGCGGATGAAATTTGGGATAAAGCCGAAGAAGGCTTGGCAAACGCGCTTAACTCTTTAGACATCCCATTTGAATACTTACCGGGCGAGGGCGCATTCTACGGGCCGAAAATTGAATTTACTTTACTCGATTGTCTAGGCCGTAACTGGCAATGTGGTACGGTGCAGCTAGACTTTGCACTACCGGGTCGTTTAGATGCGTCATACATTGGTGAAGATGGCGAGCGCCATGTACCAGTCATGATCCACCGTGCCATCTTAGGTTCACTTGAGCGTTTCATCGGTATTTTAATCGAAGAATACTCAGGCAAATTCCCAACTTGGTTATCACCAATTCAGGCAACCGTCATGAATATCACCGACAAACAAGGTGAATATTGTGAAAATGTTGTTAAAAAACTGAAAGAAAATGGATTTAGAGCCAAAGTTGACTTGAGAAATGAGAAGATAGGCTTTAAAATCCGCGAGCACACTTTGAAGCGTGTTCCATATCTTTTAGTCGTTGGTGACAAAGAGATGGAAAATGGCGAAATTGCTGTTCGTACACGCGGTGGTGAAGATTTAGGAAAAATGTCGGTTGACGACTTTATTGCTAAGCTAACACAAGAAGTTAGCGATAGAACTTAATTGGGTTCTGTCACCAGTTAAAGTTAATACGGACACAACACGTTATTTTATCCAGGCATGTATGTAAAACCATGCCTGATTATTTTTAGTTCTTTGGAGGAACAGGCTATTAAAGGTGGTCAAAGAGGCGGTCAAAAAGAGCCGGCACATCGTTTAAATGAGTTAATTACAGGTATCCCTGGCAATGAAGTTCGCTTAATTGGTTATGACGGCGAAGCAGCTGGTATCGTAACGTTAAATGAAGCAATGAACTTAGCGGAGCAAGCAGGTGTTGATTTAGTGGAAATCAGCCCAACTGCAAAACCACCTGTGTGTCGCGTAATGGATTACGGTAAGTTCCTTTACGAAAAAGCCAAAGAGCAAAAAGAACAGCGTAAAAAGCAGAAACAAATTCAGGTTAAGGAAATTAAATTCCGTCCTGGTACAGATGAAGGCGACTATCAGGTCAAACTACGCAACCTGAAGCGCTTTTTAGAAGGTGGTGACAAGGCCAAGGTAACAGTTCGTTTCCGCGGTCGTGAAATGGCCCACCAAGACATTGGTATCGAGCTTTTAAACCGTGTTAAAGCGGATTTACAAGACGTAGCATCGGTCGAATTCTTCCCGAAAAAGGCAGAAGGTCGTCAGATGATTATGGTTCTCGCACCAATCAAACGTTAATAGTTTGGTCGACAAGTAGCTAATCCGCTTATTTTTATAATTGGATTGCTCACCACTATTATCGCAAAGCTGGTTATTAAGGCCTGCAAGTAGAGCGCAATTAGCACTCTCGCCTTGATAACTTAATATTAATGGCAGAAATGCGGAGTATTTTTCATGCCTAAAATGAAAACTAACAAAGGTGCTGCAAAGCGCTTTAAGCCTACAGCTAACGGCTATAAATTCAAGCAAGCTGGTCTTCGTCACATCCTGACTAAGCGCCGTACCAAAGTTAAGCGTCACTTACGTGCTAAATGCCTAGTTGCCGCTTCTGACATCAAGTCAGTTAAGAAAATGTTACGTCACGCTTAATAGGAGAACTTAGACAATGGCAAGAGTAAAACGTGGTGTTGTAGCACGCCGTTCTCACAAAAAAGTTTTAAAGCAAGCTAAAGGTTACTACGGTGCTCGTAGTCGCGTATATCGCGTTGCTTTCCAAGCGGTAACTAAAGCTGGCCAATACGCATACCGTGACCGTCGTCAACGTAAGCGTCAATTCCGTCAACTTTGGATTGCGCGTATCAACGCTGCATCTCGTCAAAATGGTTTATCTTACAGCCGTTTCATCAACGGTTTGAAGAAAGCTTCTATCGAGATTGATCGTAAGATCTTAGCAGACATCGCTGTATACGATAAAGCTGCTTTCACTGTTCTAGTAGAAAAAGCAAACGCAGCATTAGCTGCATAAGCTTGACTATTTGAATAGTTGAAACACAAAAAAGGACGCACTAGCGTCCTTTTTTATTAGCTAACATTTATTAGTTAACAAAAGCCTAAAGAAATTATTATTGTGCTTTCACACGCTGAAATCAGACTAATAGATTCTTTAAAGGAAAGTATAAGCATGAGTCTTGCTGATCAAGTTTTGGCGGTAAATGATGATTTACCCATCCGCACTGATAAACCTGTTCACAGTGGTAAAGTTCGTAGCGTTTATTGGTTAACTCAAGCAGATAGCCGCCGTTTAATCGAAGAAAAAGGATACGACGTACCTGCCGATACACCATTAGCTATAATGGTGATCAGCGATCGCATTTCAGCCTTTGACTGTATTTGGACAGGCGAGGGTGGCATGCGCGGTGTACCGGGTAAGGGCGCAGCTCTCAATGCGGTTTCAAACCATTGGTTTAAGCTGTTTAAAGAGCAAGGCTTAGCGGATAGTCACATTCTTGATATTCCTCATCCCTTTGTATGGATTGTACAAAAAGCACAACCTGTGATGATTGAGGCAATCTGTCGTCAATATATTACGGGGTCAATGTGGCGCGCCTACGAAAAAGGCGAACGTGAGTTTTGCGGTATTGAATTACCAGCGGACTTAGGTAAAGACAGTAAATTACCAGAGCTGCTACAAACGCCATCAACGAAAGGTATTTTAACAGGGATACCTGATGTACCAGAAGCAGATGATGTCAACATTACCCGTAAAAACATTGTCGACAATTTCGAAGCGTTTAATTTTAAGTCGGTTGATGATATTGCCTTGTATGAAAAGCTACTGACACAAGGCTTTGATGTGATTTCAGAGGCGCTTGCTAAGCTTGACCAAATTTTTGTCGATACTAAATTTGAATTTGGCTATGTCAAAGACAAAGCCGGTAACGACAAGCTGATTTATATGGATGAAGTGGGCACACCAGACTCATCACGCATTTGGGATGGTGAACAATACCGCGCGGGTAACGTGGTTGAAAACTCAAAAGAAGGGTTCCGTCAACTCTTACTGAATCACTTTCCAGAGCCTGATATTTTGTTAAATAAAGCGCGCATGAGTGAGCGCACCGCACTGGCCAAAGACAACGAGTTACCAGCCCAAGTGTTAATGCAAGTATCGAAAACTTACACGGATATCGCTGAGAAAATTACCGGCCAAAAAATAGAGCTAAGTGATAACCCCAAAGCAGAAATTATTGATATTTTAAAACGCGAATATCAGCTGGTTGATTAACACCGCATCACTGGTTTTGGCCGTTGAGTTGCTTGAAAAAAGCGCACAATGGCCACAGCCAAGATATGCTTTTAACAATTAATCCCTTATTGACATATAAACATTGCGAGATTGGTTTTATTGAGCTAATTTCTCATAAATTGTATTCCCCTATTAAGCAGTACGACAAAGGAATTTGCATATATGGCAACTAAAAGCGCTAGTACCCAAGATCTTGAATATCAACACCTAGTCGCAAAGGTCGATGCCTTAAACAAGGTACAGGCCGTTATCGAATTTAACTTAGATGGCACAATTATTACTGCCAATGATAACTTTCTAAATACCATGGGGTATAGCTTGGAAGAAATCGTCGGTAAGCATCACAGTATGTTTGCGGTGCCTGGTCAAGCTGAGTCGCCAGAATATAAAGCGTTTTGGCAGAAACTAAACCAAGGTGAATTTGAAATGGGTGAATATCAGCGCCTTGGTAAAGACGGTAAGGAAGTGTGGATTCAAGCGTCATATAACCCGGTATTTGACGAAGACGGCAAGCCAACAGGTGTTATTAAGTTCGCGACTGATGTTACCGCGCAAAAATTAGCTGCGGCGAACTACCAAGGTCAGATTGATGCGATCAGTAAGTCACAAGCGGTGATTGAATTTAACCTTGATGGCACCATCATTACCGCCAATGACAATTTTCTAGCCACCATGGGCTACTCGTTAAGTGAAATTAAAGGTAAGCATCACAGTATGTTTGCTGAGCCTGAGTTAGCTCGAAGCGCTGAATATCAAGAGTTTTGGCAAAAATTGAACAAAGGCGAATTTGATTCTGGCGAATATCTTCGCTTAGGTAAATTCGGTAAAGAAGTCTGGATCCAAGCATCATACAACCCAATTCTTGATTTCAGTGGCAAACCATACAAAGTGGTAAAATACGCAACAGATATTACCCAGCGTAAACAAGCCATTTCTGAAATCAAAGAAACCATCATGTCATTGTCTCAAGGCGATCTCACTAATCGTATTGACGCTGATTTAGGTGCTGAATTTTCAGTGCTCGGCGATTCTATGAATTCGTTACTTGATCACTTAAACGAAATGATGAGCACTATTCGCGACGCTGCGGATCACGTGTTCCATTCTTCGCGCGAACTGGCTGTTGGTAACGGCGAATTAAGTCAGCGCACTGAATCACAAGCAGCAAGCCTTGAAGAAACAGCCTCTGCGATGGAGCAGCTGACTTCTACCGTACAGCAGAATGCGAATAATGCGACTGAAGCAACCAAACTTTCTACTGCGGCGATGAGTAAAGCGAGTGATGGTGGCGATGTTGTGAATAACGCGATTACTGCTATGCAGGCTATCGAAAAGTCGAGCAAGAAAATTTCTGACATCATTGGTGTTATTGATGAAATTGCCTTCCAAACAAACCTACTTGCACTAAACGCCGCTGTTGAAGCCGCGCGCGCAGGCGAGCAAGGGCGCGGTTTTGCCGTTGTTGCCAGTGAAGTGCGTAACTTAGCGCAGCGCAGTGCTTCAGCGGCGAAGGAAATTAAAGGCCTAATTAATGATAGCGTTGATGCCGTAAACCAAGGTAGTAAGTTGGTTGATGATACGGGCAAGACATTTAGCGATGTTATTGGTGCGGTAAAAGAAGTGGTCACCATGATCTCTGATATTGATTCAGCGAGTCGTGAGCAAGCCGTGGGCATTAGCGAAGTGAGTAATGCGGTTTCGCAAATGGATTCAATGACACAGCAAAATGCGGCGTTAGTTGAAGAAGCAACGGCAGCCAGTCGCTCAATGGAAGAACAAGCACAGAACTTACTTGAGCAAGTCTCAAATTTTGAAACTGATGATGCTCAACAACCTGTAGTTGCGGCTCGTGTACCAGCACCACGACCAAAACCCGCAACGAGAGTGCGCCCAGCGGTTGTTAACGAATGGCAAGATTTCTAGCCTTTGTTATCTCGCATCAGTTATGCGCCCACTGCAATAACTGGTACCAATAGGCAACAAAAAACCACCTTAAATTAAGGTGGTTTTTTATGTGGTGTTAACTTGGTTTTTTATCGTACAGATTTGAGTTTATTGAGCTTTTGGCTAATCGCTAGGGCAAATAAACTTAACTTGCTGTCAATAAATGTGGTGAAGCAACGAGCAGCTCATAGGGCAATGGCTCAGCAAGTAATGCTTCATCTATCGTTAGCTTGATAAAACCTTGCTTTTCGAAATAGCCAGCAATGTTTTGGCTTGATGCGGAATCACGGGTTAAGTCCATCGCTTGGTAATAGTCTTTATCTTCTTCCAGCTCACAAGCTTGTGGGTCGATAAAGTAATGCATAGGCATCGCCATTAACCAAAACGATTGTGCTTTGGGATATTCTTTTGCAAGTTGCGCAAGTATTGTATTACCAAGGTTATTACCTTGATAACTCGGTAACACACTGAACGCTTCTATCATAATGTGTTGCGTGGCTTTTTTGCTTTCTTGCTTTACCGCCAGCTGCTCGCTTAACTCACTATTAACGTTGTGACCTTTAAAGTAAAGGTGAAGTGGCAGTTCCCAATCTGTCGCGCCAAGCTGCTCTAACGCTTCATAGCTTTGCTTGGCATTTCGATTTTTATTGATTGTTAACAGCTCCAGCTCCACTTTGGCAATCAACTGTTCACCGTCATAAACGTTTAGCTCTTGGTAAAGCTGCCATTCAAAATTAGTTTTAATCTCTGCTGTTTGAAAAGAAAAGGTATATTCAGTCATTAAATTAGCCCGTTTGTGCTATTTATCAGTGGTTCCCCAGATTTGCTCTGGTTTAAGTTTTAATGTGTTGCCGCTTTTGGGCGTGCTTTTCGCCTTTGCGTTAGGGTTGACGTAAACTTTGCTTTTGTTGGGTCGCGCCCCTTGGGTTGTTTGCTTTTTAACTGGGCTTTTTACCTGACTTTTGACCGTTGATTCTGCATTGTCGCCAGCTGGCGATGCTTTTATTGGTCGATGGTGTTGTTGTAGGGCGGTTAATAAGTTTCGCACGATTTGATCTTTACACTGGCGATAGTGCTTGTGATCTGGCTTTCGAAAGAAGGCACTCAACTCTGCTTTACCGAGATTAAAATCAACTTTTTTAAGTAAGGATAGAATATCATCCGCTTTTAACGACAAAGCGATTTTTATCTTGTTTAAGATAAGATTATTGGTTAGCTGCTTTTCATTGACAGGAAGTTGACCATCTTTCTTACCGCGATTTTTAACGATCCAACCATTGAGAAAGGCGGCCAACTTTTGATCGGGCAAATTTACCTGGTCTTTGTCATCGTCCTTTTTCAACCAATTGACCACCTGCTCTGTGGTAACCCCAACATCCGCCAAGGCAAATAGGTCGCAAAGCTGCTTGTCGGTGTAGTTAAAAGTGAAACGCAGCCTGCGCAGAATGTCGTTATTGGTCACTGATTAATCTCATGCAAAAAATAAAGCGCGATTTTAGCATGAAATAAGTGTTAGGTGTTGGCTGGTTTTTTAAGGTATTAACTTACGGCGTTATTAGCGGCAAAATCACAGTAAAGTTGGTTGATACAAGTATCGCATTTGGCTTTCAAGCATCTTGATAACATGTCTTGGTTTACAAACACCTTTTTAACGCAAAACGAAATGCCTTCCACTAAGTGAGTGTGGTTGAAAATAGGGAGTAAGGTACATTGATAAATATGCGTATTGTGAAATGTACTGAGGTAAAAATCATCAACAGTTAGCTGTTTCAGTAATTTAAGGGCATGTAATTTGATGCGTTTAAGCTGCGGGAGATAGACGTGCTGACCGATATCATGAAAGCTATCAATCATCGGCGCTTTCGGGTTTAAAACCGAACTGGTGTTGTAGCAAGTAATTTTTCCATTATTAAAATGATAGGCGCCGACGAGCACATCAAGTTTGTCTAAGTGGCGTTTAGTGTCATCAAAGGCGTGATTGTCGATCACTTTAATAAACGCGCTTTTTTCCTTTACTTCATTGTTGTCGCGGGTAATAAAGGGCTTTACGCCGTAGCGCAGCCAATCTTCGTCGACTGCTAAGCTGCGAGCCAACTTAGTGATAGATTGCGGGCTGATATGATCAGTGGCTAACCATTTATATATAGACTGGCGACTAATATTGGTTAATCGAGACAGCTCAGAAATGGACATTTTTCTGCGCTTGAGCAGCTTTTTTAAGCGAGAAGAAAACTTATGTCCCATTAACGGCAGGTAAAAAATTCAAACAGGCGTTTATATTACCGAGTTCGTTATGCAAACAATTGATCTAAATCAAATCCCCCTCGCGACACTTACCATGTATAAGAGAATTTCTCGGTTTACTTGTCAACTGTCAATCTGTAGTTGACACAATTTATCATATTTGACCCCAGCTGATTTAGTTTACAAGCTAACCATCACTTCTTCACAGTTAATGGTAGTTGAAAGGATGTCACGCGAAGTAAAGTTACACCATGATGATGTGTTAATTTCGGTTACCGACAAATCTAGCCATATTAAATATGCCAATGATAAATTTTGCAAAACAGCAGGCTACACAAGCGATGAGTTAATTAACCAAGCGCACAATATCGTTCGCCATCCAGACATGCCAAAACAGGCGTTTGCCAATATGTGGCAGTTTATTCAAGCAGGGCAATCATGGATGGGGCCGGTTAAAAATCGTTGTAAAACCGGTGATTTTTATTGGGTAAATGCGTTTGTCACGCCGATCAAGGATGCACAAGGTAATATCGTTGAATATCAATCGATTCGCACTCAGCCTGATCGCGATGTGATAGCTCGCGCAGAGCACATGTATCAACAATTAAAACAGGAAAAACTGCCCGCCAAATTAAAGATATGTACGGATGCAACACGCTGGGTGCAACTGTTACTCTCCCTAATTCTTCTCTACACCCTAGCACTACCAGCACTTTATCCCAGCCTGATAATGGCCATGCTGCCACTAGTTGCTTTGGTGGTAGTCTGCTTAGGATTATTCTCGTATTGGCGTGTAAAGTATCGTGCTATGGTCAAAGAGACCAAATCGGTTTACGACAACCCGCTGATGAACTATTTGTACTCTGGCTCTACGGACGATATCGGCTCAGTGATTCTTGCCCTTAAAATGCGCAAAGCAGAGCTTAACGCGGTTGTTGGGCGCGTATGTGACGTTTCAACTAAAGTCACCCAAGCGGCCAATGATTGTCATGAGTTTGGGCAACAAGCATCCAGCGTATGTAGCGAGCAGCGACACGAAACATCCCATGTATCACAAGCGATCAGAGAACTGTCTGACACCATTAACCATATTTCCAGCAATGTGAAGCAGGGCAACAGCGCAACTGCGCAAGGTATCGAATTATCTGAGCTGAGCCAAACGACAGTAACGGATATGCTAACGTCGATTGACAACCTCTCTCAGCACCTTGATCGTGTGGGTACAACGATTGAGCGACTTGTACAGGGGACGAATGCGATCGAGTCGGCCTTAGTCGAAATCAGCAGCATTGCTGAGCAAACAAATTTATTGGCACTAAATGCGGCAATTGAAGCGGCGCGAGCGGGTGAGCAAGGTCGCGGCTTCTCCGTTGTAGCAGAAGAGGTCAGGGCATTGGCGATTCGCACCCAGTCGTCAACCAAAGAAATCAATGAAATCCTCGCCGAAATCCAGACTCAATCGAATGAGGTGATAACTGAGATGAGTCATAGCGGTGAGCTTTCTTCCGGTTGTGTTGCGTTAGCGAAAGAAACCCAGCTAGCACTAACAGAAATCAACACTGAGGTGAAGCGGCTGGCAAGCCAAAGCACCAATATTTCACTGAATGTTGAGCAACAAGCCGTTGTTGCTGAGCAGATTAGCCAAAACATTGAAATCATCAGTGCGATGACAACAGAAAGTGAAAGTCACAGTCACAGTGCAAGCGAATTAAGTCATAGTTTGCTGCAAAGAATTAGTGATCAGCAGCGCTTAGTCGCACAGTTTTTAAGATAAGTCCTAATACTAGGCTTAACCAAAGCCCTAATACCGGGCCTTACAAAAGCCCAAGGCAATAACAGGAAGTAATTATATAGTGTGAGTAAGTCATTCATAGCAAAAGTTGTTAGCGCAGGATTTTGCCGAGAATTATTCACAAAAATGGAAAGGTTAAAGCAAAGGTAATCCATGAGCGAAGCAGTATTAGCCCCACGTTTCCCCGAGTTATTAGTCGATGCCAAAGATCCCATGATGATCTTAAAAGGTGACGATGTAATTGATTGCAATCAAGCAGCACTAAAGTTTTTTAAATTTTCCGATCGCCAGCAGTGTTTTACCACCAGCATTTGGCAGGTATCGCCTTTGTATCAGCCTGACGGTAACTTATCACAAGAGCAGGGCTGGCAGAAAATGCTCGATTGCTATCAATTCGGTCAACAGCGCTTTTCTTGGCTTTTCCAAACTATGGATAACGAGTTGCTATGGGCTGAAATGACGATTGTTAAAATTACCCGCTCGGATCAAAGTTATATCCATGCCACTTTGAGAAATCTAGTCAAAGAGCAGTCTGGGCGAGACGAAACACACAAGGAGCCAAAGGTATACTCAGCGCAGCAAGGTCAGTCAGATAAACAAAAAGCATCGCGATACCAAGAGCAGCTCAATATTATTAATCCTTATGTTCAGCTACTACGCGAACACAAAAAGGTGATAGACGCTTCGTCAATTGTGTCAAAAACAACGCCGCAAGGGGTTATTACCTATGTAAACGATAATTTTTGCGAAACGTCTGGTTATGTCGCGCAAGAGTTAATTGGGCAAAGCCACAGTATTATTCGCCACCCCGAAATGGATACCGCGGTATTTAGAGAGCTATGGAAAACAATCTCAAGCGGTGAAATATGGCAAGGTGTGATCAAAAATCGCAAAAAAAATGGTGACACCTATATCGTAAAAAGTACGATTGCGCCAATTTTCAATGACCACAACGAAATTAGTGAGTTTATTGCCATACGCCAAGAAGTGACCGAACTTTACCAGCAAAAGCGCATTAACAAGCAGCAAACAACTGACCCCATTACCAAAGCATTTACGTACGCCACCTTATTAACCGATACCCATAAAAAGTCACCTTGTCATATCGCGATAGTCGATATTCCAGACTTGGACATGATTCAAAATGCATACGATATTAAAGAATACTATCGCGTTGTCGCTAAAATCGCGTTTTGCATTAGCAAACTTATCTCAAGTGAGGTGAGTTTATACCGCCATTCTAATCGCTCGTTTGCATTGTTGGTGTCTAACCAACAGCCGTTTAATCAATTTATTAAGCAGTGTGTTGACTGGCAGCAGCAATTGGAAAACGAAGAATTTGAAACCCTCACTAATACATTTTCACTCTCTTTCCAATTTGGTCTAGCGCAGTGGATGCCGGATGCCGACTTACTGAGTCGAGCGAGAATGGCATTGGTGGGTGGTGATGAGCTCAACCAAAAAATCTCGGTATTTACACAAGACAGTAATATTCATAGCCGCCTGTTATCGACGATTGATTGGACTAACCGTCTTAAATCAGCGGTAGCCGGTAACGGGATTGTGATATTCGGGCAAAAAATTGTGAATCAACAACACGATTATTACTCAACTGAAGTATTAATGCGTTACTTTGATCCGGAAAAGCAGCAATATGTCTCCCCCGTTGAGTTTTTGGGTTACGCCAAGCGATCTAAAGTTTATGCAAGCCTTTCTCGCGTGGTCATTGAAAAAGCATTTGAATATTTTGCCAACAAGCAACAACGCTTCTCGTTAAATTTATCGAAAGCTGATATTTCAGATCGCTATACCGCGCGGCTTATTCTTTCACTACTGGATAAATATCAACTCGGTAAAAACGTGATCATCGAGCTAGTGGAGTCTGAAAACTATGAGTTAGACGATCAAAAATTTGCTGATTTCCTTGTTAAGCTTAAAGAACATCAATGCCAAATTGCTATTGATGATTTCGGCTCTGGCTACTCTAACTTTGAATACTTAACTCGTTTGCCCGTTGATATTATTAAGATCGACGGCTCGCTGATTAAACAAATTGACGCTAATGAAAAGCACCAAGTGATTGTTAATACCATCGTTAATTTCTGCCACTCACTGGATATTAAAGTGGTTGCCGAATACGTTGCCAACGCACAGGTGTTAGACAAAGTTAAAGAGTTTGGCGTGGATATGTATCAGGGCTATCACTTCCACCAGCCGGAAAGGCTGCATTAATACTGAGCGATTTGTGTTATTTCAACTATTTGAGCGGCATTTGTTAGTGATAATCTGTTCGCAAGTGGCCTGTTTGGGTGACGTTGGCAAAATCAGTGAATTCACAGACTTGGATTTGTGATAAATATAGTGCAGCTTCATTGAACACTTGGGCTTAAAAGTTTGATTTACCGAAGTTAAATCAAAAGAAAGCTAAGTGTTCAATGAAAACTTCACACAATTGAATAATCAACGTATACTGAATTTTGTTGATAATTTCAAAATGGAACTTTGCGATGGAAATTCTGACAAATCAAGCATATCTGCACCAGCCCAAACGCTCATTTCGTGAGAAAGATAACAAGTTAGCACCAAATGATTCACCCTTGCAGCCTAAAATCGCAGAACCAGAAAACAAGGGAATAAAGTTAACGTTATCTTCAAACGCGTTTTCAATGTTGAGATTAGATCAAAAATCCAATAACAAGGCTGATGAGCAAAAGCGGGTAGAGTATGAAGCAGCGCAAGAAAAATATCAGGAAAGTGTAAACGAGCTGCCTAATGACTATCGAAAAATGAAGGTATTAAAAGATAGTATTGAGGAAGAAATAAAAAAAATAGAAAAGGAAATAAGAGAAGTAAAACAATCATCGACACTTGATGAGGAAGAAAAAAAGCAAGTTATACGCTCACTTGAACAACAGCTAGCCGATAAGAGTTTGGCAGCCTTAGACATTAGGAAAGAATTTACTCAAAAACTGAAAGAGCAGGAGCGCAGTAAACAAATTTCTCCTGAAGCTGCTACAGCGATGCTAAAAGTATTTATTTCATCTCCACCGGAAGCACCACAAGAGGATCTTTAACGACGAACGAAAGCAAATTATCTCTGAGTTGCGACAAATCTATGGAGTCAGTCCAAAACTAAAACCGCTAAAATTTCTAAAAATATCCTATGAAAGGACTCTGTAGCTAAACCTGTGTAACTGCCTATTATTATCTTTATAATGGGTTTAGCGTAGGCAGTGACGAATGAAAAAAACTAGAAGTGTTTATTAAGCAAGCCGCTAAACCTACTAAGTCAGACGCAGATTTAACTAAATTTCGTAAGGTAAAGTCTTGATGGCCTTAGACTAATTTGAGCAGCGCTGGGACAGTAAATCCCCCAACATCTCTCGTTCGTGGCGCAATAACAGGCAAAACGTCAGCACCATTTTTAATTGCTCTCAAGGTATTGGAAGAGCGATTTCCACCACTAACGTTATTGAATCGCTCAACTCAGTTATCCGCAAAGCTATCAAGAAGCGCAAGCCCCTAAAAAATGCGACGATGCCAATAAGAAATTGGAAATCGTTAGATCAGCTCTAAACTTCTATAGAGAAATTCAAAAAAGGGCGCTTGATTGGAATAACTTTCACCCTTGAAATTGTTGTCGTATATGACTTCTCGCCTAACAAGTAATGTCTTGGCACGGTTTTTTGCGTTGTTTGCTAAAACTGTGACAACAAAGTTTTGTTGTCTTTGTTAAGGCGCTTGTTAGTTTTATTGCTGGCGACTTAATAATAGGCTTGTTCCAGACATAGCTAAAAAGGTTGCGCAGCATCTATTGAAGCGCTTTACCATTTTCGGCTCCGTGAACCACTGCCTTAAATATATGCCGAATATGGCATAAATCGATATTGCCCCCGTTTCTAGTATTAGGAACGTAGCCCCTAAAACGAAGAACTGTTCATTGGCACTAGCCGAAACATCGACAAACTGTGGCAGAAAGGCTGTAAAGATTAATATTGCCTTTGGATTACCTGCGGCTAGTAAAAATTCTTGTTTAGCTAAACCTAGTCGGTTGCGAGTATTGTCTAGTTCAGCAGCGGGACTATCGTCCGAGCGCCAAAGATTAAAAGCAATCCACAATAAGTAAGCTGCCCCCACAACTTTAATGGTTAGAAATAGAGTCTCAGATGCATATAGAACGACAGCTAATCCTGAAGCAGCCAAAGCAATCATTACAGCGAATGCAGCTATTCGACCAAGACCAGCAATAAAAGCAGACTTAAAGCCGTAACAACGAGCGTTGTTCATAGACAATAAGTTGTTTGGACCCGGGGTCATATTGAGCGCAAAACACACAGGTATGAAGAACAATAGCTTCCAGATTTCCACAATATTTCCTCCATAAAACTAACGCCTTGCTACAAGGCGGAAAGTGCTTGGCTAAACTTGTGGCTGAAACGAACCAAGCCAAGCGTTCTTAGTGATCTTGCTACGTTAAACAGCTTGTTAGCTGCCCTCTTACTTAATCTAATTTAGGTCGAAGTTCCTCAATAAATGTTGCATCAACCCAATACATATCATGGTGTCTATTAAAAAACAGATACTTGCCATCGGGGGTCACATATCCGCCAGCTTCCCACGATTCTGTATTGACTTTATCTCCCAAGTTGATGGCTTCTCCCCATGCCCCATCTTTTTTTCGAAAACTTATGTAAAGATCAGACTCGCCATATCCATCTTCTCTTTCAGTATCCCAGATCAAATAAGATTCATCAGGCGATATAAAGGGGTGGGCGCTATATTTACCTGTGTTGATCACGGAAGCCATCTCTTTGGGCGGTTGGCGTTCGCCATTTGTAAAAGTAGATATGCGGATTACATCACCATTTTTATAATCGTCTAAAACATAGGTGCCGTTTTCGGAGGCTGAAAGCCGCATTATGCCCCAATCATCCCTATCAAACATTGGGCCAAGGCTTTTTACATCGGTCCAGCCCGTCTCGGTTCGCTCAATATAATACTTACCCAAATGCATAGTATTGCCATCAGGAGAGAGAATGGGTCTGCCAATCCGAGGCCCGATAGTAGACTCGTTCCATTGATTGTTTTCATTTTTATAAACTATCAATGTCCACTCTTGGGTTTCATTATCCATCCTAGTGAAATAAAACTCTTGCATATCTGGCGAAAAAAAGCCGCTAAAATCACGATGTTTCGTCGAAACAATACCTGGAGCAAAAACTTCAGCGTTTAACCCTGGAGGCTGCTGCCCCAAATACGCTCCTTTAATCACTAAGCCATCATTTTGACCTAAGCCCTTGTTACTTATAGCGGACAAAAAAAGTAAAGAAATTAAGCGATATCTTTTTTTCACAACTGGCTCCTAAAATTAAAAAGATTCATTACACAATGGTTTAGATACATCAGGCGATAGCTCAAAATCCAGATTGGCAGCTAACGAAGTTGGTAAATAGCTTCAATTGAGGAGAGTCCATATCTCACTTACCGAAGCAATTGGCATCGATTTAGCCAAACCTGTTTTTAGTATCCATGGTGTCGATAGTCATGACAAGTGTCAATTATGCAAAACAGTCAAGTGAAACAAGTTGTTAGCGGAAATTGCCAAGTTAACACCTTGCCGTATTGGGGGAGGCTTGCTCAGGTGCTCACTACTGGGCGAGGGCAATTACTAAGCTTGGGCATGAAGTACATATCATGGCGTCTAAACTTGTCATTCTGCATTGCCAAAACGAAAAGAACTTCAATTTGTTGCCACTACTTTGGAACACCTAACGTTCTAACAATAGGCAAAGAACTGTTGGCTAAAACGTTGAGGAATGCAAATAGCCAACTGTTTTTTGTCCTTATTAATTAGCTTGTGATATATCTATAGCAACTTACTAAATTCTTCTGAATTCATAAGCTTGTTGTTTTCTAGCTCTTTATCTAGCACAAACTTAATGCTACTAGTTTGCTTTGAAGATCTCCATTCATCAAATACATCAGCTACTTCTTTGGAGACAAAGAACGTTTTTTCGACTTTAGCTGGTTCTTTCTTTTCAGAAGTCCAATAATGCAAACAAATTTCATAAGTACCTTTGTTGAACTCCAATTTCATTTGGTTGTGGGCAAACCACATGCACCATAAATTTTTATGGACACCACTCTTTGCACTGAGAACAATAGGGCGTGCATCTTCTTCATGCTTCCATTTCTCTGATTTTTCATCTAAATAATCAAACTTTAACCATTGCATAAAGAAACGTTCATCTTCACAGCCTTTCCCATGGATGCTAATCGCTGCTCTAATTACTGTACCTGTTGATGATGAGTCGTTGACAAACGAGACGGGTATAATAAAACCAGTAGAAACTCCTGCTTCGTAGTCATGATGGTAAATATCAATTTGAGGGCCTAAAACAGCTCTAATATCTGCTTTTTTCAAATGAGAGAAATACAAAGCTGCACCCGCAACCAATAAACTAAAAATGGATATTATTAAACTGGCAACTAGCAATGAACTCTCCTAGATATATAACCTTAAATAAACGGCAAACATACTTGGCTACAATTGTGGCTGAACCGAACCAAGCCAAGCGTTTTTAGTCCGATTTAATGTGCTTGTTAGAATTTTTGTACTCTTCTCTATTGGCTTTTATCTTTTCGTGATTATCGTTTGCCCATGCTACAAGCTGATCTATAGGCTGTAATAAGCCAGAACCAAGGGGTGATATTTTATATACGACTTTTGGCGGGCTTTCATCATACACGGTTCTAATTACGAACCCATCAGATTCCAAGTTTCGCAATGTTTTAGTTAAAACTTTTTGTGAAATATCGCCAATAGTTCTGCGCAGTTCATTGAACCTTGTCGGCTTTTCTTCCAATACCGTTAATATTAGAAGACTCCATTTATCGCCGATTCTATCAATCACGTCTCGATATGGACAATTTAATGCATCATTTTTACTTGTGGCAGTTACCTTGAGCATACTTTATTACCTATAGGTGCCTAATTGACGCCTAGTATACATTGGATACTATGTGTCGCAACTTAACTCAGAGGAGAAAAACGATAGTGACTAAAAAATTTATTTGTATATTTACTTTATTTATTTGTGTATTGAATATGACTTATGCTGGAGCTGCTGATATGACAAGAAAAGAAAGGTTAGTTGCATTCTATGATGCGTTCGGAAAAGGTGATGTGGAGAAATTAGATAAGATTATTGTCGAAGACTGGGTCACTCATGATCCAAACCCTGGACAGCTAACAGGACGATCTGGTTTTAAACAATTTATCCCTCTAGTGCACGAATCTATAAGTGATCTTAACTGGAAGATCGAAGAAATGATTGAGGAAGGCAACACAATTGTTGTAAGAAGTACGTTTTCTGGTACCCACACTGGTCCACTACTAGGCGTTGAAGGTACAGGTAAGCAATTCGTTGCTAAAGCAATTGATGTTCATCATTTTAATGATGACGGCATGGTGTTTGAAACCTATCATTTAGAAGATTGGATTGCATTTTTAGCTCAAGTAGGAGCTATTGGGCATTAATAAAAATATTGAAAGCAGCGTCTAATATTTACGCAGGCGCTGCGAAAAACTCTAACGCCTACTAAAAGGCGAAAAATGCTTGGCTATACTTTGCGACGAAGGAGCGCAGCCAAGCGTTTTGCGCCCTTTTAAAGTGTGGAGCTTTAGGGCCTGGCTGATACATTTGTTATATTTACATATAGAAGTTTCAATCTGATCTGACATTTCACTTTCAAAAGAGAGAGTTACCAGTTTAGTTTAAGGGTGTCTAATCCAAACTAAACAAAGAGGTAACTCTCATGATTCATACTAACAACCCTGTCATTAAACACAAAGTCGGTTTACTCAACTTAGCCGAAGAATTAGGTAACATTACGCAAGCTTGCAAAGTGATGGGTGTATCTCGCGATACGTTTTATCGCTATCAACAAGCAAATGAAGAAGGTGGCGTTGAAGCTTTACTCAATCAAAACCGTCGAGTACCTAATGTTAAAAACCGAGTCGATGAAGCGATTGAATTGGCTGTTATTGATTACGCGGTCGAATATCCTGCCCATGGGCAAACCAGAGCGAGTAATGAATTACGCAAGCAAGGCATCTTCGTCTCTCCCAGTGGTGTTCGTTCCGTCTGGCTGCGTCATGGCTTAGCCAAGTTCAGGCACTTGAGCGCAAGAAGCTAGACGATGAGGCTTGCGGTGAAATAGAGACCGCGCATCCCGGTTATCTAGGATCACAGGACACGTTTTACGTGGGGAATCTTAAAGGTGTTGGCCGTGTCTACCAGCAGACGTTTGTTGATACCTATTCGAAGGTTGCTTTCGCTAAACTTTATACAATGAAAACACCGATTACAGCGGCTGATACGCTCAATGATAAGGTGTTGCCATTCTTCGAATCTCATGACCTTCCTATGCTACGTATTCTTACTGACCGTGGCACGGAATACTGTGGAAAAATCGAGAATCACGATTACCAAATGTATTTGGCAATTAACGATATCGATCACACAAAAACGAAGGTCAAATCACCGCAAACTAACGGTATCTGTGAACGTTTCCACAAAACGATATTACAGGAATTCTATCAAGTAACATTCCGTAAACGCTTGTATATGAGCTTAGATGAGCTTCAAAAAGATCTGGACGAATGGCTCGAATACTACAACAATGAACGAACCCATCAGGGTAAAATCTGCTGTGGCAGAACGCCAATGGAAACGCTCATTGATGGTAAATCGGTTTGGACTGAAAAGAATTTAAGTTCAAACTAACCTGACGGACACCCGTTCTAAACTGGTAATCGTTAGATCAGGTCTGAACTTCTACAATTTACAAATGTATTACAAAGTCTTTTTAATCATTAAGTATTGATCAGATGCCAGACGTTACAGTTTAAAGCGCTCTAACATCACTTTTAACTCATTTGCTGAGGTCGTTAAGTTATTGGTTTCGCTGGCATTTAGTTTAGAAATATCAAGAGATTGTTGAATCACTTTATCTATTTCAGCAACGCCTTGATTAATAAAGTTAACCCCTTGAGCCTGTTCATTATTGGCGTTGGAAATATCAGAGACAAGCGCTGCGGTTTCATTTATTTGACTATAGATCTGTTGTAACGCATTGGATGTTTGCTCTGCAATTTGGTTGCCTGTTGCTGTCTTTTCTGTCGACATCGCCACTAGCTTTTTGGTTTCATCAGCAGCTTGTGTGCTTCTTGCGGCTAGCCCTCTTACTTCGTCGGCAACAACCGCGAAGCCTCGCCCCTGTTCGCCAGCTCTTGCTGCCTCAATAGCGGCATTTAATGCAAGCAAATTGGTTTGTGCGGCAATTTCATCAATGGTATTAATAAAGTTAGAAATGCTTTGTCCCGCTGAGTCAATTTCTAACATTGCCTCCGTCATTTGCTGCATTTTGTCACGGCCAGTTTGCGCAAATTGTTTGGCGTTGTTGGCGAGTTCATTGGCTTTGTCTGCATTATCTGCATTCAAGCTAGTTTGCGCCGAAAGCTCTTCTAAAGACGAGGATATTTGCTCCAGTGATGCTGCTTGGTTAGTCATGCCTGAGGCTAAGTCATCACTATTTTTCAATACCACATTACTTGCTGAACTTATTTTATCGCTAGAGCTTTGCACTTGAGAGATGACGCCGTGTAATTGTTCGGTCATGGTTTGCAGCGACTGGCCTAGGTTGTCTTTATTTGATGCTAAGGTAATATTTTTAGATAAATCGCCTTCGGCAATCTTCGCCGCTAATTCAGCTTTCTCTTTTAACGTATCAACCATAGTGATAATGGCGGCATATAAGCTGTTAGCTTGGGTATTGTTTTTAGGTAAGTTAAGATCAAGCTCGCCGTTTGCGACGCGTTGCGCCACCGCGATGACTTCGCTGGGCTCACCACCCATCTGTTTAAGAACAAGCCTAGTCACCACTATTGAGCAGAATATGCCAATAATGATTGAAATAACGACAATGGTTTCGATTAATAAAATTGAGTCTTCATTCGCGGCGACTAATTCAGGCCCTAAGGTGTCTTGCACCGACTTGATATCTAGCTTTACATCTTCAACTTTTTTGGCAACGTCAGGGCCTATTTTGTCTAGCTTGGTCGTGATGATGTTATTGCGCTGGAGAATAATGTCCACAACCTGCAAAAAGGTATTGTAATACTCTGCGGTGAGCGTTTGAGTGTTAGCCAGTAACTCTCTTCGTGTTACATTTTGCAACTCCGAGTCCAGGGTATCCAGCTCTCTGTTAAGATCGGCAAATTCGCTTTTAACTCTTTCAACAGCCGATAACTCATTCGTATTCAAAAATTTACCCGCATATAAACGAGCCAACAACAAACTTCGGGTTGCAAGCGAGGCACCATATGCTGCCACCATATCGCCATCGTCTTTAGCCGATTGCAGTATTTTGGTGAGATTTCGCTCTGCTTCGGGGCCTTTCACATCCAATACTTGTTTGACTAAAGTATGGCGCTGTCCTACGAGAGAGACGACCTGTTCAAAGCTGTCATGATAAAGTGTTAAGCTATCGTCAACTTCATCAATGGCTTTGGCTCTATTTGATGCGTTAATTTCCCTCTGGGCTTCTTGCATAAAGCTCTGCGTTTTTTGCCAATATTCCTCAAATTGCTGCTTGTCTTTGTCTGAATTGGTAATAATAAAGTCTTTAACATTCATCCTTACCATTAACATGTTGGCTTGGACTCGACCTGATAAATTGGTGTCTCTGGCCATTTCACGATAACCAGTAAAACCTTGAGTTGCATTTTGCAGAGCAAAATAAGAGAGTACGCCAACGACCACAATGAGCGTTAAAACAACTCCAAAGCCCGCATACAACTTTTGAGCTAGTGTCAGTTGCTGAAATTTGTTCATTAATTTATTTCCCTAATTTTTTGTATTAATTGTAATCATAGATTGTTTTAAACTAAAGCGATGTAACAAGGCCATTCTTTCTTTAGATTAAGATAATCATAACTTTAAGTTAAACAAGTGGTTGTTTACTGTTTTAAATGTTGAAGCGATTATTGACACGCGTTAAAAGGTTCAAAATATTGCACCAGTACGGTGTCAACTTTCCTGATTGAAAACGGATAGGAGATAACTATTGGTAAATAAGTCAGCTCCCGATTTACTTTGGCTTGGGTGTTCGCTGGTGAGTAAAAATTTAAAATGATGTAGTAATTAGTTGTTTGTTTTATATGGTTTTTGCTTGGCAAAAGCCTTGTTGGTCGGCTTGTGTTGCTTAGTGGAAATTTACTTGACTACTTTGGTGTTTATCACCGAAATCAAATCGTAATTTATCTTCATATTTAGACAGAAAAGGCAGCTCTAAACTGAAAGCTACCTACAAGCGTGTAACAGCCTATATCATCCATTAACTTTTCATAAAACTCTTAATAATTCACTCCTCTAAAGAAACATCTATAAAAACCCAATAAAATTAGCGCTAAGCCAATATTAGCTCTACATTTCTCCTCGCTTTTTATGTAGAATCATTCACCATTTTTTAAATTGACCTATTCCGAGAAAAGTCCAAGAAAAGCATGGTTTTTCAACGTGGGGTGGGCATACGAATAAGTCTAACTTAAGCAATTCGCTTTAGAGGAAATCATGAACTTAGACGATATAATTTTGCAAGCAGAGCAAGAGATCGCTGCGGCGTCTACACCTGCTGCACTAGATGACGTGCGCGTAAGCTACCTAGGTAAAAAAGGTGTGTTTACCGAAAAGATGAAAGGCTTAGGCCAGCTACCTAAAGAAGAAAAGCCAAAAGCGGGTCAAGTAATCAACCAAGCTAAGCAGCAAGTACAAAAGCTATTAACTGAACGCGGTGAGTTACTGCGTGCAGAGGAAATTAAAGCAAAATTAGCGGCTGAATCAATTGACGTAACTTTGCCGGGTAACACCAATGAAATTGGTGGTTTACACCCAGTAACGCGCACAATTGAACGTATCGAATCATTCTTTAGCGAGTTAGGCTTTGAAGTAAAAGCGGGTCCAGAAGTGGAAGATGATTTCCACAACTTTGATGCCTTGAATATTCCTGAGCATCACCCAGCACGTCAAGATCACGATACCTTCTACTTTAACCCTAAGTTGGTATTACGTACGCAAACATCAGGCGTACAAATTCGCACCATGGAAGCGGAGAAGCCGCCACTGCGCATTATTTCGCCGGGCCGTGTATACCGTAACGATTACGACCAAACCCATACACCAATGTTCCATCAGGTCGAAGGTTTATTAGTTGATAAAGACGTGAGCTTTACGCACCTAAAAGGTATTTTGCACGACTTCTTACATAACTTCTTTGAAGAAGACCTACAAATTCGTTTCCGTCCGTCTTACTTCCCGTTCACTGAGCCTTCGGCAGAAGTGGATGTCATGGGTAAAAACGGCAAATGGTTAGAAGTACTAGGCTGTGGCATGGTTCACCCGAACGTACTTAAATCAGTGGGTATCGATCCAGAAGAATACACCGGCTTCGCCTTTGGTATGGGTGTTGAGCGTTTAACCATGTTGCGCTACGGCGTGAACGACTTACGTTCATTCTTTGAAAACGATCTTCGATTATTAAAACAGTTTAAGTAGGGCGAGCGATAATGAAATTTAGTGAATCTTGGTTAAGAGAGTGGGTTAACCCAGAGAGTACTTCTGACGAGTTAGCGCACCAAATTACAATGGCTGGTCTTGAAGTTGATGGCGTCGACCCCGTTGCGGGTGAGTTCTCTGGCGTTGTGGTTGGTGAAGTGGTTGAGTGTGGTCAACACCCAGATGCAGACAAACTACAAGTTACCAAAATTAACGTTGGCGATGCCAGCACTGACGGCGAATTATTAGATATCGTTTGTGGCGCGAAAAACTGTCGCTTAGGTCTTAAAGTAGCGGTTGCTATGGTGGGCGCCGTACTACCGGGTAACTTCAAAATTAAGAAAGCGAAACTTCGCGGTCAACCTTCATTCGGTATGCTGTGTTCAGAATCTGAACTCGGTATGGCAGAAAGCGCTGATGGTATTATTGAATTGCCAGCTGATGCGCCAATCGGCAAAGATATTCGTGACTACTTAGACTTAAACGACAACACGATTGATGTTGATTTAACGGCTAACCGTGGTGACTGTTTGGGCATTAAAGGCTTAGCTCGTGAAGTAGGCGTATTAAATAGCTTAGCTGTGACCGAAGTTGCGATTGAGCCAGTACCTGCAACAATTGAAGATACCCGCGAAATTAAATTATCAGCACCAGCAGCTTGCCCGCGCTATTTAGGTCGTGTCATTAAAGGCATTAACCTTGAAGCAACAACACCACTTTGGATGGTAGAAAAGCTGCGTCGCTGTGGTGTGCGCTCAATCGACCCTGTGGTTGATGTGACTAACTACGTTCTGCTTGAGTTAGGCCACCCGATGCACGCTTTCGATTTAGCCAAAATCGACGGCGCCATTGATGTACGTTTTGCTAACAAAGAAGAAAAGCTCGTTTTATTAGACGAAAACGAAGTGACGCTTTCTCAAGAAACTTTAGTTATTGCCGATGATAACAAGTCTTTAGCGATGGCAGGTATCTTCGGTGGTCTTCACTCTGGCGTAGCCGAAGGTAGCAAAGATATTTTCCTAGAAAGTGCCTTCTTTGCGCCATTAGCGATTTTAGGTAAAGCGCGTCAATACGGTTTACACACTGATGCGTCTCACCGTTACGAGCGTGGTGTTGATCCTGAACTTCAACGTGATGCAATGGAGCGTGCAACTCAGTTACTACTTGATATTGTTGGTGGTGAAGCTGGCCCAATCGTTGAAGCAAAATCTGACGAGCATATTCCTCAGCCGCGCCAAGTGAGTCTTCGTCGTGTGAAATTAGATCAACGCATTGGTTTACACATTGAAGACGACAAAGTGTCTGAAATTCTAACTCGTTTAGGTTTCACGGTTGCTTTCGCGAACGATGTTTGGGAAGTGACTGTACCAGGTTACCGTTTCGATATTTCAATTGAAGTTGATTTAATTGAAGAAGTGGCGCGTATTTTTGGCTACAACAATATTCCAAATGTTGCCCCGCAAGCGTCACTTTCAATGCGCAAGCACAGCGAAGGTAAGTTAGGTTTAACTAAACTGCGCCAAGCGCTGATTAATCGCGGTTACCAAGAAGCGATCACTTACAGCTTTGTTGACCCGAAAGTACAAGCTTTATTGCACCCGAACCAAGAAGTAATGACGTTACCACACCCAATTTCATCTGAAATGTCGGTGATGCGTTTAAGCCTGTGGACAGGTTTGTTACAAGCGGTGACTTACAACCAAAACCGTCAGCAAGGTCGTGTTCGTTTGTTTGAAACCGGTCTTCGTTTTATTCCTGACGAAAGTGCAGAGAATGGTGTACGCCAACAGCAAATGATCGCAGGTGTTATCTCAGGTTCACAAAACCAAGAGCACTGGAACTTAGCCAAAGCAGCTGCTGATTTCTTCGATATCAAGGGTGATGTTGAAGCCATGTTAGCCGTTACGGGTAAAGGCGCTGAGTTTGAATTTTCTAAAGCAGAAATCGATGCATTGCATCCGGGTCAAACCGCGGCAGTTCACAAAGATGGCGAGCTAGTTGGTTACCTTGGCACCTTACATCCTGAATTAGAAAGAAAATTAGGATTAAACGGCCGCACTTTAGTGTTTGAATTATTGTTAGATGCTGTTCTCACCTTAAATGTACCCCAAGCTACCGACATTTCTCGCTTCCCTGCCAACCGTCGCGATATCGCAGTTGTGGTTGAAGAGCAAGTTGAAGCAAATAATGTGTTACAACTCATTGAAAAGGTTGGCGGAAATTATTTAGTTGATCTAAACTTGTTCGATGTATACACAGGCAAAGGTATCGAACCTGGCTTTAAGAGTTTAGCGATAGCAATGACCTTGCAAGACGTTGAAAAAACCCTTGAAGAAAAAGATATAACAGAAGTTGTTAATCGGGTTGTTGATACATTAAAAACTGAATTAAATGCATCACTGAGGGATTAAGCAATGGCGCTAACCAAAGCAGAAATCGCAGAACACCTATATGAAAATGTCGGGTTGAGTAAACGCGATGCTAAAGATATGGTTGAGGTGTTTTTTGAAGAAATTCGAGAAACCCTTGAAGAAGGTGAGCAGGTTAAATTATCAGGCTTTGGCAACTTTGACTTGAGAGAAAAAAGCCAACGTCCTGGCAGAAACCCTAAAACGGGTGAAGATATTCCTATCTCTGCCCGCAAAGTGGTTACTTTTAGACCAGGTCAAAAACTTAAAAGTCGTGTTGAAGACGGCAACGAGTAAAGTTTGCTATTGGCTGCAAGATAAAGAAGGTTTAACTTGTTGCTAGCGAAGATAAAAAATCGAGGCTTATGCCTCGATTTTTTATGCGTGAATTTTTGTTAACCAAGCAGCAATGTTAGGCTCCTTGCGGTAACATTCGGCCAAAAAGCCCTGTGAATAACATGCGGAGCCATATAAAGGTAAAGGCTAAAACAACACCAGACGCTAGTGCTTCAACGGTTAGTGGGATCGCTAATTGATAATAGCTGAGTACCGTTTCTGCGTCTTCAACATTTACCTTGGTCAATAAGCTAAACACTTGCTCGATATAACTACTGCTCTCAAGCGACGCTATGGTATCTGCAAGGCTCTGTTTGCGAGCTAACATCTCATTTACCAATTGGCCAGTTTGTTCAATCGCTTGTTTACCACTTGCTAGGTAATCTTGAATTAAATCAGGAAGGCTGCCTTGATAGTTTTGATCGGCAATTTGTTGATAGCCATTTAAA
Source organism: Thalassotalea euphylliae (assembly GCF_003390335.1). Lineage (NCBI taxonomy): Bacteria > Pseudomonadati > Pseudomonadota > Gammaproteobacteria > Alteromonadales > Colwelliaceae > Thalassotalea > Thalassotalea euphylliae. The sequence goes on from NZ_QUOU01000001.1 coordinate 2,167,642, forward strand.
TGCCACTGGGTTTCACTCAGTTTACCTGCCAAATATTGCTTATATTGTTGAATAAATTCAGGCAGTTGTACGGCTAAAATAAAACCTAAGGTAAATAAGCAATAGTCTAGCGTCGATTTAATCGCGGTGGTGATCATGTGGCTTTTTTGTTGGGAGAAATTAGCGTTAGGCACATATTAAGGTGTTGAATAAGTAATTGAAAGTTGTCTAGTTCTACTTGTTCTATGATTGGCTTTTTACGCTGTCCAATAATTATGCCGATATTGCTTTGTTTTATATGTACTGTTGAAATTACCAATTTTGACTTGGCCAATAACTTGTTAACAGGGTAAGGAAAACGGGCGTTATTGTGTTCGCTTTCCTTATTGATCAATGCTGGCTGCTGCGTATATAAAATGCGGTTAAATAAAGACTTCTGATCCGATAATGATATGGTGAGCGGCTCTTCAACGACTTTGCCAAAATGATTAACGGTTTGGCGACAAGTTAATGTTTGTTTTAAGTTAGTGAGCAAGTAAAACGAACAGGTTTCAAAGTTTAAAATTCTCGCCAATTGCGTTAGCGTATATTCTAGGTACAGGCTGGCGTCTTTGGTGGTCAACGTCATGCTGGTGAGGTGCTGAATGGTTTTAAGCAAGGCCGCTTCTTTATTGACAATCTCCTCATAAACAAACTGGTTATCATGCGCCAGTTCGGCAGCTGTCGGTAGCTTTTTCACGTATTCTATGAGTATTTGTGCACCGTACGACTCGAGCAACTTAATCGAGGTTTCACGTGTTTGTTTCACCCGATAAAGTAGCTGTTGATCCGATATTTTCATCAGCTCGGCGATCTGGCGAATAAATTTGTTGTACTTAATCGCAGTGGGTGGGTTGTGAATATAGTGCACTAGTCTGTCGGCGAGGTAGATAACTTGCATTTCAAGGGTACGTTGCTTTGGATTATCGAGGGATTTAATCATTAAATCACCTAGTTGCCAGCGGCGTGCTAAGCCAATGCTAAGTTCATCAAACGTCATACCGATAAGCTCGATACATGCTTCTTCATAGCGTTGTTTGGGCACATTAATTAAGTGATCTAGCTCTTCTTGAAATTCTTTACCTAAACACCAAAATGCCGTTTCGCCGATTCTGCGTAGCATCGCTGCGATATACACTTCTTCTTGAATTTCTTCGCTGTGATTAGGGAGCATCATTTTGGCGAGTTGCCCGGCAAAAAATGACTGTGCCATCAAGCTTTTTATTCGCGTGTAGACCTCAATATCGAGATCTTTATGTTTCAATAGGCTTTCAATGACTTTAGAGGTCAGACAAATATTTTTGACGGTTTGAATGCCAAGGATCACCGTAGCACGAGAGACTGTGGTGATTTTGTTGACGCCAATGCGCTGAATACTATTGGCAACTTTGAGTAAAGAAGAAGAAAGCACTTGATCGTGCAAAATCGCGTTGCTTAATCGAGGTAGGGATGAAACATCATCGTTAGCAAATTTATCGAGTAACAGCGCAGTTGAGGTTAACGCTGGTAATTCTCGCTGCGAAATGATTGAAATCCAATGTTCTGAATTGGCTTTTTTTGCTGCCACGCCACCACCAAAAACAAGCTAAGTTTTTGTTTAATATGAGCTACGTTTAGTAAAGATGACAGACAACAGTGTAATTTACAAACAATAAGACTAAAAAGCGGGCAAGATTGCCCGCGAGACTTACTTTATAATTAGCGCTAGCGAATCATGCTGTAGCTTCATAGGTTAATGGGTCAGCTGCGTCATTATCGCGGAAGGCTTCTAAACGCTCTTGGCAGGCACCACATTTACCGCAAGCATGTTCACGACCGTTGTAGCAGGTCCAAGTTTGGCTATAGTCTAAGCCCATTGCTATGCCGTCAGTTAAAATCGCGGTTTTACTTACGCTCAAATAAGGGCTATAAATTTCTACCGCTTCATAGTTGGCAATTTGGCAAACATCATTCATTTTCTCAACGAATTCTGGGCGACAATCAGGATAGATGGCATGGTCACCAGAGTGTGCACCGTAATAAACCTTTGAAGCACCAACCGATACGGCATAACCAACCGCAAGTGAAAGCAAAATCATATTGCGGTTTGGTACAACGGTAGATTTCATGCTTTCTTCTTCGTAATGACCTTCAGGAATATCGATATCATCGGTTAGTGATGAGCCCGCCAATAGCTGATTAATCGCAGAAATATCAATGACCTTATGCGGTACGTTTAACGATTTACATACCGCCGCGGCACAATCAATTTCTTTCACATGGCGTTGACCATAGTCAAATGTCAGTGGGTATACTTCCATACCATCTTTAATGGCGCGATTCAGTACTGTGTATGAATCCATGCCGCCGGAATAGATAACGACAACTTTTTCAGTCATTTATTACTTCTCTTAGGGTATAATCGATAATGCGTTGAATTTTACTTGATCTACCTCTTTAGCGAAAGCATGACAACTGACATAACACCTAGCGAAAAAACCACTTTTTATAAAATTAATGAGCTCTTTGAAACCTTGCAAGGTGAGGGCTCTTTTACGGGACAGCCCTCGATATTTATCCGTTTACAAGGGTGTCCTGTCGGTTGCTCTTGGTGCGATACTAAACACACTTGGGAAACCAAGCCTGATTTAGCCATTCCAGTGAAGGATTTATTGGCAAAACGCGAAGAGTCAGAGCATTGGACTGAATTGTCAGTTGAGGGCATTACCGCTTTGTTCGTTGAGCAAAGTTACCAAGCCAAGCATGTGGTGATCACCGGTGGTGAACCTTGCATGTTCGATTTAACCCCGCTTTGCGCAGCGCTGGAAAGTCGCGGCTACAGCACACAAATTGAAACCTCTGGCACGTTTGAAATTAATACGACCGAAAACTGTTGGGTAACGGTATCACCGAAAGTGAATATGCGCGGTGGCTACAAAGTACTGTCGCAGGCGATGCAGCGGGCTAATGAAATCAAACACCCAGTGGCCACTGAGCAACATGTTGATGATTTAAAAGCGCTATTGGCTGAGCACCAAGTCACGGATAAACAAGTTTACTTGCAACCAATCAGCCAAAAGCAGCGCGCAACTGAGCTAGCAATTAATACCTGTATCGAAAACAATTGGCGCTTGTCAGTGCAAGTACACAAATATATTGGTATCGAATAATCTAAACCATAGCGATAGCCGTTTGAACCAGTCCGGGCTATTTTGCTGACTAACTTGTCTCAAATTAATTTGTTTACTCAGTTAGCGGTATTTCGATATTAATTTGCACGCCATTAGGGTCAAAACAGTTTTGTGCACTGATTTGTCCTTGATGGTATTCGCAAATTAACCTAGCGATAAATAGCCCAAGCCCCAAATGTGGTTGTGAATTTGACGATGGCTGTGATGTTGCTGGCGTCTGTTGATTGTTTTTTATTAAAGAATTGCTTTCTTCCCTTAACGATACCATAGAATTAAACAAACGATTTTCCATCGTATCTGGCAATAACTCGCCATTGTTTTTCACGGTTAAAATTAGATTTTTCTTCACCGTGATCAGCATGATCCCTACTTGGCTATCAGAGCTAAACTCGACTGCATTGGTCACAATTTTCTCCAACATTTGCGCCAAGTGTTCAGGTGAACCCAACACATTGGCTTTTTGATTCGGTGCCTGAAAGTTAAACCTCGTTTCAGGGTGAATTTGCTTAAAACCGCTAATACAGCTGGCAATAACCTCATAGGCATTAAAGGTTTGCTTTTCGGTGCGTTGCAGCAGTTGTTCAACGCGAGTAGCTTCCGTCATGCTGGTAATAATGTGATTTAATCTATGTACGCCAGATTCTGCGCGCTCAATATAGGCTTTAGCGTTTTCAGGAATAGGGTACATAGACAAGTTTTCTATAGAGGTACGCACGACGGCAATTGGTGTGCGAAGCTCGTGTGACAAACGCGAAGATAAGTTCTCTAAGTATTGGTTGTATTGAGTTAACCGCGATACCGCAGTAGAAAAACTGCGCGACAAATCACCAATTTCGTCATTACCTTTTAGCGCCGGTAGGTCTTCTTTCACTCGCCCGTGTTCGTCTATTGCTACTTCTGCGTGATTGCGTAGCTGACGAATACGATTAGAAATACGTGACGCAAAAAAGAAAAAGCTGATGGTGCCAACGAGTAAAATCGCTAAAATCGAGGTAAATAGTTGCTCTAACGCTTTATTTCTTAGGGTTTTAATACCATTTGTGGTTTCTTCAACTATCACCGCCCCTTGTACCTGTTCATCAATATAAATGGGGTAGGCAGCCGACAGTATCACCGCTTGTTTATCAGTACTTAACCGCCATTGGCTATGCACTTCGCCCGATAATGCTTGCTCGATATGCTCGCCAGCTAAATGACTTTCATCGTAAAGCTGATCGTAAAAATCTTGCGTTGGTTTAGTGAGTACCTGGTAGTAAAGCGGATGTAAAACATGGGTTTGCAGCCAATGCCACCATGTTGGCCAAATGCCTTCGCTGGCATCTGTTGACGTGGTTGAACGCCAAACACCGCTAGCACTATTAATATCTCCAGCGCTCGCCAGTACCCGCTGGTGTTTATCTATCACCCAAATGCTTGATTGGGTATAGCTCATGCCTTTCACAATGCGCTCTATTTCTGGCGAGGGGACGAGAATTGTTCCTAGTTGCTCAGGATCAGACGTATTAGCCGAGCCCACTAAACTCGTTGCCTTAGTGCTTGGCGTATCGACATCGGCAAAACTAAAGCCTATTTTGTTACCGACATAGTCAAGCGGTAGGCGCAGTTCAACGTTATAGCCTGTGTTATTTGACTGCCAAACCCCTTGAATATAGTTAATCGGCTGTGGGCGGCCTGTTTGATTATCCAGCTGGAAAGATTCTATCCAGCCTTGATTTTTATTACTGACAATATATTGCTGATGCTCGCCATCAGGGGCTGTAAGGCTAAGTGTTAAATGGTCATTGAGATAAATTGACCGCGCATTGTTGCCTCGAAAAACGAGCTTATCGTCAACAACATTAAAAAATAGGTACAAGTACTTGTCGTATTTGCCGACGGCGGCATTAAAGCGAAGGCTAACGGCTTGATTGGGTTCTTGCCAGATAATGTTTGAGTCTTGGTAAAAATGTGCTTTACCTTCAAAATCAGGCCAGTCGTTGTAGCGACCATCTAATTGAATGGGTTGGCGGATCTGAAAGCCATATAAATCCTTACCTTTTTCAACGCTCGCTAAGAAAGACGCTTGATTGTCGAACAGATTAGGGCGATCGTGTAGTGTTGTTGCCAGCGCTCTAGCAGTACCGACAATGGTTTGTTCTTGTCCATAGCGCAGGTATTTTTCCATCTCCCAAACATACTGATAGCCAAACCATGGAATGGTGAAGAGAAAACTAGAGAGGATCACCAGTTTGGTTCTTAGCCCAATGCGGATAAAGCCTTTATTGGCAGAAATAGTGTCTGCGCGGCTAGGCAATGTCATCAAAGCTATGCCTCGTTGTTTAGTGAGGATGCGTTTTGCTCTGCATCATTCCAGCGATAACCCATACCATAGACGGTCTCAATGCAGTTAAAGTCAGCTTCAATTTTACTGAATTTTTTGCGAATACGTTTGATGTGAGAAGTGATGGTGCTGTCATCAACAAAAATTTGTGAATCTTGCATCAGCTGCTGGCGGTTTTTCACATGCCCCGGTGATTTCGCTAGTGCAAACACCATCCAGAACTCGGTAACCGTGAGCTCTACGTAATGATTATGCCATTTAATGGTCATTTTCTGGCTGTCGATCACTAATGGCCCGCGTTCAATTAAGTTCTCTTGCTCGACTGGTTTGTTCTGCGCATCTTGACGACGAAACAGCGCGGCAATGCGGGCGGTTAAATGTGGCAGGCTAATATCTTTGGTTAAGTAGTCGTCTGCACCAATGCGCAGACCAGAGACAGTATCCACATCATTATCGCGCGCAGTTAAAAAGATAATCGGTAAAGTAGAAGACTTGGCTCTTAGCCATTGGCAAAGCTCAAAGCCTGCGTCGTATTCGTCGTGTAGCCCAATATCTAGGATCACTAAGTTAGGTAGACGAACAGTAAAAGCCGCTTCTGCGCTTTGTCGATTCGCAAAGCTTTGCACTTGATACCCTTGATGGCGCAATACGTCGGCATAGTTTTCACGAATGGCGTCGTCGTCTTCTACTATCGCTATGCGTTTACTCATATCTTTTACCCATGTCGCTTACTTTACTTTATTGCTTATTGATGGCTTTGAGCCACTTTCTTAATGGCGTTCACTATATCCTAATTTATTGTCAGCTGGGCACTTTTGGCAAAATTGCCAGATTGTTGCCACATTTGCTCGCCAACTTGCCATTTTTGTCGCCCGATTTGGTCGCTTTTGCTGTGTTTAATAATCATCAAGTTCCCAAACAACTTATCTAAACAGAACATAACACCCAAAGGTAAAAGGATAACGAGATGAAAAAACTTCTATTAACGTCAGCAATTTTAACGAGTTTAGTATTAACACCTATGGCACAAGCTAATTCTCATTCCCAGTCATTATCAGAGTCACAAGTTAAAGGCTTAACTGACGACACTTTTTCTGATGAGAGCAAAGAAGAACTAGGCTTCGGTGCCGGCGCGATTTTAGGGGGTATTTTTGGTGGTCCAGCTGGTGCCATGATCACAGGTCTTGCCGGGACCTTTTTAATGAAATCCCTCAATGGTGAAGAAGATATTGTTGAGCTAACTAAAGCAAATGCAGCGCAAGCGAAAAACTACGAAATGCAGTTAGCTAGCCTTAAAAGCCAGATGCAAAACGCAGAGTTTCAGCACCAACAAGAGCTGTTAGCGTTCGAGCAGTCGCAAGTAAAAGCCAGTGCCTTGCAAGCCAGTAATTTAATGATGAGTTTACAGTTCAATACTGGCTCAAGCGATATCCCAAGTTACTACGCCAAGCAAGTGAATGCGCTGGCCAGTATTCTTAACAATAACGAAGACCTAACCATTGATTTGTCTGGTTACACTGACTTACTCGGCAGTAGCAAACGCAACCAAGCGTTATCGCTCGCTCGTGCAGAAAGTGTGAAAACCGCTTTAGTTAACCAAGGTGTTGGCGGGCATCGAATCAATACGATTGGCTATGGTGAGAATCACCCTGTAGTCGCCAACGCACAACAAGAATCTAGCTTTTATGATCGCCGTGTGATGATCAGCGTTCAACAAAGTGATAAGCAAATGGCAAAAAACTAAGCGCTATAAAATAGGCTTTAAAAGCTAAGCACTAGATTAACATTCGGCAGATTAACGGAGGAGATATCACTAAAAAGTAATGACTTAACGGATATCGCTAATCTCATTTAACTTAAAATTTCAATTAAGCCCCAATAAAACCAAGGCATGTAACATTTCCATGTGACATCGTGCCTTGGTTTTTTATTGGCTTAACCTGAAATTACTCAGAATGCTTTTGTGGCATTTGTCGCTGTTAACAATCTTTGAAAAATTCATTTATAGTTAATTAATTGATGGAATTTCATTTGTAAACCACCATGACTAAGCCCTACAGCACGGACTCAATTGTTGACTTACATTTTCGGCAGCATGGTATTGTTGATCTTGAAATTCCAGCAGAGCGAATAGTTGTTTATCATGCACGTGGCCCCTTTAATAAAGAACTGGCTCAAGCCTTGGCTCAGGTAGAGCGACAAGTTTGCCCGACCTTTAAATCTAAGTGGGGCTACTGGGCTGATCTTTGTATATTTTCTCAGTCTTGTTTAGTGCTAGAAGAAGCCATTGAATCTTATCAAGACGACTTAAAGTCCTTCAAAGATGAAGGCATCTCTCCAATTGCGTCTGCTTTTATTTACCCCCCAGATGTCGAAGGCCGTGGAGTCGCGGAAAATATTTACCAGCGACTCTACCAGTTTGCTGACATCAGTTACGCTGGCTTTTCAGACTTCAATGAAGGTTTGGCTTGGGTTAAGGATGAACTAGCAAACTGGCCGAAAACGCAGCGCTAGCCCTTAAATTTCAATAAGTTAGTACACTCAAAAATAGACTTTAGTTTATGATAACCTTATCTATTTTTGTGATTAATAGGTTATTTGGCGTTTAAATGGTGGCAGAGCATCAAGCAATTCACCACCGTAGCGCTTTGTCACGACTCGGCGATCAAGCAGGGTAATTACGCCGCTATCTTGCTCATTACGAAGCAGGCGACCACAGGCTTGAATTAGCTTATTAGAAGCATCAGGCACAGTTATCGACATAAATGGGTTGCCCCCTTTGGCAGTCACATATTCCGCATGGGCTTCTTCAACAGGTGAAGTCGGTACAGAAAATGGTAATTTTGTGATCACTAGGTTAGTCAGATAATTGCCGGGTAAGTCTAATCCTTCAGAAAAACTTTGGGTGCCAAATAAAATACTGGCTTTATTGTTGTCACATTTCTTTTTATGATTTTCAATAATATAGCTGCGCGCTTGCTCTCCTTGCATTTGCAGTGAAATTTTATGTTTTTCACGCATTACTTTCGCCACTTGCTCCATTTGCCAATAAGAAGAAAATAGTACCAGTGTTGCCTCATCTTTTTTGATTAATGCCGGTAGTAATTTACAAAGCTCGTCTGTGAACGAAGGGTGACTTGGTTCATAGCGTACATTAGGCACAGACAGCACAGCGTTTTCACGATAGTTAAATGGTGAATCGACTTTTTGATATTGCGTACCATCATTATTCGACAGTCCCACTTGGCGGCGAAAATGATCAAACGAGTTGAGCGCAACGATAGTGGCAGAGCACAGCACCGCACCAGCACATTTTGACCAAAGCTTATCTTCCAGCGTGTAACCCACTTCAATGGGGGAGGCCGATAATAAGTAGTCTTGTTTTTTACCCGTTAATTTTTCTAACCAGCGAGCAAGCGGGGCAGCTTTTTCGCTGTCAGTTTTCGCGTACATCACCCAAAGCGCGTTAAAGTTTTCTAAGCGTTGCAGTAAAAAACCAAATTCCGATAACAAAGGCTCGGCTAAATATGCTTTTACGTCACCATCTTTCACCGCTTCCACCAACAAGTAATAAAGTTTATTACCGTGGGCTAAACATTTTCGGCTGTATTCGCTTAAATCTTCCGCGCTGGTTTTTATTAACTGTGGAATAATACCGTGCTCAAACCGATAACTGGGTGTGCTATTGCCATGATTATTATTTTGCTCGGCATTAGCAAAATAGGTGGCTTGGTTCGCTTCAATAAATTGCAGAATTTTTTGCATATCGGCAATCAGTGATTGGCAATCATCGGCGAGTTTGAGTGACGGGTTAATTGACGATTGCGATTTAATTAACTTGGCAACTTTATCACCCGTATCCGCGACTTTTTGCAGCCATTCTAACGAGCCTTTTATGGTAATTGCGGCACTTGAATGGTCACGCGTAACCTTGGGGAGATGGTGCGCTTCATCAATCACATAGTAGGTTTCATCGGGCTCTGGCAGGATTTTACCGCCGCCCATTTCTAAATCTGATAATAGCAGTGAATGGTTAATCACCAGCACATCGGCTTTATCCATGGTGTCGCGTGCTTTGTGAAACGGGCAGTGGGTATGCTCGGCTAAGTGGCGCAAACAGCTGTGTTTATCCGATTGAATGGCTAGCCAAACATGATTTGGGATAGGATCTGCCCAGCTGTCTCTATCACCTTGCCAACGGTTTTCATTCAATGCGCTGTTGAGTTCTTTAATGAGCTTGATATCAAAGCGATTTGGCTGCTCAGCAAAAGTAAATCCGGGTTGTGGGTTTTCGCTGGCATTTGCGGCGGCCGCCAGTTTATGGCGGCAAACATAGCGCTGGCGACCTTTCGCTAAGGTAAAGTCAAAGTCTATACCGCCGTGATCTTTCAAAAAGGGCAAGTCTTTATTGACCAGCTGCTCTTGCAGGGCAACAGTCGCGGTAGATATTACTACTTTTTTCTTTTTCGACAGCGCTAACGGAATGGTACTCAAGCTATAAGCTAGTGATTTACCTGTGCCTGTTCCGGCTTCAACGGCAATGATTTTTCGGGTTTTGTCGTACTCTCCGGCCAATGTTTTGGCAATTTCAGCAATTAAAAAGGTTTGCTGTTTGCGCGGGTTAAAGTTGGGGAGGCTTTCACCTATGGCTTTATAGGAAGTGCGAATGGCTTGTTTAATATTATCGCTAAGCGCGCTGGTTGACTTCTTGGTGGCGGTCGACATTGGTTCCCATTCACAGGTATTTGTTTTAGACTGCTGTATATATTAACAGTTTGTGGTGGCATGTGGCGAGACTTAATGGCCAACTTATCTGACAATTTTATGGCGAGTAATCCTATTGCTAACGACTCTCATGGAAAAGCCGCTCAGGATATGAGCGCTTGTGATGAAAGCGCCCGTGTTCCCCGTGTTGATAATGAAAATGTGAAGAGCAATGTATATGGCTTTGTGTTAACTAGAAAAACCTATGATACCCGCCGCGGCATGGTGATTTCACTGTGGTTAATAACACAGCAAGGGCCAGTTAACCTAAAAGTTACTGATGAATACGCACTGCTGTTTATTCATCAAACAGAGCAAGAAAAGGCGATTCAACTGCTTGCTAAATATCAACTGCAACCGGCTAAGGTTACATCGCTACCTCTCAAAACCTTCGCACAACAACCCGTATCAGGGCTTTATTTCGGTAAGTTAAGGGAGTTTTATCAGGCGAGAGAGCTGCTGAAACAGCACTACATAAAGTGTTTTGAAGACGATATTCGCCCAGAAGATCGCTACTTAATGGAGCGCTTTGTTACCGATAATTGTTATTTTACTGGCCAAGCGAGTAACTATACGCCAAACCAAACCCATCAGTATCCAACCTTCTATCAAGCCAAATGTAAAAAATCAGCGGGCGATATCAAGCTTTCTATGGTGTCAATTGATCTGGAGTGTAGCCCTAAAGGGGAGTTGTATTCGATTGGGCTTTATAGCGATACCTGCCAAAAAGTCATGATGATAGGCAAGCCTGAGCCGCTTGATGAAAGCTACGATTATATTGAATGGCTTGCTAACGAGGCAGCGCTACTGCAACGTTTTATAGCTTGGGTGAACGAGTACGATCCCGATGTATTTATCGGGTGGAATGTGGTGAATTTCGATTTTAGTTTGTTTCAAAAGCGCTATGATTTGCACGGTATTCCCTTTGCGATTGGCCGTGATAATAGTGCTCCCAATTGGCGCAAGCAGCGTAATAGCGAACAAAATTTTATGGATATCGAAGGGCGAGTTGTTATTGATGGGATTGATCTACTGAAAAGTGCCACCTATAACTTTGCTTCGTTCTCGCTCGACAATGTTGCCCATGAGTTATTAGGTAAGCGTAAACAAGTCAAAGATGTGGAAAATCGCCTGTACGAGATTGTTGATAACTTTCACCATAACAAAAAGGCATTGGCTGCCTACAACCTAGAGGATTGCCGTTTAGTCTGGCAGATATTTGAACATACCGATTTGCTCGCTTTTGCCAAGCTTAGAGCCAAGTTAACCGGGTTATCGCTTGATCGAATTGGTGGCTCGGTGGCTGCTTTTACTAACCTTTATTTACCTAAACTACATCGTGCTGGCTATATTGCGCCGAATCTCGGGGATGGAAAATCGGATCTAATTTCGCCTGGTGGCTATGTAATGAACTCCATTCCGGGGCTTTATCGCAATGTGCTCGTGCTTGACTTTAAAAGCCTGTACCCAAGTATTATCCGCACCTTTTATATTGATCCTATGGGGTTAATAGAAGGGCTAAAGGCTCAGGGGCTTAAAGATAAGAGCGTAAAGATTGAAGGCTTAATTGAAGGCGTAAATGCAGAAGATGGTGATGTAGAAGCGCAAAAGCAAACCGTTCCCGGTTTTGATGATGCCTATTTTTCACGAGATCATCACTTTCTTCCGGCTATTATTGACGAGCTTTGGGCTGAGCGCGACAAAGCCAAACGCGATAAAAACGCGGCGTTATCGCAAGCGATTAAAATTATTATGAACTCGTTTTATGGTGTGCTGGGCTCTACTGGCTGTCGATTCTTCGACCCTAGGCTGTCAGGCTCTATTACCAAGCGGGGTCACCAAATTTTAAAAACGACCAAACAGTGGATTGAAGATATTGGTTATCAAGTGATTTACGGCGATACCGATTCAATATTTATCGCTATTGGTGAGTCACACAAGGTTAAAGAATCGAGGCGTATCGGCAAAGAGCTTGAGCAGCTAATTAATCAAAAATGGGACGAGCATATTGCCAGTGAATACCAGATTGAAAGTAAGCTAGAAATTGAATTTGAAACCCATTTTTCCCGATTTTTTATGCCGACTATTCGCGGCCTAGCCGATGTCGGTACAAAAAAGCGCTACGCTGGTCTTGTAATCAATAAAGCTGAAAAATCGGGCAAAGATAATGGCAAGCCAAACGAGCGTATGGTGTTTAAAGGGCTAGAAACCGTCCGTACTGATTGGACGCCACTGGCAAAAAATTTTCAACAAGTCTTGTACCATAAAATATTTCACGACCAGCCCGTTAGCGACTTTGTGCTTGATACTGTGAATCAAACTAGAGCAGGGCAGCTTGATGAAAAATTGATATATCGTAAGCGTATCCGCCGCAAGCTTGATGACTATGTCAAAAATGTGCCACCCCATATTAAAGCGGCAAGAGCAGCTGATGCGATTAACCTTGCTAATGGCCAAAAAGCCAAATACCAAAAGCGCGGTTATATCGAATATGTGCTGACTACCCAAGGCCCACAAGCGATAGAGCAACAAAGCGCGCCACTGGACTACGATTTGTATATTGAACGCCAGTTAAAGGCCGTTGCCGATGCGATTTTACCTTTTGTGAATTTATCGTTTGAGCAGATCACGGATAATCAATTGGATTTGTTTTCATCGTAAGTTTTGGGGTATTTGTCCCTTATTTTAGTTTTCTTGATACTGTAAATATAAACAGTTAAGTTATAGGTAACCTAAATAGTAAAACGGAATGACGATGAAGTTTGTGATGATTTATGGGGCATCTGGCGTTGGTAAAGAAAGTGTTGCAAGAGAATTAGCAGCAAGAAATGGATGGAAGTTATTTCCACAGCATTTAGCATTTGATGTTGCCTGCGCGGTCATTGGCTTTGGTAACGCAGGTTTTGAAAAATACCAGCGAAAAATATGCTTAGATGCATTTCGAACAATGTTTGAAACACAAAAAGATAAAGGCATTGTATTCACTTTTTGCTATGTAAACCCCGCAAGTAATTTCTTTATTGAAGGCCTTCTTGATTTATTGCAGGAATTTAGCGTTTGTTCGGATTTTGTATATCTATCCTGCGATTATGACGAGCATTTAAGGCGAGTACTAAGTGACGAAAGAAAAAATACGAATAAACTTCAATCAAAACAGTATTTGGACAAGTACTTAAAGAAATTCGATTTCTCAGCAACTATACCAAATGTAGAGTCTATTCGATTAGCCACCAGCAATTTAACAATTGAACAGTCTGCAACCGAAATTGAGTCTTATTTAAAAAATAAGTGATTTGTGCAAATAGCGTTGTTAGGTTGTATCTGTTTACTGTTTACTGTTTACTGTTTACATTTAAATAAATATCTTAGGGAATCAAATCTAGCTACCATTTCTTCTTGAGCTTTCCTACTAAGCTAGGTATAAATTCTTTAGACGGCTAGATAGCCAATGAATTTATTTCAATTATCCAAATTCTAAAAGAAGTAGCGCATGTCTAATCCTAAAAGCCCAGAGCAAAGCAGCGAATCTAATAACGCACCTAAACAAGATACTAAAATCGTCAATGCTGGTCGCAGTGATAAATGGACGAATGGGGTCGTTAATCCAGCGGTACAGCGCGCTTCAACCGTTGTGTTTGATAGCGTTAAACAAATGAAACATGCAACTGCCAACAAAGCGAACCAAGTATTGTTTTATGGTCGACGTGGTACTAGTACATCGTTTGCGTTTAGCGATGCCATGACAGAGCTAGAAGGCGGTGTTGGCTGTGCCTTATACCCAAGTGGTACTGCGGCCATTACCAATGCGATTTTGGCTTTTGTGAAAACAGGCGATCATATTTTAATGGTGGATACGGCTTACGAGCCAACTCGCAGTTTTTGCGACAATATTCTCGCTAAAATGGGCGTTGAAACCACTTACTACGATCCTGTGATTGGTGCTGATATTGAAAGTTTAATACGTGAAAATACTAGTCTTGTGTTCCTAGAAGCGCCAGGGTCGTTGACTATGGAAGTGCAAGATATTCCAGCTATTTCTGAAGTTGCTCATCGCCATGGCTGCTCTGTACTGCTAGATAACACTTGGGCATCTCCTATTAATTTAAAGCCGTTTGAATTGGGCGTAGATGTGTCGATTCAAGCAGCGACAAAATACGTGGTAGGGCACTCAGATGTGATGCTAGGTACGGCAACGGCTAATGAGGCCCATTGGCCTCAACTTCGAGAAAGTAGCTACACTATGGGGCAGTGCACTTCACCGGATGACCTTTATTTAGCGCTGCGTGGTATTCGCACCTTGGGTGTGCGTATGAAGCAACATGAACAAAGCGCACTTAAAATCGCCCGCTGGCTAAGTGAACGTGAAGAAGTGGAAACTATCTTTCACCCAGCTTTTCCGTCATGCCCGGGGCACGAACAATTTAAACGAGACTTTTTAGGCAGTAATGGCCTGTTTTCTTTTGTGGTTAAACCTGAATTTGCCAAGGATGTCACCGCTTTTTTGGACGGTATGCACCATTTTAAAATGGGCTATTCATGGGGCGGCTTTGAAAGCTTGATTCTAGCGGTACAAAATGTTGGTGCAATGCGTACAGCCACCGATTGGCAATATCAAGGGCCGTTAGTTCGTTTACATGTTGGTTTGGAAGATGTTGACGATCTGATAGAGGATCTTGCAAAAGGCTTTGAGCGCTTGGCAGGCAAAGCTTAAACAACATTAAAAACTACTATTAGGCTGGGTAAGAAACTCAATTTCTTCCAGTGTAGATGCTCGGCCCAGTATTTTATTTCGATGTGGATAGCGACCAAAGCGGTCGATAATTGCTTTGTGTTGCTGCTCAAATTTTAAATTATTTTCGTTGCCTAAAGCGGTGTATAGCTTTAATGCTTCTTGGTGGATAAGCTGAGATTCACTGTGCATAAATGGCATATATAAAAAGCTTCGTTGTTTAGCCGTAAGTTCATTATCGAAGCGTTTTTCTACGGCATATTGTGCAAGCGCTAAAGCCAAATTATCACAGGCAAACGCTTGTGGGGTATCGCGATAGATATTGCGAGAAAACTGATCGAGTACAATCACTTCTGCTAGAGCGCCTTCGGCGTTATCTCGCCAAGCAAATAATTCGCCGGCACTCGCTTGTTTGTGCAACCCTGCAAAACGCTTTGCAATTGTGGCATCAAGTTCTTCGTCTTTTTGCCACCACTGTTTTGGGGCTAGTTCTTGAAACCAAAAATTGATGACTTTTTCAAACATATTATTGCCCTTGTCTGATTATCCTCTGGGGTAATTTTTTATTACTATGTCACTTAATCCGACTTTATCAAGTAACGTAAGATATCTAGAGTCGCTTCTCACAGACGCTAAGCGTGGATCATTACGTATAAAAACGAGGCAATTTGAACGATACTCAACAGCTTCTTGTAGTAGCTCAAATGCTTTGTCGAGTTGTTCAAGTTGTATGTAAACAATGGCCGACTCATAGGGGCAAACATAGGCTTTACTTTGATTTGCTTCGGTTAACAAGGACAAAGCACGTTGCTCGTCACCCATGGCAGCAAAAGACTGTGCCAAGAAAACCAGTGACAATGGCGAACGATTGCTTAGTTTCACGCCTTTTTGCGCAAGTATGATGCTTTGTTGGTAATTTCCGTTGATATACAAAGCAACTGCTTGGCTAAGTTTTGGTGAGGGCTTATTAGGGTGTAGTTTCATTTTTTCTTCGCCCCAATTAATGGCTTCCTCGAGTTCGCCAAGCATCATTAGCGACCATGCTCCCCATTCAGCCAGTTCTTCATTTAATGGGTCAAGAGCATCTGCTTTTGCCAGCGACTGTTTTGTTAGCTTTACTTCACCAAGTGCCGAAAAATATAAAGCAAAGCCAAGTTCGGTTAGCATTATGTCTTGACGACGAAGTTTAGCTTCCGTTAGTACTTTCCATGCCTCTGCCCAAAGCCAAGTATGCACATAAGCAAGACCAAGTGAAGAGCGGGCAATGGCTGAATCAGGGCTAATTTTCAAAAGCTCTACGGTAGATGTAACGACATGAGGCAAAACATCTTTGGGTTTTTCGTACAGTGTCATGATCGCTCGATAAGCATTAGACTTGGCGAGATATGCGGCTTCAAAAGCTGCGTCTAAGGCAATTGCTTGAGAAAAATATTCTATCGATTTAATCATCGCTTTATGAGTCATCTTTGAAAACAGGTATTGGCCTTCAACATAAAGTTTATAAGCGTCGGTACTCGTGGTGGGAAGTTCAGCTAACTGAGCTTTTTCAGATTCATTCATCAACACCTTAAGCGAAGAGGATACCGCCGTTGCAACTGCTTCTTGTAGCTGAAAACTGTTGAGTTTAACCAACGTTAATTGATAGCTGCCATCCCAGATAACATTGCCTCGGTTTAAATGCTCAAGCTCTGTATTGATTTGAATCGTACCTGATTTATCAACAGCTACTATTCCGTCTAGCACGTAGTCAATATTGGGAAGCCGTTGACTAATAAAATCGCGAGTCTTATTAGCCTTGAAGGCAAAAGATGACGGTGGCGGCACAACCTTTAAACCGGAAATTTTTCTAAGCGATTGAATTATTTCTCGCGTAATTTGATCAGCAAATGGGGATAAATGATTGGGGATGTCACCCGAAACTGAAAAAGGCACAACAAGAATATAGGGCCTGCTATCGCGATCGGTATAAAAGTTAGCGCCCCAATTTATCAAAAATACGAGACCTAACAGAACTAGGAAAGTTAGCAGTCTTTTCTTATTGCTTAGTGAAAATAGTAGTGTGTACAGAAAGCTCATTTGGGCACTTGGCTTAGATTCTTGCTTCTCTACTTTGATTTCATTGACAGGGCAAATAAATTGATAACCACGTGAGCGAACAGTTTTGATCACAGATTGACGTTCTGCGTCATCATTAACTAGCTTTCGAATATTTTTAATATGGTTGCTCAAGCTGGTGTCTGAAACGATTCGACCATGCCAAACCTTCTCAAACAGTTCATCTCTAGATATCAAACGATCACGATTTCTTAGTAAGTACAACAGCAAATCAAAAACTTTTGGCTCAATAGGTTGTTGTTGACCACGTACTTTGATAACGAAATGCGTGGCGTCAACTTCAATGTCATTGAACCTATATTTCATTAGATTTCCCTGTATTCCAGTCATATTAGCTAATCGTTAGCAAAATATTACCGAGATCTTATGTTTGCTAAGCGATTTCATCGCAAACTCCTTTTATGAAAATAAACGCAAATAGATGCAATAAACGCAATAAAGGAGAGCGACAATGCCAACACCACTAGAAGTGTTAATTGACCCTGTAACTATAGGTCAACTCATTATTTATGCGGTGCTTATTACGGTAGAAGTGTTGTGGCCTGCTCGTCAGCTAGCTAGGGTTCCGGGCTGGCACATCAAAACTGCAGGATTTTTCATACTTTACTTGTATCTCGCAACTTATCTGCCCTTGTTGTGGGATCCCTATTTAGCTTATTATCAGATTGTTAGTTTAGAGTCCGTGCATCCGATTATCTCAATTCTTCTTGCACTGCTTGTTTTTGAGCTTTTAATTTACCTTTGGCACAGAGGTATGCATAAGTCGCGAGTACTTTGGCGTGTCTTTCATCAGATGCATCACAGTGCAGAGCGTGTAGATACGTTTGGCGCGTTTTATTTTAGCCCATTAGACATGATAGGTTTCACTTTAGTGGGCAGTTTTGCGTTAACGGTTGGCGTAGGGCTATCACCTGAAGCAATCACTTGGTTTTTGTTTATCACAATGTTTTTAGTTGTTTTTCAACATACCAATATTAAAACGCCTCAGTGGCTAGGTTATTTTATTCAGCGGCCAGAGAGTCATTCTGTTCATCATCGTCGTGGCGTTCATGCTTACAACTATTCAGACTTACCAATAATTGACATTATCTTTGGTACTTTCAACAACCCAAGAAATTTCATTGAAGAAGTTGGCTTTTACAAAGGCGCTTCAAAAAGAGTAGGGGATATGCTTATGTTTCGAGATATTGTGAGCGATAAGCTAGATTCAGAAAGCGTCAAAACCACCCTTCTATAACGCGAAGGGTGATTAGTGAGACTATGGGAGAGGAGTTATTCTATTCCTTTGGTGATAATTACTTTTTGCCTTGTGCGATAGCTACTTACCACCTTTAGTGATAACTATTTGCCGCCTTTGGCGATTATCTGGCGAGCAATCTCATCGGCAATCATACCGGTTGGCTTTTCGCTGGTTTCTGCTTTGGTGAATACATCCAGCAAAGTATCGTAGATCTCTTCCACTTTCTTCGTGGCTTTGTCTGGGCAGTAATCAGCTTCAAACGAGATATTAATAATGCCGCCAGCGTTAATGACATAATCTGGTGCATATAAAATGCCGCGATCTACCAGAGCTTGATCGTGTTTTGGTGCCGCTAACTGGTTGTTCGCGCAGCCGCCGATGATTTTTGCCTTAATACGATCAATGGTGGTGTCGTTAATGGTTGCGCCGAGCGCACATGGCGCGTAAATATCACAATCGACATCGTAAATATCGTTTAAGCCAACCACTTGCGCGTTAAATTCAGCTTGCGCTTTATCCATTGCGCTTTGATTAATGTCGGTAACAATCAGTTTGGCGCCTGCTTTGTGTAAATGCTCGCACAGGTAATAACCTACGCTACCTAAGCCCTGTACGGCAACGGTTAGGCCTGTTAAATCATCGCGTTTGAATTTGTGTTTTACCGCGGCTTTTAAGCCTAAAAATGTACCTAATGCGGTAAATGGCGCTGGGTTGCCACTTTTGCCTTCGACGCCGGCAACAAATTCTGTTTCCGTATTAGCAATAGCGATATCACTTGTGGTGATATTAACGTCTTCAGCACTGATGTATCGGCCAGCTAAGCCATTAAGTGCTCGGCCAAAGGCTTTAAACAAGGCTTCTGATTTAATGTTGCTGGCATCACCGATAATCACGGACTTACCACCGCCCATGGCAAGGCCAGCCATGGCGTTTTTATAAGTCATGCCTTTTGATAAACGCAACACATCAACGAGTGCTTCTTCGTCAGTGGCATAATCCCACATGCGACAGCCACCTACGGCGGCTCCAAGGGCTGTGCTGTGAACGGCGATAATTGCTTTTAAACCGCTTTTCTCGTCACTGCAAAATACGACTTGTTCGTGATCGTCAAAGTCTACTAAATCGAAAAAGGCCACTTTATTTCTCCATGAAATCAAGGCGTAAGCTTGTTGCTTAACACACTTGTAATAACGAAAGTGTCGCGAACATTATCACTTACGTAAACGTCATGCTATATGTTGTGAATAATTAATGGCGAAATAGGTGTTAAAAATTGAATACAAAAATTTACCGCTCAGAAAATATGTGCTTTACGCGAGAATTGGTATGAAATTTTAGGCAATATTTAGCGGCTTTGTAAGCCATGAATTCGTTATTCCGTCAGTGACTGAGGTAGCACTTTTTAACGGCCGCATCCATAGTCGCGCAGGCCATTTGCTGCTTAGGTAAGCCAGCTTCCATAAATACTGCGCCAACGGGGCAAAAGTCGTGTTTTATAAAGTATTCGACAGCATCTAACGGGCTGTGAATAAACACTTCTTTCAGGTCGAGATCTTTGGCCACTTTGAGTAAACCAGCCAGTACCAGTTTATCGAGTTGTTGTTTACGGTGCTCTTTGATGACCGCGATGCGACCAATTTCACCAGTGAGGAGAATTCTGCCAGTGGCAACGGGTTCTTGACTAAGATCGTCGCACACTAACATATGAATGGCTTGCCTGTCTTTGCGATCAAATTCGACATGCTTAGGTATGCGGTGTTCACAAATAAACACGCGCTCTCGAACAGTTTTCAGCAAGGGAGCGGCATGCTCCCAAGGAACTCGACATACACTGTATTGCATTCGATTAATCGATATACCAGTACCCCATATTTAACACTTTAGTTAACATTTGGGTGTTATTCAAACAGTTGGTGAAACTTTTCAGCTGTGTTGTGGTCAAAGCGACATTTTTTGCTAATAACTGACCCAAATCACGTGTTTGCTCGATTAATGAAATCCGATCACCGTTAATATACAAATCACCATTTTGCTCATTGATCAGCGCTTTTACACCTAATACAGGGCGAACAAAGATCTCTGGGTCTGCAAGGTAATCTTTTACGGCTTCTTCAGTAAATGGCTCCATTGGGATCAGCACTTCCAGTGCGTGATGACTGCGTGTCGTAAAGGTGGCAATCATATCGCTAAATAAATCGAGATCACCTGTTTGCGCTAACATAAATTGCCGCAATTTCTTAACATCTTCCGTGGCAAGTAACTCTGGCTGATTGGTGACTGTACGCTCTGGATCATTAAACCTATGCTCGGCTAATTGCTTATCAATGACTGCATCCGCTAGGGCTGAAATCATATCTTGGCCATTCGGCGCTTGAAAGCCTACGGAGTAGTTCAATGAATTATCAATGGAAACACCGTCATGTGGGTGATTCGGTGGAATATATAAAATATCGCCAGGCTCAGTTATAGCGTCAATTACTGGCTTAAACGGTGATACTTGCTTTAAGTCTTCATGAGGCAATAACTGTGCTAATGAATCATCCGGCAAACCCACTTGCCAGCGTCTTTTACCTTCACCTTGCGTGATAAACACATCGTATTGATCTAAATGCGGGCCAACACCGCCACCTGGCGTTGAAAAACTTACCATCACATCATCGATACGCCAGCTTGGCAGAAACTTAAATGGTTCGAGCATCTGAGCAGTAGTTTCTGACCAGTTGTTTACCGCTTGGACAAGCAGTGTCCAGTTTTCTTCACCGAACTCACTGAAACCTTCAAATGGCCCGTGCTTAACTTGCCAGTTAGTCTGTGCGCCATTCTCTGAACCATCGTTGGCGATAATACGTGATTCAAGCTCTTGCTCCATCGCAAGGCCGGCTAGTTCATCGGCTGAAATTGGATCTTGGAAGGCTTGAAAACCACCTTTAATAAGTAGTGGTTTTTTTTGCCAATATTCGGCAAGAAATAATTCAGGGGTTAAGTCGCCCCAATTAATGGTGTACATATTCTTTGTCTCTGGTTTCTAGTCTGTTGCCCCATATCCGTTATCTAGTGGGACAAATAAAAAAGAAGACCTAAGCCTTCTTTTTGTATCTTTTAATTTCTGTTAGCAATTTCTGACCATAGCCTATTGGCTAACAGTCATCAGCTATAATTCGTCAATAAAGGCAACAGCGCGGCCAATATAAGTTGCTGGTGTTAGCTCAGCAAGCTCTGCTTTAGCTGCTTCTGGCATATCTAAGTTTGCAACGAATTCGCGCATTACTTGAGCATTTACACGCTTACCACGAGTTAGTTCTTTTAGTTTCTCGTATGGCTTTTCAATACCGTAACGACGCATTACCGTTTGAATTGGCTCAGCTAAAAGCTCCCAGTTTTGATCAAGCTCATCCGCTAATGATTTTTCATTTACTTCTAACTTGCTGATGCCTTTTAGTGTTGCTGCGTATGCAATTAGTGCGTGGCCAAAACCAACACCTAAGTTACGAAGTACAGTAGAGTCAGTTAAGTCACGTTGCCAGCGAGAAACTGGAAGTTTCTGAGCAAGGTGAGCAAATAAGGCATTAGCAATACCTAAGTTACCTTCCGAGTTTTCAAAGTCGATTGGGTTAACTTTGTGCGGCATAGTTGAAGAGCCAATTTCACCTGCAACGGTTTTTTGCTTGAAGTGACCCAGTGCAATGTAGGCCCAAATATCGCGATCGAAGTCGATCAAAATCGTGTTAAAACGTGCTACTGCATCAAATAATTCTGCAATGTAATCGTGCGGCTCAATTTGGGTCGTAAAAGCATTCCAAGTAACGCCTAATGACGTGACAAACTCATTTGAGAAGTTGTGCCAATCAAGGTTAGGGTAGGCAGAAAGGTGAGCATTGTAGTTACCGACAGCACCGTTGATTTTACCTAATAACTCAACTTGAGCAATTTGTTCACGTTGGCGTTTTAAACGAATGTAAACATTCGCCATTTCTTTACCCATGGTGGTAGGTGACGCAGGTTGACCGTGCGTGCGCGCCATCATAGGAATCGTTTTGTATTCTACTGCTAATGCTTTAACCGCCGCTAAGATTTCATCTACAACAGGTAATAATACTTGCTCACGACACTCTTTAAGCATTAACGCGTGTGAAAGGTTGTTGATGTCTTCTGAAGTACAGGCAAAGTGAATGAACTCAGTTACCGCGTTTAGCTCAGCATTATCAGCAATTTTTTCTTTTAAGAAGTATTCAACTGCTTTTACATCGTGGTTGGTGGTTGCTTCAATGGTTTTAACGCGTAGCGCATCTTGTTCGCTGAAATTAGCAACGATGGTGTCAAGTACTGCATTTGCTTCGTCGGAAAATGCAGGAACTTCCGTGATGTCAGCAGTGGCTGCTAACTTTTGTAACCAACGTACTTCGACGGTAACGCGGTATTTGATTAGGCCAAATTCACTGAATATAGGGCGTAAGGCTTTGGTTTTGCTGCCGTAACGACCATCAACCGGTGAAATTGCTGTTAATGCTGAAAGTTCCATAGTTTTTTCCTACAACAAATGTTTTGGTTTGTTATTAATTAAGTGTGAACGTTAAAAACTTTTCTTGGCGAAATTTATTCTAGTAAATGAACATACGTGCCTAGTAAATTTCGCCTAATAATTGCTCTGCTTGTGCCAGTATTTTCGTGCGTGAAAACAAAATATTGCGGCGTTTGCCGCCAACTTGTCGCCATAAAACGGCGCTACGAATACCAGCTAATAATAGTGCTCTGATTTTATGCTGATTGCTTTCTTGCTTTAATATAGCAGGTTCACCTGCTACCTGAATGCGCGCACCGAGCGGGCTAATAATATCGCTATAAATGCTGGCAAAGCTGTTTAGTAAGGTATTGCTGTCTACGTCGTAGTGGCCACTTTGACGCTTGGCTTGGTCAATGCGTTCGCCCAACACGCCAAGTTGCTTGCGATTTTTAGTTAAACGGCGCTCTAGATTTAACAAGCTAACGATATAGCGGGTTAATTCTGGGTCTTTTTGCTTCGTTTGATCGCCAAGGTGGCTGACTAATACCTGTAACCCCGGTTTGATGTTGGCCAAGTTACCGCCATATACCGCTAGTGTATTTTCAGGCGAGGTATTGGTAATACCGCTTAGCATCATGCCGAGTTGTTGCTCGTCAATTTCCCCTTGACGAGCAAGCTTTTGTACCATGCTGGCTATCTGGCAGATAGCCGCAAAAGTGATAGTTTGATCTCTCATACCGCTTATCGAATTAGTGTATTAATTATGCCGCCACCTAAGCACACTTCGTCTTGGTAAAACACCACTGATTGGCCCGGTGTTACTGAGCTTTGTTGCTCATCGAATAAAATTTCATATTCATCATTTTCAAGTGGCGTTACTGTGCAGATTACATCTTGCTGGCGGTAACGGGTTTTGACTGTGCATTTAAATGGCGCTGTGATCGCGTTGCGATCTACCCAATGTAATTGATTCGCAATTAAGCCTTTTGAAAATAGGCGAGGGTGGTTATGACCTTGACCCACAATCAGTACGTTGCGTTTTAAATCTTTGTCGACCACATACCAAGGCTCATCACCGGCATTGGCCATACCGCCAATGCGTAAGCCTTTGCGTTGACCTAGCGTGTGGTACATTAAACCATCGTGATCGCCAATCACTTCACCTTCGGCAGATTCAATTTTACCCGGCTGAGCTGGTAAGAATTTTTGCAAGAAATCTTTAAACTTGCGCTCGCCAATAAAACAAATACCCGTGCTGTCTTTTTTGTTGTGAGTAATTAAATCAGCCTCTTCGGCGATAGCGCGTACTTCTGGCTTTTCGATATGACCCACAGGGAATAGCGTTTGGCCTACCTGCTTATGGCTTAATGTGTAAAGGAAGTAGCTTTGATCTTTGTTGTTGTCTAAACCGCGGATCATATGCCATTTGCCTTCACCGCTCGCGTCTTCGCGATATTCGCGCTGCACGTAGTGACCTGTGGCGATGTAATCAGCGCCTAAGTCTTCACAAGCAAACTCTAAAAAGGCTTTAAACTTAATTTCTTTGTTACACATGATGTCTGGGTTAGGTGTACGACCTGCTTTGTATTCAGCAAGGAAGTATTCAAATACGTTGTCCCAGTACTCAGTGGCGAAATTGATGGTGTGTAACTTGATGCCAAGCTTGTCACACACGGCTTGTGCATCTTTTAGATCTTCTTCTGCGGCGCAGTATTCGTCGTTGTCGTCTTCTTCCCAGTTCTTCATAAATAAGCCTTCAACCTGATAGCCTTGCTGCTGAAGCAAGTAGGCTGATACAGATGAATCGACTCCGCCAGACATACCAACAATAACGCGCGTGTCTTGTGGCGCCTTTGTATTTGGTGCGATGGCTAATGATGAAGTTGCAATAGATGACATTAATTAATTGACCACGATAGAAAAAAGGCGCCGAATTATAGCATAGGGATTTTTTATAGCATAGAGGCCACAAGTCGCCTCCATTCAGTTTTATAGGTTAGTTTTTAGCATAGATAGCGATATCTTATGCCCAGCTAAATAGTCTTCAATACATTCAAGTACCATAAGACTACGAAGCTGATTTTTTATCGCTTTAATTTCTTCTAGGGTAAACCAGTGGCAAGCGATGATATCGCTATCCTGTGGCTGGCAGACAGGCCACTTACTGTCTTCTTTATCCGAATCGATTTGGGCTAAATTGCTTAACTCGTAGACAAAGCAAAAGCGTAAAAAATAAAGATTTAACTCAGAGCGATGAAAGTAGTAAATGCCAGAAGCATAAGCAGGCTCGCCAACTAGCCCCGTTTCTTCCAATAATTCACGATTTGCACCAGCGATAAGGCTTTCGTTTGCTTCCAAATGGCCAGCAGGCTGATTGAAAACCGTAGCGCCGTTTTCTTCTTCCTCGACTAAGAGAAATTTACCTTGGTAATGCACAATAGCGGCAATTGTTGTATTGGGTTTGAATTGGGTAGCACCGTGATCTTGCATTAAGTTCTCGCTTTGTTATTGTTTTTATTGATGTTCTTAGGTTTTTTCGCTAGATGAAGCTTAGTGTTGTTTGGCTTTTTGACCTTGGCGCTACTGCGGCAACGACTATCATCACGTTTGCTGGCAGGCGGATGCTCTGCATCTTGACGTTTAAATTTATCGATATGGCTCTGTGATTGTGCTGATTTGACCAAGACAAATTCACCATTGGCGATATTGTCTAATGTCCATTCACCGATAGCGTAACGAATCAACCGCAATGTAGGATGACCAATATGAGCGGTCATACGTCGAACTTGGCGATTTCGACCTTCGGTGATAACAATTTCCAGCCAAGTGGTCGGGATATTCTTGCGCTCGCGAATTGGTGGGTTACGCGGCCAGACGTTTGGCGCTGAAATAATTTTTACTTTCGCAGGCTTAGTTGGACCATCGTTTAGCACCACGCCTTGGCGAAGTGCTTTTAGCTTATCGTCACTTGGCACACCTTCCACTTGTACCCAGTAGGTTTTCGGCGCTTTAAATTTCGGGCTCGCAATTTTATGTTGTAGCTTGCCATCATTAGTCAGTAACAATAAGCCTTCACTGTCTTTATCAAGCCGGCCAGCTGCGTATACCTCTGGAATAGGGATAAAGTCTTTCAGCGTTTGGCGGTGCTGATCATCGGTAAATTGGCAAAGCACATCAAAGGGCTTGTTAAATAACACAACTTTTCGATTTTGTTCATTAATTTCTGGTTTTTTATTCGTTGGTCTATTCTTGTTCGAAAACTGACCTTTAGCCCTTGTTCTGGCGTGTGTGTTGAGGCGTGTCAACGTTTCTTGCCTTATAAAATTAATACTTGGTTCGGTGCTTGCTATTTTAAAGTAGTTTGTTTTTAAGTAATATGCGCCATCGAAAAAATTTTTGTTGCTGAGTTTGTCACGAGCTTAGTGGCACGTTCTTAACGAAACTAGGATTATCAATGAGTAAAGATACATCAAAGATCATTTACACCATTACTGATGAAGCGCCAGCACTGGCGACTCAATCGTTACTACCTATTATTAAAGCTTATACGGCGTCTTCAGGCATCGATGTCGAAACTCGTGATATCTCGTTAGCTGGTCGTGTAATTGCTAATTTTCCTAAGTACTTAACGGCAGAGCAACGCATTGGCGATGCTCTGGCAGAATTAGGTGAATTAGCGAAAACACCAGAAGCCAATATTATTAAGCTACCAAATATCAGTGCGTCAATTCCGCAATTACAAGCAACGATTAAAGAGCTACAAGCGAAAGGTTATAACTTACCTGATTACCCAGAAGAGCCACAAAGTGAAGCGGAAGAGTCAATCAAACTGACTTACGCAAAAGTATTAGGCTCAGCTGTTAACCCTGTACTTCGCGAAGGTAACTCTGATCGCCGTGCACCGGGCTCAGTAAAACAATACGCAAAGAACAACCCACACTCGATGGGCGCTTGGTCAAGCGAGTCAAAATCACACGTTGCACACATGGATGCAGGTGATTTCTACGGTAGTGAAAAATCGACTACTATCGCAGGTGAAACACACGCGAATATCGAATTCGTCGCTGAAAATGGTGATGTGACTTTGTTAAAAGAGCATATTGCCCTTGAAGACAAAGAAGTGATTGACGCGTCAGTCATGAACGCTAAAGCACTCGTTGCTTTCTTTGAACAAGAAATCGAAAAAGCGAAAGAAGAAGATGTACTTTTCTCGTTGCACATGAAAGCAACCATGATGAAAGTATCAGACCCAATCATCTTCGGTCACTGTGTAAAAGTTTACTACAAAGCCGTGTTTGAAAAGCACGCTGCGGTATTTGACCAATTAGGTGTTGATGCTAACAACGGTATTGGCGATGTTTACGCGAAAATCGGTCGTTTACCTGCTGAAAAGCAAGCTGAAATTGAAGCTGACTTACAAGCGGTTTACGAAACTCGCCCACCAATGGCGATGGTTGATTCAGATCGCGGTATTACTAACTTACACGTACCAAGCGATATTATTATCGATGCGTCTATGCCGGCAGCGCTTCGTGCATCTGGCCAAATGTGGGGTCCAGACGGTAAGCAAAAAGACACTAAGTTTACGATTCCAGATCGTAACTATGCGGGTGTATACCAAGCAGTTGTTGATTTTTGTCGTGAAAACGGTGCATTCGATCCAACGACTATGGGTACCGTACCAAATGTTGGCCTAATGGCGAAAAAAGCGGAAGAGTACGGCTCACACGACAAAACATTCACGGCTGCAGCAAACGGTACCATTCGCGTAGTTGATGCTGCTGGTCAAGTATTACTTGAGCAAGCAGTGGAAGCGGGTGATATTTTCCGTATGTGTCAGGCGAAAGACGCACCAATTCAAGATTGGGTAAAACTAGCGGTTAATCGTTCACGTTTATCAGGCATGCCTGCAGTATTCTGGTTAGACGAAAACCGTGCACACGATGCTGAGTTAATCAAAAAAGTAAACCAGTACTTGCCAGAGCACGACACTGATGGTTTGGATATTCGTATTCTTGCACCAGTTGATGCTTGTCAGTTCTCACTAGAGCGCATGAAAAAAGGCGAAGATACGATTTCTGTGACGGGTAACGTGTTACGCGATTACTTAACTGACTTGTTCCCAATTTTAGAGTTAGGTACGTCAGCGAAAATGCTATCAATTGTACCGCTGATGAACGGTGGTGGACTATTTGAAACGGGCGCTGGTGGTTCAGCACCTAAGCACGTTCAACAGTTTGAAAAAGAAAACCACTTACGTTGGGATTCTTTAGGTGAATTCTTAGCGCTAGCGGCTTCTTTAGAGCACTTAGCAAACTTTGCCGGTAACGCTAAAGCACAAGTACTAGCGGATACTTTAGATGCGGCAACAGCGAAATTCTTGCAAGAGAACAAGTCGCCATCGCGTCGTGTTAACGAGCTAGATAACCGTGGCTCTCACTTCTACCTAGCAACTTACTGGGCAGAAGCATTGGCTGCACAAGACAAAGATGCTGAGTTAGCACAGGCATTTGGCCCAGTTGCGCAGGCGTTAACTAAGCAAGAAGAGAAGATTGTTGCTGAATTAAACGATGCACAAGGCGTTGCAATGGATATTGGTGGTTACTACTTCCCTGATGAAGCACAAGCCTCAACAGCCATGCGTCCAAGTGACACACTAAATACGATTTTATCTACGCTGCTATAACGTCAAGTTAGCAAGTATAAAATTCACATAATTAAGCCCGCAGCTGCGGGCTTTTTTTCGCCTACAGTAAAGCTCAGTGTTTGAATTCACGATGGTTTATTTTGAAAATGTGTAGTTCTGAGTTAACAGGGGTTGACATCACATAATAAACATAAGTAAATCAAAAGACGTATGACAAAGCTTGAATTAACTCGCTTGTGAACGAGATAAACAAGGAAGAAGCATGGAGCTGTCTGAAGGCTTATTACTGATCACGACCATACACTTACTTGCAGCAGCATCACCTGGTCCTGACTTTGTGCTGGTCTCACAGCAAACGCTTTTACATGGAAAGAAAACTGGTCTGTTATGTAGCTTGGGCATTGCATTAGGGCTAGCGGTGCATATTGTGTATTCATCACTAGGGTTAGCCGCGATTATCGCCAGTTCAGAAACCATTTTGTGGGGTATAAAGTTAGTGGGTGGGAGTTACCTGATTTACCTTGGTATTCAGGGTTTAAAAGCTAAAAAGTTGGAGCGCTTAAATAATTCCAATAGCGCAAGCGAAGATAGCATTGCGCGTAAGTCACCTGATACTGTGGAACAGCTCGCTTCTCGCAGAACGTTAGCGAAAGGCTTTTTATGTAATGCGTTAAACCCCAAAGCACCTATTTATTTTGTTGCCTTGTTTACTATGGTGCTATCACCCGATATGCCACTGTATCAGCTCGCTATTTATGGCGTATGGATGATGATATTGCAGTTTGCATGGTTTGCCACTGTCGTCATGCTGTTAAGTCGACCTAAAATAAACAATCGGTTTCAACAATTTGGCCACTGGCTAGACAGAGTGCTAGGTGGTGCTATGTTGCTCATGGGCATAAAAGTGTTGACCAGTAAAATTAACTAGCTCTATTTTAAACTAAAAAACTCTGACTTTATTTGATGATTAACGCTAGGCTTTTTCAGTACACCTATACGCTGCTCAGCGCTCCAGTATGGGTATTGCAAGGCATACATACCAAACGAATAGCAACTCGCTTGCCAGAAGCATCTGGCGAACGTTGCTTTGTGGTAGAGCCGCCAGTTGTTGCTGGTAAAAAGCAAGTGCTAAACGTTGCCGTGATAGGAGATTCGGTCGCCGCAGGTGTTGGTATAGGGGCACTAAAAGATGCATTGGCAGGTCATATTGCCAGCCAGCTAAGTGAACGGCATCAAGTCGATGTTAAACTGTCTGTATTGGCTAAATCCGGTGATAAAATTGAGCAACTGCAAGCCGCAATGAAGCGTCAGCAAACAGAAGCATATGATTATGTCATCATTTCTATTGGTGTTAATGATGCAAAAAGCTTTAAGTCGAGCGGTAAATGGTCAATGCAACTTATGGAACTGATGTCGTTAATTGAACACAAATTTCGGCCGCAACAAATCTTACTGCTCGCTATTCCACCGTTAGAGCGCTTCCCGCTCTTAAAAAAACCGCTTGCGGACGTGTTAGGCTTTCGCAGCAGTCGTTTAAATGCAGTAACGAGTGAATTACAAAAGCGCGCATCGCAGCAATTTACCGTAGTCAACTATCAATTAATTCCCAAGCCAAGTCACTTCACGGCAGACGGATTTCACCCAAACGAAACCGCTAGTATGGCGATTGCTAAAACCATTGTCGATAATTATTTAGCAAAGCCAAAAGCTCGCTAAATAATTCTCAAATAACAGAGTTTTTTGCTTGGTTTATTCTAGATGGGTAGTTATTCTTAGAGTGAACCTAAGGCGTTTTGGTCATTATTAAAAGCAGATGGAATGTAGTTTTTTACTTATTCATCACATTTATATTGGCTATCGATTTTGAAAAATTAGTGTCATTACTCTTTTTCGTTTAGGTTACACCTGTGGTCAGCGTACCTAGTGATAATAACTCAGCATTTCAGGGGAGAGCCTTATGTCTTCGCAAATAACAATTCCAGCAGACGGGCAAAAAATTACCATCGAAAACGGTCGATTAACAGTACCGAATAATCCAATTATTCCTTTTATCGAAGGTGACGGTATTGGCATTGATGTCACGCCAACCATGCGCAAGGTTGTCGATGCCGCGGTAGATATCGCCTATAAAGGCGAGAAAAAGATAAGCTGGATGGAAGTATACGCTGGTGAGAAAGCGACCGAAGTTTATGATTCTGAAACTTGGTTACCAGAAGAAACGCTTGCCATGTTTCGCGAGTATCGCGTAGGTATCAAGGGGCCGTTAACAACGCCTGTCGGCGGTGGCATCCGCTCGCTCAACGTTGCGCTTCGTCAAGTATTAGATTTATATGTTTGTCAGCGCCCGGTGCAATGGTTTACGGGCGTCCCTAGCCCAGTTAAGCACCCAGAAGCAGTCGACATGGTTATTTTCCGTGAGAACTCCGAAGATATCTACGCAGGTATCGAATATAAAGCGGGTACTGAACAAGCCGAAAAAATGATTAACTTCTTGACCCAAGAAATGGGGGTATCGTCAATCCGCTTTACTCAAGATTGTGGTATTGGTATCAAGCCTGTTTCTAAAGAAGGTACGCAGCGCTTAGTGCGCAAAGCTATTCAATATGCCATTGACAATGATCGCGACTCGGTAACCTTAGTACACAAAGGTAACATCATGAAGTACACCGAAGGCGCATTCAAAGAATGGGGCTATCAACTAGCACACGATGAATTTGGTGCAGAATTGCTTGATGGCGGCCCGTGGTTGTCTATGAAAAACCCAAACAACGGTAAAGAGATCATTATTAAAGATGTTATTGCCGATGCCATGCTGCAGCAAATTTTGCTGCGTCCAGAAGAGTACAGTGTTATTGCTACACTGAACTTAAATGGCGATTACATATCAGATGCGTTAGCGGCGCAAGTTGGCGGTATTGGTATTGCACCAGGGGCAAATATTAGTGATGAAGTGGCAATTTTTGAAGCAACGCACGGTACAGCTCCTAAATACGCAGGCCTGAATAAAGTTAACCCAGGCTCTGTGATTTTGTCTGCTGAAATGATGTTACGTCATATGGGGTGGTCAGAAGCGGCTGACTTAATGCTTAAAGGCATGTCTGGTGCAATCGGTGCGAAAACCGTCACTTATGACTTCGAGCGTTTAATGGAAGGCGCAACGCTAGTGTCTTGTTCAGAATTTGGTGACGAAATTATCAAACATCTGGGTTAGTCTGGCATTGCTGCTGCGCTAACTTATTTTTTAACGAATACCTTTCAGCAGCGGCTCTTGTACATCTTTACTTGAGCTTTAGCGATACGTCGGCATGTAAAGAAAGACATTAAAAAACACAGCATAAGCTGTGTTTTTTTATTAGCGCTACTGATTTATGCAATAAATCAATTTTCCGCTTCAGGTTCGATAGGTACTATACTTGCCGCGTGATGACCTTTAGGGCCTTCATTTAGTTCGTAATTTACATCTTGACCCGCTTTCAGCGTTCGGTATCCTTCCATTTGAATAGTAGAGTAATGAGCAAATATGTCTTCTCCACCATCATCAGGGCGAATAAAACCAAACCCTTTTGCGTTGTTAAACCATTTAACCGTACCGTGAGCCATACTTCTACTTCCTTCTATATCCTGCGGTATAATTTAGGTATGCTTCCCATAACATATGCGTATAAACGCAGCGGCCAAAAAATAGCCACCTGTAAATCGTAGAATATGTGGCAAAATAGTCAAGATATTTACAGTATTTTTTACAAATTTCTAATAACCTATTTTTCGTAAAAAGGTTCAGCAAAATTAACGCGTAGAGACTAATATAGATTTATGAGTAACTGGAAAGAATTAACCGAATCACAACAAGGCACTGAGGAGTTAACAAAGGAACGAGTTGAGGAACCCCCTCGTTATCACGTCGTTCTGCTAAACGATGACTACACGCCGATGGACTTTGTGGTTGAAGTTTTACGTAGGTTTTTTAATATGGATTCTGAAAAGGCTACCGAAATCATGCTAACGATTCATTACAAAGGTAAAGCTCGATGTGGCACATACTCTGCTGAGATAGCAGAAACTAAAGTAGACCAAGTTGTTCGATACGCTGCAGAAAATCAACATCCATTGCAATGTTCAATGGAAAAAGCGTAACAGTGCAAGATTTAAGTAAGCTGGAGTATCTATGCTGAATAAAGATTTAGAAATTTCGTTAAACTTAGCCTTCCGTCAAGCTAAGGATTCTCGCCATGAATTTATGACGGTAGAGCATTTATTATTAGCTTTGCTTGATAACCCTTCCGCGGTTGAAGCACTTAAAGCCTGTGGCGCGGATATGTCAAAGCTGCGCAAGCATCTGGAAGACTTTATTGGTGAAACAACGCCTGTCATTCCCGCGGGTGAAGATGACAGAGAAACACAGCCTACGCTGGGTTTCCAACGGGTATTGCAGCGTGCGGTATTCCATGTGCAGTCATCTGGTAAAAATGAAGTTAATGGCTCGAATGTACTGGTTGCTATTTTTAGTGAGCAGGAATCCCAAGCGGCTTACATTCTGAAAAAATCCGATATTACTCGCTTAGACATCGTTAACTTTATCTCTCACGGTATCTCAAAAATTGATAATGGTGACAATGCAAGCCATGAAGAAGTTGAGCAACAGCAAGATGAAGAGCCAAGAGTGGTTGAAAGCTTTGCGGTGAATCTAAACGAAGAAGCGAAGAAAGGTAATATCGACCCACTCATTGGTCGTGATAATGAATTAGAGCGTACTTTACAAGTGTTAAGTCGCCGTCGCAAAAACAACCCCTTATTTGTGGGCGAAGCTGGGGTAGGTAAAACAGCTATTGCCGAAGGCTTGGCGGCCATGATTGTCAGTGAAAAAGTACCCGAGTTTTTAGTTGATGGGACTATTTATTCACTGGATATGGGGGCGCTACTTGCCGGTACTAAGTATCGCGGCGATTTTGAAAAACGCTTCAAATCGCTGCTAAAAGAGCTTGAAAAAGAGTCGAACGCGATTTTATTTATTGATGAAATCCATACCATTATTGGCGCGGGTGCGGCGTCGGGTGGCATGATGGACGCGTCTAATTTAATTAAGCCATTGTTGTCATCTGGCAAACTGCGTTGTTTAGGCTCTACCACGTACCAAGAATATCAAAGTATTTTTGAAAAAGATCGCGCGCTAGCTCGTCGTTTCCAAAAGATTGATATCGCTGAGCCAAGTGTTGACGATACCACTAAAATTTTACAAGGTTTGAAAGAGAAGTACGAAAGCCATCACGGCATTCGCTATACCCATAAAGCATTGAAAGCCGCAGCGCAGCTAGCCGACAAATACATTAACGAGCGCTTTTTGCCGGATAAAGCCATCGACATTATCGATGAAGCAGGTGCCAAGCAGCAGTTAGTTGCGCCATCGAAGCGCAAAAAAGTGATTAACAATAACGATATCGAGTCGATAGTTGCGAAAATGGCACGTATTCCAGAAAAATCTGTGTCTAGTTCAGAAAAAGATAACCTGCAAAACCTTGATCGCAACCTAAAACTGGTGGTGTTTGGTCAAGACAAAGCCATCGACGAACTCACCTCCGTTATTCGACTGTCAAGAGCGGGGCTAAGCAATGAGAGTAAGCCAATTGGCTCATTTATGTTTGCGGGGCCAACGGGTGTCGGAAAAACGGAAGTGACGCAACAGCTCGCGAAAATTCTTGGTGTTGAATTACTGCGTTACGACATGTCTGAGTACATGGAAAAACATGCGGTGAGTCGTTTAATCGGTGCACCTCCTGGCTATGTCGGTTATGAGCAAGGTGGTTTGCTAACCGATGCGGTAATCAAGCATCCACACGCGGTTGTGCTGTTGGATGAAATCGAAAAAGCCCACCAAGATGTTTATAACATTTTGTTGCAAGTGATGGATCACGGTACCTTGACTGACAACAATGGCCGTAAGGCTGATTTTAGAAACGTGATTTTAGTACTGACGACTAATGCGGGTGTGACCGAAACCACTCGTAAGTCGATTGGTTTTAAGCAGCAAGACCACAGTTTAGACGCGATGGATGAAATCAACCGCGTATTTACGCCGGAGTTCAGAAACCGCTTAGACAACATTGTTTGGTTTAACCACCTTGATACCGATATTATTTATCAAGTGATTGATAAGTTTATTGTCGAACTGCAAGCCTTACTCGACGAAAAAGGTGTATCGCTTGAGTTAAGTGCAGATGCTAAGTCTTGGTTAGCCGAGCGCGGTTATGACAAAAACATGGGGGCGAGGCCAATGGCGCGCTTAATTCAAGAACAGCTCAAAAAGCCACTAGCAAACGAATTGTTGTTTGGAGAGTTAGTGGGCGGTGGCGTGGTTAAAGTCACCGTTAACAAAAAAGATGAGCTAGTGATCAAAACCGAAAGCAACAAAAAAGAATTGGTAGAGCATTAAGCTGCCAATTCTCTGCTCGTGTACTAGCTAGTAACTCTAAACACAAAAAAGCCCTGAAATATCAGGGCTTTTTTGTAGATAATTCTTTAACGCTTTTTAAAAGAAAGGTTTAAACGTTATCTGGCACGGAAAATAATGCGACCTTTCGATAAGTCGTACGGCGTTAATTCAACCGTTACTTTGTCACCAGTTAAAATACGGATGTAGTTTTTGCGCATTTTGCCTGAGATGTGTGCAGTAACAACGTGGCCGTTTTCTAACTCAACGCGGAACATGGTGTTAGGTAATGTTTCTAAAACAGTACCTTGCATTTCAATATTTTCTTCTTTCGCCATTGGGCGTTTAACCTCTAAAGTTCATGGATATAAAGCTGCGCAGATCATGCCCAATTGTGATGACAAAGTAAAGCACCTAGGCTATTTATTTCACGTAGCGCCTTATATTCGCCGCTATTTTGATTGGCCTGGGATAATATGCCACTGGTTACCGTATAAGCGCTGATAGGGAAAGAACTTGTTTTTGTAGTTCATCTTTTGGCAATCATCGATCTGATAGCCTAAATAGAGAAACTCTTTACCGAGTGATTGTGCTACCTGTATCTGCTGCAATATCGAATAGATGCCTAAGCCGTTTTTGCGATAATCAGGGTCGTAAAAGGTATAAACAGCAGATAGCGCACTGGGGAGTTCATCGGTTACTGCGACACTAATCAGTTTGTCTCCATCGTATAACTCTATGAAATATTGCTCACAAATATGGGTAAACAAAAAGCTCTGATATTGTTCAAAGCTAGCAGGGTACATGGCACCATCTGAATGTAACTCATTGATATAGCGCTCGAATAGCGGGTAGTAGGCGTCTTTAGGCTGGCGGCTTTTAACAAGTGTTAAATGCTGATTTTTCTTTAATAAGCGTTTTTGGCTTTTACTTGGCGTAAAGGCTTGCACCATGACTTTAACGGATTGGCAAGCTTGGCAAGTTTTACAATGCGGGCGATAGACCTGCTCGCCACTGCGACGAAAGCCTTGGTGCATTAAGTAATCGTATTGTTTCGCTTGTTCATTGAGTTCATCAACCACAATTAACAAGCGCTCTTGATTGCCGGGTAAATAGTTGCACGGAAACTCTTTACTAATTCCCAAGCGAAAATCATAAATCATTAGCAATACCTCTGCTAAATTATAACTGCTTATCCATAATTGCTAATAACGACTCACTATTAATAACTAACAATACGTGGCGTCCAAAAACCACAAGTAAGCGAAACACTTTGCATTGCTTGTTTCTGCTTTATGAATTTACTACGACTTACTTCAACACAGCCCATGTCTTCTAGGAAAGGGTTGGTAATTTGGCAATCAATAAAAGTGATACCTTGGGCTTCTAGCTGCTTGGCAAGCGTCACCAATGCAATTTTAGAAGCATTAGGAGCCTTGTAAAACATCGACTCACCACTGAAGAATCCATTGATAGCGACGCCGTATAAACCACCTACCAGCTTTTCTTGATCCCAGACTTCAACAGAATGGGCGTGTCCCAACAAGTGCAGTTGACGATAAGCTGACATCATCTCAGGCACGATCCAAGTCTCATCATGACGAAATGGCGCATCAGCACATAGTTCAATCACTTGATCGAAAGCACGGTTGATTGATACTTGATAAGGGGTTTTATTCAAGAATTTGCGCAGGCTGCGGTTAATGCGAATATCGCTGGTGGGAATGATGGCGCGCGGGTCGGGTGACCACCACATAATCGGCTCACCATCACTAAACCACGGGAATATCCCTTCGCTGTAGGCTTGCACTAAACGTTGCGGGGTTAAGTCACCGCCAACAGCGAGTAAACCATTGGGTTCAGTTAAGGCGGACTCTAAAGGAGGAAAAGCCAAACTACTGGGATGAATAAAGGAAATAGTTTGGCTCATATACGTGGATTACTTGTTCAGAACGACTAGGGTAGGGCTAATTTAGGTTTAGCCTTTTGCATCTAGCTCTTAGCATCTAAGTAACGCTCTGCATCTAATGCCGCCATACAGCCAGCACCAGCAGAGGTAATCGCTTGACGGTAAATGTGATCAGCAACATCGCCTGCTGCAAATACGCCTTCAACACTGGTTTGCGTTGCATTACCGTTTGTACCGCTGTTGATGGTTAGGTAACCATCTTTCATGTCTAATTGACCTTTGAAAATGTCAGTGTTCGGCTTGTGACCAATGGCAATAAACGCACCTTGAACTTCAAGCTCTTCAGTGGCATCAGAGTTTGTATCTTTAATACGAACACTGGTAACCCCCATATTGTCACCTAGAACTTCGTCTAATGTGCGGTCTAAGTGTAAAACGATATTACCGTTTTCTACTTTATCCATTAAACGCTGTGTTAAGATTTTTTCTGAGCGGAAAGTGTCACGACGATGAATTAAGTGAACTTCTGATGCAATGTTTGATAAGTACAACGCTTCTTCAACAGCGGTGTTACCACCACCAACAACACACACTTTTTGGTTGCGGTAGAAGAAACCGTCACAAGTTGCACAAGCGGAAACACCTTTACCCATGAAGGCTTCTTCTGAAGGCAAACCTAAGTATTGTGCGGATGCGCCAGTACAAATAATTAACGCATCACATGTGTACTCGCTGCTGCCTTTTAAGCGGAATGGGCGCGTTTCAAGGTCAACTTCTTCGATGTGATCAAAAATAATTTCAGTATCAAACTTTTCAGCGTGCTTTTGCATGCGCACCATTAAATCTGGGCCAGTCAGATCATCTGCATCACCTGGCCAGTTTTCTACTTCTGTGGTGGTGGTTAATTGACCACCTTGTTGCATACCTGTGATCATCACAGGGTTTAAGTTAGCGCGAGCTGCATATACTGCTGCCGTGTAACCTGCTGGGCCTGAGCCTAAAATAAGAAGAGGAACGTGTCTTGCTTCGCTCATGGGATCTCCAAAAAATTCGTTTCGACAATATGGTTTCTATTGATTGGGATTTTAATAAAGTTATTCAAGTGAGGGAAATAACTTTTCGTCAATAAAAAAAAGCGCTCCTTATATTAAGAGCGCTTTTTGAGCATTTCAGCACAATGCTTAACCAGTGACTACTTAAATTAAGCGTTGGCTAATGCAGTTGCTGGCTCGATAAAATCAAAACCTAAATTTTCTGCAACTTCTTTCACCGTCACTTGACCGTTAATCACATTTAAACCGTTAAGTAGGTGTTTGTTGTCGTTAAGCGCTTGCTTGTAGCCTTTGTTCGCTAATTGAATGATGTAAGGCAGCGTTGCATTGTTTAGCGCGAAGGTTGATGTGCGTGGCACAGCCCCCGGCATGTTAGCAACACAGTAATGTACTACATCGTCAACAATATAAGTTGGCTCAGCGTGAGTTGTTGGTGTTGACGTTTCGATACAGCCGCCTTGGTCGATTGCCACATCAACAATCGCCGCGCCAGGCTTCATGTTTTTGATGTGCTCTTTGGTGACTAGCTTAGGTGCAGCAGCGCCGGGAATTAACACGCCACCAATCACTAAATCTGCGTCTACGACATGCTTTTCTAGTGCATCTGCTGTTGAGTAAATCGCTTTAACTTGGTTGCCAAATAAATCATCAAGTTTGCGCAATACGTTAACATTGCGATCAAGAATTACCACGTCAGCCCCCATGCCAACAGCCATTTTCGCCGCGTTAGCACCCACCATACCACCGCCAATAATCACAACTTTTGCTGGCTCTACACCAGGTACACCGCCAAGTAACATACCGCGACCCGCATTTGATTTCTCAAGTGCTTGGGCGCCGGCTTGAATTGACATGCGACCTGCAACTTCAGACATAGGAGCCAATAAAGGTAAGCCGCCGTTGTCGTCAGTAACCGTTTCATAAGCAATACATACCGCTTTGCTCTTCACTAAGTCTTGAGTTTGCGGTAAATCAGGTGCTAAGTGTAAGTAAGTAAAGAGAATCTGGTCTTCGCGTAACATCGCACGCTCAACTGCTTGTGGCTCTTTTACTTTAACGATCATTTCTGCCTTGGCAAAAACTTCTTCTGCCGTTGCTACAATGCTAGCGCCAGCGTCAATATAATCTTGATCTGTAAAGCCGATGCCAATACCTGCATTGGCTTCTACAAAAACGCTGTGGCCATGGTTAATTAGTTCACGGACACTAGCAGGCACCATACCTACGCGATATTCGTGATTTTTTATTTCCTTTGGTACACCGATGATCATATTCGTTTTCTCTATGGGTTGAAATTGGTGACTAGTATAGTAGTAAATATGTAGAGCATCCTGTCGTTATTTGCTATTTTGTAGAGAATAAAACTGTAAAAACTAAAAATTATAGAGAAAAATAAAAAATGCCGTTAAGTCGCTCCAATAATCGCCATGCCACGAATAAGAAAATTGACCGTATTGATCGCAATATCCTTGAAGAGCTTCAAAAAAATGGCCGCTTGTCTAATGTCGAATTGTCTAAAAGAGTCGGGTTAAGCCCAACACCTTGCCTTGAGCGCGTGAAACGACTTGAGAATGACGGGTATATCACGGGCTATCGCGCCATTTTAGAACCAGCGCTGTTAGATGCAGCGCTGTTGGTAATTGTCGAAATCACGTTAGAAAAGACGAGCCCAGATGTATTTGATGACTTTTCCAAAGCGGTACAAGATGTTGATGTAATCCAAGAATGTCACTTAGTGTCGGGGGATTTTGATTTCTTGTTAAAAACCCGTGTAAAAGACATGGCGGCTTATCGTGAATTACTTGGCGATACCTTGCTGCGTTTGCCAGCCGTAAGTGAAAGTCGCACTTATGTGGTGATGGAAGAAGTGAAATCTGCCAATGTCATTCCCGTTAATCTTGTCTCAGTTGGTCGGTAAGTGTTCGCCAATGGCGCGCCAAGGTAGGCTAAACGGTGATTTGTCGTTTTCTCTTGCCGTAAATTTTGTTATTTTACATAAACTAAAACAATAATTTTCCAAGTGGTAATTCTTTGTCTTCTTCTCGTGAAAAATTAACTGGCGCACAACGATTGCTCGAAGCAGGTTTATTGATCTGCTCAGTGCTTGCGATGTATTTAATGTTAGCGCTGTTTACCTTTGACCCAGCCGATCCTGGTTGGTCGCAAACCGGTTACCAAACACCTGTACGCAATTTAGGCGGCTCTGTTGGCGCTTATTTGTCTGATTTATTGCTCAATCTGTTTGGTGTCATTGCTTATACTTTGCCCTTTGTTATTGCCATTGTCGGTTGGTTATTGTTCCAACGGTTTTATCGGTTAATGCAGTTGGATTATTTAACGCTAGGCTTAAAGCTTGTTGGCTTTTTTATGTTTTATATTGGCGTTACATCGCTGGCCAGCATGAATTTTGACGATATTTTCTACTTTTCCGCCGGCGGTATTTTAGGCGATGTTCTCAGTGGTGCATTTCTTCCTTATTTTTCTTTTGTTGGCTCAACCTTAGTGTTTTTATTGCTAACTTGTACGGGCTTTGTGTTTTTAACTGGTATTTCTTGGTTAGAAGTGATTGATAACATCGGCCGTTATGCTATCGCCGCAGCCTTGTTTATCGCTGGTTTACCCAAGTTAATTGGCGAAAAGTTCAGTAGTGAACCCAAAGAGCAGCCTTTGGTGACTCATAAGCGTTCAACAGAGGACAATGCAGATGTAGACGCGAATGACCCGCTATTTAGTGAAACCCCTAAAGAAGATAAGGCATTTGATGAGACGCCAGAGCCAGTGAAGCACGCCTTTGAGCAATCACAGTTCGATGCTGCTGACGAGTTAGCCATTGCCGAATCAAACCGCCGTGATGATAACCACTTTGATGAACCACCATTTGCCATAGATAACGATAGTTTTGATTCGAACAATGTTGAGCCGCATATTGGTGATATCGGCAACGATCGCGTCGAGCCATTTATCGAGATTGATGAGCTAATCACTGGTCCATTGACGGTGAATGTGCAAGAGAATGTCAGTGAATCTGAGATTGCGGCAGCATTTGAGCCTGTTGAAAAAATCCAAGTCGCAGAGCCACAAACACTGCACGACAAAATAAATGATCAGCTGACTGAGCAGGCGAGGGCAGAGGCGGAAGCCGCGCCAGACTTTGTTTCACTGCCATCACTGGACTTGCTTGATCGCTCTGACAAACAAAAACACCCAATTGACCAAGAGCAACTGACGCAAGTATCACGTTTAGTGGAAGCTAAGTTAAGTGAATTTGGTATCAAAGCAGATGTTGTTGATGTATTTCCTGGCCCTGTGATCACCCGCTTTGAGCTTGACTTAGCGCCAGGTGTTAAAGTCAGCAAAATCACCAATCTCTCTAAAGATATTGCCCGCTCACTATCGGCAAAAAGTGTGCGCGTGGTTGAAGTGATTGAAGGTAAGTCGGTGATTGGTATCGAATTGCCAAACAAACATCGCGAAACCGTTTACTTCTCTGATGTGCTCTCTTGTGACACGTTTGAACAATCAAGCTCAAACCTTGCGATGGCTATTGGTAGTGATATTTCCGGTGAACCGGTTGTGGCCGACCTTGCCAAAATGCCGCACTTGTTGGTCGCTGGTACAACGGGCTCGGGTAAGTCGGTAGCGGTTAATACCATGATTGTCAGTATCTTGTATAAGTCTTCACCTGAAGATGTGCGCATGATCATGATTGACCCGAAACAAGTAGAACTTTCAGTGTACGATGGTATTCCGCACTTGTTGTCGGAAGTGGTAACCGATATGAAAGAGGCGGCTAATGCGCTGCGCTGGTGTGTTGGCGAAATGGAACGCCGTTATCAGCTGATGTCTAAACTCGGCGTACGTAATCTTAAAGGCTATAACGATAAAGTGGCTAAAGCTATTGCCGAAGGTGAGCCTTTAATTGATCCGTTATGGCAACCAACAGATGCCTTTAGTAACACACCACCAACATTAGAAAAATTACCTTCGATTGTTATCGTCGTCGATGAATTTGCCGACATGATGATGATTGTCGGTAAAAAAGTAGAAGAGTTGATCGCACGTATTGCGCAAAAAGCGCGTGCTGCGGGTATTCACTTAATTTTGGCCACGCAGCGTCCATCAGCCGACGTTATTACTGGTCTGATCAAAGCAAATATTCCAACCCGTATGGCGCTGCGCGTACAATCGCGTATTGAATCGCGCATTATTCTTGATCAGCAAGGAGCTGAGCAATTATTGGGGATGGGGGACATGTTCTACCTACCGCCAGGTGAAGCTGTGCCAGTGCGTGTTCATGGGGCTTTTGTTAACGACGACGAAGTGCATGCCGTGGTAAGTGATTGGAAATCTCGCGGTGAACCAAATTACTTAGATGAAATCAAATCAGGTGATACTGAGCAAGAAATCTTGCTACCGGGTGAGCAAGCAGAAGCCATGGAAGAGGCAGAGCTAGACCCACTTTACGACGAAGCACTGGCATTTGTCAGTGAAACGCGACGAGTGTCTATTTCCAGTGTGCAACGTAAGTTCCGTATTGGCTATAACCGTGCGGCGCGCATTGTCGAAGATATGGAAATGCAAGGTGCTGTGTCATCGCCCGGTCATAATGGTGCACGGGAAGTATTGGCGCCACCTCCGGTAAAAGATTAGTTATCCGCTAAAAAGAGAAATTAATTTGAAGATATCATCCAAAGTAGTCCTGTTATCATTATTGACGAGTCTGTTAACCAGTAACGCAAGTGCCGCAGACGCTCATGCGTCAAATGTCGCTATTGAGCAAGCGCAAAGGAAAGAAAGCGTCAGCGACGACCAAGCGCAAATCACATTATTGGCAAAGCTTGCTAAATTAGAGAATTTGGCCGCGAGCTTTACGCAACATATTTATGATGTAGATAACAACTTACTGCAAAGTGGCGAAGGGCAGTTTACGCTAGCTGCGCCCAACTATGTAAACTGGCAGACGACATCACCAGAAGCGTCGACTATGGTTTCAGACGGTGAAACCTTGTGGTTGTTTGACCCGTTTATAGAGCAAGTAACGGCTTATTCACTCGCTAACAGCA
Organism: Thalassotalea euphylliae; assembly: GCF_003390335.1. Classification (NCBI taxonomy): domain Bacteria; kingdom Pseudomonadati; phylum Pseudomonadota; class Gammaproteobacteria; order Alteromonadales; family Colwelliaceae; genus Thalassotalea; species Thalassotalea euphylliae. Next base: position 2,210,594 of record NZ_QUOU01000001.1, read on the forward strand.
TCAACAACACGCCAATTCTCTTACTCACCAGTAACGATGAATCGCTTTGGCAGCAGTATGAGGTTAACCAACTAACGAATCACCAGTTTAAAGTAACCGCGAAAAGCGAAGATGCACAAGTTAAAGCGCTATTACTTGGCTTTAACAGCGATGTGTTATCAAGCTTTACGATTGTTGATGCAACAGGTCAGCACAGTGAATTTGTGTTAGCAAACACAGTTGTTAACCAAGAGATCGCCAGTGAAGTGTTCTCGTTTACCATTCCTGAGGGCGTATTGTTAGATGACCAGCGGTAAAGGTCTATCTGGTGTTAATCAAGGTTTAAATCGAGGCTTAGAGCTAGATTTAGGTTTTGAACAGCCCACCGAGTTTATGCCGCTCGCGGCGCGACTTCGCCCCAAAACCTTAGATGACTACGTAGGGCAACAGCATATTTTAGGAAAAGGCATGCCGCTGCGCCAAGCGATTGAGCAGCACCATAGCCATTCGGTTATTTTTTGGGGGCCACCCGGCACCGGAAAAACGACCCTTGCCGAGATTATGGCGAACCATGCCAATGCTGAAATTGAGCGTATTTCGGCGGTAACTGACGGCATTAAAGAGATTCGCAAAGCGATTGAGGCGGCAAAAGAAAGGTTAATCCATCGTCAGCAACGCACTGTGCTGTTTGTTGACGAGGTGCATCGTTTCAACAAAAGTCAGCAAGATGCGTTTTTACCGCATATTGAAGATGGCACCATAGTGTTTATCGGTGCGACGACGGAAAATCCCGCTTTTGAACTCAATCGTGCTTTATTGTCGCGAGCGAGAGTTTATGTGCTTAATAAACTCACCGCAGAAGATCTTACTCAGGTTTACCACAACGCGCTTGAACACCTTAACCAAGAGCGATTACAGCATAATCACGCGCCCATTGCGTTCGAACCTGATGCCGTTAGCAGTTTGTTGTCGGTCGCCAGTGGTGATGCTCGCCGATTACTGAATTTAATTGAGAATAGCCTTACTCACTCATTTGATGGCTCGGCGATTACAGAGCAACAAGTATTAGAGGTTGCTGGTAGCAAAATTGCGCTATACGACAAAGGCGGCGATGCCTTTTACGATTTAATTAGTGCGTTTCACAAATCGGTACGTGGCTCAGATCCTGACGCTGCGCTTTACTGGTACGCCAGAATATTAACCGCTGGTGGCGACCCTTTATATGTCGCTAGGCGTTTGTTGGCTATAGCCAGTGAAGATGTAGGTAATGCAGATCCCAGAGCACTAACGATTGCCATTAATGCGTGGGATACCTTCCAACGTGTTGGCCCAGCCGAAGGTGAGAGAGCCATCGCACAAGCGGCGGTTTATCTGGCGCTTGCCCCGAAAAGCAACGCGGTATATACCGCCTTTAAACAAGCTATGGCGATGGCGAATCAAACCAGTGATTTGGATGTTCCCATTCATTTGAAAAACGCCACCAGCAATATTACCAAAGGGTTAGGGCACGGTCAGGAATACCGTTATGCTCACGATGAGCCAAATGCCTTTGCCGCGGGCGAGTGCTATTTCCCGCCTGAAATTAGCCACACACGATTTTATCAACCAAGCGAGCGTGGCTTGGAAAAGCAACTCAAAGCAAAACGCGAATATTTGGATCAATTGAACAGGGAAAGTGATGAGCAGCGCTTTAAATAGTCTCAGTGTTTATTTATTAGTGGCGCTAGGCGGTGCCTGTGGTGCTAGTTTGCGTTTTTTTATTTCGCAATTCGTACTAAATTGGCTCGGAAAGGGATTCCCTTTTGCGACATTGATCGTTAATATTTCTGGCTCGTTTATTATGGGCTTGTTATACGGGCTTATTGAACAAGGAGTGATGCAAGTTGCCATTACCCGAACGCTAATAGGTATTGGTTTTCTCGGCGCATTTACTACCTTTTCAACGTTTTCATTAGATACTGTGCTGCTTATTCAGCACGGTGAGTATATTAAAGCGGTTACCAATATACTGCTTAATGTTGTGCTTTGTGTGGGTGCAGCAGCACTTGGTATATTTTTAGTAACCCATCGGTAAAGTGACTAACAATGCTTGACGCAAAACTTTTAAGAACTGAATTAGAACAAACAGCAGCAGCGCTCGCGAAACGCGGTTTTACACTTGATGTAGAAAAATTAACAGCGCTTGAAGAACAACGTAAAGCGATTCAGGTGAAAACCCAAGAATTGCAAAGTGAGCGCAATACGCGTTCAAAGTCGATTGGTCAGGCAAAAGCGCGTGGCGAAGATATTCAACCGCTACTTGCACAAGTCAGTCAGTTAGGTGATGACCTTGAAGCGGCTAAAAACGAAGAAAAAGACGTGTTAAAAGCGATTAACGACATAGCTTCAGCAGTACCAAACTTAACACATGAATCTGTACCAGCAGGTGATAGCGAAGATGACAACGTTGAGGTTCGCAAATGGGGTGAACCCAAAACTTATGATTTTGAAGTTAAAGATCATGTAGATATCGCGACAGCGCTTGATAAAGGTTTAGATTTTGAAAGCGGCGCTAAACTCACTGGTACACGTTTTGTCGTCATGCGCGGTCAAATAGCTAAGTTAAATCGTGCACTTGCACAGTTTATGCTAGATGTTCACACTGAAGAGCATGGCTATCAGGAAATGTACGTGCCTTACTTAGTCAACCATGATTCTTTATATGGTACCGGCCAGTTACCTAAGTTCAGTGAAGACTTGTTTCATACGGAGTTGTCATCAAAGACTTTCTCACTTATTCCTACGGCAGAAGTGCCACTAACGAATTTAGTGCGTGATGAAATTGTTGATGAGAAAGACTTACCGATCAAAATGGCTGCACATACGCCATGTTTTAGAAGTGAGGTTGGTTCATCAGGGCGCGATATTCGCGGTTTGATTCGCCAACATCAATTCGACAAAGTTGAAATGGTGCAACTTGTTAAACCAGAAACTTCATTTGATGCGTTAGAAGAACTAACAGCTCACGCAGAAAATATTTTGAAGAAGTTAGAACTTCCGTTTAGAACGGTTGTGCTATGTACGGGTGATATTGGTTTTAGTGCGACTAAGACATTTGATATTGAAGTATGGTTGCCTGCGCAAAATACGTATCGTGAAATTTCTTCGTGTTCAAATATGGGCGACTTCCAAGCGCGCAGAATGCAAGCACGTTTCCGCAACAGCGAAACGAACAAACCAGAATTGCTTCACACGCTTAATGGCTCTGGTTTAGCTGTAGGTCGTACTTTAGTAGCGATTTTAGAGAACTACCAGCAAGCTGATGGTTCAATTGAAATACCAAAAGTTCTACAACCTTATATGAAAGGTGCTACCCACATTGGCAAATAGCCTCTTGGAGTAATTAGAAGCTAAGCAAGTTAACATAAGTTAATGATAATGTTAGCAGTATGTAAGAAATCCGGCAGTAGCCGGATTTTTTGATTTTAGCGTTGATAAAATATATTTTCCTGCAATGGTTTTAAGTCTTCTCGGGTCTTGATGAAAAAGTTATTCGGAATTTTGTATTTTGCTAAAGAACCTTCTCATTCAAGCTGTCGTTTTTGTGTTAATTTTTCAATTTGTTTCTTGGGTACGTGAAACGAATATGCTCGCCAGTGATACGCAAGTATCGCAAGATATCGTACTCACGTCTTTAGATGGCGACGAAGTGGCCATCAAAGCAAATGAGAAGCCGCTGGTGCTGTATTTTTTTGCGCCTTGGTGCCAAATTTGCCACATGAGTATAGGCAACTTGCAATCAATCTATGAAAAGAATAGCGACATCGATGTTATTGCCGTAGCACTCGATTTTACCGAACAAGATGAAGTCTTGCGCTTTACTAAGCAACATCAATTAACGTTCCCCGTTGTGTACGGCAACGAGCGTATCAAACAAGAACTTATGGTAAGCGGCTACCCAAGCTATTACGTATTAAACGAAGATAACAATGTTGAGAGTAAATCAATGGGCTACTCAACTGAGTTAGGTATTTATTTACGCGCTTTGTGATCGGCCACTGGAACACCGCGCCCTAATATGTGTCATGAGCACGAGCGTCTGACTGAGTCCGTTGATTTTTGTATAGTACCAGATAAACCACCAGTGACATTAATGCGGTGGTCAAAACCCCGAACACAATCACCTTGTAGTAACCCAGATATTTGGCGAGTGCCATCGTCAGTGCTGAATAAATAAACCCCATCAAGGAGACAAAGCTAAATTGCAAAGTGAAAAAAGTCGCTTTGCGCACAGTGTCTGCTGCTTTATCCATAGCAATCGTTGCGAGCGTTACCAAAATCGCAGGAAAGCTAATAAAATAAGCACTTATCGCCAAATAGACGCTGAGTTTTTCAGTGTCACCAAGGGTGAGTGGCAACATTAGGCATAAGCCAGCGGCTTGGGACAGACTCAGGGTAATTAAGGTCTTTACTCTGCCAAGGCGAGCGATTAGCAGTGTTGCCAGTAAGGCTGAGAGAAAACCAACTGCCGATCCGTATACTTTAGTGGCAAAACCAATATCTACGAGTGTCCAATGAGAGTCCACTAATAGTGGATTAAGGATGGCAAAACCGCTGGTAAAGCCGAGCGGAAAAATTGCAAGCACAGCAAACCAACGCTGTTGCTGTTTGACAAATCCCCATAAATCTCGCCATAACGGACTTGCTTGTTCATTGGCCTGTTGCTGATGTGGTAAGTGCGGTTCTACATACCGCAGTACTTGCAGTAAGGCAATACTAGTTAAGCCTGCGAGCAATAGCAAAGATCCTTGCCAACCCAGCCAAGGATAGAGCATTAAAATAATGCCACCGCCAATGATATTGCCGAGTAAATTACCAGAAATTTGGACACTATTGGCAAACTTATGCGACTGGCTATCAAAGAGCTTACAAGCCAAGCCATCTATCGACACATCCTGAATATCAATACACAGTACGTAAGCGATCAGAATGATGAAGATTGCGCTAAAGGCTTGGTTGATGTCGAGCAAGCTGGCCAGCAACAACAAACAGGTCATGCCCGCTTGAGCGGCCAGTAACCAGCTGCGATACTGGCCGTGAAAAAACAAGCGATAATTGTCGATTAGTGGCGCGTATAGCACTTTACCTGCCAATGGAATTGCCGCTAGATTCAGGAGCGCAAGTTTGTCGAGGGCGACACCTTGTTGCCGCAATATCGCGACGGCTGCCGACATAATAAAAGCGATGCCAATATACTGCGTGATATAAACACTGGCCAACATGAGCCAAGGAAGAGGTTTGATGTTCATAGGAGCTCTACGGATTATTAATATGTACGGCCAGAGGGTGATAATTATTCTTATTTGCTCGATTTTGACAAGTGCCAATAGCCTTTTGTGTGATTATTACGGCCAGTAATACCGCGCTCATTACGCAAATAGTGCCGTACTGATTTAGCCGCGCTAGATTCGAGTGCGCCCCAGACAACATCAATATTGGTAAGCTGTTGAACTAGGCCAATAACTCGCTGGCCTTGCTCTGTTGGCGGACAGACAAGGCGGTGATATTTGCTGCACGCTCTCAGTTGCTCATCACTAAAATAAGGTTGTTCTGCTTGGTCAGTACTGATCACTATAACTTGTGGCGGTATCGGATTTTGCCAGCATTCCAGTATACCTGCCAAGGCTGGGTAAGCGGTTTCATCCGCAATCAGCAATGCATGACCGCAATTTAGGTGACGGTGCTGATCTTCAGTTTCTGAGCGACTGACAATAATGTTACCAACGGTCAGCTCTTTAACCCACTGACTACCGGGGCTATTATCGTGAGTAAAGATGTCAATATAACCGTATTCGCGGACGGGGTTTTCAGGGGGCAAGGACCAAACTTTGCGCAGGGTATAAAGTCGAATATTGTGATTGATGCGGCTTAGTAATTGTTGCCGCTTGGAGCTTGATAAACGCTTGACCAGCCAGATAAAAAATTGGTCGAATAGCTGCTTCAAGCGAGGTTTTTGACGCACTGACAGCGCAGCTTTTTTTGGCACTTTATTTAGGGTTTTAAGCACAAACGCACAGGCGTAGCCGGGATAATGTTCAGGCAGAGGAGTGCTGCTTTTAACCGTTAGACGAACCATATTGGTGGTGATGTTTTGTTTGTTTGTCACTTCAAAAAAGCGCTTGCCAGTGCCGCTAAAGTCACGCCCTTGTTGCACTACGGCTGCATAGGCTAGGTACAGAATCTTTTCTTCGAGATCGCCGTCAATATCAAAGGCGACAAAAATCGTTTCTGTTGATTCCCTGCAATGGTTATCTTCAATGTAGACAATTATTTCAATGCCTTCGTGAACCACATTACTTAACCTTGCTGACGCGATCCGTTGATCAGGGTGTTGGTGCTGGGCGATGGCTAAAAGTTGTTCGCTGTGATCTTGATTGACGTGGTCAATAATATCGAGTTTGTGGTCGAGATCCTTGAGTTGGGTATAACGGGTCATAGTATTATTAGCAATAATTAAAGGACAAAAGCCAGCACAATAAAGCATTATCAAGCATGATAGCAGCTTGTATCGGCCAGCTTGTTTTTGGTGAAGGTTAGTCGGTACTAAGGCTTAAAAATGGAACTCAATCCCCGCGCTAAGACTGCGCGCTCTTAGCAGAGTCTGCTCGTGCTGCGGACGGTGTGATAATGGATACCTCGTCGTCGGCGTCAAAAATATTGTCGGCTTTGACAAACACGCGACTGTGGTTGAACTGATAGCTGACTTGCATGTTGGCGACGGTATAGGGGCCAACTTTGCCTCTTGGGGTATTGGTCGCATCTGAATAATAGGCGTCTGTGTACCTGATATTGGCGCTGACGCTGAGTTTGTCAATCGGCTCGATAATCATGCCAATATCGGCAGAAAATGCTGGTGCACGGGCGAGATCTTTACCTTCAACCGTGGGGTCGCTGTAGCGATCCACTTCCGTTTCTATCAGCCCAAAATTCGCAAAGATCTGACTTTGCTTTGACAAGTAATAAGTTGCGCTGGTTTCCAAGCCATAGCTGCTGGCTCGTTCGGCATTGCGGATTACTGTCGCGTCGGCACCGAGCGAAAAGGGCAACTGCATATCTTTGTATCTGTTGTAAAAAACATTTGCGGTAAGACTCAAGCGGTTAGCCAGTAAATCGGCGCGGGCAAACCCTTCAAGGTTAGTGACAAACTCAGGCTGGTACGTGTAAGTCACAAACGGGGGGCTAAAGGTGATCCCTGCGCCACCACCATTGTATCCCTTACCAGCCGTCACCCCCACCGTCCAGTTGTCGTCAACGTGCCACGCGATTGTAGCTTTGGGTAAGAACTCGTGGTAGGTGTCGCTAAAGTCAATACGCAGTGGACCCGCTCCGCCTTTGCGATAGCGTTCCTCACGCTCATAACGACCACCTAAGCTCAGGTTTACTTGCTCGTTAATTTGCCAATTTAACTCGCCATAAAGCGCGCGATTTTCTGTTTCATCGTCGAAAGTACCACCGCCAAACAAGTCGATATACTCGTCTTGTTCGCTGTCAAAAATATAAGCAGCGATAAAACCAGACCACTGCTCGTCGTCCGATTGCAGTCGAACAAAAGGCTGGAACACGGTTTCTTTACCGTCAATGGTCAAGTTGCCTAGCCCCTGCAATGCGCGCCGTGTGGTGGTAAAGTCGGTGCGTGAAATATCCAGCTCAAGTGTGACAAGATCTGAGACTAACCAGCTAGTATCCCAAATGACAATATTGTTTTTTGAGCGAAAGGTGGGTTGCGTAGCAAATTGTGCCTGCTGTTGTTGAAAAGGTCGCACCACGCGCTCTGATTGAGGCGCTTTGCCATCGCTAAAGCCGATGGTTAACAAGGACTCGATATCATCATTGGGGGTAAACAGGAATTTCTCGTTTACAGTTTCATTTTTGTACTCTGAGGGGTTTGACTCTTCGGGGTAAGGGGTAAAATCAACAATGCTGTCTCGGCGTTGATAATCGCCTGCCAATCGAAAGGCTAGCACATTGTCAATCAATGGCCCTGATAGTGCCAGAGAGCCAACTTTGTAGTCGTGTTGGCCGAACATCAATCGCGCCTTACCTTGCCAGTCAAAGCTTGGGATTTCAGTATGGATAACAATTGCACCAGCAATGGAATTGCGGCCTTGTAAGGTACTTTGTGGCCCGCGATAGACTTCGACCTGGCTGACATCCCATAAACTGGCACTTTGAAACAGTGCTTCGTTAAAGCCTAAGGTACGGCCATCAATTTGGTAGTTAAGCCGTGGTCGGGTTCCCGCAAAAAAGGCATTGGCACCAGACGCTGGCCCTGTACCATCAACACCGCGAATGGCAGGAGCGTCGTTGCCGGGTTCAACGGTGACAATATTGGGGATTTTGTCGAGCACTGTGCTTGAGTCGAATAAACCAAATTGGTCAAGGTCGCTATTGGTTAGAACTGAAATACTTGACGCGGTTTGTCGCAGTGATTGGCGTTTCTTTTCGCCAGTTACTATGATGCGTTCCAGTACTTTGAGGGTTTCGTTTTCGCTTGTCGGCGCAGCATTAGCACTGCCAATGGGCAAAGTGATGAGTGGTGCGATTGAGCTGATCGCTAGAAGTGTTTTGTTCACTGATATTACCTTTGTACTACTTATTTTGGTTTGCGCATAGTTCAATTGCCACGGTTTTACTGGTTGGTATTTTGCACTCTACATATGGTGTTGCGGTGTTACATGTTATTAATTGAAAATAATTCTCATTTATTTTAATCTACTCGGCATATGCTACCACTCCAAAAACGTCATTAATTACTCCAATATGTCAGGCAATAACAAAAATAACTGGTCAATAAGTCGCGACAATCTCTATCGGCAAGTACCGACATTAGGTGCTGAGGCGAAAGTACTGACTTCAACCGCCTCTGGCTCTGTGGTGGTTGCCCATACTCGCTATCCGGCTTTTAGTGGTGAGGGGCGAGCATTTCCCTATGCAGTCATTGCATTGTGTACCGGCGGTGGCGGCCGTGCTCGCAGAGAAGGGCCGGGCGTTTTTTTAGATGATTTTTGGCAGCCTGGTAAATTGGGGGTTTCGATGCCAACGCCAGCCGTTGCTGGCTTTACACCTGAGCTGGAAACCTTGACTATCGCCTTTAACCCCAGTGACATTCCTTTTTGTCACAGCGAGCCGTTTTCACTTGATGGCTTTGAGCTATTGAGTAATGACTTGTTTGAAGACGAGCTAATTTCGGCGGTGATGGTAGCAATTTTACGTGATGCAGAAGCTCATGGTGCTGGCTCGGCATTTTTTGAGCATGGCTTATCACTTATCCTCAATCGCTTAAAAAAACGAATATCGGCGCAGTCACGACAAGACGATAAGCAAGGACGAAATCAACAGCTCAACGACGCATTAGCGGAGATAGAGCAGCGCTTAGATCAAGATTTAACGGTAACCGACTTAGCCAATGTAGTGAATTTGAGCCCGCGTCGCTTTACCCGGTTGTTTAAGCAGCGCACGGGTTACACACCTTTTATGTATTTGACCAAGCAGCGGATGGCACGCGCACAGTTATTGCTGCGTAAAGGTTGTTCTGTAACTGACACCGCGATGGCGGTTGGTTATGCTAATCCTGCTAAGTTTTCAGCAGCGTTTCGGCGTTGGTTGGGACAAAACCCGTCGAGTTGGCAGAAACACACCCGGACTAACGCGTAGCGACTACCACTTTAATGAATTGGTTATGTCGGGCGCTGAAAAGTAGTTTAATTTATTGAAATAGGTCATCGTTAGATCAGGCCTGAGCTAGTAAAACTCAAGCGTCCTTTGGTCGGCCTGATACATTAGATCGTTATTGTTAACTTTTATATTTTTCCAACTCAGCTTCAAGCTCTTTAACGCGATGGTTGGCTTTCTCTGCGCTGTTGGTCAGTCGCTCAAACGTGTTGGTTTGATTGTATTCCATTAATTTAATTTTTTCTCTAAGTATCACGCGCTCTTCTTTCGCTTCCTTGCTGTTGGCTTGCTCTTGCTCAAGCTGGTTTTCTAATGCGTGTACTTTAAGCTGCGCTTGCTCAGACTTAGTGGTAAGCCTTGCCACTGTGGCAATGTTATTGCTTTTAACAAATTCAATTTGACTGGCAAGCTTAGCGTTTTCTTGTTTGAGCTGTTCAACTTGCGCTTCAGCCCCTCCAATACGTGCTTTTGCTTGAGCGAAAGATTGCTGTTGCTGAGTAAATGAAGTCTTGTCTGCTTGATAAGCTTGTGTGCTCGTTTCAAGCTCCTGTGTTAATTGATTAATCTTAGTAGCGGCTGCTGATACCGACGTTTTTAACTGCTCGATAACATCATCTTTTGCATCGATTTGCTCATTGAGCGATAACGTATGATTCGTATGCTGGTTTATCTCTTGTGTCAGCAGTTGGCTTTGTTGTTCAGCTTTTTCTAATTGAATTTTTAATTCATCTATAGCGTGTTGACGTTCGGCTAATTCTTGATTGAGCTCTTGGATAACATCATCCGATCCTTTCGTCGCCTCGCAAAGTAAATACGCTTGACGATCATGAGTGTCAGCTAATGCTTGTTGGTGTTCGCTCTTTAAAGCGGTTATTGTTTTTGCATGCTGTTGATTGATTTCATCAATTTGCTGTTGTTGCTCATTAGTGATTGATTCTAACGTTGCAATCTTTGCTTGATATTGCTCTGCTATGGCACTTTGTTCGTGAGTCAATGCTTGTTCGTGTGCAAGGTTAAGTGAATTGATAGTGTCATTGTAATCAACCTCAGTGGTTGATAAACGTTTTTCTAAATCAGCTATGGTATGACTTAACGAGTCTGTTGCTCGCGATAATGCCTGTTGATGCTTTTCGATTAAGGTACTTTTTTCTTGCGCTGCGTTTTCTTTATACTGGGCTAACCTTGCTAGTGCTTCATTACGCGACTGGCTTATTTGCTGCTCATTTGCTTTGTAGTGCTCTGTTAATTGCTGCTCATTTGCTTTGTAGTTCTCTGTTAATTGTTGCTCTAATGCAGACAGCTCAGATTGTTTAGCATGTTGCGACTGTGTTCTAAACTGCTCAAATTCATCTGTTACGTCATTGAGCTTTTGGCGAAGCTGATGTTCACTCGCATGGTGTTGCGTTAAGTTGGCTAGGTGTTCATCGCGCTCATTGCTAAGGCTCGCCACGGCTTGCTGATGATCGCTTTTTAGCTGCTCGATGAGCTCAGCATGCTCGCCTTGTTTTTGTGCCAATAGTGTTTGGTGTTCATTGGCTAACTGCTCAAAACCCTCAGTTTGCGCTTTTTTTAATGTTGCGATGCTTTCAGTCAACTGGGCATTGTTTTGCCGCGCTTCCACTAACAGCTGTTCGGTATCATCCAACTGTTTTGCCAAGTACTGTTCTACCTGAGCGGCATGTGTAATTTGTTGCTGGAGCTCACTCACCGCGCGTTCAACAGATTTTTGCATATCAGCATTTATTTGCTGCAGTATGTGATCATTGAGGGTAGGTAATTGGGCTTTTTGGTGTTGATGTTCGTCGCGCCACTGATTGAAGAGCCCAAGCAATTGCTGCTGAGGAGCATCAAACTGATCAAATAGGGCTTCGATCACATTCCCTTGTTTGGTTTTCGTGACTTCATCACAAAAGCGCTTTATGTCTTCATATGCTACCGACACTTTATATTCCATCATTGAGGTTTTATTGTTTTCAGCGACACTCAATACATCATGCGTTTAGGCTAAACACATAATTTTGATTGAGTTTTGAACAATATAACAAACAAACGAAACATTTGGTGCATTTTATCATCTACTTATTTTTCAAATAGACGAAGTCGCGCACTTTAGTTAACCTAGTTATCAATCATCATTCGTTTACAGTGTTTTTCACGGTTGAAAAAGATTTTGCTTTCGTGGATAACTAAGAGTGGACAAGGTTTTTTAATGGATTAATCCTATGAATTTATTTTTGCCATCAATTGACTCGATACTTTTTGTTTGCATGGGCAACATTTGTCGTTCGCCAACGGCTGAAGCTGTTTTTCGTGAAAAGTCACGTCAAGCCGGACTGAGCATCACTATAGATTCAGCAGGCACTATAGGTGCTCACAGTCGAGAAAAACCCGATCACCGCTCTCAAAAAGCGGGTATTGAGCGGGGCTATTCTTTTGAAGGTATTCGCTCGCGCAAAGTGAATGGCAAAGATTTTGAAAAATTTGATTTGATACTGGCAATGGATGAGCAAAATCTGCGGGATTTATTAAGCGTCTCACCCCAAGAGTTTCATTACAAAATAAAGCTTTTTCTGGAGTTTGCTAATAACTTTGAAGAGCGCGAAGTGCCTGATCCATACTACGGCGGCGCTGGTGGCTTTAAGTTTGTCGTAGATTTAATCGAAGATGCGAGCGATGGCTTAATCTCGAAGATTAAAAATTAAATCACTAGCGTGAGTGACTAAAGCGAATAAAAAAACCGAGTCGTTAACTTAATGCTGATAACTCGGTTTTTTACTGTAATTTTGATTCGCGATTAAAACAGGCGACTTACGTTAGCTATTAACTTATGTTAGCGATTAACTTGCGCGGCGTTTAGCGACCGCGTCTGCTAATACCGCGAGCACTTCCTCACTCGTGGTAAAGTTAACACACGCATCCGTAATACTTTGACCGTATGTTTCGGCTTTGCCGTCTACCACGTCTTGGCGCCCTTCAATTAGGAAACTCTCCACCATGACACCAAATATCGAGGTTGAGCCACCTGCAATTTGTGTGGCGATATCTTGTGCTACCATTGGCTGTTTGTTGTGATCTTTGCTGCTATTGCCATGACTGCAATCAACCATTAACGGTTTGTTAATGCCTGATTTAAACAAGGCATCTTGTGCAGCTTCAACGTGGTTAGCTTGATAATTTGGCGTTTTGCCGCCACGTAAAATAACGTGTGCATGTGGGTTACCATGTGTTTGGTAGATACACATTTGGCCTTTTTTATCTGGCGAATACAGCACATGCGGTACACTTGATGCTTTGATTGCATCAACAGCAATTTTAACATTGCCATCGGTACCATTTTTAAAGCCAACAGGGCACGATAGCGCAGAAGCAAGCTCGCGATGCACTTGGCTTTCTGTCGTACGTGCACCAATTGCACCCCAAGTAATTAAATCTGAGATATATTGGCCGGTGACCATATCTAAAAATTCAGTACCTGCGGGCAAGCCTAGCGCATTAATGTCGACAAGTAAGTTGCGCGCCAAATTTAAACCTTTGGCAACTTTAAATGATTTGTCTAAATCAGGATCGCTGATCAATCCTTTCCAACCAACGGTTGTGCGCGGTTTTTCGAAGTACACACGCATCACAATCATTAATTCATTTTGGTATTTGTCGTGCAGAACTTTGAGCTTTTTAGCGTAATCTAGCGCCGCGTCAGGATCGTGTATTGAGCAAGGGCCAATGACGACCACCAAGCGGTCATCTTCTTTATTGATAATGCGCTCAAGTTTGGCGCGGCTATCAAGGATAAATTCAGCAGTCGCTTGGGATAGTGGAATTTGCTCAGCGAGTTCGGCAGGCGAGGCCAAATGCTCGATGAGCGTGGTTCTAATTTCGTCGGTTTTAATAGTCATTAAGGTTAACTTTTTCGCGCTGCTAAGGCATGTCACTTTAGTGCCTTAGTCAGCATAGGATAATTGCGCCTAACATAGCGAAAAAGCTCCCTAAAGTGAATTGATTTTATGGTTTCACCTGTTATTTATTGCGTGCTTTGACCCGCTCAGACACGCGCTAATACTTGTGGCGACGAAGTCCTGTTTCGGCGAGTATTTTCGCGGTGATTTCTTCGACCGAAAACTTGGTGGAATTCACAAATGGGATTTTTTCCTTTTTGTAAAGTTTTTCTACTTCTCTTAGCTCCATTCGACATTGACGCGCTGATGAATATTTACTGTTGGCTCTACGGTTATCACGTATATCCATTAAACGCTCAGCATCTATGGTTAAACCGAAGATCTTTTTCTTATGACTTTTGAGGAAATCGGGCAGTCTCAGTTCGTCCATATCATCGTCAGTAAATGGGTAATTAGCTGCTTTGATGCCATATTGCAGCGCTAAGTACAGAGACGTTGGCGTTTTACCAGAGCGCGAGACACCCACTAAAATAATATCTGCTTCGCCGTAATTGGTAACATTCGAGCCATCATCGTTAGCGAGCGCATAGTTCACGGCGTCAATACGGTAATCATAACTGTTTTCGTGAATACTGTGCGTGCGATGTGCTTTAGGTTTCGCCTTAGCGTTTAGTACATTCTCAAGCGGTGACACAAAGTGCTCTAAAAAGTTGTAAATTACCCCATCACAGCTATCAATGATGCTGCGAACTTGAGGATTCACGAAAGTGTGAAACACCAGAGGTTTCTCACCTGATTGCTTGGCTACGGCATTAATTTTGGCTTTGGCTTGTTCTGCCTTTTCAGGGGTTTCGACAAAAGAGATGGTTTGATGGTCAAATTCCATCGGAAAAAGGGAAAGTAGGGCATGTCCAAAAACTTCTGAAGTGATTGCTGTACCGTCAGAAATATAGAAAGCTGTGCGCATTATGATCTCACTTTTGAAAACTTTCAAAATATAGTTTGGTATTTAGGGACACCAGTGTAGAATGGCCGCCCATCAAATATCAATTCGATTCTTGTATATTCTTTTTTGTTTTGATTGAAGTCTATACTCAAGTAGCTTTTGCCTATTGCTAGCGATAGAGTTACTTGACTATATACTTTAACAAAATGACTGATCTTGGAGATATTGTCGTGCAAGAAAACGTACTTTGGTATGAGCAACTGGGTATGAATGATGTGGACCGCGTTGGCGGTAAGAACGCATCATTAGGGGAAATGATCTCAAACTTAGCGAACGTTGGCGTACAAGTGCCTGGCGGTTTTGCTACTACCGCTTTCGCTTTCAATGAATTTCTTGAGCAGAGCGGCCTCAACGACAAAATTTATCAACTACTCGACACTTTAGATGTCAGCGATGTAAACGCTTTAGCAGATTGCGGCGCTACCATTCGTCAATGGATTATTGACACGCCTTTCTTACCGCAAATGCAACAAGATATCGAACAAGCCTATGCAAAGCTTGCTGGTGAGTTTACTGAAGACGCTTCATTCGCCGTGCGCTCTTCAGCAACGGCAGAAGATATGCCGGATGCTTCTTTTGCTGGTCAGCAAGAAACCTTCTTAAACGTCAAAGGCTTAGATGCTGTGATGGTGGCGATTAAGCATGTATTTGCGTCCTTGTTCAACGATCGCGCAATTTCTTACCGCGTCCACCAAGGTTATGACCATCGCGGTGTTGCCTTATCAGCGGGTATTCAGCGCATGGTGCGCAGTGACATTGCCGCCAGTGGCGTAATGTTCTCAATTGATACTGAATCTGGTTTTGAAGATGTCGTATTTATTACCTCAAGCTATGGCTTAGGTGAAATGGTTGTGCAAGGCGCAGTTAACCCGGATGAGTTCTATGTGCACAAGCCAACGCTTGCTAATGGTAAACCAGCTGTAGTACGCCGCACGATTGGCAGCAAAGCGATTAAAATGGTTTACGCAGACAGCCAAGAACACGGCAAGCAAGTTGAAATTGTTGATATGGAAGAGTCGCTTTCAAATCAATTCTCAATTACTGATGATGAAGTGATGGAGTTGGCCAAACAAGCGGTGATTATTGAAAAACACTACGGCCGTCCAATGGATATTGAATGGGCGAAAGACGGTTTAGACGGTAAACTGTACATTGTCCAAGCGCGTCCTGAAACGGTACGTAGTCGTGAAAGCGCCAACGTAATGGAACAATTTCAATTACAAGAAACCGCGGCGGTTATTTGTGAAGGTCGTGCCATTGGTCACAAAATTGGCTCAGGTACCGCAAAAGTTTTATCGTCACTGGAAGAAATGGATAAAATTCAGCCGGGCGATGTCTTGGTTACCGACATGACAGATCCTGATTGGGAGCCTATCATGAAACGCGCCTCTGCTATTGTCACAAATCGCGGTGGCCGTACGTGTCACGCTGCGATCATTGCCCGTGAAATGGGTATTCCAGCGGTTGTGGGTTGTGGCGATGCAACCAGCAAAATTAACGCGGGCGATGAAATTACGGTTTCATGTGCAGAAGGCGATACTGGCTTTATTTACGATGGCAAGCTTGAATTCTCTGTAACCACGTCACAAGTTGACGAGATGCCTGAGTTACCCTTAAAAATCATGATGAATGTGGGTAACCCAGATCGCGC
This sequence comes from Thalassotalea euphylliae, assembly GCF_003390335.1. Lineage (NCBI taxonomy): Bacteria > Pseudomonadati > Pseudomonadota > Gammaproteobacteria > Alteromonadales > Colwelliaceae > Thalassotalea > Thalassotalea euphylliae. Next base: position 2,226,834 of record NZ_QUOU01000001.1, read on the forward strand.
GTTCTCATTTGCACGTTTACCTCATGCGGGTATTGGTTTAGCGCGTTTAGAATTTATCATTAACAAAATGATTGGCGTGCACCCTAAGGCGTTGATTAACTACGACGCGCAATCAGCCGACTTAAAAGCTGAAATTGACGATATTATCGCTGGTTATGAAAACCCAGTTGAGTTCTACATTGCCAAGCTAACGGAAGGCATTTCAACACTCGCGGCGGCGTATGCTCCGGAGCGCGTCATCGTGCGTATGTCTGATTTCAAATCAAACGAGTATGCGAACCTTGTTGGTGGTGAGGAATTCGAGCCAGAAGAAGAAAACCCTATGATTGGTTATCGCGGTGCGTCTCGCTATATTTCTGAGGACTTCCGCGACTGTTTTGCACTTGAATGTGAAGCGGTAAAACGCGTTCGCAATGAAATGGGCTTAACCAATGTCGAAATTATGATCCCATTCGTGCGCACGCTTGAAGAAGCTTCGGCGGTTATCGATATTCTTGCCGAACATGGGCTTGAGCGCGGTAAAGACGATCTTAAAATCATTATGATGTGTGAATTACCGTCAAATGCGCTGTTGGCAGATCAGTTCCTAGACTACTTTGATGGTTTCTCGATTGGTTCAAACGACTTAACGCAATTAACCTTGGGCTTAGATCGCGACTCTGGTTTGATCGCGCACTTATTCGATGAGCGTAACCCAGCGGTTAAAGCGCTATTGGCGATGGCGATTAAAGCCTGTAAAGCGCGCGGCAAATATGTAGGTATTTGTGGTCAAGGGCCGAGCGATCACGCCGATTTTGCTGCTTGGTTGGTTGAGCAAGGTATTGATAGCGTCTCGTTAAACCCTGATACCGTATTACCAACTTGGTTGTACCTAGCCGAGCAATACAATAGCTAGCGTCAAACCAATATGTAAAATGAATACACTGATGCATGATTTAGATCAGTTTTGGTGATACATCGTTTATTAAATAAAAGCCTAAGCAAGTGTAAAAATTGCTTAGGCTTTTTTGTTTTATCACTCCCATTCAATCAGCGCCATGCTATACTGAATTTCCGTATTTTTCTGTTGTTATTTCTGAACGTATGCTTCCTCGGTTAGACCCTGTTGAATTAATCAAACCCATCTATCAAGATTTTATTAACGCACTTTCGCAAACTGCCTATAAAGGCGAAATCAATAGCCAGTACAGTGCGCGTTTAGCGGTAGCTACCGACAACAGTGTTTACCAACAATTACCGCAGTTAGTGCTTTGTCCGCGCACTAAACAAGATATTCAATTAATTACTGAGCTTGCCAGCCAAGCGAGATTTAACGACATTAAATTTAGCGCACGTGGTGGCGGTACAGGTACGAACGGCCAAAGCTTAACGCCGGGTGTGGTGCTCGACTTATCAAAGTTTATGAGTCGCATTTTAGATATCAATGTGGAAGAAAATTGGGTGAGGGTGGAAGCAGGTGTCGTTAAAGATCAGTTAAATGACTATTTGCGCCCTTATGGCTTCTTTTTCTCTCCTGATTTATCTACCTCAAATCGCGCGACAATCGGTGGCATGATCAACACTGATGCCTCAGGGCAAGGCTCTCTGGTTTATGGCAAAACCTCAGATCACGTACTGGGGTTATCGTCTGTACTGGCCGATGGCTCAATCATAGACACTCAGCCAATGCCCATTGAGCAAGCAGAAAAACTAGCAACAGAAAATAGCAGCTTAGGGAAAATTACCAAACAACTGTTAGAAAGTTGTCGTGGTAATCGCAATTTAATTTTAGACAAATTCCCGCGCTTAAATCGCTTCTTGACCGGATACGATTTAGAGCACGTGTTTAATGATGACCTTACGGTATTTGACCCAACGCGTGTCATCACCGGTTCTGAAGGTTCATTGGCGGTGGTTTGCGAAGCAAAACTCAATCTTACACCGATATCTAAAGCCAAGGCGTTGGTTAACGTTAAATACGACAGTTTTGATTCGGCACTTCGCCACTCGCCAGATTTAGTCAAAGCACAAGCAACATCAGTAGAAACCATTGACAGTAAAGTACTCAACTTAGCTAAAGAAGACATTATTTGGCACACGGTGAGTGATTTAATTACAGATGTACCAGATAAGGTGATGGATGGCCTTAACATGGTTGAGTATAACGATGAGTCAATTGAGGCACTCGAAAACCGCATTGAAGTGCTAGAAGCAATATTGCAGCAAGATATGGCGGCAGATAAGGGCATTATTGGTTATCAAATTACCTATGATTTAGCGAGTATTGGCCGCTTGTACGCGATGCGTAAAAAAGCAGTAGGTTTGCTGGGTAACACGCAAGGTAGCCAAAAGCCATTGGCATTTGCCGAAGACACGGCGGTACCCCCTGAAAATCTCGCTGATTTTATTGCTGAATTTCGTGACTTATTAGACAGCCACGGGTTGAATTACGGCATGTTTGGCCATGTTGATGCCGGGGTGTTACACGTGCGCCCAGCGCTTGATATGTGCGACCCTGAGCAAGAAAAACTGCTACGTGTGATTTCCGATCAAGTGGTTCAGTTAACTGCAAAATACGGTGGTTTGATGTGGGGTGAGCACGGTAAAGGCTATCGCAGTGAATATGGGCCAGAGTTTTTCGGTGAGACGCTGTTTCAAGAGCTTAGAAAGGTAAAAACTGCGTTTGATCCATTCAATAAAATGAACCCAGGCAAAATTTGTACGCCAATTGATTCAACAGAGTCACTCGTATCAGTTGATGATACTAAACGCGGCTATTTTGATCGCCAAATATCAACGCCCCTAAAAACGTCGTTCGATTCTGTGATGGGGTGTAATGGCAACGGCTTGTGTTTTAACTACGATACTGCAAGCCCGATGTGTCCGTCGTCAAAAGTGACACGCGATAGACGACATTCACCGAAAGGTCGTGCCGGCTTGATGCGAGAGTGGCTGCGTTTGATGGAAAATAAAGGTGTCGATCTACTGAAAGTCGAAGAAGACCTTCACGGTTGGTCTGTTAAGCGCTTAGTCGATAAAGTGCGCAATCGCGTTGTTAGCGGTTGGTCTGATAAAAACAATCACGATTTCTCGCATGAGGTGATGGATGCGATGCAGGGCTGCTTAGCGTGTAAAGCCTGTGCTAGTCAGTGTCCGATTAAAGTTGATGTACCTGACTTTAGAGCCCGCTTTATTAATTTGTATCACAGCCGTTACTTTAGACCACTGAAAGATCACTTAGTGGCTAATGTCGAAACGTTAACACCTCTCATGGCGAAAATGCCCAAGTTAACCAATGCCGTACTTAGCTCTGGTTTGTATCACTCATTTTCGAAAACGGCCATTGGCTATGTTGATACACCGCTATTAAGCTACCCAACGCTAAAGCAGCGATTAGCGAACCGCGATTTTACCCAGTTTGATTTAGCTAAATTAATGCTCCGCACCGACGAAGAAAAGGCGAAAACCTTGTTAGTCGTGCAAGACCCGTTTACAACGTTTTACGATGCCAAATCTGTCGAAGCACTACTAGTGTTGGCGAAAAAGCTGGGCTATGACCCTATCTTGCTACCTTTTAAACCAAACGGTAAAGCACAGCACGTTAAAGGCTTTTTAGCGCGATTTGCGAAAACGGCTAAATCAACGGCAGCATTTTTGAATGAACTGCATGCGCTCAACATTCCTATGGTAGGGATGGATGCCTCGTTAGCACTTTGTTATCGAGACGAATATAAGCAAATATTGGGTGAGCAGCGCGGTGACTTTAACGTGCTGCTAGCGCATGAATGGTTAACGAAAGTACTCGCTGAGTCACCATACACAGGTAGTGACAAAAACAGCCGAGCGCAAGAAAACCTCTCAAGCACTGTGTATAAGTTATTTGCCCATTGTACCGAAAAAACGGCATTACCAAAGTCAGAGCAGCAGTGGTTAACAATATTTGAGCATTTTGGTTTATCACTGGATAAGGTTGCCGTTGGTTGCTGCGGCATGGCGGGTACATATGGTCATGAGGCAACTAACCTGGATAACTCAAAGACCTTATTTGAAATGAGTTGGCAAGGCAAGTTAAACGAACTTAGCGACGAGCAAGTGCTTGTCACGGGCTTTTCGTGTCGTAGTCAGGCGAAGCGCTTTGCTAAGGTTAAAGCTCGACACCCTGTGGAAGCGTTAGCTCAGTTGCTACCCTAACGTTTCTGAAAGCGCATAAAGGCCGCTAGGTGAGCGATAGCTCGTTTGCTAGCGGCTTTGTTTTTTCAGCTATTTTTATACATTTTGAGTTGGTAAAAAGCAGATAACGCTTAGCTAAACGCTTTTTTCACCAATTCAAAACTCTTTTTACGATCTTCAAAATGGTAAACGTTTGAGACCATCATCACTTCGTCGGCATTAAACTGCGCTTGTATCTCTTCTATAGTTGCTTTGACTTGCGCTGGTGTGCCAATTGCCCGCCTTGGTAAACGTTGTTGGATAAACGCACTTAGCTGAGGTGACACCGGGTATTCCGCCACTTGCTCAGGCGTTAAGAAGTCACCTTGCCACTCACCGGTAATATAGCGGTAGTAATTGACCTCGTAACTTTTCGCGAGCAGGTGCGCATAGCCTTCATCTTCGGCGCAAAAAGTGGCAATTGTCACTGAGGTGTAAGGCGTTTGTTGCTGTCCACTTGGTTTAAAGTTCTGCTGATAATAATTGGTCACTTGCGTTGCCGCATGGGGATTAATAAACAGTGCTAAATTGTATGGTAAGCCATGTTGAGCCGCTAAAACGGCGCTATCTTGGCTTGACCCTAACATCCACATCGGCAAGTTCTTGGGCGGTTTAGGGCTTACAATTGGTTCAGCGTGTTCATTGTTTAGATATTGCCACAGCTCTTCAACCTGCTGTGGAAATTTATGAAAATCTGGGCGACCATTGGGCGCAAGTGCCGAAGCGGTGAGCATATCGGTACCTGGGGCGCGGCCGATACCTAAATCAATGCGCTCTGGGTATAAGTTGGCCAACATTGAAAATACTTCGGCAACTTTGTAACTACTGTAGTGGGGCAGCATAATACCACCCGAGCCCAAGCGAATTTTTCGGGTCGCTGCACCCAATGCCGCAAGTAATACTTCTGGAGCACTACCTGCTAAGGCTACAAAGCCATGATGCTCTGAAATCCAAAAGCGCTCATAGCCGAGCTGTTCACAAAACTGTGCCATCTCGATGGTTTCTTGTAATGCGGTTGTGGCTGAGTCAAAGGTACGAGCGAACGATTGATCTAATACCGAAAGTTTAAAGGTCATAACTGGGTTTTAGTTTTAATTAGGGTTAATTGGATTTTTAATTAGGACATTGTTTTGCTAATTGTGCTCAATATAGCGAAAACTTATGGTGCGACAAAGTCGTTTACCTATCTGTTCTCGTTATTATTGATATAAGTTAGCGTTGGCAATTTTCGCCAGTGCCAATATTAACGCTTGCTGGTAGGTAGATTGCCGAGTGACTAAACCATTAGTGAATAATCCCATAGCGCCAGATTTTTGCTTGGCATTATGAGTATTAAAAAGCTTATCAATGACATCACCTAATTCTTCACCTTGTTGCAATGCTTGATAAACGCCTTCTGGTAAAGGCAGTTGGGCGCTAAGACCAATGGTTTCTTGATTTGTATTGGCACTTGAAATAACCACGTAAGCAAACGCGGCAGGGCCATAATGGTAATGATCAACACCGCCTTCGATGGCAATATAAAAATCCGCAGAATCATCAAATTCTTGCTGGCAATGCAGTACGCGATTCTTTGCACCCAATAAAGTTTCAGCCTCGGTCATCGGTTGCTCGGCAACACTTGAGGGAGCATTTACCGAGGCGACACTAATTTCATGTTGAGGAAAATACAATTGGAATGCAGCTTTTGCGGCGTTCACTTTAACGGGGTTTTTTGAGCCTACGACGATAGACAGGTGATTTAATGACATATTGATTAACGTCTTGTTGCTAATGAAGAATATTAGGCGGTAATTTATGGAAAATGTCTATGGTAATTTATAGCGATTTTTATCGGAAGAGCGAAGGGACAGCGTTACTTACTGAGCAAATCATGCAGCTAGTGGCGCAGTAACCTAGACCGAAATAAGGGGAACACGGCTGGTTGCCACTATTGTCATTTAGACCGTAAGGTTAGATAAAACTTAGCACTAGAGCATGGCAATAGATGCTCCAGTGCTTGCAAGCGATTTACTGCTGAACGCCGAGTTTACCACCAGTACCCAGACCACCTTCAACTTGCTGTGCTTTATAATTTCGCAGCGCTTTAACCATTTGGTTATATGAGTCAGCAAACGCCGCGGTGACGATTTTACCTTCGGGGGTATTAGAATAAGCCCCAGCACCTAATAGGGCACCAGCGAAGAGTGCGCCACCAATCCTAAAGTCTTGGTTTTCTGCATTGCCAACTGCAGCTGATACTTGCACGCCTGATCGGTTATCGATTAACAACATGGTGGTCGCGGCTTCATTTTTCTTGAAGCCACCAGCGACCGCTGCACCTACTGAGCCAAATAAGGCACCAGCAATCGCGCCTATGCCACCTGTGCCTTTTTCAGAAAATTGGATAGAAGGGGAAAGCGTGTAATCTGCAGCAACCATCTGCCCTTTACCAAAATTACTGCCACCGCGCGATTCACCAGATGACATTAATTCCCGCTCAGCTTTCATCGCCGCCATGGCTGCGCCACGTTCAACCACAACAAAACAGTTAGATTGTTGAATCATCAATCGAATAACAGGAACAGTACTGCCTAAGTCTGGGGCTCTGCGCTGATACATAGACCACCAAGGTAGACTGCGATCTTCAAATACCGACATAGTGCCTAGGGTTTTATCACAGCTTTCCAATTGGCTATTTTTGTTATCGGTATTAGCGCCACCAGCCCCACCTGTGATGGTGCCACCGCCTTGACCACCGCCCATTTTCGGTGCTGTGCTCATACAACCGGCTAGTAATGTGATAGCGCAAGCCACCGTACTAAAGTATAAAAAGCCTTTTTTCATTATTTTTCTCCCGTTTTTTAGCTATTGAATTGCTCAATAAAAGTGTTTGCTAAAAACAACTAAGCAAATTTAAACAATGCCTGATTTCCAAACAGCACAGTTAAAAAGCGTTGTTGAAACGGGATAAACAGCCAAAAGTCCGTTTTCAAAAGGCCACAGCAATTTTCTGTTAGGAAAAATTTACTATAAATAAACCTTAGTCTGGGATGTAAAAGTTGGCAATAAAATGAGGTAATTATGCGTAAATTGGTGTCACAAAACGCCAATCACGAAAAAAACAAAAGCTAACAATCAATATTTATAGCGCTCACGATGAATGATTGAGTTGCCATTAGAAAAAGTGTAGAAGTTCAGATCAGCTTAATTAGGTTATCTAAATTACTTTAGATAAGGAGAACCCGCGTAAAACATGACGCTGGTTCTCCTATGTACGTTATTTACAGAGGTTAATCGCGGTGTTGCTCAAGTAACTTAAACACTTTTTTCGCAATATCAGTATTGTCTAAATGACCTTCGAATTTATCTGCGTATTTACCAAACGCAATAATTGGAACGTCAACAGCGGTGTGACCACCAGAAGTCCAGCCGGTATTGGTACGTCCGTCAATGATTTTCTTAACGGTTTTAGTCACAATATATTCAGCGCTTGGCTTGCGTTGTTTATTTTGTGCTTCTTCACTTAGTTTTTGATAAGCGGCCAGTTTTTCTGCGGCTTCGTCAGTTGCAGCGGTAATCAGTGCAATCTCATCTTCATTCAGCTCGAAGTTAAACAATTTATCGATAGCCGACTTCGCTAACTTCTGTTTAGTGATTGATTCTGCAATGACTTTAGGTGAGTGCAATTGTTTTCTCAGTAACGCTGGCTGCCATTTGTATTCGCCATGGGCTGCCAAGGTTAATCCACCAGTGCTGTGATCAGCGGTGAGGATGACAGTAGTATTAGGCGTTTGAGCGACATAGCTTTCGAGATATTCAATGGTTTTGGCAAGGTCATCCATCTCTGCCATCGCTGCGCTGATGTCATTGCTGTGTCCAGCCCAATCTACTTGGCTTGCTTCAACTAATAAAAAATAGCCATTGTCTTGACTGGCCAATAACTCAGTTGCTGTTTTGGTCATTGCAGATAAACGGTAGCGATTACTATCATCAAGTGCGTGTGGCAAACCAACATCGGCAAACAAGCCTAACGCTGGTTTGTCATTTTTTAATGTTGATAGTTGCTGATAGGCATCAATATATTGCACGCCTTGTGATGTTAACTCTTTAACTAGCTGGCGATCATCGCGGATAAAGTACTGCCAGCCGCCGCCGAATAAGACATCAAATTTTAACTCTCCGTTGATGCGTTCGTCGACGTAGCTGTCGGCAATCTCGTTGTAGTTTCTGCGGTATTCATTGTGCGCAAGGTATGACGCTGGTGTTGCGTGATTCACTTGAGAAGTTACCACAGCACCGGTTTTTAAGCCGTACTGCTTGGCGCGCTCAAGCACTGTTTCAACGGGATTTTTATCAACATCCATGGCAATAGCGCCATTATATGTTTTGATACCGGCAGAAAGCGCCGTGGCGCCAGCGGCTGAATCGGTCACATACCCAGAAACTGGAGCAGGGTAAGTAGATGCCATACCAACGAGGTACTTATCAAAAATCGTCGCTTCGACTTCTTTGGTTTTTGGGTCGTCGTTGTAATAGCGATAGCCCGTGGTATAGGCTGGTCCCATGCCATCGGCAATGACCATAATAATATTGTGCGGCTGTTCCTTCGCTGTAGCCCCGCAAGCGGCTAATACACATAGTGAAGAGAGTAATTTACGCATTGATATTCTCAGTTATTTTAAAGAAAGTTCTACCCAAACTAGGCGATGGTCTGAAGACGCAGCTCTGCTGTCGATTAGGCGATAAAGCGGTGAATTTTGCGTTGGCCAAAACACGCCGCTGTCGGTAAGTGTCCAACCAAAAGTTGATGGCAGCACATAGTCAGCTCGCATTCCCCAGTGTGCGGTGTGGTATCGAGCATTTTGATTGTCTGGCTTACTCGCTTTGCCCCCATCACTCATTGGCATAGGATCGTTAACAGCCGGGTGTTCAATTAGATTGCCGATGCCGTCTTTATTGGCATCACCATCAGTTGTTGAGGCATTTAAATCCCCCATAATGACAAATGGAGCTTTGTTTTTCATCGCCCCTTTTTGGCCATTATCGTCATATATGTAGCTACCAGCGTCACCTGAAATATAATCTTGCCAGAAGCGTATTTCATCGTGATTACGCTTGCCATTGCGATCTTCTGGGCCATCAAAAACCGGTGGTGTTGGGTGGCTTGCTAAAACGTGAACCGTTTTATTGTCAACAATCACCGGAATATCCCAATGTGATTTGGAAGAAAGTCTTAATTCCTGCCACGTAGCATCACTGTAATAGCCTTGCTCAGAATTTGATTGCATTGGCTTTAATGCATTGGGCATATCTTGCCACTTAAATTTCTGAAAGGTGCGAATATTGGTGTGATCTATCGGAAATTTAGACAATAACGCCATGCCAAAGTGGCCGGGAAAGTAACCAAAACCATAGGTGTCTTGCGGGCTTGTAATTTGACCATCACCATTAATGTCAATAGCTGCTTTTACGCCAGTGTTTACTGGCCCTTGATAAAAGTAAGGGTAGTTAACAGGTGTTTGTCCTTGTTGACTTTTAGCCAGGTAGCTGGTCAGAAATTTTTGTAATGCAATGGCATTGTTGTCAGTGCGGTCGAATTCATTGAGTAACAAAATATCAGGGTTAACTCGTTGAATAATCTCAGCAATGTTTTTGATTTGCTGGTGCTGGCTATTGAGCGCCGTGGTTAATTCATTCCCTGATGGCACCACTTGTCCTCGTTCACCTTTAGGTAGGTAATTGAGCGCTTCCATACTGACGTTAAACGTAGCGATTTTTATTGTATCAGCGGCCATGGCGGTCGTTATCGTAGAAAGTAATAAGCCTGAACCGGCAAGTAGTTTTTTCATGAATTAGCTTCTTATTTCAAGCCACAACCACGGAGAATAAAGTCAGTCAGGAACGCGATGACCTGCTGTTCATCTTGCTCTTCGTAGTCGGCTTGATTCATTACAGTTAATATTTGTGTTTCAAAATCTGCATAGTGCTGGGTGGTAGACCAGATTGCAAAAATTAAATGGTAAGGATCGACATCAGCCATTTGCTCAGTATCGATCCAATGTTGGAAGAGGGCGGCTTTTTCTCTTACCCACTTGCGTAAATAGGTGCGAGCAAACTCTTTTAGGTGTTGTGCGCCTTGAATAATTTCCATCGCATAAATCTTTGACGCGCCCGGATGCTGAAATGACATTTTCACCTTTGACGCGATAATCTTTTCGATTGCCGCGGCTGGGCCATCTTCTGGCTCAATATCACCGATCCCTTGATCCCACATATCTAGTGTGCGCTCTAGGACAGCGTGATAAATATTGTCTTTATTTTTGAAGTAGTAAAGGATATTAGCTTTAGGTAAACCTGCACGATCAGCGATCGATTGCACCGTTGCCCCTTTAAAGCCCTGCAATATAAATTCCTCTTGCGCTGCTTCGAGAATTTTAGCCTCGCTTAACGCGCGAATAGTTCCTTGTTTTGATTCTTTTTTTACTTCATTCATCCTTTACTAACCAATTATTTGACCAATTATAAAATTACGATATGAGTTAACTTACTAAGTTTACTATAGAATTTTTCCTCAAAATAGACTACTAACCAAATAGTCAAAGATCATACCGAGTATTTTACACGAATCTAGCGCTGAATTTTAAACTTTTATGAAGATGTTATTTCGTCTCAAAATCTAGTGCGGTCGTTCAAAAATACGTCAATCATACGTCATCAAAGTCATCACATACTTGAAATATTTTTGTCTGTTTAATCGCCATATTTGTCGGGCGAATGATCTTGGCACGCAAGACGTCCTCTAGCTTTTACTTTGATAACAAGGTGTTGCGTTGGAGAAAACGCTGGTAACTCGGCTGATTAAACTGTATAAAAAACATTCTGACCAAATAGACAAAATGTAATTAAATTGTAAAATAAAAATGCTTTATTAGCGTTGGTCAACAAGAGTTACAAGCTTTTATTAGCGAATTAGTAGCAAAGCTCACGTACTTAATAAAATTAAAACCAAGGATAATCTGATGAAAAGTCATCGTCTCTCAAAAATTGCTGGTGCAGTCGTTGTCGCGCTTGGCATGACAGCTTCAGCATATGCAAATACCACATCATCTGGTATCAAAGGTGAAATTTCCGGCCCGGCTGGAGATCCGGCACAAGGCACGACAGTGGTTATTACCCATTTACCTTCAGGTACAAGCAAAACCGTTACCGTTAATGAATTTGGTCGATTCAGTTCAAAAGGTCTACGTGTTGGTGGCCCATACCGCATCACGATAGATTCAGACACTTTTGAAGATCAAGTTGTTGACGATGTTTTTCTTACACTAAGTGAAACATATGAAATCAATCGTTCACTGGAAAGTGTCAGTAACGTTGAGCGTATCGAAGTCACAGGCCGTGCTTATCACAGCAACTATGGTAGCAATAGCCCGTCAAGCAATTTCAATTTCGAAGATTTGGCAGCAGCACCAACGGTAAACCGTGATATTAAAGATGTAGTGCGTGTTGACCCGCGTATTTATATTGATGAATCAAGCTCAGATGCTATCCGCTGTGCAGGTGGTAACCCGCGCTTCAACAGTTTAACGGTTGATGGTGTGCGTATGAACGATAACTTTGGCTTAAACAGCAACGGTTATCCGACAGAGCGCATCCCATTCTCTTTCGATGCCCTTGATCAAGTCGCCGTTGAGCTAGCGCCATTTGATGTTCAATACGGTGGCTTTACATCGTGTAATATCAATGCGGTCACTAAATCGGGGACTAACGAAGTTCACGGTAGCTTCTTTTACGACTACACGAACGATTCGCTAAAAGGTGATAGCTTAGAGGGCGAAGACGTACCAACAGGTAATTTTAATGAAAAGCGTTATGGTTTTAATGTTGGCTTGCCAATGATTGAAGATAAACTTTTCTTGTTCACTGCTTACGAGAAGCTAGAAGGTGCACAAATTTTCCAATACGATCCATTAACTAATGGTCGTATCGATCAAGCAACGCTTGACCGCATTGCTCAAATTTCACGTGACGCATACGGCTATGAGCCAGGTGGTTTTACACCAAGCTTACCAGTAGAAGACGAAAAACTATTGGTAAAACTTGATTGGAACATTAATGACGATCACCGTGCGACTTTCGTTTATAACTACAACGACGGTTTTACGTTAGCGCAATCAGACGCGGGCTCGAGCCGCATTTCTTTTGACAACCACTTTTATGAGCGCGGCGCTAAGTTAAATTCCTACGTAACATCAATATACTCAGACTGGACTGATAACCTGTCAACGGAAGTGCGAATAGGCTACTCAACACTCGATAACCGCCAAATTTCACTGGATAGAGAAAGCGGTTTTGGTGAATTCCGCGTGTCAGCAGCCAATGGTATCGATGTCTACCTTGGCCCGGATGATTCTCGTCAGTCAAACAAATTAAAATATGACAACTTGTCGTTGAAATTAGCGGCAACGTACTACTTAGATGAGCACGAACTTTACTTTGGTTATGAGCGTGAAGAGTTAGACGTATTTAACTTGTTCGTTCAGCACTCGCAAGGTGAGTACCGCTTTAGCTCAATCGACGATTTTGAAAATGGTATCGCGCGCGTTTACTACGGTAACGCAAGTTCACAAGATCCAAACGACGCCGCAGGTGAATTTAAATACGCGTTGAACACCGTATACTTCCAGGACAAATTCGAGCTTGAGAATTATGACGTCACCATCACGGCAGGTTTGCGTTACGATTGGTACACAAGTGATGACGTCCCTGAATTCAACCAAAATTTCCAAGACCGCTACGGCTTTTCTAACGAGCAGAACTTAGATGGCGTTGACCTACTGCAACCGCGCTTTGGTTTGAACTGGAGTGTTAACGACCAGTTAGAAGTTCGCGCAGGCTTAGGTTTATACTCCGGCGGTAACCCGAATGTATGGATCTCTAATTCATACTCAAACGATGGTATTCGCAATATCCAAATCAACCAACGTGGTCTGCAAATCTTAGGACCTGATGCGATTGCCTTTAACGGCAGTGGTCGCCCTGGTTTTGATATTCCTCAGCAGTTATTTGATGCCGTGGGCTCAGGCTCAGCGGATGCAAGTACTAACGTAACGGATCCTGATTTTGAGATCCCATCTGAATGGAAGTACTCGTTAGGTGCTACCTATGTCACCGAAAGCGACTACATCATTATGGCTGACTTCTTATACACAGATAAGAAAGATTCAGCGATTGTTCGCAATTTAGCTGACGCTCAAGTAGGTACAGCACCTGATGGACGTCCAGTTTATGATTCCGTTAACCACCCAAGAAACTCTGATTTCTTGTTAACTAACGTAAGTGGTGAAGATGGTGAAGCGACGATTCTTTCGCTATCGGTGAGTAAGAGCTTTGATAATGGCTTCGACTTCTCTGCGTCGTACGCTTATACCGATGCTAAAGAAGTACATCCGATGACCAGCTCAGTGGCGTTCTCTAACTACCACAATATCGCAACGTCTGATCCGGAAAATCCTGGTTTAGCAGCGTCTAACTATGAAATTCCTCACCGATTTACGTTGAACTTGCGCTATAGCCATGAATTTTTCGAAGGCTATGAAACCACCTTTAGCTTGTTTGGCCAAGCGAACCAAGGTCAACCATATACTTACTCATTTACCAGCAGAACACGTGGCTTAGGCTTTAACGATGCAGATCGTCAATTGCTATACATACCACTAGAGAATGATGCGTCAGTGGTGTACGGAGATGACTTTGATCTTGCCGCGTTCAACAGCTTTATCGAAGCGGAAGGTTTAGACGAGTATCGCGGCCGTATTTTACCGCGTAACCGTTTACAAAGTGATTGGTGGGTTAAGTTCGACTTTAAGATCGAGCAAGAATTTGCCGGTTTTGCAGAAGGTCATAAGGCTAGTGCATTCTTCGTGATTGAGAACTTAACTAACTTCTTAAATGACGATTGGGGTGTCTTAGAGCAAGGTTCGCAGCTGCAAGGTGCTGTTGCTGCTAGCGTCAACGATGCCAACCAATATGTGTTCCAAGAGTTTACTAACCCTGCGACACAAAGCCGTCAAAACGATGCATCGTTATGGGAAATGCGTATTGGTGTTAAATACGACTTCTAGTTTCATTCATCAAACTGTCATATAACCAAGATAAAAAACCGCGCTGTTAAGTGCGGTTTTTTTATGCATGTCATTTACTTGTCTCCTGTTTGTTATCAATTGTTACGCGTAAATACCTCAACATTTAGTCAACATAGCTGAAATAAATTTGTTTATTTTCGTTTGAATCGGCATTAGAATACGCGGCGTTTTACTTGCCAAAAGCAGTAGCAGTAGGCTTTGCAAGAGATTTTTGTACGTATTACTAAATGTTGCGAATTGTAAATGTACGTACAGGCTATTTCCTGACCAAATAGACAAATTGTAATCATATTGTAAAATAACTGTGCTTTAATGACGTCAGTCACAAAAGTGAAACAAGTGTTTAGTTGTGAACTTCACAAAAGCATAAAAAAATTAAAACCAAGGAAAATATGATGAAAAGTCATCGTCTCTCAAGAATTGCTGGTGCGGTAGTTGTCGCGCTTGGCATGACAACTTCAGCTATGGCAGCTGATACAGCATCTAGCATTCGAGGCACTATTTTTGGCCCTGATGGCAACGTTGCACCGGGTACAACCATTGTTGTAATCCACGAGCCAACAGGCACGCGTAAAACCGTAACGGCTAACGAAAGCGGTAGCTTCTTAGCGAAAGGTTTACGTGTTGGCGGTCCTTACAAGGTGATCATCGACTCTGACGAGTACCGCGACGCTGAAATTGAAAATATTTACCTTTCACTAGGTGAAACGCAGCGTATCGATCGCCAGTTAGAAAGCGACAATACAGAAACTATTGTTGTAACTGGTAGCCGAGTTTTATTCAATTCGACCGCAAGTGACAGCTACTTCAACTCAGAAGACATCACGTCAACGCCAAGCTTGAACCGCGATCTTAAAGACGTTGTTCGCAACAACCCATTAGTTGTTATTAAGCCGGGTAGCGAAAGCCAAATGACGATTGCGGGTTCTAACCCTCGCATGAACTCAATCAGCATCGACGGTATTCCATTGAACGATGATTTTGGTCTGAACAACAATGGTTACCCAACTCAACGTAACCCATTTCCACTTGACGCACTTGACCAAGTAACGGTAAGTGTTGCACCAACACATGCGAAATCGAGCGGTTTTACGGGTGGCGCGGTTGATGCGGTATTCAAATCTGGTACGAACGAATTTCACGGCAACATGTTCTTCGAAAGAACAAGTGATGCTTTAGCGGGCACACCTAAAGATGACGGCGTAGACGTACCAATCGAATTTGAAGAAGAGAACTATGGCTTCACGTTAGGTGGCCCGATCATTGAAGACAAATTATTCTTCTTTGGTGCATACGAAAAATACGACTCTCCACAAGTACTAGAATACGGCCCAACTGGTTCTAGCAAAGGTGCTAACAAAACGACTGCAACAGTCGGTGATGTCGCAGCAGTACAAGAGATTGCTAACCGCGTTTACGGTGTTTCTGAAATCGGCTCTGCTGAAAGTCAACCACAACTAGAAGATGAAAAATACATCATCAAACTAGATTGGAACATCAATGATGATCACCGTGCGAACTTCGTTTACATGTTTAACGAAGGTAATGACACGCGTAACACGACGACCAGCGAGCGTGAATTACGTTTAGACTCTCACTGGTACAACAATACGCAAGAGTTAAAGAACTACAGTGCTAAGCTTTACTCTGACTGGACAGCTGACTTCTCTTCAGAAATTAGTATTACACGTAAATCAGTAGAGACAGGCCAAATTTCACTTCGCAGTGAGCTAGGTTTAGGTGATATCACCATCAACAATATCGATACCGATAACGATGGTGAGTCGGGTTCAATCGCGTTTGGCTCTGACCAATTCCGCCACTCGAACTCGTTAAGCAATGATTTAACAATTCTAAAGTTTGACGGTACTTACTTATACGAAGATCACGCGATTGATTTTGGTATTGATTACAAAATTTTAGAAATTGAGAACCAATTCTTACCAAACTCACGTGGTACAACGACTTTCGATTCATTAGCTGACTTCGAAAACCGCCTAGTGTCGGAGTACACCTACGAAAACGGTTTAGGTAACGACCCATTAGCCGTGGCTGCTACCTTTGAACGTAAAGACTTAGCGCTTTACATCAATGATACTTGGGACTTCAATGACGAATTAACACTGTCATTTGGTTTGCGTTACGAGCGCTTATCGTCAGACGATAAACCAACGTTCAACCAAGGTTTACTTGACCGTACAGGTTTTGACAACACCTTTAACTTAGATGGCGTTGACATTATCTTACCTCGCTTTGGTTTCACATACCTTTACAGCGATGACGTTACTTTCCGCGGTAGTGTTGGCCGCTTTGCGGGTGGTAATCCAAATGTTTGGATTTCAAACTCATACTCAAACGATGGTGTCAGTGCACAGCGCTTTGGTCAACGTGATTTTGAAGCGCCAGCAAACATCCTAACAACGCCAACGCCAGAAGCGATTGCTGCTATTGATAGTGGTACTCGTGGCAGCGTGACGAACTTTATCGATCCTAACTTCGATATCCCGTCACAGTGGACTTACATGCTTAACTCAGACGTAACGTTAAACATTCCATACTTAGGTGATGGTTACGCTTGGACAACAACGGCAATCTACACAGAGAAAGAAAATTCAGCTGAGTGGATCAATGCAGCATTGCTTCAAGAAGGCGACGTAGTAGGCTCTACATCAAGTGGCGCACTTCCTTTCTACGATACGCGTGAACTAGAAATCATGCTAACCAACGCCGATCGCGACGGTCGCTCAGTGATTCTAAGTACAGGTATTGCAAAAGAGTGGGATAATGGCCTTAGCTTCGATATGTCATACACGCATCAAGACATTACTGAAGGTAACCCGGGCAGTTCTTCGACAGCGCGCAGTAACTACCGTTTCGGTCACTTCTTAGATCACCAAGAAACACAAATCGGTACTTCACCGTTCGAAACAGAGCACCGTTTTGTATTTAACTTGGGTTACAAAACTGAGTTCTTCGAAGGTTACGCGACACGCTTTAACTTATTCTTCGAACGTCACTCAGGCTCTGCTTACAGCCACTTAGTTGATTTGACTAACCTACAAGGCGGTCGCTTCTTCAACCAAGACTTGATCCAACCTTCTGGTTTCTTCACCACATTTGGCGGTAACTACTTAGCGTACGTACCAACAGCAAATGATCCAAATGTAAGATACGAAGGCGTGACTGAGCAAGAAGTACTAGCTCACTTCGACAGCTTAGGGCTTTCAGGTTTCGCTGGTGGTCATGTTGACCGCGGTCAAGCGCAATCTCCTTGGGTAACTAACTTAGATCTTTACATCTCGCAAGAGTTACCAGGTCTAATGGATGGTCACAAAGGTGAAGTTTACTTCGTAGTTAATAACTTATTGAACCTAATCGACTCATCTAAAGGTAAAGTATACCGTCAGAACTTCAATACTAGCGAAGTTATCCAAATGGATATCGACGCGTCTACAGGTCAGTACATCTACGGTGATATCTTGAGCGATGACTTTACGTTTGAAGCACGTGATTCAGCGTACCGTATCAAGATTGGTGTTAAGTACACTTTCTAAAACTAGCTTGTCTTAAAGCCTTAAAAACCGCGCTATTTAGCGCGGTTTTTTATTTTTCGCTAGTAATTAAACGGTGAGTATTTTATCATTAAACCTGACCATGTGGTCAGTATGAATTAAAGCTCGGCTATACCAACAGAGAAAATGATGTCAGTTGGGAACATTGAACTTTGCATGGTCTATCAATTTAGGCTTAATTATATCGACGTATATAAAAATACAACAAGTGGTAATCGAAATGACACAAGAAACTTGGCACCAATTAAAACAGTCAGCCAAGCTAGGCTTTGATCGCGCATACGCGCCATATAGCAACTTTCAAGTTGGCGCGGCAGCCACTGATGACCATGGCAATGTTTTCTTTGGTTGTAATGTAGAAAATGCATCTTACGGTTTAACTGTGTGTGCTGAACGCAACTGTATTGCGCAAGCTGTTATCAATGGCAGCCAAACGTTAACGCAAATAGTGGTTTACACAGAGCAAGAAAAACTGACGCCACCTTGTGGCGCTTGTCGTCAAGTCATCGCAGAATTTATGGCACCTGAGAGTGAAGTCAAAGCAATGAATCACTTAGGTAATGAAAAAACATGGACGGTTGCTCAATTATTGCCAGATGCATTTACCCCTAAAGATCTACTCTAGCGGCTTGGAAAGATAGTAAGTAGTGCGCCACCGCGCGTTTAATGAAAATTAACAAACACATACAAATCAAAGAGAAACATATGTTACTTCCACAAGAAGTGATTCGCGTAAAACGCAATGGCGGCGAATTAACTCAAGAACAAATTCAGTTTTTTGTCGATGGTATTACGAACGGCCAGTTTAATGACGCACAAGTTGGTTCTATGGCCATGGCAATTTTCCAAAAAGGCATGGCAACACAAGAAATCGTGTCTTTTACCCAAGCCATGATGCACTCAGGTACGGTATTGAGCTGGCCTGAGCTAGATAGACCGATTGTCGATAAGCACTCTACTGGTGGTGTCGGCGATAAAGTTAGCTTTATGCTAGCTGCAATTGTGGGCAGTTGTGGCGCTTACATGCCGATGATCGCAGGTCGTGGTCTAGGGCATACAGGTGGCACGGTCGATAAATTAGAAGCCATTGCTGGTTTTAACACTCAGCCAACTATCCCTGAATTTAAAGCATTAGTGAAAGAACTTGGTATTGCTATTATTGGCCAAACCAATGACTTAGCACCGGCTGACAAACGCTTATACGGTATTCGTGATATCACTGCAACGGTTGAGTCTATTCCACTAATTACAGGCTCGATTTTATCGAAGAAGCTTGCATCAGGTTTAGATGCGTTAGTGATGGATGTTAAAGTTGGCAATGGTGCCATGATGCAAAATATGGATGATGCTGTGGCACTTGCACAAAGCATCGCCAATGTGGCTAATGGTGCTGGTGTAAAAACCCAAGCAATTATTACCGACATGAATCAGGTATTAGGTAACAGTGCGGGTAATGCGTTAGAAATTATCGAAACTGTCGATTATCTAACAGGCGCCTATCGTGAAGAGCGTTTGCACAATGTTACTGTTCGTCTAGCGCAAAGCATGTTGATCAACACAGGCATTGCTGGCAATGAAGCACAGGCACTAGAAAAAATTAATCATGCATTAGATTCTGGCGCTGCGGCTGAATTATTTAGTCGTATGATCCATCGCATGGGCGGCCCAGCTAACTTACTTGAATCACCTTGGGATTCAATGACTAAAGCTAACAATATGTTAGACGTCACAGCACCACAAGACGGTTACATTGCGGGTATGGATACGCGTGATATTGGCTTAACTATTGTCGGTATGGGCGGTGGCCGTACGGCTAACGATCAAGCGATTGACCACACCGTAGGGTTTGATCAAATCCAGCCAATTGGTACTAAAGTGTCTAAGGGTGACGTTGTCGCTCGTGTTCACGGCAAAGATCAGGCACAAGCCGAGTCAGCGGCAAAACAATATCTTGCGGCATTAAGCTTTAGCGAACAAGCCGTTGAAGCACCACCGGAAATTTATCAAATCATTAGTTAACTAAGTAGTTAACTAAGTAGTTAAATAAGTGGTTAAACAAGTGATTAGATAAGTCTGCCGCCAAAGACGGTAGAAAATAAAACGGCCACTTCAAATTGAAGTGGCCGTTTTTTATATTCATCGAACTAAATCAAGTTAATCTAAATCGACTTAACCGCTGTTAGCTTTTTTATTGGTACTACCAAACTAGCGCTTTAAAGTGCTTGCGACACAGCGATTCGTACCTGTCATTACCACCCACTTCGACTTGCGCACCAGCAGTGACTGCTTTACCGGTTTCGTCAATACGGGCAACAAAGTTAGCTTTTTTACCACAATGGCAAATCGTTTTTAGCTCAATCAGCTTATCAGCCCAAGCGAGTAGGGCGGCACTGCCGGTGAATGTGTTACCTAAAAAGTCGGTGCGAATACCGTAAGCGAGTACCGGAATTTTCAGTAAGTCGACAACGTCAGTTAATTGCTTTACCTGCTGCTGCGTCAAAAACTGAGACTCATCGACGAGTAGGCAATCTACTTTTGCTGTTTCATTAGCATGGCAAAGGGCTTGATAAAGATCAGTGTGCTCGTCAAATAGCTGAGCATCAGCATCTATACCCAAGCGTGACGTAATTTTGCCTTGCTGATATCTATCGTCGAGTTTTGCGGTAAACAACACACACTGCATACCGCGCTCGCGATAATTGTAGGCCGATTGTAATAGGTGCGTTGATTTACCGGCATTCATTGCTGAATAATAAAAATAAAGTTGTGCCATTTACTTATACCATTTATTGCACTCGGTGCTTTTTCTTCTTATTAATTGCAATTTACATTGGCTTAATAGCTACTTGATGATGCATCGCTGCGAGTATTGTGGCCAAGCGTATCCAATAAGTTGTTAAGCAAGCCACTGGCACCAAAACGAAAACGTTGGCTATCAATCCAATCATCACCGAGTAGATTCGCTGCCATGTCGATATAGACTTTTGCATCCTCAGCACTGCGCACGCCACCAGCGGCTTTAAAGCCAACATTTGGATTGGTCGCTTTAATCGCCTCTAGCATCACTTTTGCAGCTTGTGGTGTGGCATTAACAGCAACTTTTCCCGTAGATGTTTTGATAAAGTCAGCACCTGCGTTAATACAAATTTCACTTGCTTGGCGGATCAATTCATCTGTTTTTAACTCGCCAGTTTCAATGATCACTTTAAGGACGACATCGGCTTTTTCACATACTTGTTTGCACGCTTTGACCATGTCAAAACCGATACTATCGTTACCTGCCATTAGGGCTTGGTAAGGGAACACTAAGTCAACTTCATCGGCACCATAAACGATCGCCGCACTCGTTTCTGCTACAGCAATCGCAAGGTCGTCACCGCCACCAGGGAAGTTGGTGACGGTTGCAATTTTAATGTTTGCTGCGTTTAACTCGCTCAATTTCTTTTTCGCATGTGGAATAAAGCGCGGATAAATACAAATAGCAGCCGTATCGCCTGCAACGCTGTGTGCTTGGCTACACAGCACCTCGATATCGGCAACCGTTTCTTTATCAGTTAGGCTGGTTAAATCCATCAAGGCTAAAGCTTGCTGGGCGTAAGTGGTTAATGCTGATTCACTCATGATAAAACTCTTTAATTATAAACTGATAAAAACACCGGCAATGGCGGCGCTCATTAAGTTGGCTAATGTGGCTGCAATCATTGCACGTACACCCAAACGGGCGATGTCCGGGCGGCGACTTGGTGCCATTGAACCAATTCCCCCAAGCAAAATTGCAATAGAAGAAAGGTTAGCGAAGCCGCACAGTGCAAAGGTGATAATGGCTTGGGTGGTAACGCTTAGGTTTTCTTTTACTTCAATAAACTGGGCATAAGCAAAAAACTCGTTAACCACGATTTTCTGGCCAATAAAACTGCCGGCTTGGAGCATTTCATCAACTGGGACGCCAACGATAAAGGCGATAGGTGCAAATAAATAGCCCAATATCCATTCAATGGTGATACCTTCAAAGCCAAATAGACCTGTTACCCCTTGAACTATGCTATTTAGTAAGGCGATTAGAGCAATAAATGCCAATAACATCGCACCAACATTCACGGCCAGTTTCAAACCAGAGGCTGCGCCAGAAGCGGCGGCGTCAATAACGTTAGCGGGTTTTTCCTCGCCGTCACTAAATTCAACGTTTTGCTCTAATTTTTCGCGAGACTCAGTTTCTGGCATGATGATTTTGGCCATTAATAAGCCACCAGGCGCTGCCATAAACGATGCGGCGATAAGATACTTTAATTCGACACCTAAGCCAGCGTAACCGGCTAACACAGAGCCTGCAACCGATGCTAAACCACCCACCATAATGGCGAATAGTTCGGAATTACTCATGTTTTTAATGTAAGGGCGAACCACTAATGGCGCTTCGGTTTGACCAACAAAGATATTAGCGGTCGCCGATAAAGACTCAGGTTTACTGGTCTTGAGGAGCTTTTGTAAACCGCCCCCAATCACTTTGATCACCTGCTGCATGATGTTTAGGTAATAAAGTACGGCGATCAGTGACGAGAAGAAGATAATGACAGGTAGTACACGAATCGCAAAAACGAAGCCGACACCATTGTCAAACATAGCGTCGGTGCCTAAACCGCCGAATAAGAAATCAATTCCCGCTTTAGCAGAATCAATCACATGTTGAACACCATTTGACATGGACGCGAGTACATCTTTACCAAATGGAATGTAAAGTACAAATGCTCCAAGTAACACTTGCAAACCAAAAGCTAAGCTGACCGTACGCCAGTTAATATCTCGACGTTTGTAAGAAAGTGCATAGGCAATTGCGAGCAGCGCAACTATACCTAGCACGCCACGCAGTGCTGTTAATTCCATATATTCCTCTAATTATTGTTATAGGTAAGTTGACGGATTTTGGCTTTTAATACTTCGATAGCCATTCTGTTTTTGCCGCCACGAGTAATGACAATATCAGCATGAGCTTTTGCCGGCTCGATGAACTGATAATACATAGGTCTTACGGTTTCTAGATATTGGTTGGTAATTGAATCGATACTGCGACCACGCTCTGCTGTGTCACGCTTAATGCGTCTAATCAAACAAATATCGAGCGGGGTATCCATGTAAACTTTGATGTCAAAGTGTGATCGCAATTGCTCGTTGGTGAGTAGCATAATACCTTCGATCAGAATAATGCTCGTTGGTTGTATGCTAATGGTATCTTGATTACGAGTATGTGTTTTGTAGCAGTAAGTAGGGCACTCAATTGCCTTTCCCGATGATAAATCATTCAAATGCTGTGCTAGCAGCTCGTGTTCGAACGCGTTCGGGTGATCGTAATTTGTGCGCACGCGCTCTTCCATTGGCAAATGGTCTTGTGCACGGTAGTAAGAATCTTCCTTGATGATAGAAATACCTTGCTCTCCTAGTTCAGGTAATAGTTCATCATAAATCGTTTGCGCAAAAAGTGTTTTGCCAGAGGCCGATGCACCAACAACAGCGATTATAGTTGGCTTAGCTATTTGATCAGCATTCACTTGGTTAGAAATCCTACTAAAAAGAAAGTAAAAGACAGTTGAAAAACCGCTTCGTTAATTGTGGCGTATTTTGACGCTTTTTTCGTGATTTTGATAGAGCTTGGACGCCTTGTTATCAATTTCGAACAACTTTTTTAATGAATTGCCTGAAAACTGACCGTTTGGCTTATTATTAAGCTTGTCTTTCATCGGAAAACTGGTAAATTACCACAACCTGACCATTCGGTCATGTTTATTTGGTTTTTAATTAGTGATTGACAAGCAGCCAACGCAACATGGTTTGCTTACAAACTAAACACACAATGTTCATGTTTAATAATGCAAAGGATATAATTTAAACATTGAATGGCGATTAATCGCGATAACGCTTTTGGTTAAGTTAAGTTGAGGTAGCAATGGCGAAAGTCATTTTAATGGTTATTGATGGTTTTGGTGTTGGTCAGGCACCAGATGCAGAAAAATTTGGCGATATAGGGGCGAATACATTTGCCAACCTAGCGCGAGAGTTTGAAGCGAGCGAAGGTCGCCCATTACATTTACCTCAGCTTGCTGGCATGGGGTTATTAGCACTTGCCGAGCAAGCGTCAGGCACGCGAGTAAACCATGCACCTGTACCTGAAATTAAAGGGGCATATGGTTATGCTGCTGAATTAAGTACAGGTAAAGATACACCATCAGGTCACTGGGAAATGGCTGGTGTACCAGTGTTGTTTGATTGGGGCTACTTTAGCGATAAAGACAATAGCTTTTCGCCTGAGATAATGGCAAAAATCAATGAAGCTACCGGTTTTGAAGGTATGCTGGGCAATCGCCATGCCTCAGGCACAGTGATCATTGAGCAATTAGGTGAAGAGCACATCAAGAGCGGTTTACCGATTTGCTACACCAGTGCTGACAGTGTCTTCCAAGTTGCTGCACATGAAGAACATTTTGGTTTAGACAACTTATACAAATACTGTGAAACAGTACAAAAAATTGTTGAACCCATGAATATTGGTCGCGTTATTGCGCGCCCATTTGTGGGTGAAGATGCGCAATCTTTTGAGCGCACCGGTAACCGCCGCGACTACTCCATTTTACCTCCGGCACCGACGATGCTTGATAACATTACCAATGCCGGTGGCACTGTGATCAGTGTTGGTAAAATTGCTGATATTTATGCACACCAAGGTGTCTCAGTCAAAACTAAAGCTACAGGTATTGACGCGCTAACTGATGCAACTATTGAGCACATTCAAACGGCACAAGATAATTCATTAATCTTCACCAACTTAGTTAACTTTGATCAAGACTACGGCCATCGCCGTGATCCGGTGGGCTATGGTAAAGCGCTTGAAGCATTCGATAAGCGCATTGCTGAGATCAAAGCCGTAATGCAAGATGATGATTTGTTATTATTTACAGCAGATCACGGTTGTGACCCAACTTGGCATGGGTCAGATCACACTCGTGAGTATGTCCCCGTACTTGCTTACCACTCTTCGATTAAGTCAGTAAATCTCGGGGAAAGAGAGACATTTGCTGATATTGGCCAAACTATAGTTGAATTATTTGAGGTTATAAAACTTTCCTATGGGACAAGTTTTTTAGACGAATTAAAATTTAGCTAGTAGAATCTTTACCCGAAGTCGGGGCTGGCATACATAAAAAAACAACAGTTAGTCCCGTTTTGCTTATTACTTACGCAACCTTCGGGAGAATATAATGAAACTGTTGAAGCAGTCTTCACTGGCACTGTGTGTGCACGCCGCTCTTTTTTCTACCAGCGCAATTAGCTTTGGTGCTCAAGCTCAAGAAGCACAAGCTGATAAAGTGGTTGGTGTTGAAGTTATTGAAGTAACCGCACGTAAAAGAACCGAAAACGTAAAAGACGTTCCTATTGCTGTATCAGCACTAACCCCTAAAAAATTAGAAGTACTCGGTTCATCGGGTATGGATGTTCGCGCACTGTCGGGCAAAGTACCAAGTCTGCTTATCGAATCATCTTTTGGTCGTACGTTCCCGCGTTTTTATATTCGCGGTTTAGGTAACACGGATTTTGATTTACTCGCCTCTCAACCTGTTTCTTTAGTATACGATGACGTAGTACTTGAAAACGCCCTGACTAAAGGTATGCCGATGTTTGACATCGAGCGTGTTGAAGTATTACGTGGCCCACAAGGTACCTTGTTTGGTCGTAATACAACGGCTGGTATCGTTAAAGTACAGTCTAAAAAACCGACACAAGATTTTGATGCAAACGTTTCAGCGTCCTACGGCACCTACGGCTCAACAGATTTACGTTTAGCTGTAGGCGGTGGTTTAACTGACACGCTATCTGGCCGCGTAGCGCTTTTACAACAAGATCGCGACGACTACATTGATAACGAAGCGCCCGGTTTTGAAGCGAAAGATCAGTTAGGTGGCTACAGTGAAACTGCGGGTCGAGTTCAGTTGCTTTGGGAGCCAAATGACGAGTTTAGCGCGCTATTTAACTACCACTTCCGTGATGCCGAAGCTGATGCACGAGTATTCCGCGCCAACATTATTAAGCCGGGTACTAACGATTTAATCGATGGTTTTGATCGCGATACTGTTTTCCAAGATGCTGCAAGCCGCAATGAACAAACCGTTGATATGAAAGGCGCAAGTTTAAAGCTTGAGTACGACATGGGCGATCACACGCTAACATCTGTTAGTGGTTACGAGTCAGCTGAAATTTTCTCAGTCGGTGATATTGACGGTGGTTACGGTGCAGCCTTCTTACCAACGGGTTCAGGCCCTGGCGTTATTCCATTCCCGTCAGAAACTGGCGCAAGAATGCCTGATCACAAGCAGTTAACGCAAGAGCTTCGCATTTCAAGCAATGAGCTTGGTAAATTAGATTACCAATTTGGTTTATTCTACTTTGACGAAGACTTAACGATTAACAACTTGAGTTTCGACACACTTGGCGGTGGTGCTCAAAATGGTATCGCAGTTCAAAATATGGAAACAACAGCTTGGGCGGTATTCGCTTCTGTTGATTACGAAATTTCTGATCGCGTTAATGTTAACGGTGGTATTCGTTACTCAGATGATGAACGTGAGTGGGATGGTACCTTAGTGCAATCTCCATTTGGTAATCCGTCATTTGATGAAGTAACAAGTGTTGATGACTCACAAGTTTCAGGTGATTTAAGCGTTAACTACCGCTACAGCGATGAAACTAACCTATATGCGCGTATCGCTCGTGGTTACCGCGCACCAAGTATTCAAGGCCGTAACTTATTATTCTCTGGTAATGCAACAACGGCTGACTCAGAAACTGTGGCATCAATCGAAACGGGTTTTAAATCAACAACTGCTGATAGAATGGGGCGTTTAGATGGCTCTGTGTTTTACTACGAAGTGAGTGATCAACAATTAACTGCTGTTGGTGGTGGTGGTAACTTAGCATCGCTATTAAATGCCGATAAAGCGGTAGGTTACGGTTTTGAATTAGACGGTGAATACTTTATCACCCCAGATTTAGTTGTTGCGGGTAGCGTAAGTTACAACAACACTGAAATTCAAGATAAGGGTTTAGAAGTTCAAGCATGTGGTTCGGCATGTACGATAAGGGATCCATTCCGCCAAGTTCCAAACAATTTCGCTGCAGATGGTGATGGTTTTGACGAATTTGCATTAATCGATGGTAACCCTTTACCGCAATCGCCAGAGTGGATCAGTAACTTATCGATTCGTTGGTCTAAAGAATTGGGCGAAGGCGAATTATATGTTTACTCAGATTGGTCATACCGCAGTGAAGTAAACTTCTTCCTATACGAGTCAGTTGAATTTGAAGGCGATGCGTTAACCGAAGGTGGTATCCGTGTCGGATACGAATGGTACGGTGATGATGCAGATTACGAAGTCGCTGTTTTTGGTCGTAACATTACTGACGAAGAGCAACTAACCGGTGCGATCGACTTCAATAACCTAACAGGTTATATCAACGAAGGTCGCTTCTGGGGTGTCGAGTTTAAAGCTAACTTCTTCTAAGCAACCTTTAGTTATATTAGAGTCACTTAAAAG
Source organism: Thalassotalea euphylliae (assembly GCF_003390335.1). Lineage (NCBI taxonomy): Bacteria > Pseudomonadati > Pseudomonadota > Gammaproteobacteria > Alteromonadales > Colwelliaceae > Thalassotalea > Thalassotalea euphylliae. Next base: position 2,254,296 of record NZ_QUOU01000001.1, read on the forward strand.
TAGCTAACAAGTTTAAGTCCATGTTTATGGTGAAGCTTGTTAGTGAAAATTAGCTGAAAGACGACACATCAATTTTAAGCATCATAAAATGCCGAACGTTAAGTTCGGCTTTTTATTTTCAGCCCATTTAATCTGTCCTGACTCATCTTAAATCCCGCTGTGATTTTTAGCGAAGTCATAGAGGAAAATAACATAAGCAGATACTTACGAGTAGTTAGGATGAAAAAGTCGGTACCTTTATCGGCAAATAGGCTGTCCGTGATATCGTCGACTATATCTGACACTGGCCTTCTATCATCAACATTGCCCTCTGTGGCTTTTGCCACAAGTAATCCGCCTCATCATTCATTACCAGAAGAAGCTTCGAGCCATAAAACCAGCCCATAGCACCTCTACAACGTTCAGCAATATCGGCGAACACGGAATACGTATATTGTGTTGAACTTTCAATGAGATGAGGTCAATAAATGCAATGCCTGTCGCAATCAAATGTGCTTGCTATTGTGGTTTAAATAACAAACAAAAGTCATCGACATCTAGGTATATTGCGTTTAAGTTGTCCATGCCCTTATCCTTGGTGTCATCACGGGTAAACAAGCACCGACTAAAGCTGGTGGCGTTACTTTTATGATGCTGGTAGATGATACGGGAAATATCAATCTAGTTGTGTGGGCAGCAATATCAAGATTATAAAAGCAGCCTTATATGACCGCTAAAATACTCAAAGTGACGGGTATCGTGGAGTGAGAAAAGGAGGTAATTCACGTGATCGCAGGTAAGTTGACTGATGTAACTCATGAACTTGGCTCACTTAATTCCAAATCACGGGATTTTTATTAATGTATAACTATAACCGCTCTCGAAATAAACGCCGCAACAAGCTGTACGCTATCAAAAAGACGGGCATTAAAGATGAGAATATAGACAGACAAATTATTGCTATTCATCGCGCAATTGCTGAGAAATTATTAGTTCACCTTGAACTGGCTGAACAAGTTAAAATGCGACTAGAACAGCAGCGCGACGAAAAGAAAATACGCTACAGCCATTTTATTAACTGGTACAGTATTTTGGAGCTTATTGAACAGCCAGAAGTGTTTATAAATGCCATGACCGAAGATACACCACAAATGAGGTGGTTAAGACGCAAAACGCCATTTGTAGGTATTTTAAATGAAGAGGAACGACAGCGTGCAATTAACCATAACGCCCTTGGCACGATAGACTCTGTTGAAGTTCTTTTCTAATGGGCTAACTATTGGTTAAATTTTGTTAAACCAGTGGATTATTAAAATAGAAATCATCTCTATAGTAATCCAAGAAGAGAATAGGTTTGTCATTTTTTTAATATGAAAAAGTCGTGGCTATCGCTTGTTTTATATACTACGAAGCATTTTAAAGATGATATTTTGAGCATTCGAACGCAACATCTTCATTAATGAATTAATTATTGAAATAAACGCTTTACAAGCACAGAAACACGCTTTAATATGCGCACCGTTCCCAAGCAAAGGGAACAAATCTGGTGAGATGGCTGAGTGGTCGAAAGCACCGGTCTTGAAAACCGGCAGGGGTTTGTAGCCCCTCTAGGGTTCAAATCCCTATCTCACCGCCATATCCTAAAACCTCGCAAATGCGGGGTTTTTTTTTGCCATTAACTTTTGTTTAAGGGAATAGCGCTCAGTTATTGTGTTACCATTAGCGTTGCTATTTAGGGTCAGCTAAACGTCATTTTTGAGCTAGCTGTTCATTAGTCGTCATACTAACTACTTAAAATTAAGCAGTTAGTGTTTTCTATTCACAGGCTGTACATTCGTGTTTCGCAAACTTTTAAAATCAACTCTCCCAACACTCGCTAAATCAAAATCTAAACCTAATTATGAAGCATTTGCTCAAAGTAAAAGTGCTCCACCTGTAGAACCGTTGCCAACTGAAAATATGATGTCTCAGCAGGTGTCGCCATCCTCTGTTGAAGTCACAGAGCCTATTAAATTTGAATTAACGCAAGCTTTCACAAGTTATCTATTTAACTCTCAGGTGACGGGTAGGCAAGAAGATGCCATCAGCCAGTTTGTTAAGCAACAGGTCGAAACGATTATCACAACACAAGCTAAGGCGATAGTTCACGAGTTACCCGTGATGCCTGCCACTATTACTGAGCTTGCTAATCAACTATCAACTGAAGATTTTGACACCGATCACTTACTAAAAATAATTGCTGCAGAGCCGAGCATTGCCGCAGATATTATCAAGCTTGCTAATTCCACTAAATATAAACGTGGTGATAAAGACATTACGGATCTTAAAGCCGCCTTTGTAACAGTGGGCGCTGCTGGCTTGTTAGAAGGGGCGGTATACGGCTACATAAATGGCTACAAACCTGTCACGAACGTATATTTTAAGCAGTTTGGTGAGCGCATCTGGCGGCACAGTCAAAACACCGCCGATTTTACTCAAGCGATTATTAAAGGTCAGGCGCCAGAGTTAGCTGCCACTGCCTATTTTGTTGGATTATTGCGTAACTTGGGTAAGATGGTGCTGTTTCAATTACTTGTTGAAGCCTTTAGCTGGGTAGACCCAGACTGTAAACCTAATGCCTATATATTGAAGCAGATTATTGATAAATACGGGTTAAAGTTGACGTATACCATTGCCAAGACATGGCAATTACCGGAAAGTGTTTTATTGCCTATCGCGGTGCAAATTAAAGCGACAAGTACGGCTCAACTTGCCTCAGTTAAAGATAAGCATCAAGTAGCTGTCGCTAATTACGATGCGAGGAAACTAAGCCAACTACTCATGTTGAAACAAAGTGCTCGCATTGAGGAAGAAGATTTTTATCGCGAACTGAATCTGCTAGTAAACAACGTGGAAGCACGTAAGATTGCTGAAAAATACATCGCTGCTGATTAGATTGTGATCGAACGATGCAATATTGTCATTTTATTGAAATAAACGCTTTACAAGCGACTAAGCACACTTTACTATGCGCACCGTTCCCAAGCAAAGGGGACAAATTTGGTGAGATGGCTGAGTGGTCGAAAGCACCGGTCTTGAAAACCGGCAGGGGTTTGTAGCCCCTCTAGGGTTCAAATCCCTATCTCACCGCCATATTCGAAAAGGCTGCACAATGTGCAGCATTTTTTCGTTCTAAAGCCCTATCTAAACGCTTACCATGTTAACTAACATTTATGCTCGCATCGGACTATTATGCTATTACTTGCCCCTTGATGTAGGATTTTTTTAGGTGTTTCATCATGTCGTTATAAAACATTGTTAACGTTCGCTCACCACCTTCAAAGCAGGTACTCATAGCAAGCCCTTTATTATTTTATAAGCCTCGAAAATCAAACGCGTATCCATTTCAAATTACTATAATACCATTTTAATTAAATATCTGATCTAATAAGGGTTGTTATCATAATCTTCATTAACCGCCTTGAACTTAAAAACATCAAAACAGCTTTTATACCAATTGAATTAATTAATTGATCAATTGGTATAAATTGTGGGGTAATCACTTTTGGCAAAGAGGTTACTTTGTTGATTCAGTAGGGATAAATGAGGAAATGATTAGGCAATATGTTCGTCATCAGGAGAAGCAAAAGCGGATAGAAGCAGAAGCTCAAATGGGTTGCTAGACTAAATAATGCCCCCTTCGAGGGGCTCAACGAAAGCCACCTTCTTTAGAAGGTGGTAATTTACTTTCTTTGAATTAAGTGTTTATAGAATGCTCTCTAGCGTTAATTCCATCATATCCTTGAAGGTATTTTCACGCTCATCTGCAGTGGTTTCTTCACCCGTTTTGATGTGGTCACTTACCGTTAGCACGGTGAGTGCTTTTTTACCGTATTCAGCAGCAACACCGTATAAACCAGCAGCTTCCATTTCAACAGCTAAAATACCTAAGCTTTCCATTTTAGCGAACATTTCTGGTTTTGGTGTGTAGAATAAGTCAGCAGTAAAGATATTACCAACATGAACATCTTTGCCCAGTTTGTCGGCAGTATCGACAACATTTTTTAATAAACCAAAATCAGCCGTTGCCGCAAAGTCACAATTGTCTAGGCGATTGCGGTTTACATTTGAGTCTGTGCTCGCCGCCATACCGATAACAATATCGCGTACGTTAATGTCATCGCGCACTGCGCCACAAGAGCCAATGCGAATAATATTTTCTACGCCGTATTCTTTGTATAGTTCGGTTGCGTAGATAGAAATAGAGGGAATACCCATACCTGATCCCATCACAGAGATGCGCTTACCTTTATAAGTACCCGTAAATCCAAACATGTTGCGTACACGAGTAACGCATTTTACGTCTTCTAAGAAGTTATCTGCGATGAACTTGGCGCGTAGTGGGTCGCCAGGCATTAACACTGTTTCGGCAAAATCGCCGACAGCAGCTTCAATATGTGGAGTTGCCATAATAAAACCTTATGTTGATTAGGTTTCAGTAAGTTTCTAGCCAGATTTTCTCTGCTATCAAGGGTTTTTTACTGAAGCGTTTATAAAAATAGTTCGTTATTTGTTATTTATTGTCGTTAGCTAAAGAATCGTTCAACAATCCAATGATAGCCAACACTGCCAAGGTAAATACCAAAAATACCTGCGATACCTGAAATTACTGGCGGTGCAGGTAGTGGCAGTTTAAGTAGGGAAAACACAATCCCAACCAAAGCACCTGTGCCTAAAGATAAAAGCACTTCACTCATAAATGCTCCTTAGCGCATCGTTTACTATGTGATTTGCTATTTAGTTTACTTGGTACGCAGTGCTCGTTTTTCACTATCCGAGAGAAAGCTCATAGTAATGGCATTCTCTTGCAGTTTTGTGAACTGCTCTGTCGAAAAGTTAAACAGCTGCTTCGCTAGTTCGAATTCATGCTTTATTTCTATGTTTTCAACGGCAGGGTCATCAGTGTTTAAGCACACTAAATTACCATTCGCTAAAAAGGTTGTGATCGGATGTTTACGCAAATCACTTACTGTGCCTGTTTGAAAATTAGACGTTAGGCAAGATTCGAGGCCGATATTATACTTGGCCAAATGGTCAAGTAAATCTTTATCTTGATAACTGTTAACACCGTGACCAATTCGTTCTGCGCCTAATAAGTTTATCGCCTGCCAAACACTTTCTGGCCCTTGTGCTTCACCAGCGTGCACGGTAATTCGCATATCTGCATTGCGCGCTTGTTTAAATAAATCAACAAATAATTCACAAGGGTAGTTAGTTTCATCGCCTGCTAAATCAATGCCTGTGATATGTTCTTTGTGGGCTAATAGTGCATTGAGCTCTGTGGTGCAATGCTCGACGCCAAAGGTACGGCTTAAAATGCCTAAGAGATTTATTTGAACGGCATAGTCTTGCTGACCAGATCTAATCCCATCAACCACAGCGGCAACCACATCGGCAACGGGCAATTGATGAGTCATTGCCATATAAAAAGGTGAAAACCTCAACTCAGCATAGCTCAACCCTGCGTGGTAAGCGTCTTCAACATTTTCGTATGCAACCCGTTTAACGTCATCGAGTGAAGTCAGTACTTTTACGCCCCAGTCCAATTTAGCAAGGAATGACAATAAGTCAGGTTCGCTTTCTTGAATTTGAACATGCGGTAAGAAGTCTTGGAGATTGTCAGCAGGCAACTGAATATTGTTCTGCTGGGCAAGCTCCCAAGTGGTTTGCGGACGAATGTTACCATCGAGGTGGCGGTGAAGGTCGATCAAGGGCAGGTTTGGGTTGTAACTGGTCATATTTTCCTTATTTTTATCAGAACTTAATGCGAGTGTAAGTGGAGTTTGCTATTACCGAGTAAATGATGACTGTAGGCTGTTAATTAGCCTGTCAGTTATGCAAGTTGCAATTGCTCAACATTATACTGCTTTTTTCGTCGTGAATGGGGGATTTTCGGTTGGTAATTGCAGTTATTCCTGCTAGATTAACTGCGGGATTAGTTATTTAGGCGTCTAGACGTAGAAAGAGTAACTTAAAACAAGACAAAGAAGTTAAACATAGGTTTGTTTCAAATAAAACAAACCATAAGTAGTAAGAGAAATCACATGTACCAAACCGACGATATTCGAATTAATCAGATCAAAGAATTATTACCACCTATCGCGTTAATCGAACGATTTCCCGCGACAGAAAAAGCGTCGGAAACAGTATTTCAAGGCCGCCAAGCAATCAGCGATATTTTTAACGGTAAAAACGACCGTTTGCTCGTGGTGATTGGTCCTTGCTCTATCCACGACCCCAAAGCTGCCATTGAATATGGTGAGCGCTTAGTGAAGCTGCGTGAAAAGTATAAAGACAATCTTGAAATTGTTATGCGCGTGTACTTTGAGAAGCCACGCACCACGGTTGGCTGGAAAGGCTTGATCAACGATCCTTATTTAAATAACAGCTTTAAGCTAAATGACGGCTTGCGCATCGGCCGTAAACTACTATTAGATCTTAACGACTTGGGCTTACCTACGGCGGGTGAGTTTTTAGATATGATCACGCCACAATACATGGCCGATTTTATGTGTTGGGGCGCAATTGGCGCACGTACGACGGAAAGCCAGGTGCACCGCGAGCTAGCGTCAGGTCTTTCATGCCCGGTGGGCTTTAAAAACGGCACAGATGGCACAATTAAGGTCGCTGTTGATGCAATCGGCGCAGCAAGTGCTTCTCACCACTTCTTATCAGTCACGAAATACGGACACTCAGCCATTGTCGAAACCGCGGGTAATCCAGATTGCCATATTATTTTGCGCGGCGGTAAAGAAACCAATTACGACAAAGACAGCGTTAGAGCCGTCACCGAGCAGCTTGCAGGTGCTAAGTTAAATACCAAAATTATGATCGATTTTAGCCACGCAAACAGCAAGAAGAAATTCGAAAATCAAATGTTAGTCTGTGATGATGTCTCAGCGCAGATTGCCCAAGGTAACCAAGATATTTTTGGTGTTATGGTGGAAAGTCACTTGGTTGAAGGTCGTCAAGACTTAGTCGAAGGGGAAGCGGCGACCTATGGTCAAAGTATCACTGATGCCTGCATTGGTTGGCAGGATACTGAAACCTTATTAGCACAGTTAAACGAAGCCGTCGCAACCCGCAACAAGTAGCGAACCACAACAAACAACAAGTGATATCGCATGTATTTAGCGATATCGTTGCAATATGATCAAAGCCGCTAGCTCAATGAGTTCGCGGCTTTTTTTTGTGCTTGTTGAATAATTCTGCGATAGTGTGAGCAGTCATTCAGTTGTTAAGCACAATTATATGGATCAGTTAATTAATCAAGTTATCAGCCAAGTGAATAGCGTTGTATTGGGTAAAGACAAAGAAGTGCGACTTGCTGTTGCTTGTTTACTGGCGAAAGGGCACTTGTTGATTGAAGATTTACCGGGCATGGGTAAAACCACCTTGGCACAAATATTAGCCAAGGTTTTTGGTTTAAGTTATCAGCGCTGCCAATTCACCAGTGATATGTTGCCTTCTGATGTCACAGGGATCTCTATTTTCGACACCGAACAAAAACAGTTTGTCTTACACCACGGGCCTATTTTCAACCAATTGGTGCTGGCCGATGAAATCAATCGCGCTAGCCCGAAAACCCAGAGTGCATTGCTTGAAGCGATGGAAGAACATCAGGTCAGTATCGACGGCGTTACCCACGACCTACCAACTCCATTTTTTGTTATAGCAACGCAAAACCCCTTATTTCACGCGGGTACTAATCCTTTACCAGAGTCACAGCTTGATCGGTTTATGATGCGCCTTTCCTTGGGCTTTCCTGACGTTGAAGCTGAGAAACAAATTCTGTTAGGTGAAGGACTAAAAGAAAAGGTTGAAAAAACAGCATGCGTATTAAACCACCAGCAGCTTGCCACTATCCAGCAAGCGGTGCTTGAGGTTAGTGCATCGGATGCTGTGTTGGAATACATCATTGCCTTGAGTCACGTCTCTAGGTCGAGTGATTTTACTGCAAATCCGCTATCGCCTCGTGCCGGTAAAGCATTACTTAATGCAGCGAAAGCATGGGCTTTTATTCATCAACGCGATTATGTGTTACCAGATGATGTGCAGGCGGTATTTACCAGTGTGTGTGAGCACCGCTTAGATGCCGGTGTCACAGAGTTAGCGCGCGATGGTGGTTTGGCAATGGAAGTATTAAAACAAGTGGATGTACTATCACCTTTGACTTAGCGCCAATTTGGGATAGCGATAAAAAGCTATACGAAACGAAAACATAAATCGAATAAGGCCCTAAGGGCAGTTATATGATCAACAAGTTCAAACAGTATTTTACCAACAAGTTTAATCAGTGGCTGACAGTGCGCGTACCTGTAGCCAAACAGTTTGAACTCACCAATCGCAATATTTTTATTTTTCCAACGCGTTTTGGCTTCGCTTACCTCGCTGTGTTGGTATTGCTTTTCTTACTCGGTACCAACTACCAGAACAACGTAATCATCTTACTTTGCTACTTGATGGGCAGTTTTTTTATCACGGCAAAACTGACGGCGTTTTTTAATCTTAAAGGGTTAATTATCAAAGCTGAACCGTATGCTCAAGGTTTTAAAGGCCAAGATATTCCAGTTGCCATTTCACTTGAGGCAAGGTCGGCAAAACACGGCATCGTATTGGGGTTTGATAAACAATCAACCACCCAGCTCAAACACATTGGCAACGATGCCAAAACGACACCAGCGAATCGCCAAGCGCAAGTCACCATATACTACCAAGCAAATAAACGCGGCGTGTTATCACCAGGGCGTGTAAAGGTGTTCAGCGAACACGCATTTGGACTATTTCGCGTCTGGTCATGGCTAGACTTTGGCCATGAGTTGGTTGTTTATCCGCACCCGATGGCCATAGCGAGTAAACATTTACTGGAAATGCCCAATCAAGCTCAAGATGGCGAGCAACTGGTGAGTGACCGCGATGGCGATGAATTTAAAGAGCTTACCGCCTATAAACCTGGCGAGTCAATGGCACGTGTTGCCTGGAAGCAGTTAGCGCGTGGGCAGGGGAAATTGACCAAGCACTACCACCAACTCTCGGGCCAACGACGTGAACTATCGCTCGATATGTTGCCGCCAGTATCAATTGAGCAAAAACTCTCTTACCTGTGTTATCTGGTTTTACAGTACAGCCAAGCAAGTTATGCGTTTGGCCTTTCGCTGGCGCACCAGAAAATTAGCGCCGATCACGGTGAGCAGCACAAGCAACAATGCTTACGAGCGTTGGCGGAATTTGGTGGCTGATATGATTGAGTCTTTGCGTGCACGAATGCCGTCATTAGTTGAATTTAAAGTGCGTGATAAACGCGTTAATTTCTCTATGTTTGATTTTAAAAAGCGTTCGGGAACTGAGCATTATCAGCTAAGTTTGCTCAATTGTTGGCTATTACTGCTCGTACAAACGCTGACATTGGCGTTATTTGTCAGTGAACTGACCACATGGATGATGGCGCTAATCGCCCTGAGCATCATTTGGCAAGTGGCGAGAATTCATGCCGCCAAGCAAAAGCAAAGACAAGGAAAGATAGAGGCCACCCCTCGGCTTATTGTTGCGCTTTTCGCGTTAACGGGGGCAGGGATCATCATTGTCAATGGCCAGTCACTGGGGTTGCTGCTCAGTATGGTGCATCTGATTTGTTTTGCCTACGCCATCAAGGCGTTTGAGATACGTAAACGCTCTGATTTTTATCAACTGATTTTGATCGGGCTATTTTTACATGCCTGTGCATTAATTTTTGCCCAGAATATTTGGTTCGCTGCCATCGTTATGTCGTTAGTGGTACTTAACTTTGCACTGCTGTTTCGAGTATTTGCGGCATCGATTGCCGTGCCTATTGCGTATCGAGAAACCGGCAAGTTATTGTTGCTCAGTATTCCATTAGCCGCTGCACTGTTTGTGTTTTTTCCAAGGCTCTCACCGTTTTGGCAAGTACCATTGGCGAATACCGCTAAAACGGGCCTTGGCAGTGATGTACGACCGGGTGATATTGCGAAATTAGCACTGTCTGATGAATTGGCCTTTCGGGTTGAGTTTACCGGTGATTCTCCATCAATATCTAAAATGTATTGGCGTGCGATGACTATGCCGTTTTACAACGGTCAAAGTTGGAGCCGTACCCAAAATAATCAAGCTCCTCGTTACTTGCTGGCCGAGCCAAATTTTCAAATAGCGGCCAATGACACAGAGTCTTACAGCTACCAAATTATGGTCGAGCAAAGTAATCAACATTGGTTATTCGCCCTAGACACCGCGCTTGCTCCCAGTAACGATGCTCGTCAACTTGCTGACTTTTCACTGATCAATAACCAACCCTTAACAAAGACAAAAAGTTATCAAGTTGTCAGTTACCCTAATGCGATTCGCGAACCTGAGATGTCACAAGTGTTTCAGCGTTTTTATACTCGGCTGCCAGCCGATGTTAGCCCTAAGCTACAAGCACTTGGCCAAGAACTTGCTGGCCGATATACCAATAAGCAGGCACTGATCAATCATGTTTTGGCGCAGTACCGAGAGCAAGAATACTTTTACACATTAACTCCGCCGCTGTTAGCCAACAATAGCCTCGACCAGTTTTATTTTGATACCCGATCAGGCTTTTGCGAGCACTATGCCAGCAGCTTTGCTTTTTTAATGCGTGCCGCGGGTATTCCGGCGCGATTAGTGACCGGGTATTTAGGCGGTGAACGCAACGAACGTGGCAACTACTTCGCGATTTATCAATACGATGCTCATGCTTGGACGGAAGTTTGGTTACCTGAACTAGGCTGGGTGACTATCGATCCCACCTCAGCGGTTAGCCCAGACAGAGTTAGCGACAATATGGCTGATGCACTCAGGGAGCAGCGCATTAATCTCGCAGGTGCGTTTAGTTGGGAAGCGTTTTCTAGTGCCCAGTGGTTAGCCAAAATTAGAATGCAGATAGAGGCGATAGATTATCAATGGAACCGCCTCGTATTAAGTTACACTGTGGAAAAGCAATCTCGCTTTTTAAAAGAGTTACTCGGCAGTGGCAGTTTTTGGAAATCTACAGCAATTATTATCGCTGTTTTTCTGTCGATGTTTGTATTGCTATGGCTTCGAGGGTTTTACCAACAACCAAGGCTGGTTAAACCGCGCTGGCAACTTCAATTTGAAGCCCTGCTTGATAAGCTGACCGCTAGGGGCTTAAAACGAGAAGCTCATCAAGTGCCTAGCACATTGATACCTGCAATTTCGGCTCAAAATTCAGAGGCCGCCATATTGTTTGCCAAATTGTGTACAGAGTATGATGCACTCAGATACCAACCCTTCACCAAAGATGAGCTTGAAGCGAAAGCAAAGGGATTTATTCAAAGCTGTAAAGCGTTTAACAAGCATCTGGGGAAAATTAATAATCGTGGCGGTGCGCTTGGCACTGTTTCAATAGTTGAATAAAGTCATCTGCACTGCGATCTAACGCTGAAAGTGGCAAATAAATATGATACCCGTAGGCCGTCGATAGTGCTTGGGTATGGTGCATATACAAAGCAATAGGGCCTTTAATCAATTTATCATTGTGCTTATAGGGGCTAAAATTTATTTGTGCCTGCTCAATAGTCAGTAGTGATTGCGTAATTGCCATGGTGAGCAGTGGTCGTTGCTCGTGTGGCAACCTACTTGCCAGCCTTGGCGTTATCGAGTTGATCAAGTTATCACAGCTGCCTAGTCTAACACCGATATAGGGAAGAGGGCGTCTATCTAACCCAACCTGAACGTTTAGTTGTTCAAAGCGTAAAATATCACTCCACGGCAGTTTCCAACTGCCGTATTTATGCTGGAATGTAATACCTTGCGGTGTTATTGAAAAACTATGTTCAGGCTCTAAACGCTTGGCGAAGCCAATAAAAAAAGTCACCAGACTGGCTAATAACAATAAGGCTATCACCATGCGAAACTCAGCCCAAAAATGATGACTAACGGCGATGCTTATCAGCACACCTATGACTCCTAAGAAAGTTAAAAACTGTCCGTGATTATTGGCGACGGGTCTTATTTTTATTTCAGGCATAAATTGCGAACAAATTCATAAATCTATGGTTAAATTAACAAAGCCGACGATATTTGGCACACATTTTTAGCTTGTTTCGCTGATGATTTCTGACTAACGTTAAAGGGGTAGCTGTTGTAAAAAGGGGAGCTGCTATGCAATTCCAAACAAGTACTCATACGGACCATGATTATGCACGGATGATAGCGTTGTTAAGTTATCTAACCGTGCTTGGCTGGCTTGCTGCCATTGTGCTATACGGTCAAAACAAACACGGCTGTGGTAAAAGCTATGTAGTGGCTTTTCATCTTCGCCAATCTCTGGGGCTGATCATCACCGCAGCGCTATTGTCATTTATCCCGTTAATTGGCTGGCTGCTGAACTTTGTCGTAGCTATTTTCTGGCTTATTAGCGCCTTTCATGCATTCAAAGGAGAAATATACAGCGTCCCTTGGCTTGGTGATAAATATCAAAACCACTTACATTTTATTACTTGATTTTATGGTAAATAATACGGTTACGTGTAACTGTTTATAGCCTTATACTGTATCTAGTTTGCTAGCATTACGGTCTTATCTCGGTGGTAAATTGGGCTAACAGTTAAAATCAGGTAAAAAATCACCAAACAGCTGTCGTTCAATCAAATTACGCTAGTGTTCGCTGGTAGCGTGTGATTAAATTTGATCATCATCGATTGCCTGCGATAACACATTGATTTACATCTACCCTGCTAACAAAATGGAGAATTTGCTAGCCCTGTTCAACAAAATTCAGCAAGTCTCGCCACTGTCACTGTTCGATCAAGAACACATTATTGTACAAAATGCCGGTATGCAGCATTGGCTCAATATGTCGATTGCCCAGTCTCGTGGTATCGCGATGAATATAGAATTTTCATTACCTGCGCAATATCTCTGGAAGTTGCTTCGTGAAATCGCCAGTGATGAAGCCGTACCCGATCAATCGCTTTACGCGCGTGAAGTGCTCGTTTGGCGCGTATTTGAACTATTGTGCACTGAACAGATCTTGGCTGACGATGTATTTGAGCAGGCAACACAATATTGGCAAAGTGCCTCGAGTCACAGCGAACAGCAACAAAAACGCTATCAGCTTGCCATGAAAGTTGCTGATTTATTCGAGCAATACTTGATTTTTCGTCCCAACTGGATTGACCGCTGGAGCCAGCAAAATTTTGACTTTGCTCAAGACGATGTGGTTGAAAACCACGTAGTTGAAGATACCACTCAACAAACCTATTACTGGCAAGGTAAACTGTGGTATTTATTGCAACAGCGCCAATCCTACAACCCAATTGAGTTAATGGAAAATGCCGCCGAGCGTATTGCCGACAAAATAGCGCAGCTACCTAAACGCATTTCATTTTTTGGCATTAATGCCTTGCCACCAATGTGGATTAATTTCTTAGAAATGCTTGGCGAGCATATCGATATTCACTTTTTCCATTTAAATCCTTGTGCGGATTATTGGGGCGATATCGAAACGGAAAAGCAGTTTGTTGCGAAATTAAATGAATGGACAGATCAAGCCGACAATCTCACGGCAGCAGTAGGTAATCCGCTGTTGGCCAATTGGGGGCAACAGGGCCGCGAGTTTCTGGCTCAGCTGCAACAAGTGAGTACGATTAATATTGATGTGTTTGAGCAGCATCAGCCTGAACCAGAAGCTTATGTCAGTTCAGAAGCTGGTGCCGAACCAGAAAATATTGATAGCCCTCAGCAACTACCGCTACTCAAAAGCCTGCAACACGATGTCTTAACGTTAACTGACGCGCGGCAAACACCCACTGAGTTAGTCGACGACAGTGTGACAATTAGCAGCTGCCACAGCGCGTTTCGCGAAGTCCAAGCACTACACGACTGGCTACTACATCAATTAAATCAAGATCCTGAGCTGACGCCAAAAGACATTCTGGTGATGTGTCCTGAAATTGAGCAGTATGCTCCTTTTGTCCATGCTGTGTTTACCCGAGGCTGGCAAGACTTAGCAGACGATGTCCCACCGCTACCATGCTCGATTGCTGATCGCAACGTGCAAAATGCCGACCCTTTAGTTGCGACATTCGTTGACTTGCTTACCTTGCCGGATAGCCGCTTTCACGTGACCTCAATTATTGCCATGCTACGACTAGAAGCGGTGCAGCAGCAGTTAAAGCTCACCAGTGAAGACGTCGTAAAACTCAGTGGCTGGCTAGAGCATGCCGCTATTCATTGGGGGCTTTCACAGCAACACAAAGCGGAAATACTGGGCGCAAATGAAGTAAGTGAAGCCTTTACTTGGCAACAAGGGCTAAGTAAGTTATTGCGAGGATTTGCCTATGGCGACCAGTTAACGGTCGTTGGTGAGCAGCTTTACCTCCCTGATGTTGAAGGCCAAGACGCCTTTATTCTTGGCCAATTAATGCTGTTTTTAGAACAACTGGCGAACAGCACATTAGCGCTTAAAACACCTAAATCACCGCAAAAATGGCAGCAGTATCTAACGGATTTAGTTGCCGAGTTGTATCACCCCAGCGCTGCAGAAAGCCTTGATATTATTTATCACGCACTTGGCTTATTGGCAGAGTATAACCACACGGCAGAAACCGATGAAATACTGGATTTGCTGGTTGTTAAAGAGTTTCTAACCGCTCACTTTTCTACCCCTGATACGGGACGGCAATTTATGATAGGGCAAGTGACATTTTGCTCTATGTTACCAATGCGCAGTATTCCATTTAAAGTGATTGCTGTTTTGGGGCTTAATGACGATGAGTATCCAAGGCAGCGTCAGCCACTCGCCTTTGATTTAATGAACAGCACACCGCCAAAGCTTGGGGATCGTTCAAGACGTGGCGATGACAGGTACTTATTTCTCGAAGCGCTAATCTCAGCGCGCGACAAGCTTTACTTGAGTTATCAAGGGCGCAATGTACAAAACAACAAAGTGCGTGAGCCGAGCATTATTTTGCAGGAATTATTTGATTACTTGGGCGCAGGTTACGGTTGGCAATGTAATTTAAAGCCCACTAGCCATATTCGTCAATTACCGCTGCAAGCGTTTAGTTTAGATAACTACCGCGGTCGTTATCTAAGCTTTGATGCACATTGGCTCAAGCTCGGTAAAAGCGATGGCGAAAACAGTGAAGAATGCCATGATGAGCATAACAAGGCTAATAAAGACGAAGAAAAAGAAGCACTTTCGGATGATACCCGTGCCGATTTTGGGACGGAAAGCGCGGATACAAACGTGGCTGATACAGAAATTGAATTAGCCGACCTTATTCGTTTCTATCAACATCCAAGCCGTTGGTACGCGCAGCGCGCACTCAGTGTGTATTTTGAGCAAACAGAGCCAGCGCCAAGTGACATAGAGCAATTTAGTTACGATAGACTAGCCAGTTACCAGTTAAAACAAGCGCTGCTTGAAACAAGCTTATCTTCGGCAATGCCAAACGGCACCAAAGAAGTACAGGCGGCGCAAGATGACGTGAAAAAGCAAGCAAGGCTCTCTGGTCGATTCGCCGATACACCTATTACCGAGCAGTTATTCGATAAATGGCAACAAGATAACGATATATTTAGCCAAGCCATTATCGAAGCTGGCATAAGTGACACAGAATTAGCACCATTTTCATTGTCTGTGCCAATTAAGCAGTCAGGCAAGGTGGTGCAATTACTCAAACTTCGTGGCAGCTTACCTGTGAATGAACAGGCGATTGGGTTTTATCGCCCGTCAACGGCGAAAGCTAAAGATTTGTTTTCACTGTATTTAGCACAACTTATTGCCAGTGTTTCAGCTGAGCAATCCCAGTGTGAAAACTCAATGCCTGTATTTTGTGATAAACCAGTGACCGGGCTTTATTTCGATACCAAACAACAGCAGGTCACTCAGTATTTTTGTCGTCCGATGAGTGAGCCCAAGAAACAATTGCAGTTGTTGGTTGACTACTATTTAACGGGCCAACAAATGCCAATGTTGGCTAACGCGGATATTGCTCACAAAGCCTTTAATGCTCGTAAATTTGAACAAAGCCAATTGGAAAACTACTGGTATGACAGCAATAACATGATGGCACCGGGTTTTGATCCTTATATGCAGTTTTTCTGGCCGCAATGTCCTGAACTTGACGACATTATGCCAACACTAATTACGCTGTATGAGCCTATGTATCAAGCTCTTGATAAGGTAAAACGCTAGTGTTTTGGTGCCCCCACATTCGCAAGACAATAGCGAGTTAAAAAGCTTAAAAAGCCAAACATTAAAGAATAAAGCAATTAATCAGAACGCACATAAGTACGTAACGTCATGAAGTTAGAACCCCTACACGCTGAGCAGATTCCGTTAACTGGCCGCCATTTAATTGAAGCCAGTGCCGGTACAGGTAAAACCTTTAATATTACCCGCATTTATCTGCGTCTATTGCTAGAGAAAGACTTGACCGTTGAGCAAATCTTGGTGATGACCTTCACCAAAGATGCCACAGAGGAAATCAAAAGCCGTATTGGTCAAGTGCTGAGAAATACCATTGCCAACTGGGATGACTTAGCAGTAAACGACGCATTTTATCAAACCGTTGCAAAGTCACTCGACAAAGCCCAAGCAATGGCAAAGTTACACCGTGCTTTATTGTTTCTAGATGATGCCGCGATTTTTACCATTCACGGCTTTTGCAAACGCGTACTGAGCGAGTTCGCGTTCGACAGCGGTTTATTGTTTAACCTCGCCATGGAGTCTAGCTGCCAAGAACAAACCGTTGAAGCGGTGCAAGATTGGTATCGATTGTTGGCCAAACAAGCACCGGATGATTATTTAACCGTTGCAGAGTTTTGGCCTGAACCCGCGCAGTTTATTCAAGTATTTGGCCAAGCCATTGACAAACATGCCTCGCTTACTGTGCCATCGCCAGTAGATCTTGCGTTGCAAGTTAATCAATTGGCAGCGCACGCCGTGGATAATTTGTCCAGCCATCAAGCATTTTTATTTGAGCAGTTGGTGGATAATCAAAAGGGTGCCAAACGGTTAGAGCGGATTAGTGAATATGAGCAGCTAACAGCTTGGTTGGCAGATGCTAGTACTCTGCAGCTTCCTGAGTTATTGGCACTTCCTGCACTACCTGCGAGTTTTACCGATGGTCGCCGCTATGGCCGCTCTAAAGTAAAAACAACCTTAGTTGAAATATTCACGCCTATTAACGAATTAAAGCAAGTGTTCGGCGGCTTAGCTGAAAAAGTTAAGCGCCTAGCTGCCTATCAAGTCGTTGCTAGCGGGCTTGAAATTATTGCTGATGCGGTAGAGCGCAAAAAACAGCATTTAGGGCTACTTAGCTTTGACGATCTTATTGCAATTCTTGCCAAACAGCTAAGTGCAGGGGATGCGGGGAAAAAACTGGCTCGACAACTGGCAAAACAGTATCCCGCTGCAATGGTGGATGAATTCCAAGATACTGATCCGAACCAGTTCAATATTTTAACCCAAATTTACCAAAGCGCAGAGCTGGCGACTTTGTTCTTGATTGGCGACCCTAAGCAAGCGATCTATGCGTTTCGCGGCGGTGACATTTTTACCTATTTAACGGCGCGAAATTTTTGTCAGCACTTTTGGGTAATGGATACGAACTGGCGCTCAACGGCAGGAATGATCCAAGGGTACAACCGACTGTTTTACGGTTCATCGCTTGACGAGGCAGGCGCAAATACTTTTGGCAGTAACATTCCTTATCATCCTGTTAATGCCTCAAATACCGTTACATCGCTTGATTTAGCGGATGACGACAAGTCGTTGCAATTTGTTCATTTTATATTTGATGATGAGGCCGAAACGGCAAAACCCGCTCAGCGCAGCGAGATGGCATTTTGGCTAGCAGGTAAGATAACCTCGCTGCTTAGTGACAACAAACAAGCGATATCCGCAGCTGATATCGCCATACTGGTGCGAGATGGCACCGAAGCGGCGATCGTCAAACAAGCATTAACTGCTTATGACTTGGCCAGTGTTTATTTGAGTAATCGCAGCAATTTGTGGCACAGCGAACAAGCCAGTCAGTTACTCTTGGTGCTTAAAGCCGTCTTATTTCTAGAGCAAGACCGATACTTTAATGCGGGCTTAGCATCGGGGCTTTTAGGACACACGCCTAGCAGTTTATTGGCCTTATCTAATGATGAGTTAGCATGGCAAGACGTTAAATTTGCGTTTAAAGCCATACGCGATGAATGGCAGCACAAAGGCTTTATTTCAGCAGCCCTTAAACTGCTGCATGAGCACGTGAGTGTGCTTGGTGAAACAAAAGAGCGAGCGTTAACCAATTTACTGCACTTATTTGAACTGTTGCAAGCCGCCAGTGCTAGGTATCACCAACCGTTGGAACTCGTGTATTGGTTTGAGCAACAAATTAACTTGGAAAGTACAGAGTCGGATGCTGAACTGAGATTAGAAAGCGACGAGCAACTGATTAAAATCGTTACTCAGCATGGCTCTAAAGGGCTTGAGTACCCGGTGGTGTTTGTGCCGTTCGCGTCTCGACATAAAGATCCCGGTAAAATCGGTAACCGCCATGTTACTGTAATTGAATATCACGACGAAACAGGGCAATTACACACCAGCTTGTCGGGCAACGAACAGCAATTGGCTAAGATGGCTGAAGAGGCTTACGCCGAGTCCATTCGGTTGTTGTACGTGGCTGTTACACGTGCTGCCCAGCGCTGCTATTTACTCGTGGCGAATTTTGACAAGGTCGAGCGCTCGCCGTTAGGTAAAACCTTAGCATGGCCTGCAAAGGTGAATATTAGCGAGCAGCTTAATGCACTGTCGGCGCAATACCCGCAGGCCATCGGTTACCAATGCCTTAATGATGTAACTACAAGCGCTCAAGCTCCCGAAAAACATAAACCTTCGCTTAGTGGTATTGACGAGAGTGACCCTAAAGTGGCCACCTTTACCAGTAAAATTGAACGAGATTGGTGGTTAAGTTCATTTACCGCATTGAGTAAAAACTTACGTCATGGCGGTGTTTCAAGGCCAGATCGCGATCTCGATGAGCAACCGGCCATTGTCGCGTCTAACGTTAATCGGATCGGTTTTGATTTAGCCAAAGGAGCACAAACGGGTAACTTATTACACGACTTACTGGAATTGGGTGATTTTCAGCACCAAGACTGGTTAGCACTATCGCAAGCAATGAAGGTGAAATATGCCGCGCTGTTAGCGCAGTGGTCTGCTGATGAATTAGCAAACTGGTGTCAACAACTTGTTCGCTGCGATTTAGGCGATGGCATCTGTTTAGCTGGCTTAAACGCAAATAGAGTATTAAAAGAGCAAGAGTTTTATTTTCCTATGGAAAAGGCGAGCAGCCAAAAACTCGCGGTGCTGGTTTATCAACATCGGCAGCGCCAAATGGCTAAAGATCAAGCGCATACGCAGTTAAAAGCGGTAAAACTTCCGGCTTATCAAGCATTAAAAGGCATGATGCACGGGTTTGTTGATTTAATTTTTGAACACCAAGGCAAGTATTACGTATGCGATTATAAATCTACGCATTTAGGTGATGCTGCCGAGCACTATCACCACAGTGCATTACAGCAAAACATTGCAGAAAATTACTACGATTTACAGTACTTAATTTACTGCTTAGCGCTTCATCGGCTGCTCAAGTCTCGAATCAGCGATTATGATCCCACCAAGCATTTTGGCGGTGTATTTTACTTGTACCTACGTGGATTACAGGTAAGCGAAAACCCAAAAGGTAATAATGCATCAAGCCCCACTGGTGTTTTCTTTAGTGATGTTTCAGCGGATGAATTAGCGGCGATGGATGCGCTTTTTGCCGGAGCGGACAGCACCGATGGCGAGCGCAGTAACGAATTGGGAGTGGTAACTAATGACTAGCGTTATTGCAACGGCCAACACAAATGTGCAGGCCATCGTTTATGATAAATTTGCTAGCGCAGCAGCACAAATTGCAGATATTGAGCCGATTGATTATTTTTTTGCAAAAGAAATGACTAGCTCGCCTATTGCTATGCCGCTATCGTCAGCGGAATTTGATGTGTGGTATCACTTACTAATGGCGCTTAGCGCTTCGGTGCGAGATGGTCACACTTGTTTGCCGTTAAGCGTTGTTGCTAACCAGCGTTTTGGCGTTGCCAGTGAAGACAATGTGATAACACATCATGGTTTTGCGTTTCCTGCACATGACGAGTTACAACAAGTGATGGCAAAGCTGTCGCTTGATGATAATGACGTTCCCGTAGTGTATTGGCAAGACTGCTTGTATATGCGTCGAAATTTTTCGTTCGAGCGTGCATTACAGGCTGCTTTGCTGGAAAAAGCGTCACTAAACTTGGGATATTCAAGCGATGCCATTAGTGAGGTCATCGCAAGGCTATTTCCCAAAACGCAGCAAGAAGTGGATTGGCAACAAATCGCGGTTGCTAATAGTGTAAACAAAGGGTTGAGTATTATCGCTGGTGGTCCCGGCACAGGTAAAACATACACAGTTACTAAGTTGCTGGCCGCCTTAACCATGTTAAAGGTCAAGCAAAATAATGCATCTATAAGTAAGGATTTAGATATAGCCTTAGTTGCGCCAACGGGTAAAGCCGCACAGCGTTTATCCGAATCCATTCAAAATGCAGTCGCAGGCTTTAGGGGCGCTATTGATGATCAGATACTCGATGTGTTACCGACTAAGGCGCAAACACTGCATCGTTTACTTGGCGTCATTCCTAATCAAGTGAATTTTCGAAAGGGAAGCGATAACCCACTAGACATGGATTTGATCATCATTGACGAAGTTTCCATGGTAGATCTGCCATTGATGGAGCGCCTTTTTAGAGCGCTACCGGTCAAATGCCAAGTGATCATGTTAGGTGATGCCGACCAACTACCATCTGTTGCTCTCGGCAGCGTGCTAGCCGATATCGCTATTCGACCGCATCTAGGTTACAGCAAAGCCAATCTGCAGTTCCTTGGCCAAGTTTGCCAGTTAAGTAAGACTCAAGTTAAGCAGCTACCTGCGGCCAAGCAAGAGTGTGCAGATCACCTTTCGATTCTCTTGAAAAGCCGCCGTTTTGATGGTGAAGGGGCGATAGGGAATATCGCGATGGCAACCATCGCTGGGCGAGCAAATGACAGTTGGCAATATATTATGGCACACAGCGAGTGTCGGGATGACTTAACGCTATTACCAGCAGAGCTATCTTTATGGCTCAGCCGCTATGTTCAGCAGTATTATCAACCCCTGCTGTCGGCAGAAAAGGTTGAAGACGCATTCGCGCTGATGAGCAAGTTTAGAATTTTATGTGCGACTCGCCAAGGAAGTGAAGGGGTTGAAACCATAAACCAGCAAGTGATTGCTATGCTAAAAGGTCACTATCAGCAAGCAAAGCTGTTCCATGGCTTACCCATCATGATTAATGAAAATCACTACGGCTTAGGGCTTTATAATGGTGATATGGGTATTATTTGGCAAAATGCTCAAGGGCATTTAGTCGCTTGCTTCGAAGAAGCACAATCAACGGGCTATAAAACCGTGATCCCATCGCGCTTACCTAGTTTTGAGCCGGTATTTGCGATGACTATTCACAAAACCCAGGGCAGTGAATTTGAACATGTTGCTATGGTGCTGCCAAGCCAAGCGGACAATCAGTTACTGACCAGAGAACTAATATACACTGGCGTTACTCGTGCAAAAAAACAATTGAGCCTGAGTTGTCGAGAGCCGGTGTGGTATCGTGGCGTCGAAGCGAAAGTTGCGCGCCATAGCAATCTTGCTATTTAACTCTACAAAGCGTAAAAAACTAACGACTATGAAAATTGAAACTGTAAATAAAGCCAACTACCGTAAAAAACTGAACCAAGTTACGGTTGTTTTTGTGATTTTATTCGCGCTATTGGCACTTGTGTTTGGCAGCCTGTTTATCGCGTTGTTTGCTGAGCCAATTGTTGACCCAGATACCCAGAGTAACTTTCGTTATAACCTAGGCGGTGTCATTCTCGCGTTAGTGACCATGGGAATGATCACCAACAGTGTTAAACGACACGAATTCTTGCATGAAATTTACTATGTTTGGCGATTAAAACAGTTACACAACAGTATTTATCGCAAGCTCGCGAAGATAAAAGCAGGGCAAATAGAAGGGCACGAGAACGCCAAAATTATTTTGGCGTTTTACTATCAAACACTCAAACAAGTATACGAACTTGATAATAACACCCTGACAATCAATAACGTTAATTTAGAAATCAATAAGTTACAACAGAAAATTGGGGTTGAGCAATACGAGCAGTATACGCACCAATTTGAGAAAAAAATGCTAGAGAATTACTAAGCGCTTTGCAGGCTAGTTATCGAAACTAACTCCAAAGGAAAGTGCGAAAGTTAGGGAGTAGCACAACAAGGGCATGCGGATGAGTTGGTTAAAGCCGCTTAGGTGGCAAGTGGTGGGATCATGCTACACGTTAATACCAAGCGTACAAACAACAGCGTCATCTATAGTAACGGCATTTATACTAGCGTTAAGACTTGTTGACTAAATTAGCGTGCAATCATCTGATCTTGGTGTTAGTGGTCGAGGTCACTAACAACTTTTATATGATTGTCGGTGAGTAATTGGTTTATTGCTTTAATGTGCGAAGGCCCAATTGCGCAGCAACCGCCAACAATACTCACGCCATCTTGTACCCATGATAGACACTGTTTCGCATACATTGATGGCGAAATATCATCGCGCTCTTCAAGGCAATCTACCGTGCCACCGGGTTTTAATGGCTCTACATCGACAAAGGCATTGGCATAAACGCCTGTGACGGGAAAGTGGGCAACAAGTGATGGCAAGGTTTTATTGATGGTTTCAAGTGCGCAGCAATTGACGAGTACCGCATCAACCCCAAGGTATTGAATCGCATCGATGGCATCCACAAGTGACTCGCCAGAAGGCAATTGCGCTAGTTGATCATGTAAGACAAAGCTCACCCAAACAGGTTTATTGGCTGTTTTGGCGGCGGTGACCGCAGCGGTAGCTTCGCTGATACTTGCCATGGTCTCGCAAATAAACACATCGACAGCGGTGCGCTGTAACTCAACTAATTGTTGGTAGTGTGTAAGCGATGTGTTGAAGTCTAAGGCAGCGTCAGCGGTGTAACTTGCCATTAATGGCGGTAAACAGCCAGCGATACGAATATCGTTGTCACCACTTAATTCAATCGCGCTTTGCGCTGCGGAAATTGCGGCTTGGTGTAACGGCGCTAGCAAATCGATAGACGCATCTCTTGCTAATCGTCCGGGCGTTGCCGTGTAGTTATTTAAGGTAATGACCTTAGCACCAGCATTGATAAAATCGAGGTGTAAATCTCGCACTAAAGCTGGTTGCTCTAACATGACTTGTGCCGACCAAAGCGGTGTTGCTTTCACGTTGGCTCGCTTGATTAATTCTTGGCCCATGCCGCCATCTAACAGGATTACTGAAGTCACTTTAACGCTTTGAATCTAAGGGGAAGGACGGTAAGCCTAACTGAGGGGCTAGACGAATTCAAGCGAGTTCACGTGAGTAGCCTGTTGACGCTACTCAACGCTGATATGAAGGGAGGTATCTGACGATAAAAACAAATTCCAATAACGGCCTTACCAATTGCTACGTTGTTTAAACGGTTTGGCTTGCTCCGGGTTTAATTGGTTGCGGGTTTTGATACCCTGATTTTTACCTTGGATAATTTTGATTTGATACCAAGACTCTCTGGCCAGCGCGAACGCTTTGCTGTGCCACCAAGCATTTTTATACAACTTTTTCACGGCTGCCACTGAATCAGGTGATTGCGCGCTGATTTCTTGCGCGAGTGCCATGGCCGCTTCAACAGGTACCTCACTGACTTTAGTGATCAAATTCAGCTTTTGTGCTTGCTTGGCACTAATCTCGCGACCTGTCATTGCCAGCAGCTTGGCTTTGTCTGCCGGTAATTGCTCTTTTAGTGCTAACGTGCCACCCATATCGGGTACAAGCCCCCAACGAGCTTCGAGTACCGAAAGTGTTGTCTCAGGATGTGCAATACGAAAATCGCCACCAAGCGCAATTTGCAAACCGCCGCCCCAAACTCGGCCATGAAGCACCATAATGACGGGAACGGGAATTTCTTGCCAACCCGTTGATACATATTGCGCTAAATTAGCCTTGCCTGGACGCCATTTAAATAACAAGGCGATAAAATTACTGACTTTCCCCATCACAGATTTAACATCTAGCCCAGTACAAAAATCAACACCATCACCTTGTACAATCACCGCTCTGATTGTTTTATTCTTTTTAAGCGACTTGATGGTGGCGCGGATCGCTTTAAACATGTCAAGATTCAGCGCATTGTGTTTATCGGCACGGTTTAGGGTGACAATCGCAATATTTTCTTCAATTTTAGTTGTAACAAGAGACGGGTTCATAGGATATTTATCGTTATTGTTAAGAGCTCAGTTAATCGCTAATTCAGTTGCTTTGTTCGCTAATTAGCACGTTAAAATTTATCAGGTACGACCACTTAACATTAAACAAATTAACAAACTAAGTAAATACACCCCATAAACAAGCAAGTTGGTCAGCATTTTGGCTCTTGCATTTTTCTTATATAAGAGTGGGACTAAAGCGAAACATGAGCCGAATAAGCAAGGCTATAAGCAATTCAACCAGCAAGGAGCAATGATGATTACTCAGCGCCTTTTACCCAAAAGATTACAGCAACTACCGAGCGCCAAAAATAACTTGGCGCATTCAATTAAAGCACTGCCACTGATTACCGGGCTGTTCACTGTATCGCTAGCTGCTACGCTAACTGCATTGGCAAGTGCGCCAGCTACTGCTGCTGACAAAACGACAAACATCGCGATTGCCATTCATGGCGGAGCAGGCACCATAGATAAAGCGAAAATGACGCCTGAAAAGCGCAGCCAATATGAAGCCAAACTGCTGGAAGCCGTCAATCGAGGTTATCAATTATTAGCGCAAGGAAAAACCAGCCAAGTGGCAGTGATTGCGGCAATTCAAATACTTGAAGACTCGCCATTATTTAACGCAGGTAAAGGCGCGGTTTATACCTTTGATGAAACGCATGAGCTAGATGCCTCTATTATGCATGGTAAAACCCTAAATGCAGGTGCCGTCTCAGGGGTGAAAATCGTAAAGAGCCCGATAGCGTTGGCTGAAGCGGTGATGGAAAAGTCTGTCCATGTCATGTTATCGGGTGAGGGCGCAGAGCAGTTTGCTAAAAATCAGCAGTTAGCTTTAGTTGATAATAACTACTTTGATACGGAGCACAGATATCAAGCGCTCAAAAGGGCTAAACGTAAATTAGCCGAAAAACAGCGAGCCCTTAATGACTTCCAAGCGGCGCATCAAACCTTGGCTCCAGAGTTTAAATTTGGCACGGTTGGCGCCGTTGCACTTGATAAATATGGTGATCTCGTTGCTGGCACTAGTACGGGAGGAATGACCGCCAAGCGCTTTGGTCGCATCGGTGATTCCCCCATTATCGGTGCAGGCACATATGCCAATAACAAGAGCTGTGCGGTGTCAGCAACAGGGCATGGTGAATATTTTATTCGTTATCACGTTGCTGCCGACATTTGCGCGCGCGTGCAATATCAAGGTGCCAGTTTATCAAACGCAGCTGAAACTGTGGTTAACCAAGTACTTGTCAAAGCAGGTGGCGATGGTGGTGTTATCGCTATTGATGCAAAGGGAAACATTGTCATGCCGTTTAATAGTAAAGGAATGTACCGAGCGAGCAGAAAAGCGGGGCAGCAAGCGCATGTGGCTATTTTCAAAAATGAATAAAAATCTGCTGATAATGGTATGAAATCTTGAGTTTTTATGTCTAAAGTTAAGGTGTGCGCTAAAGTAACTAAAAAAACAAATTAAACAATATATAAAACAATAAGGTTGGATGTTATGGAGAGTATTCAAGTAAAAGAGTTTATGAACCATTACCCTGTTACATTTGCACCAGAAATGGTGATCGAAGAAGCGTCGTTTCGTTTGTTAAAAACAAAACAGCTTGGTGGGCCAGTAGTAGACACGACCAAAAAGCTCATTGGCTATTTGTCTGAAAGTGATTTACTGAAAAATATGCTGGCGTCGAGCTACCATCGCGAGCATATTGCCAATGTTGCCGATATCATGCAGTGTAATGTACTTTCTGTGAAGCCATACGACAGTATTGTTGATGTCGCTAGGCAAATGCTCGACGACAAGCCGAAAATTTATCCGGTTGTTGACGATGACGGCATGCTTTTAGGAACGATCAGTCGAAACGACGTGCTACAAGCGGTTGATCGCCATTTACGCGTTATTTACGCCGCATCATAACTTAAAGACAAATCACCGACTCAAGAAGAGCAAGTGGCAACGCTAAGCGACATCACTAAGCGACATCACTAAGCGGGAACTAGGTTCCCGTTTTTGATAGCTTGTGACCAATAAACTGAATGGGTTGCCGAGCGGCGAAATTATCAGAAACCACCAGAAGCCATCAGAAACCGTCAAATAACAAGTAATTTTCATAATCCTTTGGTCGTATTGGTTGTACTTTGATAATATCGCTCGCACACAGTGTGCTTTTCAAAGATTTAGAGTGTCAGCCAGTGTAGTTAGCTGCTTACTCGCCTCAAGCCACAGTAAACATTTTAAACCAATTAAACATAGCAAAATCGTACATCGGTAATCCATAGCACCCGATAACGTTATACTCAGCAACTCAGATTAATGACCAACGACAATCCATTATTTCCCCAACTGCTTTCGCAATTAGCATTCGTTAAACTCGCCGACAAAGGTCGCCTAAAAAAACGTATCTTTGGCACTAAAAAAATTAAAGACACAAAAAAACGCAATAAAGCACTGGAAAATATTGCTTATGCGATAGAAAAATCAATCGCTAGTAAACAAGCGAAGATCGCCAATAAGCCGCAAATTACCTACGCTGCAGGTTTGCCTGTATCTGAGTCAGTTGAAGAGATTGCGCAAGCGATTGAAAATAACCAAGTGGTAATCATCGCGGGTGAAACGGGCTCTGGTAAAACCACGCAAATTCCTAAAATCTGTATGGCGTTGGGGCGTGGTATCGAAGGCATTATTGGTCATACACAGCCTCGAAGAATTGCTGCTCGCACGGTGGCCAATCGCATCGCTGAAGAAGTGGGTTCGCCCCTTGGTCAAGCTATTGGTTATAAAGTGCGATTTAATGATCAAGTAAGCGAAAATAGCTATGTTAAGTTGATGACTGACGGTATTTTACTGGCAGAAATGCAGCAAGACCGCTTATTGCGTCAGTACGACACCATCATCATTGATGAAGCGCACGAGCGCAGTCTGAACATTGATTTTATCTTGGGTTACTTGAAGCAGATTCTCCCTAAACGCCCAGATTTAAAAGTGATTATCACGTCTGCAACCATCGATCCTGAACGATTTTCTCAACATTTTAACAATGCGCCGATCATTAGCGTTTCGGGTCGAACTTATCCGGTTGAAATGCGTTATCGTCCTCTAGTGCGCGGTGAAGATTCCATTGATGTGATCGCTGGCATCATAGACGCCGTTGAAGAAGTGTCCCGCCTCAGCAATGGCGACATTTTGATATTTTTAAATGGTGAACGGGAAATTCGCGATACCGCCGCTGCACTTGAACGCGAAAATTATCGCAATACCAATGTTTTACCGCTCTATGCGCGATTAACCGTTGCAGAGCAAAATAAGATTTTTCAATCACATGCCGGTCGCAACATTGTACTGGCCACCAACGTTGCCGAAACCAGTTTAACCGTACCCGGCATTAAATATGTCATTGATCCGGGTACTGCGCGTATTTCTCGCTACAGTTACCGCACAAAAGTGCAGCGTTTACCCATAGAGCCGATTTCACAAGCGAGTGCGAATCAGCGAGCAGGGCGCTGTGGTCGTGTCTCAGCCGGTGTTTGTATTCGCCTTTACTCGGAAGATGACTTCCTGTCGCGCGATGAGTTTACCGACCCGGAAATTCTGCGCACAAACCTTGCCATGGTTATCTTGCAAATGTTGTCGTTAGACCTCGGTGATATTCAGGATTTTCCATTTGTACAAGCACCCGATAATCGCAATATCAATGATGGCGTGCGCTTGCTTGAAGAGCTCGCCGCCATTTCGCCAGCACCTAGAGGCGAGAGCCAGCGTAAACTCACCCAAACAGGCCAACAATTAGCCCGTTTTCCTATCGACCCGCGTTTAGCCAAAATGGTGTTAACGGGTATCGACCTTGGTTGTTTAGAGCAAGTCTTTGTGATTGTCAGTGCGCTAAGCATTCAAGACCCGCGCGAGCGACCGCACGAAAAGCAGCAAGCAGCAGATGAAAAACACAGTCGCTTTAAAGACAAACAGTCAGATTATAAATCGCTGCTGAACCTGTGGCGTTATGTGCAAGCACAGCAACAGGCACTGTCGAATAACCAGTTCAGAAAGCTGTGTCAAAAAGAATACCTTTCTTATATCCGCATTCGTGAATGGCAAGACATTATTGCCCAGCTTAAACAAACCACAAGCGAGATGAAAATTCCGATGACCAGTATTGATGAAGAGGACGAAAGCCAAATGGCGGTGGTTCATCAAGCACTTTTATCGGGTTTACTGAGCCATATTGGTCAGCTTGATGAGAATCGCGAATTTAAAGGCGCCAGAGGCAGTAAATTTTACATCTTTCCCGGCTCACCCTTGTCGAAGAAGCCACCTAAGTGGTTAATGGCCGCCGAGCTTGTCGAAACCAGTCGCTTGTTTGGGCGTATGGTCGCTAAAATCGATCCCCATTGGCTTGAGCCGATGGCGAGCCACCTTGTTAAACGCAGCTACAGCGAACCACATTGGGAGAAAAAACAAGGTGCAGTCATGGCTTACGAGCAAGTATCGCTCTACGGTTTAGTAATTGTGCCAAAGCGCAAAGTGGTATTTAACCAAATTGAACCAGACACTTGCCACGAAATTTTTATTCGCGAAGCACTGGTCAATGGTGATAGCACGATAAAAGCGAAATTTTTGGCAGAAAATCAAAAGCTGGTCGCAGAGATTGAAACCCTAGAGCAAAAAGCGCGTACCAAAGGCTTTTTGGTTGATGAACAGTTAATGTTCGAATTTTACCAAGCACGTATTCCTGAAACGGTTATTTGTCAGCGCAGCTTTTTGTCTTGGTGGAAAAAGGCGGAGCGCGAGAACGCTAAGTTATTAAGTTTTACCAAAGCATTTCTGTTACAAGAAGACGAAACAAAAGTTTCAAAAACGCAATATCCAGATGTTTGGCAGCAAGGCAATTTGATCATGCCATTAACTTATCACTTTTCACCGGGTGACGAGGATGATGGCATTTCTGTACATATTCCTATTGGTATTCTTAACCAAGTTCAGGCTGTTGGTTTTGACTGGTTAATTCCTGCACTGCGTGAAGAGTTGGCGATTGCGTTGATCAAAGCGCTACCTAAAACACAGCGCCGCAACTTTGTCCCCGCGCCAAATTATGCGCAAGCGAGCTTGGCGAATATGGACGCAAATATGCCTAAGCAACAGCTCAGTTTTACTGATTCACTGGCCAAACAACTGTTGCGAATGACAGGCGTAAGGCTAGCTCAAGACGTATGGGATAGTGTCGAATTGCCGATACATCTGACCATGAATTTCAAGGTGGTGAGCGAAAAAGGCAAACTGATCAAACAAGGGCGTGATCTCGTTGAACTGCAACAAGCACTGCAGGGCAAAGTTAAGTCAACCATTAAACAAGTTGCAGAGCAGGGCATAGAGCAATCGTCATTAACCGAATGGAGTTTCGGCGAATTACCGAATCGCTACGAAAAGAAAATGGCCAATATTACGGTCAAGGCATTTCCCGCTTTGGTTGATAAAAAATCGTCGGTAGCGATTGAACTGTTTGAGCAAGAATCAACGGCTGAGCAAGCCATGCTGTTGGGGTTAACGCGTTTAGTGTTGCTCAACATTCCATCACCGATAAAATACTTGCAGGAAAAACTGCCTAACAAAGCCAAATTGGGCTTGTATTTTAACCCGTTTGGCTCGATTGCCGAGCTTTTACAAGACTGTATAGAAGCGACTGCGCTGTATTTAGTTAAACAGCACGCCATCCCTCGTTCGCCGGAAAACTTTAGCAAACTAAGAGATCTTGTACGGGCAGAAATTGCCGATCATGTGCTAAGTGCCGCTATCAAGCTCGAACAAGCACTGAACTTGCACCACGATATACGTAAAAAGCTCAAAGGCTCTGTTCCCTTGAATATGATCCAAAACCACGGCGACATTAAAGACCAACTCGATAAGTTAGTCTTTAAGGGCTTTGTTACTCGCTCAGGTATTGATAAACTGGATGACTTAATTCGCTACTTAAATGGTATTTTGCGCCGGTTAGAAAAAATGCCGATCGATCCTAACCAAGATCGCCTGAAAATGTTAGAGGTCGATAAAGTGTCAAGTGAATTGACATCGCTTATTGCCAAGCAGCGCAAAGATTTGCCACTGGCACCCAGCTTTATTGATTGTCGTTGGATGATTGAAGAGTTGCGTGTTAGTTTATTTGCACAAAACTTAGGTACGGCGTACCCAATTTCAGTAAAGCGGATACAAAATTACCTGAAAACAATCGAATCTGACAATAGCTAAATTGACAGCTATTATCATTAACAAGTATAACTAAACTGCAACTTCGAAAAATAACACGAAATATTTCGAATATAAGGGAGAACCAATGGTTAATTTTGACGATAAGCGTAATTTTTATCGCATGCTACTTAACAGTGAAGTAAAGGTCACTATCATTGATGACGAAATTAACAGTGAATTTGTTGCTACGTGTCGTGATTTAAGCGCAACCGGTATGGCAATAGAAATGA
Organism: Thalassotalea euphylliae; assembly: GCF_003390335.1. Classification (NCBI taxonomy): domain Bacteria; kingdom Pseudomonadati; phylum Pseudomonadota; class Gammaproteobacteria; order Alteromonadales; family Colwelliaceae; genus Thalassotalea; species Thalassotalea euphylliae. Next base: position 2,285,207 of record NZ_QUOU01000001.1, read on the forward strand.
GCCACCCGCTTGAAATGGGCACTCGCATAAAAGCTAAAATTGAATCAGCAAATGCTGCCGTGCAGGCGCTAGATGTGAAAGGCAAAGTCGTTCGCCTTGAGGAAGAGTCAACAGACTTATACCTAGTTGGTATCGCTATTGATGATATGGACTAATAGCAACAGCCTGAAAAGCTAATCTGTGCAATTATTTAGCACAAAGCTATTGTATGCTGATTTGCGTTAGTTAAATTAGCTTTGGCTAGTTTGAATTATCTTGATTAATTGGGTTTGTTCAGCGGTTTGACCCGCAAAGCGTACTGCTGAACAAACGGACTTTTTTTATTTAATGACTGTTAACTGAAACCGCCAAAAGCAGCTTTTCATTTTTCTTTTATCACTATTTTAAACTGAACGAAAACTGCAACTGACTTGAGCCTGAGTCAGGACAATTAATCCCTATCTTAATTTACTGCGTAAGCAAGACTAACTTAATTGACTCTTTTGCTTATGATACTCAACGCAATTCTCTTCAACCTGTGCTGGTTTGGCCTAATATTTTGGGGCAACGCCTTTATTCCTGTGGTTGCGTTGTGGCTTATTTGGCACATAAGACAGTGCGATAAGCCAAAAGACGAACTTCAACTGATTTTTCAAGTCACCGTGATTGGTTTAATCATTGACTCTAGCTTGATGCACGCCGGTGTTTTCGATTTTGGCCAAGAGCAATTGATTATACCGCCATGGCTGGTTGTGCTATGGGCAGCTTTTGCTGCAACGCTCAATCATAGCATCACACTCGTGTGCAAAAGCGTTACCGTTAGCCGTTGCATTGGCGCTTTTGTTGTACCGATGAGCTATATCGCCGGTGAGCGTCTAAACGCCGTAGACTTTTCTTACTCTTACATAACAACTATCGCCACTATCTCAATTGTTTGGCTGTTGTTACTGCCATATTTAATTTCTCTAACCAAAAGGGAAAATGTTGGTTATGCGTAACCTTTTTTTCGTACTACTGATAGGGATTTCACCCATGCTTTTAAATGCTAAGCCATCAACTACCGATAATGTGCCAGCAGAGCTGAATAACGTTAAAAATCAGCTAATGCTTGTCGGGAAGGCAAAGTTTAGCGTGTTATTTTGGGACATTTACGATAGTGCTTTATTTTCAGCGAGTGGCGATTATCAAGCACAAAACGCCTATTTATTTGAGATTACTTATCTGCGAGAGATTTCAAAAGCAGACTTGATTGAGCGCACTGTTGAGCAGTGGCAACACATTGGCGTACCAGAAAACGCTTACGCACCTTATCTAGAGCAGCTAGAACAGCTATGGCCAAACATTAACAAAGGCGATCAGCTTGCGATGTGGTTCAACGGTACTTCAACCGCTTTTTATTTTAACCAGAAACTTCAAGGGCAAATAGATAGTCCTGAATTTAGTGAGATGTTTGTCAATATCTGGTTATCGCCACAAACCAGTCAACCTAAGCTGCGCAAAAAGCTACTTGGGAAGAGATAGCAAGGTTCAGGTAAGCAATACAACAACCATTGCAATAACGAGCCTTGTACTAGCTAAGCTGGAATAACTTAGTCTGGCATTTAGTTTGAGCATTAAGCTTCGATAAAAGGGTCAAGCAATGGATTCAAGTGATAAGTTTTGCATTTAAGGAAAGTTTCATTGAAAACAAAAATAGGTATTAATCTTTTGGCAATAGCGTCCGGTGTGTTGCTATCCGCCTGTGGTCACCAAATTCAAGACTATGACAATAGCCAGCCAAAGTTTGAGTTAGATAGGTACTTCGATGGTGAAGTTACCGCATGGGGCCTAGTGCAAGATTACACAGACAAAGTGACGCGCCGATTTTGTGTAGAAATCGATGGTAGCTGGGAAGGCAATAACGGGACGTTAGTGGAAACCTTCTACTTTGATGACGGTGAGAAAAGCTATCGCACATGGCACCTAACAAAAACTGGTGACAATTATCAAGGAACCGCTGAAGACGTTACTGGCTCGGCAACGGGGTTGACCCAAGGTTTCGCCTTTCAATGGCAATACAACTTGCAGCTTGAAATTGACGGTAAAGCGTACGAGTTTTTTTTAGATGATTGGATGTACCAAGTTGACCAATCGCGAGTATTTAACCGTACTTCAATGAAAAAATTTGGCATCGAGGTAGCGGAGCTCACCTTGTTTTTCGATAAGCAACAACCAATCAGAGGTTGCCAACCTTAAATAGTAAGCTAATCAAGGCAGTAGAACGGAAATTTTATGCTTGGATGCAAGGTCTAAGGCTTTTCTTCGTCCAATTCTTTTATCTCATTGAAAAACATAGAAAAAACATACGGAAAAACGAATAAAAAGTAATCTATTGTTAAGCCAAGGTCGTAACTTTGACGTCACTAATAAAAACGAGGGCATAACATTGAAAGCGTCAACTTTATTATTTACGGCATTCGCCAGCATACTATTTTTACAAGGGTGTCATGACGACGATGACGATCGTCCGAACGTTGTTATTCCCGAACCTCCCGCCGCAGAGCCAAATACAGTCGTCGATGTCGCGGTTGCTGATGGTAATTTTACGACTTTAGTTGCTGCACTGCAGGCAACAGGTTTAGATCAAACACTTGATGATGCAAGTGGGACTTTTACGGTTTTCGCGCCAACTGATGATGCCTTTGCATTGTTAGGTCAAGACACTATCGATGCACTATTGGCAGATACAGATACCTTGTCAGATATACTAACTTATCACGTCATTGCGAGCGAAGTTGATGCGGCTGCGGCAATCGCCAGTGCAGGCATGAAAGTGGCAATGGTAAATGGTGACGAAGTTGGCTTGTCATTAAGCGGCGACAACTTATTAATCAATACCTCAACAGTTACCGCAACCGATATAATGACCGATAACGGCATTATCCATGTTATTGATGCGGTACTGACTCCTCCCAATGAGCCTGGCACACCGACAGCGAACATCGTTGATACTGCGGTGGCGGCTGGCTCGTTTACGACCTTAGTCACTGCGCTTCAAGCCACCGGGTTGGATGCTACCTTAGCAGACGAAAGCACCAGCTTTACGGTATTTGCACCAACGGACGATGCATTCGCCATCTTAGGTGATCAAGTCATAGCCACGTTACTGGCCAATCCAGATGTGCTTGAGAGTATTTTGCTACAACATGTAGTCTCCGGCAGTGTCGATTCAATTACTGCATTTACGTTAAATGGACAAGCGGCAACAACCGCCTCTGGTGCTATGGTAGATATTGTTATCAACCCTGATACAGATATGCTGACCGTTGGTGGTGCAAACGTTGTGATGAAAGATATTTACACAACGAACGGCATTATTCATGTGATTGATGCGGTGATAGTGGGTGGTGTTGACGTACCAGAGCCACCGGGATCAATTGTTGATGTAGCCGTTGGTGCAGGATCATTTACAACTTTGGTTGCGGCGCTACAAGCCACAGGTTTAGATACGGTGTTGGCCGATACCGCAACGGATTTTACCGTCTTTGCGCCAACTGACGCAGCATTTGCCAAGCTTGGTGATGCGACTATCACAGCGTTACTGGCTGACCCAGACACATTATCCAATATTCTGCTGTATCACGTCATTTCAGGTAATGAAATAAAACGCGATGCGGCGCTTACTGTTGCCCAATCTGCTGATAAAAAAGTCACTATGGCCAACGATGATATGGCGGCATTATCGATTTCTGGTTCAGATCTATTTATTAACGACAGTGTGGTGAGCGCTGCCGATGTTATGGCGAGCAATGGTGTCATTCATGTGATTGACTCGGTTATTTTACCACCTGCCATGCGCGGCGAGCCAACCCAGTCAATTGTTGACGTAGCCGTTGCTGACGCTAACTTCTCGACGCTCGTTGCTGCATTAACCGCTGCTAATCTGGTTAATACGCTGGCTGACGAGAATGCAACATTTACGGTTTTTGCGCCCACCAATGATGCGTTTGCCAAAATTGAATCTGGTGCTCTGTCTACGCTATTAGGTGATACCGCCGCGCTAAGTGCTGTTTTATTAAAACATGTTGTTCCAGCAGAAATTGGCTCCGTTGACGCATTTGCTGCAAACGGCGCTATGGTGGCAACTGCTGGTGGCGACAATGTCGCAGTAAAACTAGTTAACTATGCCAGTTTTGCGGACGGCGCAAGCGAGGAAATCGCTTATGACGCAGTTAATCAGCGCCTAGTGGGTGGTATGGGCACAGGAATGGCTGGCATGTCACTTTACGTATTTAATAATGACTTAGGCAGTGCAGGTAGTAACTGTAATGGCGACTGTGCGACTAATTGGCCGCCTGTTATTGTGGCCGACGGTTCGGTTTCAGATATTCCGGGAGTTGGCACGGTAATGCGTAATGACGGAACTATGCAGGCGAGCTTTTTAGGGCGTCCATTGTACTTCTACATTGGTGATTCAGCGCCTGGCGATACAACTGGACAAGGGCTTGGTAGTGTATGGTTCTTGGCAGAGCAAAATCAAACCACACTACAAATTAATGGTAGTAATGTTATCGTCAAAGATATCTACACGACAAACGGCGTTATTCACGTGCTTGACACTGTTATCACAGATTAACGCTTAGGCTGTCTACGTTGCTGAAAAGTCGGGGCATTTGTCCCGATTTTTTTATCCGTCATTGAGCTTAGCCTTGCTTTTACTCAGTAAACCGTAACGACATCGGTGCAAGTGCTGATCAATTGGTTAGCTCTATGCGTAATAAAGCACAAGAGAATATTTTGTGAATTAAAATGATAGTACCGATTTTTCCTTTGCCTGTTTACCTACTGCCGAATGGCATTACCCAGCTGCGTATTTTTGAGCAGCGTTACCTGAATATGGTAAAGAATAGTCAAAAAACGCAAGGGTTCGTTATTGTACACACGTTGCAAGAGAGCGACTCTAGCAAGTATCGGGTAAATCAAAAAACCAGATTAAGCGACTGGGGAAGCTGGGTAGATATCGTTGACTTTGATAGCGGTGACGATGGCATGTTAATGATCACGGTGCAGTGCAAATCACTAGTGACCATCAAAGATGTACACCAGCAAGCGGATAAATTATATGTCGCTACTATTTCGCCAAAACCTCACTGGCAAACTGGGCAAGCACACGATCACCAACATTGCATGTTGCTAAAAACTCAGCTAGAACGCTTGTTTGATAACCATATTGCATTGCAGAGACTTTACCCAAGTCCAGCGTTCGATGATGACAATTGGGTTTGTGCTCGCTGGCTTGAGTTACTACCGATAGAGTTCTCGGATAAGCAACACTTCTCGCAAGATACCAGTTTTACTGAGGCTATCGATTTTTTAAATACCATATTTGTGAATGAAACATCTTCGTGATGTAATTGATCTTTGTGCGTCTAAATGACGTAGGAAAAAATAGTAATCATTGTCTTGGAACAAAAATATGGGTCAAAGTACCAACTCGCTGTTGCAAAGCGCTAAACCACGCGCTAAAGCTATACAGATGAACGAGTCAATAGAACACCAAGCACTAGCCCAGTACTTAGTCGATGTCGCCAAGCGCCGAGATAGACAATCATTTACTGAGCTATTCAAATTCTTCGCACCAAAAATCCAACGAATCGCTGCCAGTAAGTACGGTAATGAAGTACTTGCCTCTGAAGTCGTGCAGGAGACCATGACGAACGTGTGGCGCAAGGCACATCTGTTCGATACTAGTAAGGGTTCCCCAACCACATGGGTTTACACGGTAATGCGTAATGTTACATTCGACCTGCTGCGTAAGATAAAAGCCAAGAAAGAAGATAACCTGAGTGATGATTTCTGGCCAATGGTCGAGGGAATTGCGGCAGACGATGAAAAAAGCGGTTTTTCTGATCATTTAGCGTCCAAAGAGGTGCTTGCTTGTATCGATAAGCTGCCAGAAAACCAGCAAAGCGTGATCAAAGGTTTTTACTTTATGGAGATGTCACAAGAGCAGCTAGCTGTTCATCTAGACATTCCACTCGGTACAGTAAAGTCTCGGTTAAGACTTGCCTTAGCTAAACTGAAACAGCACATCGGAGACAAAAATGATTAAGCATCACCCAGACGTTACTATGTTGGGTAAATTCGTTGAAGGTGAATTACCCGCTTCCATTGCCGCCGCAATCGCTGTTCACGTTGACATGTGTCCCAAGTGCAAAGCCAAATGCGAGGCACTCACAGAAGAGCAAGCTGAACTGGCGTTTGAATCAGTAGGTACAGTCGCTACATTGAAAACAGCGAGTGCGAAGGATGTAAGTTACCATGAAGGTTCGGATATCAGCATGGTCTCTGCCAGTGAAGATGCTATGGAAGCCATGATAAGTGCTATAACAGCCAATGACGAGATAGAACTTGCGGTAGAGTCTCGTGAAGAATCTATTTCGGTTCAGGGTACAAAATACAAGCTGCCAAGAGCGTTGACCAATCTTGCTATGGGTAAATGGACGAGTATAGGAAATCTCGCTCGTGCCAGACTAGCGCTAGACGAAGAACCAATACGTGCCAGTTTACTGCAAATTCAACCTGGCGGATCTGTGCCAGAGCACACCCACAAAGGCTTTGAACTAACGCTACTGCTTGAGGGGCATTTCAAAGATGATATGGGCGAATACGGGCCTGGCGATTTTATTATGCTAGACGGTACCAAAACCCACAGTCCAATCACCGAAGACGGATGTTTGTGTTATACCGTGGCAAACGATGCCCAGCACTTCACGCAAGGTCTTAACAAGTTACTGAACCCAATCGGCAGCTTGATTTACTAGGGAGATACATTACCTATGAATAAACAACAACTTGCGAGCATGGATAAGATCACAATCGGTATAAGTGCTTGCGTACATGGTGAGAATGTACGTTTCGATGCCAGCTCAAAACCTTCTCATTTTTGTATCAAAGAGTTAGGTGAGTACGTCACCTACCAGCCAGTATGTCCCGAAGTGGCAATTGGTTTGCCCGTGCCGCGTCCTACCATTCGTCAAATCAGTAAAAATGACGTCATACATGTGTCTAGGCCTGATGGCAGCGGTGATGTAACAGAAGCACTTGCTGAATACGGTAAAAAAATTGGTAAAATTGCGAACAACTTTAGCGGCTTTATTTTCTGTGCCAAGAGCCCCAGTTGTGGCATGGAACGCGTTAAGGTTTATGACGAAGCGGGGAAAGGTTCAGTATCCACTGGTGTTGGAGTATTTGCTGCAGAGGTAATGAAAGCTAACCCATTGCTACCCTGTGAAGAAAATGGCCGATTGAATGACGCGGTTATCCGAGAGAATTTTGTCGCGCGTGTGTACGCTTATCGCATGTGGCAATCGCTCTGCCAAGAGGGCATTACCAAACATAAACTGATGGACTTTCACACACAGTTTAAATACACAGTAATGAGCCACGATTTAATCGCTTATAAAGAACTGGGACAGCTACTTGCGCGCGCTGATTTAGATGTGGAAGAGATGGCTGAACGCTATATTCACGGGCTGATGGGCGCATTGAAGATCAAGGCAACAAGGAAGAAGCATTCTAATACGCTACAACATATTCAAGGATACTTCTCAAACGAATTGTCCCCAATGGAAAAGCAAGAATTGTGCGACAATATTGACGAATACCGCAAAGGCTTAGTGCCACTTTTCGTGCCATTAACCTTGATCAAACACCATTTAATGCGCTTCCCCAAAGCTTACTTACAAAAACAATTTTACTTATCCCCGCATCCAGCGGAGCTGAAATTGCGATATAGCTTGTAGCATGTCGTCACATTATTAGAGAACCTATTATGTTGTTATGGTTTCGTAACGATTTACGTGTTACCGACAATCCCGCACTGAACTTTGCAATAGAAAATGGCGTCACCGACGCCATTTTCTTTATCTCGCCAAGACAATGGCAAACCCACCACTTAGCTGCCATCAAGATTGACTTTATTTATCGCCACGCCTTGCTGATCAAGCATCAACTGGCGCAGCTAGGTATTTCCCTTGCATTGGTAGAGGCCGATAGCTTTGCCGATCAAAAAGCCTATCTACTTACCAACCAGCATCGTCAACTCATCGTAAACAAAGAGTTAGAGCTCAATGAAATGGAGCGCGACGAAGCGTTAAGCCATGCTGGCGTAGAATTTATCGCCTTTGAAAGTGATGTCGTTGTACCCAAAGGGCAAATACTCAATCAATCAGGCCAAATGTTTAAAGTGTTTACGCCGTTTAAACGCGCTTGGCTAAGTTGGTTGCGTCAACATGGCTTTGGTATTTGCACTCACGAAAATATCCTTGCGATGCAAAACGGGTCTATCTCAAATACTATTGAAATTGATTCCGGTAAATTTGCAGCGGGTGCCAATAAATGGCCGTTGGCTGATCAGGTCTTACAGTCGTTAATTCCCGCTTTCTTAGAAAATAAGTTAGATCGTTATCAAGATCAGCGTGATATTCCGTCTATAAAAGGAACTTCAGGGCTTTCCCCGTATTTGGCGATAGGTGCCATTAGCCCCAAGTATTTGTTGACCTTATTGCTCTCCCGCCATCCTGATCTGCTCTCAGAGCAGTCAGCGCAAGCCTTTAGCTGGCTTAACGAGCTTATTTGGCGAGAATTTTATCGCCATTTACTCTTTCATTTTCCTCATTTAATCAAAGGGAATGTATTTAACGAAAAGTATGCAGCAATTCCGTGGCAGACGAACGAGACGTATTTAGCTGCTTGGCAACAGGGCAAAACGGGTTACCCCATCGTTGACGCCGCAATGCGACAATTAAATCAAACTGGTTGGATGCATAATCGCCTGCGCATGATAGTCGCAAGCTTCTTAACAAAGCACTTACTAGTCGACTGGCGTGCAGGAGAGCAGTACTTTACCGAAAAGCTTATTGATCTCGACTTTGCCGCAAACAATGGCGGTTGGCAGTGGTCTGCGGGCACTGGCTGTGACGCGCAACCTTATTTCCGCATTTTTAACCCGATGACACAAAGTGAGAAGTTTGATCCTCAGGGTAAGTTCATCCGTAAATATTTGCCAGAACTCGCTGATATCCCAGATAAATATATTCATTTTCCCCACGAGTATATTAAAGTGACAGGCAAGGCTAATTATTGGCCTGCCATAGTTGAACATAAGGCAGCGAGAGAAAAGGCGCTAGCTTTTTACAAGCAGCATTTGTAAAGTAATACAATAAGTTAAGTTGTTTTAACTAACTTTTTAATAGAGTTTATCGTTTATGGAACTTGTCGGCGCAATAAAAGTAAATCATTTGCCGCTTTGGTTAGAGCAATTTATTGATACGTATCAACAGCTAGGTACAGACAACCTAGGCCTACTCAGTAACATCTATGCTCAAGATGTAGTGTTTATTGATCCAATGCACCATATCTCAGGTTTTGATAATCTTGAAGATTATTTTGTGAGTTTATACACCAATCTGACCAGCTGCACATTTCGCGTTGATGAAGTACTTTATCAAGGTGAAGATGCCGCGATCTACTGGACGATGGCGTACTGTCACCCAAAGCTCAATAAAAACAAGTTAGTCACTGTGCAAGGCCACTCAAAGTTGCGTGGTTACGGCGATAAAGTTGTTTATCATCGAGACTACTTAGATTTAGGTGCGATGATATATGAACATGTGCCGCTACTTGGTAGTGTTGTAAAGCTCATTAAGCAAAGGGCGAACGCGTGAGAGTGTTGATCACTGGTGCCACGTCCGGAATCGGTGAAGCGCTAGTAGCAACGTATCTTGAAGCTGGTCACACCGTTATTGCTTGTGGTCGCAGCGATGACAAGTTACAAGTGATTGCCAAGCAAAGCGAAAGCTTGGCAGGGACGCTTGAATGCTCACGGTTTGATATTACCAAGCGCGATGAAATCGAAGCGGCTATTGGCGCGTTGTCGAGCGTTGATATTGCTATATTGAATGCTGGCGATTGTGAATACATTGATGATCCATTTCATTTTGATTCTGCACTGTTCGAGCGCGTCATTCACGTCAACTTAATTGCCATGGGTCACCTTATCTCTACACTTATTCCGAAAATAGCTAAGGGCGGCCAACTGGCGCTAATGAGTTCAAGCGTCACTAATTTGCCTTTTCCTCGGGCACAGGCCTATGGCGCTTCAAAAGCTGGTGTTGATTATTTAGCTCATACTATGCGTTTAGAGCTTGAGCCTTATGACATTGACGTATCGCTTATCCATCCGGGTTTTATTAAAACACCACTAACGGATAAAAACGATTTTGATATGCCGTTCTTACTGACAGCGGCAGACGCAGCAAATCGTATCGCGATAGGGTTAGATAAACGAAAGGCTAAGCTTGAATTTCCAAAGCGATTTATTTATCTGTTGAAATTTATTTCGTGGTTACCTTCATTTGTCTGGACGGGACTCAACAGAAAGGCGGTTTACACCAAGTTTCAAGAACGAAAACAACTTATCGACAACAACCAACCTCATCAGAATACACACTCAGGGAGCATTAAGTAGTGAAGCGCATTGCAGTAATTGGTTCAGGGATCGCTGGCCTAACATCCGCTTATTTATTGTCGAAAAAGCATCAAGTCACAGTGTTTGAACAAAATGACTACATTGGTGGACACACAGCCACTATTGATATTGATTATCAAGGCGAACAACTCGCCATCGACACAGGCTTTATCGTCTTTAACAACAAAACCTATCCACTGTTTTTACAGCTACTCGAAGAAATTGGCGTTGGCCGACAAGAAACAGAGATGAGTTTCTCTGTGCATAACTTGCAAACTGGCTTTGAATACAATGGTCACAACCTAAACACCTTGTTTGCGCAACGACGCAACATCGTTAGACCACGTTTTTGGCACTTAATATCAGAGATTCTAAGGTTTAACCGCCATTGTAAAGCTCTGCATGGCGCTGGGCTTGATGATAACGGCCAAACATTAGGGCAATTTCTCAACGAGCATAATTACAGCCGTTTTTTCTGTGAACATTACATATTACCGATGGGGGCTGCAATTTGGTCAAGTTCGGTTGCGGAAATGGAAGCATTTGAACTCAAATTCTTTATTCGTTTTTTCCACAATCATGGCTTGCTCAATATTGCTGACCGTCCTCAATGGTATGTGATACCAGGCGGCTCTAAGCAATACATCGCACCACTGACAAAGAGTTTTGCGAACGATATTCAATTGAATGCTGAGCTCATCGCTGTCACTCGTCAAGAAAACTCAGTTACGCTACGTTTTACTAGTGGCAGCGAGCAAGTATTTGACGAAGTCGTATTTGCTTGTCACTCAGATCAAGCCTTAGCACTGCTAGGTGATGCGAGTAGTGAAGAGAAACAAGTGCTTGGCGACATTCCTTATCAAGCGAACAGCGTGGTATTGCATACAGATAAAGCACTATTGCCGAAACGCAAAAAAGCGTGGGCGAGTTGGAATTATCAATTAACCACTAATCGAAATCGCCCAGCGAGTGTGACTTATAACATGAATATTCTGCAAGGGTTGAACGCAAAACACACTTACTGTGTCACACTCAATCAAGAAGAGGATATTAACCCTGAGCACATTATTAAAAAGTTTGAATATCACCACCCTGTATTTAACTTAACTTCCATGGCTGCGCAGCAAAAGCGTGCATTAATTTGTGGTCAGCGAAACACGCATTTTGTTGGTGCCTACTGGTATAACGGCTTCCACGAAGATGGTGTACGCAGTGCCAATGATGTTGCAGAGCGCTTTGGTTGTGAGTTGCAATCCAGCGAGCAACTGAGCAAGCAATATGGCTAGTAGTTCTCCATTGGAAAGTGACTCTACACAGGTAAGCAATTCGGTTGATGACTTTGACTCTGGCAAGAGAGTTGCGGGTGCTCATAAAGAGTGCATTAACAATAATCTTTATGAGCAGCAAAGCAGTGCGGTGTTTGTGGGTAGTGTCCGTCATCGCCGCTTTTCTCCCAAGGCCCATAGCTTTAGTTACCCACTTTACATGTTGGGGCTTGATGTCGATGAAATATCAGCTGGCGAGGCTAATTCAAGCCTACTTGGCAACCAGTGGTACAAGCCACTGCGTTTTAACGAACAAGACTATTTACGCGGTGAACCGGGTACCTTAAAACAACGTATTGTTAACAAAATTAGCAGTTTAGGTGGCTCTGGCTTAATCAATAGCATCACCATGCTGGTGCAAGTGCGCTGTTTTGGGCTGTATTTTAGTCCGGCTAATTTTTATTTTGCGTACTGTAAAAGTGGCGAATGCCAATACATGCTAGTTGAGGTGAGTAACACGCCTTGGAACAAGCGTCACTATTACTTAGTAGATATGAAGCAAATAGCGCCTTCGGAAAAAGATTTCCATGTTTCGCCATTTATGGACTTAAACATGGCATATCACTGGCGCGTAATAGCACCGAGTAGAAACCAGCAGAGTAATACGATAGAAAACAGTAGCTGTACCCGTAGTGCGCACGATAAAGCAAACGAGGTGACCAATTCAAGCGCAGCGAAGACGCTGATTCATATTGAGAATCGAACCCCTCAAAATGAAAAGCTTTTCGATGCAACATTGGCACTTAAACGGTTGCCGCTAACGAATGGTAATTTAGGGAAAGTGTGGCGTAAGTTTCCAGCAATGACGCTTAACGTTGTCACTGGCATTTATATTCAAGCATTAAAGCTATTGTTAAAACGTATCCCGTTTGTGCCTTATCAGCACAAAGAGAATAAACAAGAATTGTAAGATAGTGATATGTATGAGTTGGTCTGCTAGCGATGAGTGAAAACCCTAAACAAACTCATTAACAAAATAGCTAGAAACGAAAACAGCTAACTTATATATCGCATAACAAGAACTAAATATATATCAGGAGCACATGGTGGAAAACGTTGCATCACAATTAGACAAGCCAACAAGTTTTTCGCAGTCTAAATTTCAAGACTGGGTTAACCAACGTTGCCGCCAAATAATTTTTAAAATATTCAATCAGCTGCCCAATGGTCAACTGATAGTCAAAGAGGGTGATGAGCAGCACACATTTGGTTCATTAGATGCTAACACACCATTAATTGCGACCATTGAAGTGAAACAAGCGCGTACATATAGTGCGTTAGTCAAGGGGGGTAGCATTGGCGCGGCGGAAGCTTATATCGCAGGTGACTGGGAAACCACCAATCTGACCGATTTAATACGTATTTTTGCCAGAGCGCAGCATGTTACTGATCGTTTTGAAAAATATGTTAGCTGGTTAACTAAACTTAAAAACCAATGGTTTCACTTTAGCAATCGCAATTCGCAAGAAGGCTCAAAGAAAAACATTCTCGCCCATTACGATTTAGGCAACGAGCTATATACCCGTTTTCTTGACAAAGAAATGATTTATTCTGCTGCGATTTACCCAGAGAATGATGCCACGCTTGAACAAGCACAACTCAACAAATTAAAATTGATTTGTGATCGACTTGAGCTCACAGCCGATGATCATTTACTGGAAATTGGCACAGGGTGGGGTGGTTTAGCTATTTATGCGGCTAGTCATTACGGCTGTAAAGTAACGACGACAACCATTTCAGATGCGCAATACGAATACGCTAAAAACAGAGTGGAAACACTTGGCCTTAGCAAGCAAATTACTTTGTTGAAAAAAGACTATCGCTTGCTAACGGGTCAGTTTGACAAGCTGGTTTCGATTGAAATGATTGAAGCTGTAGGCTATCGCTATATGGACAGCTTTTTCGAACAGATTAATGCACGATTAAAACCGGGTGGAAAAATGCTTATCCAAGCGATTACCATTGCCGATCAACGGTTTGACTACTACCTCAACAACGTTGACTTTATTCAGCGTTACATTTTCCCGGGGGGATTCCTTCCTTCTATCGAACTTATGGCCAATAAGGTGCGCAGCAAAACCTCTTTGGTGATTGAAGGCTTACACGATATTGGCATTGATTATGCGAAAACGCTGGCCGCATGGCGAGAGCGCTTTCTTGTTTCGTGGCCTGAACTGCAAACCTTTGGCTATGATGAGAAGTTCAAACGCCTTTGGTTGTTCTACCTGGGTTACTGTGAAGGGGCGTTCCTGGAGCGTTCTACTAGCACGGTCCATTTAATTGCGAGAAAGTAATGTTTTAGTTGTTCACTTTACTCCTTAACTAATAGAAAACGGCCTTAATCCCCCCCGATTGAGTCCGTTTTTTTACGTAATGATTGCCTGTCACTAAAAAGCAAATAACTTGAAGCTGGCGTGGTAATAACTACAGTTAATACATGGGCGTTCGTTAATTGATCACACTAATATTAATTCCAATACCAATTGGATTAAAAAGGAGGCAAGTTATCTCGTTGTTGTGCAAGTAGTTATGACCAGTAATTACTTGATTCGGTTTTACAAAACCCAATACTCCAAGGAGAGCAAGATGAAAAATTCGTTAATATTATCTTTAATCCCCGCTGTATTATCACTGACAGGTTGTCAACATACGCCTGTATCTTCAGCACCAACAAAAAGCTTTGTAATTGTTGGTGAATCAAATGCTGGTGGCGTCGACGCTGCTCAAGAACTACAACTTGCAATAAACCGGAGCCAAACCGTGGGATGTAAGGCCATTTCGGTCGGTGGATATGGCGCTGGTGGTGAGGGGATGGTACTGGGTATCGCGGCCTTAATTAGTTGCCCGTTAGGTGTGCATATTATTCCGACAGGTTTTCCCTATGACGCCAACACTGGCGTACAAATACCAGTCAATCCAGCTGATGTATTGCCGCCACCGCTAACACCTGCACCAACGCCTTAGTGTTAAGGGGGAGCTAAAATTTTCGTGAATAAACAACAAGGGCTCAATTTGATGAGCTCTTGTTGTGTACCATGTTAATTTCACTAATTCACTTGGCAAACGAAGCCTTTGAGGTAATAACCTTCTGGGTAATTACTTGAAACCGGGTGATCAGCAGCTTGATGTAAGCGCTCAACAAAATGACAAGTTTTGCCGGCATCTAATGCGGCATCAGCCACGACTTTTTGGAAAAGTGGTGCGTCAAGTAAACCTGAGCAGCTAAATGTTAGCAGTAAACCGCCTGGATTTAACAACTGCATAGCGAGCATATTAATGTCTTTATAGCCGCGACAGGCACTGGTTAATTGCGCTTTGTTTTCAACAAATTTGGGTGGATCCATAATGATCATGTCAAAACGAACACCTTCGGCTTTGTACTGACGAAGCAGTTTGAATACGTCTTCTTTTACAAACTCAACTGGCGCATTTTCAAGGTTGTTTTCTGCTAAATTTCGCTTGGCTATATCTAATGCCGCTTGAGAAACGTCGACATTCGTTACAGAAGCAGCACCAGCGGCGGCGCAATGCAGAGAGAAGGTGCCTGTATAAGAAAAACAATTGAGGACTTTTTTATCCTTGGCGTATTTACCTGCGGCCAAACGCGAGTCACGTTGGTCTAAGTAAAACCCTGTTTTATGGCCAGTGGCGACATCGACAATAATATTAATGCCATGCTCGCATATTACTCGCTCTGTGCTGTCTTTTTCGTTTGCTAACCAGCCAACTTGCTTTTCCAGACCTTCTTTTTTGCGTACATCAACATCAGAGCGTTCAAATACGCCGCAGTTGGGGTAAAGCTCGGTAAGTACATCAACTAACGTGTGACGGTGAAATTCAGCACCTGCGGATAGCAGCTGGCAGACAATAATGTCGTCATATTTATCGATGGTAATACCCGGCATTCCGTCAGACTCGCCAGCAATCAGTCGGTAGCCAGTTAATTGCCCTTGTGCGATAAACCAATCACGGCGTTGCTGCGCTTGTTCCAGTTTGCGTTTGAAAAAATCGCGATCAATTTCTTCTTTTTGATCAAACGTCCACACGCGCACACGCATTTGAGACTCAGGTGAATATGCACCGCGAGCCAACCAGTTATCTTTGCTGTCATAGACGTCAACTGTTTCGCCTAGCATAGGTTTACCCTTAACTTTACTGACG
Organism: Thalassotalea euphylliae; assembly: GCF_003390335.1. Classification (NCBI taxonomy): domain Bacteria; kingdom Pseudomonadati; phylum Pseudomonadota; class Gammaproteobacteria; order Alteromonadales; family Colwelliaceae; genus Thalassotalea; species Thalassotalea euphylliae. The sequence goes on from NZ_QUOU01000001.1 coordinate 2,301,182, forward strand.
GCTTTGGAGAAAATCCAAGGGTGCTTGCGGCGTAAAGATTTTTCACGACCAACATTTAAAAAAATTCTTGCTGACATATGCCTATACTTAGAGAAAACAAAATTGGGCAGATTGTAGTGAAAGCCGTTTGCCTGTGCAATCAAAGGAGCATAAATATGGCAATATGTTGTCTTGCAAATGTTAGCGGCAAAGTACAAGGGGTGTATTTTCGCGCATCTTGTCAACAAATGGCGATTGACTTGCAATTGAGCGGCTATGCAAAGAACTTGGCAGATGGTGACGTACAAGTACTCATTTGCGGAGAAGAAGGTAATGTCAATAAAATGCTCGACTGGCTAGCCGAAGGGCCAAGTCAGGCAGAGGTGAGCAATGTATCGCACAACCAAGTGGAGTATCAATCCTTAAATCATTTCTCGATAGGCTAGCGCGTTTGGCTAAATTAAGCCTCCATAACGCAGTGTAAAAAACGTATTAAAAAGCCTTCAAGTGGTTCTTTTAGCGCAAGCCTTGTCTGGTGAGATTGCCAGCAGTAAACTTGCGTAAATACAACTTTAAATGAACCACTTAGCAATGAATATGACCTCAGCAAAGATGCGCTTTATCGATGTAAAAGATACCACTATCGCATTTAACGAAATGGCTATTCCGACCCCTTCTAGCAATCAATGTCTTATCAAAGTAAAAGCTATTGGTATTAATCGCGCTGATTTATTGCAAAAAGCAGGGCTTTATCCGCCGCCAGCTGGAGAGTCTCCCATTTTGGGGATAGAGGTCGCCGGAGAGATTGTTGGCGGTAACACAGGTAACTTTACGCTAGGGGATCGCGTTTGCGGTATTGTCGCGGGTGGTGGCTATGCTGAGTATGCGGTTATTGATAAAGACCATCTAATAAAGTTACCAATGCACTTTTCATTCGCACAAGGAGCGGCGTTAGCTGAAACTTATTTAACTGCCTATCAGGCATTATGTGCTATTGGCCAGCTAAAGCAAAACGAGAAAGTGCTTATTCACGCTGGGGCAAGTGGTGTTGGTACCGCAGCGATACAACTCGCTAAAGCAAAAGGGTGTTTTGTCGCAGTCACTGTTGGCAATGAAGCAAAAATGAATGCCTGTAAAGCACTAGGGGCTGACATCACTATTAACTACAACACCACCTCATTTTCACATTGGGCTAAAACTAACCAGCACCACTTTAATGTGATTCTTGATGTTGTCGCGGGAAGCTATGTTAATCAAAATATTAAAGTGGCAGCCGTTGACGCACGTATTGTCGTACTTGCAATACTTGGTGGTCGATACGCTGAGCAATTAGATGTGGCTCGCATGCTACAAAAGCGCGTTACCTTATCTGCTAGCACATTAAGAAATCGCAGCGATACCTACAAGGCAGACTTAGTGCAAGCGTTTACCTCTGAGTTTACACAATTGCTTTATGGTCAATCGTTGTCACATGAACAATTACAGCCCAAGGATTTGATTCAGCCAGTCATTGATACCGTTTTTTCTTGGCAAGAAGTTGAACTTGCGCATCAAAAAATGGCTGAAAACAAGAATATTGGTAAACTTGTAATGACTGTTGACGAGTAAAGTAGTTCACTATTAACATTTAGCACTCGGCAGGGAGTTAAAGTCAGTTAGCGTTACTTACTCGTATTACTCGCTTTTATTACGCGTTAAGGAATGTAAAGCGCTTAACCGTTTTACCCTCTCTTTCAATGACTTCATCAAACATTTTTAATGGGCGAACCCAATACTCTGGCTCGCCTGTTTTTTCAATATTGCCGTACAGCGGGTAGTAAATTACCAGCCACTCTTCTGTTTCGCTGTCTTTTGCGAGTTGGGTTACCTGATATTTATTGCCTTTAAAGTGCTGATAGCGTCCTAGTGGAATCATAAGAAATACTCTACATTTTTTGGCGAGTTTATCAGAAATGATTGCAATGACGTATATAAGCGTAGACAGAAATGTATGAAGCCGAGATAAATAAGCGCCATTGGCTTAACGTTATCACTTGTCTTACCAGTACAAATGTTATTGAAGTTATTAGTTTTTATATAATAACTATCAATAAGTAATAGGCGTTATTAAAAACCAACTATTCATATGGCGCATGAAAATCAGCATGAATGGCGAATATAAACGGTGCGTATAAATTAGATTTGTTGGAAGATTATTAGTCTACACCCCGTAATTGTCATATGAATTCAACTTACTCTTATACCTTTCCTTTAGCAGCATCGAACTTTATAGAGTGTGCGCTCTACTAGAGTTGTTGACACAGCTACTCCTTCTCAACAAATTAACTACTAGATAACATTAAAAATTAAATTACCAAGTTAAGCTAATTGGCGGAAATCAATAAAAATCACAATTTGTCTTAGCTCCTGCGACATAGGGGATTGCCTTGAAACAACGCTTTTAGCGCCTTGGCTCTAGAGATGTCAGCGGTAAAAGAAGTCCCCAGCATCTTTTATTGCTTCATCTCTACGGCCTTCCAAGGCGAAATACAGTTAGTGAAGTCTTTGACTTTAATCCACGTGTTGCTTAATGATAAAAATTAAGCCACGCTATTTTTCGTTTAAAGCTGAACCACTATCGTTTGGTTTACGTCAGAATTAATAACTTTAAGAACTCTTTTTAGAAAAGTCTTTTTGAGAAAAAATAAGGAACTAAGATGTCAGAGCAGAGCAGTGTTAGCCAACTATTAGCCGCGCGTTATTCTGTAAGATCATTTGAGAATACACCAATTGAAACAGCGCTACTTACTGAGATTTTTACCAAAGCGCAGCAAGCGCCCTCCAACTGTAATGTGCAACCTTGGCAAGTTTGTGTTGTCTCTGGCGATACACTGGCTACATTGCGTGACAAATTTATGACAACGCTAATGAGTGGTGCTAAACCCAACCCTGACTTTAACTGGATGCCGCAATATCAAGGTATTCATCGTGAGCGCCAGTTTGGCTCTGCCAACGCCTTGTATTCTGCCCTCGGGATTGCACGTGAGGATAAACAAGCAAGACAAATGGCAATGGCCAATAACTGGCAATTTTTCGGTGCGCCACATGCCGCATTTTTCACCATGGATAAGTACCTTGATATTATGGGCGCTGTTGATTTGGGCATTTATGCTCAGACATTGTCGCTATTGCTCGCTGAGCATGGCATCAACAACTGCATGCAGGGTGCACTAGGACAATTCCCTGATCCCGTGAAAGAAGTACTTGGCTTGCCAGCAGAGCGAGGAATTTTATTTGGTATGTCTTTTGGTTATGCAAAAGATGATGCGCCGGCCAATAAAGCACGCACTGATCGCGCACCACTGGATGAGGCGACTCAATTTTTTGATTAATACCTAAAATCAGCCCTAATTCAGTTTGAGTTTGGTATGAAATAAACAAATTCAGCGTATAAATTTATGAAAGCAGATCAACTGCAAGAAAAAGTGATGCAAGAGAAAACGACACATAAAGAGCTCAGCCATCACAAGCTAACAGCAGGAGGTATTGACCTTCATTACGTCGAGTGCGGCAATGACAATCACAGCCAGGGCGTGGTTGTTTTTCTGCATGGGTTTCCGGAGTATTGGGGAACTTGGCATTATCAACTTGTTAGCTTAGGTAAAAATTATCATTGTATTGCGCCTGATTTACCGGGCTACAATTTAAGTGACAAGCCAACGGATAACGACTTTTATAAAGTTGAAAACTTGATCGCCGTACTCGCAGAGTTTATTAAGAAAGTTGCATCTGGCCAGCCTGTGTATTTAGTCGCACACGATTGGGGCGGGGCAATCGCATGGCCGCTAGCTGCCTTTAATGCCCATCTCATTGACAAGCTCATTATCTTAAATGCGGCACATCCGAGTACTTTTACGCGTGAAATGAAATACAACGCGGAGCAACGCGCGCGCAGTGCCTATATTCATCAATTAATCTCTGCTGATGCTGAGCAACTGTTATCGGCAAACCAATGTCAGTATTTATTCGAGCAAATTATGGCGGGTTTTGACGAACAGCTATTAACAGACGAATTTAAAGCTCGTTACCTAAGCGTTTGGCAGCAATCTGGGGCAATTAACGGCATGTTGCAATACTACCGAGCGATGCCACAGCTAGCGACCAGCAACAGTAACGACAAAAAAGGTGAAAATGAGGGGCAAGAAAACAACCATCGCCTTTCGCCACTAACTAGCCTAGACGATATTACTATCCCTCGAATTTTTATCAAAGTACCGACATTAGTGCTATGGGGCGAAGCTGATAGAGCTTTTGTCCCCAATTGTCTTGATGGGTTAGCAGAGTATGTGCACGAACTTAACGTTGTGCGATTTCCGCATAATAGCCATTGGCTTCAACATGAGCAGCCTGCTGCGATAAGCCAAGAAATTGCCAACTTTATTAAGCGATAAGCCTACTAGTGATGCCAAAGTTGATAAAGCCCAAGTTAGTGAAGCGAAAATGACCAATCTAAACCAATTAGCAGTATGAAAAGGAAGATTCCGTATGAGTAATCATCAAGTCGCTATTCAAGAAAGTGTGGTACTTGAAGTCTGTAAACAAGACTTAGCTAAAACACGTGTTGTCTCAGTACCTAGTACAAACCTGGCAAATGGCGAAGTGAGGTTAAAGGTCGATCAATTTGCGTTAACCGCCAACAATATCACCTATGCCATTACAGGGGATATGTTAGGGTACTGGCAATTTTTTCCTGCTGACCAAGATCCCGCAACGTGGGGAAGAATTCCGGTCATGGCGTTTGCACAGGTCATTGAATCAAGGTGTGATGACATTGAAGTGGGCGAGCGTGTTTTTGGCTTTTTTCCCATGACACAATTTTTAACCATAAAAGCAGGGCATATAACTCCTTTTAGCTTTAGTGACACTGCTGAGCATCGACACAAGTTGTCGAGTGTTTACGCCAATTATGAGCGCGTGGCGAAAAATCCATTTTATCGAAAAGAAACTCAAGCTTATCAGCTGCTCATTAAAGGTTTGTACACGACATCATGGTTGATTGATGATTTTATGTCCGATCATAATTTCTTTGGTGCTAGCCAATACATAATTACCAGTGCATCGAGTAAAACCAGCATGGCTTTAGCCTTTGCCAGCCGCCAACGCGACAATGCTAAAAAGTTAAAGCTAATTGGCCTAACGTCACCTTCACGGGTCGCGTTTGTTAAATCAACCAAGCTCTATGATGAAGTTTTCAGTTATGAAGATATCGCCACGCTTGATAGCGGTAAAGCGAGCATTTTTGTTGATATGGCGGGCAGTAAAACCGTACTCACCAGCGCGCATCAGCATTTTGCAGAAAATATCGTTTATTCGTGCAGTGTTGGTGCTACACATATCAATGATCTTGCAGCAGCTCAGCCATCAAATGAAGCGCTACCGGGCGCTAAACCAGAAACGTTTTTTGCGCCCACACAAATAAAAGTCAAAAGTAAAACCAAAGGGGGCGCTCAGTTAACTGCGGAAATCGCACAATCAATGAACCTTTTTATCGAAGAAATGGCGCAACATATCAAGGTGAAAACGATAACAAGTATCGACGAACTTAACCAGCGTTACCTCAGTTTACTATCAGGACAAGCCGATGCCAGTGCTGGGTTGGTGTTTAAGTTTAAGGGAAGTGGACAAGATGGCGTTTATGAATTGAGCACTTAAACGTCTAGGTATTGTTAATATTGAAAAATTATTGGAATATTCAAATTCTATAAAAGTAATGATAACTAGGAATTATGAATGGATTGCTTTGATCGTGTAGGTGAAAGGACTCGATTACTAAATTCAATAAGGGGAGGCGCTAATTTTTGTTTTGTGGCTGGCCGCTCAGGAGTTGGTAAATCGCATATCATTAATTCCGTGCTAAGTAACGAATTAGGAATGGCGCATGTATTAAAATATGAAATAGGTCGCAACCCGCTTTTGTTGACACAGTTTCTTTTTGCATGTGCCATGGAGCAACAACCTCTGAGATCAAAGATACTACAGTCAATCAAAAGTATTAGGCTTAACGAATTAAATCTTTCTATCCCCTTTGTAGGTAAGGCTCCCATAAAGTGGGACTCTCAAAAATTAGATATAGATCGAGCCAAGCTACCTTTCGTTGACATAATTAGAGAGATTGAAGGGCCTTTATATGCAAATGAAAGAAGAGAAATTTTAAAAATATCTAATTTGCTAATGAGTACAGATTTTAAAGCTGTATGGATAAGTAATATTGAAGAGATCACTAATAACGGATTTGGGCTAATCCTCCTTATAGTCAAGCTTATATCACCAAGGTGTCTAGTGATATTGGAAGGTGCATATTCAGGTCAGACTTACAAGCTAATTACTGAGCAATTGAGACTATTGAGTGACAAAAACAACCTCGTACTTAGTCTTCACAATGTGAAACCCTTTAATGAACATTATGCTAAGGGGCTATTTGATTATCTAGGTTTGGCTGACAAAGGTATAGCTTTTAGCTATAAGCATAATTTAGGCTTGCCAGCAGCTATCAAGTTTGATCTTGCAGAAAGCTCTGAAATTAGTGGTGTAGGAAAAAAACTTGAAGAATGCTTTAGTGATGGAGAAGATGCGATAAATACTCTCCTGCTATTAACATTGTTCTATTCGATAGAGAATCGCTATCAAAGAATAATAACTCTTGCAGAACATTTTAATATTCGTTTATCAATAAGAAAAGCCCTAGAGACTGGTATAGTTTCATTGACAAGTAATTTGTGTGAGCTATCTCACCCTAAAATAGCTCGATATTTAACTTTACTCAAAAAGCAAGATATATTTCGATTTATTGATAATTATTATAAAACTCTAAAAAGTGACAGCTTAATAGAGGTAGATCTTGCTGCAATAGCTTATTCTGACATGTTAGATAATAAGACTAAGATCAAGCTATTTGATAAGGGGATCAATTATATATTAAAGCAATTGGAAGCTAATAAATTAAACATTTCAGATCATGTCTTAACATTTATAGAAACCGGAATCGAATCTCTTACAACTGACCAAGTAAAAGATAAAGAAGTCGATGTACTTTACCGAAAAGCTTCTTTAATTAGGTTGCAAATTGATAGCATGCTTTGCAGACTCACGGGAGTTTCCACTAACAGAAACCGTGAATCACTAATTGAACTTTTACTATTTGCACAAGTTCGAATGCGTATGATCGACTTGCATGGTGCGATTGCATTATCAGAAGCCGTTAAAGCTAATCTAAACATAGTAACTTTAAGTGATGAACTGTCTGATTGGTTCGACTTTTGTGCTACTTACATTCAGCTTTCAAGTCTTATAGCTTTAGGGGAATTCTCCCGTTATTCTGATGAGTATTTAAAGCTTCAGAGTAAAATTAATAATTCTCGTACGTCAACGAAATGCAAAGTGCTTATTTCATTACTTCCCGTGCATGGAAATATGAAAAAACATAGTTACGAGTATTTTAAGCTTGAAGATCCATTCCTAGCCGCGAGGTATAAGAATAATTTAGCTTGTGAGCTAATGACCAAAAACATCAATAATCCTGAAATACCGACTATGTTAAGTAGCTCCATAGAGGCCGTGTCTTTAGAGGGCTCTGTAGAAATGACTTTTCCTATTAATAATTACGGTTTGTACTCCATTTATAGTGGAAACGCAGATGAAGCAATAGACTTATATTTTAGCATGATTGATCAATGCACTTATCCATATGACTATTTTTCTGCGTACCACAATTTAGCTATAGCTATGGCAACAAAAGGTTCTATTGAACAAGCACTGGAGTTCAGTAATCAGTCGCATAAGTACGTTTTAGATGGATCTTTGAAAGATCCTGTATTTGCAATAAAATCTTATTTCAATCACGCTTTACTTAGCTACATAAATGGTGATGAGACTGCGTGGAAAAACTTTTTATTAATTAATTTTGATTTCAATACACTACCTATCCGATACGCAGATTTACTTAACAAAAAAATTCAATATGTTGAGAAAAACACGATCAATAAAGAGTTAGTCACTTGTTTTTCTAATGATAATATAGAGTTATCCAATGCACTATGGCCTCAAAATCTGCAGTTTTGGGATTTTATGTATCCTATTATTTCACTTGAAAACATTGATGAAATAACTAATAGAGGCGGTTATTGTCCCTTTGGATTGATTCAAGAAACATAGCTCCCATTGAATCATATCCTATAGATCTGGCAAGTAGCTTGAATGATTGGTCTACAAACGGTTTAACATTATTTTCTAAAAAGAAATAGCCAGTTTCATCAGAGCCTCTCATATCTACTCCAGAGTAATCCGCAATAAGGCCGAGTTTGTACAACTGATTTACTGCATGAGCGGCACTACTGAAAGCTTCGCTAGATTTATCAGTAACAGTATTCAAAGACCACCTGCGGTCACATTCGATCCTGTTAGTTGAAAAGTCTTGTTCTTCGCCTGATTTATTAATTACAGAGACTTCACAACATGAAAAATTTACCACTTGGTCTTTACTCTCAATAACAGGAATCCTATAGTCTTTACCCGCTATGTAGGATTGTATGATTGCTTCTACACCATAAGCCTCATGTAGAGCTTCACTAAGCGATACGGCTTCTTTTAGGCTATTCACTTTAGATGCGCGTGATATGCCAATTTGTGAACCCAGCGTGTTTGGTTTTACAAAATACCCTTCATTACTGCTAAATCCATCTAATACAGCAACTTCGTCTTTTCCTCGATATAGCCTACTTTCTGGAACCTTAATGCCATGCTTTTGTGCAATTACAGACATTAAATATTTATTGTCAGTTAGGCTTTGTATCGTAGTGTCTATGCCATAGGTTTTTATATCTAATTGTTTAAGCCACGCACATAATGGCCCTGAATTATGAAATATTCGCCCATCTGAAACAATCCATACACAAGAATCATTGTTTGAAGAAAGCCTTATTTTATCCATGGCAGATGTAATATCATTAATAACAATATGCTCAATATCTATTCCTGACTTTGATGCAGCAACTCCTAAATTATGTAAGAGTTCTATGGATTGTTGAGGTGTAGGCAAATACTGTTTTAGCTCATTAACTTGCGTATCTGACAAGTCTAAATACTTCGAAGGAGCCCAGGAGTGCTGGGATTCAGTAGCTAAAATTATCTTTTTAATTTTCAATTATAATTCCTAGTTATCATTACTTTTTACGTTATAAAACTCCTAATATTTGCTTTGCTTATTTTTTTCTGAAGATCGTTGTCATGAACGTGAGTATATAACTGAGTCGTCAATATACTTTGGTGACCGAGTAATCTTTGAACGTACCTAATATCTAAGCCTGACTCTAATAGCTGACATGCTGACGAGTGTCGGTACATGTGAGGGGTTACCTTGTCCACTCTTGCTTTGATAGCTGTATTTCTTAGCAACTTCCTGACAAACTGGGGCGATGCTTGATTGCCCCTGCTGTTCACCAATAAAAAAAAGTGTTGTGCATTTGTGACTTTTCTTAGCGAGATATAGGCGATTAGTAACTCTACCAATTCAATGTTTGGTAGAAAGACGAATCGCTCCCTTTGTCCTTTGCATAGTATTTTGATTTTCCTTTCGTTAAAAAAAATATGGGACAACTCTATATTAACCAATTCACTGACACGAACCCCTGTTGTGAACAAAAGCTCTATGATCAATATGCAGGTGAGTTTGTTTAGTTGCTTACCGGTATGAATTAAAGTCTGTAGTTTTTTTAAATCGTAGTTATCTTCTTTTTTTAGATTCAGGGATGATCTCGCTGCACGTAACATTTTGCGCAGAGCTTGCTTAGGTAAATTTCTAGGTAAAAGGGTGGGGGACTTTATTGAAGTGTCTATTTGATAGAATGGGTTATTACTTATGATCTCTTCTTGCTCAAGCCATTTGATCATAGATTTAATACAGGCAATTTTTCTTTTAACGGTTCTAACACTCAAATCAGATTGCTGAAGGCGTCTAATAAAAATTTTTATTTTTGATTTATTTATATCATCGATAAATTTAACTTCCGTTAACGAATTAAAGTCTTTTATATCTTGCTCATAGGCTCGAATAGTGTGTTCTGATAGTTTCTTATTGTATTTACAATTGAACAAAAACTGCTGACAAGCATCTTTCATTAGCATACGTACCTCCAATAAAGCTGTAGAGATAACATGATAGTCACTGTTTTTAGTTTTGTGGCGAAGCAAGGTAACTAAAGCTCACCTTCTTTATCTGCGTGAACTGATATTGCTGCCAAATGTTCTATATTATCGCAGCCAGATAAAAACTTTTATTGGCAGACACTTTTAACTCTTGTCGACTTGAACAGCAACAAGCTAGCAATGTGCTAAGCGAAGATTTGACCTGGCGATGTGACGTATTTGAAAAATGGTGAAGGGTGAATATATTGAGTATTACAACTTAGAGAGACTACTTTCAACTAACGGTGGTCTGTCGTCAGTAGAGGATGAAAATTATTTAAGAAAAGTGTCCGTCTGAAGTTGACCAGTTTAGTTCAACACGCTCGAATCAATAGAGATACACTAGTACGTAGGGGATTACTAAAAGTTGTGGTTGTCAGTAGTAGTTACTGCATAAAAAGTGGTCGGGATAGCAGGACTTGAACCTGCGACCTCACGTCCCCCAGACGCACGCGCTACCAGACTGCGCTATATCCCGATTCTTTTGAAACTCATTTCGTTAAAGTTTTCCTTAACCCCACGAAACAGCTTGTATATTAATGATAAATTGGACTTTTGCAATCACAAAAGTCCATATTTATCGTTACTGATGTTCAACCGCTGATTTATTGAACGTTTTGAATCTGTTGCTGATTTTCGCTAAAGCGTTTAATGAAATGGACACCATCGATCATCAATGGAAAATCGGAGCTAACAGAAATTGGTGCAGCCAACTGACGAGAGTAACTTTGGAAGTTGCCATTTTGATCAATTAACACCGATTTATCTTTGTTGAATACTACCATGCCATTTTCTGTGGTATTAGCGACAACGCGATCACCTTTGAGTGTGAAGATATTCTTGCCGCCAGTTAGCTGTTCGGCTTGCTGCTCACAGCCAAGCCAGTTCGATAGTAACGTAGGGGCAATATCCATTTGACTGGTTAAGCGCGACACCTGCTGCTTTCTTTTTGCTGGCGATAAAATTAACGCTGGCTTAATCGATAGCATCTCTTGCTCAGAGGCATTACCTAGCGAGCTGATAATAATATTATCTTGCTGAGTTTGCTGCTTTTGAGCGAGCAGTAGGGCATCGATAAACAACTCAAGCTGATAGGTATCTTTCTGATCAAAGTAAATAAAATGCAGCCCTTGTGAAAAGGTCGCCAATTCCTCAGGAAAAATTAACGAAGAAATATTATCGAGTTCATTTACTTCATCAAAATGCTTAGCAAACCAAGGCATCATTGGCGACGCTTGTTCAGTAATCAATGTTAAGCTAGCACTAAGCTGCTGCTGTTTAATCGCTTGCAGTAACACTGGTGTCGCCATTTCTTTTTTGATTGATGGCTGATAAATGGTAGGCAAACCATAAACGAGATTAAACCACGCATTGTCAAAACTCGCATTGTCGATATGATGTGCAAGCTCAATCGTTGCCGCTGTTGAGCGTTGGCTAAACTGACGGATTTGCTGCTTAGAGATGGGCGCTTTACTTAAAATGACGAAGGTTGATTGTGCTGAATCAATCGCCTGACATTGACCAAGCACAGGATATTTAGGCATGGTTTGATTAAAGGCTAATGGGCTAGTTTTTCGCACCATGTAGTCATTTTCGTTAAACAAACCATACTTAGTTAGCAGCGTTTTTGCTGTGGTTGGGTAAGATAGTGGCAAGGTGGTATCTTGCTTTAACACGTCATATTCAAGGTTGGCGTCGGCCCAAATATGCATCATATGACTAGTAAAGAAAGCAACAACTAAACCAAAGACCACAAACTTGGCAAAAAACGTGCGCTGTAATTTACTCAGGTGCTTCCAAGCATAGTTACTCACTACGAGTTGAAACGTTAAAATTATCAGCGTTAGTACTAAACTGATAAACCAAAAAGTACGCCTGTCATCCTCAATTTCTTGACCAATTAAGCTAAGAATTTGCCCAATAGACGAGGCATTAATGTGATAGCCCAATCGGTTGTAAACAAAGGCATCTAACAGCAAAAGCAGCAACATAGCAGTAAAAATCACTGAAGCTGCTGCTCTGATAAATCGGGTTTTAGGAATAAGTAAGGTGAGGGGGAAGACCAGCAAGACAAATGTCATAAAGGTTAAAAACGCCATATGACTAAGCCAAGTGCTCACTAGATACACTTGGCCGGCAAAAGTCTGTGGCGCCGCTTCATTAACCACATACACTGTGGCGAGCAAGATTGCCGCAATAATATTAAAGAAGGTAAACCAGTGCCCCCAGCTAATTAAGTGTAATAGCTTCTTGCTGTAGGTTTTCGATTCAAACGACACCATAACGTTTTGTAACTCTTGTTTTTCTTATTTAGTTGTAGTGTTAACCGACTGAGCAAGTGCTTTGGTGAAATTATCAACCACTGCTTGTCGTTGTTTTTCAGGTACTTGCTGTGTTAATACTTCGGTTACTACATTACCTAAACACATTAACGACAAATCTGCACCTGCTTTTTCGTCAATCAGCACATTTAATAGGTTGTCGATAATTTTTTCTACACGTTCGTTTGAATACTTAGATACAATAGGCATAATTTTTTACTTAAATACGTTTTACTTAGCGACTTTACTTAACAGCATTTTATCGGCTTTAGTCCGCAGATGTTTTTAGGTTTAGTTAAATCACAAGATAAGATTGAAAGGTGATAAGCGCCATAGTTTATCAAAAGCCTTATCAATATCATACTGACCAGCAAATATGAGTTTAATAATTTCCAATATCGCACTGCACTTTCTTTCAAAACAAGCTGAAACTGGCGAAGTGCAGATTCGCTACGGTGCAGAATCGTTAGCCATAAGCAATAAAATTCAAAGTTTTATGGAGTCGCTCCATAATATTTATAACAAAAAAGGCAATAAAGGCTATGGCCATTTTTCCTCAATGCCTGCTGAAGGTGATGAAGCGCGCTTTGTTGATATCATGGAAAGTTACTTGAGCGATGTGCAAGACTTCAACAGCTTTAGCCAGCAAGCCACAAACTTGCTGAAAAACGAGCTAACAAAATACGACTTAGCGGAAACGGGTTATTTGGTGCTTAGCCACTATGAGCACATGGGCGGCCGCTACCTAATTGCCGCCATTATCCCTATTTCAGAGCATTACTCTGTTGATAGTGAGTTAAATATTTCTGCTGATCAGCATTTAGATACCGATAAGCTGCAGCTTGCCGCACGTATCGATTTGTTCGATTACCAGCAAAATCCTCAAGGTGATCGATACGTTACCTTTATTCGCGGCCGTGCCGGTCGCAAAGTATCAGACTTCTTTTTAGACTTTTTAGGCTGTGAAGAAGGTTTAAACGCCAAAGCACAAACCCAAGCGCTAGTTGAAGCAGTTGAAGATTATGTCGCGGTCAATCAATTAGACGCAGAGGAAAAGCAACAAACACGTAAAGAATTACTCAGTTACTGCAAAGAGCAAAAAGAATCGTCGCAAGACGTGCAAATCAAAGAAATTGATAAAATTGTTTCAAATGGTGATGGCGGCGATAGCTTTTACGAGTTCTGTAAAACTCAAGATTACCAAATTGAAGAGTCATTCCCACACGATCAAGCAGTGGTCAACAAGGTCACTAAATATTCTGGCTATGGCAATGGTATTAGCATTAGCTTTGAACGTAGTCACTTTGGTCAAGATGTCGTGTATAATCAGGCCAACGACAGTTTAACGATTTATAAAGTCCCACCAAATTTAAAAGATCAATTATTGAAGTTACTTAATGATCAAAACGATCAGTAAAGTTGGCAGTAACAGCGCCCAAAACTTATTTTCAGTAATTATCGATAAACGAAAGGATAACCAATGACAAGTTTAACTATTACTCGACCAGATGATTGGCATGTGCACTTGCGCGATGGCGAGGTGCTGCCCAACACGGTAACTGATATTAGCCGCTACTTTGGTCGAGCGATTGTCATGCCTAACTTGGTGCCACCAGTAACTAATGCTGCGCTTGCACAAGAATATTATGATCGCATTATGGCCGCCGAGCCGCGTGAAGGCTTCAAACCACTAATGGTGCTTTATTTAACGGATAATACGACACTGCAAGATATTATCGATGCGAAAAATAGCGGTTTGGTATTTGCCTGTAAGCTATACCCGGCAGGTGCGACCACTAATTCTGCATCAGGCGTGACCGACGTAGCGAACATCAAAGACGTATTAGCCGAAATGGAACGTCAAGGCATCTTGCTATTAGTACATGGTGAAGTAACCACACAGGATGTTGACATTTTTGATCGCGAAGCTGAGTTTATCGAAACCATCTTAACGCCACTTGTTGCAGCACACCCTAATCTAAAAATTGTGTTAGAGCACATTACCACTAAACAAGCGGTTGAATTTGTTAAAGCGGCAGGTGATAACGTTGGGGCTACCATTACAGCGCACCACTTACTTTATAACCGCAACCATATGCTGGTTGGTGGTATTCGCCCACACTTTTTCTGTTTGCCAATTTTAAAACGCAATATTCACCAACAAGCCTTAGTAGAAGCTGCCACTAGTGGCAATAAGAAGTTTTTCTTAGGTACCGACTCTGCACCACATGCCAAACATGCGAAAGAAAGCGCCTGTGGCTGTGCAGGCTCTTACACTGCACATGCTGCAATTGAACTTTATGCCGAGGTGTTCGAGCAAGAAAATGCATTGGACAAATTAGAAGCATTCGCCAGTGTAAATGGCCCAACATTCTATGGTTTGCCAGTTAACAGCGATACGATCACGTTAGAAAAATTGGCGTGGGATGTGCCAGAGACCATGGCATTCGGCTCTGATGTTGTCGTACCGATTAAAGCGGGTGAACAAATGACTTGGCAGGTAAAAGGTTAAACACTGGTCGTTTAACTTGAGGAAAAACTGAATGCAATTATTTGTTAACGACTTAACCGTTATTGATTTTTCATACCTGTGTGAGCAACGCGGCATTGTCGGCGAAAGCTGGATTGTTGATGTGCTATTAGATGGCGATTTAAACGAAATGAGTATGGTGCTTGATTTCGGCGTCGTTAAAAAGCAAATCAAAGCCATTATCGATGATGCGGTCGACCATAAGCTATTGTTACCAATAGGCTCAGAAAAGTTACACGTAACCAACTCAGATAGTCGCGAAGGACATGAATTTGTTGATTTTATCTGTGAACGAGCGAGTTATTTTTTACAATCACCCGAATGTGCTTTCGCGAAATTAGATTGCAATGCCATTACCATTGAAGCGGTCACAGAACACTTGATTGAAGTAATCCAAAAGCAGCTACCGGATAATGTAAAAGGTCTTTCGATCAACTTACGACCTGAAGTCATTCCAAGTGATTTTTATCACTATACCCATGGCCTTAAAAAGCATGATGGTAACTGTCAACGTATCGCTCATGGTCACCGTTCAAAAATAAACTTGTTCAAAAATGATCAAGCTGATACTGAATTAGAAGCTTACTGGTGTGAACGTTGGCGCGACATTTACTTAGCTTCAATTGAAGATAAAGTAAGCAAACAAGAAATTGAATTATCTGCATTTGCGCATGACAATTTACAGCCTGAACATCAATACTTTGCTTATATGGCGCCGCAAGGCCGTTTTGATATCGCGGTGCAAGAGCATGTGTTGGAAGTGGTTGATTGTGATTCAACGGTTGAATTGCTCGCCGACTATATTGGTCGCCAATTAAAAGCAGAACATCCAAACGATACTATCAAAGTGGTTGCTTATGAAGGTGTAGGGAAAGGAGCGATTGCCAATGTTTAAGCAAGGTTTGTTTTCGTTGACACTTTCTGCATTGGCAGTGGCGAGCTTAACCGCTTTTCCTGCTGTTGCTAAACTAACACTGTCGGGTGAAGTTTCTCAAGGTGGCTTAATTGTTGGTCAAGCGACACCGGGCGCTGTCGTTAAGCTAAACGACAAAATGCTGAAAGTCAGCAAACAAGGCCAATTCGCATTTGGTTTTAGCCGTGATGATAATACCAGTTACCAATTGCTAGTAACGAACCCTGACGGTACGACAGAGCAAAAAACACTAACCCCAAAAGGCCGTGAATACAAAATTCAGCGTATCAACGGGATTAAAAAAAGTATCATGAAACCTAATCCCAAAGCAGTTGCACGTGCTAAGAAAGACAGTGCGCAAGTGAAAGCGGCGAGGGCGAAAGATAGTAATTTAACCGCTTTTGCTGATGGCTTTGCTGCGCCCATTAAAGGCATAGTGACTGGCGTTTATGGCAGCCAGCGCTTTTATAATGGCGTACCGAAAACACCACATTATGGTTTGGATTACGCGGGGAAAAAAGGCGATCCCGTAAAAGCGCCAGCTGATGGCGTGATCACGTTAAATGTACCGGATATGTTTTACTCGGGTGGTACCATGATCATCGATCATGGCCATGGCATTTCTTCGACGTTTCTGCACCTTAGCGATAGTTATGTGAAAGTTGGTGACAAAGTGAAGCAAGGCGATGTAGTCGCTGCGGTTGGCTCAACAGGGCGTTCAACGGGGCCACACTTAGACTGGCGCGTAAACTGGTTTAATGTGCGTTTAGATCCGGCACTGGCGTTAAAGGCAAATATCAACCAGCAGTAGCTAGCCCATCATACTCGTATAGCTAATCCTTCGTCATAGCACAAAGCCACAAATCTTAGCTCGGCAGCCGTTATGTTAATGATAGCTGTGAGTTACCACTCATCTCAGCCTAAGCTTGCGAGCCAAGCTTAGGCTTTTAAGTTCTTCAAGCTTAGACCTAAACAGCAACTAAACGGCGACCTCATCAAATAATTGTATACCGGTTAACTGAGTGACTTCATCGATATAATGGCGCACTTTGACAGGCAAGCGAATCCCCTTAATAAGGGTTAAGTTGCGCAGCGTTGGGTAAAAGTGAACATCATCATAACTTAACGTATTTGCGCGTTCAGACGGTAAAACTAGCCAATCAAGCAAGCTTAGTTGGTGATTGAGTGTCACCAGGTATTCATCACTATCGGCATAGGCGGCTTCAAAGCTTCTGCCAAGCATCGCGGTTTTGTTGTCCCTAAACCACTGACGGGCAGGCTCTGAAGCAAATTCTGGTAAATCGATCATCAGGGTTCTGGGGAAAAGTAGCGGTAAAATACTTGAGTAGGCGGTCTGTTCCCAGGTTTGTATGTTCGCTAAATTAATCGACTGTGAGAGCACAGGTTTTTTATCATAATTGTCTAAATAGCTCACAATATCCATGCTTTCAGCCATAAAAGTACCATCATCTTTGGCTAAAATCGGCACCGTGTTACGGCCAACCATGGCAATTCGCGCCTCAACATCATGGTTTTGCAGAAACACTATTTCTACAGGCAATTGCTTCAAACCAACCAACATCATTGCCTTAATGCAAAAAGGGCAATGTTCAAATACATAAAGCTTCATCATTGTTCTCAAATTTCGATTGTCAGTACATCAGGCCCCTGAAATAGTGCCTCCATGGCAGGAATTCAACAGTTACAGGAAAAATCTACTGCCTAGCTGCTGGTATACCCATAGCGGTGGGTGATAAACCAACTAATTGTATAAAATCCTACCAGTGGGGGTTTACTTAAAGGTAAATAAAATGTAAACATTATGTAACTCGATATTTTGACTAATGCTATTTGGGGTTATACATACCTTTGCTGCATTCACTGAATCATCGAGCTATCACTAAACACTGAGGTTGGTTTCAATAACGTGCGCTTTGTCAGGCCGATTGACAAACACTCTGTGCGCTGTGATCTTGTTGTCAAAAATAATACGCATCTTGGTTTTATGCGCTCAATTAAGTTAGCGGGCACTAAAATACAGCGATTTTACTGACGACAAACGCAATCTAAGTAAGGCTAGGATCGCCATATCACAATGGGATGGTGTTTCCCCTTGCAATGAAATAATGAAATTGTTGTATGAGGATGTTGTTGTGTCGTGTTGTAGAAACCCCCTTTTTGAAGTAGCGCGAAATTTTTCCCCTCCGTACCTTAGTTTATTAACCTCATTACTGATAATTTTTTTACTGGTAAGCAGCAAAGCGATTGCAGCCCCGGTGATTGATGGTCTTACTAATATAAGCATCGACGAAGATTCAGCGCTCAATACCACTTTTTATGCCAGCGATGCCGATGGCAAGACATTAACTTTGCGGTTAAAAGATGGCTCACCCGATTGGTTAACCGTTACCGATGTACCATCTGTGGTGACGAAGGTTGCAGGTCGAGGCTCTACACTCCTTGATAATATACCAGCAGACTCTGCCCGGCTTATCAATCCTCTGAGTATCGCCCTTGATAGCCGAGGTAACCTTTATATAGCTGATACTGGTGATCATCGTATTCGCAGGGTTAATAGCGCAGGTACTATCACTACGGTAGCAGGTGAGGGTAAATCAGGTCCTAAAGGCTTTGCTGGTGTTGCGGGCTTTAGTGGCGACGGTGGTCAGGGAACGGCAGCGAATTTAAGCAGCCCTAAGGGGGTAGCGGTAGATAGTGCAGGCAATATTTACATAGCCGACTCTGACAATCATCGCATTCGCAAAGTCGATACTTTGGGAATTATTACCACAGTGGCAGGAACTGGTGTTGCGGGCTTTAGTGGTGATAACGGTCTGGCCACACAAGCGGCATTAAATGCCCCGCGCAGTGTTGCGATTGGTAGTGATGGCGATCTTTATATTGCGAGCGAAAATTCAAACCGTATCCGGAAAGTTTCACTGTCGACAGGTATCATTACCACAGCAGCAGGTAATGGCTCTGGCGGTTTTCGTGGCGATAATGGTCTGGCGACGGCTGCCCGCTTGTTTAGACCACTTGATGCCGTGAAGAATAGTAAGGGTGAGCTTTTTATTGCCGATTGGCAAAATAACCGCATTCGTAAAGTGGATACTTCAGGAAATATTACCACATTTGCCGGTACAGGTGCTCGAGGTTTTAGTGGTGATGGCGCCCTGGCGACTGCCGCACAAATTAATCGCCCTCGCGGCTTAGCGGTTGATCGTTTCGATAATATTTATATTGCTGATGCGCCAAATAACCGTATTCGTAAAGTTTTAAATTCTAGCAATATTATTGAGACGGTTTATGGTGGTACCGGATTGTTGTCGTCGCCATCAGATGCGGTTATCGATAACCTAGGTAATCTTTATATTGCTGACAATGGTCATCTCCGTATTATAAAGATAACTCCGAGAACTTTTAGGCTCTCTGGCACACCAACGAATGACGATGTCGGCAGCCAAGATGTTTGTGTGATTGTTAATGACGGTGTTGAAGATATTGAGCATTGTTTTACTTTAACGGTCAACAACACCAATGATGCACCAAATGCTAATAGTCAAAGTGTGACTACCGCAGAAGAAACCGCAAAAGCCATTACCTTAACCGGCGGTGATATTGATGTCGGCGATACTTTCACTTTTAGCGTTGTCAGCCAACCTGACCACGGTAATTTAACAGGCACGCCACCCAATCTGATTTATACCCCTGATGCTAATTTCGTTGGCAGCGACGATTTCACTTTTAAAACAAACGATGGCACCACTGATTCTAGCTCTGCAACGGTGACGATTACTGTCACTAATATTAATGATGCACCAGTGGCGAACAATCAAAGCGTGACGACAGCGGAAGATATTGCCAAAGCGATTACCTTGACGGGTAGTGATGTTGATGTTGGTGATAGTTTCACTTATAGCGTTGTCAGTCAACCTGATCACGGTAGCTTAACTGGCACAGCACCAAATCTGACTTATACACCTGATGGGAATTATGTCGGCAGTGACAGTTTTACCTTTAAGACCAATGATGGCAGTGTTGACTCTGGGCTAGCAACAGTCACTATTACGGTTACGAATACCAATGATGCGCCTATCATTTTCCCTGTTTCCGATGCTAACGCGATAGAAGATCAGGGCTTTAACTTGACGGTCAATAGCAGCGATGCTGAGGGGGACGCATTAACCCTACGCTTAAAAGATTCCCTCCCAGCTTGGTTGACAGTTAGCAATGTACCTGCTGCTATTCGTACCATAGTAGGGGGCAGCCAGACAGGCTTGGGCGATGGCAGTGCCGCCAACTTAACTCAGTTGAACGCCCCAGAAGGACTTGCTTATGATGGCAGCAATTTTCTTTACATTGCTGACACTGCAAATCACCTTGTTTATAAATTAGCATTGAACACTGGTGCTATTAGCGTGGTCGCCGGTGGGGGCAGCAGTGGTTTAGGTGATGGCAGCCAGGCTGCTCAAGCTGAGCTTAACCGACCAGCGGGCCTGGCCTTTGACAGCTTAGGCAATTTGTATATCGCCGATTCTGGCCATCATAGAATTCGCAAGCTTGATATTAGCTCAAACATTATTACCACTGTCGCAGGTAGTGGCGTAAAGGGATTTAATGGTGACAATCAACAGGCGACACTAGCTGCGCTTAACTTACCGCTAGATATCGCCTTCGATGACGATGATAACCTGTATATAGCTGATCAGGTTAACCACCGAATTCGCAAGGTTGCAAGCGATGGTAGTATAAGTACGTTTGCTGGTAATGGTAGCTCAGGTTTTAGTGGTGATAGCTCGATAGCAACCTCGGCTCAGTTACATTTCCCAACAGGGATCACCATAGATACTGTAGGAAATCTCTATATTGCTGATAATATCAATAATCGTATTCGAAAAGTCACGCGTCGTGACGGTAAAATTAATACCGTTGCTGGCGGTGGCAATGGTGGCGACGGTGGTTCTGCGACTGCAGCCAAATTAGTCACTCCTTTCGACGTCATACTTGATAGGTGGGGAAACCTATACATTTCTGGTGATGATAATCGTATTCGAAAGGTTGATGTTCATACGAATATCATCACTACGGTGGTTGGCAATGGCAGTTTCGGCAATGGCGGTGACAACGGCTCACCAGCCTCCGCTCAGCTTAGGCTGCCAACCAGTCTAGCGTTTGATAACAGAGGAAACCTCTATATCGCTGAACTATCTGGCAACCGTATACGCCAAGTAACACAGGATCACTTTGCGTTGTCTGGCTCGCCGACCAATGCGGAGGTAGGAAGTGACAATGTCTGTGTAATTGTTAATGACGGCGCTCAGGATACTGAGCAGTGTTTTACCTTAACGGTTTCCAATACGAATGACGCGCCAATTGCGGATAGTCAAAGTGTCACCACCGCGGAAGATACTGCCAAAGCGATCACTTTAACGGCTAGTGATATTGATGTCGGCGATACTTTCACTTTTAGCGTTGTCAACCAACCTGATCATGGTCAGTTAACTGGCACAGCACCCAATCTGACTTATACACCTGATGCGAATTATGTCGGCAATGACAGTTTTACCTTTAAGACCAATGATGGCAGTGCTGACTCTGCGCTAGCAACAGTCACCATCACGGTTACTAATACTAATGATGCGCCGATCGCCACTAATCAGAGTATCGTTACCACCGAAGATACAGCCAAAGCGATCACCTTGACGGCTAATGATATCGATGTCGGCGAGAGTCTGACCTTTACCTTGGTTAGCCAGCCGAGTAATGGTAAGTTGGCTGGCACGGCACCAAACCTGATTTACACGCCTGCTGTGGATTTTGTTGGCAGTGATATTTTTACTTTCATCGCCAATGATGGCGAAGCCAATTCCCAAGCTGGGAGCATCATTATCAGAGTGACCAATATCAATGATGCGCCGATCGCCAATGCTCAAAATGTGACCGTGACTGAAGATATTGCCAAAGTGATTACTTTAACCGGTAGCGACATTGATGTCGGCGATAGCCTTAGTTTTACTGTTGTTGGACAACCGAGTCATGGTCAGTTATCCGGCAGTGGCGCAAATCTTACTTATAGACCTGACGCGAATTATCACGGCAGCGATAACTTCACTTTCAAAGCCAATGATGGCAGTGCAGATTCTGGGCTAGCGACAGTCACCATTACGGTTACTAATACCAATGATGCTCCACTTGCTAATAATCAGGTGGTGAGCACCGCTGAAGAAACCACTAAGGTTATTACCTTAACAGGCAGTGATATTGATAATGATGGCTTAAATTTTTCTATAGTGAGTCAGCCAGCTCATGGCCTGTTAACGGGTACAGCACCAAATATTACGTATACGCCTAGTCTTAATTATGTGGGCAATGACAGCTTTACCTTCAAAACCAACGATGGCACAGCCGATTCTGGGCTAGCTACGGTGGCTATTACAGTCACTAATACCAATGATGCCCCGATCGCTAACGATTTAAGCGTTAGTACCGCTGAAGATACCGCGCAAGTGATTACCTTAACGGGCAGTGATATTGATGTTGGCGATAGTCTAGTTTACAGTTTGGTGAGCCAACCTAGCCATGGCCAGTTGACAGGCTCCGCGCCGAACTATACCTATACGCCTAACGCGAATTATTACGGTAGGGACAGTTTTACCTTCAAGGCTAATGATGGCAGCGCCGATTCTGGAGTAGCCACTGTGACTATTACCATCACTAGTGTTAATGACGCGCCGATTGCTAATACTCAAAGTGTCACTACTGCAGAAGATACCTCCCAAGGTATCACCTTAACGGGCAGTGATATTGATAACGATGGCTTAAATTTTTCTATAGTTAAGCAACCGACTCACGGCGTATTATCTGGCACACTACCCAACCTGACTTACAGGCCCAATACCAATTATGTCGGTAGTGACAGCTTTTACTTTAAAACTAACGACAGTAAAACTGACTCTGTAGTGGCAAGAGTAGCTATTACGGTCACTAACATTAATGATGTTCCTGTCGCTAATGATCAAAGCGTAACTACCGCAGAAGAAAACCCCAAAGCGATTACCTTAACGGGTAGTGATATTGATAATGATAGCTTGAGTTTTTCTCTAGTGAGTCAACCGACTCATGGGAAACTATCTGGCAGTGCACCAAACTTGACTTATACGCCAGATACCCATTATGCAGGCCGAGATAGCTTTACCTTCAAAGCCAACGATGGCACAGCCGACTCTGCGTTAGCTACCATTACAGTTACCGTCACTAATAACAATGATGCGCCAACGGCCAGTGATCAGAGTGTTACTACAGTTGAAGATACTGCCAAAGTCATTACCTTGGTGGCTAATGATGTTGATGTTGGTGATAGCCTTAATTTTAGCGTGGTAAGACAACCTGCTCATGGCCAGCTATCTGGTAGTGCACCAAACCTGACTTATACACCGGAGGAAAATTATTACGGTAGCGATAGTTTTACCTTTAAGGCTAACGATAGCAGTGCGGATTCTGAATTAGCTACAGTTACCATTACCATCACGAGTGCTAATGATGTACCAACGGCTAATGCTCAAAGTGTCAGCACCAGTGAAGATACAGCCAAGGCGATCATTTTAACGGGTAATGATATTGATGAGGGTAGTAGCCTAACGTTCACCGTTGTTGAGCAACCTAGTAACGGACAGTTAACAGGTACTGCGCCAAGCCTGACTTATACACCTAAAGCTAATTATCACGGTAGTGACAGCTTTACCTTTAAAGCTAACGATGGCAATGCCGATTCTGAGTTGGCAAGGGTTTCCATTACGGTTTCCAATACCAATGATGCTCCGGTTGCCAATGATCAGAGCGTAAGTGTTGCTGAAGATAGCAGCCAAGCGATTTCTTTAACTGCTAGCGATATTGATGACGCTAGTAGCTTAACATTCACTGTAATTAGTCAACCTAGCCATGGTCAGTTAACGGGTGTAGCGCCAAATCTCACTTATACACCTGAGGTGAATTATCACGGTAGTGATAGCTTTACCTTTAAGGCTAACGATAGCTTAGCTGATTCTGACCTAGCCACAGTCACGATTACAGTGGATAACGCAAACGATGTTCCCGTCGCCAACGATCAGAGCGTGAGTACGGCTGAAGATGTCGCGAAAGTGCTCACGCTAACGGCCAGTGATATAGATATTGGGGATAGTCTAAGTTTTAGGGTTATTGACCAGCCTAGCTATGGTCAGCTATCTGGCACTGCTCCAAATCTTACTTATACGCCTGATAGTCATTACAACGGCAGTGATAGCTTTACTTTTAAGGCCAATGATGGAACCACGGATTCAGCGCTGGCGACAGTTAATATTAGCGTTAGTGAAATCAATGATGCTCCTATTGTTAATGCAATTGGCAACAACTCAGCGAGAGAGGATAGCGCCTATAGTGTGGCGATTTATGCCAGTGACCCTGAAAGTGATAGGCTCAATCTTCGCTTAAAAGACGCTAATCCTAGCTGGTTAACGGTGAGTAATAAGTCATCGGTTATTAGCACCGTTGCTGGTGGTAACCAAACGGGTTTAGGTGATAGCAGTGCAGCCAACTTAACTCAGCTAAATGCGCCGCAAGGGCTTGCCTATGATGGTGCTAATCAGCTTTATATTGCAGATACTGACAACCACCTTATTCGCAAATTAGATCTTGTTAGTGGCGCAATTAGTATAGTTGCTGGTGGCGGCACAAGTTTAGGCGATGGCAGCCAGGCCAACCAAGCACAGTTGAACCAGCCTGTCGGCTTAGCGTTTGACAGTTTAGGCGACTTGTATATCGCTGATAGTGGTCATCATCGTATTCGCAAACTTGATATTAGCGAAGGGATTATCACCACAGTCGCTGGTAATGGTGGCGCAGGCTACGATAGCGATGATCAACAAGCGACATTGGCTATGCTTAATGCTCCGTTGGCCATTGCCTTTGATAGTGATGATAACCTGTATATTGCCGATCAGAGTAATCACCGCGTTCGCAAGGTAACAAGTGATGGTAAAATTCAAACGGTTGCTGGTATTGGTACGCCAGGCTTTAGTGGTGATGGCTTAGCTGCAAGGCTTGCGGCACTGAATTCGCCAGCGGGGCTCACCATAGATACTGCAGGTGCTCTTTATATCGCCGACAAGGTCAATGGGCGTATTCGCAAGGTTTCTAGTGATGGTAAAATATCGACTATTGCTGGCGGTGGCAGCGGTGGCGAGGGCAGTCAAGCAATAACGGCCCAGTTGGTTGCTCCTTCAGATATTACGTTTGATCGGTGGGGGAATTTGTATTTATCCGTTGATGGCCATCGCATCCTAAAAATTGATGCCAACACTCAAAAGCTGACTACTATAGTAGGCGATGGCAGTTCAGGCAACTCCGGCGATGATGGACAGCCTAGTCTCGCTCAGCTCAGCTCACCAACAAGCTTGATGTTTGATAATGATGGTAATCTCTTTATTGCTGAATTATCAGGTGATCGCGTGCGTAAAGTTCAACCTGACTATTTTGTCTTATCAGGTCAACCTAGTAATGCAGATGTTGGTGACGCAAATGTCTGTGTCATTGCTAATGACGGTCAAATAGACAGTGCTGAGCAATGTTTTAGGTTAACCGTGACGAATACCAATGACATTCCTGTGGCCAATGATCAGAGCATAACGACAGCGCACAATACTGCCAAAGCGGTTACCCTAACGGGCAGTGATATTGATACTGGCGAGATCTTGACATTTGCTGTACTTAGCCAACCGAGTAACGGTCAGCTATCGGGCACGGCACCAAACCTAACTTATACACCGAATGCTAATTTTTTCGGCGCTGATAGTTTTACGTTTACGGTCAATGATGGTGATATTGATTCCGCTACTGCGACAGTAAGTATTAGTGTGGCACCAGCTAGCCCAACTCCGGGCGGTTCTAGCAGTGGCTCTGGCTCTAGTAGTGGCGGCGGTAATAGCGGCTCTGGAGACTCCAATGGCGGTGATAATAGCGGCTCTGGAGATTCCAATGGCGGTGATAATAGCGGCTCTGGAGATTCCAATGGCGGTGATAACAGCGGCTCTGGAGATTCTAACGGCGGCGATAATAGCGGCTCTGGAGATTCTAGTGGCGGTGATAACAGCGGCTCTGGAGATTCTAACGGCGGCGATAATAGCGGCTCAGGGGATTCCAATGGCGGCGATAATAGCGGCTCAGGGGATTCCAATGGCGGTGATAACAGCGGTTCAGGAGACTCCAATGGCGGTGATAACAGCGGTTCAGGAGACTCCAATGGCGTTGCCAACAGCGCTCCTGTTGCTGTCAATGACAGTGCGAGCATAGCAGCAGGTGAAACACTTATCCTTAATGTTTTAGCCAATGACACAGATCCTGAAAATGATCGTTTAACCTTAGTATCTGTTGCCGCCAAGTTAGGGCAGGCTGATATTACTGATAATCAGTTACGTTTTATTGCCAGCGATCAGTTAAGTGGTGTGGTGACGGTTGACTACGTGATTCAAGATCAAGCAGGAAATACCGCCCAAGGTCAGGTCACCATTAGCATCAACAATAACAGCGGTATTGTCCTAACGGTACCGGATGATTTATGCGGTGTTAGCAGTGTGAACGCAACTGGCTTGTTTACTCGGGTGACGTTAGGCGTTGCTCGTGCTACCGATGCTCAGGGCAATAATTTGCCAGTTGCTTTGGTCGATAATCTCGAGCCAGTATTCGCACCGGGTAAACACGCTGTCCTTTGGCAAACACAAGATGCTAGCGGTAATCGCAAAGTTGCGCAGCAAGTAGTTTGTATAGAGCCGTTAGTGAACTTAGGGCAAGATATTGACGTTGGTGAAGGTAGTGAAATTAGCTTACCTGTTGTGCTTAATGGCGAGTCGCCAAGTTATCCAGTCACCATAGACTATGCAGTCAGTGGTAGTGCCGATAATCAAGATCACAATTTAGTTTCAGGTCAGCTAGTGATTAGCCAAGGTACTCGTACCAACATTAACCTGGTTATAGCCAACGATGATCAGGAAGAAGGTGATGAAACGCTTGTGATTACTTTAACCAATGGCATTAACCTAGGTGACAATATTGAGCAAGTGGTAACCATTACCGAGCAAAGCGTTGCACCTATGGTTGAGTTAACCATATTACAAAATGGTAAACGCACCTCGATGATTACTCCCAACGGCGGTGAAATTACTGTGCAGGCGACGGTTAGCAATGCCGATAATAATGATAACTTGAACTTCCAATGGACAAGTTCTAGTGCAGAGCTGGTCAACACTAGTGCGTCTCCAACAACGTTCAGCTTAGATCCAAGCGCGCTTGCACAGGGGATGTATAGCCTTCAATTGACGGTTACTGTTGACGGCCATCCTGAGTTAACCACAAGTGTTATTGTTTTCTTCCAAGTCGTTGACGAGCTTGCCACATTAACCGATCGCGATAGCGACGGTGACGGTATCGCAGATAATATCGAGGGCTATATTGATACTGATGGCGACGGTATCGCTGATTATCTCGATGCTATTGCTGGCTGTCAGGTACAGCAACAGCAAACTCTGGATGATAAATTTTTAATGGAAACTGAAACCGGTATTTGTTTACGTCAAGAGCAGTTTGCTCAGCAAATGCAAGCGACGGGTTTACTAATGAACATGAGTGATCTAAACGGCTTGCTCCCCAATGATGATGACTTTATCAACGTCGGTGGCTTATTCGGCTTTGTCGCGACCGGGTTAACTCAAGTCGGCGGGAATATTATTGTCACGATTCCGCAGCGCAAACCGATCCCTGAAAATGCGGTTTATCGCAAATACAATAAAGAGCAGGGCTGGTACGATTTTGTCGAAGATGCCAATAATAAACTTTTATCTGCCGCTGGTGAACCTGGCTATTGCCCGCCGCCAGAGCGCAGTAATAAAAGTCAGGTATGGACACCGGGACTAACGCCGGGGCACTGGTGCGTTAAGATCCAGCTTGAGGATGGTGGTGCAAATGACAGTGATAACACAACTGATCACACCATTATTGATCCTGGCTATGTGAGCACAATAAAAACAGGCAATAGCGCTCCTGTCGCACATGATGATCATATTGATCTGGTGATGAACCAAGCGATCACCATCGACGCACTCGCCAATGATCTTGACGAGGATAATGATCCATTAACGATTGTCACTGCCTATGCTGATTTTGGTGTGGTAGAGGTTGATAATAACCAACTGCATTACACGCCAATGACAGATCATCTTGGTACAACCACATTGGACTACGTTATCACTGATGGTAAAGGCGGTAGTAGCCAAGGTAAGGTGCATTTGCGTATCATGCCAAATACGCCTCCTGTCAATACACCACCTGTGATCACTAATGAGCAAAGTGTTATCAGTCAAGGGCAATCGGTCGAGGTGAACTTACTTGCCAACGATACGGATGCCGAGCAAGACACTTTACGCCTTATTGCAGTTGAGCACGCAAACGTTAGTTTTAGCGCTAATGGCGATGCGACTTTTAAACCCAATGCAGAATTTTTTGGCAACGTCAGCATTGCTTACACCGTTGAAGATAGCGCTGGCAATAGGGCAGTTGGGCAGTGGCAAGTGACTGTCACTCAGCGAGAGCAACAAGTAAATAATAGTAAGAAGTCGGGCGGTGGCAGTATCACATACACAAGTTTATTTGTGTTGCTACTTATGCTATTGGCTAGATTCACGCTAGTCAGGAAAAAATCAAACGGCTAATCGTATTGCTTTGACTTAGCTTTACTGATTTATCATAGGCCATTTCCCCAAAACATTGCCAATAGGGGGTTAATAGGGAAATGGCCATATAAAAACATTGGTTTTTTAGTACTAATTCACTTTGCGCTTTTTACCACTTGCTGCTCGTTGTTTATTTTCAGTTTGAACATAAACCGTGTCAGTTGTCGCCATACTGGCATGTCCTAAGTCTTCGGAAACATCCTTGAGCTCACGGCCGCGCTCAATTTCCATACTTGCACCTGTGTGTCTTAGCCAATGTGTTGTGGCTTCTTTGAGTCTAAGTGCTTTATTTTCACCTTCATATTGGCGCATTTTATCGTAAGCTTGATCAAAAACCGCCTGAACAATGCGGCGTAAATGGCGAGCTGTCATGCCTCCTTGACCACGAATTTTTTCAACGAGTACCGTATTTTCATTACTCGATGGTAAGCCGTAAAGCCCGCGTGATAAGCGATAGCGCTCAAGAAACGGTAAGAAATCAACAGGCACTGTGACGTCTCTAAGCTTTCTACCTTTACCAAAAACTTTTAGCCACCAGTTATCGTCGTCATCAAGCCAAAAATGCCCCATAATGGGTGACCATGTCGCACGCTCTGACAATTCAGAAATACGTAAAAATAAGGTTTTTAACGCAGCAATCACAAATAAGTTCCGCTCATAAACGGCATCTTCATCAGCCATTTCAACAGCAACATCAAGCACATATTGCCATTGGGCAGTGCTTAAACGGTTAACGTCTTTAACTTGCACATCAGTAATAAAGTGGCGGCAGTCTTTTTTAGCAATTTGTGCCGGATTACCCAGACAAAATTCTTCACTCATCAGATAGTTATAGAAAACAATAATACCAGTGAACATGGATGTGAGTGTTTGTTGTGACGGTCGATATTTCTTTTTTAGTTGATTAACATCTAACGGCTGAGCATTTGCGGTAAGCTTGCTTGACTGGCTTTTGGCAAGTTGTACTTTAAATGGTGCCCAATGCTCGTTAGCCGAGGAATAACCAGCAGCTACTTTAAAGCGTTCTTGATTAGACGTACCAATCCAATTAACAGCTGGCTGCCAACAAAAGTCTGCATATTCCAGAATGTCAGCTTTGCGTAATTGATCAATCGGTGTTTGTTTTTCGAGAAACGACCAAAGTAAGAAACGTTCAACTTCATTTCTAAATCTGTCGTAGGTATGTGGTGATTTGTTGCGGCCAACATATTCAAGATAAGCTTTTCCCCAATTGAAATGCTCAAGCCACCAGTTAGGCTGATCGCTAAAGAAGTCGTTAAGCTCTGGGTAATCTTCAAAGTCGAAATCAAGTAGATCCAAGTATGTGGGATATAAAGGTACAGGTTTAGATGCAGCCATAATAAGGATTAATAAAAACAAATAATTAGTATGATTATCAGAATAAAACTAGTTTAAACGCCCTAAATCACTATGTCCAATACTAAAGAGTATTGGACATAGCGGGGAAGGGATGCTTATAGAGGTATCTGGTGTTTTATTCTATCAAGTACGTCACCGTTAATCGCCCCAGTCTGTCACAGATTTAGCTTTCTCTTGCTTGGTACTAAAAAGCTTACCAGGGATAATTGGCCTGTCGTGTTTTGGTACTTAAATCGTTGCTGGCTAGCTATTACTCCGTAATATAAATTTTTAGTTGGTAACGGTTTCCACTGCGTGGAGCCTCCGCAATTTTCATTAACTAAATTACTCAATCAGGCTGGTTGGTGTTCACCAAAGTAAGCGCTTAATACCTCACTACTTTGATGATTAAGGACGAATGATGAACAACAAGCATTTTATTGAATACGCAGAGTCACAAACCAATGAGATAAAATTAATGCAACGTGAACATCCAAACGAGGATTTACCGTTACAACGCGTAATTTGGGGCTGGTTACAGGTTATCGAGAGACTGAAAAGCGAGAAAAATAAAGGGGCTTAATGCCCCTGTCGAATATATTAAGGTACTGTTTTTTCTTTTAAAAAACAATATTTGTAACTTAGTCTAATACCGCTTCAAAGGTTAAAAACACCCGTCCACCAACTTTATCTGCTAAGGCATAATCGCTCACGTCCTGCTGGTAATCTGCCATTAAAAGATAACGCCCCGCTTGTTTAGGGGTGAACTTAATCGCGCCGTTTTTATCTGAAGTTAATTCTAACGCTTCAGGATCATTGCGATAACGGACACCTTCGCGAATAATTTCAACATTCACCCCAGCTTTTACTTCGCCGTTAAAGGCAAATTTAAACTCAACGGGTTCACCTTGAGCAATATCCGACGGATGAGTCACCGGAATCAGCTCTAAACCTTGCTTGCTAAGCGGGAATGAAACTGATGGCGAGTTTAACGTAACAAAACTCAATACATTGCTATAACCTTCAAGGGTTTCAACGTTAATGGCATCTTTTGGCAAACGGGCATCACGCTGTTGCTTGTTAACATTGCGCATAAACTTGGGCTTTTCTTCGCCTTTTACTTCGTAACGAGTAAAGTACGAAGGTGTCCCCGCAAGTTGTAATTGATAAGTACCGCTTTGCGTTAACTGTAAATCGACAACACTTTTGCGATGACCTTTGTACAATGAGCCAGCTCTTACTCTTTTACCGTCAGGGCCAGTAATGACCATGCGCTCTGCGCCCATAGGTTTGTCGACAAAAAAGGTTTCGTTCGAGGCGGTAACATCAACCATGATCCACTCGCCTTTATCGTTCGATAAATTAAAGTGGCTTGGCAGTAGCCAGCGATTATGAGCACTTGCTTGGGTGGCGAGTAATAAGCTAGTAGCAGCAATAAATAACGGTTTAAGTTTCATGGTTACTCCTTGATAATAAAAGTAGATTGAGCAGTTTCTGGCGTCGCTGCTAAGGTAAAACGTTGGCTTTTGCCAGTTAAAGTGAATGGTTGTTTGACCATGCTGCGGCCACCATTTTCACGGACAACTTCAATACGTAAAATATAATCGCCCGCGGCTAACGGTTGTTGATTGTCATCAACGGCATCAAAGCTCAGTTGGTAGCGGCCAGCAGCGTGGGTTGCAGAGGTGATTGCATCGACTAACTCAGCATCTTTTCGGCCGACTTTGCGCCACCAACGGCGAATATCTTTGAGCCATTTAGCCCCTTCACGCCATAGCGCTAAGGTGCGAATACTTTTGCCTGAGCTGTCTTCAAGCCAAATCGCAACATAAGGGTTGTGATACTCCCCTGTTTGCTGTGGCAAATTGAGTTCAAGCTTTAACTCGGTTGCCAATGCTTGGCTCGAAAAGCCCGAGAGAGAAAGCCCCGAAAGTGACAGTAGCGAAACAAAAACCAATGATTTTTTCATAAACAAATCCATACAAGAACATAACTAATAAAATAACGAATAGTGTTAAACCCAGAGCCAATAGATAATTACCATGGCAATGGTGGTAATAATGCTAGCGGCCATGGTGCGGTTAATTCGCCGTTGAGCCAGTGCTAAAATAAAACCAGTGATGCTAAAAACGATCATCAATACTGCGCTCAAATCAATAATAAAGCGCCAAAAACCACCGCTATTGCGGCCTTTGTGTAAATCGTTAAACAGTGCCCAGTAGCCGTAATCGGTTGCTTCTTTAAACGCTTCGCCACTGGCTAAATCAATGGTTAAGCTTAAATAACGGCCAGGGCCTTTATCACTGATAAAAAGTTCATCATCACTGCGCTCAATGCTTAGACGATTGCCGTTAAGGTGTTGTTGTTTTAGTAAGACGTCGAGTAACTGACCCTGTGTACTTGGCAATAACAGCTCGGGATTAACAACAAAGTCAGCTTCTTCAACTGTTGCTTGATCATCTGCGAACCACTCAGGGTGATTAAGGGTAATGCCGGTTATCGAGAAAAAAATCATCAAGCTCAATAACGCCATCGAAACATAAACGTGAATTAAACGTGAAAAATTCAGTAGATTTCTATTAACCCGCATTAGCTAGCTTCCTGACTAACAATGCGCTCAAGTATTTTAATATTTTCAAAGATACTGCTTTCACTAGGGGCAAAATCTAACGCTTGCTGGAGTAACTCAAGCGCTTTGCGGTAGCGACCCAAAGTCATCATTAAATCTGCGTGTTCGGTTAAGGCGTTGAGTTTAAATTCATCGAGATTAGCCGCTCTTAACAGCAGCATTTGCGCTTGATGGCTTTGACCAGCTCGGCGCTTTAACTGAGCTGAAGCTAATAATGCTTGGCCGTTTACTGCATTTAACGCCAACGCTTGTTGAAAATATTTATCCGCCTTAACGCGTTTCCCCTTGGCCAATTGCACTTTGCCATTTAAATAAGCAAGCTGGCTTTGTTGCTGACTGCTAAGCGACTTACTGGTTTTGGATTGACCTTTGTTGATTTGCCCTAACAACTTACTGGCACTGTTAAGTTGCTGCTTAGCAAGCAAGTATTCAACCGCGTCAATGACTAGCTCGGGGTTAGCATGCTCACGCCAAATTTGCTGATACAAGTGCTCGGCACGAGCAATACTGCCATACTGCAGCTGTAGTTGTGCGGTCAGTGCAATATTGTCTGCACTGGTTGGTACATGCTTTTTTTTGTCCAAGCGAATTGCCGTTTCTAAGCTGGCAATCGCCCTTTGATACTGCTGCTTAACTAATAAAACATTGGCGCGATGTAGCCATAAATCGGCATTGTTGGGTTCTTGATTAAGCATTTGTGTTAATAAGCTCAATGCTGCTTGGGTTTGACCCGCTTGACTATAGGCATATAGCAGTGATTGATTAACCTGATTGTCATCAGGCGCTAATAACTTGGCTTGCTGATAAGCAACTACTGCGCTGTGAAAATTGTTCGCTTGAATATAGCTATAACCGAGGTAGCTATAAAGTTGAGCATCTTTAACCCCCAACTGCATTGCCTCAACTAAATGAGCGCTGGCGCTAGTGTATTGTTTTAATTGTAATTTGGCTAACGCCAAGCCGTGATGCGCTTTGCCATAACCAGTTTGCTTTTTTATCGCTTGCTCAAAATACTTGGTCGCCACTTGAAATTGCTGTTGTTGCAATGCCAGTTGGCCGAGTAAATAAGCCATTGCCGCGCTCGCCTGTTCAATATCAATTTGCTGCTTCAATGTCTCAAGCAACTGTCGATATTGCTTGTTTTTGAGCTTGTCATTAATTAATTGATGATACTGCTGCTCGCCCTTGGTCAACACAGGCTTAATGCCAAGCTCGCTGGCAGAAATTTGCTGCATCAGTAGCTTAGGCTGCTCAAGTTTGATCTCTAGCTCGGTGCCAGAACTCGCTTGGCTAAACGAAGCACTTAGCAATAAAACGCCTGTCAATACTGCTGAGGGCAATATCGACGATGGTTTAGAAAAAAATAAATAATTGTTCATGATTCTTTTAATACTAATGGCCAAATAAATTCAGCGCGCACCGCTTTACCTTGGCGTTTTGGCGCAGTGAAGCGCGCTTTTTTGGTTAATTGTTTAATCGCGATATTAAGCTCTGGGTAAGGGTTCTCTTTGATCGCTTTTAAGTGAACCTTGCCGTCAATTTCAATCACTACGTGCAATTTCACTTTCACTTGCTTAACCCCCGCCCCTTTCATTTTTGAAGTAAAGCGAATTTCTAACGGTGTCGTTAAACGGGGCTGTTGGTCGAGCTCATTTAAAGCAAAACCAGTTAAGGCCGCGGCAATCGCTTTACTGTCAAATTCAGGGGTAAAGTCTAGAATCTCAGGCGCAGCTAATTGCGGTTTAGTCAGTTTGATATTGATTTTACTGAGTTTTAAGCTCGGCCCTTGGCTAGACTGCCGTAAATCTAACTTGAGGGTTTGCGGCTGAGTAAGTTCTTTTACTGTTGGCGGCGGTGGTGGCGGTGGCAATACTGCAACTTGCTCAAGAGGCTGTACCAATAAAGTATCTGGCTTGGTTAAGTCGCTGCGATTATTGATAATTAATATCGCCATTAAACCTGTGACAATCACCAGAGCTAATAGCATAAAGCGCATTTGGATCATGGCATTACCGTCGCTAGGTTAACCTTAGTGGCACCAGCCGCTTTTGCTTGATCCATCACTTCAACCAAGAGCTTGGTTTTAACTTCTTGATCAACCTGTAAAATCACTGGCATTGTTTGTTGCACCAGTAATTGGCTAACCGTAGGTTTTACGCCGACAACACCAATATCTTGGCCACCATACATGACTTGGCCACTATCGGTAATCGCGATTAAGATGCTTTTCTTTTCTAAATCGGAGGCGCTCATCGCCTGCGGCTTACTGACTTCAACGCCAGTTTCTTTGACAAACACTGTGGTGACAATAAAGAAAATCAGCAAAATAAAAACCACATCGAGCAACGGTGATAAATCAATTTGCTGATTTTGAGCATTACTCAAGCGCTGCTGCAAACTAGGCCGCATGATTGAGTTCCTCGTTGCTCGTTTCAACTACACAGCTGACTTCCGTCAGAGCTGGACTAGGAGCAAAGTTATCCACTGTACGCTGTAATTTCCAAAGCATCACCATCGCAGGAATTGCCACCAATAAACCAGCTTGCGTGGTTAATAAGGCTTTACCTATAGCATCGCTCATCGACAGCGCCGAGTTGTTGCTTATTGCGGCAAAGGTATCTAGCAAACCGATAATCGTGCCCAGTAAGCCGAGTAAAGGCAGTGCACTAATTAAAATTTGCAGTGGTGTTAACCAGCTTTGTAGCCACGCTAAGTTTTGTTTTTTATAGCTGCAATAAAGTGCTTGTAGTAGTAGGCTATAACAAACCAGCGCTAACGCAATAATGAGCCAGATAACTACCCCGCCAGTAATGAGTTCTTCCGGTAGCCAGTTACTAGGTGACCATTGATTAAGTAAATGACTAAGTGAATGACTAAGCAACATTGGTGACCTCACGGGTAACACTCGTGTTATTTTCAGGGGGGGGGACTTGTTGATGCGATAAACGAATGGCAAAAGACTCCAAGCCATTCATATAGTGATGGCAACGACGCGACATTAACGCGTGTGCAACCAAAGCAGGGATCGCAACAATCAAACCAAGCTCTGTGGTCACCAATGACTCAGAAATACCGCCAGATACGGCATTGGCATCACCGGCGCCAAATAAAGTCATCAGTTTAAAGGTTTGGATCATGCCACTAACGGTACCCAATAACCCCAGTAGCGGCGCAACCGCTGCGGTGACCGCAATAGCACTTAAACCGCGTTCAATTTCTTGTTTAATTTGCATCAGTTGATCAAATAACAAGTCGTCAGATTGCGTTTGGCTGTGCTGGTTTTGTTTAGCGATGGTTAGTAAACGCTGTTGATAAATGCCAAGCTTGCTGTTGTCAGTTGATGTATTCTCAATTGAAGATAATGCTGGCTTTAACTTAGGTAAACGACTTAGGCTAACCGCTTTAACACCAGCAATGGTCAATGCTAACAAAGCAAAAGCCAAAATGGGGACAATCCAAATGCCGCCTTTATTTAAGTGTTCAGCAATGGTTTCTTGGTGTTGATTTAAAATTAAACTGCGATTATTGGTAGCGTCTAATGCCAGTGTGCCGCGCTGGTTTTGCTGTAATTCAAGTGCTGCAGCGGTTTGAGCATCATCGTATTGAAGTGCCAATTGCCACGTTTGCTCGACCTGAGTCACCAAACCAGCGACTAAGCCCGCTTGCTGGTTATCGCCGCTAATAAAAATATTCGCTGGTCCTACACTCAACTTTTCGCCGTTAATCAGCTCACCACTGGTGAGTGCAACTTGCATCGGCTCGAATTGCGTCGGTTTGAGGTGTTGCTCAATCCGTTCGCTGAGCGCTGCTAACGAGGTAATTGGCTTGCGGTTATCTATGCTAGCTAACAGATGGTTGAGGTAATTGTACTGCTGCTGCCAACTGGCTAAGCGCTCTTCGAGCTTAGTCACACTTAAGTTTTGCTCGTCTTTAGTGCGCGTAATAAGTTTGGCCTCAACACTGAGTTTTTTCAGTGTCTGCTCTTGGCTTGCTAACTGTTTTAACAATTGCCGACGCTGTTTGGCAATTGCTTGCGTTTGCTGTTGGTAGGCTTTGTTGGCACGTTTTATTTCTGCCAGTAATTCGGCCTCAACGCTACTAATGTCGCTGGCAAAACTGCTTGGGCTGGCAATAACAAATACGGTTGAAAACGCCAACAAGTACAAGCTTATTATCGAGTTTATTGTTATTACCGACTTTATTAGTGGGCTCATTAGTGTGCTCCTAAAGCAATCGGTAAGTTGATTAACTGACCCGGTGTTTGGCTTTCAGCATGGTTAATTGCCTGGCGAATTTGTTCATTAGCATCGTCAACTGCTAGCCACTGCCAGCTGTTTTGCTGACGAAAGCCAATGCCACTAAAGCTGTTATCTGAGCTAATAAACCACGCCTGATCATGACCAAAATACAATTGCTGGGTTAAGCGCTCACTGCCATTAATGTCAATCACCCCTTGTTTGAGCTGAATTAAGCCTGAGCTTTTGGTTAGTTGTTTAATAATGCTGGCAATGGCTTGATATTCGTTACTAAGAGACTTACCTACTCGAGTTTGCGTTTCAATTTGATTCCCTCTCAGGCTTAACTGGGCTAACTCACCTTTTAACTGCTCGGCTAAATAGGGCGGCAAAGAGGCAACCAGGGTTTGTAATTGGTTAATAATCGCTGGCAAAGCTTTTTGATATTGGCCGACACTTTTCTCAAGCACAGTTTGCTCAGTTAAAATTGCTTGCCTTTGCTGATTAACTTGATCTTGCTGACTATTGTCCTGACTAATTTGCGAGGATAAGATTTTATTTTGCTCTTTAAGCAGTGCAATCCTAAGTTCGAGCTGTTGTTGCTCTAGTTGCCAGTCTTGTTGAAGTTGATTGCTCGACTGTGCTAAATCAAGCCATTGTTTGGTTAATTGATCTATGGTTGCTGGTGTCGTTGTTTTTACTTGCCCCTGTTCTGAAGCAACTACACTGGTTGCCGATAACGCTGCAAAAACAAGCCAAGCTAGTTGACTGCGAAGAAGAGATATTTTCATAACAATAATTTACATAAAACGGCCAGTTGAATACTGGCCGCTATTACTGATTGGTTAACCTCAGCTCTTAATGAGAGTTGAGATTAGTTAATTAGAACTGGTAGCTAACGCCAACTTTGATGTTACGACCCACTTCATTGTCGTTGTAATCGGCATTACCCCAGTACATACCAAAGCTATTGTGGTTTTGATAAGCTTTATCGAAAACGTTATCAACACCTAATCTCACAATTAGGCCTTCCACTTGCTCTACGTCATAAGCTAACCAAAGGTTAGTAACGCCATAGCCTGCTTTTTTCACTTCTTCTGTTTCAACTTGACCTTCACCGTTAAGAGAATTGCGATCTAAATCGGCATTACTAGCAAAGTAACTATTAAAGCCAACAACTAAGGCATTGTTTACTTGGTAATCAAGACCTAGTTTTACGACTTGAGTACCTGCATATAAGTGATCGGTTGTGTAACCCGGGTATTCGTTATCGCCGGTGTTATAGCTGTAGTTAATATAAGCCGTTAAATCTTCATGACTAACGTTAAAGCCCGCTTCAACACCATCAACTTCTAAGTCAAAACGACCACCTGCCAAGCTAGTGTTTTTAGTTGGGTGGTAGTAGTTGTCAATGGCGTAATGGAACAAATTAACATAGGCTTTTGCGCTATCTACTGACAACTGCTCAGCTAAGTCTTGA
This sequence comes from Thalassotalea euphylliae, assembly GCF_003390335.1. Classification (NCBI taxonomy): domain Bacteria; kingdom Pseudomonadati; phylum Pseudomonadota; class Gammaproteobacteria; order Alteromonadales; family Colwelliaceae; genus Thalassotalea; species Thalassotalea euphylliae. The sequence continues at coordinate 2,339,604 of NZ_QUOU01000001.1, forward strand.
ATAATATTAAATTCAACGTGATTACCGGTTTCAGCGGCAACATTATCGGCTTGTTGAATATTAGTGCCAAGGGTTAGTGTTTCTGCTAACGCAGGGCCTTTAAAAATGCGGCCATAGCCTAGTTTAAGGTTAAGATCTTTATTGGCCTGCCAGTCAACCGCTAACTTAGGTGATAACTTGTTAAACGAAAGATCATAAGCGCCGCCTAAGCTGTAACTGTCATAACGAACACCAGGGACAACTGTTACATCACCAAAGTTAAGCTCAGCTTGAACATAACCAGCCACTAATGAAGCGGTAGGCTCATCGTGAATATTAATATCAACCTGTTCAGTACTGCCATCTTCAAGGGTGTTCACTCTAAAGCCATCAACTTTAATATCTTGCTCAGCTTTAAAGGTCTCAATGCCAGCAGTCCAAGCAATATCGTTAATAATAAAGGTATTGTTGGCATCCAAACCATAAGTGGTATATGAGTATTCGCGTTCTGGGTATGCGCTAGCACCTTGAACAATTGGCTCACGCACTAAACGTTTTTCATTGGCATAAACATTAACAGCTAAGTCTAATAACGGATCATCACTGCTGTTTTGGTAACCTAAGGTATACGTATCGCGCTCATAACCGTGAAACCCTAACGCTTGCTCAAGGCTTGTCGCGCCAGGCTTTTCGCCTGAAAGGTTGCGGCGACCGCCATCTTCAGCATATTGGGCAGAAAATTCTAATTGTTCGGTGTCAGAAAAATCGTAAACCGCTTTAAATAAGCCGCTTTTTAATTCACTGTGCTTACTAACAATTGGCGCGGCATCTGGTGTTTCAATATCGCCTGACTCATTGTAATTAACATAAGCTAACACACTTAATTGCTCAGTTAGACGACCGTAGCCAGTAACGTTTGCTTGTCTAAATTCAGTGGCGTCGTCGGCAGCAAGTGACACTCTTGCACCAAATTGCTCATCCGCAGCCAGCATATCTTGCGGATCTTTAGTTTCATATCTAACCGCACCCGTGTTAGCACCGTAACCGCTAAGCACTGAGGTTGCACCTAATTCAACAGTAGCTGATTTTAAAATGGCTGGGTCAATCACCTGATTACTGGCGTGGTGAAACATTTGACCGTCTTGACGTGCGCCATCAATGGTGACATTGGCAGAATGCTCTTCAAGACCGCGTAAATAAACTTTTTGGCTATAACGAACACTGTTACTAACATCAACGCCAGCAAGTTGTTGTAAAGTACCTTTAACATCGTTAACTTGTAAATTAGCCAGTCGTTCAGCGGTGATAACTTGCTGCTTATTGGTTTTAGCACTCACTTCTGTGGTTGCTAATTCTTGAATATCATCAGCCAATACTTGGCTACTAAGTGCAGCAGCTACGGCTAAAGAGAGATATTTTACTTTCATTTAAAAGTGCCTTAATTAGGGGAGAAGTTAAAACGGGCAGAATTCTAAATGATAATAATTATCATGTGCAAATAATTTACAAAACTTACAATTACAGTGCTTTGTCATCATTTATTTTAAGAATAACTTGCAATCAATTAAAAAATAGTAATGATATCGCCAATTATTCCTATTTATATTTTATTGCTGTGCCTAATATTTTAGTAGCCGATGATGACTTGCAGTTGTGCGAGTTATTAAAGTCAGTATTAGAAGAAGAAAATTACACTATTAGCCTCGCCCATGATGGCGAGCAAGCCCTTGATATTCTTGGTCAAAAGTCAATAGATTTGTTATTACTTGACGTCATGATGCCAAAGCTAAATGGTATCCAAACCGCTAAACAAGTGTGCAAACGCTTTGCCACGCCAATTTTAATGCTAACGGCTATGGCAGATGAAAGCGCAAAAATAGAGGGCTTTGCTGCTGGCGCTGATCATTACTTGGCCAAACCTTTTAGTGTGCCTGAATTATTAGTTCGAATAAAAGCAATATTGCGTCGAGTGGCGATGGAGCGGCAACGCACTGGCACGGCAATTTCTGACACTAACCTGCAGCAAGCCATTCAAGCACTACCGTTAACCAATACCGAATTTGAGCTAATTGATTATTTAATGCAACACCAAGGCAGAACAGTATCCAAAAAAGACTTACAAATAAAAATCCTGCGCCGCGATTATTGTCAGTTTGATCGCAATCTCGATATGCACATTAGTAATATTCGCCGCAAATTAACCCAAGCGGGGCTGCCCAAAAAGACGATTGTTACCGTTCGTGGCAAAGGCTATGCCTTTACTCAAAAGCGCTAATTATAGTTTAAGTAAAAACTAATGAAGTTAACTCAAAACTTTCCTCAGCTCAGTATTAGTCAGCGTTTATTTGGCTACTTTAGTGCCATTTTTTTGTTGGTATTCACACTATCTACCCTTATTGAATTACTGCTCATCAACACGCTATTAACCTTACCAGCCAAGTTGCAACAAGAGTTTCAAGATTTGGCCTATCAAGCGCAAGCGTATATTGACAATAATGACTTAGCCAGCCTAAAAAATTGGGAAGAAGCGCAGCGATATGCCTTGTATGTGGTTGATAACGAAAATAAAAGTATCACAGCAAGGGAGATTCACCCCCATGCTCAATTTAAAATGTCACAAAGTCGCCAACTTGATCAACCCATGAACAATCGAGTCAGTAAGCCGATGTTGGCAATTCACTTATCAAATGATGACCACTTAATGATTCAGTTGCCTTGGCAATTACACCCTGCTGACGAAGCCAAATATTATCTATGGTTGATGCGTTTTCTAGTCGCTGCGATAACATTGGCACTAGTTTCAAGAATTTTTGCCAAACACCTACAGCAACCACTAAGGCGCTTACAAAAGGTCAGCCGACAGCTAGCCACTGGTAACCTAGCCGTAAGAGCATCTAATCAAGTCAACAGCAATATTACTGAATTTCACAATTTAGCATTAGATTTTGATCACATGGCCAGCCAAATTGAAAAGTTATTGGGTAGCCATAAAAAGTTACTGCGCAACATCTCTCACGAACTTAGAACTCCCCTCACTCGACAAAGCTTAGCCATGCACTTGCTGAAAAGCAGATTACACCCAGAGCAACTCAGTTATTTTGAAACTATCGAAGAAAACAGCGAGGAAATGAACAGGCTTATTCAACAAATTTTAGACTTTAGTCGCTTGCAGAGTCGACACTTTCAATTTGAGCTAAGCCCGCAGCAATTAGCTCCTATTATTGAGCAGGCTATCGAAAAACTAAAGCCGGAGCTTGGTCAACAGCAACGCATTAGCTTTGTTAATCACACCGAAGATAGTTACGTCATGGCAGATGATGACGCAATTACCTGCATTTTACAAAATGCGATATCGAACGCTCTTAAATATGCGGGTAAAAAATGTACCGTAGAGATAAACCTTGAACGAGAAAAACGCGATATTATTTTAATCATTAGTGACAATGGCCCCGGCATAGAAGAGCAACATCTACATAAAATTTTTGAACCTTTTTATCGCGTTGACTCCAGTCGTTCAAAAGCAATCGAGGGGTATGGCTTAGGTATGGCAATTATGAAGCAGAATATTGAACAAATGAATGGGACTATTAGTGTCGAATCACCATCTGGTAAAGGCCTAACAATTCGCTGCCAATTGCCGATTGCACCTACTACTTTTAGCGGCTCACGAACATAGTCAGTCGGCTTACTTTATTTGAGAATTATAATAGGTAAGCCAGCTTTTCGCATTTCGAAAGCCATTTCTTTGGCTCTGTTTGCATCTAAATCAGTGCCGCGCAACAAATCAGGACAGTTTTCTTCAGGAGCTTTGCTTATTATTCTACTGGAGAAAGATCACCATTAGCACTATGAAGTCTTGCTAAGTTGTAATAGCGCCTATATGCCGCCGCGTCATTTCTCATATGCTCACAAGTTGGCAACGTCATTTCGTTTTGGGCTATCTACAGGAAAATACGAATAAACTAGGCTATACCTAAGTGCACAACGACGATACAACAATTGCAAGCAACGCCAGCTTAAAAAGCTGCATTGCGATGGAAATGACTTATGGCAACGGAAGCGACGACTCACAAGCTCACCAAATACACCAGTCCAACTGAGATAAAGCCTTACCAAACTGGCCGCTCACCCAAATATCTACGCAATAGTGCGAAAGTAAACTTTAGAATTGAATCATCGCTCACGGACAAGTCATTCATAGAACCTAAAAGAATGGATTACAAACAATAATGTTAAAACTAGATCGAGGAACGATTGTAATGGCTAGACTTTATACCATCACGCTAATATTGGCACTGACTATTGTTTCTTTAAAAGCAATAGCAAATCCAGCATCTAGCGGAACTCAACATAAAGAACAAAGTAAAAAGTTGCCAAAGCAGGTTGTTAATAACGTAAAACCGAGCAGTAAAAAAGACTCACCAAACAAAGAAAAAAGTGAGCCGTTGCAGGAAATGTCTCAAAGTAATAGTCCCCCTTCCCCAGCGCCATCGTCGCCAATGCACAAGCCCAAGGGTATTATTGATATTTGTAAGCTAAATCCGGAATTAGCATCATGTAAAGGGAATGAATAATGCCACTCCTTGATGCCTTCAACACCCACCATAAAGCCATTAATACCGTGGTTTCGCTATTAACGGTTTTGGTGCTAATTTGTGGCGGTCTTATCAGCTTGTTTGAGTACCTGGAGCATAAGCAAAATCAAAAAATCAATATCAGCTTGGCAATCATCAAACGTCACCAAACTGGGGAGATTTTCCAACATCGGCTAAGTATTAATAAAATGATGCAAGAAGCGCATAGTGATATTAAAGATCTTTTCGAGCGAGATAAAACCAACAAGGGCTATATTGATTTTATGATTGACCTCATAAATAAGCAAAAAATGGGATATAAAATCAGAGCTTTATTTAATTTATATGAAGAAGCTATTATTTGCGTTGAGCTTTCGCTGTGTGACCAAAAGACCATAGACCGCTATTTAACGATTCCAGCAACCGCATTTTTTAGGACCTATTTCCCATATATTTGCGGGCAACGTGATAAATGGAGCAATAGTGCGCTTTGGCAAGAAGTTGAAATCTATATTAATGAAGAACAAAACGAAAAGCTTTGTTTGTGAGTAATAAATACAAATTTTATTGATAGACGTTTCAATCACAACTGATATTTCACTTTCAAAAGAGAGAGTTACCAGTTTAGTTTAAGGGTTCCTGATCCAGATAATACAAAAACGGCTCGAAATGAGCCGTTTTAATTTTCAAAAGTTCTTATACCTTGAGCAAGGGGCTAACGATTGCGCTTACGTCTAAAACCAAATACAGAAAGCATTGCAAGCAGCCCTGCGCCTAAGCCAGCACCTTTACGCTCCACTCGGTCTTCTGACACTTGAGTACAATCTTCAATGTCACCACTGATTGGTCTTAACGTAACCGCACGTACAACATCTTCAACGAGTTGCTCGCCGCTGTCACTCAACATTAATTCACCTTTCGCATCTCTGCGTGGCACTTTAACAACTGCGGTGGCAGAAATTTCATTGTTGTCGTTAATATCACGTGCTTCAATGATGGTGTAATCAGAGTTGCATGTTAAGAAATCATTTAGATCGGTAAACGTTTCATTATTGATATCGTACAAGAAGCCATGTGTGCGGCGTTGGCTAGTGCTATTTTGCGTTTCGAACTCACCTTCACCGACAATTAACCCAGCGTTATTGATAGCAAATGCAGTACTTGATGAACCGTTAAAGAAATCATCAGGGAAAATCATCGTCATATCACCAGCTGGTGCGTTAGTATCAATATGATAAAACTTTTCACGTACTGAGCCATTTACTGAACGAGTAACATAACCAACTGCGATACCATTGTCGTTAATATCGTATGCTCGCCCTTCACCTACTTCACCATGATCTTCGACAAGGCTCGTTACTTCACCGTTTTTATACACAACGGGATAAAGACGACGAGGTTCATTTTGGCTTGGCGATGTTTCAGTTTCATCGATCCAACCGTGACTAAAACCAACCGCAACACCGTTAGCATTAATAGCTTGCGCATAACTGCGATACACTCGCTCGTCACTTTCATTTGGCGTGACCAGTAAACCTAAATCGGTTTCACCAACAACATTACCTTCGCTATCTAAGTCCCATTGATAAGCGGTTAGGAAGTACAAGTCGCTTGACAAGTTTTGCACACAAACTTCAAACGGAATGTCATCAACAATATTGGGATCCGCGCAGCCACCAGTTTCATCTTCAATATCGTCTACGCGATTTTGGTTAAGTCGGTTACTCACGTAGCCAACAGCAGTTGTGCCCTTGATATCTAAAATCGCTGATTGGCCATTATAAAAACGGGTTTCAGGCGCTAAAATAGGCTTGATCGTTTGACCGTAATCCGTAGAGATAAATGCACGAGTTGCAAAATCACGCACCCAATGTGTTACCTCATCACCATCACTTTCGGTAAAATCTAGCGGTAAGTATGGCGCTGAGCCGTTACCGTAAACCCAACCATTGTCTGTAATACCGTTAATAAAGTCGATTGTTGAACGGGTCAAGGTACTCGTGTTGGTAAACGGGGTATCAAAAACAACAAATTCTTCTGATTGGCCGCTGCGATTGATCATGGCAACCGTGTCACCAATTTTTTGATAGCGGGAACTACCTTGGCCTTCCAAAAAGCGGGTCACCCACACTAAGTCGTTAGCCGTTGGGTTACCGGCACGAAGTGCGGCTTCATCTTCGATATCTTCTAAGTTATTGACTAGTTCGTGGGTGCGATCAGCATTATTGACGATTGTGTCGTAATCATCTTCATCTAGATATTGAAATTGTACGGGCAAGTTATAACTATCTGTGCCCTGCACGGCTGATTCACCAAGATTGTTAACTTGTTGTCCGTAAGAGAATTTAAGTGAGTTCACTTCACCTAGATCAACGACTTCATAGGTTGCAGCGTTAACCGCAGCTGCCGATAATGCGCTGGTTACACTAAGGGCAACCAGAGATTTCATAATACTTTTCATCTAACTACTTATCTCACTTATTATTTTTCATCTAACTCTTGCCACCTGTCGTAAGCAGCTTCGAGCTTTGACTCACTTTCTTGCAGCTGGTTCAATATTTTCTGAGTTGTTGCTGTGTCTTGGCTAAAGAAGTCTGGTTGATTGACCTGATCTTGCAATTCACCAATTAAAGACTCCAGATTATCTATTTCCTCTGGCAAAGCTTCAAGCTCTCTGGCCTCTTTATAAGATAATTTTTTCTTCGCGGTGGGTTTATCCTGCTTTTGTTTTGGTTTTTCAGAGGCTTGTGCTGGTTTTAATTGCTCCTCATGAGCTTTTCGTTGCGCCGCCTTGTAGGCAAGATATTGATCAACGTCGTCATAACCGCCGACAATTTGTTCAATATGGCCACTGCCATCAAAATACAGACAAGTATTAACACAGTTGTTAACGAAATCGCGATCGTGACTCACTAACACAACCGTACCGTTATAATTGGCGACAACTTCTTCTAAAAGCTCTAAAGTTTCAATATCCAAATCATTGGTTGGCTCATCGAGAATTAACAAGTTACTCGGGCGCAAGAATAAACGCGCCAGTAACAAGCGATTTTTTTCACCACCAGATAATGCTCTTACTGGCGTACGTGCGCGTTTAGGGCTGAATAAGAAATCTTGTAGATAACCCAGTACATGGCGGCTGCGACCATTTAACGTGACTTCCTGCTTGCCATCTGCAACGGTATCTTGCACCGTTTTATTCGGGTCAAGCTGTTCACGATGCTGATCAAAATAAGCAATATCTAAGTTAACGCCAACGCGGACCTTACCTGACGTCGGTTTAAGCTGCTCCATTAATAGCTTAATTAAGGTTGACTTACCTGTACCGTTGGCGCCGATCAGCGCCAAACGATCGCCTCGGCTGACAAGCAAGTTGAGGTGATTAATCACGCGCTTTTCATCAAATGCAATCGAGGTGTCTTGTGCTTCGAAGACAAGCTTGCCGGAACGATCGCCACTGGATATTTCAATATCACCTTGCGATTTTAACTCTCGGCGTTGGCTGCGCTCTACACGTAAACGCTCAAGTGCGCGTACTCGCCCTTCATTACGGGTGCGGCGTGCTTTAATACCTTGACGGATCCAAGCCTCTTCTTCCGCAAGCTTCTTATCGAACAACGCATTTTGCTGTGCTTCTACGTGTAAATCGTGTTGTTTTTGCTCGACGTACTTATCGTAATCGCCAGGATAGCTAGTTAATTGTCCGCGATCTAAATCAACAATGCGAGTCGATAAACGGCGAATAAACGCACGGTCATGGCTAATAAAAACAATAGTACCAGCAAAGTTTTTCAAAAATTGCTCTAACCATAAGACACTGTCTATATCTAAGTGGTTAGTTGGTTCATCAAGTAGTAATACATCTGGGTTGGTTACCAAGGCCTTGGCTAAGGCAAGCTTTCGAAGCCAACCACCAGAGAGTTGATCAACTGTTTTATCCGCATCAAGTGCCAAAGTACTTAACACTTGTTCAATGCGCTGCTCGTCTTGCCAGGCATTCGCCTGCTCTAGTTGCTGCTGTACATTCGCCAACGCATCTAAATTTTTCTCACTTGGCTGTTCGGCAACCAGGGTGACTAACTGGTGATATTGTTTAATGAGCTCAGCATTGGCATGTAAGCCTTCAGAAACATAATCAAACACCGTTTTATCGCAGGTTTGCGGGGGATCTTGCTCCAACATGGCGATACGAATATCGTTAGAGAAGGTCAATTGACCATCGTCCAGTTGCTGTCGACCACTGACGATTTTTAATAATGAGGATTTGCCAGCACCGTTGCGGCCAACCAGACAAACGCGCTCACCTTGATTAATTCTCAGCTCGGCATCATCAAGAATTTTAGCGTCGCCAAAAGCGAGCTCAGCATTAGTTATACGGATTAGTTCCATTGGGATATTTACTACTCTATTTCACTACGTTAATTAGCGGCTTGGTTACTGGCATTAGCGGCTAACGCCAAACCATTGGCAACGAACTCGGTTAGCTGTTTGAGGTTAAAGGGCCAGAATAGCTCTTTACCATCGATATCACGCTGCATTACCGGAATATGCTGGCCATAGGCTTCAACTAAGTCTTCTTCATCGACTATATCAACCAATGTCAGCATTATTGGCATAGGTAACAGCTGACACAGTGCTAGCGCATCTTCACATAAGTGGCAGCCGTCACTGCCGTATAAAATAAATCCATGATCAATCATGCTATTTTTCCTAGCGCTTATATTCGAGTAATCAACCAGCTGTTATGAATGTGCTTGTTGCGCGCAAAATCCTTATCACGTGTTTTATCCGTTAGATTTTGTGCTTTTAAACCAAGCTCGCTTAGCGCTTCAACGTCAATTTTAAAATTACGCTTGTTGTTGGTAAACAGTATCTCGCCATCGTCAGTCAGTGAGCCAAGTGCATCAGTGATCATCGCTATGTGATCACGTTGCACATCAAAGGCATCATCCATGCGTTTAGAATTTGAAAACGTTGGCGGATCGATAAAAATACGTTGGAATTTGTCGGTGTTCTCTTTTAGCCAATTTAAGCAATCGGCTTGCACAAATTCATACTTGTGGCTTACCAATTGGTTTAACGCAAAATTTTCCTGCGCCCAATTGAGGTAAGTGTTTGACATATCTACGGTCGTGACTTTTTCAGCCCCGTGAAGTGCTGCCTGCACCGAAACCGAGCCAGTATAGGCGAACAAGTTAAGTAAACTTTTATCTTTTGCCCATTTCGCAACAATTTGCCTTGTTTTACGATGGTCAAGGAACAAACCTGTATCAAGGTAATCCCACAAGTTCACTTTGAGCTTGGCGCCGTGCTCGTTGACGACAAGCGCTTGGTTCTTTTTATTCAGTTTGTTGTACTGGTTACTGCCCTTTTGCTTCTGGCGCGTTTTCAGTACGACTTTACTGGCGTCAATGCCAGTAACTTTAGGCGCCCAAAAGAGCACTTCTTGTAAACGCTTTGCGACTTTTTCAGCGGCTATTTTAGCTGGCGCAGCGTATTCCTGGATAACGAGGTAATCTTGATAGACATCGACAGCGACATTGTATTCAGGAATGTCGGCATCGTAACAACGATAACATTCGATACCTTCTGACTTTATCCAACCTTTGAGGGCTTTTAGGTTTTTCTTTAAACGATTAGCAAAATCGGACGGTTGCTGACTTAAATCAACACCGCCGTGTAAACTGTCTTTTGCGAGTTGTTTGTCATCTAAGTCGTAAGTCGCTAACAAACAATCGAGAGGGCCGTTTTTAAACTTATAGCGCTTGCTCGTCGCCAGTTTTAACAGTGACAACAACTCAGTATTGGCCGTTAAAATAGACACGCGCCAATTGCTGTACTGCTGTTTTAGCTTGCCACCAAATTCGCCAAATAGCTCGACTAACTCTGGTAATTCACCAATGCGCTCGCCGTATGGCGGGTTAAATAGCATAACGCCTGGTGTTGAAAATACGTTATTAATTTTACCCGCGTCTTTGCAGCTAAATTCAATAAGATCAGAAATGCCAGCTTTACGGGCGTTTTGTTTCGCGGTGTTGACGACGCGACTGTCGATGTCGCTTCCGTATACTTTACCAGTGAAGTTGGCAAAATTGTCGATAGATGTTTGGTGAGCCTTGTCAAAGGTTTGCTGCCAGAGGGCATCATCATGGCCAAACCAATGTTCAAAGCCCCAAAATTCACGCTCTAAACCCGGTGCTTGTTTGGTCGCTAGGCCAATCGCTTCAATTAACACTGTGCCTGAACCACACATAGGATCAACAAGCGGTTTACTTGTGTCTTCTAGCCAGCCAGAGCGCATCACCATGGCAGCGGCCAGATTCTCTTTTAACGGCGCCGCGCCGCTGTCTTTGCGGTAACCACGTTGGAATAAGCCTCGGCCAGAGAAGTCTAGGTAAAAGCTGACTTGCCCTTTGAGTAAACGTGCTTGGATGCGAATATCAGGATCTTGTTTACTGACCGATGGGCGCTCTAAATCATTTTCTCTAAAATAATCAACAATGGCGTCTTTTACTGTTAAGCCACCAAATTGACTGTTGCGAATTTCTCGGCTCTTGCCAACAAAATCAATCGCAAACGAATGCTCAGGTGCAAAGCAGTCATCCCACTCCACCGATTTTGCCGCTTGATAAAGTGCATCTTTGTTTTGTGCATCGCCTTCGCTCAGTTTTAGCAAGACTCGGCTCGCTAAACGCGTCCACAAACAAATTTGGTAAGCCTGTGCTAGCTCGGCAGTAAAATAAACCCCCTCTGGCTTTTGCACCACGTTGCTTCCACCTAATTGCTGGATCTCGTCCACCAATAAAATTTCAATACCCGGAGAAGTTAACGCTAAAAATTGATACATAAGAAAAGCCTGGAGATAAAAGTGGCGGCAATTATAAACAAACTGGGTAAGCTGCGATAGTTACTTAGCTAAATACCTGAGTAAGTATTTGTGTGGATGATTGAGTTCAATAGCTTCTGTTAGCCAAGTTGGTTTATTTAACGCCACAAGGTGCAATAATTAAGCAAACAACACTTTTTCGACTCTGTAACTAAATCTGTGTAACTGCCTATTATTAATACCCATATAGGGTTTAGGATAGGTAGTTATGAACAAGAAAGAACTTGAAGTCTTTGCCAAGCAAGCGGCTAAATCCATCAAAACGGAAGCAGATTTAACGAACTTTCGTAAAATGCTTACCAAGGTAACGGTTGAAGCTGCGCTTAATGCGGAGCTGGATGAACACCTTGGTTATGTTCGTCATGAGCAATCCATCAACGATAATTCACGCAATGGCTATTCGCCCAAAACTATACGAACAGAAGATGGCGAGATTGATTTAGATACACCTCGTGATAGAGATTCTAGTTTTGAGCCTCAACTGGTTAAAAAGAATCAAACCCGCTTTACGTCAATGGATGACAAGATTTTATATCTGTATTCCAAAGGCATGACGACTCGTGAAATCGTGTCCACATTCAAGGAAATGTACGATGCAGATGTTTCACCAACACTGATTTCTCGTGTGACTGATGCGGTTATCGCTCAAGTCGTCGAGTGGCAAGCCAGGCCGCTTGATGCTGTTTACCCAATCGTCTATCTCGACTGCTTGGTTGTAAAAATACGCCAAGATAAGCAAGTCATCAACAAAGCCATTTACTTAGCCTTAGGCGTGAATATCGAAGGCCATAAAGAACTTCTAGGTATGTGGATATCAGAAAACGAAGGCGCGAAGTTCTGGCTTAACGTATTAACGGAGCTTCAAAACCGTGGCGTCAAAGATATCCTTATCGCCTGTGTCGATGGCCTTAAAGGTTTCCCTGATGCAATTAATACCGTTTATCCTGACACACAAATTCAGCTTTGTATTGTTCATATGGTGCGTAATTCATTGAAGTTTGTGCCGTGGAAAGACTACAAAGCCATCACGGCTGATTTAAAGCGCATATACCAATCGGTAACTGAAGATGAAGCCTTAATGGCCTTAGAGCAGTTTGAGCAACGCTGGGACAGTAAATATCCCAATATCTCTCGCTCATGGCGAAATAACTGGCAAAACGTTAGTACCATCTTCAATTACCCTGAAGATATCAGAAAAGCTATTTACACCACCAACGCTATTGAATCGCTGAACTCAGTTATACGTAAAGCCATTAAGAAACGTAAGCTGTTCCCACATGACGATTCGGCGAAAAAGGTGGTTTACTTAGCTATTGAGCAGGCATCTAAAAAATGGACGATGCCGATAAGAAATTGGAAATCGGCCTTAAATCGATTTATGATCGAATTCGAAGACCGATTAAAAGATGTTATTTAAAACTGGCAGTTACACAAAATGTGTTACAGGGTCACTTTTTCTCATAAAACTAGTTGCAAATTCTTTTCACACTCCTTAACATACGCATCGCTTCGAAAGACAAGCCGCTTTATTTAGCTCGCTTGTTAAGGTCGTCGGTAACCGACCTCTTAAATCGTTACAATACTTGGCGCGGGATGGAGCAGCCTGGTAGCTCGTCGGGCTCATAACCCGAAGGTCGTCGGTTCAAATCCGGCTCCCGCAACCATTTTGCCCTTGAAGGTACTTTCGTTAAGAAAGTCAACACACTCCAATTGTTCTGATACACTGCTAATCTGCTCTAACAGTGGATCATACTCGGTAATCTTCTTTTCTCTGCCCGTCGCGATAGATAGAATACCCGCCAAGTCGCCATGTAAGTCGACCGTGTACTCTTTACCGCATGCTTTAGGCGTTAGAACGATTCTATCAATTAATCCTCTTAGCAACTCGGCTGCTTCCGTTCTGCTCTCTTCTTTGTTTAACGAAACCCTGAGCGATTTGATCTCTTGTTGGTAGCGTTTCGCCATGCTTGGATGAAGCAGGACTTGAGGCTCGTCCTGCTCTTTTAAATAGGCTTCAATACTATCGCGCCTATTGGCAATTGCCATCAAGCTATCTTTAATCTCTGAGGCTGGAATACCATTTTTAATAGCTTCGATAATGTTTTCTTTGTCTTTAGCGAGTTTAACCAATTCCTTTTTATATCTATCAATTTTTGAATAGCGTGCTTTACGCAACGTATTGATATGTTTTGTATACTCTTCACAAAAAGCATCGATAAGCTCAGACTTCATTAGATGCTTTTGCAATCCGTTAAGTATCGTATTCTCCAAGGCATCTTTTCGGATGGTAAGACGATTGGCGCATGTGCCTTTATTTCTCGAAGTTGAACATCCGTAACGCTCTGCGGAAACCATGCTGATACCACCACCGCAACAGCCACATTTCAATAGATAAGATAGTAAGTTTGGAGGACGCCTCTTTGACTGCAAATTAGGTTTTTCATCCAGTGCCTTTTGCCTATCTTTCACCTTAAGCCAAAGTGCTTGTTCTATAATACGCAAGTGCGGCACTTCGGTAACCTGCCATTCGTCCGAAGGATTTAATCTACTGACCCGTTTACCTGTGTCTGGGTCTTTAATGAACTTCTGACGGTTCCAAACTAACCGCCCGATATAAAGCTCGTTATTGATAATGCCAGTTCCGCGCCTTCTGTTGCCATAGATAGTGCTTGCGCCCCATGCCTTGCCAGACGGACATGGGATATTGTCTGAATTGAGTTTTAAGGCTATTTTCTTGGGAGATACGCCTGCGGCGTAGTCTTTAAATATCTGCCTTACGATGTTGGCTTCTTCCGGAATAATTTCCCGCTCTCCCCTTTCCAGTTCACCGTTTGCACTTAATTGTTTCAAGACCTTGTACCCATAGCAGATACCACCACCTGATTTCCCTTTTTCAACACGGCCACTTAGGCCGCGATGGGTCTTAATGGCGAGGTCTTTTAAAAACAAGGCATTCATGGTGCCTTTAAGGCCGATGTGAATCTCACTGACAATGCCGCCATCACTGAGCGAATAGATTTCTGCTCCGGCAAATTTAATCCGCTTATAAATACCAGCAACATCTTCTTGGTCACGGCTTAAACGGTCTAGCCCTTCGGTCATTACAATGTCGAACATTGACATTTGGGAATGGTGCATTAACGCTTGAATACCCGGACGCAATAACATGCTAGCACCACTAATCCCATGATCGGTATAAACTTGCACGACTTCCCAGCCTTCAGCCTCGGCGCGTGCTTTGCAAATACGAACTTGGTCTTCAATCGAAGAGTCATTTTGAAGTGTTCTGGTCAACTCCAGCCGGACACTTTTCTAAAAGAATTTTCATACTCTACTGGTGACAGATCACTATTAGCTGAATGCAGTCTTTCTAAGTTGTAATACTTCATATAATCGACAACATCATTTTTCATATGCTCACGCGTAGGTTGAGCCACTTTAAGTAACCAATCATGTTTCAAACTGCCAAAGAACCTCTCCACTACTGCGTTATCCCAACAGGCTCCCACATCACCCATACTCGCTCGAATACCAAATTGTTCGAGCAGCTGACGGTAACGCTTACTGGTGTATTGAGAGCCTCGGTCAGAGTGGAATATTAAGCCTTTAGCTGGTTTTCTCAGGTTATAAGCCCTAATCATGGCTTTCATCACTAAGTCAGTCGTCATACGTTTATCTATATGCCAACCAACAATGCGTCGAGAATATAAATCCATCACAACAGCAAGATACATCCAACCTTCGCCTGTTTTTAAATAAGTCACATCACCAGCCCAAATCTGATTTGGCCCCAACGGATTAAAGTTCTGATTAAGCAAATTATCTGCAACTGCATCAGCATGCTTACGCTTCGTTGTTACCTTGTAGGCAACTCGCTGCTTTACTTTTAGGTTTAACGCTTCCATGAGCTTTCGAGTTCTGTGCTTACCAATTTCAAAGCCTTCTTTGCGTAAGTTTTTATGTAGCTCGCGATAGCCCAAGCTTTCACGACTGCGTTTAAACAGCGCTTTAGCTCGCCGATATAAATGAAGCTCTTCTGCCGTAATTAACTTGGCTGGCCGTTTGAGCCATGCATAGTAAGCAGAGCGACTGACTTGCATCACAGCACACATCTTGCGGACGTCATGAGCCTGACTATTGGCTTTGACGAACTCGTACTTTACTTCATTTCTTTCGCAAAGAAGGCGCTTGCCTTTTTTAAGATCTCTTTCTCCACTTTGAGTTCTTTAACTTCTTTTCTCAGTCGTTTTAGCTCTGCTCGTTCACCTTCACTTAACGCATTGCCAGCTTGTTGTTGTTCAAGTTTCGCTTTCCAGTTATAAATGAGTTTAGTTGTAATTCCCAAAGAGGCTGCGGCTTGTGAGACCGTATAGCCTTGCTCAGTCACTAAAGCTACAGCTTCTTGTTTAAATTCGGTTGTATAGGTTTTGTTTTTTCGTTTTGTCATTTAACACCTCAATATTGGAACATTGTCCTTTATTAAAGTGTCCGGCTCAATTAAACCAGTTCAAGTTTATGACATTAAAGTAACGCGTCCAATTGCTGAAGTATGGTAAGGCCAAGCATGATCAATCCGATGCAGAAAAAGCCTGCGCCAAAGGCTCGTTGATTACGCCCGCTGATTTTGTCAAAGGCGTTACCTTCATAAAGGTTTTTAGCCATGCCATGTGTAAAGAATATCACTGCAAAACACAAAGCCGTAACAGGGATAAAAATGGCTAACCCTTCTAATGACCATGTGGCAACGCTGTGCACGAAAGAGACTGAAACAGCGGTAAAGTAAAGTGCACTGAGCAGTATTATTGATAATTTTGCAAAATAAGCGGTAGCTTTATGTAACACGCGCTTTTCATTCAATAGCATCAGGGATGCGCCGTAACAGATCACGGTGCAAGAGACCGCAATAAAGGCGCTCAAGAATGCGACATGCTCCTTAATCACATCATTTGAAAAAGTTTGTAAATCTCCTGCCGTAACATAGGAAATTACAGCAAATACAAAAGTAATCGGCACAACATAATAACCGACATCAACCATTGATTTTAACAGAGCATTATATGACCTGTTTTCTGGCGTGTGAAATTTCATAAATAACCTCTTTGGGCACAAAAAATAAACCAATAGGTTACTTGAATTCAACTAATAAGTGCAATCGTTTATGCAGCCACTAATTTCTCTGGCTGACCGGTAAATAATTCATAAGGTGTTTTATAACCTCTTGTCTTTCTTGGGCGGTGATTGAGCTTATCAACTGCCGCCTGAATTTCTTCTTCACTAAGCGCCATAAAGTCTGTGCCTTTGGGAAAGTAACGTCGCAGTAAACCGTTAGTATTCTCATTGATACCTCGCTCCCACGAAGCGTAAGGGTGGGCGAAGTACACATCCGCTTCTAGCGCTTGAGCAATTCGCTCATGTTGAGCAAATTCTTTACCATTATCGAAGGTAATCGTCAGTACCTTTTCTTTGAGTGGCATAACACTATCAATGATAGCGTCTGCTGTAATATCAGCATGTTTGCTCTCAATACGCCTAACAACGGTATAAAGTGTCTTTCGCTCAACCAGTGTGACAAAGGCGTGTTGGCGCCCTTTTCCTATAACAGTATCACCTTCCCAATCACCAAGACGAGATTTTGTGTCAACTACCGCTGGGCGTTCATCAATACCGACACGGTTCACAAGTTGGCCACGCTTACTATAGCGGCCATAGCGTTTTTGGTATTTTTTACCTGCTCTGGTGAGAGATTTATACAGTTGACCACCTTGGGCTTTATCCTGATAAATATAGCGGTAAATACTCTCATGGTGCAGGGAAAGCTTTTCTTCTAATTTAATCCGTCCAGTAATTTGCTCTGGGCTAAAGTCTTGCTCAAGCAACCACTTAATCCAACCTTGGACCTGCTCTGTGATTTTGACTGACTTAGTAGCCGATTGACGTCTTTGTTTAGCCAATTGGTGAGCTTGTTTTGGTCGATAGCCCCTCAATCCTTTATTGCGTCGTATCTCGCGTGAAATGGATGACGGACTGCGCTCTAAAATTTCAGCTATCTCTTTTTGACTATGTTTTGCTTTTAACAAAGCGTAAATCTGGTATCGTTCAGCTTGTGTCAGCTGTTTGTAGTTCATAAGGCTATTTCCTTTGGCGAGAAAGTAGCCGAACTATAACAGCTGGCCACCTAACCTGAGAAATTGCACTTATTATGCGAATCTAAGTTACGTTTAAATAACTGTAACCGCATAAAGTTAATGTAAGGGCAATTTTCCGGATTTGCCTAATACATACAGTTTCGGCTTAACAGTAATATTGTGTAAAAAGAGGGCGATCTTTTTGCTAAAAATCAAGAAAAGTAAAGACTTCAAGCTGCGCTAGAACCTTGGCAACTTTTCTGATTTTGTCGTTATAATTTTTCATTAAGCATTTATATAGCTATCTATATTCCATACCTTTTTTATATTCAGAAACTTTATATAACTTTATGCCCGTTGCATTTTCTTCTCTAAAAATATCAGCGATTTTTTGATGAATAAAAACGTAACCGGTATTGTCTCCCCCAATTTTAAATATTAGTCGTTTTTCCTCAGGAATTTTATCAAGCACTTCCTGCGATAGAGCGTATTTTTTGACTGGCAATCTATCAGCGTAGGGATTTTCCTGCAATTTCCTTTGACCTATCTTTGATAAAACAGACTTTTCTCTATCAAGGCAGTCAAGTTTCCCCCAGAAATTCATGCACCAGTAATTTTCGTGATATTGCCCTTCATCATCAATGTAAACCGCGGGGTAGAGTTGCATATCCACGAAATCAAAATACTTTAAACGGTCTCTGATTTCATTGCTAATGATCGGAATAGTTCCTTTTAGCATCACAGAAGGGAGCTTGTGCTTGATACCATTTGCAATGTCATCTTCTCTGTAACTGTTTTCAAAAAAAAGAGGCTCTTGACCAATAGTCAATTTTTTATAGCCGAAGCTCCTATCTATCGATTTTTGCAATGCACTTACATACAGGGCTTCATCATTAAAATCGTCTAACACAATATAATATTGTTCATCATAATTGTTCATTGGAATAGCAAGACGCTTAGTTACCGATACTGCATACCATCTTCAAAGTCTGCGACTTTAAATAGCTCGATACCCGTCGCATTTTCTGCTTTAAAAATATCGGCAATTTTTTGATGGATAAAAACATAACCCATATCATCCCCACCCATTTTAAATATTAGTCGGTCTTGCTCTGGGATTTCATCAAGGATTTGCTCTGATAGTGAATACTGCTTTACTGATAGATCATCAGCCAATGGGTCTTCCAATAAATCTTCTTGGCTACTTTTATAGAAAATAGACTTCTCTCTATCTAGGCAATCAAGCCGACCCCCAAAATTCATACACCAGTAATTTTCGTGATAGTGGCCTTCATCATCAATATAAACTGCTGGATATAGCTGCATATCGACAAAATTAAAGTATTTTAGCCGATCGCGTATTTGATTATTAACAATAGGAGTTGGTGCATCAAACAGTATACTTGGTAAAACGTGTTTGATACCTTCTTTATAGCTATTTTCAAAGAATAATGGTTCTTGGCCTAAGGTTAATCGCTCGAATTCAAAATCTCTATCTGCTGACCTTTCCAATGCTTTGATATACAAAGCATCTTCTCGAGATTCGTTGCGAACTATGTAATATTCATCATTGTAGTTTTTCATACTGCTAGGATCAGTGTTTAACGCTTAAAACTGCATACCTTCCTCAAAGTCCGCTACTTTGACTAAATTTACGCCGGATGCTTGTTCTTCATTAAAAATATCGGCAATTTTTTGATGCACAAAGATATATTTAATACCACCTTCTTGCTTGAATATTAGTCGCTCTTCTTCCGGTATTTCATCTAACACCTTACTGTCTAAGTGGTACTTATATATATCACAGCCATCCATATAGTCAGGATCTAACATCTCTTCAGCGGTGAATTTCTCAATTTTTGATTTCTCTCTATCCCAACAGTCCAGCTCTTCCCAGAAGTTCATACACCAATAATTTTCATGGAATGTACCATTATCATCAACATAAACAGCTGGATACAGTTGCATACCAACAAAGTTAAAGAATTTTAAACGGTCTCTAACACGAGTATTAACAATTGGTGTTACCCCTTGTAGTAAAACATCGGTAATGGGGCGCGTTATGCCATTTTGAATATCTTCTTCTTTGTAGCCATTTTCAAAAAATAGTGGCTCTTGCCCCCAGATTAGTCGCTCAAAGCTGTAATCTCTATCAGCGGACTTTTGAAAGGCCGTTGGATATAGTGTTTGGTCATTGTATGGTTTTAACAAAATGTAGTATTCATTATTGTAATCGTGACTCATGATTAACTTCCTACCTTTAGTTGGTAATGAGATTTGGTATAATTCATTGTTTGCGAGACTTTACGTTTTTCAGCATAAGGATTTAGATAGTTTATTTGCCCAACATGAGAGCGTTCATGGTGGCATCTAACAAGGCTACCCTCACACTCTTTAACCTCGTTTTGATTTGAGCAACCTACTTTACTCGATGGTTTGAAATTTCTAAAAATAGAGGTGAGCGGTACTCGAAACTCAGCAATCCGTTTTAGTATCTTGACACTCTCTTTATCAACTCTCTGCTGAACTTCACTACTATCTTCCTGTGTCCTTAGAGTACATTTGCGAAGTTGGCCTTTTATTTTTTCTATAGAAGCAGTCACCTGATCGTGATAAGGCTTTTGATCTGGCAAGGCATAGGTATGGTCGCCTCGGTGCAGTTGCACTCTGAGCTGACATGCCCCTTGAAGTGTGCTCGGCAGGAAAACTAAGTTTTCTACCAAATTAATGTTATAACCCTTATGCACAAGCAAATCTCTCATTTTTGCCAACTTGACCGCTTCTTTTGAAACCAAATGGTGTGCTGCCATATGAATACCATTGTTAAATGGGTGATTGTCATTATTCATGATTTCTCGTTGCAGTCGGTCACGGTACTTTGTGTCTTTATCAACAGTACCTTCTATTTGATTATCTATCTGGTCGCTCATCAAAAGTCCTTTTATTCATAGTCAACCATACCGCGTAAACTGCGTGGTGTTGTATGATCTGATTTTTTACACAAACGACATTTAGTTTCACGCTTAGTCGTTTCTTTTTTCGCGGTTAATGTGGAATTGGTTTTGCCTTTAGCAGTAAGTCCTGCTGCTCTTGCTTGAGTCAGTTTTTTACCTAGGTTTTTAAGCGTTTCTGCACTATTGGCAAAGTCTTCCACCGTTTTGCTAAAGGCGGTGATTGCCGCTTGTGCTTTATTGATTTTCTGATTGGCACCTGCGGCTTTTGCGCTGCTGGCGGCAAGCTTGGCTGCTAGCGTGGTAACGCGCGCGGCAGTGCCAACGCCGAGGGTGAAAAAGGTGGTGAGTATCAATAAACACACTTCGATGGTCAGATAGGCGCTGCCTTTGCCCGCGACAAAAGCATAAAAGTTAGGCGGAACCGCTTCCATAAACAGGCTCAGGTAAGCGATATAGGTTAACGCGCTGTCATGGTCTTCAATCAGCGCCAGCACCAAATGAAAATCTGGGCTATTTTTAATCTGCTCGGCTAATTCTGGGTCAATATCCATTAACACGGTATCGACAAAACGCTCCACCTTATTCACATCACCTTTGGCAATATCATCAAACAGGGCTAATATAGCGGCGTGATGGGTTAACAGGGCTTGCGCGTAATCGGTGGTGGCCTCGATAGCATCGGCGGCATCTTCCACATACTGACTGGCGCTTTGTACTGCATCTGCGTATGCCTCAGTAGCCGCATCAATCGCTGCTTCGGCATTGGCTTGATACCAATTCCAGCTTAATAGGTCGTCTGTGCCGCCGTCTTCTGCCCACTCAGAGAGTTCATTGGCGCTTTGGCGCAATTGGTCAAACTTCTCGCTGGCGTATTCTGCGGTGGTGTCGTAGGCACTGCCTGCGGCAGCTTTCATGGTGCTGCCTAAGTCAATCCATGTTTGGGCTTCAAATAAATCGGCTTGGTCACCCAGCCATTTACCGCCCCCTTGGTACAACCCTGCCATGCCGCCCATAGCGATTGCGGCATAACCATAGCTATCCCATTGGCTTTGAAAGCCAGACATGCTTGATACGGTATCACGATAAGCACCATCGAGTTGCATTTGCAGTGATTGGCGCAGTTGTTCAATGTCACCCTCTAGCGCCTCATTACGGGCAACTTCCACCAGTACTTGCCCTTGGGGCAGGTCTTTTTGCACCGTCACCCCCGCTTCTTCGGCAGTGGCTTCTGCACTGGATAAATCGTTAACGGTAGTGCTTTTCTCACCTTCGGGATTGAGCGCGATATTTTCTTGTACCGCGTTGTTGTCAATGCTGATATTCACGTTTTCAAGCGGCAGTGGCGTTTGCCAGATATCGTCATAATAGGCTTGTACTTTGACCCAATCCGTATCAGTTTTTACCCCCAGCACTTCAATATCAATACTGTGCTCTGCGCCACTCGCAACTGCCGTCAATTGATAAAGGCCGGGGTCAAGGGTCAGGCGAGTCTCCCAGTAGCGCATCTGGTCTGGTGGTGGTTTAGGTAGGGAGATGAACTTACTGCCACTGCTTGCCCCTTGCCAGCTCACTTCCACTGAACTGGCATTGGTGATTGAACCTTCGACATGGGTATCCCAACCACTGGGGACTTTGATGGTATCACCGGCTTGTGGCGGATTGCGACGGGTAAACCCCTCGTTAAAGTTATAGGGATAAACTAACCCTGCGTCTGCTTGACCTGTATATTGCTTGGCAACCGATTCTACAGTATCAGCAGGTGTCATGGTGTGCTGACTAAAGCGCATATACACCTGTGCTGATTTTTTGAGTTCAATTTGCTCGCCCTGATTGGGTTTGTTGATAAACACATGAGGCTCTAATGCTTGCTCAGGGTCAACACTTGCCCCTAAAAACCGTTGATTGATTTCGGCTTGAGTGAGGCCGCGTTTGTTATTTTGATTATTAACGAACGTATTTGCGCCAGTTAAGCCATTCGTTGAGGTCGATGCATTGTTAGTGGCTAAGGCACTTTGTACCGCATTGGTGATTTGGCCGCCTTGGCTCGTAATGGGGTTAGTCGCATTAAGCACATTGTTTGCACCGCCACCACCCGCAAATTTCGGCGTGTTGTTATCGACATCAAGCGCTTGGTAAGGGGCAAAGGCATAGCATTCATCAGTGTGTTGACGATATTGCGCATAACTGACTTGCTGCCAGCGTTTGTTGGTTTTGACCCAAAACATAGCGCTATGCTGGTAGCGAAATAAGTCACTTTGTCTTGGCGGGATAAGACTCCATGCTTGATTGCGCAGCTTGCGTCGTATTTCATCCGGTAACTGGTTAAGCAGCGACGGTGGAATTGCAGTGGCTGTTATCAGTTGTTGCGGTGTGGGTGGTTCGGCGTGGCTATCGCCAATGAGTGGGTTATCCCCATGCTCGCGGCCTATGCGCGAGGGGCTAGCATCCAATGCCATTAATAATCCTTTATCACAAATCCTGTCCAAGTAACGAGCAAGATTCTCGCACAACAACATAGATTGTCAATTGACATAACAAAATATTGCTATCAATGACTTGTAGATTTCTTACACAAAAAAGAGCGGTCTTGTTCGCTCAAAATCAAGAAAAATGACGGTTTCCAGCAGCGCTAGACCCTCCGCAATTTTTCTGGATTTTTTCACCCCCGCCTTAGTCGCCCTAGTCGTCAGAGGTTCATCAGCAGCGCAAACAGCGCTTCGTTAAACCTCAGCCATGATTTTAGGAGCAAAGCCCATGACTAATTTTTATGAACCACGTATCTATGTTGCAGATTTGGCCGCCTATAACGCCGGACACCTTCACGGTGTTTGGGTTAATGCCGCCGATGGTGAAGAGTTTATCAATGAGCAAATTCAAGCCATGTTACAGGAAAGCCCTGTTAATGATGCAGAAGAATGGGCTATTCATGACCATGAGAATTTTGATGGTATTGACATCTCAGAGCATGAAAGCCTTGAGCGTATTATTGATTACGTGTGTTTTCTTAATGAATACCCGGATATTGGTGGTGCGTTATTAAACCATTTCAACAATAACCTTGACAAAGCCAATACCGCCGCAAGTGACCACTATCACGGATGTTTTTCGTCAGTTGCTGACTTTGCACAAGAACTAACGCAGGACACAACCGAAATTCCCAAGCAACTCGCGTATTACATCGACTATCAAAGTATGGCGCGTGACATGGAGCTGAATGGCGATATCTTCACCATAGAAGATGAAAATGGCTCTGTTCACGTGTTTTGGAACCACTAGGAGGGCTTGAATATGAAATCGATTTTAAAAGCTCTTTGGCATGACAAGCGTGTTACCGTTTCGATTAATGAGTTCTATATCATAGATGGCTTTAACAGATGCTTTCGCATGAAAATATGTGTTGAAAGCACCTGTTTGTTACCGTCAAAATTTACTAGAGGGGCAACCCATATCGCCAATATGGATATTGTTGAAACACTGGGCGGCTTGCCGCGTTATGTGGCAAAAATACTGGATGATACGGCAAGGCAAGAGCACACGCGCCGCACCAAACCAATTGTTCAGCAGCTTCGTTTATTTTGATTGGCGGTTGTATTTAGGGCAAGAGGTGTATACATCTGATAACAGGTTGTTTGGTGTTTGCACCATCACTGCCGCTTTTCAGTCTCACACGATTTATAACATCAGTGGAGACTGTTAAAGAAAGGCAGGTGATTGAATGTGAGCAAAGAAAAAGGGACATTTCGACTGTCCCTTAATCTGAAATGCAGATGGATAAAGATTTCTATCTGTATTTCCAAATAAACCTAGGTGTCGCTCAGGACTGGCGTTTTGGGCGGCACCGTCTTTAATTATATGCCGCTTTTCTTAACCAAAAGTCAATGAAAAAGCGCCTACAACTCCAAATCAAAATAAAGCTGGTGAATTTCATCGGCTAGAATGCCTAAATAATCCAGTGT
The DNA here is from genome assembly GCF_003390335.1 of Thalassotalea euphylliae. NCBI lineage: Bacteria > Pseudomonadati > Pseudomonadota > Gammaproteobacteria > Alteromonadales > Colwelliaceae > Thalassotalea > Thalassotalea euphylliae. The sequence goes on from NZ_QUOU01000001.1 coordinate 2,364,078, forward strand.
TTGGGCTTCGCTGACATGCCCATACGCACGCATTAACAGCGCAACCGAGGCTTTGTTTTTCATACGCTGTTGGTAGCCCCATGTTTTGCGCAAACTATGAGAGCCGTAATTCTCACGCAGGCCAGCGTCAAAGCACCATTGCTTTATCAATTGGTTGACTGCTGAAACCGTTAGCGCTTCATGACGATAATGACGCGACATAAAGAGCCGCGCATCCGGCTGTAAACGTTTTGGATGCTGCGCTAGCCAATTTTGCAGCGCATCATAAACCATCTGGTTGATCGCGGTTGCGCGGTAACGGCTGTTTTTACTTTGTTTGATGTCCAGCACGTCACCAACCTGTAAATGTTCAACTTGCCCGATGGTGAGCGATAGCAATTCATTGGCACGATAAGCGGTATTAATGCCCAGTGTAAACAAGCAAAGATTTCTGGGCTGATTAGCAAGGCGGCGCTTGATCTGGGCAATCGCATGTAAAGAGCGAATTGGCTGTACTTTGGTTGATGTCCCTTTTTTAGGGTGATTGGGATTGCACCCTTTGGTCATAATCAAAACACAGTAAATCGCCAAAAGCTAAATGATTCGGCATACCAACTTTTATTTGAAAGTTAACATATAAACCTTAACCTATGTGAATCAATACGTTAAAGGGTATTCGGTATCTGCCGAGTGTGTGGGTCGCATCACCGAATACCCCAACTCACGTAAGCTAAATATAGCTTTATCAACTTTCAAATATAAATTAAAGAACTTTTTGTTATATATAGGCATTTCTTTAGCTGCATGCGCCAGTGTTCAGGCTAACCCAATGGTAAACAAAAACTTTGTTAAATTTTCTGAAGGACAACAACACTGGTGGTATACGGGGGCATTTTCCTCCATAGCGCATGTTGTATCATCTCAATATGGAGATAAAGAATCTGACTGCGTTTGGCGCTGGTATTTCGATCATCCTGAAAAGAGGAAAAAGCAGCTTATGGAGAGTTTCAAAGCTTACCCAGAACACGCACCAACAACCGTAATTATCGCTTTATTGAAACGTGACTGTGGTGTTTTTCAGTAAAAGCCTACAGTCCTGATAGAGGCGTAAAGTCTGGCTCATCTTTGGGCTTGTATACGATTGGCTGGCTTTCATTTTTAGCGGCACAAAACTCATCGCATAATTTTACTGATGAAAGTTCAGTTTTGCCGTGAACTTGCTCGGATACACTCGGTATAGCAGCATCTATATCAGTATTGTATGTGTTCAATGATTCAGGCATTTTATCTGAAATCATATGCTGCCACTGCTGCAACTCTTCCTTGGTAGGCGGATTATCCTTATCATTCATACGATAGCGGATATGCTCAATCACATTGCGTTGATATTCTTCAATTTCTTGCCTCTGGCGCTCCAACTCCTCTTTCCTGCGCCGAAGTTCTATCCGCTCCTCTTCACTTAGTCCGAGTTCATCGGCATTTTCCAGTTGTAGCTTGATGTCATCCAGTTCTTGACTGATGTTAAGTAGTGCTTCGTCAACCTGACTTTCCGCCTCTTCAAGTTTGCTTTCTGTATCGAAGTAAAGCTGGCGATACTGTGCATCATGCGCCAGCATATAGGAAAGCATATCCGTGAATTGGCGCTCTTTGCTTTTACGCTTTTCTTGTTCTTCGGCATTGATAAAGGTTGGGCTGTCAACAGAGAAACGCTTTATGCGGCCATTCTCACCGCCAGCTAATTCATGATTGAAATCAATGACATCTTTTACACGTTGTATTTTACTGTCTGTGCCAACATCTTGAGGCTTATCCATGACGCCCCCAATCAAGGCAGGCGCGGTGCAATGCTACTGCATTGCCGCAGTCAGATTTACTATCGGTAAATCTGATTGGTATTCCTTTACGCTTGAGCAGATTACCGCCCATCTGACCCTACCTTCCCAATAAAGCTTACCCATAATACATTTACAGGCGTTGAAAAAGGATTAAAAAACCATCTCTTCCAACATACATGATTTTTCAATCATGAGTCAAAAAGTTAGATTCCAGCTAATAAAGACTAACTGCCAGCAGGCAATAAAATAGATATGATGACGAGGATAAACCCAAGTATAACAAAAGCGACACCCTGAATATGGGTTAGTACTTTGCCAGCAGTAGGTTTAGTTGCCGCAAACATATCTGCAAGGTGTTTTGCTTTTTCCCCACGAACTAATGCGCTCAGCAAACGACCCGGTAAATCCCAAGCACTGATATTTAAATACATAGTTGATATCATCACTATACCGATGATCTCTACAACAGCAGCGCTAATCTGCAAAATTGAGCGGATATTTAAGCCTAAAACTTCCATTTTTCAACTCCATCACACATTTATTCTGGTTACTTTAGTAATCTCGCCTTGAGACTTATTAGGTGGGCAAGTAGATATCTCAATAGAATGATCACATCGTATGATAATAATTCGGCCGTCCTTGAACTTTCTCCAATGTCCACTTAACCCATGAGTTTGAAGTTCGTGAAAGAATTTAATTAAACAGTCTTTCTCGCTTTCCGTTGGGCTATTGGAAAAGTAATCAACTACACCTCCTGAAAACGTAATGTCCATAGCAACGCCCATTTTTAGCTCCCTGCTGATAGTTCATTCTTGTCAGTTATTGATTGAAGAAATTCGTCAAAATTTAGAGAGGCATGCATATTGCTTTCTGTATGTTGCTTCACAGAGTCCAAGTAACGGTCAGTGTCTAAAGCTAATTGGGAAATGGCTAACAAAAGTTGATATTCTTCTTTTTTGAGAAGCACACCGACCAATTGCTCTTCGCTATTACATATACCTATTGCAGGTGAAGTTGGTGACAAACTGTGACACATAGATGCGATATCAGATGAAATAATTTTTTCCATGACAGTCTCTTGCTTTAATCATAATGATTAAAGTTTAGTCAAATATTGCGATTGACACATGATTTTTTTCGGTATATCAACATCTAAGAGAGAGGGCATATGAATAAAGATGAACTGCGAGAATTATATAACGATGAAAGTATGCGTTTGTTAGGTGTTACGCCAACTGAAGAGGATGTCGACAAGCTATACCAAACTTACCTTAATGCCGTTGATTTTACCGAATCAGACAATGATATTTTGTTTAGCCTCGACGAAAATGGAGAGCTACACACAAGCTTTAAACCGCATAAGTTGTTTCCAGAAACTTTTCCTGAAAACTCCTAGACTTTGAAGCACTTTTGACTAAAAGCTTCAAGCTTAGCTATTAGAGCATGTACTGCTTTAGGCAGATTTGAGAAAACACTTCTTTTAGCTTGTTCTAACTCTCGTTGCATGTCCCTGCACATAAAATCAATCTTCTTCTAATTAACTTGGCTTGCCAAACAGTTTCGTGAGATCAAATTTAATATTGTTATTTTTTCCAAAAACTTGTTTAGCGGGAACAGAAATACAACCATTTAACAACGTGTACATTTCATTATGACTGCCTTCAAGCGAATCTAATAGCAGTAGTTTGTCTGCTTGATCTTCAATTTTTTTAGATAGATTTTCATTAGTCGAACGCTCTAACCTTAACATTGAATCTTTCATTTGAAGTTGGGTTTGAAGGTGTTGTACTTGCATCATTGCAGATTGGTATGCATATAACTGCTCTGGAGAGTGGTTTAGCGGAGGCAACATTTCTGCATAAGGTAAAGCCAAATACTGATATAGTAACTGTTCTATCTCTTGTAATAGTTGTTTATTGGGAGGTGAAACCACAAGTGAGGTTTTATTATTACTGTTCTCAGTTGTTACACTCGCATCTATCCCTAAGTTTTTTAGGAATTCGCCAAACCACATCAAATACTGTGAGCAAATATGAGAATACCCCATAGGGAAATCAAAAACCTTCACGAGTGCATCTTGTAAATGTTTGTTCGTTAACTCTGTATCAATATCGTCAAATATTTTTTGTACATAATCAAACAAACTCCCCAAAGAGTTTTCAATAGAGAGCACATATTCGCTGTAAGACAGACACTTTTCTAGCTCTACATAATAGTGTCCATCATCGCCCATAGAGATATCAATGTGCTGGGTTTTAAACTCTTCTTTCAAAGCTTCAAAATAAGTTCTTAGGCTATAGGCATTTAACCAAGCCAAAGCGTCTAATTCGATATATAGACGGTAAAAGCTTTTACTCGCCTTATCATCTTTAATTAATGATACTATTGTAGGATAAATTAGCCTTTCGTTTTGAATGAAATCACACGAGAAATCAGCTGGTAATTCAGACGGTGACAATGGAAATAAGTGTTCTAAATCATCGTCTTCCAATTCAAGGTTAAACCATTCAACTTCGTTTGTAAGTCCATCAAACGGCATTTTGTACCTTACAAAGTCTTCAATACGTATTTCGATTCCCTCATTCGTATCCACAAATTGAAATGTCATCTAATCACTACCTGAATAATAAAATATTTATGATGATATCAGAACTTGTGCATAGACGTACTCGCAAACACATGATTATGTTTAATTTTTTTCTTCTAGTTTTTCTATCGCTAAATCGATAATTGATATGTATCGTTCCATTTTCGTTGCTTGGTAAGTAGCGAATACACCAAAAATGATCAGTGCTGCATTGGCATAAACTAAAGTCATTAACCATTCATACTCTAGTCTTTCAATTTTTGGAATCATCAGCGCCAAAGCAATTAGTCCGGGGATTAGTCCTAGTTTTTCTACTTGTCCTACGGTCGAGGTTCTTCGCTCAGTAAACGCTTTATGCTCCGCAACCATCTCAAGCTTAGCTAATTTAAGATCATCCAAAGAAACGTCGAGAAATGCTTTATAAACAAGTTCATCTAACTCATGCTTTGTTTCAGCATTATTTATTAAAATGTCCACTGGGCTTTCAAAAAATTGCTTAATACCTCTAAAATTCGCTATAAACCCAACCACAGGCGTAAGTAGTAAGCCTAAATAGCCCAAAATAACTGCTATAAAGCTAATAGTCACCAATAGTTCAATTTTATAATCTAAAAGGAAGTTAATTCCTGTTAGCAAAAAAGCTAGTACGATACTTCCTATTGAAGCAAAGTACCAAATGTTAGTTATTGTCCAAAAAGGCTCTCTTTTGCTTCTCGCTTTGTTTTCGTCTTTAGCTAATTTTTTTAAATTTTTGTAGATCTCTCGTGTCATAACTCACTTCCTTGATAATTGAAGATAGTATTCCCTCGCCCTAATCGAATGACTTTTATCCAACCAGTCATGAGTGCGACTATTAATTGTGCAATCAGAATAAAAACATCAAAAAAACACTGTCATTCGCTTGCAATCGTAGTTTTGTAGTTCTACTATACGCGCCACTTAGGGAGCGGCACTGTTAACTAAGCGCTAATTTATTTAGTTACTTAATGGTGTAAGTCCGATAGCTTTAATTAACATATTAAGCGGACTATTGATTTTACATTGAATTCTCTTTGAATTCTCTTTGAATTCATTTGTTTGTTCATCGACGCTCGGGGATGGTTATAACCTGCAAGCTTTAGCTGGTTGCACCCTCCCGCCACCAAACTTCCTTTAAAAATTTCCTTACAAGTCATTTGTAGTTAATTAGTCACGAAAGCCTTTATTTTCATGTTAAAACAGGCTTGTATTTACTCCATTTCATTGCATTTTTTATCTGTTTTGCTTTTTGCTAAGACGCGTATTTTCAAGTGTTGTTGAGCTGAGCGTCAATCACCTTGTTTCTTAGCCAAATATTCGCTGGATCTTGGTCAACATTGCTGTGCCAGTATATTTGTACATCTAATGGCGGTAAATCGATAGGTAGCGGTGCAACGCTTATCGGTAGCAATTCACGATACATCTTGGCTGACTTTTCAGGGACGGTCAGTAACATATCGTTGTTGACGATAACGCGACAAGCAGACAATAAATGTTGGCAGCGCAGTGCCACTTTTCGCTGGATACCCAATCGCCCTAACTCGTAATCCTCAAGGCTCGGCCCTGATGTACGGGTCGAGGCGACGACATGGGTTTGGCTCAAATAACGCTGCATATCCAATTTACCGGTAAATATCGGATGGTTTTGGCGAGCAACCACCACTAACTTATCTTGGGTAAGCTGCTGATGCATCACATTACTACTTACGGGCAATAAAATATCAATGCCGATGTCGATATCACCGCTGGCGAGTTTATTTTCAAGCTCACTGCGCCTCACCCGTTTACTGGTAAAATGCATGTTCGGCGATTCGGTCAGAAGTTGCTCGGCAAAAAGCGGTAAATACGATGCTTCTAACGCACCATGCATTGATACGGTGCAGTATTTTCGAGAAGTTGAAGGTTCAAATTTTTGCGATTGATAAACGCTAGTTTGTAGTTGGTGTAGCGCCTCTCGAACATCGCCAATCACATTTTTAGCCAAGGCGGTTGGCTTCATTTGATTGCCTTGTCGTATAAACAATTTATCGTCAAATTGGGCGCGCAACTTGGCTAACGAATGGCTCACCGCAGGTTGAGATAAGTTCAACGCCGACGCCGCTTTGCTAATATTGCCTTCGCAATAAATTGCCTCAAACACAATAAACAAATTTAAATCCATTTTCATTGTTAGCCCTCAACACAGTTGTTAATTTTAGTTAAGTCATTTTATTCTTAACACGAATATAACAAGATTACTATTATTCATTTGTTTTATTTACAGCAACTTTTTAAGATGAATTTATCAATTAATCAAAGTGCGAATCATCAATGGCTTCACTTTATCTAATTCGTCATGGACAAGCCTCTTTCGGTGAGCCTGAGTACGATAGACTCTCACCCAAAGGGCATCAGCAAGGCATAATGCTAGGTCAGTCTTGGCAAACAATGCCATTCCCTGATTTAGTATTTACTGGCGAGCTACTTCGCCATCATCAAACTTATGAAGCCTTTAATCAGGCCAGCAAAGTTCAATTACCAACCAATGAAATCAGCGCATTAAACGAATTCGATCACGTTGATATATTGATGCAAAGCCAGAAATACTGGCAAAGCTATCAAGATCTTGTGGAGTATTTTTCAAATTTGCCCAATGCGATGAGCAATTTAAAACAAGTGGTTGATGATGCGTTAGTAAAGTGGGCTAATGCTGGCGAATGCAGTGCGTATCAAGAATCATGGCCTGCGTTTAAATCACGAGCAATATCAGCTTTGACTCAAATGATAGCCGCCAGACAAGCCGAGCATCGCCATATACTGGCGTTTACCTCTGGCGGCATCATTGCCGCCATTATTCAACACTTACTATCACTGTCAGATCCGCACTGCTTGCAACTTATGCGGCAAATCAGAAACACCAGTGTCACTAAAATTCAATTTTCAGGGGATCGTGTATCACTTGACTATTTTAATAATTATCAACACCTTGAACAGGTTGGCGCAAGCTGGTCAACACACAGATAAACAGTAAGTCGATAAATAACAAACACACTCAGTTGACGACTGAGCGCGTTCAAATAGATAGCCTAGGTTAGCAAAAGGAAAAAAAATGGATAACAACTTATTTGATTTAACCGGAAAAGTCGCTCTAGTAACGGGGGCAAGCCGTGGCATTGGTGAAAGTATTGCGAAAACCCTCGCCGCCTACGGTGCGCACGTTATTGTGTCGAGCCGAAAAATTGAAGGCTGTGAAGCTGTGGTTGAGCAAATCACCTGTGCTGGTGGCAGCGCGCAAGCAATTCCTTGCCATATTGGCGATATGGATCAAATTGATCAGCTCTTTGGCGCTATCACTGAGCAACATGGCAAGTTAGATATACTCGTTAATAATGCCGCGGCTAATCCTTATTTCGGCCATATTTTAGAAACCGACTTAGGTGCTTATCAAAAAACAGTGGATGTAAATATTCGCGGTTACTTCTTTATGTCGACCAAAGGTGCGCAGCTCATGAAAGATAACGGTGGCGGCGCCATTGTCAACGTAGCCTCAATCAACGGTGTTGTGCCCGGTGACTTCCAAGGTATTTACTCTATTACCAAAGCTGCGGTTATCTCGATGACCAAAGCATTCGCTAAAGAATGTGCCGCCTTTAATATTCGCGTTAATGCCCTATTGCCCGGCGCTACCGATACAAAATTTGCAGCAACACTTGTCAAAAACCCAGCCATTTTGAAACAAGCGATGGCCCATGTGCCAATGCGCAGAGTAGCAGAGCCTGACGAAATGTCAGGAACCGTATTGTACTTGGTTTCTGATGCCGCGACTTACACAACGGGTACGTCAATTAATGTTGATGGTGGTTATTTGATTGGTTAACCCTTTGCCAGGTGAAAGCTTAGGCAAAAACTGCCTATACAAAAGTCGAAGCTTAACTATCAATAAAAACAAATGTAACCACGCGTTGGGAGAAGATAATGAATTTTGAATACTCAGAAAAAGTCGAAGGCCTACTTAGCCAGCTTCGTGCCTTTATGGATGAATTTATTTATCCAAATGAAGATTTGATGAATAAGCAAATCGCGGAACATCAATGGTCAACGCCGCCATTAATGGAAGAATTAAAAGTTCAAGCAAAAGCACAGGGACTGTGGAATTTATTCCTGCCAATTGCCTACGGCGACTTTAGTGCGGGGTTAACTAACTTAGAGTATGCGCCATTAGCGGAAGAAATGGGCAAGGTATTCTGGGCGCCAGAGGTATTTAACTGCGCAGCGCCAGATACGGGCAACATGGAAGTACTTGCCAAATACGGCAGCGAAGCGCAACAAAAACGCTGGTTGATGCCACTACTTGCTGGTGAAATTCGCTCTGCATTTGCGATGACAGAGCCAGATGTTGCGTCATCGGATGCGACGAACATTGAAACCTTAATTGAACGCGATGGTGACGAATACGTTATTACGGGTAAAAAATTCTATATCAGTGGCGCGTGCCGCAAGCAATGCCAGATTATGATCGTCATGGGTAAAACCGACCCAACCAACGAAAACCGCTATGTTCAACAGTCGCAAATCTTAGTACCAGTCAACACACCTGGCGTCACTATCGTTCGACCAATGAAAGTGTTTGGCTATAACGATGCCCCTGAAGGCCACGCAGAAGTGATTTTTGATAACGTGCGCGTACCTGCTGAAAATATGATCGCTGGTGAAGGACGCGGTTTCGAAATTGCCCAAGGACGATTAGGGCCAGGCCGCATTCATCACTGTATGCGCTCAGTTGGTGCAGCGCAGCGCGCCTTAGAGATGATGTGTAAGCGCGTCAACGAACGTACGGTGTTTGGTCAGCCAATGAGTAAACTCCAATCTATCCGCGAAGATATCGCGACATCAGCATGCCAAGTCGAGCAAGCGCGATTACTGACCTTAAAAGCCGCACAAAAAATGGATATCGCTGGCAATAAAGCCGCACAAGATTTGATTGCAATGATTAAGATTGTCGCGCCGAATATGGCACTTGACGTGTTAGACAGAGCGATTCAAATTCACGGTGCCCAAGGGGTTTCACAAGATACTTTCTTAGCTCATATGTACGCAGGTCAGCGCACCTTGCGACTCGCCGATGGTCCTGATCAGGTGCATATGATGCAACTCGGTCGCAATTTAGCCGCTAAACACGCGTTGTAAATAGCATCGGCAACTAGGAAGTTATATGAAAGAAGTTGATCAATTAAACGAGCAGGTTTTATCCGAATATTTAGCAAGCCAGCTTAGTGACTTTAACGGACCGATCACACTCGCAAAATTCGATGGTGGTCAATCCAATCCAACCTTTAAAGTCACTACGCCCGAGCGTGCTTATGTGTTGCGCAAGCAGCCACCAGGCAAGTTGTTAAAATCTGCACATGCTGTAGATCGCGAATATCGCGTGATCAAATCACTGTATGGCACAGATGTACCCGTTGCTAAGCCCTATCACCTGTGCACAGACACGAGCGTGCTCGGTGAAATGTTCTATTTAATGGAATTTATTGATGGCGATATTCATTGGGATCCCGCGCTGAATAAAGTCACGAGCAATGAACAACGCGCCGCCATGTACGATGCGATGAACAAAACACTGGCCGCAATTCATCGAGTTAATGTTAACGACATTGGTTTAGGGGATTACGGTAAGCCGGGTAATTATTTTGAGCGTCAATTATCCCGTTGGATTGAACAGTATCGTGCGACAGAGCTAGAGCGCATTGAGGAAATGGATATGCTCTACGACTGGCTCGCGCAGCACTTACCTGCTGATGATGGCCGTGTTGCGCTAGTGCACGGTGATTATCGCCTCGACAATATGATGTTTGCCCCCAACTCCGCCCAAATTCTCGCAGTGCTGGATTGGGAGCTGTCAACCTTAGGTCACCCTTTTGCTGATCTTGCTTATCAATGTATGCAACTGAGACTCCCCCGTGGTATGGGCGGCGTAGACGGTTTGGCAAATGTCGACAGAGCGAGCCTCGGCATACCAAGTGAACGCGAATATGTAGAGCGCTATTGCCAACGGATGAACATTTCAGGCATTGAAAACTGGCCGTTTTACTTGGCATTTAGCTTTTTCCGTTTAGCCGCCATTGTTCAAGGAGTCGCTAAACGAGCTACTTTAGGTAATGCGTCAAACAAGAACGCAATGAACCTCGGCGCTTTAGTTAAACCGCTAGCGCAAATGGCGCTTGGTGTTACCCGCGAATAGCAGGAAATAACTAAGAACACAGTAAACAAAAATAAAAATAACAACCTAACAATACAAACAAAATTATGACTAACAACAGGTACAGCACAAGGAGCACAAAATGGACGCTATGTTAGATTTCACCGGAAAAACCGTATTGGTCACTGGTGCTTCTCAAGGTCTAGGAAACTTATTGGCAGATGCCCTCGCCAGCCGTGGCGCCAATATTGTCATTGGTGATATTAAAGCAGCCGAATTAAAAACCACCGAGCAACAGTTTATCGACAAAGGTTATGCTGTAGCATCACTTGCGGGTGACGTTTCGCAAGACAGCTATTGCCAAAGCCTAGCGCAACTGGCTATCGATAAATTTGGCCGACTTGATATTGCAGTCAATAACGCCGGTATTGCACCAGCGGTAGCGCCTTTGCATCAAACAGATGAAGAAACCATGGATAAACAGTTCGCCGTCAATGTTAAAGGCGTGCAGTTTGGCATGAAACATCAAATTCCGTTAATGCTCAACCAAGGTGGCGGCGTGGTGCTAAATGTTAGCTCTTTAGCTGGCCTTGGCGGCGCGCCGGGTGTCGCTTCATATGCAGCGGCTAAACACGCCGTTATCGGCCTGACAAAAACCGCCGCGGTTGAATACGGACGTTTTGGCATTCGCGTCAACGCCGCTTGCCCCTTCTTCACCCTGACCAATATGGTGACAGATATGTCAGATGATGATGATCGCAAAAAGATGGCGCGCGGCGCACCAATGAAGCGCCTAGCTGAGCCACAAGAAGTTGTTGCGACCATGTTATTGATGCTATCACCGGCCAATACCTATATGACAGGTCAAACTATCGCTATCGATGGCGGTGTAACCGCCATGTAAAAAACAGCGAGCACAAGTTTAGTACTTGTGCTCGCTTATTGATTCGATATGCCCAGCGACGAATGATTTGGGGGAAAGATAATGAACAACAAAATGCTTAACGAGCGTGAAATCGATTTTCTACTTTACGAACTATTTGATACAGATGCTCTTTTTGAGCGTGAGCGTTATCAAGATCACGACCGCACTACCTTCAAGGAAGTGATCCAAACGGCTCGAAATGTTGCCGAAAAACACTTTTTACCATTGCGCCATACGCTCGATAATCAACAACCGACGTTCGACGGTGAAAAAGTTCATATTATACCTGAGCTCAAACCTGCGCTTGATGCCCTGAATGAGTCTGGCATGCCATCAGCAACCGCTGACTATGAGTTCAATGGCATGCAATTACCGCCAATTGTCGCCAATATCGCCGGGGTTTATCTCACCATTGCTGGGGGAACCGCACTTGGTTACAGCATGTTAACCACAGCTAACGCCAATTTACTGCAAGCACACGGCAGTGATGCGCTAATTGAAAAATGGGTTAAGCCACTGCGTGAAGGGCGCTTTGCTGGCACGATGGCCATGACTGAACCCGATGCAGGCTCGGGGCTTGCCGACTTAACCACGAGTGCTGTCAAAGCTGATGATGGCACATACCGGATCACGGGCAATAAAATTTATATCTCAGGTGGCGATCATAACCTCAGTGACAATATCGTGCACCTTGTGCTCGCACGAGTCAAAGGCGCACCCAAGGGAGTAAAAGGCATTTCACTATTTGTCGTCCCCAAGTATCTGGTCAATGACGATGGCAGCTTAGGGGCGAAAAACGATGTCGCCCTTGCTGGCTTGTTCCACAAAATGGGGGGCCGTGCGCAGACCTCTACGGCACTGAGTTTTGGTGAGCAAGGTGGCGCAATTGGTTACTTAGTCGGCGAAGAAAATCACGGCTTAGCCTATATGTTTCACATGATGAATGAAGCGCGAATTATGGTTGGCACCAGCGGTGCAGCCCTTGCCATGGGTGGCTATCAATATTCGCTAGAATACGCGAAAAATCGCCCACAAGGCCGCCTTCCTTCGTGTAAAGACCCACTATCGCCGCCTGTTAATATTATTGAACACGCAGATGTAAAACGTATGCTCTTAGCGCAAAAAGCTTATGCTGAAGGTGCATTGGCGTTAGTCCTGCTTGGTAGCCAACTGTCTGATGATGAAAAAACAGCAAACACCAAAGAGCAGCGCAGTTACGCACATACACTGCTTGATTTACTCACCCCTGTGATTAAAACCTGGCCCTCTGAATATGGCACCAAAGCAAATGACTTTGCCATTCAAGTATTAGGGGGTGCTGGTTATGTTAATGAACACCCGATTGAAATGTTCTACCGCGATAACCGCCTTAACCCGATTCACGAAGGAACAACAGGTATTCAATCGCTTGATTTACTGGCGCGCAAAGTGCCTATGGGAGGGATGCAAGGCTATCAAGCGCTGATGACCGAAATGACTAACACGGTCAAAGACGCTAGCAATCTCGATACGCTGAGTGAATTCTGTCAACGATTGACCAAGGCAATGACAACGTTAAATCAAACGACTGATAAATTGTTAACTGCTATGGGTAACAGCCGCAATGAACATCATGAAAGCATTGATCAAGTGCTTGCAAATTCAGTGCATTACTTATCCATGTTTGGCCATGTTGTGGTGGCTTGGTTGTGGTTAAAACAAGCAAAAGTTGCAACCCTTGCGCTACCCAACACAGCTCACGAAAGTGAGCAACAGTTTTATCAAGGTAAATTGCAAGCCGCGCAATATTTTTATCGCTACGAGCTAGTGCAAATTGAACAATGGGCGAGCTTACTGAACGCACTTGATGATACTTGCTATCAAATGCAAACCAGCTGGTTCTAACACCAATCCGCATAATAATAAACTTTTCGATAAGGAATTCAGATGACAACTCAAAATGAAGCTATTTTAGCAGCGAGTGCTCAAACAGCTGAACACCAAGCAGCACCTAAAGTCGTATCAAAAGCAGAACTAAGTAACTACATTGGCTACAAAGCCCAGCCAACCCAATGGCACCAAGTCACACAAGCGCAGATTGATCAATTTGCGGATTGCACCTTAGATCATCAATTTATCCACGTTGATCCTGAAAAAGCCAAAAACACACCGTTTGGCACCACGATAGCTCACGGCTTTCTTACACTATCTTTGCTTTCTCACTTTGCTGAACAATATAGCATCACCATTGAAGGCGCATACATGGGCATTAACTCAGGGTTCGATAAAATTCGCTTCCTTCAGCCGGTAAAAGTTGGCAGCAACATTCGAGCACATGCAACCATCGTCAGCATTGATGAAACTAAACCTGGCCAATATCGCGTAAAAACAGACGTTTCTGTAGAAATAGAGGGCGTTGATACGCCAGCACTCATCGCTGAATGGGTGGGCATTCAACTAGTGAAGTAGCATCTTGCGCTAAAACGTGCCGAATTTACAGAATCAAGATTAAAAGAATAAACAAGGATTTACACAATGAACATAGAATTTAACGGTAAAGTCGCTATCGTCACCGGAGCTGGCAACGGTTTAGGCAAGTCACACGCCCTAGCCCTTGCTAAACGCGGGGCAAAAGTGGTGGTTAATGACTTAGGTGGTGCACGCGATGGTAGCGGTGAATCGCTTGCGGCATCTGAGCAAGTTGTACAAGAAATTATTGCTGCAGGCGGCGAAGCAATGAGCCATGGTGCCAATGTCGCAGATTTTGCTCAGGTGCAAGACATGGTGCAACAAGCCATGGATAAGTGGGGACGCGTCGATATTCTGGTGAACAACGCCGGCATTTTGCGCGATAAATCATTCGCCAAAATGACATTAGACGACTTTAAGCTTGTCATGGATGTGCACCTTATGGGCTCAGTAAATTGTACCAAAGCCGTATGGGATATTATGCGCGCGCAAAACTATGGTCGTATTGTGATGACCACCTCGTCAAGTGGCATGTATGGCAACTTTGGGCAATCAAACTATGGCGCCGCGAAAATGGCTGTACTGGGTTTAATGAACACGTTAGTGCTAGAAGGCGCTAAACACGATATTCGCGTCAACGCCCTTGCACCAACAGCTGGTACGCGAATGACAGAAGACCTAATGCCGGAAAATATTTTAGGCATGTTGGCGCCCGAATATGTTACGCCGGGACTACTGACGTTGTGTGATGACGATGCGCCTAATCGCACCATTTTATCTGCCGGTGCTGGTGGCTATGCTACTGCCACGATTTACGAAACAGACGGTATTTTCTTATCGCCAGAGCAGCAATCGCCCGAAGCGATTCGCGAGCAATGGCAAGCGGTTAGTGCAACTGAGCAGCAACAGGCACTTGAATCAGGTGTTAAGCAATCAGAGAAGTTTCTAACGAAAGCCATGGCAGCAATGCAGCCTAGCTAGCGGCTACTTAGCTAATGCGATTTGCTATTAATTTTACAAGCCGACTTTACATGCTGACCACACACTTTTTAAGGAGATAAGTATGACATCAAATGCTAGAGAAGCTGTCATCGTTTCAGTTGCTCGAACCCCAATTGCCAAAGCTTATCGCGGTGCTTTTAACGATTTGACTTCACCTTCACTTGCTGCGATTGCCATTAATGCCGCACTAGACAAAGTAAATATTAGCGGTGATGAAGTTGACGATTGTATTTTTGGTGCCGCTATGCAGCAGGGTAGCCAAGGTATGAACTTTGGGCGTCAAGCCGCAATGGCTGCTAAACTGCCTGTCTCTGTGCCCGGGATGACTATCGATCGCCAATGTGCCTCTGGCTTAATGGCCGTTGCGAGCGCCGCTAACCATATCGTTGGCGATGGCGCGAATGTGGTCGTGGCTGGCGGTTGTGAGTCCATTACCTTAGTACAAAATGAGCATATGAATATGCATCGCGCCGTTGATGAACAAGTTAAAGAATATGCACCAGCGATTTACATGCCAATGCTAGATACCGCAGAAGTCGTCGCTAAACGTTACGATATTTCTCGTCAAGCACAAGACGAATACGCCCTACTTTCTCAGCAGCGCACCGCAGCAGCGCAAGCCAATAATTTATTTGCTGACGAAATTGTACCAGTCACTACCACCAAACTCGTTCAAGACAAAGAAACGGGCGAGATTAGCAAACAAGCAGTGACGTTAAGCCAAGATGAAGGCAACCGTCCTGACACCACCTTGGCTGGCCTCTCACAAGTTAGAACCGTTAAAGAAGGTGGTTGTATTACCGGCGGCAATGCGTCACAGCTTTCTGATGGCGCAGCTGCCCTAGTGTTAATGGAAAAGTCAGTTGCTGAGCAAAAAGGTTTAGCGCCACTTGGTGCTTATCGCGGCATGGCAATAGCGGGCTGTGAGCCTGATGAAATGGGCATTGGGCCAATTTATGCCATTCCTAAATTACTCGAGCGCCATGGGCTAACGATTGATGATATTGGCCTTTGGGAGCTTAATGAGGCCTTCGCTGTACAAGTGCTTTACTGCGCCGATTACTTGGGTATTGATAAAGAAAAACTCAATGTTAACGGCGGCGCGATTTCAATTGGTCACCCTTACGGTATGAGTGGTGCCCGTTTGGTAATGCATGCGTTACTGGAAGGCAAACGCCGTGGTGTTAAATACGTGGTTGTGACTATGTGTATTGGCGGTGGACAAGGAGCTGCAGGACTATTTGAGGTGTTATAGAAAACCTTTAGTCTACACAGCATAAGTCAATTCTCATCACATCAGTAAAGGCTTACAATGTTGACACTGTCTAGTTGCAAATGTACGCTGGCTAACATGCTATAAAATGGCATGTTAGCCAGAAACCTAAGCATCTAGAATTTAGCGTTAATAGTGATAAAAAATGCGTTTTAGGTAGTGTTTTCAATTTCCAGCTAACTATATGTAAGCCAACGCTGGTAGTGACATCTGGTAAAACTGTTAACTAACAACATATAGCTGACAGCGAATAGCGAAAAACAACAGTACAAGTTCTAAAAAGCTTTAAAAAATAATTACAAAAATAAAAACAAATAAAAATTACAACAATCGTTTGATAGAGGATAAGCAATGGAAAAAGTGTGGCTAGAAAAAAGCTACCCGACTGGGGTGCCGTTTGAAATCGATCCTGACAAATATTCTTCGTTGGTGGAAATGTTTGAAACTTACACCAGCAAATACCAGAACAACACGGCATTCATTAACATGGATGCCAGTATCACCTACCAAGAATTAGCCGAACAGGCACGTGCCTTTGCCGCTTATTTACAAACTCAATGGCATTTTCAGCCTGGCGACAAATTCGCGATTATGATGCCAAATTGCTTACAGTACCCAGTCGCCCTGTTTGGTGCCTTATTGGCGGGCTTAACCGTGGTAAATGTTAACCCCTTGTACACGGCACGAGAATTAGAGCACCTACTAGCTGACTCAGACACTAAAGGTATTCTAATTATTGAAAACTTTGCCCATACACTTGCAGAAGTGATTGATAACACAAAAGTCAAACACGTTATTGTCACCGGCCTTGGTGATCGTCTAGGTGGCTTAAAGGGCTTTATGGTTAATGCGGTTGTTAAGCACATCAAAAAAATGGTGCCCAAATATCACCTGCCTCAATCAGTGAAGTTTAACCAAGTGATTTCAGCAGGACAAAATGCCACATACACTTCGGTAGACATAAAGCCAACTGATCTTGCCTTCTTGCAATACACTGGCGGTACAACTGGCCCCTCTAAAGGGGTGATGATTACGCATCGCAATATGGTCGCCAACTTAGAGCAATCAAAAGCCATGACCAATCCTGTGTTTGAGGTAAATCAGGAAATTATGGTGACTGCCCTACCGCTCTATCATATCTTCGCCCTCAACGCGAATTGCTTGTGTTTTATTGCGTACGGCGGCACGAATTTGTTAATTACCAACCCGAAAGACATGCCAGGATTTGTTAAAGAATTAAGCAAATATCGCTTTACCGCAATTACAGGCGTTAATACCTTGTTTAATGGCCTTATTCATACGCCTGGTTTTGAAAAACTTGATTTTTCGGGTTTAAAGACCGCGCTTGGCGGTGGCATGGCCGTTCAGCGTCCGGTTGCCGAAAAATGGCAAGATATCACAGGCGTGAGGCTACTCGAAGGCTACGGCCTTACAGAATGCTGTCCGATGGTAACGATCAGTCCTTACGATCAAACGGAATTTAATGGCTCTATCGGGTTACCCGCGGCATCAACTGAGATCCGCCTAGTGGATGAGCAAGGTGTTGATGTCGGTATCGAAGAGCCAGGCGAGCTATGGGTCAAAGGCCCGCAAGTAATGAAAGGCTATTTAAATCGCCCCGATGCGACCGCAGAAGCCATTGAAGATGGTTGGTTCAAAACAGGTGATATCGCCACCATGGATGAAAATGGTTATTTCCGCATTGTTGATCGTAAAAAAGATATGATTATCGTGTCTGGCTTTAACGTTTATCCAAATGAGCTAGAGGAAGTGATGGCAACGCATGAGGGCGTGTTAGAAGCTGCGGCTATCGGTATCCCATGTGCAGCAACTGGTGAGAAAATTCGTATTTATATCGTGAAAAAACAAGCGGATTTAACACAAGATTCACTGATTGCCCATGCGCGCGAAAATTTAACCAAATACAAAGTGCCTAAAGAAATCGTCTTCATTGATGAAATGCCTAAATCGAACGTCGGTAAAATTTTAAGAAAAGAGCTGCGTGTGCTTGCCGCAAATAACACCGCAGGTTCGTCGGCAAAAAGTGAGGCTGCTTAGCAACCGAACAATCACCTACCGCTCTCGCTTAGCGGTGGGTTAACCAGTTACCACCGTGGAGTAATATGATTCAAATATACGCTGGTGCCAGCGCCCTAAAAACAATTCAAAGTGAAGGCTTTAATGCCGCACTTTTTTCGGGATTTTTAGGTGCTAGTGGCGGCCCCAAATGGTTTACACTATTTGGGTTAGACAAATACTTATTTGGTGAATTTTTTAAAGACAGGAATTCACCGTTAAATATCATGGGCTCAAGTGCTGGTGCATTTAGAGCTGCCTGTTTTGGCCAGTCAGACCCTGTTGCCGCAATTACCCGCTTGGCAACCGATTACGCAAATACCGTTTATGACTCGCAAAAGCCAACCCCCGGCGAAATAACCGAAAAAGGCCGCGTGCTATTAGATAATGTGCTTGGCGAGCATGGCGTTCATGAAATTATTAATAACCCCATACGAAAAGCACACTTTGTTGTTGCAAAATCAAATGGCTTTGTCGCCAGTGAAAACAAACTCGCACAAGGTGTAGGTCTGGTTAGCAGTTTTGTTAGAAACCGTGTCAATCGCCAGCTGCTGCGCAGTCAATATGAGCGCTATATTTTTCAACCAGCCAGTAGTGATATGACCATTAGTGACCCTGATGAGTTCGCCACTCATATTACTTACTTAACACCGGATAATTTAAAGCAAGCGTTGCTTGCCTCAGGCTCTATTCCGATAGTGATGGCCGGCATAGCCGATATACCTGACTGCCCACCTGGCATGTATCGCGATGGTGGCATAGTCGATTATCACTTTGATATCAAAATTCACAACCCGGGCTTAGTGCTTTATCCCCATTTTAGCCAAACGTTACGCGCTGGTTGGTTTGATAAAAGTTTAGCTCGCCCCGTTCGCGAGTGTAATTACGACAACATTGTTGTGATTTGTCCTACTGATGCTTTTGTCGCGTCATTGCCACTGAAAAAGATACCTGATCGTAAAGATTTTACCGAGCTTGATAGTCAAACCCGCATCAAAGTTTGGCATCAAGTGTTAAGCCAAAGCGAGCAATTAGCAGATGGCTTCCATGAATTTATCAATACACAAGCGATTGAAAAAATACAGCCTATTTCTGCATTAGTGGCATAGCTTGCTAGAACACAGTTTGCCTAGATTTAGCAAACACAGAAAAAACAAGGAAATAATATGAACGAGACAGCACAAGAATACACAGCGATTAAATTAATCGCACGGCCAACGGGTGGTCCTATTACCGATGAATTGTTTGACATCGTCACACTAGCGCGCCCTGCATTAGCTCAAGGTGAGTTGCTAGTACAGCAAACGCATATGTCACTAGACCCTGCCATGTTTGGCTGGATGAGCCCAGATACAGAAAGCTATATTCCGCCAGTTGCCTTGGGCGATGTGATGCGCAGTAGCGGTATCGGTAAAGTGATAGAGTCAAAGCACCCAGATTTTCAAGTGGGCGATCGCGTTATGGGCTTATTGGGCTGGACTGAGATGCTCAAAACTGACGGCCAAGGCCTTAACAAAGTCCAAAATGACTTACCCGATGAAGCGGTTTTATCTATCTTCGCATTGCCCGGTATGACTGCAACCCAAGGGTTATTTGAAGTGGGTAAGCCTAAAGCTGGTGAAACCATTGTGGTATCAGGCGCAGCCGGCTCTGTTGGTTCAATTGTAGGTCAATTGGCGAAAGCTGATGGCCTGAACGTAATTGGTGTGGTTGGCAGTGATGAAAAAGCCGAGTGGATCACCAATGAGTTGGGCTTCGATGGTGCAATTAATTACAAAACTGATGATCTCGACGCTAAATTGGCGGCTTTAGCGCCAAAAGGTGTTGATGTCTATTTTGAAAATACGGGGGGACCGATCCAACACGCCGTGTTTAACCGAATGAATGCTCATGGTCGCATCGCAGTATGTGGCTTGATCGCTGATTACGCGAAAGCGGTTCCTGATCTTGGCCCTAATTGGATCCAAGTCATTAAAAAGCGATTGACGATTCAGGGCTTCACTATGCCAGATCATTACGGTGACATTCCCGCCTTGTTGGCTAAGCTCACCCCTTATGTCATGCAAGGGAAAATTAAATATCGCGCTCATGTACTCGAAGGGTTACCAGCAGCGATTAGTGGCCTTAATCTCTTCTTTACTGGCGGTAATCAAGGCAAGTTAATGGTTAAGCTTTAACACGCCTTCAAAAACTAAATTAAAAGGAAACGGTATGAAATTCGGGCACACATTTCATCTAATGTTGAAAAGCTATACAAGCAAGCTAAACACAAGAAAGTTAAGCACAATAAAACTGGGTACCTTGACACTGCTTGGCTCACTACTCATGACTCCAATGACGGTGCTTGCCGATCATAATGACGGTCATAAAGGGCAAAATGCTAAGGCAGGCTCTAAACTGAGCTTTGATGAAACGAGTTTTAATTGTTTGGCAGAGATGACCCCAGTGCGAGGCTTTTTTGTCGACAACTTAATGCCGGCAAAATTAAAAGACACAGTAAAGGTTGCAGAGCAAGGCCAAGGCACCTATCCAGCGGGTTCTGTCGTTCAACTTATTCCGGGAGAAGTGATGGTGAAACACCCGAAAGGTACGAATCCATCAACTAACGATTGGGAATTTGTTGAATTAGCCGTTTCGGCCCAAGGTAATAAATTTACTGCACGTGGCTTTGATGATGTAAAAAACAAATTTGGTGGTAATTGCTTAGATTGCCATCAAAAAGCTAAGCCAGAATTTGATCTTATTTGTGAGACGGGTCATGGCTGTGATCCCATTCCGATCACCCGGCCAATGATCGACGTTATCCAAAAAACAGATCCCCGTTGTCAAGACAAGCCGCAGCTTACTGCCGATGAACTGGCGATTTTGAAGCAGCTGCAAGTAATGCTTGGTGGCGCTTAGCCAAAAGCCATACTTGAACTATATGTAAAGCTAGATAAACGTTCCTTTATTCTTGATAACGTTTATTTAGCTTCTTTTGACATAAAGATAGCTAGCATCTAGTTTCTCCCATCACATCCCATCACAACAAGTTAAAAACCTATAAATAACACAAGATTAACACCTATAACTTTCCTTTAACCGGCTAAGGGAAAACCCGTAGTCGTTATCAGACATTTGCCAATTACGCTTTTGAAACTGTTCCTGTATACTGCGCGCGTTTTATGATCAACCAAAGTAATTTATGAACAAAAATTCGTTGCCTTCTTTGTTAACGTATTCGGCATTAATCAGTGCGCCTACAGTTGCAAGCGACACTTTTAATCTCGACGATGAGTATAAGGTTTCGTTAGTTGAGGCTATCAATGCCGACCGTACTCATCCGGGAGAGAATTCAATTAAAAAATATTACGCCTCCCCTCAGTCTTGGCGGTGAGTTCGCAAAATGTCATTTTGAATCAGGTAATTACGAAGACTTTCAATTGTCAGCGAAATACGTTCTTTAATTCTTCGAATATAGAAAGTGCCAGGTAGCACCTTTTTCACATCAGACAAGGATTTCTCACTGGAAACTCTTATGAACTTTAGTATAAAAACCAAGTTAATTGCGTTTGCAACTAGTGCCTTGGTCATTCTCGGCACAGTCTCAATCGTTAATTCGCTACAAACAAAAAGTACTGTCTTGCAGGTAGCATCAGAAAATGTTGGCGAGGCAGTAAAGAACACCTTACATGCCGAATTAAAAGGCCAACTTGACACAGTGACACTATCCGCTGAGCTATTCTATCAGCAAGCAAACCTTGAAAATGTCAAAGCAGAGCTTGCGGATGAACTCACTGTCATTTATCAAACCGTAGACAGCATCTACAAAAATACAGCATCAAAAAAACAGGCAAAACTCAATGTTCATGCCTTTCTAAATAACTATCGCTGGGGCAACGGGCGCTATGTGTTTAGTTACGATGTGGACACTATTAATTATACAACCCACAGCATTAACCCTGATATGATTGGCAAGAGTGCCAAAGACGCGAGCGATATCAATGGCGTGTACTACGCTAGAAATATCGTAAATGTTGCGTTAAGCAGTGATATTGGCTACACCCAGTACGCGTTTAAAAATCCGGTTAGCAATCAAGTTGAAAACAAAATTACCGGCGCAAAATTATTTAAGCCGTTAAATATCGTCATATCGACGGGTGAGTATATCTCCAGTTTACAAGCTGAAAAAAAGGCACAAGCGCTAGCGATGATAGGTAAAGCTAAGTTTGGTAAAAATGGTTATTTCTGGGTGCAAGACAGCAAAGGGGTCATATTGGCTCATCCGAAAGCTGCAATTGTGGGTACCAGTATTGCTAACACCATTAAAGTCGCCAAGCAACTGAGCAGCCAAAGTGATGCCTTTGTTGATATGGCTTTTAACAACCCTGCAACTAACCAAACCGAAAATAAAATTGCTTACGCTCGTAAGGTTTTCCCTGATTGGGGCTGGACTATAGCCACTGGTGCTTACGAGAGTGATATTATCACGGCACAGCAACAATTAACGGATGCAACCAAAGAAGTCTTTGAAGCGAAATCTAGCCAAAACATCGCTTTGCTCTTAATCATCACAGTCGTGGCCATTGGCGCATTTATTTGGTTTATCAATCGTATCGTGGTTCGCCTTGCCATGCTTAACACGCGCATTAAGAGTTTATCCAGTGGTGAAGCCGATTTGCGCTCGCGTTTAACGATTGTAGGCAAAGATGAAATCACAGAAATTGCGGACTCAGTCAATCAGTTTATTGGTTACTTGCAGGAGATGCTCAAAGAGCTAGCCGTTTCGTCAAATCACATTACCGATAATATTACTAATCTATCGCAGCAATCTGATCAAAATCATCGAGCATTGAGCGAGCATGCCAACGAAACAGACCAAGTGGTAACCGCCATTACAGAAATGAGCGCCACCGCATTCAGTGTTGCAGAAAATGCGAGCCAATCCGCTAACAATACGAATCAAGCGGAACAGGAAGTAATTGCCGCGCAGCAGCTTGTCGATTCAACCAACCAAAGTGTTGATAGTTTAATGGCAGAAATTGAACA
Source organism: Thalassotalea euphylliae (assembly GCF_003390335.1). Taxonomy (NCBI): domain Bacteria; kingdom Pseudomonadati; phylum Pseudomonadota; class Gammaproteobacteria; order Alteromonadales; family Colwelliaceae; genus Thalassotalea; species Thalassotalea euphylliae. The sequence goes on from NZ_QUOU01000001.1 coordinate 2,387,427, forward strand.
AGCAGCATCAAACATTCATACCATGAACGATAACACCCAAGCGATAATAAACGTGCTTGCTGTTATTGGTGAGATTGCTGATCAAACGAATTTACTCGCCCTTAATGCCGCAATTGAAGCAGCTCGTGCTGGCGATCAAGGACGAGGTTTTGCTGTTGTTGCTGATGAAGTACGTGCCCTTGCCTCTCGCACACAAACGAGTACGGCAGAGATTAATGAGATTCTCACGAAAGTACAAAATGATGCAGACAATGCAGTAAAAGCCATGGACGCAACGCAATCAAGCTGTAAACTCGCTTCTGACAACACCGACAAAGTATCGGCATTCTTGGTTAACATGACGCAGTCAATTACAGATATTAACGATCTAAACAATCAAATTGCCACGGCTGCTGAACAACAAAGCGCAGTGACCGAGGAAGTTAGTCAGAATATGAATAACATCCAATCAGTCGTCACTGGACTTACACAAAGTGGTGAGCAGACAATGACAAGTAGCCACGAATTGGCCGCAACTAATCAGCAGCTATCTGGGCTGATCAACCAATTTAAGGTTTAAATCAGCGCATACCGCAGCTGCACCTGTAAGCTACTTGGTAAGCTATGTCCCCCCTGTTATTGCGGGTAACATAGTTACTAAGTAGCTTCTTTTCCCTCAAAATTTTTTATCTATCATTAACGCTTGATACAAGGCTGTTATATTGACTTGCCTTATTTTTTACACCGAAGCTTTTGCAAATACGACGAATTTTGACAACCAAAAGTTACTTACCGTACCCACGAGTATGCCCAAAACAAAACTCACACTTAGCGGTAAAATCAAACTGGCTGCGAAGAAAACACTGATATTCAGCAAACCAGACAGATGACAATAAAACACATAATGTAGCCATTGCTGTTGCATTGATGCCGTTTTGTCTCGACTAATCTTTGCTAATTGCCCAGAGTGACTGTGGCCATCATTATCAACAAAAGTAAAATATTTATTACCGAGCCAAGTAACATTTACCGCCAACCAAAATGCGATTAGGCGACTTAATAGTAAATCGTTGCCCATTAACTGTAGTGCAGTAAAGCAAAGGCTATCAGCAATAAAGCCAATAGTGCCAACAGATAAAAACTTATAAAACTCTCGTGTCATTAATTTCTCTTCTTGAGGTATTAATCACCAAAGCGTAATGCTGAGCTAGTCTAAAAAATGTCAAATAACACTTAGCCTGTGTTTGGGATTCTCCTAGCTAACGAGTATGGCTTTAACGCATAAACAGCAGCCTCGCCCCGACTAATACGATCAATAATGTTAGCTGTGACATTTTTTGGACACTAAGTGAATTAGGGTAAGCCCAGATTTAGCTTAAATGAGCCCAAAAGAGTCACTATGAATATCGTCGATATAGAGTTAGCCAAAGAGAATATGGCTGGTCAATTTAACACTACCCTAAGTATTGTTGTGCCTGTCTACAATGAACAAGAAGTACTGCCATTATTTCACCACGAGTTGTCTACTGAGCTGGCGCGTTTACCAAACGAACAAGTGGAAATCATTTATGTCAACGACGGGAGTACCGATAACAGTTGGCAAATTATGCAAACACTTTCAACGCAAACAGCACATATCGAGTGTTTAAACCTGAGCCGAAATTTTGGTAAGGAAGCCGCACTCACCGCGGGTTTAGATCACGCTTGCGGCGAATGCGTGGTGATATTGGATGCCGATCTGCAAGATCCTCCTTGCTTGCTTCCGCAAATGCTAGCAGCATGGCGACAAGGCGCAGACGTGGTTAATATGAAACGAGGCATTCGCCATGACGAATCAAAAATCAAACTTTTTTGTGCCAGCACCTATTACTGGCTGCTTGATCACTTATCTGATGTTCCCATTGAACGTGACGTAGGTGATTTTCGTCTACTCAGTCGCCGTATGGTTGATCATATCAAGCAGTTGCCAGAGCGCAATCGCTACATGAAAGGCATTATGTCTTGGCCTGGCTTTAAGCAAACAACCATCACTTTTGATCGACCCGGTCGCGCCGCTGGTGAAACCAAGTGGTCTTTTCTTGAGCTCGTTAGATTGGGCTTATCGGGGATCACGGCCTTTAGTGTGCGGCCGTTAAAAATGGCGAGTTGGTTGGGAGGCGCCATATCCCTTGTCGCATTTTTCTATGGCTTATGGGTTATGTTCAAAACACTGGTATTTGGCGAGGCAGTTGCCGGTTACCCAACCATAGTGCTTATTCAACTATTCCTTGGCGGAATTCAATTACTCACCATAGGGATTTTAGGAGAGTATGTCGGCCGTGTGTTTATTGAAAGCAAAAAGCGCCCGATATACTTGTTAATGGATGTTGAAAGTAGCGCGCAAGCAATACCGAGTGAAATGCAGCAACATGGATAACATTTACGCTTCTCAACGGTACTTTTCAGTGAAACATATCATCAACAATCCTTTGCATTGGTGCTTAGTACTGGTTGCCTCAATACTGCTGTTGCGGCTTGCCTCATTGGGGCTATACCCGCTTTTTGACACCACGGAAGCTAGGTACGGTGAAATCGCGCGCATCATGTTCGAAACTCAGAATTGGGTCACACCTCAGTTTGATTACAATGAGCCGTTTTGGGGTAAACCACCAATGCATACTTGGCTGACGGCAATGAGTTTTTCTTGGTTTGGCGTCTCTGAGTTTTCGGCGCGATTACCGCATTTTGCCTGTGGTTTAGTGACACTGTTAATGGTGTATCACTTTGCTAGCAGCTTTATTACACCTGAACGAGTTAGCGCTTCCCGAACTGCCCTTCTCGCTGTTGTTATCTTGTCCTCAAGTTTAGGCTTTATTGTCGCCAGCGGTATGGTGATGACTGATAGTGCCTTATTGTGCGTAACAACGCTGGCCATGATCAGCTATTGGTACTGTTACACAGCGGCTAATAAGCTTTGGGGCCTAGTATTTTTCGGTGCACTTGGCCTAGGTATGCTAGTTAAAGGGCCTGTAGCAATAGTTATTACAGGTATTGCGTTAGTCACATGGAGTATTAGCCAAGGCCAGTTTAAGAAGGCGATTCGTTGCCTGCCTTGGCGACAAGGAATGGGGGTATTTCTTGCGGTTTGCTTACCTTGGTACATCTGGGCGGAAGTTCGCACACCTGGCTTTGTTGAGTACTTTATTCTCGGTGAGCATTTTCAACGATTTTTAGTCCCGGGATGGAGTGGCGATTTGTATGGTTCTGCTCATGATCAGCCCAAAGGCATGATCTGGGTTTTCTGGCTCGGCGCTGCATTTCCTTGGTCATTTATTCTGATTGCGCTAGCGGGTAAACGTTTAATAAAAAGGATCTTTTCACTCAATAGTACCAAAAAAGCAGCGCATACTCATACTGACAGTCAATCCTATCAAACAGCTTCACCGCCAATAAATTCGCTACAAAAAAATGCACAGCCGACAAATGTTGCTGGCATTAATGCTTATTTAATTGCCTGGATGTTAGCTCCTATGCTGTTGTTTACACTCGCCGGCAACATTCTTAGTGCCTATGTGTTACCTGGATTTAGCGCGATGGCACTGCTGCTCGCCCGCCAGAGAAACATCAGCCTCGCCACTAACCTATTTGCATCCTTAACATTACTCGTTATGTTAGTGGTGTTAACCAGTTACAGTTTAGGGTTGACAACAAAATCAACAGCGGCAGATTTGTTGGGTAAAGACAGAAGTTTTCAACAAGAAACCGCCTTGTTTTATTGGCAAAAACGCCCTTTTTCAGCGCGGTTTTACTCCAAAGGGCAAGCGCAACTCATCACTCAACACGCTGAGTTAAGCAATTTACTCGCGATGCGCTCTACTTTTTTATTAGTTTTTCAACATCATGCACTTACCAAGCTTGAACAAGAATTTAAACTTTCAAAAAATTGTATTGAACTCAAACAGACTTCTGAAAGACTAATGCTTCAATGCTTTTAACCACAAAACGTTGCCCTAATGAAGATATTACTCATAGAAGATAGCCAGCAAATCGCCGAGGTGATATTCGATTACTTCGAAGCAAAAGGTGTCGTGCTTGACTACGCCGCCAATGGCAAACACGGCTTACAACTAGCGCAAACGGAAAAATTCGATTGCATCATATTGGATCTGATGTTGCCAAGCATTGACGGGATCAGCGTATGTAAAGCACTGAGAGCCGACGGTGACAATACGCCGATTGTTATGCTAACAGCTCGAGATACACACTCAGACGAGCTTTTGGGGTTTGACGTAGGCGCTGACGACTACATCGTTAAACCGTTTGACCTCGCCCTGCTTGAAGCGCGCATCAATAGTTTGGTTAGGCGACATTGTGGTAACGGGTTTAACAATGAAATTAATCAAAGCGGTATTAGGCTCGACTTAAAGACATATCAAGTCTGGCGCGATAATACCGAGATAAAACTTAACCCCAGCTGCTTTAAAATTCTCAAGTTGCTGCTTGAGCGCGCGCCTAATTTAGTCAGTCGCAGTGAAATTGAACAAATGCTATGGCCTGAAGAACCGCCAGAACAAGATGTATTACGCAAACACATTCATCAACTTAGAGTAAAAATTGATAAACCGTTTGCTGTTGACGTCATTAAAACCATTCCTAAACTAGGCTATCAAATTTCAGGTGAAACATGAAAAACACTGCGCCCATCAGCCGTAAAATACGCAAAGTTTATTTTTGGGGAGCGTTTACACTCTTAGTGTTTTACACCTTAGTGTTTAATCTAGCACTGCTTTTCACGGAAGATTCCAGCACCATTGAGCGCTTGAAATACGTTGCGCCAGATTACTTAGCCCACTATGAAAATGGCGATACAGGCATTATCACGGTCGATTCCTTAGTCACCTTGTATGACAGTTACGACCAACTACCACCTGTGTTAAAACCGCGATTAGACAAGGACTGGCACGGAGTTAGCAATTTTTTCTTTGAAGATGATTCTGAGCTTAATGTCTTTGCTCAACTCACCAATACGCCCACTGGCCATAAAATTACCTATGCAGTAGAGCGTATCGGCATTGTTGAAGTTAACGAATTCAACATCGCCCTTCTCGAGATTAGTATTTTTGTGATGGGACTCGTTATTTTTCTTATTATTGCCAGAGTGATCATTAGCACATTAGAGGCAATTACGTTACCGTTTATTGCGTTGGCTAAAGCACTTGAAAACAACACATCATTCGATAATTTGGCACTCACTCATCAAGGAAGCGAAACGTTTGAGTCTCATTTAACACTTACTGCGGTTAACCAGTATCGTACACGCATAGCGGCCTCAATAGAGCGAGAGCAAAACTTTACGCGCTACGTGAGTCATGAATTGCGCACTCCGATGTCGGTTATCAAAGGTTGTACGAGTTTGCTGCGCGCCAGTGAAGTACCTATGGTGTTAAAACAGTGTGGGCGAATTGACGATGCGTTGAATAACATGGCGCAATTAACGCAAACATTTTTAATGCTAGCGAGAAATAAAACCAAAGAAAGCTCTCTTACAGTAATTAATACAGCCTTTATTAGCGAGGCACTCTCACCGCTACACGCCAAAGCGCATGCTAATGACGTTACCTTGGACTATAAACTACTTGCACCATTCGAGTTAACGGTTGAGCCACTGCTAATGACAGTGCTGATACAAAACATCACGATCAACGCCATCAATTGTTCCCACGAAGGTAGCGTTAGCGTATTCATTACCCATCAAAAGCTGGAAATAGTTGATAACGGCGTTGGCTTAAATGCCACAGCGAGAGGTTATGAAGGCTTTGGCATTGGTTTACAGCTTGTTGAAGATATTTGTAAACGCTATCAGTGGCAATTTTCTTTGCAAAACAATGTACAGCAAGGCTGTACAGCGACCGTTTTGTTTGCGGTTTAGCCAGCTAAACCGCATTCCATGGCATATCGAACCAAACCAATGGTTGAGTCAATTCCCAGCTTTCGTTTGATATTTCGTTTGTGAGTTTCTACAGTTCTAGCACTGATGCCAAGCTCTATTGCAATGCACTTCTCGTTTAAGCCTTGAGAAACTAAATGCAAAACCAACCGTTCTCGGTGAGTAATATCAGCCAATGTCCCTGCAGAGAGCTGCTCGGACATCACTTCGATAATTTCACCACTAAAATAGGTCTTGCCTTTCGCGACGATTTTTATCGCATCAACCAGTTCATCACTCGTCACGTTTTTTAGCATAAAGCCAGCCACACCATAACGTATTGCCGCTAAGATGCAATCACGCTTGTTATACATACTTAGCATTACCACTTTACATTGTAAGTTGCGATCTTTAATCGCCTCTAGTAGATGAATACAATCAATATTTGGCATTGATATATCAATGACAACGACATCATAAGCATTTAACGTTAACAATGTGAGTGCTTCACGGCTATTAGCAGCTTCGCCGCTCACGTTAATTTCTGCTTCAAAACTGATCCGATAAATCAGACCTTCTCGAAATATCGGTTGTTCATCGACGATAAGTAACTTGATCACTTACGACTCTCGGTAAAGCCAGTTGTAAAGTTGTGTTCAGAACTAATTCGTTTTTTGGGCATTAAAGCGTTCAACGACTTTCTCTTTCTTTTGGGATTAATGTTTGGATGGATAACGGAATAAAACTCAAACAGACACGTGTACAAAGGTAATCATTTTTTGGCGGTGAGAACGTTAAACAAATGCTAATACTTGGCATTAACAGCATTAAGTTTCACTACGCTAATCAAAGTTTCTAGCACTGATTCAAACTCGCTGTGCAATTCTATTGATACAGGGCTGAATGTCTATGGCTAAAACGTTCTTTTAGTTAACGACTACCCGACTTGGTGAGTTAGCTGTGTCTTCACCTATGCTTTACGCAAAATTCAAACGACTCAAAAGATTTCACAACACTCAAAAAGCGCCTCTGATAACCCTATAAATATTTCACTTAGCCAGCCGATAACGAATATTTTCTTTCTTTAATGCTTTTATTGAAACTTGATATCTAAACGATAAGTAAGTATTTACTTGTTAAAATTATAGAGTTACCAGAGTTATTACCATTTACTCATTTAGAGTTATCAGAGTTATTTCCACTGCAAACCAAGGAGTTATAGGGGTTATTTACTTATTGTGCAACAGGGTTATTAGAGTTAGTATGAAAAATAAACTACAAGGAGTTAGTAAAGTGCTTTACCCAATTCGGTTTGAAAAAATTAGCGCTAATAATTTTGAAGTGAATGCTGTTGAAGTAAATGGTTTTGAAGTGTCAGTTCCAGACCTACCGGGTTGTCAGCTCAGTTGCACAGCAATCGCGCAAGGCTTTGACGACATTAAAGCAAGAATAACATCGCACTTAATGATTTTGGCCGAGTACAAAGAGCCTATTCCTTCAGCGAGCTCGTTAGATGACTTAATTAATCGCTCGCCGATTGACGGTAACGTACTGTGGATGTTGATTGATATTGATGTCACACCCTATCTCGGGAAAAGTCACAAAATCAACGTCACACTACCTGAGCTACTGATCAGCCAAATTGATGATCGGGTAAGCAAAAGCGAAGAATATACATCTCGCTCTGGCTTTATTGCACAGGCGTGTTTGTCAAAATTGGCTAAAACGAGAAAATAAAAGACCAGAAAGTAAAGGTGACTATACCTGTATCATCTTCTTACTAGCGCCTTAGCAATTGAGCATCTAAGCATTTAGCGGCCGATTGCATATCCTTTACGTGAGGTATTTTCCCTAACAAAGGGGCAGAAAAAGTGTTGATTAATTCGTTTATATTCTCTGTTTGATAAGCCATAGGCTCAATACAATTGGCAACCCAGCCGACAACCTGCAATCCGTCTTGCTCAATGGCTTGATAGGTAAGTATTGCGTGATTTAAACAACCTAGTTTCATATTAACGACAAGTATCACTTGCTGCTGTGTTTGCTGGGCAAAATCAGATAAGTATTCACCATTACCGAGCGGTAAACGCCAACCTCCAGCCCCTTCAGTGACGATAATTTCTGGCGAATATGCCTGGATGGCCTCAAAGTGACTGACGACCTGAGCACAGTTTATGGTTTTATCTAAGGTTTGTGCTGCAATATGTGGCGCTATTGGCTCCTCAAACGCTATGGGGTTAACACTGGCCATAGGTTGTTGACAATTCGCCACTTGGTGCAGCTGTTTCGCGTCTTCATTGATTAGCTCACCAGCTTGCCACTCGCACCCCGCTGAAATGGGTTTAAAACAGGCGACTTTATTGCTTCTTGCCAATAATGAAGTCAGCGCACAAGCGACAAGGGTTTTACCTGCATCGGTATCTGTTGCGGTGATAAAGAGGTGTTGAGTCATTTTTTAGCTATCGTTATTCAGTGATTTTCGTTGCTTACGCAGTATAGTTTCTTTAAGTAATCATTTTAGCCAATAACATTAGCTAATTGCCTTAACAGCAAGCCCAGAAAACACGCGATAGGTGGCGGGATAAATGCCGTTTGGCTCAACAAAGTCCTCGTAAGCTTTTGTCATTTGCTGCCATTTATCTTTACCTGCCAACCCTCGATTTTGCTTTTTAGGGACGTGATTAGCCCCTAGGCCTTTTAATTCTCGCGCTAAATGCAACACGTTCTCGTATTCTAAAATCACATCTTGCACATGGTGGCTTGATAGCTGCCAACCTTGCTTACTCAGCTGAGTTTTAATGTCGATGTCTTTTTTAAAATTGATAACATGCTTATCGTTGTCTACTTGCGCCCAAGCAGATTTTAATTCACGCAAAGTTTGATCGAGCAAAGTGGTAAAAACAAATTGTCCACTGGGTTTTAGTACACGAAATATCTCGTTAAACAAATGCGACAAATTTTCGCACCACTGAATAACAAGGTTCGAGTAAATTAAGTCAACACTATTGTCTTGAAAAGGTAAGTGATAGGCGTCACCAGCGACTAAGTGATTAACACGCTGACGATGGCTTTTGGTGTAATTTAGCATTTTGTTGGAGATATCAACGCCAATCACGCGGTCAAAGTTGCTCGATAGCAATTCAGTAAAAAAGCCTGTACCACAACCTAAATCAAGAACAGTTAACGCTTGCTGCTCAGGAAGCCAAGGCATTAAATGCTTGCCCGTATAACGCTGCAATCGCGCTGAAATATCGTAGGAATTAGTTGCTGAATCAAACGATTTAGCGATTTTTATTTGGTTTAACGTATTTGGCATCTACACCAATACCTCATTTAAACATTTTGCTAAATATTTGATATCCTTATCATTATGGTTTGCACAGATGGTTACACGTAACCGCGAAGTACCTTTAGGCACGGTCGGTGGACGTATTGCCGTTAGCCAAATTCCCTTTTGCTTTAATTGTTCACTTACCGCCAGTGCTTTTGTTTCACTTTGTACATTAATGGCATGAATCGAAGACGTTGTTGGCAACAAAGTGATGTCATCATTTAACGACGTTTTAAATAAACGAGTTAAACTTTGTAGCTTTTCTCGTCGCCATTTTTCCGTTTGCACTAATTCGATACTACGCTTTGTCGCCCAAGCAATAGCTGGCGAGATTGCCGTTGAATAAATATAGTGGCGAGCAAAATTAATCAAGTATTCGTGCAGCGATTCACTACACGCGACAAATGCCCCGTTGGTTGCCAATGCTTTACCAAAGGTCGCCATTACTATATCAACTTCTGTTGTCGCTATGCCTTGTCCTAGATCGCCTTTTATGCCAATACTGTGAGCTTCGTCAAGGTATGACATTGCATTTGCCTGCGTTGCAACTTCACACAGTTGATGACAATTCACTTCGTCGCCATCCATGCTAAACACCCCTTCACTGACAATCAGTTTGTCTTGTTGAGGCGCGTTATTACATAACTTCGCTAAATGAAGGTAGTCGTTATGACGAAAGCGTTTTACGGTTGCAGAAGACGCCAATGCTCCATCAATAATAGATGCATGTGAGAGTTTATCCAGTAGCAAGAGCACATCTTGTTGACCAAGTGCATGCATGACCGCTTGATTTGCAGCAAAGCCACTATTGAACAATAACACACGTTCACGCCCTAGCCACTCAGCAATAGTTGCTTCTAGTGCTTGATGCGCATAGTTAAACCCGGTAACCAAACTTGAAGCACTGGCCGATACACCATAGTTACTAGCGCCATCTCTCAGTGCGGCTTGGATCTCTGGGTGATTGCTCAAGCCCAAATAATCGTTAGAAGAAAAATTTAGGTACGCGTTACCATCAATACGGATAGTACGACCAGCAACTCCCTCAATGGTCACGCGCTGGCGATAGCGATTATGCTCAGTTTGCTGAGCCAATCGCTCAGCAATAAAGTTGAATTTCATTGACTGCGCTAATCTGACAAACTAGCCAGCGTTGTAAAACAGATCTTGATTTTCTTGTTCACTGAGCGCGGTGTGAATTTTCTTTTCTTCACTGCCATCATCAACCAAAGATTCAATGGTCTCGGTATTAATACCTAGCTTATTAAACAAGGCAACATCTTGGTTGGTTTCTGGGTTTGCCGCGGTGAGTAATTTACAGCCATAGAAAATTGAGTTGGCACCGGCCAAGAAACACAGAGATTGCATTTGTTCATTCATGGTTTCACGACCCGCTGATAAGCGCACATGACTTTGGGGCATCATAATACGCGCCACAGCAATACAACGAATAAAGTCGAACTCGTCTAAATCAGCCACATCAGCAAGCGGTGTGCCGTCAATTTTAACGAGCATATTAATTGGCACACTCTCAGGCTGTGGTTGTAAGTTCGCCAGTTGGACAAGCAGCGAGGCGCGATCATTGGCTTCCTCACCTAAGCCAACAATACCACCGCTACATACTTTCATCCCGGCAGCGCGAACATTGTCTAACGTGTCGAGTCTATCTTGGTATGTACGTGTGGTGATAATTTGGTTGTAATGCTCTGGCGAGGTATCCAAGTTGTGATTGTAGTAATCTAACCCAGCTGCTTGCAGTGACTGGGCTTGATCTTTAGACAGCATGCCTAAAGTCATACAAGTTTCTAACCCGAGTGCTTTAACGCCTTTTACCATGTCGGTCACATAAGGCATATCACGCTCTTTGGGATTGCGCCACGCAGCCCCCATACAAAAGCGTGTAGAGCCTTGAGCTTTCGCTTTTTTAGCCGCTTCCAGCACTTTTTCAACTTCCATTAAACGCTCTTTTTCAATATCAGTTTTATAGCGAGCGCTTTGCGAGCAGTACTTACAATCTTCTGGGCAAGCACCTGTTTTGATCGACAACAAGGTACTGACTTGCACTTCATTGGCATTAAAGTGCTGACGGTGCACCGTTTGTGCTTCAAACATTAAATCATTAAAAGGTTTATTGAATAACGCGTTTACTTGATCAAGTGTCCAATTGTGTCGAACATGAGATAAATTTTCTGTCATAGTGTGCCCGTCGTTGCTGTATTGCCAGCGAATAAATTTAGGAGTAGTCTAGCCGCCAAGTAAAAGATGTCAACGCAGACCAGAATAACAAGTTAACATATGAACAATAAATACACAGGTGATTTAGCTTTCGACCGTGAGCATATCTGGCACCCCTACACATCAATGACCCAGCCACTGCCTAGCTATCAAGTGAAAAGTGCATGTGGCGTGCATTTAACATTAGCAAGTGGTCAGCAAGTGATTGATGGTATGTCCTCATGGTGGGCCGTTATTCATGGCTACAATCACCCTCGCCTCAACCAAGCCGTTTCAAGCCAGCTGGAAAAAATGGCACATGTGATGTTTGGTGGTTTGACCCATGAACCAGCAATAGCCTTGTGTAAAAAGCTCGTTCAATTAACACCAGATGGCCTTGAAAAAGTATTTCTAGCCGATAGCGGCTCAGTAGCTGTTGAAGTGGCCATCAAAATGGCAATCCAGTACTGGCATAGCCGAGGTAAACCACAAAAGAACAAGCTGTTAACGGTAAAAAATGGCTACCACGGGGATACCTTCGCGGCAATGTCGGTCTGTGATCCAGTCAACGGTATGCATCAATTGTTTGCCGATTCGATAAACCAACACTTTTTTGCCGATGCGCCGCAAACTCGATTTGGTGAAAACTGGCAAGCGGAAGATATCTTGCCGTTAAAAGCGCTATTTGAACAATATCACCAAGAAATCGCCGCGTTTATCGTCGAGCCGATTGTGCAAGGCGCTGGCGGCATGCGAATTTATCATCCGCAGTATCTGGCTGAATGTCGAAAGCTCTGTGATCAATACCAAGTGCTGATGATCGTTGATGAAATTGCAACGGGATTTGGCCGCACAGGCAAGTTATTTGCCAGTGAATGGGCAAATATCACACCAGACATTATGTGCTTAGGCAAAGCGCTCACTGGTGGCTATATGACGCTAGCGGCAACACTGACCACCAAGCATATTGCTGAAACCATTAGTAACGGTGAGGCGGGCTGTTTTATGCATGGTCCAACGTTTATGGGGAACCCGCTGGCATGTGCGGTGGCAGATGAAAGCTTAGCGATTTTGATGGAAAACCAATGGCAAGCGCAGGTCAAAGGTATTGAGACAAAGTTGGAGAAGTTAATTAACCCATTAAA